>NZ_CP121671.1:0-1406479 GCF_029714185.1 Halobacillus naozhouensis | reverse complement strand
CGTGTCGCCACCAAGGTAGCTAAGTTCAGCTGTTTCAATTCCAAGCTCTTCTTTAGCTTTCGCCCATAACTCTTGAGCTTTCTCTAAATTGTGCTCTACAAGAGGTCCGTTAATTTCACGGAAATCTTCCCCAGTTTCAGGGTGTTTCACAAAGTTCTTAGGCACGTCTCCGCCGGCAGGGATAGAACCGTTATTAAGAATAACGTCAACCATCGCTTGACGGTCGATCACCATTTGAATCGCTTTACGTGCATTTACGTTAGACAAAATTTCATTTTCCTGATTCATTTTCAAGTAGAACAATGTTGGCTCTTCTTCAACACGGAACTCTTCAGAAGAACGATATTCATCAACGAATTCTGATGTTAAAGTTGTACGATCAATCTTACCTGTTTGGTAAAGGTTAACCGCTGAAGCCGTTTCTTTTACAACGCTGACATTGATTTGTTGAAGCTTAACAGCGTCAGCATCCCAATAATCTTTATTCTTCTTAACTGTCCAGCCTTCTCCGTGGTTCCATTCTGTCATGATGAACGGACCGTTAGAAAGCATAGCATCCGCTTCTGTTGCGTAAGCATCACCTTTTGATTTTACGAACTCTTCATTCATCGGCAAGAAAGTACCAAATGTAGTCATAGACTCAAAATAAGGAACTGGTTTTTCTAATGTTACTTCAAATGTATAATCATCAACAGCTTTAACTCCCAATTCCTCTACAGGCATCTCCCCACCTGCAATGGCAGAAGCATTTTTAACTACTCCGCCAAGCATATATGGACCATACTCAGAGCCTGTATCCGGGTTAACCGCACGCTGCCAAGCAAACACGAAGTCGTGTGCTGTTACAGGATCACCGTTGGACCACTTTGCATCTTCACGAAGTGTGAACGTCCAAGTCAGACCGTCTTCACTAACTTCATGACTCTTCGCAATCCCTGGCTCAGGTTCACCATTTTCGCCTAAACGGTAAAGACCATCTTTCGTGGATCCTAACCATTGGAAGGCAACGGCATCTGTAGCTAAAGATGAATCCATTGTCGGAATTTCTGCTGTTTCCGATAGATTAAGTACTTGTTCGCTGTCGCCACCAGCTTCTTTTGTACCTTCTCCTTCACTGCCACTTCCGCCTTCAGATCCAGTTTCTGAATCTCCGCCTCCAGAACAAGCAGCGAGGAACATGCTTAGCGCTAGTGCTAATACTAGCAGCAACCAATTTGTCTTTTTCATGTAGAAAATGACCTCCCCTAAATAAATATGAATTTTGATGTGGCGTTTTGTCCACATTACGAATTATACAATTTTTCTAACTATTTTGCATTACCTTTTTTTTAAAAAAATTGCAGAATGCCTGCTATTATTACGTTTAGGTAACACAAAACATGACTAATTACCTAGTTTAATTTACAGAAAATCAATTTAACTATTAAAACTTTAGGATAGTTTCGGACTACTTTATTAGATAAAAGCAATAAAAAGTAAAAGGAGAGTACTGGCACACTGCCAAATACTCTCCCGTAAACCTATTTGCCTTCAATATATGCATACTTGTAAGTGTAGTCAGGGCCCATTGGATTCGGGGTGACATTTTTCACATATGGCTTTACAAGCTGCGCCCTTGCACGCTGGTAGAGTGGTGCCAGGACTGCATCCTCTTTAATTAATAATTGTTCAGCCTTAAGAAAAGCTTCAAAACGTTCTGCAGGCTTCAGAGCAAGCTCTGTGGCTGCTTTTTTTATTAAACTGTCATATTTTTCACTTGAATAACCCGTTTTATTGTTGGCTTGGCCTGTCACCCAAATGTTCAAGTAAGTGTTCGGGTCAATATAGTCAGGGCCCCAACCGTAATTCTCAAGGTCATAGTCCATGTTTTTGTCTCGTTTTAATCGAACTTGGAAAGGCACACTTTCAACTTTAATGCTCAATCCTTCAAGCTTTTCAAGCTGATCTTTAATATAAGCATCAAGATTCTGAGCTACTTCTGTATCACCGCCAAGATATCTCAATTCTGCTGTTTCAATACCTAATTCTTCTTTTGCTTTCGCCCAAAGTTCTTGAGCTTTCTCTACATTGGTTTCAACGAGAGATCCGTTAACCTCTCTGAAATCTTCATCTGTCTTAGGATGTTTCACAAAATTACCTGGTACAATTCCACCGATTGGGACAGAACCATTATTTAAAATAACATCAACCATAGCCTGGCGATTGATGACCATTTGAATGGCTTTGCGGGCATTTTTATTGGCGAGTATTTCATTTTCCTGATTCATTTTCAGGAAGAAAGTTGAAGGCTCTTTTTCTACTTGAAATTCTTCTGAAGAGCGATATTCATCGACGAATTCCGAGGAAAGATTGACGCGATCTACTTTTCCAGTTTCATAAAGATTAACAGCAGCAGAAGTTTCTTTTACAACACTGACATTAATCTGCTGAAGCTTAACTTTGTCTGCATCCCAGTAATCTTTGTTCTTTTCAACGGTCCAGCCTTCACCATGGTCCCACTCCGTCATAATGAATGGTCCGTTTGAAAGTAAGGCATCTGCCTCCATGGCGTAGTTGTCACCTTGTTCTTTGACGAATGCTTCATTCATCGGCAGGAATGTGCCGAATGTGGTCATGGATTCGAAGTATGGCGTTGGCTTCTCTAGTGTTACTACAAATGTATAATCATCTACAGCTTTTACACCCAGTTCATCAACTGGTACTTCTCCCTCGGAAACGGCTGTTGCGTTTTTAATAACGCCGCCCATCATATAAGGGCCATATTCTGAACCTGTGTCCGGATCAACCGCACGCTGCCATGCAAAAACGAAATCGTGTGCCGTTACAGGGTCTCCATTCGACCATGTTGCATTTTCACGCAAATGGAATGTCCACGTTAAACCATCTTCGCTTACGTCATGATTTTTCGCGATCCCCGGCTCTGGTTTACCATCAGGGCCTAGACGATAAAGTCCATCTTTCGTTGAGCCCAGCCATTGTGAGGCAAGTGCATCAATAGTTAGTGATGAGTCCATGGAAGGAATCTCGGCTGTTTCAATCAAATTAAGTACTTGTTCGCTTTCTGAGGATGACTTTTGTTCATCCCCGCTGTCGGAAGACCCTGTTTCTGATGATCCACCCGAGCAGGCACCAAGCAATAGGCTGATGGCGAGCCCTAGGGCCAGCAGCAACCATTTTGTGTTTTTCATGTGGAAATGACCTCCTGTGAAGTTAAATTATGTGGGAACTACACACGTTGCGTATTATACAATTAATCAAATTATTTTGCATCTTCTAATTTAAAAAATTAAGAAAATAATCTAAATTATCATAGAAATATTGTTATCAAAACATGCTATAATGTGTAGGAGTTTTTTAGAAAGGCGGAATACGAAATGAGCATCGTTCGCAGCAAATGGACGAGCGTGATCTTGAACTTGTTCTTATGTACGATCTTTTTTTGGATCTGGGCTCCAGCTAACAACCTCCTTTATTTCATAAATTTTTTATTTTACTTTTCCTGTTTTTACTTATTTACGGGTTTGGTTTTATGGGTAGTCCGCGGTGGTTTATTCGATGGTGTTACGTTTGGCATGCGGCGGTTCGTCAGTGAAATGTCTAGAAACAAGGATTATCTCGACGACTGGAAAGACCGTCCTCTCCCCTCCAAAACTATTCAACGTTCGTTTCTAAGTTTCTTCTTATTTCAGGGAGTCCTATTAGCCCTATTCTCCATCATTTTGTTGATCGTTTATTACAGGTAATCAAATCGGGCTTGCAAACAGGAACGAACTCTTCTATAATTTTTGAAAAGATACTTATACAGTTAAACGGCAAAGATCAGGCGGAGTAATTTTATTCTATTGCTTACAGAGAAACTGTGGCTGGTGGAAACAGTGAAGCGGGATAAAATGAAATTGGGGCTTGGGAGCAGGTTTACGTAAGTTCGGCGATAACGAATGTGAGCTGACTTTTTAGAGGGAATCAATGCTGCCGGCATTCGATCTCTTTGATAAAAGTAATAAGGGTGGCACCGCGAAACATTCGTCCCTTCCAATTGTGGAAGGGACGAATGTTTTTTTGTATAAAAATAAATGAGGTGAAGAGAATGAAAACAATTTTCTCAGGGATTCAACCTAGCGGAACACTGACGTTAGGAAACTACTTAGGAGCCATGAAACATTTTGTCGATTTACAGGACGAATACAATTGCTACTTTTGCATTGTTGATGAACATGCCATCACTGTTCCACAGGAGCGTCTGAAGTTAAGAGATAATATTAAGTCTCTGGCAGCTTTGTATGTCGCTTCAGGAATCGATGTAAACAAATCTACCCTGTTTATTCAATCAGAGGTTTCGGCACATACACAGCTTGGCTGGATGCTGCAATGTGTCAGTTACATCGGGGAGCTTGAGCGGATGACCCAGTTCAAGGATAAATCTCAGGGCGGTAAAGAAGGAGTTACGTCAGGCCTGCTTACTTACCCTCCGTTAATGGCAGCTGATATTCTTTTATATAAAACGGATATCGTTCCTGTCGGAGAGGATCAGAAGCAGCATCTCGAATTAACTCGAAATCTGGCTCAGCGGTTTAACAATAAATACAATGATATTTTTACCGTACCAGAAGTGAGAATTCCTAAATCAGGTGCTCGCATTATGTCGCTTCAAGAACCAACGAAAAAAATGAGTAAATCTGATACCAACCAGAAAGCATTCATTTCCATGCTTGATGATGAGAAGAAAATTACCAAAAAAATTAAAAGTGCTGTGACCGATTCTGAGGGGATTGTGAAATATGATAAGGAAAATAAACCAGGAATCGCGAACTTACTTACCATTTACTCGGTCTGCTCAGGAATTTCTATAGCGGAACTTGAAGAAAAATACAAGGATGCCGGCTACGGAATATTTAAGGCCGATGTTGCCGAAGCTGTCGTCGACACTTTGAAGCCGATTCAGGAGCGATACGATCAGTTGATTCATTCCGATGAGCTTGATGACATGTTAGATCAGGGAGCTGAACACGCGAGTTTCCATGCAGATAAAATTTTGAAGAAGGCAAAGAAAGCTATGGGGCTTGGTCGTGTGAGGAAAAAGTAGAAGGTCTTCCTTACATGGTCTGACCTGGAGCGGACTGATTCTTCCCTAACCATTTTCCGAACCAAGAATAAAGCCAGAATTGAGCTAAACACTCAATTCTGGCTTTTTATGTGCTTTTCAGCTTTTTGATGTTCTCCCTGCCATATCGTTTCAAAAAAAGGCTGCCCTTTAACAAGTTTTCCGCATAATTCTTCATGATGTATGGTCCAGCCATGAGATGTGCCCTGATATAGACGCTCCCACGCCTCATCAGTCGTTAATTCTTTAATCGAATGATACTCGACAGGATTCCATTCTGTTAACCAGTAACGGATTTCTTCAGGATAATCAGAATGTTTTAATTGATCCAGGGCCATCATTAACAATTGCTTCAACTGTCGTTCACGTCTGGTTAAGCCTGACATTTTTTCTGGCTCTAATGAAAGGATATGATATTCTTTGGTGAATTGCTCTTCCATGTTGTAAGTAGCTGGCTTTTTGCCTTGGACCATTTCAAAGACCAGTCGTTCTTGTCTCGGGATTAACCTGCTTTTTTTAACAGGAAGTGTGTACCCCAAGGTATCAAATACTATGACATCGTGCCCATTTGTCACAACGGCAGCATATTCAATGGTATGTCGCTCTTGGTTCCTCTTCATGTAAGTTCTTTTTTGTACATCTTGAAGTAGTGACATGGGTAAATCCTGCAGATCATTCTCAATACTTTCATAAAGCTGTTCTTCTACGAGCAGCAGCGGAATTTGGTCTACAATCTCAATTCCATCCTCCTTACGCCACTCGTGAAATCGGCATACGTTATAACCATTCTCTTCTCCTTCAAACCAGTTAACCCATAAATCGTGCATATATAGCATCGTGCACCCTCACTTTCTTACAGTGATCTCTTTAGGTTACATTATGACCAATACTGGCTTTTTTATTCTTTCAAACCATTATTTAGTAAAGGAATCATTCATTAATAAGAGTGCAAGGGATACCAATAATATTCCCAGCGGAAACAGATAACACTCTGGACGGGACCTGATAAAAAGTAAGAATTCGATCCAGCTTAAACCAGCAGGAATCATGTTTAAATAGGTTATCGTCACGGTTCCGCCTGCCACTGAAAACCCAAAACCAGTTAAAAATAACAACCACCGTCCCATTGCTTGTCCTCCCGACCTTTGTTCCTTTATTTATAGTATGAAAGTCAGCAAGTGGACATGCCTTCCAATAATCGAGCATTTCATACATAATTCCCCTTTACTTCAATCGAAATTACAGGTAAATTTAATGGAGGAGCTTTCATTAAGAAAGGATGATGATGTATGACAGCTAAACGCTCCACGCGCAGACGGAAAAGGCGTCTACGCAAGAAAAGGGTGTTCGTAGCTGCATTACTCCTAATTTTTATTACATCTATAGGTTATGCAGGTTATGAATATATGATGGGAAAACAGGACTCCCTTGGAAAAGTATCCGGAGAAGATGGAGAAGTTCAACTAGAAGAAATGTCTAGTAAATATAAAGAAGCATTTAAAGGCATTGACAATCATGACGGTGTAACCAATGTCCTGCTGCTGGGTGTTGACCAGCGAGGCAGTGAAACACCTAGGTCTGATACGATTATGATTGCCCAATATGATCCTGAAAATGAGACAGCCAAACTTGTTTCGATCATGAGGGATACCTATGTTAATATTCCGGGTCATGGATATAACAAAATTAACGCCGCCTTTGCGTTTGGCGGGCCCGAACTACTTCGAAAGACGATTGTAGAGAACTTCGGGGTAAAACCTGAATATTACGCTATTATTGACTTTAACGGCTTTACACACATTGTAAATACACTAGCTCCAAATGGTGTAAAAGTTGATATTGAAAAGGATATGCACTATAACGGCGGAAAAGACACAAACATCGATCTTAAAGCAGGTACCCAGCGACTTAACGGGGACGAGCTGCTTGGATATGCCCGCTATCGAGGGGATGCCAGAGGTGACTTTGCCCGTGTTGAACGACAGCAAAAAGTTATTAAACTATTAAAAGATGAACTTCTGTCATTCAGTGGGGTATTGAAAGCACCACGTTTGATCGGTACATTGCAGCCGTATGTAGATACAAACCTGGGAACTTCTAAGATTCTATCGCTCGGAAAGGATTTTATACTAAATCCACCTAAGGATATTGAGACATTATCTATTCCAACAGATGATAATGTACGGAACCAGCGCAAGCCTTACCCGGTTGGACTGGTACTTGCACACGATGAGCAGGAAACGGCTCAAACCATACAAGAGTTCCTTGAATAAAAAAAGAACTGTACTCACACTTCATAAACGGACCAATAAGAAATCCCAATGTCATATGACATTGGGATTTCTCTTTCGTTAATCATTATATTTTTTGAAAATAAGTGATGCGTTATGACCTCCGAAACCGAGAGAGTTGCTCATAACAATATCCAGCACTTTCTCCCGAGCCTCATTCGGTACATAGTCAAGGTCACATTCAGGATCCGGTGTTTCATAATTAATGGTAGGCGGCATAATCCCTTCATTAATAGCCAACAGCGAAATAATCGATTCTACCGCTCCAGCAGCCCCCAATAAGTGTCCTGTCATCGACTTCGTTGAGGACATTGATAAATTGTAGGCATGATCTTTAAAGACAGACTTCGCTGCGATCGTTTCAAATTTATCATTAAGATCTGTTGATGTTCCGTGGGCATTTACATAATCAACGGATTCAGGGGCGATATCCGCATCATCCAGTGCCTGTTTCATAGCACGTGTTGCTCCCTCTCCTTCTGGCGCAGGAGCGGTAATGTGGTGAGCATCCCCAGTGGCACCGTAGCCTGTCAGTTCTCCGTAGATTTTTGCGCCACGTTTTTTAGCAGATTCAAGTGTTTCCAGAACTAAAATGCCTGCGCCTTCGCCCATGACGAAACCATCTCGATTCTGATCAAAAGGACGGCTGGCTGTATTCGGGTCTTCATTTAAAGAAAGCGCCCGGGCTGAAGCGAATCCAGCAAAGGACATCTTATTCATAGGGGCTTCAGTTCCGCCTGTTACCATAATATCCGCATCTCCACGTTGTATCACTTTGAAAGCATCACCGATCGAGTTAGCTCCTGAGGCACATGCTGTTACCGTACAGGAGTTAATTCCCTTGGCTCCAAGTGCAATCGAAACTTGTCCAGCAGCCATATCCGGAATCATCATCGGAATAAAGAATGGGCTGACACGACGGTACCCTTTTTTCTGAAAGGTTTCAAACTGTGATTCGTACGTGTTCATTCCGCCAATCCCTGAACCAATCCATACACCCGTTCTATCTGCATTGTCCTCATTAATTTCTAACCCGGCATCCTCAACAGCCATGTGTGAAGCGACCATTGCATATTGGACAAAAGGATCCATCCGGCGTACTTCCTTGCGATCAATGTATGACGATGGGTCGAAATCCTTTAATTCAGCCGCAACACTGACAGGGTAATCTTCTTTATTCACCTTGGTGATTTCACCAACGCCTGACTGACCGGCTTTAATATTTTTCCACATTTCTTCGACTGAGTTACCGACAGGTGTGACTGCACCCATGCCGGTAATGACGACACGACGTTTATCCATAACTATATTCCTCCTTGATTACTTACCCCACCTGAGTGCAACGGCGCCCCAAGTAAGTCCGCCACCAAATCCTACAAGTACGACAAGATCATTTTCTTTTATTTTACCTGCTTTTACTTCTTCTGACAAAGCCAGCGGAATCGAAGCTGATGATGTATTCCCATACCGCTTCACGGCTGTAGCCATTTTCTCTTCCGGAACACCAAGTCGCTGTCTGGCTGCTTCCATAATGCGAATATTAGCCTGGTGTGGAATGAGATAATCTACATCCTGTTCACTCAGACCAATTTTCTTCACGACATTTACTGAAGACTCAGGCATTTGTCTAACGGCAAATTTGAAAACTTCTCTTCCATTCATATAAAGTAAATCATCTTCTTTACCTTGATACAAATGAGGTCCTCCACTGCCTTCTGAGCCTAGTTCAAAGGAAAGAATTCCTTTGTCATCACTTACAGGGCCTACGACAGCGGCTCCGGCTGCATCACCGAAAAGAACACACGTATTTCTGTCCTCCCAGTTCGTGATTTTAGAAAGTTTTTCAACCCCGATAACAAGGACATTTTCATAAGCTCCATTTTCGATAAACTGCTTAGCTGTAATAAGACCATACATAAAGCCTGAGCATGCTGCAGCTACATCCATAGATGCTGCTTTTGTTGCTCCTAAACGATGCTGAAGCATGTTGGAGACAGACGGAAAAGGCTGATCAGGTGTAACTGTAGCCACTAAAATCATGTCCAAATCCTCAGCTTTCACATCTGCATCCTTAAGAGCATCTTCTGCGGCACGAAACGCAAGATCAGATGTGTCCATATCATCAGATGCAATTCTTCTTTCTTCTATTCCGGTACGTGTCCGAATCCATTCATCACTAGTATCCACAATTTTCTCCATGTCATGATTGGTCAGTACCTTTTCTGGCACATAATGACCCGTTCCGATGATTCCAGCATTCATATTTTCATCCCCTTAAAGGTATCTTCTAGTACTTGTTCAAATCTATACACGTTGAGAAGTGACCTCTCTGTTTAATTTCACCCACAACTGAACAAGACCTTATATCAAATATTATGACTTGGTACTAATTTTAATTCATATCTTTTTATTCTGCAAGTTATCAAAATAGGAGTATTGCTAGGCACCTCGCTTCTACAGTCCCTATGTTTTTCGCATACCGTATAAGGGGAGGTGATGAAATAATGAAGAAAGAAAACCCTTCGTCTTTTGATTCCTTCATGTGGGGCAGTAAGCATTCATCCAATGACCACTCTGAAGAGACAAAGCAACCCAGTGAATCCGTAAATAAGGAAGATCAGCAGCCAGACTGGATGTCCTTGGCCAAAGAGGTACAACAAACCTGGAAAGCCGTTTCCCCCTTAGTGCAGCCAATCGTAAAAAAATTTAAGAAATAAACACCCCTTACGATCAGATCAGAATGGACGCACCTCAGTTATCTATCCCAACAAAATAAAGCTCAGAGGCGTGTCAGCTTCTGAGCTCTATTGACCAGGAAGTCGTCCTATTTCTTTATATTTTTGAACGACCTTCTCCATCTTCTTTTGAAAGTCTTCAGGAACCATAGGGCTATAAGTTCCCATCTCAATGGTACCTTCCTGAAAGTCAAAGCTCAGGACATCCCCTGGAAGTTCTCCTTCCACATAACGGTTCATGGCAATATTATAGACGCGATCAACGCGCTGTACTGTACTAGTCAACACCGTATTCCGGGCTATAGAAGATTGGTCTGTCACATAACCAATTGCATAGTGTCCATCGTCCTGAGCTGCCTGGATCATAGGAATATTAAAGATGTCGCCGGCCGGGTAAAACACATCCGCTCCATCCTCTTCCATTTGCCTGTATAAAGCCAGCGCTTTTTCCGTGTCTTCCCAGCTATTTGTAAAAGCAATGTCTACTTTGGCGTCAGGATTTTGAAATTTAACTCCTTCATAGAACCCCTCTACCTCAGGCTGCCATTCGAATGCTGCCACTAAACCGACCTTATTCGTTTCCGTCATTTCACCGGCTATCATGCCGCCAAAAAACCCCATAGCATCTGCACTAAAGTTTAAACTGGTTACATTGTCGGCGGAAAATTGCCCATTAAAGTAAATAAAGTGTACATCGGGGTAGGCTTCATGAAGATCCCTAAAATAATTCCCATACACACTGCTATGACCAAAGATGACGGTGACACCTTTATCGACCAGTTCAGCTACAGCCTGAGCAGTCTGCGGTGCTGTTTTTACCCCTTCCTTGAAGTACACGTCGACCCCATACTCTTCCTGGATCAATTGTAAACCTTTATATCCTTGCTGCCCCCACGCTTGATCGTGAATTGTGGTCTCTACAAGCATGCCGACTTTATCTGTATGACCAGACACAAACGCATACTGACACCCTGTCAGCATCATCAGTGCCAGAATTAGAATTAGTAAACTAGAATATATCCTCAAGAGAAAGCACTCCTACTTTTCTTCATTCACCTCCTTTATCTTACATGTTTTTCGCAAGGAAAGTAAACGCAATCTTCTTATAAAGTAAAATGATCGACGGTTTGTTTATATTGCTGATACGTTTTCCAAACATTTTCCAAGTTCTGTTTATCTTTCTCTCCTGCTAAGGAACCGCGGGAAAACCGCTTCTCATTTAATTGCAGGACATCACCGTTACGAACGTAATAAAATATTTTCTGGAGATAATCCCCTACATAAACTGCTTTTGACTTTTCCATATCCTCACAAAATTCTTCATACGTATCTGCCTCGACATCCATCCATTCTCCATATAAGACAGGGAGCTCCACACACAATCGGTTCGACGTGCGCCCAGTCGGGCAAAACTCGATCATATCATTATAAATATAAAGACGCTGATCTTCATCTGATTGATGACTATGATTTTCACGATCCTCCGATGTATTAAAATGCTGAAAATTGCTGTTTCTGCCAACATTCATATACAAATGTTCTTTTAGTGCTGTATCTATTTTGTCGATCCCTACTACTTCTTTCCCCTCTTGAAGCAAGTGCTGGATGCAATGATAACCAATCCAGTGAAAGCAATTATATAAAACAGAAGCCATGTCTGTACTCCCCCTTCTCACCTAACATTTTATTCGGGAATGGCTCGCCTCATGCTTAATTAAGCGATTCCATATTTATTTTTCAGCAGGACTCTGATAAAATGATTACAGATTGTCTAAAAAATGAGGTGACTATTATGCGTTTTGTGTGGACAGTGGTTTGGGCTTTCCTATTAAGCCTGATGGCTGCATATGTCATTAGTAATATGACGCAATCAGATTTTTCTTTCCTTCAAACGGTGGTAATGACGATTGTGTTCAGTGGAACAGCTTTTGCACTAGGTGAAGGTTTAATTAAAGAAGAGGCTTAAATAGTTCGAGAAAAACGCTGCTGCTTATGTACTATTATAAGCAGCGTTTTTTTATTGTATAATGTGGGGATGAGCGGTCTCGTGCCCTTTTAAAAAGAAGATTGGCCATCCATAAGCCGCTTACCTTTTTGCTGACTAAGGAGGATACATAAATGGAAGAATTTTTGCTTATAGTGAAGTATTTATTTCTCGGGTTATTCCAGGGGATTACAGAACCGATCCCGATTTCATCGAGTGGTCACCTCGTCATTGTCCAACATTTGATGAACTTGAAAATTGAGGGATTAGACTTTTTAGTACTCGTGAACTTCGGGTCACTCATCGCCGTCTTTATGATCTACTGGGACGATATTGTCCGCTTATTTAAAAATGGAATTGGTTATTTGATTACCAAGGATTCTCGGCAAAAAGATGACTTTGACTTTGTTCTCTATTTATTCATCGGGACTGTGCCAGCAGGCGTCCTGGGAGTGCTATTCAAAGATGTGTTTGATCAATTAAAGACAGTTGAAGTTGTAGCGATAGCTCTGATCATCACCGGGTTTGCACTTTGGATCATTCGCAATATTCGAGGTGTCAAAAGTGACGGGATGTTGACGTGGAAGGACGCACTGATCGTAGGGTTAGCTCAGGCAGTTGCCTTAACTCCCGGCATCAGCCGTTCAGGGGCAACGATCGTAGCAGCCATGCTGCTTGGCATGAAACAGCAGACGGCTCTGCGATTCTCGTTCCTATTATATATTCCGGTTAGTTTAGGAACGATGCTTTTATCAATTGGCGATTTAATGGGAAGCGACCTATCAACCCTTTGGCTGCCTTACCTGTTAGCTTTTATCGCTTCGATTTTTGCTTCTTACATTTCATTGAAATGGTTCATGAACATTATGGAGCACGGAAACTTAAAATACTTCGCGATCTATTGTTTTATCGTTGGAGGGCTAGTATTGATATTTCTATAAAATGAAAAGGAGAAAGCGGGCTGCCTTACACCTGCTTTCTCCTTATTTAGGATATAGCTCGCCATGTCTAACGAGGATGCATCAATTTGGTTTTACCCTCCGCTTACCGGAGGAATAAAGGCAATCACATCTCCATCAGCAATTTTATAATCATGGGCTGCATATTCTTCATTGACTGCCGTCATGGCTTCATGAAGACGATCAAGTTGATACTGCTGGCCAATCTTCTTTTTAATCTCTTCGACTGTTTTCCCTACAGCATCCAGTTCAATACTTTCCTGCCCCGCCTTCTCTTGTAATCCGGCGAATAATAGTATTCGATTCACTTCAAATCCTCCTTTTGCGGTGCGCCCTCAGGGTATGGGTTCGTTTCTGTTTGATCCCCGATCCATGCATCCCCATCTTCCCAATGTTCCTTTTTCCAGATCGGAACCATCTCTTTAATCCGCTCAATGGCATAGCGGCTTGCTTCATAAGAATCCGCCCGATGCGGGGTCGAGACAGCAATAACAACAGCAACATCTTCTATGTCTAAGCGGCCAACTCGGTGGACAATCGCCGTCTTCGCCTCAGGCCAGCGCTCTTCAATTTCCACACCTAATTGCTCAAGTTTCTTTTCAGCCATGGAACGATACGTTTGATATTCTAGATGAAGCGTTCGCTTTCCGTATGTAAATTCTCGTACTGTCCCAATAAACGTATTGATTGCTCCCGCCTCACGCCTTGAGACAAGCTGGACAACCTCCTCTACTGAGATAGGGTCGTCTGTTATGCAGAATAGCTTACTCATTCTCTGCCCTCCCTCTTTATCATCTCATAAATAGATCTAATTGATTGTTTCCATTGCTCCATCGTAAATACCGGAATGTCGAGATGGCTCGTCCACTCTTTATTCCAAGTCAGAACGAACTGCACCCCATCCAATTGCAGAAGAGCAAGATCTGCTTCGTCTTTTATAATCACGGCTTTTCGATAGCTTTCTTGTTTGTATCCTTCCACTATAATTAAATCCGGGTCAAAGGTTTGATACAAGTCGATGAGCCGCTGGAGTGGGAACGATTGGTTATGATTGAATTCTAATTGGAACGTACCTGAGCTATCTATCCCTGTTAAAAATGAACCAGCTTTTTGTAATTGATAACTATCTGTATGCTCGTGCATCGGTTCAAGCGGCTGATGATGGCCGTGCCGCTTAATAGAAGCTACTTGCTCTCCCATAGAAGACCCGTATTCAATGAGTTCGCATAAAACCGTTGTCTTCCCACTATTTTTATAGCCAACGATTTGAAAAACAGGCGCTTGTGACATGGGCATTCATCCTTTTTTGCCCCGCAGGTGCGGGGTAGTTCAGCGTTGGCATATGCTTTTTTTACGAAAAAACCCCTGCCTTAAAAGGGCAGGGGCATTCCTTCTGGATCAATCCGGAATACCGAGAGCTATTTTAGCATAACGACTCATACGGTCCTTCGTCCAAGGCGGATTCCAAACAATATTCACGGTTATTTCGTTTACTTCCGGAAGATCAGCAAGGACTCGCTTTACATCTTGTTCGATATGACCCGCTAATGGGCAGCCCATTGCTGTTAATGTCATTGTTACTGTTGTATTTCCATTATCATCCATGTCGGCACCATATACGAGGCCGAGATTTACGATATCAATCCCAAGTTCAGGGTCAATCACATTCTCAAGGGCACCCATGATATTTTCTTCAAGTGCTGTATCCACAAATACTTCCCCCTTCACATAAATAAAATTCATACCTTATTATAAACATATTTTCACAAAGATTAAACCACTAAACCTTGCTAGAGAACAATTTCAATCCAGTTCACCATTTCTTTAATGGCAAAACGGCTTACCTTATGGTCACGACCCGCTTCGCGGAGAAACTGAATATCTTCAGGGTTTTTATAATATTCAATTGCATGATTATAGAAATCATACGAATGCTCAAACGGTACAACTGGATCAGCATCACCATGCCAGAAAAACAATGGCCGGCCTCGCAGTTTGTCCATCTGTGTAGATAAATCAATGGTTTGCAGCGACTGATAAAGCTCATCCAATTCATCTTCACCAATCGGCAGCTCAATCCCTGTCTTTTCAACATCCTGGATTAACTTTTTAGCGAAGTCGACAAGTTTGGGTGACCCCATCATTACAGCAGCCGACTGAATCCAAGGATAAAGTGTTAAGGCCGCGCTTGTCGTAACACCGCCCATAGATGTTCCGCCCACGCCAAAGCGATGGTCTTTCACTAGATTTCGGCGGTCAAGCTCCTCTTTTATAGCTTGTAAATCCTGCAAATTTTGATTCACAATATCCCAAAATTTAAAATTTAATGTGTGTTTGGAAATTCCGTTTTCCCTTTCTCCATGGTAGAGGCTATCCGGCAAGATTACACGATATCCTTTCTCAGCCAGCAAATAAGCTTGCGGAAGGTTATGCTCTTTGGCTGATGTAAAACCGTGGAAATATGTAAACACAGGCAACGCTTCGTCTTTTTTCATACCGTCTACAATTACCAGCACAGGGATTTGTTTATAACGCTCTCTATAGATGCCAATCATTTTTCTCGAGTCCTTTCTTGTTGATTCTTTACCTTCTGTTAAGATTAAGCTAATAATTATGGTATACACTATAGATAATCGTAACACTGCATATGTTTGCTTGGAAAGTATTAGGTTTTCGTGATAGTATTTGTTTACATATATCCATTATACTCGCTAGAATTGACGATACATAAATGAGGTGAAGAAAATGACGGAACAGCACTTAATTGCTCTTGATTTAGATGGAACGTTATTAACAGATGAAAAAACGATCAGTCCAGAGACGAAAACGATGGTTCTTACTGCGATCGAACAAGGACATATCGTATGCATCGCAACAGGACGCCCGCATCGTGCTAGTATTGATTTTTATCACGAATTAGGGTTAAACACTCCAATGGTTAACTTTAACGGTGCCTTAATCCACCACCCGAAGGATAAGCGCTGGGATGCCTTGCACTCCCCATTATCTGTTCGCACTGCTCATAAGATTATTCATACTTGTCACGAACTTGGTGTAAAAAACATTCTTGCCGAAGTAAAAGATGAGGTGTACTTAGATCAGCACGACGAAGAAATCATGGAAATTTTCCATACAACCGATGATAACCCGATCACGATCGGCCGTTTACAAGCCAATCTGACGGAAGACCCGACCTCCCTGCTTATCCACCCGGAAGAAGATAAAATCCAAGCCTTACGTGACGAACTGGATGTACATGCCTCTATTATTGAACATAGAAAATGGGGAGCACCATGGCATGTCATTGAAATTGTCCGTGCCGGTATGAACAAAGCCGTTGGTTTAGAAAAAATTTCTCATTATTATCATATTCCCAAGGAGCGCATTATCGCGTTTGGAGATGAAGATAATGACTTTGAAATGATTGATTATGCTGGTGTTGGCGTGGCGATGGGAAATGCGATTGATGAGCTGAAAAACAGAGCCAATCACGTTGCGGGTACGAATGAAAACAATGGCATTGCAGAGTTTCTAAGTAATTACTTACAACTGCAATCGAAAGCAATGTAAGTTAATTTTTACCTCGAGTAGTTATGGAGCATCAAGCCATACTAAGCTTGGACGCGAAAGAAAGCGTTCAGGCTTTTTTTAGTGACAGGAGGGACTTGTCATGGATGAGAAAAAGCAAAAGGAAGACAAACGCTGGGTGGAAGTTAAACCATTTGAAGAGAGTCAAATGGAGCCCAAGAGGCTGACTGATGCTAAGCGTAAGGAAATCGAAGCTGACCAGCACACGGTAGGAGGCTTTTAAAAATGGAAAATTCCTTATTTGAGAATGCCAAACAAGCTGTTAGCCGTTTCACACAAAACAGACGCCAGAATGGTGGTCATACTGCGAATGCACAAGATATGCAAGCAGCCAAGCAAGCGATTCAATCTGCATATAGCCAATGTTCTCAAGAAGAGAAACAACAGCTACAGCAGTTAGAACAGAAGCTTGACAGCGATCACCAGAACATGCGCTGACGATTCAAATAGGACCAGACCCTTTTACCGGGTCTGGTCCTTTTTTCAAATTCAGTTAATTAGTAGGCCTCCTGCTTCCGTAATTCACGGAGCAGATTCTCTACGACATGGCGCAGCTGACTGTAATCCCCTTCAAGAACTCTGAAGTAGAGAGCACGTAATAAATGTTTACAGTTATTAATAATAATATCTTCATTTGGGTTATCCCAGCTCTCGCGAATATAGAGCAGCGTTTCAACCCATTCCAGACGTTCCTGACGTTCGATTTTTTTAAACATCGTTAAAATCGCCGTAACCATACGTTCCTCTTCATCAAATAAATAAGGCTGATCAATTAAAAATTGTGTTCGAATGATCGGAAGCATCTGTTTAACTTCCTCCGATGTAATTTCATCACAGGCAGCCACACTCTCAAGGGCATCAGCAGCGTGAGCCATCGCGTGGGCCCAACCTTTACCAGGAACATATCCTCTATGGTCCGATTCCTGCTGCATATATTTTTTTAAGTTATCCCATACCCTGTGTATCTCTTCTTCCTTTAGAAAGGGCTGTTCACGGTGCCTTTTCATTATCGGCGGAATGAGCAAAACGGAGAAACTTCTCTTAAAGACAGCGTCCTCTTCCTTCTTTGAGGTTCCTATTCGATAAAATAAATAATTTTTATTTAAAACGGATTGTAGAATGTTCTTTACCTGTTCATTGTTATAATGGCCACGTTCAATGAAGGCCGTAATAATCTGGTGTATCAAATCATCACGGAGAACAGGATGAACAACGCCAATCCTTTGAAGCATCAGAGTTGTAAGTTCTTGCAGGCTCTTCCCCTCAGGCAATATAAAATCATTATCCTTGATGGGTTGAAGCACATCTATCAATTTATTCTCCATTTAACCCCTCCCTTAAAGTGATATCATTGTACCATAAAGGACAATAATTAATGCAAACGTTATGCTGTCAGTTTTGTGCAGGAGCTTTTTCTGCTAAAATAGGTGAGACAAGTAGTAGAGGAGGGACTTTTTTATGGCTATCAAAGTTGAAGAAACACCGAACCCGAACGCACGCAAATTCACAACTGATTCTCTTATTTTCAAAGGAGACGGCAGTGTATCTGTAATGCCTGGACAAACCAGCGATCATGATGTAATGAATGAATTAATGGCACTTGAGGGTGTCGATAATGTATTTGGCTTTCAGAACTTCATTACGGTAAATAAATTACCTGATGCAGACTGGGAAGCTCTGACACCTAAAGTAGAAGGACTGCTTACAGAAAAAGGTTATTAATGACAAAAGGCTGAAACGTTGGATTCCACATCCGACATCTCAGCCTTTTTCTTTACCTTTCTAACCGAAATTTTCTAAAGGAACATAATTCAGGTTAACAGGCTGGCCATTTTCGTCCAATTGATAAATCGTCATCACGAGAGCACCTTGTTCAGGAAGCTTATCTTTAGGAATGTCCAATTGGATCGTAAACTCAGCCCATTCAGGAGCTGCCTTTTCTACTTTAACGGCCTTGCTGTCAATTAGCACATTATGCCCGTCATCTACACTATAATAAAACTTCCCTTTACGAACACTGGCTTCTCCAGTTACTTCATACTGACCATTTTCACCCGTTAACGTAAAGTTACGAAAAACCTCACCGACCACATCAAGACTTACTCCAGCATCGGCTGAATTATCATCCGCTGCTTTCTTACCCGATCCAGTGTCAGGATTTGATTCAACCTCTTCACCTATCGCAAAAGGTTTTGTAATTTGAAAGGGACGGGATTCAAGAGGCTGATCATTAATCGTGGCCACTAAAAATGTCATCCTCGCTTCATATTGGCCGTCAGGCAATTCCTTCTTCACAAGCTCCTCAGCCTTAAGCTTATCACCAGGCTGCAGCTCCTTCGTCGTCAGGCTTTGAGCAAACATTTGACCCTCAGAATATTTATAGACCTTTTCCCCTGCCTCGTTTACTATGGTGATTTCGTACAGTTGGCTGGATTTAAACCCGAGAATCACTGCTTCTTCCGCTCCATTCGTTAATGAGAATTGGACATTAACTTGATTCTCATCCGCTTTTACGCTGGCATCAAACGCAAGTTGTTCAATGAAAGGCATCACATTGTACTGAGGAGCCTCATTTCCAACGGGTTGATCCTTCTTGTTCACTTCCTCATCCCCACCTGAAGTTGAATCCGAATTTGATTCTGAACATGCCACTAATAATATGATCATAAGTCCTATCATGATAGGCGACAGCTTCTTCAGCATCATCACATCCTTTTGGTAATTCCCCTGCAGTTATTTGTCATCTCTTCTGAAAAAGCCAAATATGCCGGTCGTCTGCACAATATTAGTAAAGGCCTGAGGATCTTCCTCTGTAATAATGTGCTGCAAATCATACAACTCATACCTTGTAATAACCATTACAAGCATATTCTTGTCCTGCTGGGTAAATGCCCCTTTTGCAGGTAGTGTCGTGATCCCTCTTACCATTTTAGCATGAATAGCTCTTTCTAAATCTGCTGCTTTGCTCGTAATAATCATTGCTGTCAGCTTCTCGTGACGAGTATGGACCGCATCAATGACTCGTGTTGTGACATAGAGTGTCAGAAGAGTATATAAAGCATTTTCCGGTAAGTACAAAATACCGGCTACCGCAATAATCACACTGTTAATGATCAGGAAGTAAATTCCGATTGGGCGGTCTTTCATACGCGATAAAATCATCGCAATAATATCGAGGCCGCCAGTAGAAGCACCCCATTTCAGAGTGATCCCAACACCAACACCACCGATTACACCGCCAAATACAGCATTCAGGATGATATCTTCTGACAGCTGCATCACTGGGATAAGTTCAAGAAAAAGAGTTGTAAAGGCTACAGAGATGACACTGTAGACCGTAAACCCTTTCCCAACCTTAAACCAGCCTAGAATCGCAACAGGTATGTTAAGAATAAATAAAATAAGACCAGTACTGGCAACCGATACATTAAAAAAGTCTTGCAGTATACTCGTCATTAACTGGGCTACCCCAGTAAACCCACTTGCATACACATTTGCTTCTATTAGAAAGAAGTTCAATGAAATCGCATTAAGTACTGCCCCAAAAATAACAATTATGATTCGTCTAAATTCAAATGAAAACATAGCAACCTCCTTGCCATTCATATAACACTATTCTTTTTTACCACCGGGATGAGCTAAAATCAAGCCTTTATTTATGGATTCCCATAAAAGAACGACAATAATCCCATCTTTTCGAATATGCTTTGACTAACCAGTCTCTTCACTCTAAACTTAACGTAACAAATTTAAAAGAATGCAGGTGATAACCATGAGTATTCAAATCCTATGTGACTCAGCCAGTGACCTATCACAAGAAACGCTACATAAATATAATCTGGATCGAGTTCCGCTTGGAGTAACCATTGGTGACCAGGAATATCAGGACGGACAAACGATCACCCCTAAAGAGGTTTATAAACTTATGAAGGAGGGGGAAGCACCGAAGACTTCACAAGTTTCGCCAAAACTATTTCGGGACACCTTCCTCAACTATGTTGAGAACCGTCAGCCTTTTATTTATTACGCCCTCTCTTCAGAACTTTCAGGCACCTACCAAACGGCTAAGATGATTGAACAGGAAATTAAAGAAGAGTATCCCGATTCCCAGTTTGAAGTCATCGATACAAAAGCTGCCTCTTTAGGCTACGGTCTCATTGCCATCAGAGCCGCTGAATTAGCTGAGAATGGCGGATCTTTCAATGAAGTTATGGAACTCAGCCGTTACTATATCGAACATATGGAACATATTTTCACAGTCGATGACCTCGAATACTTATACCGTGGAGGCCGCGTGAGCAAAACAGCCGCCTTTGTCGGCAGTCTATTAAAAATTAAACCTCTCCTGCACGTGGAGGACGGGAAACTCGTTCCCTTAGAAAGGATCCGCGGCTCCAAAAAAGTATTGAAACGAATGGTTGAAGTCATGCAGGAGAGAGGCCAGCATTTGGAGCAGCAGCGGATTGCCATCAGTCACGGTGACGACCTTGAAACCGCTGAAAAACTAGCTGACTTAATCAAATCTGAATGCGGGGCCAGTCATGTGGAAATTGATATGATCGGTGCCGTGATTGGTGCCCATGCCGGTCCGGGAACAATTGCCTTGTTCTTCCTAAACGCCCCACCTAAATAGGAACAAAAAGAAGCATCGGCCAACATGTGTTAGCCAATGCTTCTTTTTCTCATCCAGATCGGTTTGATTGTGTTCCAGTAATTTTTTGCAAAATCTGTACGCTTACGATTTATCGCTCTGCCTGTTCTTCACACTAACGACAATGACCCCGGCAACAAACAGCAGGAAAATTCCTCCCGCAAAACTTATAAATGCCCAATTCAGTCCCTGGTCTGGTTCAATCACAAAGATATCTGCCGTTTCACGATCCATACCAAGCTTGTAGACTCCTTGATCAGATGGGCGGACAAGGCCATCGAGCATTAGTCCCCGCATTTGCATATCCCCAGGAAGATTGGTCAGATTGGCGACTCTTGTTTTTGTCGAGTTGTTAATTGCAATCACCATCGTTTGATCCTCATATGTTCGCTTGAATACAGCTAATCCATCCTTATTGTAGAGCTCAACAAAGTCCCCTTTGGTGATCGCTGGAAATTCTTTTCGAATCGAATTCAACTTTTCAAGATAACGGTTAAGCTCCTCATTCTGCACTTTAAAATTCATCATACCTAAATTAGCTGGCGGTTCTCCGCCATCAAGAGGAATTTCTGAACCATACAACACGGAAGGAATTCCCGGAGAGGTAAACAGATAGGTTAACCCCAACTTCCAGCGTGTGATTGGATTATGACCAGCTTCAACGGCCATCCTAGTAAACCGTTCACTACTAGCATGATCAAGGACGTTCACCATCAGTTTTGGAGCGTTTTCCTGCTGTTTGCTTTGCTCCCAAACGGAGTACAATTCATTCAATGGCTGTCCCGCCTGTTTGAAGGTTTCGGATGCTGATTGGGAGAATGGAACACTCATAAAAGCATCGAGCCCTGTGGATTGATTACTAGCGATCGTTTGAATGTCACCACTTTGAACTTCTCCTAGTAAGAAGAAATCCTCGTCAACCGTCTTCACATGTTGAGAAAAATCCGACCAAAATTCTTTAGAAACCTCTCCCGCACTGTCTAACCAAAATCCATCTACTCCTGTCTCTGTAATCCAAAATTCAGCAGCCTCAAATAAATATTGTTTAACTTCCGGGTTCGCTGTGTTCAAATCAGGCAGCCCTGACTTCCAGCCTTCCCCCTCCTGTTCCTGTGGTGATTCATCTTGAAACCAGTCTGCCTTTTGCTGCTCATTCAGCCACGGGTGCTGCTGACCTGTGTAATTGACAATGAACTCAAACAGAATCTTCATGTCACGCTTATGTACTTCTTCTACCAGCCGCTTGGCATCCGCTAATGTACCGAAATGCTCCTCAACCGAGGTAAAATCTTCTACCCAGTGGCCATGAAAACCACCTGGCTGATTCGCCATAATCGGGGAGAGGGAAATTGTCGTAAAGCCCATTTTTTTAATATAATCAAGCTTCTCTATAATCCCTTGCAAATCCCCGCCATGATAGGCTTTCGGGTCTTTTGGATCAACGTTGTGGTCATTGCTGTTACTACCGTTCATAAATCGATCTACCATAATATGATAGACGCTTTCCCCCTGCCATGTTCGCTCTTCTTTTTCAACGGCCTCTGTCGTAAGCGCGCCCAAAAGAAGAAACGGGATGATTATGAGAATCGTTGTTAGTTTTCTCATCGCCGTTCCCCCATCTTTTTAATAAAATAATATCCGCCTCTAAGCGTATCCTTTTGCCTCTCCCCCGTCAAATTTCTCCATAGTAAAATCCGCACGCATTTGTGCGGATTTTACTATGGAGAAATTTCATATTTTAAGCCCCTTGTCCCCAAGGGATTCAACCCGAAAAAAAGGAAGTACCTCCTAAAAGTCCAGTCAAGTAGGAAATTTGAAATCACTTTTATTAGGTTAAGGAGCAGTTTGCGGAAGACTCGATTTCGAGATGTTTGAGTGGAGAAGGGGAAGTGGGGCCCTCTCCCCTTGCCATATGTTTTTTCGAAATCATCTCAAAATGACCCTTCCATTTGGACAATTATTCAAATGACTATCGCAAAGACACCGCCTCCGATTTTTTTATATAATGAATACCTGATTAGGAGTAGAACAGGACTACATAGGGGATCCGTTGAAGCACCTATTCTCTAGACTTATATAACTCCTATTTTCATTAAGATGGTTCCGTTAATTTCATTATCGAAATGGGGGGTGGGAGGCCGAGAAGGCTTGCCGTCTTCCCCGTGGAAAGCGAGTGGTTCCCCCACCCCCATTCTCCTATTAAAAACGACGGAACATAACTCAAATTCAATAAACGGGAGCGATTGTGGAGCAACACTGCTAGAAAATGATCAAACTTCTTTAAAAACCGAAACTAAAATATGCTGGATAAGAATTCATTTTGAACCTTTTCGGAAAAGAACCTTATATTGTACCATTTCTAGGCGGTTTAAAAAGAGCGATTATGAAATGGATTCTATTTTATACTAATCTGATAGGTTTTCAGCCAATGGTTAATCTGACATAAATAAGCGATCAATTGCGGTCCCGCCATCAGCTGGCCGAACCACGGCGTATTGAGCGACGTTCCCCCTGAATCATTCAGCTGCATGATTTCATTGCGGTCGAAGAGATCAAACAGCGGAGATTGGGTGTCAGCAATAATCTCCTTCATCCACTTCTTCACACCGGCAGTATATTGAGGATGGAACGTTTTTGGATAAGGATTTTTCTTTCTAAACAATACTTTATCTGGCAAAATTCCTCGCAAGGCCTCTCGCAGCAGTCCTTTTTCCAAATCACCATGATGTTTCATCTTCCACGGAATATTGTAGGCGTATTCCACAAGCCGATGATCACTAAATGGAACACGAACCTCAAGGCTTGCCCCCATACTCATGCGGTCCTTCCGCTCCAGTAATGTTTGCATAAACCAGTTCATATTTAAATAAAATAACTGCCTTTGTTTCGCATCGATCGCACTTTCTCCCTCAAGCAGCGGGGCTTCATCAACCGTTTCTTGGTAACGTCTCATCATGTACTGTTCTAGCTGAATGTCCTGTTTTAAATCATGACGAACGAGCTGGTTTCGCTCATCTAGGGAACGAATCCACGGGAACCCTTTCCGATCGCGGTCCTCTTTCCGATAGAACCACGGATAACCGCCGAAAATTTCATCTGCACACTCCCCCGAGAGAGCTACAGTAACCTGATTTTTAGTTTCCTCGCAAAACCAAAGCAACGAAGAATCTACATCAGCCATACCAGGCAGATCTCGAAGTTCCACAGCCTTTGAAAGCTTTGTAATGAGGTCTTCCACACTTGCCTCCATCGTCATATGATGAGTTTTGTTTTGATCACTAATCAGTTTAATATATTCACTATCCTGGTCTGGCTGAAAGGCATTTTTTTCGAAAAACTTCTCCTGCTCCTCATAATCAATCGAATACGTCTGCAATGGCCCCTTGTTATTTTTTTGATAATGATCCGCAGCAATAGCCGTAATGGCACTTGAATCCACACCACCAGACAGAAACGTCCCAAGTTTCACATCACTGACAAGCTGTCGTTCTACCGAATCGGTGAACAACTCCCGAACACGCTCAACTGTCTCCTGCCATGAATCAGTATGCTCTTCACTTTTTACATCCCAGTAGCGATTGATTGTCAATTGGCCCTGTTCGAAAATCGCACGATGGCCCGGGCGCAGTTCATGAATATGGTCAAAAATGCCATGGCCCGGCGTGCGAGACGGACCTAAAGCCAGAATTTCATGTATCCCTTCTGCTGAAATACTGGTTTCTATCGAAGGGTGAGCCAAAATGGCTTTTATTTCTGAACCAAACAGGAGTCCGCCCTGGTGCTCACTAAAGAACAGCGGTTTTACTCCAAGACGGTCTCTGGCTATAAACAGCCTCGACTTCTTCGACTCCCATATGCTAAACGCAAAGATTCCATTTAGTTGCTCCACACACTGACTGCCCCACTCCATATAGCTTACGAGTACAACCTCAGTGTCTGAGTGTGATTGGAACCCCCAGCCTTTAGCCTTTAACCTGTCTCTTACTTCATCTGTATTATACAATTCACCGTTATAAATCAACACATATTCTTCATCATTCGCTTTACGAACCATGGGTTGTGTTCCTCCGGCGGGATCGACTACAACGAGGCGCCTGTGCCCAAACGCAGCCGGACCTTTCACCCAGTTTTGATGCTCATCCGGACCGCGGTGAGCAAGGGTTTCCGCCATCTTATTAATCGTTTCTCTTTTGTACCCTTCTTTTGAGTGAAAATCAATCCACCCTACAATTCCACACATCCAACCACCATCCTTTCCACAAAAAAAGCACCATATAGCAATATATGATGAAGTGGAAAGTTGTGACGAAAAATGCTTGACTAATTTGTTGAGAATGATTATCATTGTTAGCAAGAATAATAATTACCCGTCCCCCCAAATAACGGGTAGTTGTTGCTTTTCCTATTAAAAACCCCTTTTTCCATAAAAAATTCCTGCACGCAAATAGCATGCAGGAATTTTTTAGTCGAACTCCCTCTTTCGTGTCTACCAGAGCGATCGGGTTAGTATCTTAGGCAGGCAGAAGTCCTAATTCTAAGAAACCGAAACCGAGGATCAGAGCGATGACACCAGCAATCAGGAGCTGTGTCCACCATCCTCCTGCCGGCTTTTTCTTCTTATACTTTATACAAACCATTTCCATCGCTGTGATCACCCAAAGCCCTACTAACAGCTTGATAATAACTAGCGCGTTGTAGTTGGCATAGGCTGCAAAAAGTGAACCACCTGAATAAAGAACCAATAAATAGTCCAGTCGCAAAATCATATGTGAGATTTTCGCTGCTTTTTCATTTCCACTTCTCGTAAATGTCGTTACAAGTCCTACTAGAACAAAGGCAATTACCCATGAGGTAATATGTAAATGTGCCATTTGTGTTCCCTCCTTTTTACATCATTCTCAAAATCATCATACCATTTTATAAGTTGCTTTTCCTAATACAAAACATTTCAAACACTTTTCCATAAGTGAGAAAATTTCAATTAAACCTGTTATAATGAGTTTTGATGCTTAATTGAAATGGAGGGATACGATGACTGTATCTAGTCAACAAATCATCGACCAAACGCAAGAATACGGAGCTAAAAACTATCATCCCCTGCCGATCGTAGTCGCGAAAGCAGAAGGAGTTTGGGCAGAAGATCCTGAAGGAAATCGTTTTATGGATATGCTGAGCGCTTATTCCGCAGTGAATCAGGGCCACCGCCATCCAAAAATTATCCAGGCGCTTCATGACCAGGCAAGCCGTGTCACCCTGACTTCACGCGCCTTCCATAATGATCAGCTTGGACCATGGTATGAAAAAATCTGTAAATTGACCAATAAAGAAATGGCCCTGCCCATGAACACAGGTGCAGAAGCTGTAGAAACAGCTATTAAAGCTACACGTCGTTGGGCTTATGATGTCAAAGGCGTTGCCGAAGACAAGGCTGAAATTATTGCCTGTACAGGAAACTTTCATGGCCGTACAATGACAGCGGTTTCTTTATCATCAGAAGAAGAATACAAACGCGGATTCGGACCGATGCTGCCTGGAATAAAAGTTATTCCATACGGTGACATTGAAGCACTGAAAGAAGCCATTAACGAAAATACAGCTGGATTCCTCTTCGAACCAATCCAAGGAGAAGCAGGAATTGTCATGCCTCCTGAGGGCTTTCTGAAAGAAGCATACGACGTATGTCAGAAAGAAAACGTGCTTTACATTGCCGATGAAATTCAGGCTGGTTTAGGACGAAGCGGCAAAATGTTCGCCTGTGACTGGGAAGATGTAACACCAGACATGATGATTCTCGGAAAAGCACTAGGCGGAGGAGTCTTCCCGATTTCCTGTATAGTCGCGAACAAGGATGTACTCGGCGTCTTTAACCCTGGGTCGCACGGATCGACATTCGGAGGAAACCCGCTCGCTTGTGCCGTTTCAGTCGCCTCACTTGATGTGATTGAAGAAGAGAATTTAGTAGATCGTTCTCTTGAACTCGGGCAATACATGATGGACGAGCTTAGGAAAATCGATAACCCTGTCATTAAAGAAGTGCGCGGGAAAGGATTGTTTATCGGAGTCGAATTAACTGAACCGGCACGTGCTTATTGTGAAAAATTAAAAGAAAAAGGGTTGCTTTGTAAGGAAACACACGAAAATGTGATTCGCTTTGCCCCGCCGCTTGTAATTGAGAAAGACGATTTACAGTGGGCGATCGATCAGATAAAAGAGGTTCTCCACTAAAACATATAAGCTACAACAGTCCCAAAGGCGTCAGGAAAATCCTGATGCCTTTTTTTGTTCCACTTCTTACTTAATACTTTTGTAAAGAATTGAACCCCTCCCCAATGCTTTGCCATAAAAATCTTCTCCTTCCTATTTCGTTGACAAATACACTTTAACGTTATATGGTTATATACATAACTATATAACCATATAACACATCAAAAATAAGGCTGTGATCAACCTTGAATTCATCATTCGATGAGAACAAACCGATATTCCTGCAAGTTAAGGAACGAATTGAAGACCAAATAGTCAACGATCAGCTCAATGAACATGACCAGATTCCATCCACCACCCAGCTCGTAAACTTTTATAAGATTAACCATTTAACTATTGCAAAGGGGATCAATATCCTCGTGGACACCGGGATTATTTATAAGAAAAGGGGTGTGGGAATGTTCGTTGCTGAAGGGGCTAAGGATAGGCTGCTTGAACAGCGGAAAGAGGCCTTTGTTGATAAGTTTATCTGGCCAATGCTGCAAGAAGCCAGAAAATTAGGGATATCAGAAGATGAAACGATAAAGCTTGTGAAACAACAAAAAGGACGTGAAAAGCGATGAAGTTTGATATAGAAATGAATCAAGTCACGATGAAGTACGGGGATGTCGAAGCATTGAAGAATATCAATGTACACCTGCAGCCTGGGAAAATTTACGGCTTAATTGGCAGAAATGGTGCAGGAAAATCTACTCTACTCTCTTTATTGGCTTCCTTTGCCGAACCCAGTCAAGGCGACCTTACAATTGGTGGAGAGAATGCTTTTGAGAACGCTGCTATCATGTCACAGGTCACCCTAGTCTATGAAACGGATTATAGTGAAGAAACTGAAAAAGTTAAAGGCATGTTAGAAGCAGCAGAGCGTTATCGTCCAAACTTTGACAGGGAATACGCTGATGAGCTTGTGAAACTTTTTAATCTTCCTTTAGATAGACAAGTGAAGAAATTGTCCAGTGGGATGCAGTCTGCACTTAACGTAACAATTGGGCTGGCAAACAGATCTTCCATCACCATATTCGATGAAGCCTATCTTGGCATGGATGCACCTACACGGGAAATATTTTATAAAGAGGTGCTCGAGGATCATACGAAGCATCCGCGTACGATTATTCTGTCTACCCACCTCGTTTCAGAGATGGATTATTTGTTTGAAGAAGTCGTCATTCTGAACCAGGGAGAAGTCCTCATCCATGAACCGATTGACGAGCTGATGGAGCGCGGGGCCTCTGTTACAGGCGCTGCTCAGCAGGTAAATACCTTTGCGCGTGATATGGACGTATTAAGTACCCAGCAATTAGGCGGAACGAAGTCTGTGATGGTGTACGGGGAACTTACAGATGAGAAACGAAAGGAAGCAGAAAGAATCGGGGTTGAGGTCGGCCCTGTTTCGTTACAGGATTTATTTATACATTTGACGAGTGAGGAGAATCAGAATGAAATCACGAAATAACATTGGAAAGATAGCCACAGATATGTCCGCCATTCAATTATCTTGGAGCGCCATTTTTCTTCTCATAGCTTTCCTTATAAGTATTGTTGCAAGAACAGTATTTGCTGCACCCGACGTAACTCAGGAAAGCTTTTTCACGTTTGTCTATCAGCCCTCCAAAATATTCATGCTCGTGATCGGGATTATCTCTGTCTCCGGATTTCTTACTTTTTATGTAAAACAAGGGATAACGAGAAGGGATTATTTCTTTGGAGCAGCGATAGCCGCATTTATTGTTGCACTCCTTCTCAACACAATGGCTGGTGTTACCGGTGCCGTTGAACAATTCTTTTTTCCTTCACTGGAAACCAGCTCGTTCTTAGGACCTGAAGCTTCCTGGTTGATCATGATCATTGTCTACAGTTTGAATATCTTGGTTTATTATATCGCGGGTTGGCTAATTGGATCCGGGTTTTACCGTTTTGAAGGCGGTGGTGTGTTTTATATCATCTTAGCGGTTGCTTTGGTATCCATCTCTGATATTCTTTGGGAATTTGATCTTAAGAATCCGTTGAAGATCTTTCTCGACTTTAACTACCACTGGGAGTTCCCATTAACTGTATCCTTTCTAGGCACTTTCTTTTTAATTGGGATTACATTATGGATCATTCAGGCAACAACCAGAAGAATTACGATTAAGATGAAATAACAGAGGACCTGGTGAGAGATCACCAGGTCCTGTTTCTATTTTTGCTACATCAGTCATCAGTGGTCAAGTGAATCAATTCCAGTGATTTTCTTTTGCCCCCACGGAGCTACAACAATTTCTACCTCCTGGTTCCCTCCTGCCCGCTCAATCTGTCTTCCTGTATTCTCTTCAACATAATATCGGTTTAAGCCGATACTCACGTTATAAAAGTTGAGGCGTTCGTTATGCCACTGATGCTGTGCTTTAATGATGACCTGATCATTTGACGCCGCAAGCGAATGGGACGATGCTTTGGTCAGTTCATAAATTCCTGTTTCATTTGGACTCAACAGTAAATGTACGACTTCTCGTCGTTCTGGAGGTTCGCCCACCCACTTTTCCTCGGGGATTTCTTCTACTTCATAGCTTAGCGTGACATAGTCCCCGTAGAAGGGATCTCTGGGATCGACAGGCGCTGTTTTCAAGCGTATCGTTTCGCCATACATATCCATCGCATAGTAAGAGAATGCCATTCCCGCAAGAAAAAGAACTTGTAAGGCTACAATCATATAAAAGTAAACCCGCTTCATGACACCACCCTCTCCTTCCCGATGGCTCGCCGCTTACGTTCTAAGAAGTAGCTTAATAGAAACAAGAGCACACCCCCGATAAAGAAAAATAACGAACGATCCATAAAGTCCCAGGCTAGTTGGAAATAAGCCACAAACGTCGTGAAGAGAAAGGCAAAGGTCCCTTTATTTACCCATTCTGATCGTTCCCTCTTATATCCGGCCAACAGCCAGCCAAGTGAATAGATAAATAGAATACATAGAGAAAGAAAACCTCCGGCCCCTATTCTGAAAACAGGGATAAACAAGACAAGGTCAATCCAGTAAAATTTCGTAGACTCGAGAGCAGACTGGAGCACCGCATAGACAAAGAACACGGTCCAAATCAAGAAGAAAATCTCTGAATACTCGACTTGTTCACTTTCCTGGCCTAACAAGAATACTTGAAATACATTCAAGATAAAAATCGCCCAGACAGCGAGGCCGCCAAACGACTTTAAATGTGACTGGCCACGCACGAGATGACTGACTATATACAAAGCGAAAAAGAGCAAGATCAGCCAGTAATAGGAGAATTGCAAAGAGAAAATCAGAATAAGACACTGAATCACATAGCTTGCCGCAAATAGCAGACTGCTTACCGGATCCTGTCGTTTATAAACAAACCATCCTAATCCAATTAGAAACAAACCGCCCATGCCAAAGTGATAATCCTGATATACAATTCCGCTGTACACCTGCCCGACCGTCATGATCACGAGCGTGGCTATGAAAAAGCTTTGTTCAGAAAATATGAGAAACACGAGGAAAGCTGCAGCAGACCAGATGAAAAAAGGAATGGCACTAAAAGAATGATAGTGATACATTTGTCCGATTAAAAACAGACCTGCGCCGAACACGAGAATTCCGAGCAGCAGCAAACTGCGTCCCATCGGTTTAGAGTAAGTTCGATAAATCACCTCGCCACCGATAGAAAAGAGCAGTAAAAACCCGATAATAATTGATAGTTTCCCCATGTCCGGGATGGCCGACCAGTTTGACGCAATAAACGTAAGAAATCCGAGGCCGATGAAAATCGCTGCAAACGTAAACAACAATGGATGCTGTGCTGAAGAATTACGGTTCAGAATTTGTTCTCTTTGCTGTTCTGTTATAATACCGTCATGCACCCAATGCTTTGACTCTTTCTCTAACTGGACCCGTCTCATTGCCCTTCCTCCCTTATGCGGACTGTTTTCCTTTTCGCTTCAACGGCTGTTTTCCCCCATAAGTTAATGACCGCCAAAGCCATTCCAGAGGACCAAAACGATATGTCGTAAGCCAGGCTTTGCTTAGTATGACCTGTAATGTGAATACGACCAGTACGATCACGACACTCATCAAAGGTGGAACTTGCCCATACCATCCCAAACCGACAGAGTAAAAAAGGATAAAACTAACCAGTGACTGAAAGATATAATTGGATAAAGACATTCGCCCCACCCACTTGAGCGGTCCCAACAGCCTCTTCCCTGCATTTGTTCGGAACAACAGCGTAACAGATAACACGTAAAAGAAAGCTGATGCTGTACCTCCGACATTGTCTTGAAGGAGCTGGAACCATTCAGGGTTTCCAAACAAATAAGGTACAGCTTTAAATAGGATAAAAATTACACCTGTCACTGCCCATAACCGTTTCATGGGAGTTACATATTGATCGGGCCTATGAAGCCATCCTTTTCTAGCTAAATACATTCCGAACAGAAATATAGGGATGAGACTGAAAGCCAGAAATGGAATGGAACCTACATTATTTACATACGACCAGTCCACAGCATTTTGCTGCCATATATCAAGCAAACTTCCTTCACCATAATTCCGCTTGGCAGCATTAATCGCTTCCTGATTAAAAAAACCTCCCAGGCGATCTCGAATAGAATACAAGGAAAGCGTGAGCGGGAGGACAAGAAACGCAAGCATAGCATAAGCCCATAATAAAAGTGTACGTTCTGAGACTTGGAAAAAAGCAAATAACACTAAACCAAACACACCATATGATAATAAAATATCACCATGCCAAATGAGAAAGCTGTGAATAAGGCCGAAGCCGATCAATAGAAGCAGCCTTCTAAAAAGCACGGGACGGTAGGGAATTTCTTTCTGATCCAAGCGGTCCTTCATCATCTGCAGACCAAAGCCAAATAATAATGAAAATAATGTGTAGAAACTAGCCTGAAAAAAAATATCGATGAAAGTTTGAACACTATGACTTAGTGGTGATGACCAGAAATACTCCTCTCCGCCATATAAAAAGTATGGAGCATTAAACGCTGGTACATTTACCATGAAGATACCGAATATCGCAAAGCCTCTGGCTGCATCAATCCAGCCGAACCGATCTGCCTCTTGAAGTGGTGTTGGATGTTGTTTCATCGTAATCTATCCCCCCGATTACTTTTATTTTACTTGTATTACGACATTTTCACAATTTGAGTTTCATATTTATATAGAAGGGGTTTTTTATGATGCCCGCACAAGTTGGAATGGTAAAAGTACTAAATGTGTCCACCTCCAGTATCTTCAACATTGGAGATGTCTACAGCATGGCCCCTGCTGCTTCTGTTAAAACATTCGCTGGAGGCGGTTCCTTTAACACAGGTACTGGGATTCGTGTCAATATAGATCGATCAGCCACATATATTAATGATCGCGAAGTTGTTGATCAATCCATCGTTAACTCCTAGGAGGGAAACAAATTGAATTTAACTGTCCACCAAACCATTTCGATCCGCTTCTTGCGGATTGGGTCGGTAGCTAACTCATCGATTGTGCAAATTGGGAGTTCCGGAGTCATTCAAGCGAAAGCAGACCTCTATAATACCGGCGGATACACGGCGCCTGGAGAAGAACCTCAACCGATTTCAGGTCAGGTTACTGTTCCAGAACTGGACGCCGGTGGTACTCTTGTTCCACTTTCCGTAACCTAGGCACATATCACGATGTTATCGCATAGGATAGTACGGGGGTGAATGCCATTGAACAACAACTACTACCAGTCATGGAATCACTGGTTCAGCCAAATTATGAAACAAATACAGGATCAGCAGCAAACCATTGACCGCCTTACTCAACAAATCGAACACTTACAAACGCAACAACACCCTAAGACCGTTATTGAAAAAATCGAATATCATTTTGACCAATTAAAAATAGAAACACTTGAAGGGACCCTGCAAATTGGACTGACTCCAAATGGGACAGAGGGAGACATTCTTGAAGACCTTTACACCCCGGAATCTCAACCCCAAGAAGCCGCCCCATACTTGGATGAATTGATGAACGATGCTGTGCCGCAATATATAGATAACTACGTACGTGAAAATGGACTTCAGCTTAGCGAAAAACACCGGGAGCACATGATTGCGGATATCAATAAACAGCTTCCCGAACGTTTTACTTTTCACCAAAACCAGAACCCTGACCTTGACCCTACAGCAATTGTTCAGAAACTGCACCAAGAAGTCCGTCATTCCGTGGCTCAATACTTCACATCGAAAAAGGGAGAGGATTTCGTATGAATTACACCGTGTACAATTACGGGTTGCATGTCGGAAAGATTGATGTCACAGGTGTAGCTTCCTCCTCTGTTTTTTTAGTCGGCGACAGTGAGACCATCCGACTTCAATCCTTTTTTGACACCCCGCCGGAATCGTTAATTATCGGTCCATTTGTTCCGATCGAAGAAGAAGGTACTTTTGTGGAGGAGAGATCTCAAGATGAGGGATAAGCGCCTCGCCGTAGCACATACCGCGCAAGTCAATTCAGTTACCATAGGTTCCGGGCTTCTGATTGGTGACGTAAATCAACTGAACCCACGCTCAAGAGCTATCGCTGTCCAAAGAGAAGGTCCACATACCATTGAAGATCACGTGTCCTTTACTACTTACCCTATCTTCCAGCGGGAACCATCGCCTATGCTCCCTCCCCTTACGATTTCGTCCTCCTTTCACCACGTTGATCACGAAATTTGCGTAGACTCGATGTTCATACTCGGGGCGTCCACGGCTTCAGCCATTCAAATAGGAGGCATTGACCACATCGATGCCCACGCCCGGGTTAAACATATCCGAATCCTAAGTGACGAACAATAGAGAGCGTGCATACTTTGTATCATTAGGCTAAAAAAGGAGGGCTTTTTATGCCAGCCATAGTCGGCCCGATTCGTATTAATAGTGTAGGTGGAGGTGTAGTGAACTTCGGGGATGCTTTCTATCTTGCACCTAAAAGCACAAGTAAAACGAATGCCGGTTCAGGAGCATTAAATACTGGTGACTTTATATGTACAAATAATGGGCTCAGTTCAACCAATCCGTTTGATCCTGATGTAAATGATCAAAATGTGACGGCTAACAAATAACACTTTTTTGCGCATACTCAATGGAGCGGACTTTTCAAGGTCTGCTCTTTCGTTATGGTAAAACCGGTTGCCTGGCCAATTTTTCATAAGACATAATGACGTGCCAGACCTTCAAGTTGCTGAAAGTCTGGCACCTTTTCGTGATCGTTTAGTTAAACCAGTGGAGCGGCGCAGGATTTGTATTTTCAAATACATGCTTTACTTCCGTATATTCCTCGAGTCCCTGCTTACCGAGCTCACGGCCGATTCCGGAGGATTTATACCCTCCCCATGGGGCCTGGGCAAAATAAGGATGGAAGTCATTGATCCACACGGTTCCCATTCGAAGCTCACTCGATACTCGTTCGGCTTTTCTAATATCTTTCGTCCATACGGCTCCAGCAAGTCCGTACTTAGAATCATTAGCCAATTGCACGGCCTCGTTTTCAGTACTGAATCGTTCTACCGTCAAGAGCGGACCAAAGGTTTCTTCCTGTACAATCCTCATTGATGATTGACAGTTTGTAAAAATCGTCGGTTCCAGGAAAAAACCAGCCTGCAGATCTGTAGCTTGCGGCCGTTTCCCGCCAGTCCTTAAGTCAGCTCCTTCCGCTAACCCAATCTCAATATACTGCTCCACTTTTTCCCGGTGTTCTTTGGAAATGAGCGGACCGGACTGTGTAGTGTCATCGAAGCCATTTCCGAGTTTGATTTGCTTCGTCCGTGCCACCAACGCTTCCACAAAGTCATCGTGAAGACTGTCTTGAACGAGTAAACGCGCACCAGCTGAACATACTTGACCAGAGTGGAAAAAGATCGCATTCATGGCCTGATCAACGGCTGTCTCAAAGTCAGCATCTGCAAATACAACATTCGGATTTTTACCGCCAAGTTCAAGAGCGATTTTTTTAAAGTTCACTGCTGCCGCTGTCATGACCTTCCGTCCGGTTTCAATTCCGCCAGTAAATGAAATGAGATCAACCGAATGGCTTTCTGCTAGGGTTTGTCCCGTCTTCGCACCAGATCCCAGCACCAAATTCACTACGCCTTCAGGGACCCCGGCTTCTTCAATCAGTTCAGTAACTTTAATCGTCGTTAAAGGTGTAATTTCACTCGGCTTAATGATCAACGTATTTCCCGCCGCTAACGCAGGGGCCAGTTTCCAAGCTGCCTGCAGTAAAGGGTAATTCCATGGTGTAATTTGGCCACAAACCCCCACAGGCTCACGTACTACTTTACTTCTCGATTCAGGGATAGGCGATTCGATCACTTCGCCGCCATCTTTATCAGCAAGCCCTCCGTAATAACGGAACACTTCCGCAATATCTGCCATGTCCGCCAGGCTTTCCGTCAACGTTTTACCTGTATCAATCGTTTCCAATTCCGCTAATTCCTGCTGGTCACGTTCGATAAGTTCAGCAATTTTTAAGACGAATTTTCCTCGTTCCGAACCTGGCACATGTCGCCAGCTGCCTTCATCAAAGGCTTTTCTGGCTGCATCAATCGCCAATTGGGCATCCGTTTCATTTCCTTCTGCCACTTCTGCAATACTTTCTTGATTAAACGGATTGATGATGGTTCGTGTATCTCCACTCGCAGCGGCGACCCATTGGCCGTTAATGTACATTTTCGTCATTTTCTTATTCCTCCTTATCAACTATAAATCAGGATGCCTGCAATTCCGGAAAGGCCGATTACCCAAAGAGGGGATACCTTTTTGTAAAACAGGATGATCGCGAGTGCCATAATTCCATATTGGGGATAATCGGCTACTTGTGAAAACAGATCATTCTCGATCCCCATTCGAACACCTGCGTACAAGATCAATGCTGTAATCACAGGGTGAATACCATATAGACTGTGGTTTACTGCATTTGATCGGGCATTTTTTGTGATCACTTTGATTAACAACAGGACCATGATTAGGGAAGGCAGTAAATTCCCTGCCGCCGCAATCCCAGCTCCTAGTATTCCTGAGGTTTGATAGCCGATGAATAATGCTGTATTCGTCGCAATCGGACCAGGTGCCGAACCAGCAATAGCGATAATATCTGTGAACTGCTGCTGGGAAATCCATTGATGTTCACGGACCGCTTGGGCCATAAGCGGAATCATCGCATATCCCCCGCCGAAACCAAACAGACCTATTTTAAAAAACTCGACGAAGAGATTGAACAAAACCATTCGTTTCAGCTCCTTTTGTTACGACACATGGAGTAGAGACAGCCTGCCAACCCTCCACCGATAATTAAATAAACAGGGGAAATAGCCAGCCCGAAAAGCAAACCAGCTGCGGCGGCAAACAGCAGCAGCGTAAACGGATCACGAATCGATACTCTGCCTATTTTACAAGCGGCATACAAGATCAGTCCGATAATAGCGGGACGTATTCCTTTAAAGGCAGCCTGCACAATGGCAAGGTCCTGATAGGTTACATACAGATAGGTCAGCACAATGATAATCAAGTTTGCTGGCAGCAGCATTCCGACCATGGCAGCTATGGCTCCTGGAATTCCCTGGACTTTGTGCCCCATATAAATGGAGGCATTAATAGCGATGGATCCTGGAGCTGATTGCGCAATCGCTACAATGCTCGGGACATCTTCCTTGGCAAACCATCCTCGTTTCTGAACAATCTCCCTTTCAATATGAGGAATCATGGCAATTCCACCGCCAAAGGTAAGCGGGCTTATTTTCATAAACGTTATAAAGATCCTGAACAGCACCGGTAATTCATAGTTGACTGTGTTGGCTTTCATGGTTTGTAGTGACAAAAGTTATTCTCCGCCTAAGACACGAGTACTGTGAGGAGGCTGAACCCTTGCATCCGGGTCAATGTAATGCTTGATCTGACTAATCGCAGTAGGAGCTTCTCCAAAACCGGTCGCAATCAATTTTACTTTCCCGTCGTAGGTTGTAATGTCACCCGCAGCGTAAATTCCCGAAATATTGGTTTCCATCTTCTGATTGACCACGATCGAATTCTTTTCGAGTTCCAATCCCCATTCTTTTATCGCTCCAAGACTGGAAAGAAACCCATGATTTACAATCAAGGAATCAATTTCAAGGTTCTCTGTCGCATCCCCTTTTGGTTCTTTTAAGACAACGGATTCAATATAATCTTCTGTTCCGACCAGTTGATCGATTCCGCGGGGTGTCTTGATTTGAACACTCGTTTCTCTTAATTGATTAACGCTGGACTCGTGAGCCCTGAACTGATCACGACGGTGAACCAGCGTCACTTCTTTCGCCACATCCTTCAGCATCAATGCCCAATCGACAGCCGAATCGCCGCCACCTGAAATACAGACTCTTTGCCCTTTATGTGCTTCCAGGTCTGTTACAGCATAGAAGAGGTTCTTGCCTTCATATTGCTGAGCCGCTTCGTGTTTAAGACGCCGTGGCTGAAAGGCACCTGCCCCACTCGTTATTAACACGGTCTTCGCATAATGCACTTGTTTCGTCGTGGTAACTTTAAAAAGCCGTTCCTCAAGCTTTTCAACATCCTGGACATTTTCCTCGAGGCAGATGTCAGGGTCAAACTGCATCGCTTGCTCTTCCAGCTGGTGCACTAAATCTTTCGCTAACACTTTAGGTGCTCCTGCTACATCATAAATGTACTTCTCAGGATACAAAGCCATGAGCTGGCCTCCGAGCTGTGGCAGGCTATCCATGACTTTCACTGACATTTCTCTCATGCCGGCATAGAAAGCCGCAAATATTCCCGTCGGACCTCCCCCTATAATGATCACATCACTAACATTTTCAGAACTGTACATGGTCAACACCTTCTTGTTTCATTATTTATAAACGATGACGTCTTCATCTTCTACGCGAACTTTGAAACTCGGAATCTTTTTATCAGGATTCGCAAGCATTCTTCCTTCATTTTTAATATCAAACTCTCTGCCATGCCACGGGCAGCGAATAATTTCACCTTTATGACAGTATTCATAGCCGCCCGGTTCACTTTCCTCGGTTGTAGCTCCACAGATCATCCCGCGATCCAGCGGCGCTCCCTGGTGGATACATTGGTTCATGAAAGCATAGAATTCCCCGTCGGGCGTCCGGCAAATGAGTACATCCTGCTTCCCAAAGGTAGATTTTTTCATTTCTCCTGGCTCAATATCAGATTTTTTACATACCACTTGCTCTCTCATGTTATCCCTCCTCTGGATTCGGTAATTTCGGATAAAAATTCTTGGCGTTTTCTGAGAAAATCTTTCGCTTCAGTTCGGGATCCATATTCGGTAAAGCACGATGAGGTGAATCGTAATCCCAGTGAGGGTAATCTGTTGAGAAACACAGCATCTCATCTGTACCCATTTGTTCGAGAAGCGACATAAACTCCTTCTTCGTCAGCTCTTCAGCAGGCTGTGTCGTGAAGCGGACCTGTTCTTTCATAATCTGGCTCGGTTTTCTTTTCAGCCACGGTACTTCATGACGCAAATCACGGAACTGCTGATCCATTTTCCACATCAAATGCGGAATAAAGGTGAAGCCGCCTTCGATCATCATTAAGCCGAGATTAGGGAATTTTTCAAACACCCCATTAAACATCATGCTCGTAATTTGTTTCATATGTGCCGTCGGAATTAAGGTATGCCATTCGATAAAGTATCTTGGCCATTTCCCATAATAGACAGGCGGTTCATTGTGGTGCATACCAATCATTAAGTTGTGTTTTTCGGCCGCTTCAAAAATTGGATGATAGTAAGGCTCGCCCCACATAATGTCATCAATCGGCAGCAATACCTGCACCATTTTCGGATGAGAACCAACTCGTTCGATTTCTTTGACTGCCTCATCACGATCCTGTGCTGCAATATGCACGGAGCCGTATAAGCGTTCATCTTTATCGAGCCAATTTTCAATTTGCCAGTCATTGTAAGCCGTCGCCAGGGCCGCGGCCATTTCGTGCCATCCATGCATCGAGGATGGTGAAGGGTCCAGAGCACTTGTCAATATTCCGAACTCGTGTCCGATTTCGTCCAGCAGCTGCTCTTGCATAAAACCGAGATCTGACCCTGCCGGCCGACCGTCTGGAAGAATCGCATCGGCCCGATCCACACCAGCTACAGATGGTTGGGTATAAGGCATATGTTTCTCCTGAATCCAGTGGCAATTTTCAATGTAATGGCGAAACGGCTCATCCAGTCGATCTACAATATCTCGATATTGAACTCGTTCATGAATATCCGTATCTACTAGTGAAATTTTATTCTTCGTCATAGGAAAGTCCCCCTTGTCATTTGCTTGGCGAATAGTTCAAATCGTATCAGGGGCAAGTGCAGATCGCCAAACCCGCTGAGAGGCACTGAGTAGCATTTAGATCCTTCAGTGACGTTCAGTAACGCTCAGTAACGTTCAGTGATAACTTTTTGTTTTGTACAAAAAATTTTTTTAATAAGTTATTTATCCGAATTTCCCGCTTAAGAAACATGTCGAAAAAACTGAAATGACAAGGGTTCCCCCAACTTGCAAACAGGAATTGAAAGAAAGTGTCCTCCCTCACTTTTTCAAGGAAGCGGGTTTGCAATTCAAATAAAACCTATGTAACATTTGAAAATGTTGTAGACGACCTTCTTCTTTTATCAAAGTTTTATAGAAAAAATACATGACATAGAGGTGATGAAATGAAAAATGTATCAGCCGTTTTTTGGTATGGTCTTGCTACTTGTGGACTAGTTGTCCTATGGGGAGTAATGGGACCTGAACATTTACAAATGACTACAGCTAAGGTAACCAAATTCATTTCCACTAAGTTTGGGTGGTATTACTTATTAATTGTCACATTGATGCTCGTATTTTGTGTGTACTTAATTTTTTCCCGCTTCAGTCACATCAAGCTAGGTAAAAAAGATGACAAGCCCGAGTTCAGCCTGCCAACCTGGTTTGCCATGTTATTCAGTGCGGGCATGGGAATGGGACTCGTTTTCTGGACAACAGCAGAACCAATCTCACACGCTTTCAAAAGCAGTCCTGTTTCAGAAGAAGGAAGTAAGGACGCCATTAAAGAAGCTCTGCAGTTTTCTTTTTTCCACTGGGGGATTCATGCATGGGCAGTATATGCTCTAGTCGCTTTAGTACTCGCTTATTTTAAATTCCACAAAGGGTATCCTGGATTAATTAGTGCTACCCTTATCCCCGTATTCGGTGAAGCAAAAATGTCAGGGAAGACGGGAATCGTCATCGACACATTAGCTGTCGTTGCAACCGTCGTCGGAGTGGCAGCAACGCTAGGGTTTGGTACGGCCCAAATCAACGAAGGACTAGCCTTTCTATTCAATGTACCGAGTAATTACAGCGTACAATTGATCATTCTGGTCGTTTCTACAATTCTATTTATCTATTCAGCCTGGTCAGGCGTCAGCAAAGGGATCAAACACTTGAGTAACATCAATATGGTTCTCGGATTTCTGCTAATGCTTCTCCTCTTGATCGTTGGACCTACTTTATATATTCTCAATATGTTTACAAGTTCAATTGGGGGCTACCTTTCAAATTTCTTCGACATGAGCTTCCGAATTGCTCCACTGAACGAAGAAGGCCGCTCATGGATTAACAGCTGGACCATTTTCTATTGGGCCTGGTGGATTTCCTGGTCACCATTTGTGGGGATTTTCATTGCCCGCATTTCCAGAGGACGTACCATTAAAGAATTTATGCTCGGTGTGCTGTTTGTTCCAGCCATCGTCTGCTTCATCTTTTTCGCCGTATTTGGAGTTTCAGCGTTAAATCTTCAACAGCAAGGAATCGAAGCTATCTCTCAATTTCCGATGGAGACTGCTACATTTGCTACCCTACAACATTACCCACTCGGAACACTGATGTCGTTTGTGACCATTTTCGTCATTGCGATATTCTTTATTACATCTGCTGACTCGGCAACATTTGTGCTAGGAATGCTGTCCACATCAGGTTCCTTGAATCCAGCAGGACCCGTAAAGATCCTATGGGGACTTGCTTTATCAGCGATGGCCGCTATTATTGTTTACTTTGGCGGTACCCAGGGCTTGCAAAATGTGCTTATCATTGCAGCCTTACCATTCTCGATTATCGTCCTTTTAATGGGGTACTCCTTCTTCCGGGCTGCAAAGCAAGAAGTAGCCCCTGTAAAGCGGAAAGACAAAAATCTTGTAGAAGAGAAGAAAACTTCATGAAGTAAAAATAAGGTTGTTCTGATTCATTTCAGAACAACCTTTTTCTATCTCTGGCTCCATCATACCAATTGTCGTTCAATCAAAGATTAATATACCATTCAGGCATCAACTAGTTCCTTTAACCTGCTTAGAATCACTTTAATCTCATTTAGCTCCTCAATAACTAGGTCAGCCTGCGCGAGTTCTTCTTCTTTTGCAAAATCAAATTTACAGCCTACTGCCACTAAACCATTTTCCTGAGCTGCCTTGATATCAGATATACGATCCCCAACGACTGCTCCTTTTTTAATCCTATATTTTTTAATGATCGATGCAATTAAATCCGTTTTATTCAGCGATTGGATTTGACCAATACTAAAGGTTTCAGTCACCCAATTATTCAAGCGATAATAATCAACAATTGCATGTAAATAGGCTGGTTGACCATTACTGGCTATGTATATTTTGTAGTCAAGCTCTTTTAAGTAACTAAATATCTCTTCAACATGCGGAAACAGAGCACCGTTTCCTTTAAAAATATTGTTAATCAATTTTTCCTGGAATAAATTATTAGCTTTATCGCGAATTTCGTTTGAATGATGAGGTAATAGTGTTTCCCACACTTCAGGCAATGGTACACCCATCATTTCACGATATTCTTCAGTAGGTGTTTTTTTATCCCATTCACCGAGTAATCTTAAATAGTCAAAGGTACCCACCAGTGACAACTCTAAAATTTTGTTGGTTTGAAATAACGTTCCGTCCATATCAAAGATTAGTGATTGCGACATTGTTTCCTCTCCCCTTTTTAAGTTAAATTTACCTAACGCTCCTCTCCTTAAATCAAGTTCACTCAGGAAGAACGAAGCTTAACCTCATAACACCTCATAGCTTTTGGAACACTTTTTAAATCTAAGATTCCGTTTATAATGAGTTGTCTAACCCTGTATTCTATAAAACCATCTCCTACCACATGTGTAGAGTGACCAATCACTTCTCCAATTAATCGGGCTGATTTAACAAAATCACCGTTTCCCCGCTCTTTATGAATGTTTCGCAGTGATTCGATGATAAAATCATCTAGGAGGTCTTCTGGCACGGCATCAATTTGACCATTTTGCCAGATCCTCAGTTTCTTCCTACTTGAAGATAGACTATTCCATTCGTTCCCTAGATCTGTTCGCTTTACAGAATCAACCTCTTCAGTTGTAGTCCTTTGATAAATTGCGGCTAGCTTGTCTGAAGAGATTTCACTCGTACTTAACGGATAGCCAGCTATGCACTTTCCCGGAAAAGTTCTATGATACTCACTCGTAGCATTGATGAGAAATGTGGGATTAGGCGCTTGCTGCAACAAGTAAAGGGCAAAAAGTAAACCTGTCTGTTCGTGGGCATTATCACCAAACCAAATTGTAATGGGAATGTGTGTGGGAATGGCTTCTATTTGTTCACGAATCTTGTTAAATTTCTCCTCGTATTCATCGAAATATTTATCATCCAGGTTAATATGATAATATAGCCAGTCTTTTCGATAGTTCAGCCCTTCTTTAGTATGTAATTTCCAAACGGGGCCCCTTGAAAATTTATCTGGAAAAGCTATAACTTTCTCTCCATCTGCTTTCAAATTGTTTCTAAGAGCAAATCTCAATGCCCCTCCACTGGATTCATCGAAAGTAATATGAACTTTCCTAACCGTTTGCTTCTCATATTCTTTTCGTGGATTTGCCCGAAGCCCGTGTATCTTTGAAATCCTTTTCTTTAAATCCAGTAAATCTGTAATCAATTGCTTTTCTGGGTAGCCAGTCGTTTCGAAGATGTCTATTCGTAGTAATACTTGTTTCAGCAAGGAATGGACTTCTTCCCCTGATAGGGATTTCATCATTTTATCTATCTCTGTTTTCATAATTAAACCGCCCCCTCGTTTTCTGCCATACTGTAATGACTATTTTACAAATTGACCGACTGCCTTCTTTTTAAATAAGGGTAGGATAACACTAATCCTAGAACATAAATGACAACCAGTAAGTAGGCTGGAAGTAGATGATAGAAAGAGGTATACCCAATTACAAAATGAGTCGCGAGACCTGCGACAAATGCCGGCGGTGCGCCTACTGCCAGCGTATTCCATACCCAGCTCTCTCCCTCTCGAAATCCCCATAGTGATAAAAGAAGCACTAAAACTCCTACACTGACTAACGCTCCACCAAAGCCCGCACGGTCATGCGCAATAACAGGTATCAGACGTTCATTGAGTGATTGCAGCATGTCAGGTGTTACACACAAAAAGGTGATATCCGTTGGTACGAATACATGAGTCATCCCAATGAACATAATCACCACCCCGCCTATTGCAATAAGAGAACCTAGGAGCACAAATAACAACTGACCCCAATTCGCTTTTTGCCATGCCGAGTGATTGGAACGGTTGATTGAGCCAGGGTGGGCATAGGAACGCTTTGTAAGTCGAAAACATTTTATATAAATTGGAAGAAGCAGCAGCCAAAATACACCATGGAGCCAATCAAAATATCCATAGCCAATAAAAGCAAAAATCCCCAGGAAACCTAAAATAGCTGCAACATGAAAGGCACGGTTTGCCCATCGCATCCTATAGACCAATCCATGTCGGGCCAACTGGATATAAAGAATTCCTCCGCTGATCATCGTTCCTGCCAGGGCCATTCGATCATGCGCCATGAAAGCTAGAATTCTAGGGTTAAACACCGCAATCTGATCTCGGCTCATCCCAATAAAAGCTTCATCATACGGTAAAATAACCCGCGTCATACTGAACACTAAGGCAATAATGCCAGCGAATAAAATCGCTAATCCAAACAGCAATCCCCAGCGAGCCCCTGAATCATCCCGTTCTGTAAATCCATCAGATAACCACAGTTCATTGATTCGCTTCGGCAAACCTGGTCCCGTGAAAACATACCCTTCCTCTAGTAATAGAAGAGAGACTCCCAACTGATGGAGCTCATGCGCCTCAATCGGTTCCCTTATTCCCCCCTTGGTGATCACCGTGCATGTTTGGGATACTTTCTCCTGAATCATACGGACCGCCTTGACGAGCGACTTGGCAGCATCCCTACTTTCCGTAAAATATTCCTCATCCCATACCTTAGTAGGTTCTATCATTACCCCATTGAACTGGTTTGAGCTCATCAAAGAAGAAAGTTGGTCAGCTTTCAGACAATCCGCAATCTGATGTATGTATAGATTTTTATCGATGGCAGCTGTTCTTAACTCGAAAGCTTGTTCTAGACTGATCGAGAACGAATCCGCCTCGTCACTTAGTTTATTAATGATGATATGTGCTTCTTCACCTGTCATCTGCTCATCTATGGTAACAATGACAGGTCCGCTAAAGCGTTTAATCTGATTTCTACACTCCTCAACTGTCTTTGTAGGCTCGGGAAAAGGAAACCAGATTTCCTCACGATCTTTGTTCATTATAGACTCTTTTGCAGAGCTGCTAGTAAGAGAAACAGGGCCTGCCTCAATGACATTAATTCCTAATGACGAAAAACTTTTTGCCCCTGTTCCTTTTGGATCAAGCCGAGCGCTTACACCGATTGAACTTGCATAAGGCACTCCATCAACAGTGGAATTTAACTCGGTTGGGGGATCCAAATGACCGAGCAGTTCAATAAATGAACGGCCTCCTCGGATCGATGAAATACAGCCCATACTTCTGTATATAAATTCTCTTGAAATTCCTGGCGGCAGTTTAGTTAACCAGGGCTTGAATAACGGGTGATAACTCCAATCTGGCATAATACTCTCCTGTTTTATTTTTTCTAAGATTTTTTAATTGAATTAATTTCATAATTGCTCTTTTTAAAACGCCAAAGACTAGTAGAATATAAGGCTCTTTTTCGAAAAGGTTCAAAATGGGTTCTTATCCAGCAGAGTTTCGGTGTATAAAGAACGTCACGGAACCTGCTGGATATAGCTCTGTCCTATTTATTGGAGCTTCTTCCCGCCATCCAACATGAATCGGTTGTCGATTGATCCAAATTAAATCCAATGGTAAAGGGGTGGAGGAAAACGGTGAGATTCCTGTGGGATACGCGGGATAGATGAGACCCCGGAAGGACGAAGCCTGAGAAGACTCAGCGTTTAGAGGATGTTCGGCTAAAACCGAAACGTCCTGTTTCAACGCCGAACGCCCCCACGTCCTGTGGGGCCACGGAAAGCGAACCGTTTCCCCGGAGCCCCTTATACAAACTAAAGTATCGGAATCGAGTCTTCGTTTTGAATCTCTTGGGGCACAAGGAGCTTAAATTATGAAATTGATTCAACTATAAATCAATTCACTACTCCACAAAATGGCCCTACTCACCCATTGTTATAATTAAAACCTATTAACCATCACCTCTAATTTCCTGAATTTAGGAAATCGGTTATTCAACAAATTGTTTTCATAGGAAAAATGAGCCTTATCTTATTGCTGATAAGCACCTGAATACAGAAGATTAACTTCTATTTAGCTTTTAGTGCTTTTAATAAGCCGTCATCATCAGAAAGAACTATGTTAGATATTTTCCCTTCTTCATAAATGTGCGCCCTACCAGTTACTTCGGAGGTCATTTTCGGGTTATTTTCTTTTTGGTATTGAACATCCACAGTGAAACCGTAAGCATTATTTGTTGTATCATTTTGTTTAATTTCAATATTTTTCACTTCTAATTGATAGCCATTATTGTATGAGACTGTATGATAGCCTAACGCATAGGTGCCAATAAATTTATTATACATATCTCTAGTAAAATAAGACTTATAAGTTTCCTCTAAATATAAATCTAATTCAGTTGGTTTTGTTTCCGAAGCCCCTTTATCCCCTTCTTTTCCAATGATGGTTTGGTTATTGGGATCTTCTAATAGTTCAATTAATTCTGGATCTGGAGCCGTAAATTGATGTTCTAAAACGGTCTTTATGGTGGTAATATTTTCATCTTGAGGTTCAGTTTTTAAAGTATCAGAAGAAGAGCAGCCGACCATCAACACTAATATTCCAGAGAGTAGGAAAGTCTTAACTATTCGAAAAGCATTACTTTCTTTCAAAAAATCCCCTCCTCTAAAACTTGTGTTTTCTAGTAATAATCCCTTCTTTAAGTTATACGTATTACATATTAATTAGTTTCCCATATCTGATGATTTAGTAAAACAAATACTGTTTTCAGAGGGCAAGAACCATTCACCCAACTCATAAATTCCTTCCATAAACCAAAATTCCCCCGCAAGATGGACAGTTAAATTCGCATTTCACATCATCAGATCTACGTTTCACCCCCATTATGGTGACATTTGAATGCGCCGCATCTATACTATTTTTAGAAAGCTTCATATCGAAGGAGGGATTAACGCCATGAAGATCTCGTTAGACATAGATCCTGCCCATGAAGAAACGAAAGTTACGATTCATTGTAAAGAAATGGACGCTTCCGTCAAAGAAATTCTCGACTTCCTTAATGAGAGGGAAACCGAATTTATTGTGGGCAGAAAGGGAGAAAAGCAGCACATTTTAATGCCTCGTGAAGTCCATTATTTCCATTCTGAAGGAGATACAGTGTTTGCCACCTCTTCTGATGGAGGCTTCAAAGTAAAAGAAAAATTGTATGAGCTGGAACAGCTACTTCCGTCTAAACAGTTTATTCGACTTTCAAAGTCTGTCATCGCCAACTTATATGAAGTGAGCCACTTTGAGTCCTCATTTAACGGCACACTCTGTGTGTATTTCAAATCAGGAGTAAAAGAGTACGCTTCAAGACATTATGTAACTAAGATTAAGGAATTTTTAAAGATGAATAGGAGGGAGAATAAATGAGAAGATTTTTATTCAGAAGTATTTTGGGCATCTTCTTCGGTGGATTTATTGCAACACTTACAACAATCGCCCATATCTACTTTGGTGAACAGAGCCTTATCGACGGAGATCTTTTTCTAAAAAACTCGCTTGGATTTATTTTTTGCGGCTGGCTATTCACCGTCACTCCACTATATTTTGAAATAAGATCACTACGTCTTTCTCAACAAACAGCACTCCATTTTATCACCGTTACTATTCTCTACTTAATTTTTGCGTTAGGGATAGGCTGGATTGCAGTCGATATCACGAACATCCTCATCTATCTTATTATAGCTGTCATCACTTATAGTATTGCCTGGCTCGGGTTCTATCTATATTTTAAATATGAATGTAGAAAACTTAATGATGATCTGAAGCATATTAAATAGAGGGATTTATTAAGGTAATTGTCTTTTATTTCTGGCGTCATCAGGGCTTCCTTTCCTATCACGCCAGAGGAGTTTAATAAAAGTAGAGGAGAATTATTAACATGAATAAGAGTGTGCTCATTGGGTTGTATGTTGGTTTACTTTCAGGGATTGCGGCTGCGGCGACAGCTTATTTGGTCAGCGCCCTCACAGGTCTTTGGTTTTCCCAATTAAATGTGGTTTCTATTCTGCTGGCCTCTCTTATTTCAAACATTATAGGTGGAGTTATCTTTACTAAGTTTTTTCAAAAAACGTCCAGGCCGAAACTATATTATGTACTGCTTACAGCTGGAGTTACTCTTTTGCTGACTGTTTTCGATATCGCTAATCCTCCGGCAGAGAACTTTGGAATCGTTGCTCATCCTGTTCATATTGTCGTTGCTTTGTTTTCCATGTGGCTGATTCCAAGATGGTTAAAACGAGAAGGGAAGTCCTTCGTGGACACCGAGCAAAGAGAACCGAAGACTTTATAAAATATAAAAATGCCTAAGCAGGGTATAAAAAAACGAATGGTACCGTCCACTCATTACATAAAGAAGAAGTGATGAGTGGATGGTACAGTTACTTTCTATCTTTTATACCTTCTGCAAATCATTTAACCAGCTTTTAGTGAGTGATTCCACTTATTCTAAAGTAACATTCGAGGATGCTGAAATAACCCGAAGTGTTTCTAAATTAACGACTGGTGATTCTAAAATAGACAGTTAGTATTCTAAAATAACTAGTCAGATTCTAAAATATCTGTTTCTGATTTCACAAAATCGCCCATTCTGTTATGACTCTTACCTTCCTCTTTTTGGTTTTTCACAGGGATCATGCCCATTACCAGGAGAATCACACTTCACTACAACCGTTGTTAAAGGCTCCAATGTAATCTCATTGGCATTCAATTTGAAACCTGAACGATCGCTTACTTTTTCCTTTCCTGCCTCATCGTCATCTACTATAACTTTACCTGCTGCTAAATTGTAGTCATGTAATGTAAGTTTACGCTCTTGATTATCGGCGTTAACGAATACAAAGTAATTCCCCGTGTCATCAGTAGATTCAGCTTTATAAGCGATTACCAGGTCTCGTTTATTAATCTCCGGCACATCGATCATCGACACATTGGAGTTAACTTTGTCCATCGTCGCTAATCTAAAAGCATTCGTGGAGCGGCGCAACTCTATCAAACCTTTCGTATATTCCATGGTCTTCCTGTGAACACCTTTCTCTGTCACTTTGCTCCAATCAAACATATTGATACGATCAGAAGAATCATAAGAATCATTAATAAAGTAGGGATGCTCAAAAGGCTCACCACTTTTGTCTACCATATATGTTGCTGCATGTTCAGGCTTGTCATCTCCTTTCCATTGTTTGGTTCGTCCATATTCTTGTCCGGCATGAAGAAACGCGATTCCTTGGCTAGTTAAGATCATGGAATTTCCTAATCTGATGCGTTTTTGGATTTCTTTTTCATGAGTTGCTGGGTCTTTTTTGATCGAATAGGCAATCATATCATGAAGGGTCAAATCATCATGAGCTGCTATATACTGAACCACATCACCCGGGTCATCTGCCTTGAAGTTTCCTGGTTGGGCCTTAATGTTATTGAATATGGTTTGTATATCACGTGGTCCATCTGTCAGGAATCTTGGCTCACCTTCAATCCCAAATCCTGATTTTAATTCATTTCTAATATCATCTGAGAATGCGCCTACGCTATTCGTGTCATTCATCCAATCCTGGTCGGCAGGCGTAACCTCATCCTCAGGGCCGCCGTCCCCAACAAAAGTTCTCCATCCTTCTCCGATCATAAGGATATTCGGATTTAATTTTTCAGCCTCGTTATAGGCTATTTGTACACTTTTAGCATCCAAATCTCCCATCAAATCAAATCTGAATCCATCCACCTTAAATTCATCGACCAAATATTTAATCGAATCAACCATTAATTTTCTGGACATGGCATGCGTAGTTCCTACTTTTCCACCCCCATAGCCGACTTTAGGATTGCCCTCTTCATCCATGAAGTGGTAATAATTAGGAACGAGATCTTCCAAAATACTTACTTTCGCAGTGTGGTTGTATACTACATCAAGGATGACTCCCATATCTCTTTTATGAATTTCATTAATGAGATTCTTTAGTTCGGCTATCCGTGCTTTTGGATCTTTTGGTTGTTCAGAGTACATTCCCGTCGGAGAAAAATAGCTGTGTGGATCATATCCCCAATTGTAATTATTGCCTCGCGAAGAATACTCCATTTCTCTTTCATCACTGTTAAACTCATTTCCAAAATAGTACTTCATCACTGGAAGCAGTTGAATATGTGTTACGCCTAATTCTTTAATATAATCCAGTTTCTCAACAAACGCATTAAATGTTCCAAATTGTGAATTTAGCTCTGAATCAATGCTCGGATCAGAGGTGAAGTCCCTGACATGAGCCTCCCAAATAATAGCATCTTCTCGCTTTTCAAACCCATCTATATCTGCGTAATCCAATTGTGGTCCAATCGACGAGGGATCAATAATAGCAGCTTTACCCACGCTATCTCCATCTTCGTTGCTCCATGCAGCCATAGATTTTGCATAAGGGTCAAGTCCTATATTCGTTCGCCCATAGACGTCGATTTTGTATTGATAGTAATAACCACTCAAGTCACTAATCCCAGTATTCGATTGATCTAGTTGGACTTGCCATACACCGTTTTCACTCTTAGACATCGGGATATCTTCTTTAATCACTTTATACTGATTGTCTTTATCATAGAGAATAACGGAAACATTTGTAGCGGGAGGTGACCAGAACTTTAAGGTTGCCTCTCCATTATCATGCAGGGTAGCCCCAAGATCATCACCTTCGTAGGCAAACACCTTATCCATTAGTTTCCAAGAGAGTCTCGCGTGTGTTTCAGTTCCATTATAAGTAATAGTGTATCCCTTCAATAGATCAAGATTTTTAGAAGTAGTCAGGGTGATTTGCAAATTTTTTACATGGATGCTTTTTATTTCAATCTCATTGCCATTTTGATCAATAATCTTTAGATGATCACGTGATATCTCTTCACCACTCCAATTTAAATGACCAGTAATTTGATTTTTGCTGGTTATTTCTGCATATGTCAATTTAGTAACCATATCAGGTTTTTCTAAATAAACTTTTTCCTGCCCTTCAACAAGCCAAAATTCTTGCTGCCCCGATGTCGGAAAAGAGCGATCTTTTGTGATATCTTTTGTATCACCCTTATGAACAATAAAGTTTAAACCATTTTTAATATTACTTACTTTGATATCTTTATAGACTCCCCAATCAGACTTCTGATCGAACATAATAGGCGCTGACCAGTCCACAACAAAATCAATTGCAGGGTTGCTGTCATCCTGATTCCAAAGATGCAACCCCCAACCACTATAATCACTATCTGTCCTTTGGTAATAAACTCTGATATGATCCTCTGGAATCGGTTCAGTAATTGATGTAGAGGCAGTTTCTTTACTAAATTTACTAGCAGCAATGCTGCCTGATGATGAATAAACCATAACAAATGCCAGCAATATAAGAACACTTTTTTTCATCACTTTTCTCATTAACACCCTCCCTATTAATTCATAAAGAATCTAAGTTTGAATTTTGAGCAATCGTTTGCACAAAAGGCATAAAAAAAGTTCCTATTCTCTCAAATCCCTCCTTTCCTTACTTAAACTTACATCACTAACTACGTTACCATTAGTTGAAAGCCCTTTCAATTCATTTTTTAAATAGTCTGATATTTACTCGTCATAAGAGGTCTTATTTATATCTTCACTGTTCTATTGAACTGTTGTTTTTCAAAAAACTTTGAATTTCTTAGTGGGTTCTGTAATAATTCTAATTGATGAAATATTCAATTATATGGACGAAGCAAAACTATTATTAGGTGGGAAATAATTGATTTGAAAGGATAGTGATGAATAAGATGCTATACATATGGGATATCGAGAAGATTATTAAAAATACCTTACAAGAGCACAATTTAGATATAAATTATGAATTTAATAATGATCTGTCTACACCTATGAATTATAACGTATCGACGAATACGATAAAATTTCATTATCTGCAAATCAATGGCTATATTAGTAAAATTAAATGGAAAGAGACCGATGAAAACTTTGTTAAGATTATCCTCTATCACGAGATTGGGTATTATCTAACTTTTAAAAAACACAAACATGATTTAAAGACTCTCATGTATGGGGAGGATGAAGAAATAGCAGCATTGAAATCTGAAATAGAAACGAATGCCTGGGAATATGGCAGAACCATGGTACCTGAACAACTAGTAAACTCCTATGACAGAGTACGAGAACTAGATGGGATGCTGATTGAGGGTTTATGAAGCTTCCTAATAGCAGGAGGTTTCAACTATTAGCCTATGCTTACTACACTGTCAAACCTTTTTCACCCGGGTTAATAACTACTAAAAGAAAAATCTTAAAGGCTTAGTAATATTGAAAACACAGCTGCTATCGGTTATAATTCAAGTAGATGAAGCCTATAATAAAAAGAGACCGAGTGCGTCAACACCCGGTCGAAGCAACTACATGCCGCTCGAGCAGCGGCTGACAAAGTAAGTTTACTCTATAAGAAATAGTCACCTCACTTTGTGGAGCAGGTGGCTATTTCTTTTTGTTTAAATAAACGACAATTGTAGCAATCAACGTCAATGCAGCCATTAGCACTAAGCTAAATTGAGCAATTAGATTGAATGCTTCGTATGCCGTCATAAGCCTCACCCCCTTTCTATGCAGGGAGTTCAGCCGCCACCTAACTTATATAGTTGCTATAATGATTCAATCATTAGGATATGGATTAATGACGAGGCCACAAGATCACCGACACCCCCACTAAACATATGGCGGCACCTATCCAATCGTATGTATCTGGTGTTTTTTTATCAACTCCCCATCCCCAAAGTATAGATAATAGGATAAAAACTCCTCCATAAGCTGCATATACTCTTCCAAATGAGGGGAAGGATTGGAACGCAGCTATAACTCCATACATTGCTAGGGATAAGCCGCCTAGTAACCCCCAATAAAAAGGCTTTCCTTCTCTAAGCCATAGCCAAATAAGATAACCGCCGCCAATTTCAGCTAATCCAGCTAAAAGGAATAATATAACTGCCATATTCTCCCCCCGTCATTAGATCCTCGTTTTTTTATTTCGCTGAAAAAACAGTCCTAACGCTTTTTCCTTCGATTCGCCTTGCGCGTCGTAATTCTCTTCTCTGGATCCTGCTTCCTAACCCAGCGCAAATAGTTCACCATATCAGGATAATCCGCAAGCCGTTCAAGAGTATAATAAAAGCCCGCCAGCTCTTCATTCGTGAAAAGGGCGTGAATTTGACGGTGACAGGCACTGCAAAGCATCGCTGTCGGACCGTCAACCCCGCCGTATTGTTTAGGAATCAAATGATGCTCGGTCGTGGTGATCGGTGTTCTTCCACATAGATCACACGTGTTTGCCACTGCCATCGACCTCCACTAGCAAGGGACCGTTAAAGAAATAGAGGCAGCTTTTCTTGACTGGCTGCTGCCAGATTTTTTCTAAGGCTGTTTGATAGAGTTGAAGCTGAGTTTCGTAACGTTTCTTAAGCTGTTCAGGAGCGTTTGGATCTTTTGCATCGAATGAATCACTTTTATAGTCAAGGATGAGCCAGCCATCTTCATACGGAATGACCGCATCAATGACCCCCTGGATAAACACTCGCTCCTCCGTTGGTTCGTTCCAATCTTTGTACACCTCATCTGCGGGCAGCGTCAAACTAAATGGAACTTCCCGTTCGACCTGTTCTGCCTGTTGCACGAGTTTGCCTATCGGTGTTTGGAAAAAGGCTGTAATCGCCTCAGCATCAATGACGTCAGCTTCTTCTCTTCGCAATATCTCTTTCATAACAAGATGTTCGACAAATTCTAATACTTCTTTAGCTGTATGGTCCTTGTAAAGAGGAATATGTTGCATAACAGTATGCATAGCACTCCCTGTTTCCCCGGCTGTCAGTCGTTCGCTTTCCTGCATAAAACGCGGCCGCTTGGCAATCGGAGCTCGGTGAGGAATAAGTAGCTGGTCACTGGAATACTCATCCTTCACCTCCCGCTGTCGTTTAATCTCAGTTACGGATTGCTTGGCTCGGGACATGGCTGCCTTTTTGTGTGGATACTGATAATTGAGTCTTAACTGGGGCAACTCGTTTTCTGCTTCAGTCGGCATCGGCTTCCACTCGGAAATATACTCTTGTAATTGCTCATCCCGCTGCTTCTCAAGCTCACTCACATCGGCAAAATCTTTTTTATGCTTTAGCATGACTTGCCACTGGGAAATGTCCTGTTCGATCGCTTCAGCTGTTTTGACCGTGATATGTTCTTCACGAAGAAGACTGGTATCATGGTGACGGATCAGTGCCGCTCCTACCCAGTCAAGGTAGGACTTCGCCTCAAGTCGGTCATATGGCGGCAGCACCCAGTCCTGCCGATCGACAAAGTTTTGCCACTTCTGTTGTTTTTTCTCAAAAGAAGCAACATTTCCAACCATAATAAGCTTCTCTTTTGCTCTCGTTAAAGCTACATAAAGCACTCGCATTTCCTCAGCTAATAGTTCCCTGAGTTTAATGCGTTTTAAGGCATGATAGGCCAAAGTTGGAAACATCAACCGTTTTTCTGGATTAATATATCGTGAACCAAATCCATAATCCTTATGAAGCAAGTAACGATGACGTAAATCCATCATATTAAACTGCTTATCCATGGCTCCCAGGATCACGACAGGGAATTCCAGGCCTTTACTTTTATGAATCGTCATGATTCGTACCACATCTTCCTGTTCCCCGAGAGCTTTCGCTGCTCCAAGATCATCTCCGCGCTCCTCCATTCGTTCAATAAACCGAAGGAAACGGAACAGACCACGGAAGGAAGTAGATTCATATGATTTGGCCCGGTCATATAAGGCTCGCAAGTTAGCTTGACGCTGCCTGCCGCCTGGCATACCGCCGACGAAATCATAGTAGCCGGTTTCTCGGAAAATATCCCAAATCAAATCAGCTAACGCCCCCTGGCGCGCCCGTTCTCGAAAGCTGCTTAACAGGTTTAAGAACTCCTGCACCTTATGCCTCGTTTCGGGATCGGCGTGATAGGAGCGGATCGACTCATAATAGCTCACTTTTTGATTTTCCAGACGAAGCTGCATCAATTCATCTTCATCAAGTCCGACAATCGGTGATTTAAGCACAGAAGCAAGCGGAATATCCTGCATCGGATTATCAATCACTTTTAATAGATTCAGCATGATTTTAACTTCGATCGCTTCGAAATAACCTGTCGACAGTTCCGCGTAAACAGGGATTCCCTGTTTTTTCAACTCATCGACGATGGTCGGAGCCCATGTCATCGACCGCATTAAAATCACGATATCCCGGTATTGCACCGGCCGCTTCATGCTGGTGGCTTTATCAATGACCAGCAGTGGGGACTCCTCTCCATGACCGAGCCACTGCCGGATCTTCTCGCCATAAGCTCTGGCCTCAATTTGAGCTTTTTCTAAATCCTCATATCCTTCTTCATCCTCAGAATCATCTTCTTTCGCCTCACGGTCAATAATCATCAGCTCAGCCCGAGCATCCTCACTCGTTAATTCATCATAGATCGAATTACTGTAGATGAGTTCAGCTTCCGGCTCATAATTCATCTCGCCAACCTCTTCGTCTAAGAGCTGACGGAAAATGTAGTTCGTCGCATCAAGTACTTGTCTGCGGCTGCGGAAGTTACGTGCCAGATCGATCCGTTCCCCGTCCTCGGGGCGCTCTCCATAGGTCTTATATTTTGTTAAAAATAACGACGGCTCGGCATGCCTGAATCGATAAATACTTTGCTTGACGTCGCCAACCATAAACAGGTGACCGGCCTGCTGGCCATCTGTTAACAGCCGCAGAAGCGTCTCCTGAACGAGGTTCGTATCCTGATATTCATCAATTAACACTTCACTGAACTGATCGTGAAAGCTTTTCGCAACAGGCGATGGCATAGGATTTTCTTTTGTTGACGATTCATCTAACAAAATTTCCAGACAGTAGTGTTCAAGGTCAGAGAAGTCAACAAGCGCTTTTTCCTTTTTCAAAAGCCGGTATCGTTCGTGAAAATCTTTAATGACAACTGCAAGCTGTTCCATTACGGGATGGAGCTCTTTCATATCTTTCAAATAGCTCTCTAGTGTACGCTGAAACCATTCATCTTTCATATCATTCCAGCGTTTTTTGTAGCTATTTCGAATGCTCTTAGCCCGTTCCTTTTTCGCTTCATCACAATCCATTTTCTTACGAGACAAGGCCGAGAATTTGCTTGTCGTCATCACCTTTTGCAGTTCGCTCCAGGAAACAGCATGTGCTCCTTTGGCCTGTTGAATCATTTCTAAATCCTGGGTTGCCGTTTCCCCATAACTTGACGGCCCATCCGGCTCACGCGTAAGCTCAAGCAGCTGGTACGCCTCGTCTTCAATCGCATGGAGCTGGCTTGTGACATCACGCTTCAAATGAGTGAGCCAGACGAGCTCCTCTTCATTTTCCACTCGATCAACGTCATACATCTCCACCATTTCATCCAGCCATTGTTCAGGCCATGGATTTTGCATCGCGAAGGTATATAAATCGAGCACGAGTTTTTCAACGTCTAAATCACTACGGTCACTTGAAAAACGATCCACCACGTCAAAGAAACGATCTCGTTCCTCCCCTTCTTTGCCATACCAATCTTCAAATAAATCCTCAAGGACCTCTTGCCTGATGAGATCTGCTTCAATGTCATCTGCAATGCGAAATCCAGGGTCCAGATCAAGCATGTAGGCATTTTTTCTGACCACTTCCATGCAAAAAGAGTGCAATGTGGAAATCGAAGCATTTTGCAATAGGGACAGTTGTTTCTTTAAATGCTGGGAACCAGGATTCTCTTCAAGCGCCTGCCCTAATGCCAGGCCGACCCGGTTTCTCATCTCCTGAGCAGCGGCGTTCGTAAATGTCACAACGAGCAGAGAATCAATGTCCACTGGTGCCGCTTTATGGAGAAGCTTCTGAATGATTCTCTCAACCAAGACAGCTGTTTTCCCCGATCCTGCGGCCGCTGCAACGAGGATATTGGTCCCTTCTGTATAGATCGCCCGTTCTTGTTCTTTAGTCCAGCTTACCAAATCGATTCTCCTCTCTCGTCACTATCTGCTGAATGACTTCTTCTTCCTTCCATTTCTTGAGCTTACGGTAGTCGTTATCCTCGAGGGAAGGATCAAATTGGCAAACGGAGCGGAATGGACAGTAGTCACAAGCTCGCTGCTGTCCTTTTTGGTAAGGATTGAGATCAACCTCACCTTCCGTTACTCGTTGGCCGGCTTCGATCATAACATCACGGATATAACCTCGTAATTCATTAAAGTGATCAGATTCAATTGTTTTTGACCCTTTATAGAAACCACCGTTGGCTTTAAGCCCAGCCGGAATAATCTGACTTTGTCCTTTTTCCAAACTCGTATCCATCATGTTTACTAACTGCTCATTCTCAAGCAGGAGACCTTTCATTTTAAACTTCTTAAAAATCTCCTCTTCGATCTGATCATCACCGAGGATCTGCTTCCCTGACACCATTGGATTATGGACATGGAAATAAAGAACTCCGGCCGGCAGAGCCGGTGTGCCCAGCCAGTGCTCAGCATTTGTTAACACAACGTCTAAGTAGGCCAGCATCTGTAAAGCCAGTCCATAGTAGACATCGGTTAAATTCAACCCTTTTTCACTCGATTTGTAATCGATGATTCTTAGATAGAGTGCCTGCTCGTGCAAGGCCCGATCTACCCTGTCAATTCGGCCGCGAAGCATTAACTCATGGCCGTTCGGCAGACCGAGGGACAATGGCGGCAGCTTAGCATCCTTCCCTGTCCCAAATCCAAGCTCAAGGCCGACCGGCGAGAACCGGCTTTTTCTAGCCTGCTCACTCAATATGAAGGCAGCCCGTGACACGACACCTTGAAGCTTGTGCTTAATATAATGATGCCGATTCGAACTGTGCAAGATTTGGTTTTGCAAAATCGGCGCGAGTTTGGACATCACTTTTTCAGCATAATGAGCCGTTTCGTTTTTATTCAGCTCAGCAAAGTCACGCCCCTCCTGCTGGACCCATTCGGTAATCTGCTTCAAAGCCTCGTGGAATAGCTGACCGATATCTGGTGCATCAAGCTTGTACGTTTTTCGCTCCTCTAAATTCAAGCTATGCCGTGAAAAATATTGATACGAGCAACGATGATACGTTTCCAATCGTGATACACTCGTCTTCAGCGGGCCATCAAACATCCGCTTTTTCGTATCTTGTGCTAAATCCACCGGCTGATTTTTATAAAATAAACTGTGTAAGATTCGATTGGTTAGACCATTTTTATCTTCCGCCTTGATATACCAATTCAGGACATCCCACCAGGTAGAGGGTAGCGGGTAGCCTCGTAAATAACGGGACAGCTGTGATGTTAATGCTGATCTCGTTTTCACAGGGTTTGTTATGAAACGCGTGGCGTCTTCTTCATCATCCGCATCTTTCAGCAGCACATGACTGTCCCGCACAGCTGGAAATAGCTCATCAAGGCGCTGAATGATCTGTGAAGGAACTTTAGACTTCCCTTCTTCATTGCTTAATGGATAGCTGAGCCATAAATGGTCCGACGCCATCGTCAACGCCAAATACATATAGAAGCGATCATCAAGCAGCTGGCGGTTGGTGCCGTCAGCCAGTTTGATACCGCCTTCGGCTAGCAGCGTACGTTCCCGCTCTGAGATCATACCGTCCGCCGTTGGTTTCATCGGCCAGACTCCATCTGTAACCCCTAATAAAAAGGAGGCTTTGATTCCAGTAATACGGGAACGATCCACGTTTCCGATGATCACATGATCCATGCTCGGTGGAACGTGAGCGAATGTCAGCGACTCGAGACCACTCTCGATAATACTTCTGAATACTTGAAGCGAAATTTTTTCATCTCCAGCCATCTCGACCATTTCATCTAAAAGCTGCAAGAGAGCATCCCAAACTTGCTCCTGTTCACGCCCCTTCTCGATGTCTCCTCGTTCATCATAGCGGTCTCGCCATTTCTCCAATTGAGCAGGGATTTCCATCGATTCCAGCCAGCCGTAAACCGCTCGGGAACGTTCTTCAACCGTCGCTGCCTCTCTGAGTTCTTTATCAAATGGTTCCAGCACCCTCGTGACTTGCCTGCGATAAGCATTAATCCGCTTCTGTTTCTGTTTTTCTTCATCTGTTTGGGAGGACTGCTCGAATCCTCTAAACCGCTGATAAATCCACGGTTCTTCACTAAACCAGCGATCCCGCCGGCGTACCCCGTATTCCAGCACATAGTTTTCTAGTTCATCAATCGCATCCTCTGTTAACGGAAAGGTTGGATTACTCGAGGGGATCAGTCCTGTTTTCAGTAAACGAAACACCGCATCATAACGAAAGTTTCCTTCGATTACATCAAGCCCTGACCGAATTAATTCCATAACGGGATGGTTCAGCATCGTCTTTTTTTCATCGATAAAGACCGGAATTCCATAATCCACGAACAACGTCTCAATTAAACTATGATACACTTCAGGCTCTCGAATCAGCACCGCCATGTCCTTGTAGCGGTAACCTTCATCCCTCACCAAACGGAGGATTTCCTGAGCAACCCCTTCCACCTCAGCCCGGGGATGAGCGGCCTCAGCAATTTGGATCGGTGCTTCTCTTTCAAACCCAGGAGCCGGGCGCTGATCAAAATAACGCTCAAGGTGCAATAAAGCTGGCTGGCCTTTCAGACGTCCATGGTTATGATCCAGTTCAACACTGCCCTCGATTTCTACTCCTGCTTGTTCAGCCATCTGCTTTAATGTAAAGTACGTTTCCTTCGTTTCATGAAACAGATCCAGTTCCTGATTTTCCTCAAGCTCAGGCGTTTCTGTCGTTAACGATACTACAACACGATCAGCCTTTTTCAGCAGTGCCTCGATAACCGTATATTCCTGCGGGGTAAAACTGTGGAACCCATCTAAGTAAACCTCAGCTCCCTCTAAAAATTGGGCTTCTGGAATTTTATCAGCCAACAGCTGCAGCTGGTCCTCCCCATCTATGTATTGTTCTTTCAGTGCATCAGTGAGGTACTCAAAAATGTAGGATAAATCATCAAGCTTATCCCGTAATCCTTCTTCATGACTTGTTTTATGGACAATCTGGTCCATAGCATTCATTTGCATGTGCAAGGTTTGCGGTGAAATGTTATAACGCTTAAACTCCGTGATCATCCCTTCAAGCTGCTCAATAAAGCCTTGTTTTTCAATGGCCTTCTGAAAAACTCTCCACTCTGACGTCCGTTCTTCCACAATCTTTCGCAGCATCATCTGTATGCCAGTCGAGCTGATAAACTTCTTTGTTCCGCCGCCCGTTTCTTGAAAAACACGCCACGCCAGGCGTGAGAAACTGAACACTTGAGCTCTAATTGATCCTTCCACACCGTCTCGTTTCAGCAGCGTATATTCCTGCTGGAAGGTCATTTGATCGGGAACGATATACATGATCGGCCGTCCCTTTGGATCAGCTTTTAACTTTGCTTCAATGTCTTCAAGCACTCGCACGCCCTTGCCTGCCCCGGAACGTCCAAGTAAAAACTGTATCGCCATGTCATGTACCCCTTTTCGATAATTTTTTCTCTTATTATAGTATCCTCTATTTGGGAGGTACTGGTCAATCATTGCGGCCATTTGCCGGCTAAGGAAATTGGAACCGTCTATTGATTTTTATACCATTTATATTCAGTTAGGATAGGGTTGCTTTTATTATTATCTCAGAGGGATTGTTCTCCTGCCCAATTACCACCTCCTCCTATCAATTGTCAAGATTTTTCCACAAAAAAACCGCCCAGCCCCGGACGATGTCTGACCATCTTATTTAAACTGTAAATCTACTTGTGAAACCGGCCAATAACAGACATCTACTTTCCCGACAATACTTTCAGTCGACACAAAGCCGAAATATCGACTATCCAGACTGTCTCTTCGATTGTCTCCCATCACAAACAAATGGTTATCTGGAACTACACGTTCTCCAGTTACTTCTTCAAGCGTAAAATTGGTCGTAAACAGCCTCCCATCCCTTGGCCTTAATTCATCCAAATAAGGTTCGGAAACACGCTGGCCGTTTACATATAATACATCATTCTGGAAAGCAACGTGATCCCCTTCGGTGCCAATGACCCGTTTCACGTAATCTTCCGTTTCATTGGCATGAAATACGATCACATCTCCCCGGTCTACGCTCTGCCAGTCATAGACTACTTTATTAACCATTAATAGATTCCCGTCCTCGAGAGTAGGTTCCATCGACTCTCCATCGACTACGTAACTTGCAAATAAATAAGATTTAAACACGAATGCCAACAGAAACGCCACCAGCACAGCCTGAATGATCTTATGGAATTTTTTCATCATTCTATCCTCCAGCACATGTTCTTCTCCTATTATTCTACCCCTTTGAACATGAATCTAACCGTTCTGACCTGTACGTTTTTCCGCTTTGCGCTGCAATCTTTTTTCAATAAATTTCCCAAGAATCCAAAACAATAGAATACAGACACCTACCACGATCGACTTGACCGGATTTTGAGCGAACGAAACGATGCTGCTGCCCACATAGGCCACCGTAAAGATCATAACGGACTTTCCTAGCAGAACAGCCAGGATAAATTGCTGGCGGCTCACCGTAGACAGACCTGCTACGACATTAATAACGGAGGAAGGCGAGAATGGAAAACACATTAATAGAAACAGGGGCCCGAACCCGTGATCCTCCAGCCACGTCATGACCCGCCGAACTTGCTTATTTTTCCTAATTACTTTAAAGAACCTCTTCTGCCCCAAACGTCGAACGAGCATAAAAACAAGAATAGACCCAAAAGCCGTTCCTATCCACGCATACAAAAACCCTTTAAACAGGCCATACACAACCGAATTTGCCAGGACAAAGACGATTAGCGGTAAGATCGGCAAGAATGCTTCAAGCATAGGCAGTATAATTCCAGGCAGCGGCCCGAAACTCTGTAATTGCTCCAATTGGTTAATAACATATTCGAATAAGCGATCATCTTCGGCTAATTTTTTTATTTTATCTACGTTTATATTCAATAAATACATGATGGCGCCCCTTATTATTACCGGAAAACAGCAGATGCTTCTTCTATTTTAATAGATACACGAGCTCCTGCCTACTGAAAGATGAGCCCATCTACAGTTTCCCCCTCCAGTGCCATGTTTAACCTTTGAAAAATATTCTTGCATACATTTTTCAAAATCGTGATATAATAATACAAGAACAAACGTTCTCATCACATGGAGGGAGCCTCATGCGGCACTTAAAACAAGAAGAATTGGAGATTGCCTCACATCATTTATTTTTGACAATGGCCATTGCAGTCATTCGTCAGGACCGAAAACACTTCGAACGCGGGCCATTTAAAATTAAAGAGCCGTATATGGAGCAGCTGAACAAAATGGAGCTCGCGGCTAGAAAGGAAAGGCAGAAACTCAAAGCCCAAATGGATCATCAGCACTTGCAAGTGATCGAGTCGGGACGCAATGATTCATTTACTTCTTTTTTATTTCTAGCCCACGGCTATGAAGAAAAACGCAACTACTTTAATCCAGCTATTAGAAAAAAAGTAGAAAGTATTTTGTTTAAACTAATGGAAGATGTTTATAAGCCTGCTGAGTGATCTGGGCGAGTCTGTGAACGGCCTCTTATGCTAAATTCTCAGCAACCCGGTCAGTCTGGGAAGCAGAAGCCGCTGGCGTGTGACTTAAACGATCCTCAAGGATGAATCGGAATTGTGCTGTTCGCTGGACCTGGTTCGCAATCATCCCCGCGGACACTGGAACATTAACGGACGTCCCATTTATAAAGCAGATGGTCGTGGTATGATCTTTTTCTCCTTTATAAGAACGAATATACTTGTGGGCGATCCAGGAGCACTCTTTTCTTTTTGGGGAAATAATAGGGAAGAAATACATGCCCATTTTCTGGGAAATGACAATTGGTGGCTTATGCGTAAACCCAGCTACTTGTTTAGTCCCGGCCATACGCCCTTCAAGGCTGCTGGCAAAATATCGGCAGGATTGATCAATAATTCGACCAGGCTGAAAAGGTAAGTCAAATTGCTCCTCGCTTTCAATCACTTCCGTAATTACCTGACCATGCCGATCATACTTAGCGATTAAAGCCATAGTTTGCGGGTTTACCTCATATTCTCTGTCTTGAATATAATCCAAATCTCTCAACTTCCTTTCCATAATCATGTGACTTTTTCCATGGTAAAATGGAACAAGTAACTTATACTTCTTAAATTTACCAAAAAATGCTCCGAAAGTCTAAATATTCTTTCAAAAAAGTTGAAACTTTTTTTACGGGAGTACAATCCTCTTGAAAAGGGTAATTTATGGTATATCGGGGTCTGAAAATTTTAATAAGGAGGGCAAGTGCATGTGGAAAAAAAAGAAGGAGAAGCACCAGCAAAAGCAAGAACAGTCTCTTGAGGTGAAAGATTTATCATTAGATGAAGTACGGCGGGCGATCCATAAGTATGCAGCTGATAAACCAGACGAAATCCCGCTAAAAGTCTTAATCAATAACGACTTAACACTCGATTATGCATTACTGGCACCTTATCTGCACGGAATACCCAAACAAAACTATTATATGTCACGGGAAACTTACGAAATATTCACCGAAGAAGACAAACAATTGGCCTATGATATAGACGCCGTCCAACATGCTGTAGACCAGTATATACAGCAAACACAAGAGCCTCCTGTGATTGAAGGCGATCCTTATAAAAAGATCAATTATTTTAAGCTTGAGGGGTTAGGGCTGTTACCAGAACGTCCTGAACGTGATTTTTATTTAACAAATGAAGAATTTATGATTACGTACAAAAAACCGGACTAACATAGAACAGGAGCGCAAACGCCTTCGTTGACACGACAGAAGAAATTCGGCTAAAAGAGTTTGTACTGCAAAAAAAGTGCCAATGCTACTTTGAGCATTGGCCAATGAGACGACTGGTTAACTTTTGAGTGAGGGAATTAATTGTATGAAGAAACGATATATAGCTCCTTCATAACTACACTCATCAGTAATGATTACTGACCCCCAAATGTGATGTAATTACCACAGATGGTGTGTAATAAATAAGCGCGATCGCTTATCTAAATCTATTGTAATACATCTTCCTGCCCTATTCACCGAAAAGATTTTGCGGAAGACCGCAAACCCTTGCGCCATTACTAGTTTATGACATCCTTACATCTTTCGGCATTCCCAAATCCTATCATTTTAGAAGCGCAGCACTCTGTTAATGCGCCAGCTTTTCCCGTAAATTCTTTCTCAAGATTTTACCTGTCGTGTTTTTCGGTAACTCCTCCATAAAGTGAATTCTTGCAGGCTGTTTATACTTAGCTAAATATTCTTTGCAGTATGCCTTAAGAGTGGATTCATCCAAGGCTGGATTCGTTGAAACAACAAAACTGATCACCGTTTCTCCAGCATTTGGATCCGGAGCACCAATAACAGCTGCTTCGGAAATATCAGGATGGCCATACAGGACCTCTTCCACTTCTCTCGGGTACACATTGTAGCCGCCGACAATAACCATGTCCTTTTTCCGATCAACAATATAAAAGTAGCCCTCATCGTCCACTCGTGCCATATCCCCCGTGTACAGCCACCCATCTCTTAATGTTACGGCTGTCTCTTCGGGCATTTTGTAGTACCCTTTCATTACGTTTGGTCCGCGGACGATTAATTCACCAACTTCCCCCGGTGGCAGCTCATCACCAAGCTCGTCCACTACTTTATTTTCTACGTTCATGATGTTCGTCCCAATCGAACCAGGCTTACGAGGCCGGTCCAGCGGGTTAAAAGCTGTCACAGGTGAAGCCTCAGATAAACCGTACCCTTCGGAAACCCGCACATTAAATTGCTCTTCAAATTTGTTCAGCAGCGCTACAGGCATCGAGGATCCTCCTGACACACAAACTCTCATATGTTGAAAAGCCTCCGTTTGCCCGCTTCCTGTTTGAGCTAAGTAATTGTACATCGTTGGTACCCCTGCAAATATCGTGGCTTTTTGCGTGCTGGCAACTTCAAAAACTTCCTGAGGCGAAAACTTCGGCACAATCAGTACTGTTCCTGCATTCATAAGCGGACCATTTAAGGCTACCGTCAAACAGAACACATGAAACATCGGAAGCGTAGCGATGACCCGATCGTCCTGCGAATAATCCAGATAATCAGCAACATCTTTAGCATTTGAATAGAGATTTTTGTGAGTAAGCATGGCTCCCTTCGGTTTACCTGTAGTTCCCGACGTGTATAAAATAACTGCTACATTTTCTTCATGTAATTCTGGTCTTGAAAAAGATGGGTCACCCTCCGCCACGGTTTTTGTAAACGATTTCATTTTTTCCGATAAGGAAGATTTCGCACTACCTATTCTCGTTTCAGCTACAAAATAATGTGAGATAGCCAGGTCGTCATCCATGTGCTCGAATTTCTCCATTAATACATCCATCGTCATAACAGCCTTCACATCACCATTTTTCAAAATATAACTCATTTCCTCTGTCGTGTATGTCGGGTTAATTGGAATGACGGTGGCGCCGACCCGCATAGCTCCATACATGCCGATCATAAACAACGGACTGTTTCCACTTACCAGAGCGATATGATCCCCTTCTCCATAGCCGAGATCGCGTAAGCTTGACGCAAATTTCGATACAGATTCATCAAACTCCTGATAGCATACTCCTTCCCCCTGGAACAAGTATGCCTCCTTTGAAGGGTGTGCTGAAGCTACAACGGACAGTTGATCACTTAAGTTCATTTACTGCTCCCCTTTAATTATGAATGACCATTCATTCATTTTGTTTTTTAAAAATATTCTATTTTATTATAAAATACAGACAATTAATTAGCAACAATGCCCTATTACAAAAACCGGTGTTGTAATAAAACACCGGTTCTCGTACTAATAAATCATATCTAGAAAGTCTTCTTTTGTAATCTTCCCTAAGTAGTGCGAGATATCGACATTAGCGACAGCCTCAGAAATGGCCTGGCGTTCATATTTTGTATCGACTAATTTATTTTCAATATCAGCAATATCCCCGATTCCGAAAAAGTCTCCGTAGATTTTCGCATTACGAATATAACCTTTTGCTACATCAAGGCGAATATCGTAGCTTCCTGCTCCTTCGATCCGCTTCGTATGCTGGATATTAAACTTCGGTGACCGGCCGTAATTCCAATCCCAATTCTTATAGCGCTCATCTGCTATTTTGTGAATCTCTTCCCAGTCCTTTTCCGTTAAATGATAGTAAGGAGCATCTTCCTCGTTCTCTACATCAAATATATAACGAACGATCAAGTTTTTAAATTCTTCAATCGTGATCGGTTCATCAAGATACTCAGAAATGTTAGCGACACGGCTGCGAATCGATTTAATGCCTTTAGACTTGATTTTCTCTGTTTTAACATTAAGCGCCGACACAACATTTTCGATTTCAGAATCCAGCATCAAGGTGCCGTGGCTAAACATACGCCCTTTCGTCGTAAATTGCGCGTTACCGGAGATTTTCCGGCCATCCACAACAATATCGTTACGCCCTGACAGCACTGCTTCTACTCCGAGATTTTGCAAGGCTTGCGTAACAGGCTCCGTAAATTTAGCGAAGTCATGGAAACTGTCGCCATCATCTTTTGTTATAAAACTGAAGCTCAAATTCCCGAGATCGTGGTAAACCGCACCGCCTCCAGATAAACGACGAACCACATGAATCCCATTCTCGTCCACATAATTCGTATTAATTTCCTCGACCGTATTTTGGTTTTTTCCGATAATAATCGAAGGCTCATTCACATAAAAAAGCAAATACGTCTCATTAATATCTAAATTTTTCAAAGCATATTCTTCCACCGCTAAATTGATGCGCGGGTCATTGCTTTTAGTATCATGATCGATTACTAGCATCTAATCATCCTTTCCTGCTTTATACCCATATTCTATTGTACGAGATTCGACACGATTTCACAATTTATTAGGATCCTTCTCCCAAGTTAATCCCTCTTTTGCTAATTGAATCGATCCTTGAAAAATATCCTCCGCCTCTTGTTTCAGACGCGTGTGATGGCCAAAATGCGGCAAATGACTTAACCAAAGGGCCTCCACCTTGGCGTCCCTTGCGATCGTTGCGGCTTCCGCGCTTGTCATATGGCCAGGTCCGCTTCCGTCCATTCCTTTGTAAAAATTTGTATCCGTGATCAGCAGATCTGCCCCTCTGGCAAAAGAAGCCCAACCTTCGTTGTAGCTTGTATCAGCCGTATACACAACCGTTTCTGTACTATCACAGATTCTCATTCCATAACAAGGAACAGGGTGACTCGTCTTAGTAAATTCAATTGAAAATGGCCCCACATAAAGAATTTCGTCGGGATTATAAGCCATTGCGCGGGTATACTGATGTGTAAGCTTACTAAACGCTGCTTCATCTTCTGTATGACCGTAAATAGGCAGAACCTGCTCCGTCTCGTTAAGGGAATTTTGAACGAGCCAGGCGTACTGCAACACCCCTACGTCAGCGATATGATCCTGATGGTAATGAGACAGAATCACCGCATCCAAATCCATGATTTCCTTAATCGGCTGCAGCCTTGACAAAGCACCACTTCCACAATCGATTAGTAAAGCATATCCATCCTTTTCGATTAAATAGCTGGAGGTAGCACTGCCTGAAGCAGGATAAGCACCCCAATATCCGATGACCGTTATTTTCATTTTCCCACTCCTCCCAACTTTTTTCCTAATTTATTTTGTTTTATAACAGCCTATTGATTTTTGTATATTGTTATAATACAATGAGTTTACAATAAATATTTGGAGGCGATCTATCATGATGAATGTTATCGAGTTCTTTCGTAATCTTCCAAAAAAACAATGTTCAAGCTGTGGCAATGTCATTCAAGAACAAGCCGACTGCTACAGTAATTTATGTGATGAATGCAACTCCCCTGCTCGTTAAAAGGCCCTATTCCACAAAACAATAAAATTGGAACATCCTCTATATGAGCAGCTGCATAAGCTGCTATTTTTTTGCCCTCGCGCGTAGTGGAGTAGCTCGACGTTGGCACATGCCCTACACGACGTAGGGTCGTTCAGTGTTGGTACATGCCCCACAGGATGTAGGGTAGTTCGGTGTTGGGCACATGCCCACAGGATGTGGGGTAGTTCGGTGTTGGCACAGGACGTGCCGGTCTTAACCGAACTTCCTTAAACCCGAACTTAACCAAACTTCCTATAAGCGATTCTGCCCTAACTCTGAAATATTCTGTCCAAGCTTAAAAGAACTCTTCCTTAATCCAATCCCATTCTAACCAAACCTCTCCTCATTCTACCCAAAAAACAACTGATTCTAACTTTTTACACATAAAAAATCCGCACTCCTACAAAGGTGCGGATTGAGAAAGGATTTGCTCCCGGTTGGTAGACGACCTGACAATTAGTTGATGGGGGTAAACAAAACGTCTCTCCTGATTGGTGCCTTTGTCATTCATTTTCTCGACTAATACTTCAATGGTTTTGGCTGCCATGTCCTCCACGGGCTGTTCAATCGTCGTTATGGCCGGAACCATAAGCAGGGAAAGCATCTGATTGTCAAAGCCTACAACTGCAAGATCTCCCGGAATGTTCAACTTAGATTGACTCGCAGCATAAACAATTCCGGCTGCTACCTCGTCTGACCCAGTAAACACGCCATCCACGTGCGAATGATTTTCAATTAAGTATTGGAAAACCTTCTGCCCATCATTAACATCCAGAGCCCAGTTCACCTCCAACTTTGGATCAAACTGAAGATCATTTTCCGCAAGCGCTTCTAAAAAACCAGCTTTCCGCTCTGAGGCAATGAAAGTGTCATGCCCGCCAGTGACGTAGGCGAGCTGTTCGCACCCTTCATGAATAAGGTGAGCTGTTGATTCATACGCTGCTTTTTTATGATCAATATGAATCATAGATACTCCATTAGCCGGCCTGTATTCATTACACAGAACGATAGGTCCTGATGCGAGATAGGGTTCAATATCCTGCCAATCGTTGATTAACGATGCCATAATGACACCATCCACTTGCTTAGTTTTCAGTAATTGCAAATAATCAAGTTCCTTCTGCTTGTTGTCATGTGTTTGACAGACAATCACCTGATACCCGTTCCTGGACGCTTCTTGTTCCAGGGACTCGATCAATTTACCAAAAAACGGATTCGTAACTCGCGGCAGCAGGACAGCAATCGTTTCTGTGCACCGCCTTCGCAATCTCCTTGCTGATGAATTGGGGACATACCCTAAAGTTTTCATAGCATCTATGATTCGCTGTTTCTTGTCATCTGTAACGTAAGGTTGATCATTAATGACACGGGATACGGTTGTTCTTGATAAACCCGCTAACTTTGCTACATCTTCGATCGTAGCCATACTATTCCTCCCGAAACTGCTTTGTTGTGAAATCGCTTTCATAACAAAAGGATACTAATACATTCCAAAAGATGCAAGAAGAAAAGTCAGCAAAAAGGAGATAGAGAACAATCATTGGAGGATCGAGGCCATTCTTTCATCGTTAGGGACCAATTCATCGCTGTTAAGGAACAATTACAAATATTAACTGGAAGTTCCCCGCCGAAGAAAAAACGACTGCATAACCGCAGTCGTTTAATTAGAAGTCCTGTTAAAATGTTGGAGAACATGGTCTACAGCAGCTTCACCCTGATCTATACAGTCTGGCAAGCCGATCCCTTTATAGGAACCCCCCGCCAAATAAACACCTGGAAGTTCACGGTGCATATGATCTTCTACTGTTTTCATACGTTCCTTATGTCCGATGGAATACTGTGGCATGGCGTTATGCCAGCGAGTTACAACGGAGAAATCAGGCTGTGTTGTAATATTCATGGTTTGATTTAAGTCTTTTAAGGCGATCGCGACAATCTCATCATCAGGTAAGTCGACTACTTCCTGATCGCCTGGCTTCCCTAAATAGCAGCGAAGCATGACTTTTCCTTCCGGCGTCGTATGGGGCCACTTTTTATGGGTCCACGTACACGCGGTAATTCTGAATTTGCTATTTCGTGATACAACAAATCCTGTCCCTTCAATATCCTTTTTAATAGCTGATTTGTCAAAAGCCATCACGACATTGGCGACAGATGTTGCTTTCATTTCCTTAAAAGCATCCATAAACGCATATTGGGACAGCATGCGCTGAGCAGCAAAAAATGGAGCGGCGATAACTACGGCATCACATTTTTCAACGGTTCCATCACTGAGAAGAAGGTGATAATGATCTTGTTTCTTCTCAATATGATCGACTTGGATCCCTTTACGGATAGTCCCTGGTTCCAGACTGTTAGCAGTAGCTTCTACAAGCGAGCCAAGCCCATGACTTAATGTTCGGAACATGCTTGGTTTTTTCGCCTTCTTAGGTGGGCGGGTTCTCGTCTTCCGCAAGCCTTTAATGAGACTGCCATATTCTTGCTCAAGTTCATAAAAGTGGGGAAAAGTTGCCTGCAGGCTTAAATCGTCAATATCGCCTGCATAAATGCCAGATAACAGCGGCTCAATAAGGTTTTCAACTACTTGATTGCCTAATCTTCTTCTGAAGAACAAACCAAGCGATTGATCGGCTCCCGCCTGCTGTTTTGATTTGGCTAAATCAAAGGCAGCTCGGACTTTACCGGCAGGGGTGAACAGCCCGGAAAGCATAAATGGGCGAATTCTAGTAGGAATCCCCATGACAGCCCCTTTTGGCATTTTATGAAGTTTTTCATCCACTAAAATGTAAGACTGGCCAGTTCCATTAGGAACGAGCTCATCCTCTAAGCCTACTTCTTTCGCCAATCGTGTCGCACTTTTTTTTCGTTCTAAAAAAGAGTCTGGGCCTCGCTCAATGGTATAACCGTCCCGCTTCATTGTAGCTATTTTTCCACCTAAGTGGTCGGTAGACTCGATCAACTGGATATCTATAGGCAGCTTGTGCTGTTGCTTTTCTTTTTGTAAATAATAAGCAGCGGTTAATCCGGAGATTCCGCCGCCTATTATGACTACTTTTTTAGATTGCTCCATTCTCTACACCCGTTCGTTTACTTTTCCCATTACTACCCCAGCTAAAGTGCCGATAAAATCTGGGTGTGTATTGGGCATTTCCGGACGGTAGTAACTCGCTCCAAGTTCGTCACAAACGACTTTACATTCATAATCGTTATCATAAAGAACCTCCAGGTGGTCAGACACGAAGCCTACAGGAGCATAGACAAATGATCTATACCCTTTCTCATGGTACAAATCCCTCGTCAAATCCTGGACATCAGGGCCTAGCCACGGATCTGGTGTGTTCCCTTCGCTTTGCCAGCCGATTTCATACTGGGAAATCCCAGCAGCTTCCGAAATCAATTCGGCTGTTTTCTTAAGCTGATCAGGATAAGGGTCGCCGCCGTCCAAAATTTTCTTCGGTAAACTATGGGCAGACACGATTAAGCAGGCTTTCTGCTGCTCTGCTTCACCCATTTTCGCGTACTCTTTAAGAATTTGGTCTTTCCAGTAATCGATAAACCCGGGCGCATCATACCAGCTTTCGACTGATTGGATGGTGATCCCGTGCTTCTCAGCTTCTTCTTTCGCACGTCCATTGTAAGATTTAACACTGAACGTGGAGTAATGGGGGGCTAATACGAGCGATACCGCTTCCTGTATGCCGTCTTTCGCCATTTGCTCCACGGCATCTTCGACAAAAGGTTCAATATGCTTAAGTCCTAAGTATAATGTAAATTCCACATCATCCTGCTGTTCATTTAATGCTTTTGCTAATTCCTCACCTTGATTCTGTGTAATACGGGCTAAAGGAGAGATCCCGCCAATTGCATCATAACGTTCGCGCAAGTCCTGCAGCATTTCGTCGGTTGGCTTGCGGCCATGGCGAATGTGAGTATAGTAACGTTCTAAATCTTCCTCTTTATATGGAGTTCCATAGGCCATCACAAGCAGGCCTATTTGTTTTCTTGCCATCAGTACTTCACCTCTTATTTGGAGTAATCGTGAATTAAATGCGTTAACCGTTTTAACGTTTCTGGACTGATATCAGGCGTTACACCGTGTCCTAAGTTAAAAATATGAGCAGGATGCTGGCGTCCTTCATCAAGGATCTGCTTCGTTCGTTCCTCAATCACAGACCAGTCAGCCAGTAAAATCGATGGATCCAAGTTCCCTTGCAACGGCTTTGTGATGCCCATCTCCCGTGCTTCTGTAATCGACATTCTCCAGTCGAGCCCGAGTACATCAATCGGCAAGTCATCCCATTGACCAGCTAAATGCCTTGCTCCGACACCAAAGAGAATGAGCGGTACGCCTTCAGGCTGCAATTCATTAAAAATCCGCTCCATCACTGGTTTAATAAATGCCCGGTAATCTGTTTCATTCAAGGCACCTACCCATGAGTCGAAAATTTGAATCGCTCGCGCTCCCGCCGCGATCTGGGAACGAACATACGTAATCGTCATATCTGCCAGTTTGTCCATCAGCATAAACCATGCTTCAGGGTCACTGTACATCAGCGATTTAGTTTTATTATAATTCTTAGAAGGTCCGCCCTCAATCATATAGCTTGCCAATGTAAATGGTGCTCCACTGAATCCGATTAATGGAACGCTCAGCTGTTCACGCGTCAGCAGACGGATGGTATCGAATACATACGGTACATCCACCTCTGGTTCGATCGTCCCAAGTTTAGCGATATCAGCTCTATTTTTAACAGGATTATGAATAATCGGGCCGATTCCTTTCTTAATTTCAACATCCACCCCGATGGCGGGAAGTGGTGACATGATATCTTTGTATAGTATCGCAGCATCGACCCCATATTGCTCAACAGGAAGACGTGTAACATAGGCGCACAGCTCCGGCTGATGGGTAATTTCAAATAATGAATATTTCTCTTTTAGTTTTCGATACTCAGGTTGGGACCGGCCCGCCTGGCGCATAAACCATACCGGCGTGTAGTCTGTTTCCTCTCCTCTAAAAGCCTTTAAAATCGTATCATTTGATTCTTTCATGGTTCATTGCTCCTTTATAGTGCGCGTTCAAATAACGTTGAACATTCCATCCCACACGAACATCTTCATCCGTTTTCCACTATACCGATTAATAATCTTTGTGTATAGGAAAACGCTCCTATTGTCACGATTTTGTACGTTTTTCTGAAATGCCTTACCATTCTAATGTAACAGGGTTTGAAGGCTCTCCTTCGAGTCCCGTCAACGGATCGTAGGGAACCACAACAAATGTCGGCTCATCCCAGACATCCAGCACTCCGATGTGGTATTCACCTTTCCCCGTCACTTCGTCCACTAACGTTTTTTTATCGCCCGTTCCCTGGTAAATTCGATACACAACTCTGTCATCTTTAGCAGGTGTCCACGACAGCGTGCCGCGGATAAGCCCAATCCCGCCGAACCCGATTGAACCTTCGACATCTGTTAACACTGGCAGCGTGATCGGTTCAGGCAGACGTTTCATTCCTTCTGGTTTCACAAAAGTGTCAGCGAGATCTTGCTGACGATCCACAGCTGTTAAAATCGACTTCATTAATGTTGTCGGATAAGAGCTTCCGCCTGATAGATAATACTCTTCTCCTGACTTGTCGTATCCCATCCATAGTGTGCCAGTATATTCAGGCGTATAACCAGCAAACCACACTTCTTTATTTTTCCCCTTTACGGTTGGATGCTGTTGTGTCCCTGTTTTTCCCGCTAAAGCTTTTGGATAGCTGCCTGCTTTTGCTGTACCATCAGACACAGTCGTCTCAAGCATTTCAGTCATATACCAGGCCGTTTGTTTGTCAAAAACCTGCCGTTCCTCCTGCTCATGACGATGAATCACCTCACCGTCCCGATTGATAATTCGTTGAATCGTATAAGCGTTGGTGACTTTCCCTTCACGTGCAAAACTTCGATAAGCTTCCGTCAGCTGCAACGGTGAATACCCTCTTGATAATCCGCCAAGTGCAATCGCTAACCCTTGATCTTCGGTTGGCAAACCGAGTTCCTCCAAATACTCTTTGGCATAAGAAATCCCCATCTGGTCGAGTAACCAGACGGCAGGAGCATTCTTTGATTTGACGAGAGCCTGATAAAGCGATGTGAGACCAGCGTATTCTCCATTATAATTACGAGGATTGTACTCGCCATAAGATCGTTTTTCATCACGAAGCAGGGAATACGGAATATATTTAGGTCCCATTAAAGCAGGACCGTAGACAGCCAGTGGTTTGATGACAGAACCAGGCTGTTTTTTCACGGTCACACGATTCACATCACCGTGTGTAAAGCCGCGCCCGCCAACTACAGCCACAAGGGCTCCGCTGTCATTGTCCATTAACGTAAAGGCACCTTGCACCTGCCCTTTGGAACCCGGAACAAATTCACCGTGCTTCATTTCAGAAGCGGCCACTTCCTGTATCTCAGGGTTCATCTTGACAATTAAGCGATAGCCGCCCCGCTTCAATTCTTCACGGGATAGGTGGTACTCATCAGCAGCCTCTCTTATTACTAGATCCACATAACTGTTTGACCATGTTTCCGTATCTTCCTCTCCTTGTTCAACCCCGAGAGTGGCCCCTTGCAAACTGACCATATTCTCAGCCTGGATCATTCCAAGTGCCTCCATGCGAGAAAGCACGATATTTCTTCGGTCCTCGGCACGCTCCGGGTTTTCAAATGGAGAATAATTATTAGGGGCTTTTGGCAAAGCGGCAAGCAGGGCCCCTTGAGCCACCGTCAGATCTGAAACCGACTTATTAAAATAAGTTTGCGAAGCCGCTTCGATTCCGTAGGCTCCCTTGCCGAAATAAATGCGATTTAAATAAAGTTCTAAGATTTGATCTTTCGTAAAATTTCTTTCTAAGTAGATCGCTGCCATCACTTCTTTTGTTTTCCTCATCCACGATTTATCGTTCGACAGGAATAAATTCTTAGCCAGCTGCTGGGTGATGGTACTTGCCCCTTCAACTTTACCCATCGCAATAATGTCACGATATACGGCGCGGAGCACCGATTTAAAATCGACCCCTGCATGTTCATAGAAGCGACTGTCCTCTATTGCCACGAAGGCTTGCTGCACATGCTTGGGAATCTCCGAAATATCGACTAACGTTCGGTTTTTTGTATAAATCCGTTCTATCACTTGTCCATCGACGGTTTCCACGGTTGTCGCTGCATCTAGAATCAATTCTTCTTCTGAAACGACAAACCTTCCGCCAAAAACAATAAATAAGTATCCTGCTAAAGCCAGCAAGAATATGGCGCCTAAAGCGATCCCCGGCCATTTAAGAGAAGTCATCCAGGCGGGGCGGCTTTTTAAGTAATCTTTGATGTTCACACGTTGTGCATCCTTTCCTATCACGTTAAAACTTGCGATTGATCCTGCACAATTGCTACACTTAAGCTGATGCAGGAAAGGGGACATTTCTAAATGATCGTATCTATGACAAATGGTACATTAAACTATTTAGCAAAGCTAGATCAACAGCACAAAGAAGCAAATCTGTTGTTCATGCAGGATCAGGACAAAACCGTTGCCTACTACGAGGGAGATGAACCTTCTATTTTTGAAGAAGGACGCGATTATGAAATAGTTGATTCCGCCGGGGACGTCCAGAACACGGGTTATGTGGTCATGAATAATATCCCTGTTTCTTATGAAGGCCGCCCTGTATTTGAGGACCGCTTCAAGAAACGGGTAGGTACAGTAGAAGGAATGGATGGATTTCAGGCCATTCGCATTTTGCGCCCCTTAAAAGGAAACACCTATGTTGTATTTACACAATGGCGCAATCAACAGAGCTTTGAAGACTGGAAGAATTCGCAGTCCTTTGAGAAAGCCCATCAAAACTCCAGCCCTGATCACAAACAGAAACCTTCCTTTATTGATGGCAAGCCATATATCACAAAATACCAAATGCTCCAACTTGATAAGGAGTCATAAAAAAAGTGAGCAGCTTAGGCCGCTCACTTTTTTTATTGCTCTTGCGATCCGCCATCCAGTACCTCTTGTTGGAAAAAGTCTTCAAATGTAGAAACTTTCTGTGATCCAACAATTCTTGCTACCTCTTCTCCATTTTCATAATGTACAAGAGTCGGTGTCGCTTCAATGCCATATTCTTGCCACATATTCTTGAACTCCAGCAGATTCAGCTTTTTCATATCGACTCCAAGTTCTTGTACCAATGGAACCAGTACAGGAGTCGTTCGCTGACAGTGAACACATTCCGGACTGTAAAAGTAAACCGTCGTCGGCTCTCCTGAGCTGATTTGTTCTTTCAACTCGTCCGGCTGAATCTGATTTTGGTAGTTCGGATCATCGAGCTGTTCAATAGTTGCCTGCTCTAAACTACTCTGTCCATATGGATTCCCTTCTGCTTTCTCGGAGTTTTGATAGTTGACCACAAAAGCCAGGATTATTAATAATCCAACTAATATCGTTCCAAATATAATCATATTTTTCTTCATTAGCTATTCTTCCTCTCTGACCTAATGATCATCACATGACTTACGAAAATAATAATAAATGCTGTGCCCGCTAAAAAAGGAATGGTAATAAAGCCTAAGTAGTTGACGTATTCTGCATTGCACGGAACTAATCCACAGGAATCTCCCGCTGATTGAAAGGCTGGTACTTTTTGAATTAAGTAGTGATAGATTGAAACAGCCATTCCTATCCCGCTAAGAATTAACCCAGCAATTGCCATTTCCACTTTCTTTTTAATTAAAGCAGCTCCATAAACAATGACTAACGGATACATGAGAATTCGTTGATACCAACAAAGCTCACACGGGGTGTATCCTAATATCTCTGAATAAAACAAACTCCCAAGTGCAGCCACAAGGGCTTGAGCCCAAGCAATAAATAACAAAGTCTCACTTTGTTTCTTCATTCTGATCGTCCCTTCTCCTTCTCTCCACATGCTATTATACAAGTTATTGCTTTGAAATTAAACTAAATTAGCCTTATCAAAAGCCACTTTTTCCCTATTGTCAAAAAACATCCAAAACCAGACTAAGCTGACACGATCAGCAGCGCCTATTGCCAGAGAAATAATGGCCCAGACCGACTATCCATCTGCACTCCTCTCTCTTTCTCTTTCATTTGAAGTGTCTTCCTCTAAAGGATGAAGATAATCCAGAAACTACGTTTAAAGAACAAAGAACAGGGAATACATTTTAGTGGAGACAACTTTACTTCGGAAGGATGATAATCAATGGATGAAAAAATGAAGAAACTAATCGATGGATTAAATGAAGACTTAGCTCATGAATATGCTGCTTCCATTATGTACACATACAACGCTGCAGTAGTATCAGGGCTTTATCGTTCTGTTCTCAAACCGTTTTTTGAAAGTGAAGTAGCAGATGAACAAGGACACGCTATTTATCTGGCGGAAAAGATCAGTATCCTTGGAGGTAACCCTACGACGAAACCAGCTGAGGTTAAGCCTTTATCTGAGGTAAAAGAAATGTTAACAGAAGCAAGAAATTCTGAATACGAAACGATTAAACGTTATGAGGTTCGTAAAGAGCAGGCTGATGAATTAGGTCTTACTGAACTTTCCATTAAACTTGACGATTTAATCGCGGATGAAACTGGTCATATGGAAGAGATTGACCGCTTGTTAAAAGATTCTCGTTTACACTAAGCATAAAGATTCAATAAGCTCGCCATGCGGCGAGCTTATTTTGTTTCATTTTTGTCTGAATCCTTGATATATTGAATACCATAGAGAACAAGAAGGAGGAATATAGATGTGGGAGTCCGTTTTTCAGGCTATTGATGACCAATATGAAAACATGGTGAGGACCAGAAGGTATTTACACAAGCACCCAGAAGTTTCGTTTCATGAAACAGAAACAGCATCTTTTATCGCAGATACATATGAACGGCTCGGCATCCCTTACCAAAAAGGTGTCGGAGGAAATGGAATTGTTGCGACATTAGCTGGCGGAAAGCCCGGAAAGAAAGTCGCACTGCGGGCAGATTTTGACGCATTGCCGATTCAGGAAGAAAACGAAGTGGATTACAAATCAACCAACGATGGTGCTATGCATGCCTGTGGACACGACGGTCATACGGCTGCTCTTTTAGGCCTGGCAGAAGCCCTTCTTCCTTTTCAAGACCAGCTTCCTGGCACAGTGATCTTTGTTCATCAGCATGCCGAAGAGCTTGTTCCAGGCGGCGCTAAAGCGATGATTAATACAGGCGCACTCGATGATGTAGATGCCGTATTTGGAACACATTTATGGGCAAGCACACCTCTTGGCGTGATCCAAACATCCAAAGGCCCGTTTATGGCTGGAGCCGATAGTTTTACCATTAAGATCCAGGGAAAAGGCGGGCATGGAGCTCAACCGCACCTGACCAAAGATGCGCTTGTGATCGCTTCCCAGCTCGTGTCTTCTTTACAGCAAGTGGTGAGCCGCAAGGTCGATCCGCTCAAAACAGCTGTGCTCACTGTCGGAACATTTGAATCAGGTCAAACGTTTAACATTATTGCCGACACGGCCACCTTAACAGGAACAGTCCGGACATTTGACCCTGAAGTTCAAGAGCTGATCATCGAAGAAATGGAAAAAACGATCAAAGGGGCCTGCTTAGGTGCTGGTGCCGACTATACATTTGATTACGAAAAGGGTTATCCACCGGTAGACAATCACGCTGCTCAGGCCGAGTTGATTTTAAAGGACGCGACGAAAGCCGATTCCTCCCTGCGAACCGAAGAAGTGGACCCATCGATGGCTGGCGAGGACTTTGCCTACTACTTACAAAAGAAACCAGGTGCCTTTTACTTTACAGGGGCCCAAATTCCCGGACATGCCTATCCTCATCACCATCCGAAGTTTGATTTTGACGAGCGTGCTCTTCCACATGCAGCTAAAACGCTGGTGCAAGCTTACCGTTCCTTTCAAGAACAACATGATTAATTTTTTAACATTCGGAGACGATAAGCATTCATTGTCGTCTCCCCTAATTGCTCAAGAAATCGCTTATTAGCCACATAACCTACGATTGCTCCGAAGCCGGGAACGAGCTGAAACAATTTAGCGAGGTCAATTGTATCCCGATATTCAATTTGCAACGTTTTCCAGTCTATTTCTTTACGCTCTGGCGGTGCCGCTTCCCAGTCCAACAAAATATCCCGCACCTTCACGCGCTCCTCATCACTTGAAAAAGCGAGCATAAAAATGTGCAGTAAATACACTCGCTCCTCATATTCATTCACATTAAAGCCGTAGTACTGCGCTGAATCAAACAGAAACTTCATTTTAATACTCAACAGCAGTGGGAAATCGGCTGCCCCAAGCCAGAAGCCTCCAAACCCCGTCCCTGCCCCTTCCCAGGAGGCAGCTCCTTTATATTCTTGAAGACGCTGCTTAACTAGGTCTTCTCGTTCCTTAAAGGTCAGTGTTTCATCAATATCGATTGGGCGAATATATTTGGAAGACGTTAACGCCAATTCGATCATCTTGCGGACACTCTCCGTTACAATCGAATGGACCCGATCAGGTATTCGTTCATTGATCGACGACTGCAGTCGCTTGGAAGATCTTTGAATGATGGAAGAACGCTTCTCCAGTGACTTGCTCCACCTTATTGCTTCTTTATACGCTTCTGTTTCATAGCCCATTGAACTGCCTCCTATCTGAAAAATACGGCTCCTCACAAAAGAGGAACCGTACTACACTAATTTTTGTTTTACATAACCTTGAATAAAGGCAGCGCTAAACGCGAGTCCCCCTATCAATACGATAACCGCCCCTAACCAGTTAGCCTGAATAACGAACAACAACGTAAAAACAACGGTCTGGACAACCATCAGCTGTGTAAGCCCTTTGAGCATCGCCGTTTGCTTCCATTCCTGCTTAATTGGATATAAATCAAGCCAGGCCACTGTACGGTGGTGATTCCAAAGCGACATCATTTGGAATGCGCTTAGATACAGAAATAGGATCGCGAAGGCTATCTTTACCCACAAGTTCGGTACAAACCAAATCGCAAGGCAGCCGATCGCCACTAAACGTAAGTACATTCCTAAATAGTCACTACTGCGAACAAAGGTGATTCGGTACAAATACGTAAAGGTTTGATCCTGACGATACCTTACCGGAGCAAGCAAGAGCCGAACGAGCGAATGTCTCTTCTTCACGGTGTTTTTCAAATGAGGAACATCTGTAAACATATTCGCGATTCGGTAAAAAGTCCGCATCCGTGCCTGATCCTTACTAACTAGTAAATCAAAGGCTAGTCCAGCTTTTTTCCGTGATAAGTAGTAGGCGTACAACATGATCGCAACGAGGAATATCGTAACAATACTTGCGAAGATCCATTCACCTTGAGCCAGAAAATAAAACAGAAGTACACTGATGACTCCTCTTACCAGTTGATCCGTCAGGCGGATATTCGCATTGCGTTCCTTGAGCATCCACCAATTGGCCAGCATATTCCACCCTTTTGCAATCAAGATAACAGCGAGCATCATTAAATAATGACGTGTCCCAAGCCCAGGATAAGAAGCAAAGTACAAAGGCCCAAGTGCAGCAGCCACAAGGAAAATTAAATACAACTGAATTATAAAACTGTAATAGAGACAACGTTTGAAATAATCACCAAGCTGATGTTCTGCCGGCAGAAGGAAAATTAAGTCCGGCTCCTTCAACAAAGTACGAACGGGACTGTAGCTAGCTACTAGCCCAAAGGCAATTCCTACAATCCAGGCAGTTGGAAACGAGTCCGGCAGATCCATAAGCCACTGTTGATAGTAATAGGCCAGAGCTGATATAAAGAAAATCATCGCAATCGCGATATGTCCGTTGAAAATATAACGCAAGTACCGACTTGTTTCCTTCATGTGTTCCTGAAAGCGCTGGTTCCAAAACGTTTTTGCATCAATCATGATTTTCTTCCTTCGTCAAAGCAATATAAATATCGTCCAAAGAAGCTCCTGGCTTATTAAACGACTGTCTCAACTCATCGAGCGTGCCCATGGCGCGTATTTTACCATCATGGAGAATAACGAAACGATCACAGTATTTTTCCGCTGTCGCCAAAATATGAGTAGACATTAACACTCCTGCTCCATTTTCCTTCATTTCATCCATCCATTGAAGGTAAGATTGAATCCCCAGCGGATCGAGACCCACAAAAGGTTCATCCACGATATACAGCTCAGGCTCAATCAAGAAGGCACACATGATCATCACCTTCTGCCTCATTCCTTTGGAAAAATGGACAGGAAACCAATTGAGCTTTTTCTCTAACCGAAATTCTTTTAATAAAGGGTCAAGCCGTTTTTTAAATAGATCCTCTGGCACATTATAAGCCATGGCCGTTAAATGCAGATGCTCGTATAGGGTCAATTCATCGTACAATATCGGCATTTCAGGGATATAAGCCAGCTGCTGCCGGTAATTCTCAGGATCCTGTTCAAATGTCGTACCATTAATGGCTACTTTTCCTTTTTTAGCTTGCATCATGCCAATGACATGCTTTATTGTTGTACTCTTCCCAGCCCCGTTTAAACCTATTAATCCAACGATCTCTTTCGGAAATACGTCAAACGAAATGCCATGCAGTACATTTTTATGTGTGTAGCCTCCGTGAAGGTTATCAATATGTAACAAGGATTTCATAGTTTTCCCTCTTTTCCATTGCGTACATTCTTCACAAATTTTATCACACTTTTCCTGAGGGTTGCACCTTTCTACTATAGAAGGACGGTTATCGTGAAAACGCCCTATGATATGATATAATTATACAAATATGACCAAGGAGTGAAGGACATGACACAAGTAGATGATTGTATTTTTTGCAAAATTGTTAACGGTGAAATCCCTTCTGCTAAGGTGTATGAAGACGATGATGTATATGCCTTTCTTGACATAAGTCAAGTTACAAAAGGACACACCTTAATTATTCCGAAAGAACATACGAAGGACATTTACCATACCGATTCAGGTGTAGCTGAAAAGCTGTTCGCTCAGGTCCCTAAGATTGCCAGTGCCCTTAAGCAATCGTTTGAACCCATTGGCCTTAACCTTTTGAATAACAACGAAGAGCCTGCCGGGCAGTCTGTTTTCCATTTACATATCCACCTTATTCCAAGGTATGGAGCCGAGGATGGTTTTGAGCCTCAATGGACTGTGCACACAGACGACTATACAAGTGAAGATCTGCAGCAGATCGCGAGCGATATTGGTCGAAATATTCAGAATTGAACACGCACGAAAGCTTTGCATAGTGCTTAATTTTTGCTATAATGAAGCTATACTTTTGCAGGCGGCCAAGAGGGTATGTCTGAAGAGTGAATTTTTGAACTACCACTAGATGAGATTAGAAGAGATGAGGAGAGATGAACAAAAATGAATACTCGTGTTTTAGTTATGCTGTCTTTGTTAATTGGGATCGGTGCGGTGCTGCATGCGATTATGCCCCCGTTTTTCTTGGGGATGCGGCCAGATATGATGCTTGCGATGATGTTTTTAGGGATTATGTTATTTCCTAGACTGCCGTATGTCCTGCTCTTATCTGTAGCGACTGGATTTATTTCAGCCCTAACCACCACAGTACCTGGAGGACAGATAGCTAACTTAATTGATAAACCGTTAACTGCATTATCCTTCTTCGGATTATATATCGCACTGCGAAATTTGCTTAAGAAGGTTACAGCCCCAATTCTAACAGCGATAGGTACGGTCATTAGCGGTACTATTTTCTTAAGTTGTATATTATTTGTGATTGGGCTTATGGATGCCAGCTTTACGGTTATGTTTGCGACAGTTGTTCTTCCAACAGCTGTGGTCAATACAGTCGTAATGACAGTCATTTATCCGATTGCTCAACGCATTATGAAACGTTCAAAAATCAGTCAATCCTTACCCGTACAGCCATTAAGTTGATACGGTCTCGGGCAGTATAAAGACCGCTACATCATGTGTAGTGGTCTTTTTCTCTAAGAACACCACTATTTTTAACATTTTTCATGATTTTAGGTTTCAATTTCAGGTATTAAGAGAAAATAATATATAGGAGATGGAATCGAAAGGGGTTTTTTTATGCCAAACGCAAAATCACTCGTCCTCGGAATGATTGTAGGTGGAGTCGCTGGAGCAGCTTATACATTGCTTAACACACCATCGTCTGGACGTGACTTCCGTGAAAATGCCAAGCTGAAAAGCGAGAACTTGAAAACAACGATCCTAAGTTTGAAAGAAGAAGGATTTCAGCTGAAAGATCAAATTGCTCAAACCTCTAAAGAAGGCGCAGAACTCATCAAAGAATTATCAGAAGATGTGAAACAATCTATCGAAAGCTGGAAACAAACCGTTGAACCTCATCAGAAGAAAATTCAAAGCTATCTGGAACAAATCGAAGACAGCTTAAAGGAACTTGAGGAAAAAGCGAAGGCTGAACAGAGTACAGATACTCAGCCGAGTCATGAAGTGGTTAATCACCAATAGGTAACATTCAACGAAAAAAGCAGCACTCCGGCAAATGCGGAGTGCTGCTTTTATCATGACTTTTATTCTTTTGGCTGAAGATCTTCAATGGATTCTACATCCATATAAGATGGTACAACAAGTCCTATTTTAGCGCCTTTCAGGTTGGCACCTAAATCAACTAAACTATCTTTATACTCTGCATATAGGTCACCGTGGGTTCCTGGAAGCCAGGCAGCTACCATTCCTGTTACTTCACCTTCTGCAACAGCTTCCCACATTGGACCATTATTAAGCGGTGTAATCGTTACGTCAAACCCTTGTTGTTTCAATACTTCTGCTACAACATTCGTTGACGCAATTTCAGTATCCCAATTTACATACACAAGCTCGACACTCTTTCCATCAACTTTTTCAGTGCCTTTAGTCCAAGAGCTTACTTTGTCCTGGTTCTTTTCAATCCATGCCTTCGCAGCTTCTTCTGGAGCTGTTCCTTCATTAATATCTAACATAACACTTTGAATGTCTTCAGAAGACCACTTGAACTGATCAAGAATCTTATAAGCATTTGGCTTATCTTCTTTCAATCCTTTACGAACCATTGTTTTAATCTTTTCTGCTTCCCCAAAAACACCTTTAGGATCTTTTAGATATTTCAAATCATATTTTTCAAATTTCCAGTGAGGTGACCAGCCTGTTACTACGATTGGCTCTTCATTTTCAATCGCGTCGCCTAAAGCTGTCGCCATAGCGCCTGAGGAAGAAGTTGACACTTCCCACCCAGCAAGACTGTCGTATTCTTTTACAGCATCCTGAGCTGCTGCTACTACACCAGCACCTGCTTCAATACCTGTGATGGTGTAATCTAATTGTTCCCCATAATTTGCTTCACCTTCGCCTCCGCTTGCGTTTGAGCTATCTTCTTCAGAAGATCCGCAACCAGCTGCCACAAGTGTAAGTGAAAGACCTGCAGCAATTCCTAGACGTTTCAAGTTTAAATTAAACATGAAAAAGTTTCTCCCCTTTAATAAAATATATTTATTGTCAAAAGACTGTTGTAAGCCTTTATAACCTAATGGATTAAGCTTGATCTCCGCGTTGCGTATTTAGATTTTGTGTGAAGCGGTCAATGATAATCGCTAAAATAACAATACCCAGACCCGCAACAAAACCTGTACCTACTTCAGCACGCTGAAGACCTGTAATAACTGTCTGACCCAGTCCCTTGGCACCGATCATAGATGCAATAACTACCATGGACAGTGCCAGCATAACCGTTTGGTTGATTCCTGCCATAATCGTTTTCTTAGCCATAGGCAGCTGGACTTTAAATAGCTTCTGAAAGCCTGTTGTACCAAAGGCATCAGATGCTTCAATTAACTGATGAGAAACCTGGCGAATCCCAAGGTTTGTAAAACGTACGGTTGGCGGTGTCGCAAAGATAACAGAAGCAAACACACCAGGGACCATCCCGATACTAAAGAAGGCAACAGCCGGTATTAAGTAAACAAAGGCTGGCATCGTCTGCATGAAATCCAAAATTGGTGTCAAAATGCTTTGTACGACTTTGCTTTTCGCCATCCATATCCCGAATGGAACACCGATGATGACCGAGATTAAACTAGCAAATATAACTAAGGTAAACGTGTTCATCAACTCTGGCCATAGCTCCTGGTTCTGAATAAACCAAAGTCCAATTACAGAAAAGGCTGTGAGTCCTATTCTTTTGCCTGAAATAAAGAAGGCAATTAGTCCAACGACGACAATAAATAACCAAATAGGAATCCCCATTAGCAGTCCTTCTGCAAAAAACTCTATAAAATTACCGAAATCTTCTTTAATAAAATCAAATAGAAATTCAAATGTATCTGTGGTCCATTCCGTAGCTGCAGAAACCCATTCAGCTACTGGTAACTTAGGAATTATTTTCATTTACATTCACCTCATTTCCAGCTAATGCGGCCAGAACGGAACCTCTTACAATAATTCCGAGCAGCTTTCCTTCTTCAACAACTGCAACAGGAACTGGTGCATCGTGAATAATCGTAAAGATTTCTTGCACCGAGGTATTTTTTTGCACTTGTGGAACCTCTGATCGCAAAATCGTTTTTAAGCTTCTTTCTTCATTTTTAGCTGCCTCTGCTACATCGTCAGCCGTGACATAGCCATGAAGATTCCTCTTCGCATCGGTAACATAAATACTTGAGAGGCCTTCTTTGCGCATGCGTTCAAGCGCAGTTCTCGGACCATGCTTCTCAACATCTACTGTTTCTGGACGCTTCATGACGTGTTCCGCTGTTAAAACTTTAGAACGGTCGACATCTTCAACGAATTTCTCAACATACTCATTCGCTGGATTAACCAGAATTTCTTCTGGAGTTCCGACTTGTACAATTCGTCCGTCCTTCATCAGCGCAATTCGATCCCCGATCCGCAGTGCTTCATCTAGATCGTGGGTAATAAACAAAATCGTTTTCTTCATCGACTCTTGCAGTTCGAGCAGTTCATCCTGCATCTCTTTTCGAATAAGTGGATCCAGTGCTGAGAAAGCTTCGTCCATCAATAACACTTCCGGGTCATTAGCAAGAGCACGGGCTAAACCGACACGCTGCTGCATTCCGCCTGAGAGCTGTCCAGGAAATTGTTGAATGTAACCTCCAAGCCCTACCATTTCCAGCGATTCTTTCGCTTTTTTCTTCCGTTCTTCCTTATCGACCCCTTGTACTTCCAGACCGAACTCGGCATTTTCCAAAATTGTTCGATGAGGGAACAGAGCAAAGCGTTGGAAAACCATGCTCAATTTCTGCCGGCGTACTTCCCTTAACTTTTGCTTATCAATTTTCGCCAAGTCTTCTCCGTCAATGTACACACTGCCTTCTGTTGGTTCAATTAATCTATTAATTAAACGAACTAAAGTAGATTTACCACTTCCAGAAAGGCCCATGATGACAAAAATTTCACCTTCCTCCACATCAAAGGATGCTCGATTAACACCCACTGTGTTTCCGGTCTTTTCTAGTATTTCTTCTTTAGATAAACCTTCATCCAGATACTTCGTTGCTTTCTTCGCATTTCTTCCGAAGATCTTAGAGAGGTCCTTCACTTCAATGATCGGCACTTCTCTCACCTCATGTTATTATTGTTCAGTCATTGTACGACCAATGTACTCATTCCATCGACTTATATACTGTAACCTATTTGCAATATAAAGTTCAAACGATAAATTCTTAAAAATAAGTTCAAAAATTACGTACAGTTTATTCTGTACAGAATTTAAATACGAAACCCCTGCATTTTTCGACAAATATCTCCGTTTTTCTAGATTATCTGTAATTTTTCAATTTTTGGTATGTATAGTAATGTGAGATTAACCTAACTTCAGCAAGGAGAGAATCGAATGGTGTCTACTTCTAATCAAACAATTGAACATTTTAACAACAAGGTTATCCAGGAGTTCTCTAAAACACTAGAAATGTTTGGCCTATCCCTGGCAGATGCTCGTCTGTTTGTGACGCTCTATCTGCATCGTCGTCCTATGACACTTGATGAAATGAGCGAATCCCTTGGTAAAAGTAAAACTTCCATGAGCACCGGTGTCCGGTACTTAGTTGATCAAGGGTTAGTCGAGCGCGTGTGGAAGAAAGGGGTTAGAAAAGACCTTTATCAAGCAGATGAAAATTTATATAGGAAGTTCATGTCTTCCTATATACAAAAGTGGCTTGACGCCAGTCATGACCAGATGGCTGCACTCCAAGCCATTGATCATCAAATGGAAAATGGCTCTTATCAAGAACAGCAAAAATCCGAAGTTACCCATTTACAAAAACGGCTCTCAGACATGATCAGCTTTCATCACCATATTTCTAATACATTTCAGGAAATCAAACCAACCAATAGCACACCTTTGCCGTAACATTATTAAGCCTATGCACCACTGTAATTTAATATCAATATAAGAAAGGCCTTCCTGTTTCGAAAGAGAAGCTTTCAACTTGTAGAGAAACCTCGGAATTTTCTACAAGTTTTTAGAGAAACACAAAGTCACTGAAAGGTCTATTAAATAGACTACAAACTGAAAGCCCTTCCTATTTATAAGGAAGGGCTTTCTTATATACGGATTAACTTTAATAACTGGTCTGTAAGGTTCGGGTGTATTTTCTCTTCATACATAGCCATGATCGTACCCTCGACCGGCAATTTATAACACAGCATTCCAGCAAAATGAATAAGTAGAGGAGAATGATCAATTAACCCGTTCTCCTGGTCTTGCTCATATGTATGTTCAAGCTCCTCAAATAATCTGATCGTCTCCAAATATTCCGCTTCCGTTAAACCATATTTGATGACCATCTGAGTAAAGGGATAATGCTTCATTTTCTTCACATTCATAAGGAGCTGAACTTGAAAATGAAGGTCTTTATTAGAATCCTCTCTCACCACTTCCACTTGCCTCCTTTTTTTCACTGCAGCAAAAACATTTTACTGTATTTATAAGCCCTTTTAAATGGATAAAAAAATTAATATTATTTTCGTGAAAAACCTATTGATTTTTCATACGAAACATACTAATATACGTCTTGTGCTGATAAAGCTCTACAGCACTTACGAGTTGATCATACCGATATTATAAATCAATTCACAATATTTTTGTTTCGCAAAGGAGGATTCTATCATGAATTGCTGGAAATCAGTAAATATTAACAAAGAGTTCGGTTTTAATCGTGTCTGCTTACTTTCACTATTAACTGGACTAATGTCGTTTCTAGTAATCTACCTTCCATTATCTATCATGCATGGCACGACCCAGATGATCGATCTTGGATTTATTCCCTTATTGATAGGGTTATTTCTCTTACCTGCGATGCACCGACTCATGCATATTTTACCATTAGTATTACTTTATAAACGAGTACGCGTAACATTCAAATTCAGAAAAAGATTTACACCGACCTTTACGTATCAATGTACGTCAAAGCTTTCTAAACAAACATCCATCATTATGGCCATGGCACCTACTTTATTAATTACTGTGCCGGCTATAATGATGAGCGTCATATATCCAGGCTACTTTGCCTACCTGGTCATCTTCGCAGCTGTTAATATTGGACTTTCACTTCCCGATTTTCTTTATTTAAATCAGTTTGCGCGAGCACCGCGCCGCTGTGTGATTGCCAATTCTAAATCTGGCTACGACATCCTGATCCAAAGACCGGAATTGTAATAATTCATAAGCGCCGCTCTTATAATGTAGAGCAGGCGCTTTTTTTCAGATGCCTGTCTAATGGTACATAATGAACAGATTGACCAGCAAGCGAATAAATTACCGCCTACTATTCGTACGAGCCCTATAATGGTTTCTTCTGTTCAAGGTGATAAAATTTTGATAGAGTAGGTTAATAGGAATAAAGGAGGTTCTTCATTGTGGCATTCGTATTTATTATTTACGGTCTAGTCGTCTTATTTGTATTCAATTCTCTCACTCATTCCTTATGTTTAAAAACTAAAATGTCCACTGAAAAACAATCACGGGTTTTTCGAACAATTAACGTACTGATCACCATACTGCTGATCACTTCATATGTAGACGTCATCAATCATATGTAACCAAACAGGCTATGTTCAACTTACAAACATAGCCTGTTTTTCAAAGTTAAATTACATCCATGCTGCACCTACGATGATGAGCAAGATAAATAAAACTACGATTAACGCAAATCCACCACCATATCCGTAACTCATAAACTCACCCCCAACCTTGAGACATATCACATCCTATGCGATAAAAATCATATGTGAATGGGCCTGAACCTAGACTTATTCTGATTTTTTATACATCTTGTGGAACAGATGAGGTAAAATATGTTATATTAACTCATGGGCTGTTAAACCTCTACGTAAAGAAAGACTACCAAATTGTTCGAGGAGTGTACGTAATCATGAAGAAATTGGCTATAACGGCTGCCCTTGCAGCAAGTGTATTTACTTTATCTGCTTGTTCCTCTGGAGATTCAAAAACAGTGGTAGAAACAAGCGGAGGAGAAGTAACAAAGGAAGAGTTTTACGAAGAACTGAAAAATAAACATGGCGAAAAAGTTTTACAACAGCTAGTGATGGAAGAAGTATTAGCTGCTAATTATGAGGTTTCTGATGAAGCTGTAAATGAAGAGTTAAAAAACCTTAAAGACCAATACGGCGACAAGTTCCAGATGGTCCTTCAACAATCAGGCTTCTCAAATGAAGAGCAATTCAAGGAAGTCATTCGTCTAAGTCTTCTGCAGGAACAGGCTGCAGCGGAAGAAGTAGATATTTCAGAAAAAGAAATGAAACAATACTACGAGCGCATGAAGACAGAAGTTCAAGCAAGTCACATTTTAGTGTCTGATGAGAAAACAGCTAAAGAAGTGAAACAGAAGCTTGAAAACGGTGAAGATTTTGGAACGCTGGCCAGCGAATATTCTAAAGATGGTTCTGCGAAAAAGGGCGGTAAGCTCGGTTACTTTGGACCTGGTAAAATGGCTCCTAAGTTTGAAGACGCTGCTTACAATCTGGAAGTTGGCCAAATAAGTGATCCTGTTAAGACGCAGTTTGGATATCATATTATTAAAGTAACGGACAAGCGTAAGGTCGAAGATGTAAAACCATACGAAGAAGCGAAGAAAGAAATTAAGCGTACACTCGTTAGTCAAAAAGTAAACCAGCAACAATTACAAGCGAAAATCGATAAACTTATGAAGGAAGCAGAAATCGATGTGAAGCTTGATCAATTCAAAGATTTATTTAAACAGCCAGAACCTCCTAAGAACGAAGGCGGCAATAAATCTTCTGAAGGAAGCAGTTCTGAACAAGGGAATAGCTCTGAAGGTGAGAAAGAATCTTCTAAAGAAGGCAAGTCTGAAGGAGAGCAAAGTTCCTCTGAATAAGGAATAAAGAAGCCAGGTGGATCCCACCTGGCTTTCCTGTTTTAATACATGATATTTTGTGTAAGGGGATAGAATACTTTCTTGGAATCATACGAAACACTCAGCTAATTGACTGACTATTCAGCCTACATCTTTTGCTCCTTTGTTACGCTTTTCTTTTTCCTCATACATTCTTGCCAGATATACTCGTCCCTCACGCTCTATAAATTGCTGTTCTACCTTTTGTTCAGCCCTCATTGCCCGAAAAGCCATAAAGCCACTTACAAAAATGAATACAATACAGAAATATACCCAAATTGGAATACCAAAGATCATCATGATATCCTCCCTGTCCCATTTATCTCTATTCTATGAACGATCGTCCACTGATATGATCAGGAATTAGACAAGGCTCTTTTTCAATTTTCGCAAACCATATCCCCATCTTCTATAATTCTCTATCTATTTCTCAAACGTAGGTTTGTAAAAGGAACGCTGGTCCATTGCATAAATCTTTTCTGTAAATTCCCCTGGCCCGACTTTTTTGAGTGACCGATTTAGCATATTCATGCCAGCATCCATCATATCGATTTGATGCAGCAGCTCAGCCTCCCGTACTAATGGCGGCTTTGGACTGCCCCACTCAGATTTGCCATGATGACTGAGGATCATGTGCTGCAGGATGGTGACCTCTTCTCCCTCAATTTGCAATTCATCAGCAGCCACACGAATTTCTTCTACCATCATCGGGATATGTCCAATCAGTTTTCCTTCAAGCGTATAGCTTGGGGACGTAGGGCCTGAAAGCTCCTTGAGTTTCCCAAGATCGTGCAAAATGATTCCAGCGTACAGTAAGTCCTGGTTAATATCAGGATAAAGAATCGTCAATTGCTTTGCTATGTTTAACATCGAGACAATATGATGCGCGAGACCAGATACGTACTCATGATGGTTTCTTACAGCAGCAGGGTAGTTTAGCAAGTCCTCTTGATAGGTTTTTAAAAAATGCCTCGTAATGCGTTGAATCGAAGGATTTTTCATCTCAAAAATTGCTTCCGTTAAACGTTCCATCAAGTCTTCCTTATTCACTGGAGCTTTTGCAATAAAATCTGTGGCCTGAACGCCATCCGTTGGCTGAACAGGTCTGATACTTTGAATCTTCAGCTGTGGCTTATTACGAAACTGACCAACGTCCCCCTGTACTTTGACAAGCTCTCCTTGTTGAAAGAGAGCTTCGTCCTCGGGCGTCGCCTCCCAAAGCTTCGCATCGATCTCTCCTGATGTATCGGCTAATAATAATGTAAGAAATGGTTTATTGTTGCTCGCTACCCCTTTTGCAGCGGATTTTATTAATAGGAAATAATCAAACGTTTCCCCTAATTGGTGTTGTGCGATTCCTTTCTTCATACGGTCTCTCCTCCCTAATTAAAAAGACCATTCCAATAAAGGCTTCTATCCGCTCACGGTTCATTCTTGGAGTAGAAGTTGGAATAGTCTTACATATGCGCTGAAGAAGCGCACCTTAAAGGTTGGCGCCTCTTTTACTCGTTGTTTTTTTGATCAATCTTAGGAACATACTGAAAGATTTCCCCGGATTCAACGACATGAATAAACCGCATCAGCCAGCGATAATAATTCTGGGCATAATGCAGACGATCAATGTCTTGATCCACTTTTTCCTGTAACGATTCATCTTCTGTCTGTCCTTTAATTTGCAATAGCTCTTGAATCGCTTCATCCGCTTCTTCAATGTTCGTTTCTGTATGGTGTCTCCAGCGGCTTCCAAATAAGGAAGTGAACGACTTATACCAATCTTCTTCTGATTTGTATAAATCTTTTCGCACCCCTTTTTTAAAGGCTGGCTCCACCATCTTCATATCAGATAGGGCTCGTACACCTGTAGACATACTCGTCTTGCTCATTTCAAGGGCCGCGCGCATATCATCAAGGGTCATCGGGTCTTCAGCAAAATAAAGCACCCCGTACAAGCGCCCAATAGATGGAGTCACTCCGTAAAGGCTCATGTTTTTCGCTATCACCTGAATAAATTTTTCAATGGTCTCTTCATAATTTGCCCAGTCTTGTTTATGCTTTTCTGGCAATGGAAACCCTCCATTTGCTATGTCATCTTTCAATCTGAACACATTTTATCATTAATACCAGCAATTTGCGACCTTATCCTTCATATATATCGTTTAGATGGCAAAAACGATCCATGCCACTTTTCCGCCAGCTGCTTTTGATAGGTAAACAGAATAATTTGATTCCCGTGAGCTAGCGATGCCAGAAGATCCATCATCACCTCGCGCCTCTCTTCATCAAAGTGGACGAACGCATCATCCACGATAAAAGGGGCCTGGATGGTTTCAGACATAGAATCTCCTAAGGCCAGCCTGAGCGCTACATACAATTGATCAGCGGTGCCTCTTGACAATTCACCGGTCTTATACACATGTCCCCATTGATCTTCAACGGTTAGCCCGCCAGCTTCAGGGTCGATAAATAAACGCCCATACTTCTCAAACGTAAGACGTCGAAAAAATTCCTCTGCCCTTTTGATGACAGCTGGTAAGTGATTCTCCTGATAACGCGTTTTGGTGGCCTTTAAAATTTGAGAGGCCATTTGATAAACCGCCCATTCTTTCGCCTGTTCCTGAAAAACTTCCCGCTGATTAGCCAGCTGGTGCATATATTTAGAATGCTCCTCTGAACTTTCGAGCAGCTCCAGACGATTTTTTCTGGCTGCGATGTCCTGTATTAGAGTATTTTGCTCCTCGGCAGCCGTTTGAAGTTCTCGGTCGGTTTCCTCAAGTTCCACTTCGAGCTCAGAAGGGTCTTTAGCTTCTTCCCAGATCTTGAATTGCTCCTGATCGTGTTTATTCAACACTCCTTCAATTTGAACGATTAATTGCTCCTTACGCTGCAATTGTTCTCTTTTTCGTGCAGCCGCGTGGGCTTTTTCATAAAAAGCATCAAGGTCCTGTGCACTAGCCTTTTCAAGCAAACCTGTCTTTTCAGTGGTAAACGGTGCGATTTGATGGTCGAGATCCTCGAGATCTTTTTCTAACCCTTCTATCTCTTCCTGAAGACGTTTGTTTTCTGACATGGACGCTTGCTGTCTCTGAATCCACTCTTCAAGCTGACGGTAATTCTCGGCCATGTTCGGATTTACACCATCACAGTTCATAGCTGTAAAGAAAGCTTTTATATCCTGCTCTAGACCTTGTTTCTTCTGCTGGACCGCTCTAAGCTCCTCCTTTAACTCCTTCACATCTTTCTGCTTTTCTTTCGTTTGTTTTAACAACTGAAAGAGTTGTTCCCAATGTGTGGGCTTCAATGATGATAAAAAAGGATACATGGTGGTCTGTTCTGTCATTTGTGTACTTAATCGTTTTTTCCGTTCAGATACGTGATGCTGTTTTTCATGGATCAGCAGCGACTCATGGTTTAACTGCTTCCAGCGCTCCTTGATATGAGCATACTCTCCCCTTGTCCGCTCATACCTTTCCATTACCTCTTTAGCATGCAAATAATCAGACTCACTTATGCGAGGCGTATGATGTTGGCCTATTGTGGCAAGCATCTGTTCAAAATTGCGGGCTGTTTGCCTGAAGTAAAGGCCTGCTGTTGCACAAATGCCGCTCATGATTAAACCTCCTAATAATAGAGGAAAACTCGAGGTCGCCCACGCTGCTGCCGTACCCACTGCCAGAGCAGCTATGGAGGCGATGAATGAACGACGGCTTGCTGCTTGCTTTTGCTGTAATGAGGATGCCCAGTCACCCCTTTCTTCTGACGTTGATGGTACATAGGAATGGACGATCTGCTGACAGGCGGCTACCTGCTCATCATCTGGCTGTTCACGCTCAAGACTCTCCATTTGATTTTCCAACCGCTGCTTTTGAGCGGCTAAGGAGCCCAGTTCTTTGTCAATCGCTGCAGCTTCCTCATTAATGCGATCGGCTTCATGTTTTATGCTTCGCCACGTTTCTTCTATATAAAAAGGAAAATCAAATTCACGAAAGTCTGGCTCCTCCATGCCTAGATTCAATTCATTGAGTTCTAACTGTATTCTTTGCTCCCATGTCTCGATACTGCTCTGCAGCCGCACAATATCCTGTTCAGTCTGATAAAAAAGAGATTTTGTTTCTGCTACTGCTATCGCCTCATTCAGAGTGGTTGAAGGAATTGTCTGGAAATCAGCCTGGCTCTGCTTTGCCTCTAAATGCTTTGCTTTAATGAATTGCTGTTCGCTCTCTAACGGCAGCAGCTTTTCTTGAAGTTGATGCATTCGCTCTGTTCCGTTTTCAGGAAAATAGCTGTGCGGATCTTGTTTCAGTTTCCGAGCAAGCTGATGGTACTCTTGGACCACAGGAAGTACTTTTTTAAGCTGTTGCAAACTTGATCGTTTTAAGCGAAGCTGATGCAGCTGTGCTTCTATTTCCTTACGTCCTATTGTCAACTCACGCTGCTCCTCTAACAGCTGCTCGTACTGACCCACTTCCCGCTCCGAAGCCAGCCGCTGTTTGTCAGCCTCATTCAGTGAATCAAGCTGCTGATTAAGGTTCGGCTTCTTGCCCTTTGGTTTAAAACGACTATCCAGTTCCTTTTCTAGGCGTTTATCGGTTTGATAGATTAAATCAGAGCCTGTCAGTCCAACACTAATCAGCACCTCACCTAATTCCTCCCCATTTAAGCCATGCAGTTCTGTCAGATCTTCCGCATCGAAACTGTAAATAGACTGATAGGCTGCCTGGGACATATGGGCAGTAATTTTTCTGAGAAAACGTTCGTCCCTCTCTTCACCGTTAGCAAGCCGGCAAACAGCCGCTCCCTGATTACGGTCATGAACACGTTCAACTGTCACTTCCCCGAATTCTTCCGATTGTAACGTGAGCTTCCCCCCGACGAGGCCACCCCTTTTAGGCTGATAATTCGCCCGCTTTTTCGGAGGCAAACCGAATAAAACAAACAATATAAATGTTCGAATGGTAGACTTTCCAGCTTCATTATCACCTGCAATCACCACAAGGTCGCCGGCCGGCAATGTCATGGAATAATCACGCCATTTTCCAAACCCATAAATATGTAGGTCTTGTATTCTCATTGTTTTGTCTCCTCCTCAGCCAGGAACTGTTCCACAACTAGCTGCTTGGCCCGAGATAATACCTCTTTCAGCTCCCCATCCGTAAGAAGCTCTAAATATTTCGAAGCAAGCCGATGCTCATATAACGGGGACAATTGACGAGATAACTCCTCTGTCGTCAGGGCGTCCGCATAACCTAAGTATTCCCCTGCAAAATGTTTTCCGGATTTAAGTTCTTCCATGTCAAAAGAAGGACGGTCAACGATCGTGACCTGGTCAATCCAAACCCATGACTTTCCCTCAAGGACTTCTGAATCATTAAGAAGCTCGGTCCACTCCCTTACGATCCCTTCCATCTCCCACTTTTGTAAAAGCCCGTTACTCCCCTTTAACACAATGTTTAACATAATCGGAGTATCGGCACGGGCGTCATGTTTAGCCCGCTCAAGCAGACCTTCCAATTCTTCCGGCTGCTCCACATCCATAGCAGAACAAGTTATTTCCTCAAATGTAAAGCTGTGAAGCGGAATGAATGTCTGTCTGGCTTCCTCTTTATTTAACTCTACCAACAAACACCCCTTCTCCCCGCTCTCTTTCCTAGAACGTCCTTGAATGTTCCCCGGATACACAATAGGTGGTTGTTCAGCCAGCTGCTGGCGTTTATGAATATGTCCAAGCGCCCAATAATCCATGTGCCGCTGACGCAATTCATCAAGTTTAAATGGAGCATATACGTCATGTTCACTATTTGTTTCAAGACTCCCATGCAGCATGGCAATATGATAAGGAGAAGTGCCCTGTCTGATAAACTCCCCCGCTTTTCTATCTTCTACCGATCGGTTCCCATAACTAAAGCCATAAACCGTTGCCACATGCTCCCCCTGTTTATAAAAAGGCAGAGCTTGAACCGTTTCCTGCTCAAAACTATGGACATTATCCGGGAACGTGATCGGATAGCGCATTCCTTGCGTATAATCATGGTTGCCATAGCTAAGAAACACAGCGATATGATGCTGTGCTAATCGTTTAAACCCGTCGCGAAGCCGCACTTGCGCTTTTAAACTCCTCGTTTCTTCATCAAATAGATCACCCACAAGCAATACAAAATCAACTTTGTGTTGAATCGCCTGCTGGATTAGCCGGTCAAACGCTTCGAATGTGGCCTCACGCATTTGCTCCCTCAACAATTCGGGAAGCTGGTTCCTTCCCTTGAAAGGGCTGTCCAAATGTAAATCAGCACTATGTATAAATCGAACTGTACTCATGTTTATCCTCCACCGTTATGTTTTTCTTTATTTTATCAGAAGAAATAAACGAATGCACGTTCGTATCGATAGATCGTTGCCGTCTGGGGTCCGCCGGTGACACATACTTCGCTTTCCGCATGCGTCTTCGTGTGTATCACCGGCTCTCAGCATCTGCTTAAGCCTATATCTTTGTAAAAAACAACAAACCGTTATCAAGCACCCAAAAGGAAGTACCATCAACTCCTCCTTATTGTTTAAGGGAACATATTCTTACGCAGGCGAATTCTAATCTTCTGGATTAATAATCGCTAACACCTGATGGTCTTCCCATTGACCATTTATCTTAACATTTTTCCTGGCGATCCCTTCTTTATGAAAACCAGCTTTTCTGCCACCCGAAGTGATCCAATATTATGTGGCATTACCCCTGCTTCAATTCGGTGCAATCGAGTTTCTCAAACCCATGTTTCACCAGCAGCCGAACCGCTTCTGTTTATACAACCTATTTATCCTTTTCAAAATGGATCAAATCTGCTGAATCATTTAACGAACATTTACAGAATTCCTCTCAATCGTTTGACTAGCTATTCTTTTAGCAGAATAAAAGCTTACGAGGCATAAAATTACCGTCGTACCTAACATCAGAAATGAACCCGCAATCACAACGACTTGGATAGTAATCAATTGAGCAGCAACACCGAATGCTGCCGTCACACCAATAATGCAGACGGCTTCCAATATACCGTATATGCTTCCCACCCTGCCCATAACATCGACTGGAATATTTTCTTGATAGAAGGTGTGGAAACCTGTATAAGCAAAGGCCAGCGAAAATGAAAGGATGAAGAACCCTAAGGCCGCCATGTTAAAGTTACTGGAGAATGCATAAATGATATACCCTCCTGACACAAACAGTGATCCCATTCCAATCATGACTTGAATGCTCAACTTCCTGGCCATTAGGGCGTTTACTATTGCCCCGGATGCAATGCCGGCACCAGCTATACTTACCAGAAACCCGTATTTTGTATCAGACAAAGATAATACCTCCGTTGCGAACGCTGCTTCTAATGAATCTAATGCCGCAGCCATCACCATCATAAGCCCAAATAAAAAATAAACTGCCATAACATAGGAATAGTTACGACTAAACTTATAAACAATCTTCCAATCCTTTTTTAGAAGATCAATTGAAGGCAGTTTCCCGCTTAATTGTCCTTTCGGTGATTTTTTCAGCTCAGGCAGCCAGAATATGATGAATCCTGATCCTAAAAAAGTCACGGCGTTAACGTAGATCGCCATCCAGGGAGATCCAATCATGAATAATAAACCCGCTATCGCCGGACCGATTAGAAATCCTCCAGAATCTACTAGACTTCGCAGTGAATTAAACCGCCTCCTGCTTCCAGGCGATACTAATTTTGTTATGTAGGCCATAGAAGTGGGCTCGCACACCGAACCTGCCATGTTTATCAATAATACGAGAACATACATGACCCAGATAGATGAGAATATGGGTAGTAAAGCTATTAAAATCGCTCGCAAAATATCCAATCCTACCATGAGATTTCGTTGGTTTAAGCGGTCAATCATACTCCCCGACCAAAAGTTTGTACATAATACAGCTAATGGTTTCAGAATATAAAGCATAGCCACAGCAAGCGGAGACCCTGTCATATCTAAAATAATCAGATTTAATGCAATCAAATAGATCCAATCCCCTACATTAGATAACCCAACTCCAAACAATAGAAGGAACGGGTATTTCCACGACACCCATTTTTCTTTAAGATTCATTGTAATCCTCCTGATAAGTTATGACGTCATTCTGGGAAAGGCTTAGCAAAAACTGTATGGCTGTCCCATAAAAAAATCTCCCCCCCAAGACCGTAGTCTCAGGGACGAGATTGATATCGTGGTGCCACCCTAGTTCATTAATATGTCGCCATATTAAACTCATCAGGTACGACAAACCGGACTGTCTGCTTATACCCTGGCTCTATATCGGGAGCTCCCGCCACACTATCCCCATTTGGTTCCAATGTGAAGCTCAGAGGCTTGGTTCAGTAAACCCATTCTTACTCCTTTTCACCAACTGGAGCTCTCTTTGAAAGAATTCAGTTTACCTACTCTTCTCTTCATCGCGTTTCATATTTCTTATAGTATCCATGAACACACAATAAATGTAAATATGTTTTTAATTAATTTCGAAAAAAGAAATACTTGAATCAATATCATAATTTAAACCCCTTGTGCCCCAAGAGAGTTCAAAACGTAAAAAAGGAAGTACCTCCTAAAAGTCTAGTCAAGTATGATGAAATAATTTTTATTAGGTTAAGGGCAGGATTGCGGAATACTCCAGGTTCACAGTACTTTTATCAGAGAGCTGAAAATTTCCCTGTGACGTAGATAAGAATCTATTTTGAACCTTTTCGGAAAAGAGCCTTATATTCTACCAGTCTTTGGTGTATTAAAAAGAGCAATTACGAAATTGATTCACTTACTGTTTTAAAAATATAGAACAAAAATAGCGCCAGCTAGAACGATCCGATAAATGGCAAAGGGTACGAGCTGGACCCGGTTGATCAGTTTCAAAAAGAAGCGAATCGCAATCAGCGCGAAAATAAAAGCACTAATGAAACCGACTGCAAAGAACGGAATGGCTTCAAGTGTGAAGTACTGCCAATTTTTGATGAGTGATAAACCACTTGCCCCGAGCATAACGGGTACCGCCATAATAAACGTGAAATCAGCTGAGGCTCTGTGACTCATACCGAGAATGACACCGCCGGACATCGTTGAGCCTGACCGGGAAAACCCTGGCCATAACCCCATACATTGAAAAAGCCCCATACCTAAAGCCTGTTTATACGTAATTTGATCTACCGTCGTTGTCTTAACGTTTCTTTTCTTCTGAAAAACGTCGGCGAAAATCATCAAAATGGCGCCGAGAAATAAACCAATAATTACTGTTTTTACAGAGAATAAGTACGTATCAATATAATCTTCAAAGGCAAATCCGAGAAGTCCGGCTGGAATAATTCCAACAATCACCTGAGATAATTTTAACTTATTCCCAGACTGTTCTGATTGTTTTCCCAAATGAAGCATTTGAATAAATCGATCTTTAAATATGACCACAACAGCTAAAATGGAACCCAATTGGATGACCACCTTGAAAGTATTGGCGACAGATTCACCTAACAAATCTGTTGAATGCAGCCATAACTCATCAACTATAATCATGTGGCCTGTTGATGACACGGGAGCAAACTCCGTCATTCCTTCCACAAACCCTAGTATTAATGAAACAAAAAATTCCCATAGACTCATATTCTGTTACGCTCCTCTTCCGATTCCCCTTACAGGCGATGTTCTAATTAAAAAATTATAATTTGCTATATAAAATGGTATCGAGCAGCTTATAGACGAAAAATAAAGCGGCAAAACCAAACCCATACGCAAATAATGTCGCTTCTAAGACAATAAGTGTCAGAGAAGATGTGATCACGGCATTTGTTACATACAACAAACTTAAGCACAATACACCCGCGATTCCTGTGTATCCCCACAAGTAGTAATGAGCATGCAAGTTAAAGATTTGCGTGTCTTTTGATAAAGAAGAAAACTCCTTGATTTTAAAATGGTCAATGGCTAACTTGACAGCTTCTTCTTCATCCTTTCCCTGACTCACCAAATCTTTAGTATAATCCTCCAAATAGGCTTGCAGCTCCAGCTTTTCTTCGCGGTCTATTGCCAAATTGTCCACAAAAGCAGGAATGTCGTTATTTTTTCTGTACACCATGTTAACGCGAACATGCCCAATGTAATTCATGGCGCCCCAAATGCCCCCAACCAGTAAGGCTATTCCATAACCAGAGACAGCCAGGAGCGGGACATAGGAAGGATCCTCATAAAGATCTGCATATAGTGTTGCCATAAAAATTAGAATCGAGGTAACGAGCACCCACTGATAGTTTATATCGCGAAAACTGAGAACCTTTCTAGAAAGATGGTTCATGGGACCTCCCTCCTCAAATGAAGTGCTTGACCATTTCGGCCATTTGGACCCAATCGCGAATATATTGCTGCAGTTGTTGTCTTCCCGTGTCCGTAATCGCATAATACTTCCTTCTCCCTCCTTGACTTTCCTTTCCCCAATAGGAACAAATAGCACCGTTTTTCTCCAGACGTTTCAACGATAAATAGAGGGTGGCTTCCTGCATTTCAAAAGCTCCTTCCGTCTTTTCCTTGATCGCCTTAGAGATTTCATATCCATAGCCATCTTTATCTTCCAGTAAGGAAAGAATGAGAAGGTCAATGGTTCCCTTAAGCATTTCTTTGTTCAATGTCATGACCTCCAGCCAATTACTTAACTTTATTAAGTACTAAATAAGAATATATAGCAGATTACTTAATAATGCAAGGGTAGTATTAAAAAATTTTTCGTGTGCTAGTTTTGACATAAAAAAAGCGGGCCTCCTCACAAGGAAGCCCGCTTCTTTGAACATAAAAAGTCTGCTAGTGAATAGAGTAGGCTATAAGCCTGCGGTTGCAATAACATACGAAGTAATTTCTTTTATGTTTGAATTTTTCCCTGCACTGGTAAATTGGAAGACGTTGCAGAACGATAAGCGTCTTTTATTATCAATTAGTAAATTCCCGTCCACTGCACCAGTTTTGCCGTGGGTAATAATGTTTTTGATTTCGATTTCTGTCACGTGGCCGTTGTCCGTTTGCCCCAGCGCTTTCTCTACCTGGTCTCTGCCCTCGATCAGTTTATGACCGATGATATTCCATACTATTTGATCGTCCACACTTTCCATAAGCAGACCCGCATCGTTGGTAGCAAATGCTATATGAAGTTCCTTTAGCAGCTGTTTCTTTGGGGAGTTTCCGCAATCCTCAGCACATTTTACTTTTATGCTATTATGATTCATAATGCCTCACTCCTTAAAATTTGTGTTTTCATAATTCTTTCAAGCATAAAATTAGTGTTTTAAAAATGATCCATTCCATGTATAATTGGAATATTACCTATAGAGGGGAGTGTGTGTATGAAAAGAATTCTTTCCTTTCTGCTCCTGTTATTCATACTCAACTATTCCTTCTTATTTTTGCAGGATAATGTGCAGTACTTCGTTCAAGGTGACGTGCAGGAGAGCATTACATTGGAAAGCACATTCCCGTCAGTTGATAATACTGGGAATGACCTTTCGATTAGTGTCATCATGCTGTTTACTCTTGCAATCATACTTATCACGAACTTTTTAAATAGACTGGTACCATTCATTAGAAGACTTTTTTTCCTTAATCCAGTATTTTACCAATCGAACTTTGTGATTCATCTCCTTTGAAATAGAAACGAGTTATTTCAAAGGAGGATACGACCAATGATATGGTTCAGACTTATTATGATCGCGATGTTCTCATTAACGGCTATTTCTCTGTTTACGTACCAAGGTACAGAGATTTTTCATGCCTTTGTCGATTATTTTAATAGAGATCGAGGATAATCTCCTCTCCTTCATGATGGAGATGTATTCTTGTTAGTGTGATTCCTGATCCTTACCGCGCGGATGATATATACGCGGTAAGGATCAGGAATTTTTTGTATTATCAAGATCATGAATCCGATTTCAGAAGGATCGTCCCTTAAAAAAGGAATACTGCTGCTTCAATACTATCTTCAGCTAAAAAATTAACTTCCAGCCTTCCACTCACTTGGTTGAAGCAGCTTTTACAATGAGGAAATGCGGGCTAGTCATGAGGTAGTGATAAGCACTTTCTTTCACTTGCTTCATCTTTTCTTGCGGCTGGGGTTCAATCAGCTTGTCAAGATTGAAAAATTGAGTGGTTTCATTGAGGATGTTTTGCATTGGCCTTCTGTAAAAACTGACATCAATTGTAATAGTGGGCTTGTTCCAGGTTTCTGACAGACATTGAGTTTTAAAGTAATCTTCACTATGGTGGCTTGTATAGTCCATGAAAGGGTGATGAACCGAAAATATAAACGTTCCACCAGCTGTTAAAACACGATTGAATTCTTGAAAGGTAAAACTCCAATTTTGTAAATAGTGAAGCGTAAGTGAGCTTATAATCACATCAAAGGAATCGTCCTCAAAAGGCAAAGGGTCCTGAAGGTCATGGCACAGAAATGTTGCCTGTTCACCTGCACGCTTTCTCGCTGCCTTCACCATTTCCAGACTCACGTCTATCCCAGTAACTTCCGCTCCCTGTTGCAGCAATTGAGAGGAGTACCATCCAGCCGAACAACCTGCATCAAGCACTTTTTTTCCTTTTAATTGCGGGGGCAAAGCAGCTATCATAGCTGGACGCTCATACAAGGCGTTGTAAGGACTTGCTTCATCAATATCGTTTTGATAGGTATGGGCTAACTTGTTATACGTCTCTTCCGTAGAATTGCTCATGTAATCCCCTCCTCAGTTCTTGAAAATAATAGGTTCCTTTTTTCGTGAAAAAATCCATATTCTTCCACAGCTATGCTCACCCAATCCCATTCTAAAGTAGCTCCATAGGGTTTCATTTGGAAAATTTGGACTGAAAGTATGGCAGAACGAGAATCCGGCGGAATCTATCTATTTGAAACCTATAAAATAATGGTTTAGTGGGGGGGGAATCATCCTCCGCTGAAGGATGGTTTTCCCATTTTATGCACTATATCCTACTTCAAAGAATCAGCTTTATCCCCCGCATTCTCTTCTTTTTGCAAAAGAGAAGTACGTTGATTTACCTCCTCCAGCAGCCACCCTTTATCCTTACGCTTAATTTGTCCCCAAACGATATTAAAAGGTTGAACCAATCATGAAGTCCCTCCATATAACTATGGAAGGTTAAGTTGCCACGAAACCCCATAGCGGTCACTTATCCAACCAAACCTTTTACTGAAACCATAATTGTCTATAGGCATTAGGGCTTCTCCGTCTTCATTGAGTTTCTTATAAAGATTCTCAAGTTCTTCTTCCGTACTACACGTCACAAAGATTGAGAACGAAGGAGTAAATGTGAACTGATGTTTCACATTACTGTCAATGCACATAAATTCTTGCCCTTTTATAGTAAAAGTAGCTTGCATTACGGTTCCTTCATCACCAGATTCATCCTCTCCATATCGAGTGATACTTGTGATTTGGGAATCCTCGATGAGGGATGTGTAATAATTCATGGCTTCTTCAGCCTTTCCATCTTGAAACATTAAAAATGGCGTTATTTTTTCCATTAAGATTCTCCTTTCTATACTTCTTCTTTATGAAATTTGGTTTACAAATTGAATTAAGAAATAGATACTGCAACAAAAACGGCCTTAGCCTTGTTAGAAAGATAGCTTGTCCTTTCTTTCTGTAGTTTTATAATATAGAGTTGTTGGCTGATTCATTTCCATTGTTGCTTTATATAAACTAATGTTCCCTACAGTTTGTTCGGAAGCATCAGAAAGAACTTTAAAATTCTCATCTAATGAAATGGACCAAACGGCTTCATTATTCTTCTTTAAGACAATAGCAAGCGTACCGAACTGAACGATATTATCCCAATCAAAAGATTCCGTTTCACCATTTTCAGTAACAGAAATCCCATCTGTATTGCTTATCACTTCGATGTTATGACCTTGCCATATCCCGTGTATTTCCGCCCCCACATAATAATAAGATCTACCACTACCACGATCGCCATAAGTTCCAATGAATTGCTGAACCGTATTATCAGCTGTTTTATACGTAAAGGCTGCAATATCATTTGCTAACCATTCCACTTTATATTCTCCACCTATTTCATTTGGTAAAATTTCTTTTGGGCGAGCTAAAATACCATAATACGATCTATAGTAAATCGCCTCCCCACTCTCTATATTTTCTTTAATCGAAAAAACATGTTCGAAGTCAGGTGATACGCTTGTTATATTTTTAATGACTTGGTTACTGTCAACAAGCAGAATGACATGAACTATAACAAATATGCCCACAACACCGGCTACTATTAATAGTAGTCTTTTCATTAGTCTAAGTAAAAGTAATATGGCAAGAAATAAACAAATCACACATAAAATATTGATGATGTAAAATAGTCGATTATCAATATACTCTACTTGAAATCTTTCATGTGCGAATAAATATCCTGCTTGTAAACAGAATAACCCAACTGCAAAAATAAATAGAGTCCATCCACTTATTTTAATCAGTTTATCCCTGTTCTGTTTTTTCATTCGGCTGTACCTCCATCGAAAAATCCCACGTTAAACCATTATCTTTAGAAATAAATTTTCCTTTCACTTTTCCACCTGCATAATCACCATTAGGACCTTGATTAACTAAAACAGATAAATGATTGTTTTCTTTTACCGGAAACTCGGCCTGAACAAAAACTTTATCATACCTCTCAGGAATATGGATGACTGCTTTACTCCAAGTTTTTCCTCCATCTTGCGTAACATAAAGATTTGGTTTCTGGGGATTAATCGTTCCATAGGACATAAATCCTGTATTTTCATCTACAAAACCACCATCCGCAATTAACCTCGTTGTTGGTGGAGATGCTGTCTCTTCCCAAGTCTCCCCACCATCATGAGTCAAAAAGACAGTGGAAAGTTCTTGTGACATAGTTCGATCACCAGAAAGAACAACATATCCAAACCGATCATTTAAGAAACCTACTTTTCTAAAGCGGATACCTGGTAATGCTTCTGTAACCACACTTTCTTTCCACGTTTTTCCATGATCGAGAGAGTATTTTAAAAATATCCTGTCCTGCTTGTATAAGAATGCTGCACGGTCTTCCGTTAGTATGTAACTCCCATTTATCAATTCTTGTTCGTTCCCATTGTACTCCCCATTAAATAATAAATCTTTTTCAACCGGGACCTTAACCCAATTATTTCCATTGTCATAAGTGATGTTTAACTCGTTGTTTTGCAAGGTATAGCTAATCATATTATTGTGTACTGGTTCTAATGTCTTAGGTTGAAGCTTTTCTACTTGATATGCTGATTTTGATTTCTCTAGCATATTAGTTTTTTGATTCAATTGCAGCAGTGAATTCTGGTTTTGATTTTGGTAAAAGAAAGTACCAGTGATTAAGCCAACCATCATAATAGTAGCTAGTACTAGGATTAATTTCTTCATCTTTCTCTCCATTTCTGTTACTTTTCCTATATTAAAAATGCCAGCAATTATCTGTAACTCCAATCATTTGCACAACAGATTACTCGAGAAATTGCCCTATACTAAAAGAAGCGATAATTCATATATTCTCCCTGAAGATTACCTTTGTTCGACACTTCAACTTCTAAATTTTTGATCATAAACATTTCAAATACTGCAGTTTATGACTGTATGCCATTTCAGAATCCTTTTCTTGAGCATTATTCTCTCTTTATCAATTATCAATTGATCTAAATAATAAATAGAAACCTCCACCTTTTAAAAAGATGGAGGCTTCCATTACATTAACCTTCTTTCTTCGACAACTGCATTGCCTTCTTAATATCCTTAAATGACGATGACTTCCCATAAAGCAGCACACCACCACTATAAACGCGGGCACCAAACCAGGCGAGCAAAGCGATAGATCCGACCAGCACTCCGACCGAAAGAATGACTTCCCATACTGGAATATCCAGCATTCCTACGCGCAAGAACATGATTAATGGCGAGAAAAATGGGATATACGAGGTAACGGTTATAAAAGTAGAATCGGGTGCATTCAAGCCAAATATAGAAATGAAAAAAGCGGCTAAAATGAGATACACCATTGGTGAAATCATCTGCTGAGCATCTTCTAACCGGCTGACAAGCGAGCCGAGTGTTGCCGCTAAGGTAGCATAAAGCATATAGCCTAAAATAAAGAATAGTATGGCGAATGCGATGATTGAGCCCTGGATATCAGATAAACCAAAGCCTTCCATGATTGAGCCTTCGCCACCTTGCTGGATGCCCAGGTAGCCTACTAGCAGAATTAATGAAAACTGCAGAATTCCGACGAGAGCAATTCCAATAATTTTGGCGAACATTTGCGATACAGGCGAAACGCTCGAAATCAATATTTCCATAACCCGGCTTGATTTTTCAGTGGCCACTTCAGTTGCAATCATACTTCCATACATAATAACAGACATATAAAGCAGGAACAGCATCACGTACACCAGCCCGCGTGTTTGGGCCAGTTCTTCCTCTGATTTTGCACTTTCCTCTAAAGCTATGGTATTAAACGTTACCGGTGAGGAGATTTGCTGTAATGTGGCCTGGTCTACTCCTGCTTCTTCAGTAGCAATCCCTACTTTAATTTGCTGGAGAGCTTGTTTGATGGGCTCACTGTTCTCAGTAGAAGCAATTTGCTCTGCAAAATAAGTGGCTTCTGGAAGGCCGTTTTCTCCTGTTGTAATTTTTACAACTGATTCATACGTGCCTTCTTTCACCGCTTGTTTCGCTTTTTCTAAGGATTGATCAACTCGTTCTAATGTAAGCGAATCATTTACGGCGATCGTATCAACAAGCGTGCTGGCCCATTCTTCATTGTCACTAATTAAGGCAATTTTGTCCCCTTCTTCCCCATCACTAAAGGCTTCAATGATCGTTTGAATATTAGACAGGGCAGTAATTAATATAAGAGAAACAAGCGTTGTAATCAGAAAAGATTTCGTTTTAACCCGGTTCATAAATGTATGACCGACCATAATGAAGAATTTATTCATAAGAGGCACCTACTTTCTCGATAAAAATATCATTTAGAGACGGCTCCTCAAGTATGAATGACCTGACAAACCCCTTTCCATTTAATTCAGTGAAAATCTTTTGCGAAATGTCTTCACTCTCAACCTGTAAATCGCAGCCCTCACCAAAAGCTTTATATTTGGTGACTCCTGATATTCGTTTTAAGAATTCCGTGTCAAAATCAGCTTTAACGCGAACATTTTTCTTGCCGAAAGAACGTTTAATGTCCTTCAGGCGGCCATGGACGACTGGCGTACCATGGTGAAGAATACACAGGTTCTCACACAATTCCTCTACATGCTCCATGCGGTGGGATGAAAATACAATCGACATCCCGGACTCCTTTAAGTCAACAACCGCTTCTTTCAGCATTTCCACATTCACAGGATCGAGTCCTGAGAACGGTTCATCCAAGATCAACAGCTTGGGTTTATGTAAAACAGCTGATATGAATTGAATTTTTTGCTGATTCCCTTTAGAGAGCTCCTCTACTTTCTTCGATTTATAATCTGGTACTTTAAAACGTTCCAGCCAATAATCGAGTTCGTTTAGCGAGTCAGATTTCTTCATCCCACGAAGTTTCGCTAAATAAACAAGCTGATCACGCACCTTCATTTTCGGATAGAGTCCTCGCTCCTCAGGTAAGTAGCCAATCAAATGGCTTTGGTCATAACCGATCTCTCCGTTATTCCAGGAAATCGACCCTTCTGTCTCTTGTAATAGCCCGAGAATCATTCGAAAGGTTGTCGTTTTACCTGCCCCGTTAGCTCCAAGAAACCCAAAGATTTGTTTTTCTGGAATTTCAAGTGATAACTGATTTACTGCTGTATGTGAGCCAAATTTCTTTGTTACATGATCTAATCTTAACGTCACGATCATTCTCCTCTCTTCCCATTTAACATACGAGTTACCCTTAAAGTAGTTTCACAAATTCATGAACTTTTTTCGAAAACGCAAAATCAGGCAGGAAAATCGACCGTTCATGACAAATTAATAGTAGTGAAGACTTGTTCATGGAGGGTCAATAATGAAGAAATACTTTTTAACTGTATTCGAAAAAGACGGAACTAATGTATTAGATGAATCATTTGAAGCTGAAAATGATTCAGAGGCCAAGAAAATCGGGGGGGACAAACTCGAGGAACATGGATTTAGTGAATATACCCACCGTTGTGTAGCCCCTGAAGGACATCTGGTTTTATTCCATAGGTAACCATTTCAAAAAGTCGCGCCCTCACGCGACTTTTTCATTTCCCCTTAAAATGAGGTTTGCGCTTCTCTAGAAACGCCTTAACTCCTTCTTTATGGTCATCTGATTGCCGCAGCTCCCACTGGGCTTTTCTTTCCTTTGCCAAATACTGCAATAGATGATCTTGACGATATTGATGATAAATACTCTTCGTCGTCACCATCGACTTTAATGGGCTCTGACTCCACCTTAACGCCAAATCGGCCGCTTCCTGATGAATTTCTCCATTGACAACGACATCAACGATGTTAAAATCATACGCTTCCTTTGCCCGCAGACTTCGACCCTCCCAAGCAAAATGTTTTGCACGATGCGTCCCGAGACGCTGTTCTAGGAAGAAATGCCCTCCACCGTCAGGAACTAGGCCGATTCCGATGAAATTCATCGAGATGTTCGCATCAGCATCAGCTATCAAGTAGTCCGCAGCCAGTGCTAAACTTAGTCCGAGCCCGACCACCGGGCCATGTACGGCTGCAATGACAATTTTAGGCATATTAAAGATCGTTGTCACAATGGTCTCAATATCGTTCATCACTTGCTCGTAAACGTCAGGTTCATGAATTTCTTTCATCATCGTAATATCACCGCCTGCACAAAAGCCGTCTCCGGTGCCAGAAAAAACAACAATTTGTGCCTCATGCTCCTTCACTACCTGAACCGCTTCGGCAAGTTCCTGGAGCATTTCAACGTTTAAAGCATTATATTTCTCCCCGCGGTTGAAGCGTAAATGGATGAAACTATCCTCTTGCTCTATGTGAATAAAGCGCATGATATCCTCCTTAGCTTTTTGCTTAACTATAAAATTCGTCTCTATCTTAAAAATTCCTGCAAAAATTGCCAAATAAACACAAAAACTTTCATAGGAGCAAGCGCCCTGGTAGACAAAAGGAGGAATTCGGCCAAGAGCGGCATTCAAGAAAGTCGGTTAGGACCGGAGATATCGGAAGTTCAGCTAGGTTTGTAGCCAATGAAGTTCGGTTAAAAGCGGGAATAGCGGAAGTTCTACTAAGTTCGGCACGTCCTGTACCAACGCCGAACGCCCCTACTTCGTGTAGGGTCTGTGCCAACACCGAACTACCCTACGTCGTGTGGGGCAAAAAAATAAAAGCCGCCCCTCAGGACGACTTTTAATACAAAAAATTACTGTTGTGGTTCTTCAGGATTGCCGTATAGCTCTTCAAGCGGCTTTGTAATAATCTGGCTCACGTCGTTGATTACCGTGTTCAAACGCTGTTCCTGTTCCATCAGCGTTGAAATTTGCGGGTGCTGCTGTACTAGCTCAACAACCTGGCGTGCTTGTTCCACTTCTTCTTCACTAATTTCTTCACCTTGCATTTGCTTTTGCTGCAAAGTGATTTGAGTTTGGCGGAAGTCTTCGAACATTTTTTTAGCAGACTCTTCGCTCATTACCGCCTCATAAGCTTCTTTAAGTCCTTGAAATTCTTCACTATTACGAATCGCTTTTTCAAGATCGTAAGCATTGTCATAAATATTAGCCATAAATTCACGTACCTCCTAGATATTGAGTGATTAACTCCTTCCCCACTATAACAAACTCGTCTAATCATGTATAGGACGAGCTTGTTATCCCAGCAGAACAGCTATAATTCCCTGGACTACTCCAATCAGGCCACCAAGCAACGCTCCTAAGTAAGTAATCATCTTAAATTCCCGCTTGGAAATACCGAGAACGATTTCTTCTAAGCGTTCAACCGGAAAGGAGGAAACCTGCTCTTCGACAACCCCGGAAAGATTCATCGAATTCATCATTCGCTCCATTCGTGAAGCCAGCAGCTCTGTAACCTTAGGGGTTACTGCTGGAATCACGTCCAAAATGATTTTAGATTGGACCGGTTTCACCCAGTCCGATAAAGAACGATTGAGCCATTGCTCCATTGGCAGCCAGCGGCTAACTAACTGACCAATTGCTCCGGCAATGGTTGTTTTTCCAATCTTATCTTCCAGTTCTTTCACAGGTCGATTTAATGCTTTACTTAACTCAGCTTGAATCATGGATTGCAGCCAATCCGTGGCCTCTCTGGCTGAGACATATTTAAGGAGTACAGGATGGATGCGATCGATAAGCCGCTCTGACCCCATAAAAGAAGAGATCATATTTCCGAGAAACCCCTGACTGTCCAAGTAATCATCAATAAGATCAGCGATTCGCTCTTTTCCTTCATAACTATCAAGGTACATTCTCACACGTTCCTGAATGTAAACAGCAAATTCGTCAGCACTTTTCTCGAGCTTATCTTTCCATTCCTCAGGCAGCATTTCGGCCGCTTTTCGCTCTCTTACACCCACCATCATCGAATCATACCGTTCTTCCACCCATGTGGAAATCGAATCTTCCAAACGTTCCTGATCCAGTTGGAGATCAAGTGAAGATAAAATCTCCTGAATCGATTCATCATTGTTCAGCAGCTTCTCTACTTCTTCCTGAACAAAAGTCGTTAACTGATTTTCAAAAGCCTGGCCTTCAATCTTTCTTCGTAGTCCGTCAGCCGTTAGAAGGTGATTGACGACCATCGCTCCAAGCTGACGTGACAGTTCATCGCGCCGCTTTGGTATCAGACCCGGTGTGAAAGGAACTTGGAAATTTCCGATTTTTATCGGTTTATATGGTCGAAAAAGCATTTTAATGGCAAGGTGATTCGTCACCCCTCCAATTGCAGCTCCTATCAGCATCATTCCTGCTATTAAAATAACTACATTCATTAGCATTACCCTCATTTCAGTCATAGAACTGATCCAATTATATATGACTTAAACAAGCGATGCCAATATAAATAAAAGCGGAGTCTTTTTAATATTTTCTATGCTAGAAGTAAGGCAGCTGTCTGGTTACGTCCAATTATTGCCTTAGTGAGGATAAACCAATTTGGACAACATAAAAACGGGGTGATTACATGCGTGAAAAGAAAAGTTACGATCCGGAAGGAAAAAAACACTTGGAACTTGACGTTGATCGTATGATTAATGAAGGAATGGCTGGTGGAAAGCCTACTCGGCCTGTTTATGGCAGGGAGCAGATTGGGGAAACTCATCCGATTCCAGAGGAGGACCACTCAGAGTCATAGAGCGGACTGGATAAGCGCTGAAAGCCTGCAATTCAGGCACAGCGCTTATCCTTTATCGACTTTTGACAATCATTTTAACGGCTTCTTCTATATATTCTTGGGAAGTGTCGTCTTCTCCCTGAGCCTGTTTTATGCTTGTTTCTAAATTTCTTGCTACAATATAACCGATAGCACGGTCCATAGCTGACCGGGCAGCTGCCAGCTGAGTGACAACCTCTTTACATTCCTTATCTTCTTCCATCATTCTTAATACACCACGAACTTGACCTTCAATTCGTTTTAACCGATTTTTAGACTCTGGTCCATATTGACTTCTCTCCTCGACTTGATCCATATCCTTCCCCTCCTTCAGTTGCATCCTATATTCTAAAAAATTCCTTTGTTTGCTGAAATAATTGTTTGTATTACTATAATAGTAGAGATTTCTTCAAAAAGGAAGGACGCTATGACTAAAATCGAGCAACTTAAACAGATCTACCCCTCGCTTATCACTGTAGATGAGCAGGATATAGAACCATCCAATAAGTACCAAATTTTTCATACGGACGAAGATCAGGTAATTGCCATTCTTAAGACAGAGCTTAATCAAAGAGAGGTTCAACTTCTCCATCTGGTTTTAACTCCCATACCTCAACAGGATGATCAGAAAACAGACCGCGAGCAGGCCTGGTCCAGCTATATCCTAGGTCATTCCGATAAATTTACGGCTGAACCACTGCCGAAGAAGTTTAGATTTGTATTTTTTTCATTATCTGATCCAAACCTTGATCGGCAAACCTTTCGGGAAGCTCTGCAATCCTTGTTTCCGCGAGTGATGCCGCTGCTTTGGGAGAACCATCAGCAAGGTGTGATCATCGAAGAAATCATGGAAAACAATCAGGAGACGATCACGTTCCAGCCACTGATTGACGTATTAATGAGTGACTTTTATACAAAAATTCACTTTTACGTCAGTGAATTTAGTGAATTCCCAACTGAGGCTCCCCCATTTTTTCAATGGGCGGAGAAATGTTTTCATACCTCTATGCGAAACGGTAACGGTCCTGTGGCGACTTTTCAGGATGTGATCCCATCGCTATACATTGAAGCCATGCCCGAAGCTGAACGAACCATGATTTCTGATGCCTTATTTGCCAGTGTTCGCGACGACCGAGAATTACTTCAAACGATTCAAATTTTTCTCGAATCTGGGTCGAATGCTACGTTGGCAGCCAAGCGGCTTTATATGCACAGAAACAGTTTACAATATCGCGTCGATAAATTCATTGAAAAAACCGGTGTCGATATTAAACAGTTCCAAGGAGCTGTTGTTACGTATCTTTCCTTACTTGAGACAGACAAATAAACAACATGCACAAATTATGAAAGCATTCTTTGTGCATGTTGTCCATTTACCCTTCCTATTCACTGCGATAGACTTAAATTAATCAAAGAAAGCGATTTCAAAAAACCAGGGAGGCTCCTTACATGGCAGAGTTAAAGTTAAATAATATTGAAAAAGTGTATGACAAAAAGGTAAAAGCCGTTGATGACTTCAACCTACATATTAGTGACAAAGAATTCATCGTCTTTGTAGGTCCATCAGGCTGTGGTAAATCAACCACCTTAAGAATGATTGCCGGACTCGAAGAAATAACTGACGGCGATTTCATTATTGACGAGAAGCGTATGAATGATGTTGCACCTAAAGACCGCGACATTGCGATGGTATTCCAAAACTATGCGCTCTATCCACATATGAATGTTTATGACAATATGGCGTTCGGCCTTAAATTACGTAAAATGGATAAAAAAGAAATTGAGCAGCGCGTCAACAACGCAGCCAATATTCTGGGACTTGAAGCTTTATTAGACCGTAAGCCGAAAGCTCTATCTGGTGGACAGCGTCAACGTGTGGCGCTTGGACGGGCTATTGTACGTGATGCCAAAGTGTTCCTGATGGATGAACCATTATCCAACCTTGATGCCAAATTACGTGTTCAAATGAGAGCCGAAATTCAAAAACTTCACCAGCGTCTGCAGACGACAACGATCTATGTAACCCACGATCAGACAGAGGCCATGACGATGGCAACTCGCCTTGTCGTTATGAAAGACGGGATCATTCAACAGGTCGGAGCACCTAAAGATGTATATGATAAACCGGAAAATGTTTTTGTCGGTGGTTTCATCGGCTCTCCTGCCATGAACTTCTTTGCCGGCACACTTCGTGAAGATCATATTGAAATAGGCGATGTGAACATTGCTGTCCCAGAAGGAAAGTTGAAGCCACTGCGTGAACAGAATTATATTGGTAAAGAAGTCATCCTCGGTGTACGTCCAGAGGATATGCACGATGAACCATTATTTATCGATGCCAATCCGGATAAGAAAATAAAAGCCTACATTGAAGTAGCTGAGTTAATGGGCTCTGAATCTTATCTATATTCTAAACTCGATGATCAAGAGTTCATCGCAAGAGTTGATTCCCGCTCTGATATCAACGGTGGAGATGACATCGAACTTGCGATTGATATGAACAAAGTCCACTTTTTCGATAAAGAAACCGAACAGCGAATTCACTAATCCATATCACTATAAAACCCGCAGCTGCCCGATCAGCTACGGGTTTTATTTTTCTAACGAAAAGCCCAAAATGCGCCTGCTCAGGTTGTGGCTCTTTTTTACAAAAATAAAGAGGAGAAAGGGCGCACCCTTTCTCCTCCCTCAAATTATTTAATTATTTTTGTCCGCCGAACTGTTGTTCAGCCATTGACACAAGACGCTTAGTGATCTCTCCACCTACAGAACCGTTGGCACGGGAAGTAGTGTCAGCACCAAGTTGTACTCCGAATTCTTGTGCAATCTCAGTTTTCATTTGGTCTAGAGCTTGTTGTACGCCAGGTACTACTAACTCGTTAGAACTGTTGTTAGCCATGTTGTCTCACCTCCTGTCCTGTGTAATAGTAGTATGATCGGGTACTCCCATTTTTATCACAGAAATTTCATTCCAATAAACGGTAATTTTTCAGGAGGGTAAGCGCACGTGGCTAGAACGTTACATGATTACTTTGCGTTGGGTTTTGTCATAGCTTTCGGATCAACATATTCCTCGAACTGCTCTTCCGTAAGTAAGCCAAGTTCCACAGCTGTTTCTTTTAATGTTTGATCTTTTTCAAACGCTGTTTTTGCAATTTTAGCTGCATTTTCATAGCCAATATGCGGATTCAATGCCGTTACGAGCATTAATGAATCACGCAGATACTTCTCAATTTGCTCGTGATTTGGTTCTAACCCTGCGACACAGCGGTCATTGAAAGAAACCATGCTGTCAGCAAGTAATTGCGCGGACTGCAGGAAGTTATAAGCAATAACTGGTTTAAATACATTCAACTCAAAATTACCCTGACTGGCCGCGAATCCAATCGTTGCGTCATTTCCCATCACCTGGGCAGCAACCATTGTGATCGCTTCACTTTGGGTTGGATTAACTTTACCTGGCATGATCGAACTGCCCGGTTCATTAGCCGGAATCGTAATTTCGCCGATTCCACAACGCGGCCCACTGGCCAGCCATCTGACATCATTCGCGATTTTCATAACGTCAGCTGCCAAGGCTTTAATGGCACCATGTGCATGAACCAGTTCATCATGTGAGGTTAACGCATGAAACTTATTCGGTGCAGAGATAAAATGTTTCTGTGTTTCGTCATTAATTTTTGCGACGACTTGCTCAGCAAAATCAACATGGGCATTTAACCCAGTACCGACAGCTGTCCCGCCAATCGCAAGCTCTCTTACATAGTTTGCACTATCCATGAGCATTTTTTCCGTTTTTTCAAGCATTCGGTGCCAGCCACTTATTTCCTGTCCCAGAGTAAGCGGTGTCGCATCCTGTAAGTGGGTACGTCCAATTTTCACAATGTCATGAAACGCTTCCATCTTTTCTTCTAATGTATCTTTTAATTGAGCTAAACCTGGAAGTAATACATCCTCCAGCTTCCTGACTGACGCGATATGCAAAGCTGTGGGATATGTATCATTAGAGCTTTGAGACTTGTTAACATCATCATTCGGATGCAGACGTGTATCTTTTCCTACTTCTTCTAACCACTTGTTTCCAACATGTGCAATCACTTCATTGACATTCATATTAGACTGCGTCCCACTGCCTGTCTGCCAGACAACAAGTGGAAAATGCTCTTCTAATGTGCCTTCAAGAATTTGATCGGCAGCATATCCAATAGCGTCAGCTTTATCTTTTTCAAGCAAACCAAGTTCATTATTGGCTCGAGCTGCACTCTTCTTTAGAATGGCAAAGCCTTCAATAATTTCTTTCGGCATTTTCTCGTTGCCAATCGGGAAATTCTCTTTACTTCTTTGCGTTTGAGCTGCCCAATACTTGTCACTCGGAACTTTTATTTCACCTAGTGTATCTTTTTCAATTCGATAGTTCATGATGATCCTCCTTTATATCTTGTGTTAACATCCCTTTTAATTGTATCAATTTTCTTATAAACATTCATTAAACAGGCCGAGTAATTTTGTTGAAAAATAACAAAGGAAACTTATCTGATTATTTACATTTTTCTGATCTTATTATAAAATAAAAATTACCAACGAAAAGAAGTCTTATCTCTCACGAGAGAGGGGCTGTTTTGAGCTTGGTCTTTTCCAGTGGGTAAATAAATGGGTGAAAAAGAGTCCTTTGGGCTCTTTTTCTATGTTCGTTTATAATAAAGGAAAAACGAGGTGTGGATATGCCAAATATTTGGACACATATTCTATTTACAGAAGACGTATGTGACAGACTTGAGCGCCAAGATATCATCAATACTTCTAGTCGATTTTTAAACCTCGGTGCTCAAGGACCTGATCCATTCTTCTATTACAATTTCTGGCCCATGTTCAATAACCACGACGTTCCCGAAGTTGGGATGAAGCTGCATAAAGAAAAATGCGGTTCCTTCCTACTCAATATCATTCAAAGTGGCAAATCTGAAAGAAACCAGTCACAGGCCTATATTCTAGGATTCATAACCCATCATATCCTTGACCGCTTCACACATCCTTATATTCATTATCGTGCTGGCTATGAGGGCAATAAGCATCAAGTGTTTGAAGTCATCATTGACACCATTATGCTTGATCGGTATCGGGATCTAAAAACGTGGAAAACACCCGCTCACCGGCAGATTCAATTGAGTAAAAAAGAAGCAAAGGCACTGGCTCAATGGCTCGAACAGGAAATTTATATTCAATTTCCACAAGTAGTTCAGTCTGTCCCTTCTAATTATATAGTTCAATCATTACTGGATATCGCCCTCGCTCAGCGTTTATTGTTTGATCCGAGTGGATGGAAAAACCAATTATTAGGGTCGCTAGTTTCTTCCTTTTCACACAGGCCGATCGAGAAGGAAGCTGACTACTTAAATGAAACTAACCAAGAATGGAAGCATTCAGCTACCGGAGAAATCCTCACTGCATCCTTTATTAATTTATATGAAGAGGCTTTTGCAGAGGCTTGCAACATAATTAAACGAATTCTTCAGTATTGGAGCAGTACGAATGAAGAACTGCTGGCAGAGCTTGAGGTTTTAGTCGGGGATATCTCTTATGATACCGGAAAACCGCTGTCGCTAGAGCTTGAAAACTACTACAGTGACCCTATTGTATGAATCCCTTAACAAACTAAGACAGCCATGCGCGCTGCAGGGCTGTCTTCTACGTTTTAACAATTGTCTTTTGCTGATTTCTTGTATGTTCCCGAGCTTGATGTGCTCCTTTTTCAACATCTACGAATTTCAACAACGCAATGCCACCGATAAAGAAAACCATTAACGACAAAATACCGAGCCGGCTTGATCCCGACAGCTGGCCGACTAGTGCAAAAACAAATGGTCCGAAGATAGCAGCGAATTTAGAAGAAATCCCATAAAAACCGTAAAATTCTGCGTGACGGTCAGCTGGAACCATTTTACCAAAAATAGACCGGCTCAATGACTGTGCCCCGCCTTGAACCATCCCTACACAGATGGCTAACAAGTAAAAGTGCAACGCAGATGTCATGAAATACCCTAATGCCACAATAGCTAAATAAATGTATAGTGCCAGTGTAAGGGCACGCTTTGCAGAAATTTTATCTGCGAGATACCCGAATAGGAAGGCGAAAGGAATCCCGACAAATTGAGTAATTAATAAAGCCAGAATAAGTGAATTGCTGTTGATCCCGATATCTCGGCCATAGATAGTAGCCATTTTAATAATCGTTGAGATCCCATCATTGTAGAGCCAGAACGCCAATAGGAAAATAAGCAGGTGTTTAAATTGAGGCAGCTCTCTAATCGTTCTGCCAACTCGTTTAAAGCCGATTTTAGCGTAGGATTCTGTACGCCGGGGCCGCTGCTTTTTCTCTTCCTTAACATTTTTAAATAGCGGAATCGCAAAAACCAGCCACCATACCCCGACAGATACAAATGAGAGCTGTGTAGCTGTCAGTGTGTCAGGCAAGCCAAACCATTGATAATTTAAGATCATCATTAGGTTAATGGCTAACAGTATTCCCCCTCCTATATAGCCGAAAGCATAGCCCCAGGAGGATACTCTATCGATGGATTTCTCATTACTAACTTCCGGCAAGAAGGCATCATAGAACGCATTGCCCCCGGAAAACCCAATGGTACCTACGATCAGGAGCAGGGAAGCTAAAAGGTAATCACCTTCCCCTACAAAGGCTAACAGCACACTTGCCGTCATCCCCATGAAGGCAAAAAACATTAAGAACTTTTTCTTGGCCGCTGAAAAGTCACTGATGGCGCCAAGAACCGGAGCCAGTATCGCGATGATTAACACAGCTATAGACTGGGAATATCCCCAATAGCTGGTGGCCAGGGAATTCTCAACCCCTTTTGCAGCTACATCATAATAAAAAACAGGCAACACGGCAGCCATAATGGTTGTAGCAAAAGCAGAGTTCCCAAAATCATATAACATCCAGCTTAAGACTGGTTTCTTTTTCATTCCATGCCACCTCCCTGTCATTTAAGTTTATCAAATCAGTCCGGATTATAGTTCAATTTTTTACAAAATTCATAATAGTGAGGTGCTACTGATGAAGATTGCCGTTTTTGGGGCCACTGGAAGAGTAGGAAGTCGTGTGGTCAATAAAGCTACTGAAGAGAATATAGAAGTCAACGCCTTAGTGCGGGATCGTGCCAGGGCTCAAGAGATGATCCCCAATGCCCATCTTATCGAAGGTAACGCTAAAAACCCTGAAGATGTGGAAGCAACCATACAAGGCTGCGATATTGTATTTAGCGGACTTGGCACGGATAAAACTACGACTCTTTCGCAAGCGGTCCGTGCAATGATTCAGTCCATGAACAAATACAAGGTTGATCGAATCATAACGATCGGCACTGCAGGTATTTTGAATAGCCGTGTTGAGGAAGGCAGCTATCGATTTCAAACCAGTGAATCGAAACGGCGTCAAACCTTCGCAGCGGAAGAGCATTTATTTGTCTTTGGGGCTTTAACCGGATCAAACCTTTCCTGGACAATTTTATGTCCAACATACCTCCCTGATGGTGAGGCTGCAGGGCGAATCCGCCATGAAGTCAATTACTTACCTGTTGATGGAAAGAAAATAACAGTTGGCGACACAGCCCAGTTTGCTTTTGAAGAAATAAAAGAATCACGATTCCCTCGCTCTAGAGTCGGATTAAGCGAATAAAAAAAGGAGCTCTGGCGCTTAACTGCGCATTAGATTATGTCTAACGTGCTGATCAAGCCAGGCTCCTTTTTTGTTCATGTATGATCAGGAAGCTGGGTAGAATCCAAAGAATTCTTCCAGTGTCTCCTCCTGGTTGTGTATTTCTGTTGATATATCTGTCCCTACATATCTTAAATGCCACGGCTCATACGAATAACCGGTTATATCGGATTTTCCTTTTGGATATCTAATGATAAACCCGTACTTATGGGCATGTTTCGCAAGCCACTCACCTTCATCGGTTTGACTAAAGGTCTGCTTTAATTTAAACGCCATTTGTGCAGAAGTCACATCCATAGCCAGCCCTGTCTGATGCTCGCTTGTTCCAGGCTTGGCAGAGAATTGATTTGCTTCTTCTTTCCCGCGCTCAGCCACATTTTGCTGATAGATACTTTTTTGTCTCTCATAGGAGCGGTATCCTGAGGCAGCAACTAAGTCAATCCCGTCTTTGCTGGCAGCAGCAAACAATTCCTCGAGGGCCTTGGCCGCTTCCTTGCGCATCTGTTTTTTAGGATGAAACTCGGTGAAGTAAAACGGGACGTCCGGGACAACAAGGTCAGGTGGTGTGTACCCATCTGGCAGTTTCCGCTGTTTGTTGACCACAACGTGCATACTTTTAGGTTCGCTGACAACGGTCAGCCCATCACTGTCTTTCTTTTCCTCTGTTTTTTCCCCGGCAGCTGGAACGTTTGGTTCTTCAGGCTCTTCCTTTTGCTGCTCTTTTTGTTCCTGTTCGGATTGTTCAGTATTCCCACCTTCACCTGTTTGCTTTTGCTCATTAGTGGAACCTTCATCACTTGATGGAGGTTGCTCGGTGGACGTCTGTTGCCCGTCCTCATTACCTGAACTGGTAAATTGGTCAAGGGAGCATCCTGACAGTATCACACTTAAGCTCGCCCCTAGTACAATATACTTCCATTTCATAATTGTCATACCTTCCTAACCCTTTAATCTTCTTACTCACTATAACATTTTCAGGAAGTTTCTGTACAAAACATTTTGTACGAAAATAAACTTGAGACTAATAGCCCGTTTGATCGACAAGGGGGAGTGCGGCTAAGACCAAATTATAAGGAAGTTTGACTAAGTTCGGAGTCAATGAAGTTCGGCAAAACCGGGACGTCCTCAACGTCGAACTACCCCACATCCTATGGGGCATGTGTCAACATCGGACGCCCCTACGTCGTGTGGGGTCAAAAAAAAGCGCCACTAAGTTAGTGGCGCTTTATCATCTATTCCCACGTATAGGGTTGATATTTTTCACTTAAACGGTTAAATTCTTGTCTATCATTGTTATCAATGGCTAAGTTAATTTGTCTGTCTATCTGTTCTTTATTAAATTGGTAGCTTAATTCATCCAGAAGCAGTCTTGAGGCTAAACGGATCCCGAAGGACAATTCTCTTTTGGCAGTGATTTCACGATTCCTAAATCCAGGGTTTCGACGCAATACGTATATAACCTTTTGCTTTCTAATGAGAATACCCCCTTATTGCTTTTTTCCATTATGAAGGATTTTAATGTATTTCGCAATCATTTTTCTGAATATTTAGTTATATAATTCCCTTTAATTTAAAATATAAACCTTTTTTGCACAAAATAAATTCTAAAAAAACTATATAAGGAAGCGGACACATGGCTAAACTGGGACTGTTTAAAAGTTTACCTTGCTCAAAGATTCTTACCGTCCGCAAGCTATGTGTAGACGGGTAGATTTTTTTCTCTAGACCCAATGTCACTAGCTTTGGTAAGCTATAACATGCTGTACAAAACAAACCGGGGGTTCTCGTTATGGGAGAATACGAAAATATAAAACGCGGTGAAAAAGGAGCATGGGTGAGCATCATTGCTTATCTAGTCTTGGCTGCGGTTAAACTTATTGTGGCAACAATCGGGAACTCAGAGGCGCTTAGAGCTGACGGACTGAATAATACAACAGATGTCATTGCATCTATTGCCGTGCTCATCGGGTTAAAAATTTCCCGGAAACCTCCTGATGAGGATCATCATTATGGCCATTTCAGGGCGGAAACCATTGCTTCCTTAGTGGCTGCCTTCATCATGATGACTGTTGGAATCGAAGTTATTGTGGGGACCATTGGGGACATCATGAACGGGCATATCAGTGAACCTTCTATGCTAACGGGATGGACGGCTATTTTGGCAGCCCTGTTTATGTTTGTCGTGTACCGTTACAATCTGAATCTCGCCGGCCAAGTTGGCAGTCAGGCACTCTACGCCGCTGCCCAGGATAACCGCTCAGATGCACTTGTCAGTATCGGAGCTGCTGTAGGTATTTTCGGTGCCCAGTTAGGAGTGTATTGGCTCGACCCCTTAGCAGGCTTAATTGTCGGACTGATTATTTGTAAAACTGCGTGGGATATTTTCAGGGAGGCCAGTCACACTCTTAGTGACGGCTTTAACAAAGTGGAAGTTAAGAATATTCGTCATGTAATTGCCAGCCATCCTTCCGTTTTAACCGTTGAAGACGTGAAGGCTCGCTTGCAAGGGAATCAGACTTTTGTAGATGCTACCATTCATATTGATCCAAATCTGACCATTCAAGAAGGCCATGACATTACCGATGAGGTGGAGGTTCTCCTTAAGCAGGAAATGAACATTTATTATGCTCACATTCATATCGAACCTTTTAAAGAAGAGTAAAAAAGCCTTCCTGCAGTCAGGAAGGCTTTTACCAGTTACTATTCTTTTTTCAAGGAAAAACGCTGTAACAACAAGTCAATATGCTCCCAGCCATAGGCTGTTTCTTCATATGTGCCCTGGCCAATGGTGACTTCTTCAGCTTCGACTGGCTGGGCTCCCAAGATACGATAAAAGTTGCTTGAAGGGTTACGCGTTAGCACCCAGACTAACAGGGATTGATAACCTGCTTCCTTCATAGCCGCCACGAACGCTTCGATCATCTTTGTCCCATAGCCTTTACGCTGGTAATCATCCAATAAATAAATGGCATAAATTTCCCCATCGTACCCATAATTCTTGGTCCGCTCTTTTCCACCGGATACAAATCCTACAACTTCCTCTTGATCGTTCTCAATCACATAAGCAATCTGGCCGTTAACCGGGGTTCGTAAAATGGTTTCCCATAGAACGACTCGATTTTCGAGAGTGATATTACTCATATCCCTTTCATCGATCAAGTCTTTATATGTAGATTTCCAGCTTTGAATATGGATATTAGCAATATCTTTCGCGTCCTCAAATCGAGCCACTCTGACATAGGTCATTTCTCTTCTCCCCTTTTTATCTATCTGTTATTCATAGTGTAGCAGAAAAAATGGCACCACGCTCGTGGCACCATCTTTTTTAACAACTGAAACTTGAAATCCGATCCGTATCAATTCCGAAGTATTCCCAGGAATGGCGGTTCGGGCGCCAGCGATACCCAGCTACAGATGTTCGGCCAATAAAGATGGGATAAAACCAAAATCTTCGCCCATTATTTAAACGTACTCTGGTAAACCGAAACAAGCATCCAAACATGGAACCAGGATCCACAGCATAAATACCTGGACCACCAAACCCTTGTGCATCCGGGTAAGACTCTATGTCACCTGGCGGGGGACCAGGGGGGTAATTTTGCGGCGCGCCCTGTGTTCCTCCCTGTGGCGGACGACCTGGCGGAGGGCCTAACCCAGGGAAGCCGCCTTGACCTGGTCCACCCCCGGGGAGTCCCCATGGGAAGCCTAATTGTCTGTACATAACGCCATCAATTCCTTTCGAGAAAGTTTCCCTATACATTATGCACAACCACCCACTCCGTGCTACAAGGTCATGAAAAAGACAGAGGCAATCGCTCCGAGCACGACTACAATGATATGGACATTCACCCAGGCTAATAAAATGGCAACAAGTGCAGCGACCACCCCAATTTGTGGAGCATCAGGTTTTACAGATAAAACGCCCGGAAAAATCAACGCTCCTAAAGCAGCATAAGGAATCGCATTCAGCCAACGATCTACCCACTTCGGAAAATGGGCTTGATCAATGATGAACGCCGGGATAAATCGGGGAACTGCGGTAACCAATGCCATGCCGATTATCATCCAAATGATCATGGTTCTTCCTCCTCCATATCCAATAACCATATGCCGCTCAGGCCGCCAATTAAGGTTCCAAGCACGATCGCCCATCCTTGGTTCATTCCCCACCACTGACATAGAAAATTAATCATCATTGCAAAAATGGCAACTAGCGCAATTCGATAATGTTTCCGAACCGAAGGAACGAGTAATCCAATGAACATCGCATATAAAGCAATTCCCATGCTCTGACTCAGCCTAGGGGGAATAACGTCCCCGAGCACACCACCAAGGTATGAACCTCCAACCCACGACACGTAAGCCGTCAAAATCAGGGCAGCGTAAAACCAGAAAGCATGAGCTTCTTTACTTTCTTTTCGATATAACATGGAGACCGTAAACGTCTCATCTGTAATCCCTAATGACAAAGGTATCTTAGCTCTAAGAGCAATCCCTCTCAGCCGATTCATAAAAGACAGACTCATCACAAAATGCCTGAAATTCAGGACAAATGTTGCAATAACAATTTCGATTACGCCCGTCCCTGCAGCCACCATCCCTACGGCAAGGAACTGTGCCGCTCCTGCGAAAACAAGCACGCTCATCAAAGTAATTTCCACATTTGTCATGCCGGATTGTCCAGCCAGTACACCGTACGTTAATGCGATCGGCATATACCCTAACATGATAGGAAGACCGGCGATCATGCCGCGTTTGATCATGTGTGAACGAGTTGTACCTGTGACGGCTTCTATCGCTTGAGTTCCCATTATCCTATCTCCAATCTTGAAAATTTCCACTATTATATACAATTTTCAGACCAAGATAAAGTCCTTTGCATTCATTTAGCAGGACACCGATCTTTTGAAAAGTAATTTTGGCGAGCGACTCTTATCTTAGTTCTCCCCGATCCATTGATGTCTTTGCCTATCATAGGGGATCTTTCTTTCCGGGCTCATCCGTCATTCAAAAAACGTCTTAAAAGGTTGACATAGGTCCATTAACTGACATATAGTATCCTTATACTTCATCACTTAAAAGCGTTTAAGCAAAAAAGTTTCCATACACTATGAGATGACGTTTATTATAAAGGAGGTCTGCCGGATGCTTCATCTACAGCCAAAGAAGTTACCAGGAGTTATTGAATCCGTTGCATTACTCCTTGGGATTATTGCTCTTATTAGTTTCTTTATCATCGAATTACAAAGCGTGCCCCACATCCCCATCCTACTAGGGATTATCGTTATGCTGGCTTATGGATTCCTAAAGAAGATGTCCTTTAGCCAGCTCCAGCATGGCATGATCCAGGGGGCACAATCGGGAATGGCGGCTGTCCTGCTATTCTTCCTGATTGGAATCCTGATTGCCAGCTGGATGGCCAGCGGGACTATCCCTGTCCTTATGAATTCTTCCTTTCTCATTGCAGGGGGGCCATGGTTTTATGCGATCACTTTTTCGATTACAGCTGTGGTCGGGATCGCGTTAGGAAGTTCTTTTACAACAGCTGCTACAGTAGGTGTTGCTATGATGGGGGTCGCACAGTCTACAGATATATCATTGGCGATTACGGCTGGTGCAGTCGTATCTGGTGCCTTTTTTGGTGACAAAATGTCGCCCTTATCAGATACAACTAACCTGGCTTCCACCGTCGTTAAAGTAGATTTATTTGAACATATCAAAAATATGGCCTGGACTACAATCCCGGCCTTTGTGATTAGTTTTGTTCTATTTGCAGTACTCTCCCCTTCGCAAAGTTCGTCGGGCAGCGAATTATCTGCTTTTCAAGAAGGCTTGATCGAATCCAATTTAATGCATTGGAGTTCATGGATACCGTTAGCGATTCTCGTCCTGTTAACGGTCAGTAAACAGCCTGCCTTTATCTCATTGACGATTACCAGCCTTTCAGCCACAGTAATCGCTGGAGTCAGAGGCGTGCTGTCATGGGGAGATTTATGGGGAACTTGGTTTAACGGGTACACGGCAGAAACGAATCACGAGGCGGTCAACGAACTATTAACGAGAGGCGGTATGAATAGCATGCTGTTCACCGTTTCACTCGTCCTGTTAGCTCTGGCCCTTGGCGGACTCTTTTTCGCAACAGGTGTAATCCCTGCCATATTGGACAGAATTCAAGCATCCCTTAAATCAGCTCGTTCCATCACGCTTTCAACAGCTCTCACCGCGATTGGCGTGAATATTGCTATAGGAGAACAGTATTTATCGATATTATTAACAGGAGAAGCATACCAGCCCATTTATGAAAAAGCTCATTTAGCAAAGAAAAATTTATCACGAACGCTCGAGGATGCAGGAACCGTCATCAATCCGCTTGTCCCCTGGAGTGTCTGTGGTGTCTTCTTATCTGGGGTTCTGGGAGTTCCGGTGCTGGATTACCTGCCATTCGCATTTTTCTGCCTGCTCTCCCCTATCTTAACGATATTATTTGGGCTTACTGGAAAAACACTGACCCACACAGCTTCCACCTCAGCAAAATCCTTAAATAATGCTAACTAAGAGAGCAGACCGTCTAGATCGCGGTCTGCTTTTAGTTTTGTTTTACATGGGCAAGTAACTCGGTAAGGTCTTTAAATCGATACCCCTGCAAGGTTAACGTCTTACCTGCAAGCTTCATCGTATCATGACCAAATTTGGCTGCCCCAAGCGATTCGTAAAACGATGCGGCTCTATTGCCTTCCAGCATCCACACAACCATTTGTTTAAAGTTTTGTTGTAAAAACATGTTCACAAGTGGGGAAATCAGTTGTTTACCGACCCCGAGACCTTGATATTCAGGAAAAATATAAATAGCATACAGCTCAGCTTCCTCAGGTCCTCCACCCCTTATTGGACCTCCATTAGCATAGCCTACTACCTCACCCTTTTCGGTTTCAGCTACATACGTCTTCATGTTAAGATCTGCAAGCTTCTGCTTCCATTTATTTGTTCGCTCTCCATAAGACATTTGCTGTAAAAAGGAATTCGGGACAAGCCCCTGATAGGCAGCTCGCCATGTGTCCACACTTATTCTGGCAATCGCTGCCGCGTCATCTTCCATTGCTTCTCTAACTTTCATTTCTACCCTCCTAATCTTTCCGTTTGATGAATAGAACCGTGCCTGTGACAACAAACTAATCAAAAAGGAGCGGTTTGTTATGGATAAAGAGCAACAGTCCCTCATGGACGATGGCTGGCACATGGGCCATGCTGAGGCCGAACAAGTTTTAGATGACCTAGCTTTTTACAGGACCTTGATCGCCAACGTTGTCTTTATTGGTAAAAAAGAATCAAAAGACTGGATCCTAGTCGATTGCGGTGTCGCTCACTATGGCAAACGCATTATTGAAGCGGCTGAAAAGCGATTCGGATCCCATCCGCCTAAAGCAATTATTCTTACACATGGTCATTTTGATCATATTGGTTCTGCCAAGCAGATTGCCAAGCAATGGAATGTCCCAATCTATGCCCATCCCCGGGAAATGCCGTATATCACAGGAGAAAAAACTTACCCGATCCCCAATTCAACTATCGGGGGCGGACTGTTTTCTCTATTGTCTCCCTTCTTTCCGAGAGACCCCGTCCATTTAGGTAAATGGGTCAACCCGCTTCCTGAGGACGGTACTGTTCCTCACATGGACGACTGGAGAATTGTTCACACGCCAGGGCACACCCCTGGCCACATTTCCCTTTTCAGGGATCGTGACCGCACGCTGATTTCTGGTGATGCCGTTATCACCGTCAAACAAGAGTCGAGCCTGGCCGTCTTTGTTCAAAGCCAGCACATACACGGTCCTCCTGCCTACTTTACACACGATTGGCTCGAGGCCGAGAAGTCCGTTAAAAAGATTGCCCGCTTACATCCGAAATTGATCCTTTCCGGCCATGGCCTGCCTATGGAAGGTGAGCTTATGCAAGAGCAGCTTACACAGCTATCGACAAACTTTAAAGATTATGCCATTCCTGCTCATCAAAAGAAACCACATTAGCTATAAATTAAGGATAGTGTGTAATTTTCTTAACCCTTCCAGCAACCTCGGGCTGGGACGGCAGTATAACGATTCCTCAAGGACATGGATGTTGTCGCCCTTGACCGCTTTCATCTCAAGCCATCCGGGTCTTTTTCTTAAAAGATCCGGATTCATTTTTTCTTCCTTCACTCCGACCCATACCATACAAATGTGATCTGGATCTCGTTCTCTTACATCGTCCCAATCCGTTTGAACGCTTGCTTCTTTTTCTTCCTCGAATAAATTGGTCCCGCCGGCTAGTTCACTGATCTCCGTTAACCAATTCCCCTGTCCAGGAGTAAAAATAGGTTTAGGCCACCATTCCCAATAAAGACTGGGCTTCTTCCCTCTGGCAATGCTCTCAGCCCGATACGTTTCGATTTCCTGCAAAAACTCCTTCGCCTTCTTCATACCGTACTCTGGCATCCCGAGAGCCTCCCCTACTCTTTCTATATCTTCAGCAATTTCCTGTAGTGATCCTGGATTTAGAATCAGTTGTGGAATGTTTTGTTCCCGCAATCCCTCAATATTCTTTTCCATTCCCGGAACACTTAACGAACTCAGCACAAGGTCTGGCTTTAGTCTGGCTACTGCATCAATATCAATGGATAAGTCCGGCCCAAGCTTCGGTAATTGCTTCACCTGTTCAGGAAAATCAGAATAATTGTCGACACCAACCAACATCTCCTCTTGCTCTAAATACGCGACAATTTCAGTGTTACTGGGGCAAATCGACACAATTCGAATACAATCACTTCCTTTTTCAGAATCCTCTGATGTTTCATTTTATTCCATTATAGCTTATATTTAGGATAAGAAAAAAGTTAAGAAAGGATGAAACACGTGGCCGCCACATTATTCGATACAGCAAAAGGGACCGTAGAATTTTCATATGAAGGAACCGGCCCGACCATCCTGCTCCTCAAAGGGGGGCATTGCTCAAGAGATACTGACTTGTCCCACAGAAGTTTAATGTATGAAGGATTTTCACTTTTAACCATTTCCCGACCGGGCTATGATCTAACCGATGTTTCTGCCGGACGAACTGCAACTGATTTTGCCGAGACGATTGTAGATATATTGGATCATTTACACATAGAAAAAGTATCCGTCATCGCCATATCATCAGCAGGTCCTACAGGGATTGCGTTAGCTGCTTCCTACCCGGACCGGGTGGAAAAATTGGTAATGGAAGCTGCCGTTACAGCCCCCTGGGAATTCGGCACAAAAATGCGGGCTAACTTGTTGTTTGGGCGTGGTGAGAAGGCTACTTGGGGGACCATTAAATTATTATTAAAGGTTTGTCCAGATATGGTCATGAAAAAGATCCTTGCTTCTCTAACTACCGAAGAGGCAGATGATCTCTACAGCCGTCTCTCCCTAAACGATCGCAGATTCATCTATAACATGCTGGCTGATTCCCAATCAGGTCATGGCTTTTTGTTAGATATCAAACATGACTTGGCAGATATGAGCAAAATCCAGGCCCCAATACTCGGGATGTACGCCCGTAAAGACAAAAGTGTTCCTTATTCCCAAGCTATTCTTCTTAAGTCTAATACACAGAACTGTGAAATTTATGATGCACCAGCAGACAGCCACTTAATCTGGATTGGCCCTGAAGCCCCAAATGTCTGGGCGAAACGATTAGAATTTTTAAGTCACTAAATCAAAGGAGGAGAACCTTGGACATCATCAAGATTACCCATTTACGAGATGAATTCTTAGCTTTTTATCATCAAGCTGTCACATTAGACGCAGCTCCTGACACTAGGTTTGAACTATGGAAAGAGCTTTACGGTTTTTCAGCAGCGTATCCAGGTGGACAGGACGACCAGCTTGCGCGCGACATGTTAGACTACGCTTTCCCCAAGTATGCCCATGCAGTTGACCACATTGAACATTTCGAACCTAGTCACGAAGAAATTTTCTCGCTTTTGAAAGCGGTTAAAGAAGAGTTGGATTACGACTCCGCCATCCACATGGCTATTGTCTTTTTTGTAGGGAATTTCGAATCGGATCCTTTTTTTGAAACAGATGAGGAAAGCCTCTTAACTCTTTACTACCCGATTGAAAGAGAGATGGTGCAAAGGGATCTTGCTAAGGAATTAGCGCGCGTGATCCATTGGCTGAAATCAGGAGCCTCCTATCCACTAGCCAAGAGTATTGGTCACATTACACTTCAGGAAGGGATAGCGCTACATACGGCTGAAAAAGTTCACACAGCCCTGGCACTGCCAGCGCCGTCCTATTCCTGGCTGGAAGTATGCAACCAGGAGCCGAATCGAATTATGATTAACCTGCTCCCCCATATTCAACGGGATGATTACGAGGCTTTATACTCCTTTACAAAAGGACGCGGAGCCTCCGGCTATTTTAATGAAGCTCTATTTGTAGGATGGACAGCAGTGAAACATCTTCTTGCTCAAGGAGAAACATTGAAGGAACTTTCCGCGATTTCGGAAGAACACGTCTCTAATTTCATGGAAGATACCCTTTATGATGTGCTGGATAACGCTTATTTTGTCCAGCCGTAACGCCGCCTTCAAAAAAAATTACTCAAGGGGCTTCCCTTTTTAAAAACCATCTGTTATAATTGAAATTAATTATTGTTGTTCGATATGATTCATAACAGAGAAGATGCGTCATAACGATACGTCTTGATTGAATATGAAGAGCAAGAATAGTAATACATTGTGGATTTAATCCACGCAGGAGGTATTCTTCATGGTTGAAGGTACAGTTAAATGGTTTAATGCAGAAAAAGGTTTCGGTTTCATCGAGGTAGAAGGTCAAGACGACGTATTCGTTCACTTCTCTGCTATTCAAGAAGAAGGTTTCAAATCTCTTGAAGAAGGTCAAGTTGTAAACTTCGAAATTCAAGAAGGTCAGCGCGGACCACAAGCTGCTAACGTTCAAAAAGCGTAAGCATACTTTATAAAAGACTCCCTATTCAGGAGTCTTTTTTGTTCTTACATTTATTTTCAATTAATTTTTGTTATGAGTATCATTTATTTTGTGCATTTGTTATACTGATAGCAGTTATTGTTGTTCGGAAACGATTCATAGAACAGAAGTTGCTTCAAAGTAATTCTCGTCTTGAATGTGAAGAGCAAGAATAGTAATACATTGTGGCTAAAGATCCACGCAGGAGGTATTTTTCATGGTAGAAGGTACAGTAAAATGGTTTAACGCAGAAAAAGGTTTCGGTTTCATCGAAGTAGAAGGTCAAGACGATGTATTCGTTCACTTCTCTGCTATTCAAGAAGAAGGTTTCAAATCTCTTGAAGAAGGTCAAGTTGTAAACTTCGAAATTCAAGAAGGTCAACGCGGACCACAAGCTGCTAACGTTCAAAAGGCATAATATAATAAAAAGCTCCCTTAACCGGGAGCTTTTTTTGTGCGTTATTTTAATGATCTTTTAATGATCCTGATCAGTTAAAATCAGTGGTCCGTCTTTCGTAATGGCAATAGTATGTTCGTATTGAGCCGAAAGAGAACCATCAATCGTGCGTGCTGTCCAATTATTTTGATCCATCTTGCTTTGGTATCCGCCAATGTTAATCATTGGCTCGATCGTGATGACCATCCCTTCTTTAAGTCGTGCCCCTTTGTCTGCCTGGCCGAAGTGCGGAATGTATGGATCCTCGTGAATCGTCTCTCCTATGCCATGCCCAGTAAAATCGCGGACAACGGAATAGCCTTCTCCTTCTGCATACGACTGAATCGCATGGCCCAAATCTCCGATACGATTGCCAACCTGCGCCTGCTCAATCGATTTATACAGAGACGTTTTCGTTACATCAAGCAGCCTTTCTGCTTCTTCACTAATTTTACCAACCGAATGAGTCCAGGCTGAGTCCGCTAGTGCCCCATTTAAATTAACGACCATATCGATCGTTACAATGTCTCCCTCTTGAAGCTTCTCATCCCTCGGGAAGCCATGACAGATCTCGTCATTGATGGAAGCACAGGTTGTAAACTCATATCCCTGATATCCCTTCTGCTCTCCGGTTGCTCCATGTTTTGCTAAATAACGTTCAACAAAGTTCTCAACTTCCATCGTGGTGACACCTGGTTTAATAAACTGACGAAGCTCTTTGTGTACGTTAGCTAGCAGCTTTCCTGCTTCATGCATCAGCTCTATTTCACGTTTACTTTTTCGTTTAATCATAGCTCCAAACCCTTTCCTCATATTTCACAATACATATATGCTTGCATCCTTTCATATGATAACGAAAAAATCCGGCTTCGACCAGCATTACCCCTTACTCTACCTCACGAATAATTTTAGCCGGGTTCCCTCCGACAAATACATTTGCCGGGATATCTTTCGTAACCACCGCTCCAGAACCAATGACGACATTATCACCAATCGTTACACCAGGGTTAATGATGGCACTGCCACCAATCCATACGTCACTGCCAATCGTTACCGGTTTTCCAAACTCAAGGCCGCTGGCTCTTGTTTCCCGATCCATTGGATGTGTCGCCGTATATATTTGTACATTCGGTCCGAGCATCACTCGATCTCCAATCGTGATCGGACACACATCCAGAAACACACAGTTAAAATTGGCAAAAAACTGCTCTCCTACATGAATATTATAGCCATAATCGCAATGAAATGATGGTTCTATAAAAACTTCTTCCCCTGCACTTCCAAGCAGACTCTGCAGCATCTGCTCCCTGTGATGGTTTTCTGTCGGCTTTGATTGATTAAAGGAATACACAATTTGCCTGGCTCGTGTGCGGTCGAGAACGAGTTCTTCATCCCACGATTGATAGAGCTCACCTTTCAACATTTTCTCCTTTTCTGTCATTCGATCACCTTTTTCTTATAAAAGTTCTATCCCCTCTTTACATTATCATACATATTCGCTATTCTTATTTGAAATCAAAGGGGGAATTTGCAAATGATTATTCGTCCACTTTCAGGAAATGATGCCAGTACATATCGAACGTTACGATTAGAAGCCCTTCAAACGAATCCTGATGCCTTTATTACCACTTATGAACAAGAGAAGAACAAGCCGAATGCGATCGAGACGACAGCTCAACGGCTCGATTCAGACCACGCCCGCACTTTTGGGGTCTTTATCGAGGAAAAACTCGTCGGGAATGTGACATTACAAAAGGAGTACCACCCCAAGTTTGCTCATAAGGCGTCTATTCTTGCTATGTTTGTTCACCCAGAATGCAGAGGGCTGGGGGCCGGAGAGATGCTGCTTGAGAAAGCCATCCAATTCTCTAAAGCTATTGGACTTGAAGTTCTTCAGCTCTGTGTTGTTAAAGACAATTTGCCAGCGAAAAGACTCTACGAAAAGGTCGGATTTCGTGAGTATGGCGTAGAACATAAAGCCATTAAGCTCGAGGACCGCTACTTAGATGAAATTCAAATGGAGTACTTCCTTCAGGATTGAAACATCTCAGCTTCTTCATTCGTATTTCTAATAGATGGAAACGAAAAGGAGCGTTTTTTTATGATTGAAATCGAACGAGTTACGAAACAATTTCCAGGTCATATGGCTGTGAAAGACCTTTCTCTCACAGTTCCGGACGGAAAGATCTTCGGATTTCTAGGACCCAATGGGGCAGGAAAGTCCACCACCATTAAAATGATGACAGGCATCCTACCTGTAGAAGCAGGCCGCATTACCGTGAACGGTTTTGACATAACCAAAGACCCTATGAAAGCCAAAGCAACGATCGGTTATGTGCCCGACCGTTCTGATATCTTTTTACGCCTGAAAGGGATCGAATACTTAAACTTTGTTGCGGACGTCTACGGGGTTCCCACTGATGTCAGGCGTGAAAGAATCGACTATTATACGAAGCAGTTCAGTATCTACGGTGCTTTAAACGACCATATCCTTACCTACTCCCATGGAATGAGACAGAAAATTGTTGTCTGCGGTGTTTTACTGCATGATCCGGATGTTTGGATTCTCGATGAACCCCTCACAGGACTTGACCCTAAATCTTCCTATACGTTAAAGGAAATGATGCGTGAACATGCCAGCAAAGGCAAAACCGTATTTTTCTCGACTCATGTCCTTGAAGTCGTTGAACAACTGTGTGATGAGGTGGCTATTATTAACAATGGACAGCTTGATTTCTTAGGAAATATGGCTGATATGAAGCAACAGTTCAAAGAGGATGACAATTTAGAAAAAGTGTTCCTGGAGCTGACGCAAAATGGCTAACACGTTAAAGCTGATTCGAATCATGGTCAAAATGCAGCTATCTTTAGTTGGCAAAAGTACTAATGAAAAAATAGGATATGTATTCCTGGCAATTTTCGCAATACCCGCTGCACTCTTCATCTTATATATACTAAACAGCATCATCGGGGCAATGTACCAAGTATTAGCCCCCACGGATAACGAAAGTGTAATTCTTGGTCTGCTGTTTGTGATGATATCAATCCTTTTCGTGTTCATTAGTATTGGGACGATCTTAAGCTCCTTTTATTTTGCTGAAGACATAGAATCGTTTGTGGCCCTGCCATTTCAGCCCTATCAAATTATGCTGGGAAAGTCAGCGGTTCCCTTTTTAACCTTATATCTGACCAACCTGGTTATTTTAGCCCCATCGCTGGTTATTTATGGACTGCACAGCCATGCCGGAATAGTGTATTACCTGTTCGCTATTATTATCTGGCTGATCACTCCAGTTATCCCATTTGTAGGAACAGCAGTACTCCTTATGTTTGTCATGCGTTTTCTCAACCTGTCTAAAAATAAAGACAGAATCAAGGTTTTTGCCGGGTTATTAACGTTTATTTTCGCCATTGGAATCAACATTGTCATCCGCCTTAATTCTTCGGAGACAAACCCAGGATCCAACCTGGCCCATCAATTAGCCGACCAAAACGGTTTACTGCAGATGACGACGAAGTTTTATCCACCTGCTTATTTCAGTTCCATTAGTTTAACTGAACCGATGACTATGGCAGGAGTTGGTTATTTTATCTTAACCTGCGCCCTAGCTATGGTCGCCCTTTTCTTCATGATGACAACGGGCCAGAAGCTATATTTCAAAGGAGTCCTGGGCCTTTCCGGCGGATCCAGGAAAGCGATCAGCTCAGAGAAGATGGTTAAGAAAATACAAAGTAAAAATGTTCTTTATTCAAGCTGGGTACGTGAAATGAAAATCATGCTTCGCACACCTACATTTTTTACTCAGATTATCGTGCAGTCGCTTCTGCTTCCTGTATTATTCATTGTCATTCTTATTATGGACACGAGCGGGTCCATACAAGGCATCGGTGCGATGCTTAAAACGTGGCAAGGAAAAACTATTATCCTGTGCATGGTTGGCTTTACAGTATTTATCCTGGGCATTAACCCCGCCTCCATCTCCTCTGTTTCACGAGATGGGAAGAGCTGGTTTAATCACTTATACATGCCTATCCGTGCAGAAACGGTCATGCTGAGTAAGATTCTGGCGTCTTTTTTCATTAACTTTCTCAGCCTTCTCGTCCTGTTCATCATGGCCTGCCTAATTAACATCCCTGTTATGATCACGTTGATTTGGATCGTTCTTTCTCTTTTGATCAGCTGGCTTACGGGCATTATAGGAACAATTCTGGACTTATATTCACCAACTTTACATTGGACAGACGAGCGGGAGATCTTCAAAGGACGTTACATCGGTCTTCTTGCCCTTGCTGTGGAAATCGTTCTCTTCGCTCCACTCATTTTTATCCTGTGGAAAGCAGATGGGATTGGAGGATTATGGATGACGTCAGGCATTCTGTTTGGCACCTTGACTGTTCTCATCTTAATCAGTACTCGCCTATTGAAGGCAATGATTGATAAACAGTTTTATTCCCTGTTTTCTTCATAAAAAAGCTAGCACCCTCGCTCTGGGTGCTAGCTTTCATTTGCTGTGTTCCTATGCTCTCAATCTATCCGTTTTCATGTCCTGAATGATCCAGTCTTCCCCATCAAATTGGAGAGTGAAAGTCATTTTCACATGGCAGCTTAACTCGCTTCTTTGCTCCTGAGTCACCCGAAACTCTTCTTTCTCCGTTTGCATCAAACTGATGGGATCTGAGTGATTAAACGTAACTGGTCCATCCTGTGGAATCACGGTTACTTTCCCATTTGTTTCTTTAAAGAATCTGTCTGTAAAAGCTTCAGCCATGTCAGCAGACATATAAGTTTGAAGATACTTCTCCATTTCCTCAATAGAATGGTAGTCATTGTTTTGATTTTCATCGGACGTGACTTCAATGGCATGCTTCAACGCCTCTTCGTAATCTGTGAGTACTTGTTTAGCTTCTGATTTCGTTAACGCGTCTTCTGTTGAGTGTCCTTCCGAATTGTCAACACTGGCTAAAGGAAAAACAGATAACGTCAAAACACCTAATAACAATGCTTTCATTTTTGAAGCCTCCTTTACTGTCCTTTATATCACTTGTACAGTCTTAATAAACCTAAAAAGTTTCGTTTTTTGGGGACATATTTCTAACAAAATTATTCAAATTTAGCTAGGCAGTTACTGCAAGACATGATATAATATATCTCGTTCTTGTCGGATTCAGGCACGAAGCAGTTCGTGTCAATTTAATATAGGAAGAGGTGTAGTATTGAACACTGCTACAATTAAACAACAATGGTTTGGAAACGTAAAAAACGATGTGCTCTCAGGCATGGTTGTCGCTATGGCGCTTATCCCTGAGGCAATCGCTTTCTCTATCATAGCTGGAGTCGACCCCATGGTAGGTTTGTACGCTTCCTTCTGTATCGCTGTCGTTATTGCTTTTATGGGTGGCCGTCCTGGTATGATTTCTGCAGCTACCGGGGCAATGGCTTTACTTATGGTCACACTGGTCAAAGACCATGGACTTGAGTATCTTCTGGCCGCAACGATTTTAACTGGTATCATTCAATTTCTCCTAGGAGTATTGCGAATCGGCCAGTTTATGAAGTTTATCCCGAGGTCCGTTATGATTGGTTTTGTGAATGCACTGGCCATCTTGATATTTACGGCTCAGCTGCCTCACTTTGAGGGGGCTAATTGGGTGATGTATGCCATGGTTGCAGGCTCTCTCGCCATCATTTATATTCTCCCTAGATTTACAAAAGCTGTGCCTGCACCGCTTATTGCTATTATTTTAATGACGGTCATTACCGTTACCGGTGGTTTATCGTTAAAAACCGTAGGGGACATGGGGGAACTTTCGAGTACTCTTCCGATCTTTCTGATTCCCGATATTCCGCTGACGTTTGAAACATTACAAATTATTTTTCCGATCTCTCTCGCTTTAGCATTTGTTGGCTTGCTAGAGTCTTTACTCACATCGCAAATCGTTGATGATATGACTGACACTGTGGGTGACAAGAACAAAGAGGCTCGCGGCCAGGGAATAGCTAATATCACGTCAGGATTTTTTGGAGGAATGGCGGGCTGTGCGATGATCGGGCAATCCGTGATTAATGTTTCATCAGGGGGACGCGGTCGGTTATCAACATTAGTGGCTGGGGTATTTCTGATCCTGCTGATTATTTCATTTAATGACTTACTCGTCCAGATTCCAATGGCTGTCCTCGTCGGTGTGATGTTTATGGTGTCGATTGGAACATTTGACTGGAGTTCTTTGACGAAATTTCATAAAAACCCAATTTCTGACTCTGTGGTGATGGTGGTCACCGTTGTCACCGTTGTCTTGACACACAACTTATCCATCGGCGTCTTAGCAGGAGTTATTTTAAGCGCCATCTTCTTCGTGGCTAAGATTTCTAAAGTGCATGTGGAGGAAAAGATACAGGCAGAAACTATGACTTATTCCGTTAGTGGACAGGTCTTCTTTGCTTCCGTTGAAAGTTTAATGACTCAGATCGACCTCCAAGCAGAAGCGAAAGAAATCCACATTGATTTTACCGAAGCCCATATTTGGGATGATTCGGCTGTCGCAGCCATTGATAAGCTGGTTATGAAATTTGAAGAAAATGACAAATCAGTCGAAATCATCGGTCTCAACCAGTCTAGTTCACAGCTAGTCAATCGACTGGCTGCATATCAAAATAAAGCGAAAGCCTCCTAGCCTATATGTAAAACGGCCTCATAGATTGAACTATGAGGCCGTTTTTAGTAATTATTTAACCTGCACCCGCTTATATTCTTGCATCCACACATCCGGTGAACCTTTTACCTTAAACGGATATACCCCTTTAATCGTATGCAAATAAAAAAAGCCATAAGTCCCTGTTAAATTACGATAGGATACATCGTGAACATCTTCTATCTTAAACTGAGCTGTTGGTGTGATGACAGCATCTTCATATAACTCGATATAAGCTTCTTCCTCCACGAAATGCTGCTGATTATGATCAATAACTCTTTTGGTTGAAAACACGGGATGAGAACAAATCAATCGTCGTCTTCCTTTCCCTGCCCTATATTTTAATATCTTGTTAACCTTCCCTTCCTTTACCATAATCAAACACAATACTTTCTTTCTTCACTTAGTTATATTAGGATAGGAAAGGTGATTCTGGCCAATGATAGGACGTAATGGAGGAAGATTTTTATGAGCGACCGTAACAAAGGAATTATTCTACTATTAATATCTGCTTTTGGTTTCTCCATGATGGCAGCACTCGTCAAGCTGTCTGGAGACGTACCTACTGTACAGAAAACGTTTATGCGGAATATCGTTTCTGCGGTAATCGCATTTATATTAGTCGTCTATAATAAAGAGAGGATCTTTGGTAAAAAAGAGAATCAAGGGCTTCTGCTTTCCCGATCAGCGCTGGGAACCATTGGGATGGTTTTGTTTTTTTATGCCATTGATCATATGGTACTGTCAGATGCTGAAATGCTTAACAAACTAAGCCCGTTTATTTTAATTATTTTTTCAGCGATTTTCCTTAAAGAAAAAGCGAGAACGTATCAAATCGTCGCCATCCTGGTGGCATTCCTCGGCACATTATTCGTAATTAAACCACAGTTCTCTGTTGAAACAATTCCTTATATTATTGGGATTTTATCGGCAGTGTTTGCCGCCGGGGCTTATACGCTGCTCCGTGTACTTGGAAGCAAAGAACAGTTTTACACAATTGTCTTCTACTTTGCCTTCTTTACCACGGTCTCCTTGCTTCCTTTTACAATTGCGTTGTACGAGCCCATGTCAACGAAGCAATGGATCTACCTTCTAGGCGCAGGCGGATTTGCTACGATCGGCCAGTTCGGCTTAACAATCGCCTATAAGTTTGCTCCAGCACGAGAAATTTCAATCTTTTTCTATTCCACGGTCGTCTATACTGCCGTGATTAGTATCGTTTTATTTAATCAGGTACCTGATTGGATGAGCTTCCTTGGCTACTTTATTATTTTCGGAGCCTCCTTTTATATGTTTATTAAAAATAATAAAGAAACGAAACCTGCTGCTTCGTGAATACGACTGTAATTCTACAGTCGTATTTTTTTCCTAATAACCGTTATAAGCTTACCTTTTTCATGACGATGTGACACCGTACTTGACACCCTATATGACACGGTACCGACCTGTGAAAAAAGCTGGTATAAAAGGCTCTTCAAGGAAAAATACCTGGCGGAAACATAGAGAAAACAGTGATGATAAAAAAGATTTGAAATAAATACAGACACAGATAGCTCCCAGAGTAGTCCAAAAAAGTTCAAAATATTGAACCGATAACGACACCTACTACCATCCTTGTTTCGATTATAGAAGTAAGAACTATTTCGAAATGAGGAATTCTAGAGATGAAGGAATCAGATATTTTAGAGAACTGTTATTAAAACTGGCTAGATGATACACAGTAATTTTCAACATAACTTTGACATCCTGCTCCATATCGTGTAAATTAACTTATGTACGAACATTAAAAATTATTCATAATAAAACATTCGGTTTTAGGGGTGTGAACGATGGAAAATGTGTTTGATTACGAAGATATTCAATTAATTCCTGCAAAATGTGTGGTAAATAGTAGATCTGAATGTGATTCAACTGTAAGCTTTGGCGGATATACATTTAAATTACCTGTCGTGCCTGCCAATATGCAGACCATTATCGATGAAGAAGTGGCCCTGTCTCTGGCGGAAGGTGGCTACTTCTATGTGATGCATCGTTTTGAGCCGGAAAAACGCCTTGCTTTTATTAAAGATATGCAATCACGAGGCTTATTCGCTTCGATCAGTGTCGGCGTCAAAAGAGAAGAATACGATTTCATCCAGCAGCTGGCCGCTGAACACCTCACTCCTGAATTTATTACGATTGATATTGCGCACGGCCATTCCAATGCCGTAATCGAGATGATTCAATATATTAAAAAACATTTGCCTCAAACTTTTGTAATTGCCGGAAATGTCGGGACCCCAGAAGCTGTAAGAGAACTGGAACACGCGGGTGCAGATGCGACAAAAGTCGGGATCGGACCAGGAAAAGTGTGTATCACTAAAATTAAAACTGGATTTGGCACAGGCGGCTGGCAATTAGCAGCATTACGCTGGTGCGCAAAAGCAGCCAGCAAACCGATTATTGCGGATGGCGGCATTCGTACACATGGAGATATTGCTAAATCGATTCGGTTCGGCGCCTCAATGATTATGATCGGCTCCTTGTTTGCCGGACACGAAGAATCTCCAGGTGAAACCATTGAAAAAGATGGTAAGCTGTATAAAGAATACTTTGGTTCAGCTTCTGAATTTCAAAAAGGCGAAAAGAAAAATGTTGAAGGTAAGAAAATGCATGTGGAGCACAAGGGAGCGTTAAAGGATACACTGGAAGAAATGGAACAGGATCTACAATCGGCTATATCGTATGCTGGAGGAAGCAAGCTTGAAGCGATCCGCAATGTCGATTATGCCATTGTGAAAAATTCTATATTTAACGGTGATAAGGTATACTAAAGTTTGATATAAGCTTTTAACTCACGGGACCCGTCACTCTTTCCTTTCTAGAAATGGGGTTCCCGTGAGGACATCTGTTATTGTTTATAGTCTGGTTCCTCTCGCTCAGCTATTTTACTTTTCTCTTCTTCCCACCACAAGGCTTCTTCAGGCTCTTCTAACACGTCCTCTATTTCCCCCTCCTCCTTGAATTACTTGTTTAGCCCCAATACGGTCACCAAAATGCCCCATCAAGATAACAATGGACACCATATTAATCATAACGATGACAATTGGCAGCAGCCCCTTCGTTTCCCATACCCTAATACTGCTGATAAATACGAGGGTATATAAGACAGAAATGAATACTAAACGATTGATGATTAACTAATTACCTTTGCCTTTCATACCATACCCATCTAATTGTCCTCGATATAAATCATTAACCGTCCTGACACCCTTCTCATAATCTACATTATCCGTATCATTCTATGGAGGTGTTACTATTGATTCACACAGTCAAACCAGGTGAAACACTCACTCAGATCTCAAGGGACTATCGAACACCGCTCGCGATAATTATAAACGCCAACCCTTCCATTAACCCTAACCTCATTTATCCTGGGCAATCTATTGTGATACCAGGATTTCCACCGATCGAAACAATTCCTTATCAAATTGATGTGTCGCTCACGAATCGGCAGCTGCAGTTATTCAGAAACGGTGTATTGCAAAAACAGTATCCCATTGCAGTAGGCAGAATGTTACATGGGACCCCGACTGGAAATTATATCATCATTAACAAAGCTCCCAATCCCGGCGGACCATTCGGCACCATGTGGATGAGCTTATCCAAACAGCACTATGGAATTCATGGAACAAATGATCCGAGCTCGATTGGCAAGGCTGTATCACTAGGATGTATCCGCATGTACAATAGTGACGTGGAAGAATTAGCCAGTATCATCCCGATTGGCACGCCTGTTTTTATACATCCATAGTCCAGGAAGGTATGTATAAGACTCTATACACCTTTTTTATTCTCTCGTGACAAACGACTCTCTCACTTCCAGTTCTGTATAAGCGCAAATGAAGACGTGAATACTATGCATTACAATTATTTTCCAAAAGATACATCAGGTGACCTCACGTAATAAAGTCATCTATAAAACACCTAGGAGAGGAGGAGATCACCATCTTTAATCGGACACGAAAACAGAAGAAGATGGTAACAAAGCAATTGAAAAAAATCATCAAAGAGCCCAGGTCTATCAAACACCATGAACTCACAAATGATCAAGAAGATTTGATCCAAACGATACGCTCCACTACTCGTAAACACAATCGCAACAATGTTACCCGTACTCAAGCCTACTTCGATTTTTATCAAAAGCATCCCGAAATTCATTGGGCGCTGTTAGCTCATCTGGTTTCACGCAACGCCGGCTGGAACATGACAGACCTTAAAGGGGAATATTTACCCTTTCTGCTGTCAAGGAAAGAACAGGACGATTTTTTTGCATTTCTGGAACGAGGCAACTGGCTGATTTTTCAAGATGCGTATCCGCAGTTATTGTTGTATGAAGAAAGCAAAAAACGCGGCACTCCTCTCTTTCATCTGCTGTCTTTCCTGGAGATTTCAAAATTCATGGAGCCGTTCTGGAGCCAATTTTGGGAAAAGTCTACGAAGGAAGCACTGACCATTGCGCTGATCATTAATGAACAGCAATACATTGAAGAACGCGTCGTCCAGCATAAACATTATAAGGATACTGTGCTGGATACGATCCTGTTTAAGCTGCAGGATATCTTCGAATTCAACCATATCTTGCTCCCTTACATGACTCCCTTTCAAAAGAAAACCAAATTAGTAGGCGGTGCCGTTCACCATTTCTCGTCCGTGAATGAACGCATCAACCTCGGCAAAGGGTTATACGATTTATTATTTTCGGTACAAAGCCGTCTGAAGCATACCGTCGACTGGGCAAAAGACTATCCACATACAGGGTCACGCCACGACTTTTGGCCACATCTATTTAATCATATAAAAGAAACAGCACCTGATGAGAAGCATGAACTAACGAGTAATCCTTGTTCGTTACATCCGATTTCACCAAAGATCTATAGCCCTCAGCTAACCAGAGTGTGGAAAGATTTCGACCACGAGAAGGCCGTTCCTGATGACTGGTTCAAAAATAAGAAAATGCTTCATTTTGTGAAAAAGCCTGTGAAAATGTTGAAAGGGGATATACAAGGGACCTACTGCAAGGCCATAGAGGAGCTGGAGAGTGCCGCTTCCACTAAAGCCTTTTTTCATAAGAGGAACTAATGTCTGAAGTTGTCTTTCGGAAAGGATGGATCCCTATCAGCCTCCAGAATTTCTAAGCGAACGTGTTGGTCCTTTTCCTGAGGCGACTTTCCTTCTTATAAACATAGAAAAAGTAGCTGCCTAATCCTGCAAACATTAGTAAACTGGACAGAGTTATCTTCGTACTCTCTTGAAAATCTGTTATATTCAGCAAAAGTTCAGGACCAAAGATGAAAAGCGGTACAAGGATGGAAACCCATGTCTTGCTCCAAACCGACATTCCAATAAATATTACCACCGAACTAATAGCCGTCAACAGGTTGGCAGAATCGCTAAACTGAATAGCTGGTGTCTCATACTTTTCATTTAAAATGATTAAGCCTAAAAATAAAGAAATGGGCACCACACCGAGAATTCCCAATAAGGTCCACTGCTTTCTTTTACTCGGTTGAGAACTGGCAATATGTCTAAACACCCCTGCAATCAGTCCGATATACAAAAAGAAAATAACCGGATAACCAACTAGCTGCATGACAGATAACTCAATTCCTCCCCTAATGACATCCCCAAGAAGAATATAAGCAAGCGCACCCATCAAAAAAAAGGTTCCATATTTAACAATTGATTTGCTATCAACGCGCATCTCTCCGCCCAGCTGTTCCATATATTCTCTCGGTGACTGTCCAACAATATCATGTACACTTTTGCCTTGTTTTTCAGCCTCTGACAAATGATCGCCTAATTCACTCACAATATCTTCAATGTCCTCTTCCTTCTTTCCACTGGAGACTAAATACAGCCTTAAGTTTTCCAGAAATTCACGACTCTGATTCGATAATATCATGCCTGATCCTCCTCCCTTAATAAACGGTCAACGCTTGATGAAATAAGCTCCCACCTCTCAACAAACTCATTCAGTTCCTCTGCCCCTTTGTCCGTCAGCTTATAATATTTTCGCTTTGGACCTCCTGAAGGAAGCTTCTTCTGTGAAGTCATCACCAGTCCTTCCTTTTTCATCCGAAGCAGAAGGGGATAAATGCTTCCCTCTTTAACCATCGAGAATCCATAGTCATTCAACTTTTCACTCATTTCATAACCATAGATTTCCCCTTTACTTATAATCGATAACAGACAACCCTCGAGGATACCCTTTAAAATCTGACTAGAAGACAAGCCACTCTCTCCTTACGATCACTCAACTATGTTGTTATACAATATAGTTGAACAAAAAAATAAACTATGTTGCTATGCAATATAGTTGTAGTTTAATGAATTACAGTATTTTAAGCAACCCTTATTAACAAAAAAGGGCTATCACCCTAATGACTATCCCTCCTCAAAACCCTCATTATTAAGGATGGTAGCCCAGCATTTCAAAAAATAAGAGCAGCAAAAGATAAACCACGGTAACAGGAATCATACTAAAATAGGTTAAAAACGTTTGTTTGCCATCATCTCTTTGGGTAATGCGTTTATAGTAGGAATACACAAGAAAGGCTAGCAGCGGAAGAAAATAAAACGCGAGAAAACCATCAACGAAATCTGAGCGTGTTTGCCAAAAGGTAAATAATGCCTCTACATCGGCTTTATCCCTAAAATCATATTCGTTCTTCGAGGCATACTCGATTCGGCTGCTCATAATCTTATTATACCCTCTGGAGAAGTAAAAAATGATCACACCATAGTACACGAAGAGGGTTAGCTTAAGCCACCCATTCACATACTTATCACTCAACAGGGATATAAGCAGGAAAACGATAAAAACGTAAATAACTCCTTCCATCAAGTCCTCCTTCATGATTTTGACCTGGCCTTTCTATACGCATATGCTGCTCCTTCTAAATCATTCATGTGACGAACTACACAAGTACCCAATCATGATGAACCGTGTAATGGATCAGGTAAATAAAGAGCTGACGCACACGGTTGGCACCGTAAGGAGAGTGAGGGAAAGTTTTCACTCCCATAATATGCTATTGTGCATATAGTTTAATGTACTGTATTTTACGAGGAGGACGCATGTTCATGTATTATTTACATCACCCTACGTACTATTATCCCTGTTATCCTCATCCCGGTGGCTGGCCAATTCGACAATTACCGAATGTCGATCCTAATCTGTTGTATCAGTCAGCGAATGAATCTAAAAAACTCATGAAGGATGCCAGCATGGTTCTAAATAAATTATCCGATTCAAAAGAATTTGATGCTGAATTAATGTACGCTGCACAGGCTTCAGATCTCGAGGAGGTTCAACGCTTAATTCATTCAATAGGAGTTACGTCAGATGTAGATATTCAATACAATCCAGACGGTTTACGATTAGAATTTAGGTCAGAAGTAGCTAATATGGATTGTTGCCGACTATATATTGCCTTACGCTGGCGTTAAGTTGTTTATTCTCATTCTTTAAGGGTAAAACAGAGAAAACACAGATTAGCAAACTCAACGTATACCTTTCGCCCTGGATCATCGATGGATCGATCTATCGAAAAACTCCCTGCCAGACTCCCCCACCACGTTTTAAACGCTATATAAAATTCATGGTATTGCTTCAAACCCTCTTTACTTTTTATAAATAGCTTACGATAAAACACATCTTTCTTTTCATGGAACATTTCCATATCATTCTCAGGTCTTTTAGATAATTCTGATACGATTACATCCCAAAGTTCCTTGTACGCTAATCCATATTCCTTTTTAAAGGCTATGGTTTCAGGGGCAGTATAAGGGAATTTATAGTCTTCTTTTCTGCTTATGTATTGATTCAAATAAATATTTTGAAGGTAAATCATGAAGTTCAATGAATAGGAAGCTTCTGTTCTCATGAGCAGTGATTTCCCCATTTTCATCCTCCCCTTTTACTACAGATTCTTTTCTCGTTCCGCTCCTGCGTTTTCTGTTTCTAAGTAAGTATTGTTCACTACACTAGTTATCCAAGGAAAATGTAAGGCAATCCCAATGTTTTGTGCTCTGCTTTGACTGACTTTTCCACCCATTTCTCCGTAATTCCCTTGCAATGAACAGATTGAAAAGCCCATGCCCTACTAACACGACCGATTTGTTATCTTCTGAGTACTGTATTAATTTATGGGCCGCCCTTCCAGCCTTCAGCTTCACAAAGCGCAATGGCTCACATTGTTTGGAATAACCGCCGAACCATAAACACCTTAACAGGGCTGTCCAAATGCCAGGTGGAAGTTTTAAACCTGGAAAGTTTGCTGGGAGAGTTGGCAAAGCAACTTCCGAAAACAGAGGATCCGAAATAGCCTGGATTCCAGGTTGTAAGAGTTTAGCAGATTCGATCGACCTTAGCAGATCACTTGTTACGACTACATCCGCTTTTCTCATTTTTTCAATGGAAATGGAAGGATAGAACTCCTCTTCGACCACCCCGCTATCATCGTATTTTTCAACCCATTGATTATACTCCGTGAAGGTTATGCTGATATTTTCTGTATGCTTAGATTTGCCGTGCCTTACTAATGAAATTTCCATTTTAAGCTCCCCATTTGCTAAAACAAGCCCCCAGCCTTCTAGGACATCGTGTCGGTCTCTATGGTACTCGTTATTTCAATTTCCTTTAAAGCTTGTGAAGCTAATTTATCCGCTTCCCGGTTTTTCTTTCTGGAGATCAATTCATACTCTGGCTGGAGACCCATCTGACTGAGCTTCCCTTCAATTCGATCAGCCCACTTGGACAGTTCTTCTTCCAAACACGGCCATTCTCCATTTAATTGATTAATGACCACCTGAGAATCTCCGACTAACCTAACTGGTAGATCATGGACATGCAGGTGGTCTAATTCCCGTATCCCGAGATGGAGGGCGGCATATTCCGCCTCATTATTCGTATTAAGTTCTTGTACTAAAGCATTTCTTCGAAGCCGAAGTGATTTTCCATTTTGTTCATAATAAATCGCACAGCCGAGACCCGACCTTCTTGTTTCGAGATTAAAACCACCATCAAAATAAATCGTAATATTGTGTGGTTCTGTCTCGACTTCCTTCATAAATTCTTTTAATTCTTTCAAATTCCAGGTGTTTTCATAGCTGTCGATAAAGAGCAAATTCTTGCCACGTTCCGTGCGTTCCAGATCTTCAGCAATTACTATTCCCTTACTCGCGTTCATCTCCTCTGAACGAAATGCAGCGTTTGTTCCTTTTGCTGTTTTATAGGTACATTCAATTCTAACCTTCATCGTTGGACCTCCTCATTATACGATTACTTCGACTATAACCATTGTGCCCATCATAGATGATATTACAAATAAGTTTTTTTATATTAAAGCGATAAGCGATATAGGGCATCCCCGAAAATATAAGACAAACCAATGGAGATGAGACCCAAGACCATACAGGCACTCCCTGCAATACCGTGCATTCAGCCATAATTACTTACTACCTTTAGAGGGAAGAACATGAATGTAATAAGCAATGCCGGTAAAGCGACTACCCTTACATTTTCCTTTTCTATTTCGTATTTTTCAATTGTGGTCACTGGATCGGAATAAATAGGACTCGTTCCTCCCGGTGTGCTAAATACATGAATATAATTTACGGATGTGCAAACATGAGTCCATCCCGCTTCCTCAAAATAGGAAAAGTATTCACCATCTGGATCCTTACGATAATCCAAAGCATATCGAATAGATTGTTTCTCCCCTCTTCTTAACTTAAAGCCTAGTGGACTAATGTCAACACTGGATGTTAAAAGACTTATTAATTTTTTGTTTTTTCCAAATAATAGTTGTGTTCTTCTTAATCTTACATTATAATACTTTTAAGTAATATAATTTGAATATTCGAATATTCTGGAATGGAGCAGGTATCATGGGGCCGCGAGGAAGAAAAAAAGGATCGGTCGGTGTGGAAAGCAAAGAATGTTTATTATCCATTGCTGCAGAAGAATTCGCTGAGAAAGGCTATTATAAGACTACAATCAGCACAATTGTAAAACGAGCCGGATTCAGTCAGCCCACTTTCTACTTATATTTCACAAGCAAAGAGCATATTTATAGTGAGCTGGTCCAATCTTTTCAGGAAAAATTAAAGCAGCTCACCTCAGCGAGTCGGTTAGAACCAGCACTGGATACGAATTCTCTTCCAGAGCGAATCACCACGAGTCTTTCTTCAATTTTTCAATTTTTCACGGATTACCCGCATTTGACGAAAATCGGTTTCTATGAATCGGAAGAAGCCACAAATATCAAGCAAGCGATGGCGGACCAGATTCATGAAAATTTGATTTCCGAGCAACAGAACAATTATTTTTCCAGCCACTTGAACATGGAGTTAATTGCCCAGGTGTTAGTAGGTGCGATTGAGAGACTCACCATCACGAAACTATTCTCCAATGAAGCGACATCTGCTGGTTTAGCCAAGGAAATCGTCGACTTTTTTCTATATGGGATGGTACCGAGGGAAACAAAATAAGGAAATTAGGGGATATGTAAACAGATGGAATCTTTGAAAAAAGAACGGTCGGGGCCGCTGGATCAAGAGTGGGTACAATTGTTGAGGGTAGCCAAAGCACTTGGATTTTCAAAGAAAGAGATTGAACAGTTTATCACTTCTCATCAAAAGGATAAAAAGGCTGAGAAACCCGTCAACGAGTTAAGTTGATTATTTCGTCGAAAAACCCGAATTAAGTTACTGAATTCGGGTTTTTCAAGTCATAGAAATAGTAAATATCATCTTCCAAATGACCACCCATACAAAAAGTACAACCAGAAGATTACATAAAGAACTCCAACCGACAAGCTGATCACAGGGATAGTTTTAGCCTTCCCCTTCTCTTTCTGAGCCCCTATAACCCCAAACATAAGACCTAATAAAGACGTGAAAGGTGTAACTTGAATGAATCCCACAATTGCTCCGAACCCGTTCATTGTAAGAGTAAATAAAAAAGCTACAAATTGAATGATAAACACAACGATCATTAATGCTGATAACCTTCCTGGTATAGTTTTTGGCACTGTATCCCCTCCCCATGAACAAGTTCCTAATTCCTACTAAATCAACCAAGTCCTCCTTGACTGGTATCTTCAATATTTTGTAAATCTGTCCTCCACACTTTATACAGTCTTTTTATAAAATATAAGGGTTGTTTTTTCGTTTAATTTCTTATTTAAGCCTGTTTTATAGTAACCCATCTTTTCGTATAGATGACAATTACGCCTTTCTTCTAAAATAGTAGCTAACTGCCAACTAGCAGCAGCAGGGTATAAATTTTCTATACGATTGATAATGGTTTGAGCAATTCCCTTACCTTGATATTCAGGCAGGATAAACATTGGACTTATCCAATATTCGTCCCCCTCCCAAAGTACGCTAATAGCTCCTACAAGGATTTTGTCAGATAATATTTTATAAAACGCACCCTTTGAATAGCGAATTCTAGAAACAACTTTCTCAATCGATTCATTGGCTGGATTTGTTTCATAGTCCTCATACTTTTCTAATATTGGCTTAAAAGCTCTAACTTGATTATCTAATATAGATTGTGCATCCTCTTTTGTTGCTTCCTCTAAAATAACCTCCATATTCCTGGCCGCCTTATCCAATTAATTTTCAATTCTTATTGCTAGGGCACCCCATTGTTTTTCCTGCTCTGGAGTGTAGGTTTCAATACTCACTATACATTCCCATTCTATGTATCATCTCTGTCTTCCTTTCAAAATCGGATCTCTATCTTTTTGTAAACAGTCCTTTAGTCAGCTCAAAGCCTTCCATTCCTTTGCAAGAATACTGTATAAAGCTAAGTCATGAAAATGATCATACAAATATTCAGCTTCCCTAATAATTCCTTCTTGCCTGAATCCAATTCTCTCTGGAATAGCTCTACTCTTTTCATTATCGACGCCACACTCTATTTCAACACGATTCAGATGATATTCTGCAAAAGCACAGTCTATGAGTGCCTTCACTACAGTTGTTACAATTCCGCGGCCCTGGTACTTTTCTGATAACCAGTAACCGATGCTCGTTTTTCTGTTTGACCAATCAATCTTGTTGAATCCAGCTACACCCGCTAATTCTCCTTTGTAGAGAATCCCTGCTTGCAATCCTTCCTGAGAGGAAAATTGCTGCAGCCACATGTCAATGACTGGCCCATAATCCTTTTCCTGCTTTATGTCCTCAACCCATGGCAGCCATTCCCTCAGATAATCTCTTGACTCATCTACCAGTGAAAACAATTCTTTCGCATCTTTTTTTTCAAGTAGTTTAAGTGATAAATCTTCCTTTACGTTCAAAGTAAACATGAAAGCTCCCCATTCTCCTGTTTATTTGAATCCCACCGAATAAATGGATTCTCTTCTTTCCGACGCCTTTATAAGTACTCTATTATTTCAAATTTCCATCATTTGTACAATAGTTTTACAAATTCAATTTAGCGACCTCATCCTCATCTAAGCAACAGAATATTCTCTCATTGTCCCTTCTAATCAAGTCAGTCTTATTATATGATGAGTAATTAAGTAGTGCATTTTTAATTTTCCAAAAAGTTAATGGAAAGCGAGTGATCTAAAATGATTCCACCAAAACTCAAAGATGGCGACGAAGTTCGCGTCATCTCCCCTGCTGAAAGTATGGCTATGATCGCTGATGATCAGCGCGATCTCGCCATCCAGCGCTTTAAGCAATTGGGGCTTGCGATTTCCTTCAGTAAGCACGCCTATGAAGAGCATGCCTCTATTGAGCAACGTGCAGCTGACATTCATGATGCTTTTAAAGATCCACAAATAAAAGCCATCCTTACAACGATTGGAGGGTACAACAGCAATCAGCTGCTTCAATACTTGGATTATGACCTCATTGCTGATCACCCTAAGATTTTGTGCGGATTTTCAGACATTACAGCCTTGGCGAATGCTATTTACAAAAAGTCGGGCTTAGTTACTTATTCAGGACCTCATTTTTCAACATTCGGTATGGAAAAAGGAATTGAATACACAGCGGAGTATTTCAAAAGAATCCTGATGGACTCAAATTCTGTGGAACTTCAGCCCGCCAATCATTGGAGTGACGACGGATGGTACATGGATCAGGAGAACCGCTGCTTTCACCTTCATGAGGGATATGCTGTTATCCATGAGGGACGTGCAGACGGAGTGAGCATTGGAGGTAATTTATGTACCTTGAATCTTCTGCAAGGTACTGAATACATGCCTTCCCTTGAAGGAAAAATTTTATTTCTGGAAGATGATTTACTAACGAATGTTCCTACTTTCGATCGTGATCTGCAATCATTAATTCATCAGCCGAATTTCGATCAAGTGCGCGGCCTCGTGATTGGACGTTTTCAAAAAGCTTCAAACGTCAGGCTGGATGACCTTAAACAGATCATCCACTCTAAGCCTGAGCTTTTGCGCATTCCTGTTGTTGCACAAGCCAGCTTCGGGCATACGACACCTCAATTCACTTTTCCAATCGGCGGTTCAGTATCGCTTGAAGTGAATGCTGACAAAGTGACGATAACTGTCGCACTTCACTAGTAAAAAGTGAATTCATACAAATAAGTCAGGCTGGCAAAGTCTCAATTGTTTTACGTTAAAAAATCGTCTACAGCATCAATTAAAAGTAATAAAAACTACTTGGTGTGCCAAGTAGTTTTTATATAAATAAGGTAATTAAATAATTATATTGCTCACTTTCTTATGGGCAGCGGAGCCTGCGGTGAGATAAATTGTTTTTCTACTAGTTCCTGCCAGAAGGAAGATGGGATCTCCGTTCTCATAGCAGCTAGGTCTTCTTTAATTCGATCTGGACGAGTAGAACCTGGGATAACGGAGGTGACCGCTGGATGTGCTGTTGAAAATTGAAGGGCAGCTGCTTTTAAGCTAACGTTGTGGTCCCGGGCAATCTCATTTAGCTGCTCTACTTTTGCCAGGATTTCTGAAGGTGCTTTTTCATAGTTATAATGAGAACCTCCAAGTAAGACGCCTGAATTGTAGGGACTGCCGACCACAATGCCAACACCCTTTTCTTGTGCAGTTGGCATTAATCGCTGCAAGGCACGCTCATGATTGAGAAGCGTGTAGTTGGTTGCCTGCAAACATAGGTCTGGATTTGCTTCTTCTAATTCCAACGCAAGTTCTATGGGTTCGGTCGTATTGACTCCGATTCCCCAGGACTTGATTACCCCCTCTTCGCGAAGGCGCGTTAGCACGCGGAATGCTCCTTTTCTCGCCTCATCAAATTTTGAAATCCATTCATCTCCGTGAAAATCAGGCGAAATGTCATGTACATAAACAATATCCAAGTGATCCGTTTTAAGGCGCTCCAGACTTTGCTCAATCGAGCGGAGCGTGGCGTCTTCGGTGTAATCAGTAATCACTTTGTTTTTACGTGCGTCTTCAAATAGCCCTTCTTTCTCCTCAGCTTCGTTTGAAATGACGCGCCCTACTTTTGTGCTAATCATATAGTCATCTCGATTATAGTTGGATAAAGCTTCGCCTAATCGCAGTTCCGATAAACCAGCACCATACAAAGGTGCTGTATCATAATAACGAATGCCTTGATTCCAGGCAGTCTCAATGGTTTCCTGGGCTTCTTCCTCTGAAACCTCACGAAACATATTTCCAAGAGGTGCTGTGCCGAATCCGACTTTCTCTTTTAGCGCGTTGTGCAAGTTGTTCATAGTGATAGACCCTCCTCAAAATGGTTACCCATCTACTCATGTATTTTACCGTTCTGTTGATAAGCGAAACATCCTTTACAAGCCTAAGCTCAGCTCAGTTTTTTACCTGTCGATCAAATCGTAAAGCTTGTAGACCTGTCCGCTTTCAATGGAAGAGTAATCATCTAGTAAATCCATTAAAACCGCAGCTACCGTTTTTGGAGAGTTCAGTTTCCCTTCCTCTTTCAAGGACTTGAACTTATCAAGGTCCGCAAATGCCGACTCCTTGGAAGAGCGGATTTCTTTTTGCATATCTGTATCAACCACGCCAGGACTATAGGCAAAAATCTTGTGTTCATGTCCGGCCATTTCTTGCTCTAAGGCTGTGGTTTCAGTAAAGCGGTTCATGGCAGCCTTGGAGCTGCTGTAGACACTCCAGCCATGGACCGATTTTTCCGCAGCTCCAGAAGTGATGTTTATAATTGACGTCTTAATGTCATGTTCATTGGCTTCCTTCAATAAAGAATTGGTGAACATAATCGGTGCTGTAACGTTAACCATAAAGTGACGGCTTACATCTTTCACATGGAAATTTCCCACGGTATCAATCGGCTCAATGACACCAGCATTATTCACAAGATAAATGGAGTGGGCATCCCCTTTTGTAGCATGCCTCATCACTTCATTGATTCCCTTCCCCAGTTGATTCTGATCACTAAAATCACAAGCCACGTGTGTGTAGTTCCTTTCGTACCGATCAGCTAACTGACTCAGTTGCTCGTTAGCATGCCTGGACACCCCTATAACGTGAATCGATTTTTCCAGAAACTGTTGGGCAATTGCTTCTCCCAGCCCTCTTGAATCTCCTGTAACAATCGCATATTGCATGTTGTGGTCCTCCTTAACGTTCTTGTGGTCTTAAAATTCCCTTATAGGCCCGTTCAAAACATAGAATGGTTTACATCTGTGAAATCAACGTATATGATTAAAAAAGCACAGTGCAGACTGAAGGTGGCAACGATGAAGTACTTTTATTTATTTATTATATACGTTGTGGGGTTAGTGATTTCAAGTCTTGGACTCGCGCTGATTATTAAATCAGGTCTAGGTGTAGGCCCGGGAGATAGTGTGGCTGTTGGTATTTCGAGACACGCACCGATTACAGTAGGGAGCGTTATGATCATTGCGTTTGTCATTTTGCTCCTCGTCAATGCCTGGATTGAACGTAAGCGGCCGCAATTTGAATCATTACTTCCAATTATATTACGTGGACGAACACTTGACATCTTTCTTTATGGAACACTTGATCACGCTTCCTTTGAAGTATGGTGGACGCAATGGGGCATCTTTACCCTGGGGCTGGTCGCTACTGCCGTTGGAATTGCGATTTATTTACGAACCCCTTTCCCGCGTATTCCACTTGATCACTTTATGATGATTATGAATGAAAAAACGAATCAATCTAAAAGCTCTGTCCGAATTTTCACGGAGTCAGGTATGGCTCTAATCGGCTTTTTGCTTGGAGCACCTGTAGGCATAGGCACTTTGATTGTCGCCTTATTGTTAGGTCCCTTTATCCAAGCGGCTTACCAGGGAGCCCGGCCGATTGTCAGGCTTTGGAGCCATCCTCAAAAGGCAAAAAAGCAGGCGCCCCGATAGACACGACTGAGGAGGCGATAAAACAAGCGTGAACCTATCTGTAGGTTCACGCTTGTTATTATGCTTTCAGATTAAGATTTGTAAGACCTCGCTCTTCAAGTTCTTTTTCGATTTCTTCTTCATATTGAACGCGTTTGGCAACCATTTCTTCCGTTAACGAATCAGGAAGCGGGCCAAACTCCTTGATTAGTTTTTTCTCCGATAACTTTTCAATCAGTTTATCCCAAAAGCTGAATTCGTCGTATTCTTCCACATATTTATCAAGCAGCTCATTTTCATATTCAACAGCTAGGTCATGGACATCGAAAGTTTCCTCATAAGTTATCTTATCCTCAAGCCCTGCCTCTTTGTATTTAGAGAGAACCAGGCTGCGGACATCTTCGAATGCTTCGTCCAGTTCGAGTTGTGTTGAATTGACCATCCATGTCCCAAGGAATACTGTCTCTACTAGTTTTTCGTATTGCTCTTGACTCATTTCCAAATTAACTTTTTTCAAAAAACACCCTCCATTCCTACAGGGATACTACTTAAATTACTGGGCCTTTACATGCGAAAACATGGATTGGGATTCTTTAATACCTGCATCCTGCTCGTACTTGTGCTGCAGTTTTCTTGTGATGGACCCAACCTGGCCACCCTCTACAGCCTTCCCGTCCACTTGCACAATTGGCATCACTTCAGCTGTACTGCTTGTTAAAAACAACTCATCAGCGTCTTGGATATCTTCGACACGGAACGGTTCTTCCACAAATGGAATGCTTTCATCTTCGCAAAACTGTTTCATACGTGTGCGCACACAGCCGTGGAGAATGTTTTCTTTAGCAGGATGTGTATAAACTTTACCATCACGAACCATATACACGTTTGAGGAACTGCATTCTGTCACTTCTCCATCTTTATGAAGAATCGCTTCAAAACAGCCCTGTTCACTCGCTTCCTGCTTTGCGATTACGTTTGGCAGTAAGTTCAAGCTTTTAATGTAACACCAGTCCCAGCGAACATCAGGTCTCGTAATAGCGGATACCCCTTCTGCCATGAAGTCCATTTTTCTAGAAAGATCCTGAACGTAGGCATATAAATTAGACTTGACGTTAAGAGGAAAAGCGTGGTCTCTGGGCGCTGAACCACGAGTGATTTGCATATACACTTTAGCGTCATTCTGAATTTCGTTTTTTTGCAGAAGGGCATCCAGCTGTTGATACATTTCCTCTTTTGAAAATGGCATCTTTAATTTAACAGCATCAGCTGAACGGTATAGCCGCTCCACATGTTCATCAATTAAATAATACTTACCATTATAAACACGAATGACTTCATATATTCCATCACCGAACTGAAGACCTCTTTCTTCAAACGGGTAGTGCAAATCATCTTTATGAACAAAATCGGACTCTGTCAGCACATAATCATACACACTCATCACTTTAACCTCCTAAAGTTTCACTTCTTGTTTAACGACTAGTTTACCAAAAAATCATATCATATAGGAACAAAATCAAAAATCTCATCAATACCCTACAATATACCCATAAGATATCCCAATAAAACCCACCTCAGGTCATCCAGAAACTGGATGACCTGAGGTGGGTTTTATTGGGAATCAGTGTTTACAAGTATTTCTTTTGGATCTTCTTGCCACTATAATTAAAGGCTACGTTCCGATCTTCGATGACGGTTTCCATATGCACGGGCCGTCCCCACAACTGATAAATGTAAGGAAGCGTTTTTTCTAAATACGATATATCCAGTTCCACTTCTTCAAAATGATGTTTCAAATACAGTTCCCCGTTTTTCATGTAGTCACCATTTTGGACTGTAAGATAAGGAAAACCACCATTCACACGCATCGTAATTAATTGATCTCTTACTGTCTCATGATCTTTATCGGTAATTTTATACTTCTGCCCTTGCTTTTGGAATAAATACATATCCTCTTGTTTGACTAAATCCTTTGTTAAATAATTACGAATAAAGCTCTGGTCCGACTCAATTTCTCGAACTTCAAAGATCTTCTCTCGTCCTGTTCCTTCCTCAATCCCGTGCATTTTCATTTCATCGGTTGGGTTATTATACCGTTCTTCAATGTCTTCGAAAATCTTCAACCCTAGATAGTACGGATTCAATTGTGTTTTGGACGGCTGAACGACACTCGCATTCAGATTCGCAAAATCAACAACCTCATCACTAGTCAAATCCAGCTCCCTGAGGATCCTCGCATGCCAATACGACGCCCAGCCCTCATTCATAATCTTCGTTTCAAGCTGTGGCCAGAAATAAAGCATTTCTTCCCGCATCATTGTTAAGATATCACGCTGCCAATCATCCAGTTCTCGGCTATGTTGTTCAATAAATAACAATAAATCCTTCTCAGGCTGTGGCGGGAATTTCTTCTTCCTTTTAAATTTAGGTCCTTGATCCGGTGATTCCCCGATCTTCCACAAATCATCATAAGGTGTACTTGGTTTCGTATGCCCCGTCTCTTCTTCTTCGGCTTCTTCCTCGACACTCCAGGACAGCTTCGGGCGTACGAGCGACGGATCAATATGCTCTTGAATAGCGAGCACAGCATCCAGGAATGTTTCTACTTCTTCCTTGCCATATAACTTTTCATACGCCGTAATTCGCTCAGCTGTAGCTGACATACTTTCGACCATATCACGTTTTGTATTTTGGAAACGTGCATTATTTTTGAAAAAGTCACAGTGAGCCAAAACGTGCGCCACAATTAGTTTATTTTGAATCAGACTATTTGAATTTAATAAAAAGGCATAACACGGATTAGAATTAATGACAAGCTCGTATATTTTACTTAAGCCCAGATCATATTGCAGCTTCATCTTATAGTACTGTTTTCCGAAACTCCAGTGCGAAAACCGTGTTGGCATCCCATAAGCACCAAATGTATAAATAATGTCATCTGGACATACCTCGTAATGCATCGGGTAGAAATCGAGACCGAATCCTTCTGCAATCTCTGTAATTTCGCGTATCGCTTTCTCAAGATTACGATGTTCTTCTTGTTTCAAAAATGCCCCCTCCTTAAGCTTTGCCTACATTACTATATGAAAGAACTGGCAAGAACATGAAATGTAACTGTCCAACAAAGGGAAGGAATTATCAATTCTGAGAGGGCAAGTGATTCAAGACCACCATTTTCTCCACAAAAAAACGGGATTCTCTCTGCTGAGAATCCCGTTTATATTATGACTGAGCATCTGGAAACAGACGATCAGTCATGCGGCCAAATTCACGGAAGAAACCTTGAATTGGTTCACCATTTCCTACGTCATTAACGTAGTTATTTGTTAAGTCAACAAAATCTGGATTTGTGGAAATATACACGTTGTTGATACCCTGATCCGCTTCTTTAACAATCTTTGTGATTTGTTGCTCTACCTTGTTACTAACTTCTTCTTTCGCTTGACCATTCTGGTTATCAAGCACCGCTGCCACGTAAGCATTATCGTTTGTCGTTAACACATACGCTTCGTTAATGCCTTTAACATTTTTTTCGATGTTTTGCGCAGCCTTTTCCGCTACATCATACTCATGCTGGTTAGCACCATTCTTATTGTCGTTGCTAGTTCCCATATGGTTATCATCTTTATTTTCCATACGGTTATCATCTTCGCGGTTTGCATTATTATTATTCCCTTGGTTATTCATATCGTCAGCCATTCGCTCAAAACTCGTATTTTGAGCACCTTCATTATTGTTGCCGTTACCAGGCTCTTCATCAGCTTGACAAGCAACGAGAGAAGAAGCAACGAGAAGACCAAGTGCAACTGCCTTTATTTTCATGGTGTATTCCTCCTTCCAAGCTTATTTGTAGTATGTGTCTTGGAGGAACTTATATACTAAATTTGCATAGATGAAATTTCACAGAACTTTAGCAAGGACTAAAGATCAGATGACAATTTTTCAGAATAAAAAAACAGCCCTCTCATACTAGAAAGGACTGCTGGATCAGTCACCAAATGGGAGCATAAACCAGATGTGAATCGTTACCATGTATAAAGTCAGCATAGCATTAAAAAATATAAAAAATACCGGTGCCAATTTATATAGTCCCTGTATTTTGGCGTAACTATATCGCAGCAAGACCAAGCTGGCAATAAACACAACATAATATAAATAAAACCAAACCCAGCTATGATTCGTTTCCTGATTCACACCAACTTCGTAGCCAATTCCAAATACGATCCATACACCGATAAATGAGAGTACAGAAATCGCAAACCAGCGTTGCCGGTCTTTTATGTAATACAGCGTCACTCCCGCAAAAATGAAACTAAGTACAGCGATGATCTCACTAATGATGACGATGGCACCCTGGGCAGGCCCGTTAATGGCTGTACATAAACTGATCAGGATAAACAATCCAAATGCGCATACTCCTCCAAGGTTAACCCATAGCCAATATCGTTCTTCCATGACTGATATCTCCTTCCATCCTTACCAAGTAAATCATTTCCATACCATCATACCAATCCTTTTTGAAAAAGAATACTGTCGAATTTTCCATTTCTGTGAAGAACTTTCTGATTCATTCTTACCCTTCATGGAGACAATAAAAACAATCCTTTCTGAGGAAGGATGAAGTGAAAATTCATGTATTATCAAGATTATGACAAAGCATTGCATTACATGATCTGGGGACAGTGGGACGATTTGCTTATTCTCATGGTAAGAACCCGTGACCATTTTCTCTCTAAGAAAATAGAAGCATTTCTTCACGCTTTCCACTACCCCGGACATGAGACCACCTTGCTCGAAAGCCATGAAAGCCTGTTACACTATATCGACCACGCGCAAGCTACGACACAGCCTTCCCTATATGTATAAAATTACCACCTCAGGTCATCCAGAAACTGGATGACCTGAGGTGGGATTTATTGTAAGGAACTATTTCATGTATTTGACTCCAAACAGGGCGGCCTGGGTGCGGTCGTGAACTTCCAGTTTTGAGAATATGTTCGATAAGTGTGTTTTTACTGTTTTTTCGGTAATAAACAAATGATCAGCAATCTCCTTATTGCTGCATCCTTTCATAATCTCCTTCAGTACATCCTTTTCCCGTCGCGTTAAATCCTGAAGACGCTTCTCTTCTTCCCGTTGATGATCCCCCGTCACATGTGTCATCAGCTGGGTAGCCGCTTTAGCATCAATCATTGTTTCGTCTTTATGTACTCGCCTAATCACATCAGCCAATTGGTCCGGCTCAATGTCCTTCATTTGGTACCCGTTAGCACCTGCCTGAATCGCAGGAATTACAGTATCGTAATCGGAAAAACTCGTAAGCATGACTATTTTGATGGCTGGAAATTGCTTTCGAAGCTGTGTTGTTGCTTCAATACCATCCATCAGCGGCATTTGAATATCCATTAGCACAACATCAGCCGGATGATCTTCCAGATAATGAATGATTTCCTTGCCGTTCGCCGCCTCATAAACCACTTCAATATCATCCTGAGTTTGAAAGAAGAATACCAGTCCTTTTCTCACGACCTGGTGGTCATCAGCAATGACAATCTTTATCATGGTTAACTTCTCCCCCCTTCTATGGGTATCTCCACCCGCACCGTTGTCCCGCAATCGGGCTGACTCGTGATCTTAACCTGGCCACGATGTTGGGCAGCTCTCTCGTTCATCCCCGGTAACCCAAAACAGTGATCACCACAATCTGAATTCGTAAAGCCTATCCCTTCATCATGGATCACAAGAATCACTTGGTGACGAAATTTTTGTAATGTGACCTCGACCACGTCAACTTTGGCATGCTTCCAAACATTATGCAGTGCCTCTTGGCCAATCCGAAACAGCGTTTCCTCCACAGCATAAGGAATAGAGGTGGTTCCCGTAGAATCAACGGTACACCGAAGCCCAATCGTGTTTGCGTAAGAGCGTAATTCTGCCAGTATTCCTTCTTTAAATCGGCCGCCCTTTTCTTCGGTCACTAATGTGCGCATTTCCTTCAATGCTTGGGAAGAAATGTCATGGATGTAATCCACTTGCTCTTGCAGTGCAGGAAACGAGTCAGCTGAACGGCTGGCTGCTTTTGAGGTAAGCACGATTGAAAAAAGCAATTGATTGACGGAATCATGTAAATCCTGGGCAAATCGCGACCTTTCTTCTCTCCTGGCCATAACTTTTTCTTTTTCATTAAGCAACAGTTTTCGCCCTGCTACCCTACTATATTCCTTCACCAGTTCAAAAATCTCCACCTCTGACTTAGAAAAAGACCGCCCGTTTATGGGGATCAGATGTGGGCTCATACTTCCGAACGAATCAGCTGCTTCGTCGTCCACTTCTCCGCTCGCCCACTGAACCGAACATCTTGGGTACATTACTTGCAATCCATGTTCTAAAGTGGTTCGTAAGCTACGTAACGTATCAGCCTCTTGGATGCTTTTCGTTAACTCGTGCGATTTCATGAGCAGCCTGCTCCATTTTTCCTCCGCTTCAAACCGTTCGATTCGTTCAAGCGCTGTTCCAATCTGCAGCGCAATCGACTCTAATAATTGCAGGTCTTCAGAGTAACTTGTCTTATGTCTCATCGCGACATTGAACAGACCAAATGATCTCTCCGGCGTTTGCAAGGGCACCGTTGCATGGTGTGTAATGCCATCTGTCCCCTCGCTTCCTTCCTCAAGCGCCTGTTCAATCCGCTTGCAGGCAATAATGCTTGTAGCCTTCGTCAACCGGCCATTTTTATATCGCGATACACAATGGCAGTCCTCCCCGCACATCCTCTGCTTCTGATTGCGAGCTAACGCAGGAGGAAGCCCATCATCCGCCACAAGCTGCACTCCCGCTTCATTTTCAAGAAAAATCCACCCCGTTTCAAAGTCAGTCATGGAAATGAACTTCCTCAACACATCTCCGAGTACCTCTTTATTAGTAGACTCATTCAATAATTCAGCAATATTTTTTAACGTTTCCAGTTGAGATGAAGAATCGTGCATGAACATCACCTTTTCTTTATGTAGAAAATTCACACAATGATTATAACACGACATAGAAAAAGACGAACCATAGCTGGTTCGACTTTTGGCTGGGTCTTACGTCCGATCCGGTTTCACCTCTGTATCAATATGATAATTCAACTCAAATAAATCACGTCTGCGATCACGGAGCTGTCTTACGGTACCTGACTTTCTCTGTCTTCGTAAAACTTCCAAGTCGACATCTCCGACCACAACAGTTTCCACATTAGGGTTACACTCCCCTACTACACCATCGCGTGCAAATTCAAAATCAGAAGGAGTAAAAATGCCAGATTGAGCATATTGAATATCCATGTTCTCAACTTGTGTCATATTGCCAACCGTCCCAGCGATTACCGTGTATACCTGATTTTCAACAGCTCTTGCCTGAGCACAATAACGAACTCGCAAATAGCCTTGACGATCATCGGTGCAGAATGGCACGAAGATAATATTGGCTCCCTGATCCACGGCATAGCGGGCCAGCTCAGGAAACTGGATATCGTAACAAATTTGAATGGCAATTTTCCCACAATCGGTATCAAACACCTTCACCGCATCGCCAGGCTGAATACCCCACCATGTGCGTTCATTCGGTGTAACGTGGATTTTGTATTGCTTCTCAATCGTACCATCACGTCTGAAGAGGTAGGATATGTTATAAATTTGCTCATCTTCTTCTACGAAATGAGAGCCGCCGATAATGTTCACATTGTACTTCACAGCCAGATGTTCAAACATGCGAATATAGTCCTCGGTATAGTCAGACAGTCTCCTTACAGCTTTGGACGGTACCTTTTCCTCGAGAAAAGACATTAACTGCGTAGTGAAGATTTCCGGAAACACAGCAAAGTCTGATCCATAATCCGCTGCAACATCAACATAATACTCACACTGCCTGCTGAATTCTTCGAAGGAATCGATGTTTTTCATCATGTATTGAATGACCATAATGCGCACCGGATGGCTCGTCTTAAAATGGCGCTTCGTTCGCGCCCGGTAATCAATGTTATTCCATTCCATTAACGTAGCGTATTTGGAAGAAGCCTTATCATCCGGCAAATAATTCGGATTGATGCGCATTACGGTGAACCCGTTAATGATTTGGAAGGTTAAGACAGGATCATAAATATTTTGATTGCGTACCTCTTCTACATACTCTCTAGGAGACATCTCCTGCTCATATTTATGGTATTTCGGAATTCGGCCGCCGATGATGATACTCTTTAAGTTCATTTCGCGCGCCAATTCTTTTCTGGCTTCATACAACCTTCGACCAATCTTCATCCGGCGAAATTCCGGATGAACCATCACTTCAATTCCGTACAGGTTGTACCCATCTGGGTCATGGTTTGTGATATATCCTTCATCCGTTATATCGTCCCATGTATGCTTATCATCATATTCGTCAAAATTAACAATCAGGCTTGAACAGCTTCCTATAATATCACCATCATATTCGACAACAAACTGCCCTTCAGGAAAATGCCTGAGGTGACTTTCAAGATGAGCCCTCTCCCATGGTTCCATATTCGGAAAACACAACTTTTGCAACGCGAAAATTTGTTCTATATCATTCACTACCATATTACGGACAATCATCTTTTTCTCAAACAGTGATAAATCAAGTTTAGACATAAAGGTCGTTTCCTTTCTATGAGGAGTCTTATGAGCAATTCACTTCTATCGTACTGAATAATCGATCGGGATGTCTAGTTCGATGTCACGATCATGGTATATATCGATATGTAGCAATTTACCGATGAATTTACTCTCTACTCTTCTATGGGCTGATAGGTAACTCTTCATAAAAATGCCTTTTTGTCCAAATGGGGCAGCTTTATAAAGCTTGTCTGAACTTATTTACTTCTTTACATACCAGCGACCTTTCTTCTTTTTCTGTCCTGCCCTATCCATTCACCGAATGAACAACAAAAAAACACTTCGTTCAGCCGAAGTGTTAGTGAGGTCCTTTGCCTTTACCCTTTTCTTTGTTCACTTTGCCATTGTTATGCTTATTGCCAGTACCATTTCCGTTATGATCTTTGTTTTTCCCATTTTTATGGTCGTGCTTCGGTTTCTTATCCGGTTTATGGTCAGGTCCTTTAGAAGGATCTGTTTTGCTATGTTCCTTATTTTTTGCTCTTGATGAATGATTTTTGTTCGCTTTTTCTTTGTTTGATGCAGGGTGATCATTCGCATGTTCATCGGCTTGCTCACTTCTATTTGCTTGCCCCTGGGGAGATGAATGGTTCTTTTTTTTTGCCTGCCCAGGAGGATTATGGTTTTCCTTAGCTTGAGAAGGTAGATGCTTAAATTTTTCCCTTGGGATAATGAACATTTCTTTAGAGGAATCACGGTTAATCTGCTGGGATGGCTTACTCATTTCAGTGCCGGTTGATTCTGACGATTCTGATTTGTTGTAATAAGATTGTATAATGGCTTTATCGTCAGCCTCCACCGTAACTTTCGCTGAAGCCTCGTTCTTTGCTTCACTAAGTGAATCTGCCATCAATTCATTAACCGATACCTTCTCCTTTTTAGCCTGTTTCCTCATTTGACTGGGAACATTATAGGAAGCTATAGACAAATTAAAGGATTGTTTGGCTAAATAGCTTTCAATTTTGGCAGAAAAATCCTCATCATGTTTATTTACATAGCTTACTCCAATCAATACCTGATTTTGGTTGTTAATATAACCTAATTTCTGACTTAATGTAATCATGTCAAAGGTGACTTCTGAGGCAGGGTCGTGCTGCCAATTTTCGAGTTTTGATAAAAGCACCTCTGCGTCTTCATTCAGCGGAATCACATCAATGACTTCCATTCTCTTATTAAGCTTTAGCTCAACACTAGGGTTCATATCAATATTTACATAGGCATAGGCTTTGTTGCTCCCATACCACAGATAGGCTGGAAAGAAGGCTATCAATAAAGCTAACGTAACCGCGGCAAATTTGACTTTGCGCAACATGAACAACTGAGTGAAACCTCTATGTTTGGCAACCGTAGGCCGAAAATATACTTCCATTCCTACTTCAGCCCGTTTTAAGAGCTTTGCCTTATGGAAGGTTCCATCATTTGTCATCACGATCGTATACGCTCTGCTCTGCTCCATGACAATACCTTTTCTCACATACCCACCCCCTTCAGATAATCTTTAAGATACACATAGTCACCGGAAAAGATGAGTACCATAGCAATGATGAATTTACGGTTTCGCTCCAGCGTTTTCTTACTGACCTCTACTTTTTTAATGAGATCTTTAATCGGCAACCGGCCTTTTTCTAACACTTGATGACGAAGCTCATCGTTTTCATAAACGATTCGCGCCACCTGGATAGCTGACTCTCTAGCATCCACATGTTTAGGAGAAGCCTCTGTTAATTCAGCAAAGGAAAGCTTGTACTTCTGCAAATGAGCCTGAAATTCACGAATCTCCTCCCTGCGATACCACGCTTCGGTCTCAAGAACATAGCGGTCTTTCGCTGCTCTAACCTCAGAAGGGTTTTCCATTTGTTCGTCCTCAACATAATCTTCGTCAAGGGAAACAACTTTAAGACGCTTTTGCTCATTTCGAATATAATCAATTACTTTGCGTTTAATGACAAGCTTCGCAAAAGATAAGAATGAGCTTCCCCTGTCACATGAATAGGCGTCAATGGCCTCGTTAAAGGCAAGCAAACCAATACTGTACTCATCATCTTTCGTTGGATCAATGTATCTCTTACATACTTCAGAAACACTTTTGGCGATAAAAGGTTGATACTGTTTAAGCATTTCATTTTTAATGTTGTCGTCTCCCTGTTTTGCAGCTGCAACCAGTTCATCAAGGGAGGTGTCCTTCGTTCGAAAAAGACCTCTGATCAACCTTCATCACCTCCAGCTAGTAAATATTTTCGTTTCAGATTCCATCTATTTGGGTGTATTTTAAATAAAAGTTTCATTTTTATTACAATTTTGTATCAACCATATAAAACTGAAGCATTTTTCACTAATTCTATAAAGCAGGTATGCGAGTATTGTATAGAGCAAGACAATTTTACTCAATATTCGACTTGTATTCCACCACACACGATTTACATTTTATTAAATAATCATTTCAAAAAACAGGTATTTAGAATTACACAATAACCATAATTAAGTTAACAACGTAACTTCGCCCATTAACCAAGACTATAGAACTGTATAATCATAGCCACTAATACCTAAAAATCCCCCTACGTAACTTTACCTATTACCTAGGGGGTTCCTTGATTCGTTCGCTCATAATAATAATCGATAGGGATAGCCAGACCAACTCTTCCTTTTTCTTCATGGTCTAACGTGGCAAAGACCACCGCAATCACTTTCCCCTCAGGATTTATGACCGGACTGCCTGAATTTCCTCGATAAATGGGAGCATCAAGCATTAAAACAGGTTGATTCCAATCATCCAATGTAATAGTGTCGATAATCGTCCCTTTGTTTGCGATTCCCGTGAAGCTTAACGGGTTCCCGATAAAATAGAAAGGCTCTCCTTCTTCAAAAGACGTTTGTTCAGCTAACGCAAGATGTGGAAAACCGTTTCCCTCAGCTTGTAATACGGCTAAGTCAACTTCAGGAAACTTCTTAACAACCGTGGCTTCAAACAAGCCTTGTTCAGGGAAAGCAACAGAAATACGCTTCTTGCCTTCAACCACATGATGGTTCGTGATAATCGTCCCATCTGCATCGATCGCGAAACCCGTCCCTTTACTTTGTCCCGCCTCCACCACAACGACTGCTTCCTGATAACGGTCAATTTCTGGATTGGCAGAGAGCTTTGCTGAGGTTACTAAGAAGTCAATAGCGGGAATCGAGAACGTTTTCGGAATCACAGCTATGATGTTTACCACCATCATAAAGGCGATCAGAAAAAACAGCCATCTCGGAAACGGACGCTTGGATTTTCGTTCCTCCTTCTCCTCCCGTTCACGTTCCCAAGCCAGCCTCTTCTCTTCTTGAATTAGCTCATACAATTCTTCTTCATCTATTTCTTCATATAAGTCGTCATCAATGATATCCGGCTTTTGATCATCATGGTCTTTCATACGCGACACCTCATAAGCCACTAAAATAAGAACTACATAGCACCTTCTTTAACGGCCCCCTGCTGCATTTGATACATAAGGTAATATTGGCCGCCTTCAGACAAAAGTTCACTATGCGTTCCACGTTCTATCATTGTACCACGATTTAATACGAAAATTTGATCGGCCAGCTGAATGGTTGATAATCGGTGGGCGATCACGAGCGTTGTCCGGCCTTGCTTTAACACTTCTAATGCCCGCTGGATGATTTGCTCTGTTTCCGTATCAATATTCGCCGTTGCTTCATCTAAAATTAAGATGGCTGGATCAAACGCGAGTGCCCTGGCAAAGGAAATCAATTGACGCTCTCCCATCGATAAGGAATCACCTTTTTCCTGCAGGACTGCATCATATTGATCAGGTAATTTTTCAATAAAGCGATCTGCTCCCACGGATTTAAGAGCATCGATAGCCATTTCCCGGGAAATTTTTTCATCATTCATCGTAACATTCGACAAAATCGTCCCAGAAAAGATAAAGGGATCCTGAAGAACGATGCCCATATGACTGCGCACCTGCTGCCTCGACCATTCTCTCGTGGAATGACCATCGATCGTGATGTCACCTGTCTGAGGATCGTAAAAACGAAATAACAAGTTCATAATAGAGCTTTTTCCTGAACCTGTGTGACCGACGAATGCAGCAGTCTGCCCAGGCTGCACCTCAAAGTTAATATCTTTGAGCACGTTTTCTCCTTTTTTATAGGCAAAGGTGACATGCTGAAATGCAATCCTTCCCCGATAACGAGCAACAGAATCATGATTCTGAGGTTCCACTGGCTGGTCAAGCAATTCAAATACACGACCAGCGGCCACACGCGCTTGCTCAAGCTGCGGCAGCTGGTTAACGAGATCCGTTACCGGTTGAAATAGACGGTTTAAATAGTCAACGAAAGCGTAAAGGACACCAGCTGTTACAATTCCTTCTACTCCAATGGACGCGGAGCCAAAATACCAAAGAAAGGCTACAAATGCGATGTTTCTCAGCACATTCACTAGATTAAATGAAGTTAACGCACTCAATCGCACAAGCTTTCGCTGATAATGAAAGTGTTTCGTATTCAAACGTTCAAAGTCTTTCGATGTTTGTTTCTCCTGACGAAAAGCTTGAATGATCGACATGCCCTGTATCGCTTCATTAATACTCCCATTCATATCACTGACGGTTGATCGTACAACAGTATTGTACTTGCCTCCATAATGCTTATACAGCTTCATCCATACCACAATAACCGGGATGAGCAGCAAACACATCAAAGCAAGCTTCACATCTAACAAAAACAGGGCAACGTAGATCCCTGCCATGTAAAAAACACTTGTAACAAATGTAGCGAGCACCTTGACGTAAAGCTCTCGTATCGCCTCTGTATCGTTAGTCACTCTGGCCACAATCTTTCCTGCCGGCTGATCGATAAAGTAATTCACTGGTAAACGGTGAATATGAGCAAATACGTCATCCCTCATTCGCTTAATGATACGGTTAGACGTCTTTTGCAAAATAAATGTGTGAATGAATTGAAAAACAGCTGCAATGAACAGAAGCCCCAGGTAGATCGCGAGCAGCCAGTAGATGGATCGCTGCTCGGGTTCAAAGAAACGATACAGCTCCGATAAAGACAATTGCTTTGCTTCTGCTTTAAACGTTTCGCCATTTAGGGTAATGGTGATGATTCCATCTTGATAGGAGCGGCTGCCTGTCAAGGGTACAGAAGACGGGACAAACATATAATCTCTGCCCACTTGTAGTATGGTTGCGGTGTCTGTAACTTCATCCCCCTCTTCTATGCGGTCCGCACGTTTATAAAGTTCTCCATTATAAGAGACCGTGTAGGCATCCGGCTGTTCCACTTCATGCCACTGGTCTTCGATACCGACGATATGTTCATCAATCAGCCGTTTGGCAATAAAGGGCCCCGTAAGCTCCAAAGCAACCGCAATGACTAAACAAAGCAGTCCAATTAGGATATTCTTTCGGTATAATAAAGCAAAATTTAATAATTTACGTTCTGTTGAGGGCTTCTTCATTCCTTCACCTCCCGATCCAACTGCTGATGATCATATTGCGTCTGATACCAGCCTTTCAGCTTCATTAGCTCCCGATGTGTGCCTTGCTCTGCAATCCGGCCATCTTCAAGAACAAGAATATGATCTGCGTGAGTCACCGCTGACAATCGATGGGCAGCAATCAATGTTGTTTTTCCTTCTCGTTCCTTACGAAGATGTTCGATGATGGCCGCCTCTGTTTCTCCATCCACAGCGGACATCGCATCATCAAGCATGAGAATTTCCGGGTCCATGATGAAAGCACGCGCGATGGCTACCCTTTGTTTTTGCCCACCGGAGAGAGTGACCCCGCTTTCTCCGACCATGGTATCGAGCCCTTTCGGTAAAATTTTCATATCTTCTAGAAAATGGGCTAACCGCATGACTCGATAAATCTCCTCATCCGTCGCATCTTTTTTACCAAACTGAATGTTTTCGCGAATGGTCTTAGAGAACAAAATTTGCTCTTGTGGGACATAACCAATCCAAGATCGTGTCGTATCTAAGTCCAGGTCCTGGATATCGATGCCGTTAATTTGCAGCGAACCTTTGAGCCCGGGATATTCACGGAGAAGCTGTCTAAACAGAGTGGTTTTACCCGCACCGGTCTTCCCAACAATTCCAATCGTCTGCCCGCGTTTGATCGACACATTCAATTGGCTTAATCCTTCGACCTCTGCCCCTGGGTATTGGAAATCCACTCCTTTAAACTCGATCGTATCGGGATAGTCGAGTCTTCTCGGTTTATTGGGTGACAAAACATCAGGCTTATACTGCAGCGTCTCATTGACACGATCCAGCGAGGCATTTCCTCTCTGCATCACATTGATCAACTCGCCGACCGCAAACATTGGCCAAATTAACATCCCTAAATATACGTTAAAAGAAACCATCTCACCGAGCGTAATCACATTGTGAAAAACAAGTGAGGCCCCGTAGCCAAGACCAATCGTGTAGGAGATTCCTACAAGCACGGTAATAGTTGGCTCAAACAGCGCATCCACCTTAGCCACTTTGACATTTTTTCCATATACGTCTTCGGTTATATGCTGAAATCTCTGCTGGTCCTGGCGTTCCTGTACAAACGCTCTGACAACCCGCACGCCTCTCACTGATTCCAGTACATAATTATTTAAACGACCGAACGATTCTTGAGCATCCATAAACCGCCTATGAATCACACCACCATACTTATTCATGACAATAGCCATGATCGGAAGTGGAAGCAGTGCGGCCAACGTCAGTTTAAAACTAATCGTAAATCCCATCATCGCTACAATTAAAATCATGAAAATCGTGGAATCTACTAAAGTCAATATTCCAAAGCCAGCCGTCATTTGAATTGCGGTGAGATCATTGGTACTACGCGCCATTAAGTCGCCGACCTTATTTCTCCGGAAAAAAGTCGGGGTCATTTTAAGAAATTGGTTCATAAGTTTTGAACGCATACTGCGCTCCATGATGGCTGCCCCGCTGAATAATGTATAATCCCATAAATAAGAAATCGTATAACTGGCAATAATCAATCCGCCATATAAAAGCAGAACATCGATTAAGTGCTCCATCGTTAACGTGTTAAATTGGATTTCATCGATCGCCATCCCGACTAATTTTGGCGGGATTAAATCAATCGCACTGACAATTATCAAGGCGATAATGGCAAACGTATACCTTTTCCAATACTGCTTAAAAAACCAGCTTAATTTTACTAACACACTAAACATCGCTATCATCCTTTCATCTGTTCACTAGCTAACCGCTTTCTTTCCAATCTTCGTTCCATTCTTTGCGCGTCCATATGTTACTCATTTCATAAAAACCTCCTGTGAACATGTATTTATGTGAAGCGGCCGCAGCCGCTAAACACCAGAAAAAGCGATAAGAGCGTTTAGACTCACTAGGCTAGGTGCCTCTCGAAAAGCCGAATAAACGTAAAAAAAGCATACGTACGTGACGTATGCTTTCCCTAACACATAAAAAGGCCACGAACACACGTGACCCGCTATGCACCTATTCTCATGGAAGGACTAGGTTTACCGGCTGGCCACGAACCATATGAAATTGGATTGGGATCGTACAATTCGTTTTTCCATGGTCGTGACCTCCTTTTCTCAATGATTATATATTATACAATTTTCGGAAAATTAATGCAACAGAGTATTCAGGAAATTACTTCCTTTCTCCTACTTTACACAATGAATGTTCATCACTTTGAAGAATTTGCCGGAATAAAGTTTTTTCCGTTATTCCGAAATCGCCTCCGGAAAACTTCTTACCAGATTAAAAATAAAACTGAATAGTGAAGGTTGCCATTCTCATTCATAACCAGCTATTCAGTCAGTATTATTTATCGAATTTTCCCAACTGCTTTATGATACAATCTTCCAAATCTTCACGATACTTGGCGAAATCGGTAATGTTTTTAGTACAGTCTAAACTCGAACGATATTTTCAGGTTTGCACGGTTATTCTCGTTGCTAGACAAAACCCCTAGGGTTTCGCCATTAGCCACGACCAATCGTATCGTTCAACTTCGTGCGATATTTGTCTCTCCAGGTTTTCTCGTCCTTCAATAGCTCGTCGCAGAAAGCGGCCATGTCCTCACCCGTTAGGTCAGTGACCTTCTTGCCGTCCGCTGCACCTTCCTCGAAAAGGTCAAGAATGCCGCCAAATATACGGCTGATGTCCTTCCATTCTAAGGGGCCACCAGAGGTCCACATATATTTTTTGATAGCATTGTAAGCATTGCAATACTCACTTGGAAGTGCCTTCGAACGTGCCTCCAGCGCCTTCCATTCCCGCTTGGCATCCAGACTTCCGATAATTTTTTCAAAAATACTCATATTATTTCTCCTTTTGATTTTTTTTAGTTTTGAGTTCGTTAATTTTGCTTGAGACGAATTCCCATTTTCCCCAAAAAGTTTCAAGACGCTCTTGCCCTGCTTCATTGAGTGTGTAAAATTTTCTCGGTGGTCCCATAGTCGATGGCTTTTTCTCGATGTTCACCAGATTGTTTTTCTCAAGCCGCATGGTAATCGTATAAACTGTGCCTTCAACCACATCAGTGAAGCCAAGTTCACGTAGTTGTTGAGTAATTTCATAGCCGTAAGTTTCGCCACGGCTGATGATCTCAAGCACACAACCTTCGAGCACCCCTTTGAGCATTTCTCTAAAATTTTCCATGTTTCCTCCATTTGTATGAAGCTATATTTTTTGGTACTCTGTAAAACAAGTATTCTGTATTACTTATTACTGGTATATAGTACCGCAGAATAGTATTACTTGTCAAAAGTAAAACTTTTCGTAAAAAAAGCCCGTTATAGGTGTTTTTATCAAATTTGAAAGCCCATGGTTTAAAATGAGCTACAGAGCCCTAATAGCTATTTTTCGATTGAAAGAGAATAACCACCTTGTTCGACCATTATCCCCTCTGTTAATTAACTGAAAATTAATTACTTCTTTTAATGAGAGTTAATAAACTAAGCTGCAGCTAGGCCCAAGAGTTCAATAGGGCTGAAAAATCTTAACGAATAAACACAGCTTTCACGACGTCATTAGTAAAAGAATTTTATGTTCACTTAGTATATAAAGGAATTTAAAATAAAATTCAGACTTTCCCATACTGGTTGTTTACAGTCTGTAAATCCATTATTATAGGAATAGCGTATTTTTTTATAGAGGAGCGTATATATGAAACAATCCATTTACGGATTAACTTTTGACCAACTGACGGATTGGCTGATCGACCACGGTGAAAAGAAGTTCCGCTCAAAGCAAGTTTGGGACTGGCTCTACCAGAAACGTGTCACAGATTTCACACAGATGAAAAATGTGAACCAATCATGCATCGACCTTCTCGATCGGCATTTTACAATAGAAACACTAACGGAAGAAATTAAACAGGAATCAAAAGACGGAACGGTTAAATTCCTATTTAAACTAGACGACGGTAACGTAATCGAAACGGTGCTTATGCGTTTCAACTACGGTCTATCGGTCTGTGTAACCACACAGGTCGGCTGTAACATCGGCTGCTCGTTCTGCGCGAGTGGAATCCTGCGTAAAAACCGTGACTTATCAAGCGGAGAGATTGTCGAACAAATTATGCAAGTGCAGCACCATCTAGATGCGCAAGGGCAAGACGAACGTGTCAGCCACATTGTCGTGATGGGAATTGGTGAACCATTCGATAACTATGATAACTTGATTGACTTCTTACGTGTAGTCAACGATCAAAAAGGTTTATCGATTGGTGCTCGTCACATCACTGTCTCTACAAGTGGAATCGCGCCGAAAATGTACGAATTTGCGGATGAAGGTATCCAAATCAACCTGGCTCTTTCCATCCATGCGCCGAACAACGAACTGCGTACAAAAATTATGAAAATCAATCGGGCCTACCCATTAGAAAAATTAATGCCGGCGATCGATTACTATTTAGAAAAGACAAACCGGCGTATTACCTTTGAATATATTTTGTTAAAAGATGTGAATGATCATAAGAAAGAAGCGGAACAGTTGGCCGATTTACTAAACGATAAGCGCCACTTATCGTACGTTAACTTAATTCCGTACAATCCGGTCGCAGATAATCCGTACGAACGGAGTGAGAAAGAAGCGATCCTTACCTTCTATCAGACTTTAATGGACCGTGGAATAAAGTGTGGTGTCCGTACTGAGCACGGAACCGACATTGATGCAGCATGCGGTCAGCTTCGTAGTAAACAGATCGAAAAAGAAAAAGCTCGTAAAAAGAAGAAAGTACAAGCAAATTAAAAAGCATGGGGCTGTCTGAACTGTACCCCTGAAAATGGACAGTTTAATAAAAAGCGCTAAGCTGCTAATAGATGGCCTCGGTATTGGACCGGGGTCATTTTTTGTAGAGACCATTGTTAACGCTGATGATTATAGTATTCCATATATTCTTCAATCGCTTGCTTTACTTCAACTAAAGACAAACACGCTTTGAAGTTAATCTCATCCTTCATGTGCCCGAAGAATGACTCCATCGGGGCGTTATCCCAACAGTTTCCACGACGGGACATCGACTGATCGAATCCGAATGCTTTCACTCTCTTCTGGAATTCAGGATGTGTATAGTGGACGCCCTGGTCCGAGTGAAGGAGACATTCCGGATGAGGAATAAAGTTTTCGCGTTCCATTAACTTCTCTACTGTGGTGTATACAACTCTAACTCTTTCCTCTGAGATTCAGTAAACATAATTTTGGACATATAAATAACCTCGCTCGTATTTGTTATTTCGATTATAAAGGGACATTCGAGGTCATGAAATAAAAAACCCCGAATAATGGCACTTTTTTTATAGTTCCATTATTCGGGGTATAGTTCAGTCGGCCTCATGCTTTTTAATTTTACATTTCTTTTTTGTAGAGGTAACTCATATAGTTTCGTCTTGGCGCCATCATTTCATCTGTAGGCTTGGTTCCTCAACAGCTTCTAGTAAAAGACAGCCGCAATAATTAAACTTTACAAGAACATGCTTACTGTAAGGCATATTGCAAACCCGGTAATTGAAGTAATTCCTGTAGCAATCGTCCATGACTTTAAGGTTTCCAATTCAGTAAGCCCAAAGAAACGTTTAAACAGCCAGAAAGATGAATCATTTACATGAGAAGTCATAAGAGCACCGCAGCCAATTGTTACAGCAATTAGTGCTAGCATTGGTTCTGAGACCGGGTTTTTTTCAACAATAGGCAAGATCAGACTTGAAGCTGTTAGTATAGCCACTGTCCCAGAACCCTGAGCAATACGAATAAGTGCTGCAGTCAAAAAGGCAAATAATACAAGCGGTAAGTTTGATTCAGCAATAGCAGCAGCAATAATATCACTAATTCCTGAACTTACTAGAACTTCGCCGAAAACTGCACCAGCACCGGTAATTAAAATAATAAGTCCCGCAGGTTCGAGTGCTTTTGTAGTAACTTGACGAACGTCCTCTCGAGAATAACCTCTTTTTGTTCCAAAAAAATGCATAGTTAAAAGAGCAACAATCAACAATGCTCCAAATGGATGACCGATTACAGTTAGTATTTCTCTGACTAAATTACCTTCTCCCAATGTATTTTCAGCAATGGTTTTGCTAACCATCAATAATAGTGGAAGAAGAATCAGCCAGACTACATTAATGAAACTTGGAAGTTCCTTATGGTCATTTTCTTCTGCGGTAGCAGCTATTTCCCTCATGGGGGCTTCAACCTGGACTTTTTTAGCGATAAAGCTACCGAAAATTGGGCCGCCTATGATCATAGTCGGTATTCCTACAAGCAATCCGAAAAGAATCATCCATCCTAAATCGGCTCCCAATACAGCTGCTCCTGCCAGCGCCCCCGAAGCTGGAGGAATCATAGAAAATGTAACTGCGATTCCTATCACTAAAGGAACACAAAAATACAATATAGATTTTTTCGTATTTTGAGTCAAACTGTGTACGATGGGAGCAAAAATGACGATCGCTACTTCAAAAAATATTGGGATGGCAACAATCATTCCTACAAACCCGAGCGACCAATTCACCTTGCTTTCACCAAATTTTTGAAACAACGTTAAAGATAATCGTTCAGCTCCCCCAGATACTTTAAGAACTTCCCCGAACATTGCCCCCACCCCAATTACAATCGCAAGAAAGCCAAGAGTACTTCCCATTCCTTCTTCCATAACCTCATATATTTTGGCAGGTGACATTCCTACGCCAATACCTACAAGAATACTAACTAAAAGCAAAGCGATAACTTCATTCATCTTCAATCGCAACACTAGAAAGATCAATAACACAATTGCTAGAGCTGCAACAATGATAACCCATACTGAATTTGGCACGTCCATCCCCCTTTTTTATTTAATCTTGAATTAGTTTCAGAATTACATAATTTAAAAGCTCCAACTGCTACTCATGGATCTATTAAGACCTGTAGGAAACAGGTCTAGGATTCGTTAACGTTAATATTCAGATAACCTAGTGGTTTATTTCTCTTTACAGCTTCTGCGAATTCAAGACTGAACAAAGGTTTTCTAAATTTGTTAAATCCCTCGGTAAGTTAATGGTTTAACCAAGTGATTGAATAAAATAATCGAATTTAAACCTCAACGGATGATAGCGGTTACATTTTAAGATAAATAATTTAACATAGGCAACCAGACCCCCTATGAAGAAAATTTTCTGGTTGCCTAGTAAAAAACTAATCGATATGAGATCCTCCATTAATATCGAGTTCTTCTCCTGTAATATAACTTGCTCCCGTCGATGCTAAAAAGGCAATGGAATAGGCAATATCTTCGACTTTTCCTACTCTGCCAACAGGAATTCCTTCCTTTATAGAGGTTTCTTTTTCAGTAGTCATTAAGCCATCTGTAATATTCGTTCCTCCTACTAACCCGGGAGCAACAGTATTACAGGTTATTCCGAATTCTGCCATTTCCCTAGCTACTGCTTTGGAAAAGCCTGTAACTGCTGCTTTAGAAGCAGAATAATGTGATCCCCCAAATATGCCGCCTCCTCTTTTTCCTGAGACTGAACTTAAATTGACAATACGACCGTAGTTAGCCTCCTTCATATAAGGAAGCACTGCCTGAGTCAGAAAGAAAATCCCCTTCATATTAATATTAAAAATTAAATCCCATTCTTCCTCTGGTATATCCAATATACGTGTAGGGCGCGAGGTACCAGCATTATTAACTAAAATATCTATTTCGCCAAACCTTTCTATGATTTGCTTAACAGATTTGTCCACCTCATCCTTATTTGTAACATCTAATTTAATTGTCATTGTTTTACCATTATTGTATTGATTTATTTCATCAAAAGCGGATTCCAATCCGTTTTCATCGATGTCAGCTAAAACAACCGATGCTCCTCTTTTACTCACTTGCCTTGCTGTTTCTCTTCCAATCCCCATCTTAGAACCTGCTCCGGTTATAAGCACAACTTGGTCTTCAAAATTCATTATTTTCCCCTCTTCCTGCTTCAACTTACGAAGTATAAGTTATCCTAAAAACTCTTTAGCAACAGACGCAATGCCTTCTCCGTCAAGTTTATAATGCTTGTAAAGATGATAAGGCTTACCTATTAATGAATATTCATCATAAAAACCATGGCGTTTAAATTTACAATTGAGGTCCGACTCCATCAGTATTTCAGATACTGCGCTTCCAAGTCCTCCTTGGACATTATGTTCTTCGACAGTTAGCACTGCTCCAGTATCTTCTGCGGCATTTAAAATAGCTTCTGTGTCTATTGGCTTAATGGTATGCATATCTATGACTCTAGCATTAATTCCTTGTTCCTTTAGTTGATTAGCCGCCTTTAAAGCTTCATTAACCTCTATCCCGCAAGCAATTATGGTTAAATCATTTCCTTCTCTTAAAATATTAGCTTTTCCAATTTTATTTTGTACTTTATTTTCATTGTGTTCGTAAACCGATTCCTCACGACCACGGCTAACCCGAAAATAAATAGGTCCCTGGTACGTTTTCACTGATTCCTCTATCATTTCCGCCAAGGCTGCCCCATCTGCAGGGGAAATAACGGTCATATTAGCCATTGCTCTTGTGATTGAAATATCTTCCGTAGCATGATGAGACGTTCCATAAAAGCCCATTGCTATCCCTGTATGGGTGCCGATTAAACGCACATTTAAATTAGGATAGGCTACTGCAGTTCTAATATTTTCTGCAGCCAATACGCCCAGGAATGAAGCATAAGTAGAAACAAATGGTATTTTCCCGGTAGAAGCTAAACCTGCTGCAGCTGTTACCATATTTTTTTCAGCCAGCCCAAAGTTAAAAAAACGCTCAGGAAATTCCTTACCAAAATCCCATAATCGCGTAGGCTTGCTAAGATCTGATGACATAGCAACAATTTCCGGATAATCTTTTCCTAATTTCGACAATGTTTCACCAGCAGTTAACTGCTTAGACATTTCCAGGCTTTTATATAATTCCCAAGTATCTTTATGAAAAGTGTGGGTAGTCATTTTAGTTACCTCCTTCAATTTCTTCTATAGCTCGTTTAATATCGTCTTCTCCTAAATTGGCAACATGCCACTCATAACCATTCTCCATAAATGAGACACCCTTACCCGCTACCGTGTCGCAAAGAATTGCAGTTGGTTTATCAGAATCCACTGATGGAAGATTCTCAAAGGTTTCTATTAAGCTCTCTACGTTATGTCCATCTACATCTATTACGTTCCAACCAAAACTTTCCCATTTTTCTCTGATTGGATTTATATTCATTAGCTCTTCCGTATTTCCATCCACTGTTACCTTGTTATTGTCAACAATGGCGACAAGATTACCTAATTTGAAATTGCCTGCACTCATAGCAGCTTCCCAAACTTGTCCTTCTTGAAGCTCTCCATCTCCCATTAATATATAAGATCGATATTTTTCGTTATCCACTCGTGCTCCAAGTGACATCCCAACTCCTACGGATAATCCATGTCCAATAGAGCCAGAGCTAAAATCAATGCCTTTAATTTTGTTCATATCCGGATGGTCTCCAAACGCACTGCCTACCTGAGTATAAGTATCTAATTCCTCTTTAGGGAAAAAACCTACATCAGCTAAAATAGGGTAAACACCTACAGCAGAGTGCCCTTTTCCCATTACAAACCGATCTCGGCTTTTCCAGTCAGGATTTTGGGGATCATAATTTAAAATGTGATAGTACAGCGTCGAGAAAATTTCTGAACTTGAAAATGAAGATCCATAATGACCACTTTTTGCTAACGAAATCAACCTAATAGTTTCTAATCTAGACATTTTAGCTTTTTCTTTTATTAATTCTACTTTTTCCTGTGAAATAGAAACGCTGTTTGTCATGCTAATCCTCCTATTATTAAATTGGTTAATCGTTTTACCAACCTTGATTAGGATCTTACAATGTAAACGCTTTTTTGTCAACGAAAATACTGAATATTTTATAAAGTGACAAAAAATAAGAGGAATAACCTTTCGAATGTGGATATTAAAGTCAATATCAATTATAATAAAGTAAAAGGTTTAACCGAAGAATTGAGGAGTAAGGAAAATGAAAGTAACTATGAAACAAATAGCCAAAGAGGCAAACGTATCAACCGCAACTGTTTCCCACGTAATCAATGGAACGAAGCATATTACTGAGGAAAAATACAAAAAAATTATGGAAATCATTAATAAATATAACTATATGCCTAACTCTACAGCTAAGAATCTGAGACAAAAAAAGACCAAAACAGCTGGACTGATCGTTTCCAGTTTTCCTGACACCTTTATAACTGAAATGGTGTACGGAGTAGAGGAAAGAGCAAGAGAGATGGGGTACAACCTTCTCCTCATCAATACAAATGAGGATAGAAACTACGAAGAAGAAACCATGAACCTTCTTTATTCGAGAATGGTAGATGGAGTTATCCTATCTCCTACTTCTAATGACATCGAATACTTGAACAAGTTCACTAATGAAGAGTTTCCAGTCGTTTTAGTTAATCGCTATAATGATACAGCCAAAAATATCCCCAAAGTAACTGGAGATAACTTCCAAACCGGCTATGATGCGACCATACACCTATTAAGACATGGTCATAAGAAAATTGGTATGATATACGGAGTCTCCAATGTCTCAACTACGGACGATAGAATAAGAGGATATAAGGAAGCTTTAAATCAACATAACATCCCTTTTAATGAGAACTACATGGAGCTTGGTCATGCAACCGTTCTAGGAGGTGCTGCTGCAGTAAAGTCCTTACTAAAAAGACATAGTGATATTACTGCTCTATTCATACAGAACGATCTAATGACAATAGGAGCAATCTCGCAGATAAAAGAATCTTTATTAAATATTCCAGAAGACATTGCATTAATAGGCTTTGGCGACTTTGCTTCCGCACCTATTATTGATCCTCCTGTAACAAATATAATGTTACCACCGGATATCATAGGGAGAACGGCCTTTGATGCACTATTAAGTAAAATAAACAATTCAGATTATAAAAAACACATTGAATTACCTCCCTCCCTAATAACAAGAAAGTCATGTGGGTGTAAATAAATCCATATATATTCAAAAAAACATCAGCCCATCTTTAGATTGAGCGAAGAAGATGAGCTGATATTACTATTTGGACTTACCAGGTATCATGTTTTTTAGCTCACTTTATCTTTTCTACTGAAATAATCAGGAACATGGGTCTTCGGTTTTCATCTTTCATCATGGGATTCTTCTGTATCATCTCATCTGATGGCATAGGTTCCTCAACAGCTTTTACTATAAAGCCGGCTTCAATGAGGTTATTTAGATAGGTTGAAATGGTCCGATGGTATTTAACAACGTCTTCTCCTAAGAAGTTCGTTTCCCTTATTCCCTCTAACCGGTAGTTATCCACTGGCCAATGCAGACGGTTTCCTTGATCGTCCACATACCAGTCTTGTTCCTTTCGAGAGGTAAACATTGGATGTTCAACAGAAAAAATAAAACTACCTCCTGGAGCTAGATAACCATGGACCTTTTTACAAATTGCTTTAAATGATCTGATGTAATGGAAGGCTAATGAGCTGATCACGACATCAAATTGTGAATATGGAAAGTCAATGTCTTCCATCGGCATTTGTACATAGGAAATTGCAGCATCGTCTGTTTGTTCCCGAGCCTTCTCAAGCATTTTCTTAGATATATCGACTCCTACTACTGTACTCGCATTTTGTTTACGGGCGGATCGGCAATGCCAACCATAGCCACAGCCTAAATCAAGCACCCTTTTATTTTGCAAATCTGGTAATAAAGATTTGAAAACAGGCCATTCACCAGCAGCTTCAAGTCCTTTAAGAGAACGAGGCATTTGGTTATAGGCTGAAAAGAATTCCGGATCATCATATTTATTTTGTTTCATTAGTTATACTACTCCTCTTGTCTAAAAGTAGTCTTCCATAGACCATTCGTCTTCAAAAACAACATTAAGCGTTAAAGGGGATAATCCCCCAATCATCCACATACTTCTGAAGCCTTGCCACGTCCCGGTCAGGATGGGCAAAACCAATATGTCCATCTGGCCGCACTAAATAAAGCGCCCCTCCGCTAAACCCATGCTTTTCAGCAGCGGAGTCATACTTGAATGTATGAAGCGCGAGCCCGCGTTCCTGACAAAAGTTCCGGAGTTCAGAGTTGGCTGCCCCATAGACATGTACTTGCCAATCCCACGTACGTAAGACCTCATAGTTTTCACCATTATATGGAAGTCGGATACCGGATTGGAGTTCGTTGACTTTTCCCCTGCTCAGCCGGCTCTTTGTGTACTCAATCTGTGTTTGAGAAAGAATCGTAAACAGCCTTCTTCTGGCTCGATCTGATCGATTCACCAATGGAATCAGAAGAGGAGCAATTCTTTTTCGAAACAATCGATTACTCCTTTTTTTAGAGACTACTCGTGTAAACACACGGTCAGTCGTATCTACTAGACGTTGCGCAAAGGCCTTCCGCTCTGTTTCATACGTCTTGAGCACCTCGTGCTTCGCTTTCCCTTGCACCACGGCTGCCAGTTTCCAGCCAAGATTCATTGCATCGCCAATTCCAGTATTCATTCCCTGGCCGCCCGCTGGGCTATGGATATGGGCTGCGTCACCGACTAGAAAAGCCCTCCCTTTCCGAAAGACTTCTGCTACCCGATGATGAACTTTATAGGTGGAGAACCAATTGACTTCCTTTACGTTTATTCTGAAAGCTGACTGCATGAAATCTACCATTTTTTCAGACGTAACCTCTTGAGCGCTCGCCGTCATAGAATCAGGAAACACACCGATCGCCCTAGTCGTATCCGTACTGCGAACAGGCAATAGTACGACAAACTCTTCCCCATGCATGCACATCGCTAACTGATGAGAGCCAATCGGCGCCCCTTCTGCCTTCATATCCATCACATAGAATTCCTGCTCATACGTCCCCCCTGGAAAATCTGCCTGCATTTGATGACGAACCACACTGCTCGCACCATCACACCCAGCTATATAGAGAAATTCTTGCTGGAATTCCTCTCCGTTACAAATCAATACAGCCAGTACCCCTTCATCGGTCTCCTCAAAAGATAGCAGTTCCGTGTTCCATTCCACCTTCACCTTATATCGATCAAGCTGCTTCAGCAATACTTTCTCATGCTCATCTTGTGGAAAACTGTAAGGGGAGGTGAAACGGCTTATCCCTTTCCCCACCTTTCCCAGATCAAGATGTGCTTTCTCTTTACCTTCAACATGAAGGTAAACTCCCTCAATTTTAATACCTCCATTTACGAATTCATCAGCAAAACCAAATTGATCATAGAATTCCAACGTTCTCGGCATCACGGCCATAGCCCTTGATGCCTCCCCTGGTCCACCCTCTTTGTCGATAATCTTAAAAGGTATCTGCTGCTTTGCCAGGTTCAATGCTAAGGCAAGGCCAGTCGGACCAGCTCCTGCAATTAAAATTTGGGGCTTCATACGAAATCCCTCCTATATCATTCAATGCCTAGTAGTTACGCCACTAAAATGAAACTTCCTAAGTATATGCCTGCAACTGATCATTAATTTGCCTGCACTGAATCAAAATGGCACTGTACCAGCTACTATCATTTAATTCTAAATCACAAAAATAAACAACCCCACTTCTAGTAAAAGAGTGAGGTTATCAAGATATTATTTACCCATTTCATCAGGGTGCGGGCCTAGACGATTGTTCTTGTTTAAGGAATTGATTTTACCCATTTCATCTGCAGTCAATTCAAAATCAAACAGGTCAGCATTCTCCTGTTGACGCACTTTGCGAGTAGATTTTGGTATCGTCACAATTCCATGCTGCAAATCCCATCTCAAGATAATTTGCGCTGATGTTTTTTTATATTTTTGTGCCAGATCCTGTAAAATAGGGTTATCTAAGTATGTCCCCCGACCAATCGGTGACCACGCTTCTACTTGGATATCACGTTGTTTACAGTAGTCAACGATCTCTTCTTGATACAGTTCAGGATGAAATTCAATCTGGTTAACCATCGGCTTCACCTCAGCATCTTTTAACAAATCATCCAAATGATGTGTCATAAAGTTGCTCACACCAATGGCCTTCACTTTGCCTTGTTTGTAAAGCTGCTCTAACGCTTTCCATGTAGCTTTATACATACCTTCAATCGGCCAGTGAATGAGATATAGATCCAAGTAATCAAGTCCCAATTTACGCAGGCTGCGATCAAATGCCTCTAGTGTCTCCTCATAACCTTGTTCATCATTCCAGACCTTTGTGGTGATAAAAAGTTCTTCACGAGGGAGATCACTTTCCTTAATTGCCTGGCCTACCCCTTCTTCATTATCATAGAAGGATGCTGTATCCAAATGACGGTACCCAAGGTCCAGGGCTGAACGAACAGCATGGACAACTTCATCCCCACTTTCCATTTTGTACACGCCGAGGCCTACCCAGGGCATGCTGACGCCATTATTTAATCCGGTTGTATCTGTTAGACTCATTTTTCTCATGCACTCCTTTGCTTTTTCCTACCCTCGATAGAATAATTTCAAACTTTAAGTGAATAAAGTATGCTCCTGGTAACATGGCTGATCTAAATGATTTAATAAAAAATCTTCAGGGCCTTTGCCGATCATATATAACCGGTGAAGCGGCCTCGTCATAGCTACATATAATACTTTGATGTCCAATTCATTTCTTGTAAAGGGCTGGTTCTCACTATACAGAAAGACGACATCAAACTCCAACCCTTTAGCAAGGTAAGCAGGCAGAATCATCCGCTCGCCCATCTCCGTTTCTTCATTCAATGGTTTAAAATCTAAAGAACGGATTTCCGAAATGCAATGGGCCTCAGCACTCTCTTTCATCGTTTTCGTTACGATCGCGAAACTCTTCATTCCTTCGTCACTCAACTGGTTAACAATGTTGAAAAAAGTCTGCTGCCACCCTGGTTTCTTCTTAATAAAAGTCGGGAGCGGACCATGTCTCACCACAGGTTCAGCTGTAGGCAGGTCCTCGGGCATCAAGGTAAGCAGCCTGTTCGCTAAATCCATGATTTCTATTGTCGTTCGATACGTTTTCTGCAAGGTTAAATAATTCGGTTGTTTAAATACTTCGTTGAGAGAATCCCAGCTTCGCAACCCTCTATAGCGATAGATTCCCTGTGCAAGATCGCCGACAATCGTAAACAGGTCCGTTTGGAAGGCCTTTTTCAAACTATAAAACTCTAGAAAACTATAATCCTGGGCCTCATCAATAACAACTTTTTTCATTTGATCGTCCGCATGTAATCCCTTTAGAAAAGTGTACATGTATAGCAGTGGGGCCAAATCTTCTGAATGGAGCCGCTTCGTTTGCAAATAGCGTCTAGTCATCGAGCGCAAGTACTCCATTTGCTCTGAGTCTTCTTCTATCAAAGAGCGAAACGTCTTTTCCTCAAACATCGCTTGATAAAGGGCTGTCAGCTTATGCTTTGGAAACTGCTTCATATAGCGGGAGACAGCTGTACGCGCTTGTTTCTTTAGATCTTTTAACCTTTCTTCTTTCCTCGTAATCAGAAAGCTGACTCTCTTTTTCCGTTTCGCTTTATCCTTCATACCAAACAAGGCTTTGTCCAGCTCATCATCATACTTAGAAGCCATTTTCTCAAGGATCATTTTCTTTTTGCGTCGCAGTTCACTTTGCAGCACACGTTTTATTTTTTCCACCCGTACCTCATAGGGGAAAAGTTGAAAGTCCTTAAGAAATAGCCGTTTAATACTTGCTCCACTTTTAATTTTAAATTCTCCAAGCATGAAATCTTCCTCAACGATATAGGTTTGTTTTACAATTTGTATATATCGATCCAGCAGCTGCTTAAAGGCTTTTGACCCTTTGAAACCAGCTGCCAGTAAATGAGGAGCGCCCCCATCTTCTGTTTTTTCAATAGTATCCATCAGTACATCATGCTGACTGACGACAGGCCAATCTACTTCAATCACTTCTTGAACAAAATCAGAGAACGTCGTTTGTTTGGCTTTATTCACCCCTAGTTCTGGAAGCACCTCGGATATGTACTGAATAAACAAACGGTTCGGGGCAAGAATCAGCATTTCTTCAGGCTTAAAAATATCCCGCATCGTGTACAAAAAGTAAGAGATTCGATGTAAAGCAATGGTAGTCTTGCCACTTCCCGCTGCCCCTTGAACGATAATCGGCTTTCTCAAATCAGCACGGATTACTCGATTTTGTTCCTCTTGAATCGTTGAGACAATTTCCGTTAACCGGTGTTCAGCATTTTGTGCAAGGGAGTCCTGCAATAGTTCATCCTTCGTCGTTAAATCAATATCCCGGAATTCTAACAGTTCTCCCTCTTCAATCTGATACTGACGCTTAAGCGATACATTGCCTTCATATTCCTCCCCATGCGCTTCATAACTCACCTCACCTAAACGCCCTTCATAATAAACATTCGCCAGGGGTGAGCGCCAATCTAAAATAATCGGTAACTGCGTCTCACGATCGAATAGAGAGACTTTTCCTATATAAAAAATTTCTTTGTCATGTTTTTCTTTACGGTGAAAATCAATGCGGGCAAAATACGGTTTCTTACGTAGATTCTTGAGGTTTTCCAATTGGTCCTTAGACAATTTCATGAAACTCGAGTGGGTCAGCATTTCCTGATAGCGAAGACTGCTATCTTTAAAGTCGAGCTTTTGCAGGGTATCTTCTTGTTTTTCCTTTAATGCTTGTTGACCTGATTCCTGGAGGGTAATTAAGTGATTCATGTACTCCTTCGTGAACATTAGCCGTTCTTTCTCACTTTGTAGATTCTCATCATACATAGACATATGCCATTCTCCCTTTCATCGTTTGATCGGAATGACTATGTAACAGGCCTAAGTGGAGCTATTCGAAGCAACGAAAAATAAAGATACCATAAAATTACTGTAAGCGCAATCATGAATAATTAAAAAGATAGCGTCGGCAAAATAATTGTCTGCCCAATAGAGCATATGGTTATAGTTCCTTAACGTAAGAAGATACCGCCTTAACACAGATAGATAACTCCCTATCTCAGGTAGAAACACAAGTCGATAACGCCCTACCTCTGAACGATAGCGTTTTAACTCATTTTTTCTAACATAAAAAATCTGCTATTCCTGTAAATAGCAGATTAACTAGATTCATTGGTGTTTTTTATTTTCCACAAACTTAGGCAGCTTGCTCTCTATCCAGGCGAACGAAACAACTCGCAAAAACACTGGATACAAGGCCAACAATCCAATTAAATTACCCAGTTGGCCAAGCGTATTAGTTGAGAGCATCCAAACTGATAAGGCTAACATGATCAGTACAGTTATTAAGCCAGCGTAACCATTAATGGGTGTCCATGTTCCTGTAATTGTCTTCGTTTCTTGTTCAACCTCCTGAAAACACTTGTAATGGTAAGGCTTAATACGGAACCAGTTGGAGGCTGTCACTAATTCATCACGATCACGAATTGGTTTGTAACAATAACGACATGCTTTTGAATTCACTACATCTACCCCTGAGAAAAGATTTTTAAATGTGTTCTGCCTTCATTATACCTCAATCCCACGAAAGTTCGGAACCTTGAGGCAAGAAGTGTAGAAACCTTTATTTCTTCTCAGCCTCTTGAATTAGAGAAATGACTTCATTTTTCGTACGCTTACTCTCATACTGCTCCATATTGTCGAGCAGCTCCCCTTTAGTTTCCATTAATCGCTTTAACTCGTTTAGTAAGCTTTCGGAGGTCAGGTCTTCCTCCTCAAGTTTATGTGCATACCCCTGTTTTACAAAAGAATCAGCGTTTAAAATTTGATCACCGCGACTCGCTTTTCTTGATAACGGGATAAGCAGCATTGGCTTTTTCAAGGCTAAAAATTCAAATATCGCATTCGAACCTGCTCGTGAAATGATAAAGTCACTGGCAGCAAATAAATCCTTTAATTCATCATTGACATATTCAAACTGAACATAACCAGTTTGCTGGATGGACTCATCCTTCTGTCCATGGCCGCAAATATGAATGATCTGAACCATTTTTAACAACTCAGACAAATTGTTACGGATCGCGTCATTGATTTTCTTGGAACCTGTACTGCCTCCCATCACCAAAACGACGGGCTTAGTCGGGGTTAATCCACTGAACGCGAGCCCTTTGCCCTTATCTCCCGTAAATAATTCTTCCCGAACGACTGCCCCGATGTACTGGCCTTTTCCCTCTGGTAAATGCTGCATCGTTTCTGGAAAAGTGGCTAACACTTTTTTTGCAAAAGGAAAGGATAACTTATTGGCGAGTCCAGGTGTATAATCCGATTCATGAATAATAGCAGGTACACGGTTTAATTTCGCCGCAGCCACCACTGGCACCGATACAAATCCACCTTTTGAAAAAATAACCTGCGGCTTCCGTTTACGGATAATTCGTAGCGATTGCATGAGTCCTTTCATAACCTTAAAGGGATCCTTTACATTTTCCTTAGACATATAGCGGCGCAGCTTCCCTGTTGAAATGCCGTGATAGGTCACGCCTTCTAAAGAGCTGATTAACTGTTTTTCTATTCCATTATAAGATCCTATATAATCGACTTCGTAACCTTGTTTTTGAAATTCAGGGATGAGAGCCAGGTTCACAATGACGTGGCCTGCTGTTCCTCCTCCTGTAAATAAAATACGTTTCTGATTCAACATTCATCGTCCTTTCATCAGTGGCTATGCTTGGATGCCATGATACAAAATATGCTATAATCCTCATGTTCTATAGGAATTGTACCAAAAAGGAGAAGTCCTATGTATGAAACGAAGACAATAAAAGAAAAAATTAAATTGTTCACCATGATTCTCATACCTATTTTTATTACGCAAATCGGTATGTATGCGATGAACTTTTTTGATACGATCATGTCAGGGCAGGCAGGGCCGGAAGATTTGGCTGGTGTAGCGATTGGATCGAGTATATGGCTGCCCATTTTCACCGGATTAAACGGAATTCTGATGGCGATTTCCCCCATCGTAGCTCAGCTTAAAGGGGCGAGACAAGATAAAGATATTCCCGACTCAGTCAAGCAAGGCGTATATTTATCGATTGCCATTGCTGTTGTGATCGCCGGAATCGGCTTCTTTTTAATTGACCCTATTTTATCCTTAATGGAACTTGAAGAATCTGTGCAGCACATTGCCAAATATTATTTGATTACTCTTGGTACAGGGATCATTCCTTTGTTCTTGTTTAATATACTCCGTTCATTTATCGATGCACTTGGGCACACAAGAATATCGATGATGATCATTTTACTTACACTACCGACAAACATCTTCTTTAATTATGTATTGATTTTTGGAAAATGGGGCTTTCCCGAGCTTGGTGGTATTGGAGCAGGTTTAGCAACCTCTTTAACTTATTGGGTGGCTTTTGCAATTATTGCCGTTGTGATTCACAAACTTTACCCATTAAGAACGTACGGAATTTTTAGAAGCTGGGTCACACCTTCCTTTAAAAGCTGGTGGGAACAACTGAAAATTGGCATTCCCATTGGCTTTGCTGTCTTTTTCGAAACCAGTATCTTTTCAGCCGTTACTTTTTTTATGACTGCCTATGATACTTATACAGTTGCAGCACATCAGGCCGCAATTAACTTTGCTTCTTTTGTCTATATGATGCCGTTGAGTGTGGCTTTTGCCCTGACGATTACAGTCGGCTATGAAGTTGGAGCGAAGCGTTTCACTGATGCCAGAACCTACTCCTACTTGGGGATTTCACTTGCGGTTTGTATGTCCGTGGTGGCTGGAGCCATACTTTATATCTTTGACGACTCTGTTGCACGTCTTTACAGTTCCAATGAACACGTTATCGAATTGACGAAAAACTTTATCCTCTTCGCTATCTTTTTTCAACTATCAGATGGTTTCGGTGCTCCAATCCAAGGAATTTTACGAGGCTACAAAGACGTCACGATTACGCTCCTCATGTCGTTTATTTCCTATTGGGTGATTGGTTTACCCAGCGGCTATCTCCTGGCCAATTACACTGATCTTGGTCCCTATGGATATTGGATGAGCTTAATTATCGGATTAACTGCCGGGGCGCTCACATTGATGCTGCGTATGCTCTACCTGCAGCGAAAAAATTTAACACGATACCAAAACTAAAATGGTGGTGGCTCCCGTAGGACGCGGCTCCACCACCTTTTGTTCTTTACTGATCCAAATTCATTACAACTAAGCGTTCCTCAGTCATTTCCTCAATGGAATATTTAGGACCTTCTTTGCCAGAACCGCTATCTTTCACACCGCCATATGGCATAAGATCCACGCGATATTGGGAAGAATCATTGATCATCATGCCACCTACCTGGACATGTTTAGCTGCATAAAATGCAGTGTCAAGGTTCTGTGTGAAAACACCACCCTGTAATCCATATTGTGATTGATTCACCTCATCAATACACTTTTTGATATCTGTGAAAGGAATCAGACTGACAACAGGAGCGAAGATTTCCTCACAGACAACTTTCATATCATTGGCTACGTCCTGAAGCACAGTCGGGTGTAAAAGTGCCCCCTCTCGTTTCCCACCATGAACAACCGCAGCTCCGGCATCCTTTGCTTCCGATATCCACTGCTCAGCACGTTCTGCCTCATCTTCACTAATCATCGGTCCAACGTCTGTTTGGTCATCGCTCGGATCACCGACTTTCAGTTCCTTGACCGCTTTAATAAATTTCTCTTGAAACTCCTCGCGAACTTCCTCATGCACATAAAGGCGCTGCACAGATAAACAGACTTGTCCGGCAAAAGCAAAACTTTTAGCTGCCGTGTTTTGGGCAGCCGCATCAATATCTGCCTCTTTATCAACAATAACCGGCGAATTATTTCCGAGCTCAAGGATCAGTTTATTGAGACCAGTATTTTGTTTTAATTTCAGACCGACTTCAGCACTTCCCGTAAACGTATAAAGCTGGATGCGTTCATCTTCCATCATTTGATTGCCAACGGTTGACCCAGAGCCAACAACGACATTAAAGAACCCTTTTGGCAGTCCAGCTTCATGAAACATTTCAGCTAACATTAATGAAGCAATAGGTGTTTTACTGGCAGGCTTCAACACCACAGCATTTCCCGCCGCAATAGCAGGAGCGATCTTATGGGACACAAGATTCAGAGGAAAGTTAAACGGGCTGATCGCACCGACAACACCTACCGGCACTTTGATCGTAAAAGCCATGCGATTCTCAGAGCCAGGGGCGGATTCAACTGGCACTCCCTCGCCATGGATTCGCTTCGCTTCTTCTGCTGAAATCTCAATTGTTTGTGTTGCACGATCCACTTCAGTACGGGCTTGTTTAAGAGGTTTTCCCGCTTCACTCACAATAGTTTGAGCAAACTCCTCTTTGTTTTCCTGCAACAGTTCACTCACACGCTTAAGCACCTGATAACGCTTATAAGGAGTTAATGGCTCTCCTTGAAAAGCTCGTTCAGCTGCACTAATTGCCCGGTCTACCTCTTTTTCAGAAGCTTTGGTTACCTGTGCATACGTGTTTTGCGTATATTTATTTCCTACATCTATTAGCTCATTCGTTCCTACCCATTGACCATCTATATATAATTTAAATTGTTTCACCACGATACATACTCCCTTTCAAAATGGAATCTATAGGGAATATAGCCTTTTTCGTCCCCGTGTAAACACCCATAACAGAAAATAGAACAGCTGAACGAAATGTTTAGAAAGCGTAAAGATTGGGAAGAGAACACTTATCCATACAAAAAACCTGGACAGAGAGATTCTCTCTGTCCAGGTTTGTCCATAAACTTTTTATAAAAATAAACCAGCCATTGTTGCAGAAAGCATAGAACCAAGTGTTGCACCGATCAGTAGTTTCATACCGAAACCTGATACCCTTGCACCTTTATCGGCGTCAATACCTTGCACCGTTCCAGCAATAATTCCAATAGAGGAGAAGTTAGCGAAACTAGTCAGGAATACAGTAACAATACCGACTGTTTTTTCTGATACTTGATCAACCATACCCTGGAATTCAAGCATAGCAACAAATTCGTTTGTCACAATCTTCGTTCCCATAATGGCACCAGCATCAACTACTTCCGATGCAGGGATCCCCATTAGAAAACCGATTGGAGCAATGATATATCCAAGTGCTTCCTGTAAGGTAAAGCCTGCAAACAAGAAGGAGAACAAGGCGTTCACTAATTCGAGTGAAGCAATAAACGCAATCAGCATGGCTGCTACGATCAAAGCAATTTTACCACCGTCTAAGGCGCCATTCCCCATCGCTTCAAAAATACTCTTCGAACCAGATACATCGTGAATATCTACGTAGTCATCTTCCTTAGCCACTTTAACCGGGGCAATCAAGGAAGCAACAATTAGTGCACTGAACATATTTAATGGAAGTGCGACAAGAACATACTCAGCAGGCAGAATTCCAATATACGCCCCTACAATCGATGCAGATACAGATCCCATCGCCGAAGCACTTACAATATAAAGACGATTATCACTTAAATGTTTAAACTGTGATTTAATCGCTATGATTGCCTCAGATTGTCCAAAAAAGATACTGTTTACAGCGTTAAACGATTCGATCTTAGGAAGGCGAGTAATATACGATAGAAACTGACCCAAATATTTAATTATAAATGGAAGAATCTTTAAATAAGTAAGCACAGAAAGAATAGTTGCGAAGAAAATAATAAGCAGTAATACATTAAAGAAGAAGACAGATGCTCCATCTTCTGTCGCTACCCCGCCTAGTACAAAGTTCACCCCGACGGTTCCGTATTCAATGAGTTTGTTAAAAACCCAGGAAACTTTATTAATGAGCCAGGCTCCTACTTCTGTCTCGAACATAACAAAGGTTGTTATAAGCTGAGCCAAAAGCATGACACCGACACCAAAATAATTTATATTTTTACGATCATTAGACATTATAAAAGCGATTCCAAGAATAACAACAATACCCAAAATGCCCAATAAGATACCTACAATATCCACGCTTAGGTTCCCCCTCAAAAATAATAAGTCGTCAGAATCACAAAATGAAAATGCTTTCATGACCTGTTTCTATTAAGGATTTTAACAGGTTGTCAGACGTCTTGCAATAGATATCGAATAAAAAGAATTTTCATAAAATAGATCTTTATCCTCATATATGGACATTATTCCCTAAATAACAGCATTTACACGGTATAAATTCATCTAGAAATCGAGGAATTTTTCACGAGTAATTTGAAAAATTATTTTCCTCTCGTCTCTATTATCGCCTGAACTTCCATGCGAACACACTAAAACGCACCTTCCGGCGGTCAACCGAAAGGTGCTATACCTAAGGGGAGGTATATCATTTTTATAATGAAAGGAGCGTCTTTGTCATAACGTCCTGTTCATCCAACTAGCCAGTAAAACGATAGTACTTCGAAAGCATATTCTCTAACGCTTTAAAGCGATTCTTACCTATTAGACGACAAAACAGAGCCATAGGTTTCAAAAATCAGCAATTCTCCTTATTAATTTATAATCCCATGCTGTTTTACATCCACTTCTACTTTTGGAGTAATCGTAATTTGTGGATAGGCTTTAATCCAGTCTAATTGTTTCCATACCTCAGGGTAATACCCTTTCACGCGCCTTCCAATCGAAAAAACGTCACTGTTTGAGGCTTGCGTTTTGGCGATGATTTCTTTCGCATCTTTTGTTAAAACACGAGTTAATCGCTCGGATAGATTTTTAACAATCTTCAATGATACAAGCTGATTATGCGGATACTCCAGGACCCGAGCTGAAATCTTCAGAGATAAATCCGCTTTCACTTCACCATTTTGAACGGTGACCTTTAAATCCCTTTTTATTTTCATTACTTTAATGGTGACATAGTTTAATGGCTCATTCTCTTTGTCATTATTGACTTTCCTTGTAATCCGCGCCCTCTTCCCTTTTTGCCCTTGCAGCAATATGAACAAGACAGCGTCCTCCGGCTTAATTTTCTCCCCTGTATAAGAACGATTATTGAAAAGAGCCAAACCATTATATTTAATCATCTGCTTATCCCCTTCTACTTTCAATATCGGAAGTGAGAAGTCTTCTCCTGGCTCCATTAACTCTGCGCTAATCAGTTGGAGATTTTCACCGGTAGAATAGGTGCCTGACACAACTCCTTCAAGTAAACCCGTTAAATATTGACTGACCCTGGCCTCGTTTGGTGTTTTTATGGAAATAGCTTCTTGTGCTGATCCTTCAACAAGGGCTAACTGTGCGTTTAGATTACTATTCGGATTGCGGTAAAACCCATCCAGTACCGGATAGATATCACGCTTCGCCAAGTTCTCACCCACCAGAACTACCTGTATTTTGGAAGGATCGAAGGAGGCAGAGATTTTTTGGTCGATCTTTTCCCTGGCATCTAAAGTCGTAGGGGCCTTTGATGAAACGATTTGCACTTTTTGTTCCCGGGGACCTTGTGGGCCACCCATAATCGTAGGAATGGAAACTGTTTCACGAATTCTCCCTCCCTCTAGTTGATCGAAGCCAACAGATAGAGCGAGATTATAGTTCTTAAATTGTCTTTGGTCCCAGCATCCAGTCAGCACTAACAGAGAGAGCATTACGCACAATATCTTATACTTCATGCCTCCCCCTTTCCCTCTCAGCTTTAAACCTGAGAGCACTTATACATAACGTGAAAATTGGAATTAAAATCCCGAATGCATACCCAAGAATAACGACTACATTCCCCAACATATCGACTCGTTCACTTTCAAAGCCGAAGAATAACGAAAGAATGAAGATACTGATGGCTGCCAGCGTAATCGGAACACTGGATTTTTTTTGAAAAACAGATTGCAGCCCCACCCCTGTCATAAACAGATAAGTTCCAAATGATGTTGCTACCGAAACCACCCAAATCGAAAGAAAGAATAAATCGATTCTTGCGATAATAGGAAACTGGAATGATTTTAACATATAAAGAACCGGTTCTTGAACGAGTGCTATTTCCTTCGTACTAAAGAATGTATAACTAACGATGACAACAAATAAGTAGAAGCAAGTAACAAAGCAGTGAGCCCAAAAGACGGTTTTGAATTTATCTTTCGGTTTTCCTTCTACATACGTATAAATGACGAGCGTGACAATGAAGCCAAAATAAGACAGCAGTCCCTCGTTCGCGCCTTTGATGATATTCCCCCAACCTGACTGTGCTATGGGCAGGATGTAGAGGAACTCCAATTCAGCAAAACAAAACAACATTAGAACAATCAAAATAAATAAAAAAAGCGAGAGACTCGTATATAAACGAGCGATCATTTTCAGTCCGCTCGCTGTTAAATACAAACAAACTGCTACCATTAAAAAAGATAATACCCAAAAAGGGGTACTCGGTAATACCCAGAGACTAAGCATCCTGCCAAATAACAGCAAAATTAACACAGAGACACATGTGAAATAGATGATATAAGCAACTGTGATGAATTTGCCAGGCCATTTGCTGAATACGCGTTCTAAAATTTGAAAAAAGTTAGAAGCAGGATGACGTTTTGCAAGCATCCACAAAAAGAAAAGCACGATTAGTAAGGAAAAAGCCGTTATAAGCAGCGATATCCAACCATCTTGTTTAGCGATGCGATGAAGTTCATGAGGCATCGATAAGATCCCTACACCAATCTGGGTTTGAACGATAATGAAAAAAAATTGCCGCCGGGAGATCATTGGTTTACTTTGACTGCTCATTTTTCTTCCACTCCCTCGATTCCTCCATTGCTTTCCGCTTGGCTGGTCGAGCACCTTTAGGACGTTTATTCATTTTATAAAGCGGGATTCTTACAAACGTATCTTTTAAATCTTTAAAGCTCAACGGAGCAATGGGGGCAAAGTAAGGGACTCCGAAAGATTCGAGTTTTGTTAAATGAATCGCGATAAACAATAATCCAAACATGATCCCCACAAACCCTAAAGTCCCAGCTAGGAAAATGAGCGGAAAGGTTAACAGCCTTAGCGTGGTACTCAGTTCATTCGAAGGCACTACGAAGGAAGCAATAGCTGTTAAGGCGACGACAATAATCATCAGGTTTGAAATGAGACCTGCTCGTACCACAGCATCTCCGATCACCAAACCTCCTACGATCCCGATCGTTTGACCAACTGGGGAGGGCAGCCTTATCCCCGCTTCACGTATCAGCTCGATAATGATAACCATAACCAGAGCCTCTACAAGCGGTGGATAGGCAATTTGATTGATAGAATTTTTGACAGGAATAATCAAATCATCAGGAATCACTTCGAAATGGAAACTGACGACGGCTATATAAAAAGCCGGCAGCCCAATAGCAATCAAGAAACTAGTCAATCTGATTAAACGAATAAATGTCCCGGTAAACCAACGCATATTATAATCATCAGGAGATTGATAAAACATAAAAAAGGTAGAAGGCGCTATTAAACTCGTTGGGCTTCCCTCTGCCAACACCGCAATGCGCCCCTCCATGATGTTTGCAGACACCCGATCTGGCCGTTCCGTATTAAGCATTTGCGGAAAAGGCGATGAGGTAGAATCTTCGATAAACTCTTCAATGAAACCTGGGCTTTGCACCATATCTACCGAAATGTCATTAATCCTTTGTTCAATTTTACGAACAATATCCATATCAGCAAGCCCATCCATGTACACAATAGCAATATTCGTATTCGTTTTCTTTCCGATTTTCAAATATTTAACGACCAAGTTCTTATCTTCAATACGCTTGCGAACTAAATTGATATTGGTTTTAATGTTCTCGACAAAGCCTTCATGTGAGCCTCGGACCACTTTTTCATTAACCGGTTCATCTACATTACGATTAAAAGACGAGGTCACGGCGAAATAAGTAATTCGTGTGCTGTCTTCTTCAAAATACAGCACATGGCCGCTTAACAATTTTTTTAAAGCTTCATCTAAATTTGTGATTTCTCTGGAATTAGGAACATCCGGTATCCGTTCAACATGTCCCATTTCAATGGGAGAAAATATTTTGTTTTGCATTTTTTCATGATCAACGAGAGTCTCGTAGAACACCAGAGCTGCACGACCGTCATCTAAGGCTCTAACCTTTAAATCACCTGTCTGTTTGCACTGTGAAAAAAGGTAGTCGATATTTTCTGATAATCGAGCAGATGAGCTCATCTGTTGAGGTTGAGCGTAATGTGGCTTCTGAGGTTGTTCAGATGTTATTAATTCATCTTGCTTGTTACCTTGCTCACTTTTTCCAACTAGAAATTTTTTAAAGAATCCCATATTCATCACCTAAAAATAGAGTGCACCAAAAATGATCAAATATGCATCCGCACCCAAAAACTGGATGACCTGAGATGGAGTTTATGTAAAAAACCACCACTGCAGGGATGCAGTGGTGGTTGTGGATGGTTAATGGCCAGGGAAGAAGATCATTTGTAAGATGAATATAAAACCGAATAGGTACAGAATCCAGTGAACATCTTTCGCTCTTCCAGACATGATTTTCAAGAGTGGATAAGAAATAAATCCAAAAGCAATACCGGTTGCGATGCTAGAAGTAAGCGGCATCGATAAGATAATTATAAAGGCCGGAAATGCTTCATCAAACGCCTGCCAGTTAATCTTTGCTAACCCTTCCATCATAAAGCAGCCAACGATAATCAATACAGGCGCTGTGATCGCGGACAAGCTGGAAACCGCTCCTACCAGTGGAGAGAAAAAGATAGAAATGAAAAATAACCCTGCCACTACAACGGTGGTTAACCCCGTTCTTCCTCCTGCAGCCACACCAGAAGAGGATTCAATATAAGCAGAGGAAGGACTGGTTCCAAACATAGCACCAGCGGTGGTGGCAGTGGCATCAGCCATCAAAGCCGCTCGTGCTCTCGGCAGGCTGCCATCTTTCCGGATAAAACCAGCTTGCTCTGCAACGCCAATCATCGTTCCTGTCGTATCAAAAATGGTCACGAGTAAAAAAGCAAAAATAACCGTATAAAGTCCATTACTAAAAACACCCGCTATATCAATATCCCAAAATACAGGTGCTGGCGGTACAGAAGTGAAACCCTGCTCAAACTCAAGCTGGCCGGTAAATACACCCAACAAGGCTGTTATGGCCATGCCAATAAATAGCGCTCCTGTTACACGACGGGCAATGAGACCAAGTGTGACAAATAAACCGACAATCGTTAACACGGTCCCAGGTGCCGTTAAATCCCCCATTGTCACCAATGTTGATTCACTTGCAACAATAATTCCTGACATACGCAGCCCTAAAAAGGCAATAAAAAGACCAATCCCAGACGTAATTCCATATTTGAGCGAAGGAGGAATGGCCATAATCAGGATTTCTCTTAACCTCGTTAAACTTAAGATGACAAATAAGATTCCTGCCAGGAAAACGGTACCTAAAATTACGGAGTAGCTGACATCCTGCTGAACAACTTCTGTTACAAAGTAAGCATTCATGCCCATTCCTGGTGCAATAGCAATTGGATAGTTGGCAGCAAGTGCCATAATTAACGTACCAATAATCGCCGCAATGACAGTCGCCATAAAGACTTGCTCAAATGGCAAACCAGCAGCTGATAGAATTGCCGGATTAACGACAACGATGTAAACCATAGTCAGAAACGTAGTCAGACCTGCCAGCAGCTCTGTGCGGACGGTTGTATTGTTTTCTTGTAAACGAAACATCTTCAACATCACCAACACCTTACTTTCCGAATGAAAAATCACAACATCCTTAATAATATTCGTTTTACGAACAAATTTCAAGTATCAACCATGAATTGTTCGTCTTTTAGTAAAAAATCGATTCCCGTGTCAGGTGCAGGAATCGATCACTTAAACTATCATTAAGTTTGAAACCACTTCATAATGGTTTTCGTATCATTTTCATCCAGGTAAAGACAACGCGCCCTTGTCTTCCCAGCCCCGGTCTTGACCATAACCTCAATGGAAGAAAGTCTGCTGCGCTGTTCAGGAATTGACATGGAATACCCACATGATTGAATGCGATGCTTTTTCACAAAATAAGTTTGCTTCGTAATGAACCGATTACTAAGCATTAATTGTTTTTCACGAATATTCCAGCCCGCATCACGATAATTTAACAATCCCAGACCAATAAGGGCAGGAATTATAAGTAACGACAGTAAGCCCAGCGGCCAGAAAAACACACTCACTGCAATTGAAACGAGCAAAGGTAACCATAAACATCTGATAACATAACGCAGTTTGGAACGCTTTGGAGGCCTTTCAGGAGAAACATCAAGCGCATACTGAGGTAAAATGCCAGTCAGCACGGTTTCGATTTGTTTACGCTTAATAAAAGGAAGTACCTTAAACTGCTGCTCGTCCCCTCCCTTAATCGATCCCCCGGCACTAATGATCGACACCGTAGCGTACCCTAAAGGCTGCCTGATCAAGTTCTCATCAATTCTGATTCCCTGAATTCGATTCAGCGGGATCGTGACTTGCTTCTTTTCCAGTAGTCCACGAGTAATAACTAAATCATCTCCGTCATGAAAAACAGAAAAGTTTCCAAAACGCAGAACCGTTAAAATTACAGCTACTCCATAGGCGATGACCAAAACAAACGCCGCTAGGATCCCCACAATGAATATACCAAATTGCAGCCAGTCCACGACCTCCTCATAAATGGCTTCAATCGGTAAAAATTCGGTAAACTGTGATAGGAAGACAGCAACTCCTGATATCACCACGCCAGCACCACCAGACGTTACAGCCATAAGGATTATGTCTTTAGTACTCATCTGGTAAACGAGGGAACGGTCATTTTCCTCTGGCATTTCTGCATCGTTTTCAAATGACGACTGCTCCGATTTTCCTTCATAAATGGTTTTCTCAAGCTCTTTCGCGTCCACTCGTTTGATTGCGGTTAGTACCGCTTCAGCCTCTAAACCAGAGGAAGCAGCCGTTTCGATCGATACTTTGACAAGCTGAAAAGGCCTATGCAAAATGCCCTCTGAGAAATCCAGACTTTGAATGCGTTCCAGCGGGATATAACGTTTTTTCCGAAACAGTAACCCATGCTCGATTCGCAGCTCCCCTTCATCAATCCAATAAGAAAAACGAAGCCATTTCAGAAAACCAGCCAGTAATATTATCAATAAAAATGCTCCTGATAGGATAAGCGGCAGCCAGGCAAGAAACCCATCACCGCCATTCCCATTAAAAAAGAAGATCGCCACGATCGGCAGAATCGCTTCTTTTAACCCTTTTGCAAAATTAAGGACAGCTGAAATGGGATGAAGGCGTTTCGGTTCAGACATCATCTTCAGCCACCCGTGCTAGTGATGAAATCGAGTGCCTGAGATTTTCGGCTTCTGTTTCATCCAGTGCTGGTATTTTATGTACAGTGGCAGCGGTGGAAATACTAATCGTGGCCAGCCGGTATTTGCGCAGCAATGGTCCTTGCTCTGTATCAACATGCTGGACACGAACCATTGGTATTAACGTGCGTTTCACAATAAATAGACCGTATTGATAGTCTATTTCCTGTTCTCTCACTTCATATCTAATCCGCTCCCATCTGATCGAAGGGATCAGCCAGATGGAAAAGATCATTTCTAACAGGATAACTGCCCCAATCACAAGACTTGGCCAGATAGGCCATGAAAACAAGTTAGTTAAAATGATAACCGCAATAGCTACGAGGACACTGATCCCCGTGCTGATACCCCCATGCACCCTCCACAATGAAAGGGCACGTTTAGAGATTTGCTTTCTAGGTGCATTCATGAACAGACCCCCTTCTCTCTCTGCAGTATCTTTTACGAGCGATCCCTCCATCAGGTTTCACCCGTTACAAAATCCAGGCCAAAAAAGCCTGGATTTTACGTTGCTTATGAATCACTGGATAATTCTTTTGCTTTATTGGTGCAAGCATTCATGGCTTGAATTACAGAACTTCTCAACCCCGTTTGTTCCAGCATATTCACACCTTCAATAGTAACCCCGCCAGGCGTACATACCGCATCTTTTAACTCACCAGGATGCCTTCCTGTTTCAAGCACCATTCTGGCAGCCCCTTGCACCGCCTGTGAGGCAAGCTTATACGCCTTATCTCTTGGAAAGCCTTGCTGAACGGCTGTATCTGCCATCGCTTCAATGAACATATACACAAAAGCTGGCGAAGAACCGCTCACTGCCGGCACAGCATCCATTAACTGCTCGTCTATCACTTCTGCTGCCCCAAAGCTTTCGAAGATTTCTTTCACATCATGAAGATCCTCTTCTGTTATGAAATCATTCGGACAAAGGACACTCATTCCAGCACCCACGAGTGATGGTGTATTAGGCATGGACCGAATTACCTTAACTTGTGATCCAAATGATTCTTTTACCTGATCCAGCGTTATTCCAGCTGCAATAGTAACAATGACGGTATGGTCATGAATAGATGACTTTATTTCCTGGATAACGCCTTGATAGATATACGGTTTCACAGCCAGAAACAAAATGTCGCTTTCCTGTGCCAATTTTTTATTATCAGTAGAGATATGAATCCCATACTCTTCACCGACGAAATCAATGGTTTCATCAGTTACAGCCGTTGCCGCAATTTGCTCCGGCTTCACCACATTCGACTGGATCATCCCTTGAATCATAGCTTGCCCCATCGAGCCGCAGCCCAGGAAACCTATTTGTTTATCCACGCACAACACCCCTTTCTTGTGACTCTCATTGTATCCGAATATTACTTCTACTACAATCACTTAACCATTTAGAAAGGGGAATGGATTAATTTTTTCGATAAAGCCTTTACAAATTCAACCTGCTTTACTATAATTAACAGTGTATTCTTCATATCATAACGAACCACAACAAATATCATAGCTGCTACGAAAAAAGCTGAGCTGCCTTCAAGCTCAGCTTTTTTCGTGAGTTATTTTCTATCAAATAACTCCACGAGCCAGCGTACCTATCTCTTTCCCATTTTGGTGGAAAAGAAAACCTTTTCTTAATAAAATACGAAGAAGCCAGGCTCCATTAGAACCTGGCTCCCCCTTTTAGCTTATAGCTTCTACACTTTCCTCATCTTTAGCTCATAGCTTTTACACTTTCCTCATCATTAAAAAACGCTTTCATAGCATGAAACACATCGACCTTTTTTCTTAAAATATGATGTCTGAATTTAGGATGATCAATGGATTTATATGCCTGCATCAAACTGGAGGAGCGATTATATTGATTTACTTCCCCATACCCAAACATTTGCGATACTTCAATTAAGTCATTAATTAATGAAATACACCGTCTATTATCAGAAGTCAAGTTATCGCCATCGGAAAAGTGAAAAGGATAAATATTATAACGTTCCGGCGAATATTTTTCGTCAATAAGCTGAAGGGCTCGACGATAGGCCGAGGAACAAATCGTTCCACCGCTTTCTCCTTTAGAAAAGAAATCTTCTTCACTGACCACTTTAGCCTGCGTATGATGTGCAATGAACTCTACATCAACAGTTTCATAATTTTTGTTCAAGAAACGATTCATCCAGAAGAAAAAGCTTCGGGCCATATACTTTTCCCATTGACCCATCGATCCACTCGTATCCATCATAGCGATAACGACTGCTTTTGATTCCGGCTTTTCCTGATCCGTCCACGTTTTATAGCGAATATCTTCGGGGTATATCGGTGCAAAAGTTGCTTTGCCGCCAAGCGCATTACGTTTATACGCTTCTAACATCGTCCGCTTCTTATCGATATTTCCTGTTAGACCCGTTTTACGGATGTCACGAAATTCAATATCTTCATGAATAATCGTGTCTTTCTCCTTTTCAGCTAAGTTCGGGAGCATCAACTCTTTAAAAAATGCTTCTTCCAGCTCAGCGAGACTGATTTCTGCCTCATAATAATCTTCTCCAGCCTGGTCTCCAGCACCTTCTCCTTGCCCGGGCTTGCCCTGTTTCTCTTGTGACCTGCCTAAGACATCTCCAACTTCACTATCTCCGTCCCCTTGCCCTGCGTGCTTATTCTTATCATGATTGTAGCGAATCTTATATTCATCAAGTGACCGAATCGGTATCTTTACAACTTTCTTCCCATTAGACATCACAATGTTTTCTTCCGTAATTAGATCAGGAAGCTGTTTGTTCATTGCATCTTTTACTTTTTCCTGATGCCGGCGCTGATCATCATAGCCTTTCCGGTGGAGGGACCAGTCGTCTTCAGCAATTACGAAACTTTTCTTATCATCCATTTACAAATTCCCCTCCTAGCTTTGAGTATTACTCTATCGTATGCAGGTCCATGTCAATGGATGAAGCGAAATCAACGAAGGTTTGATTATTTCTGAAAAAAGAAATGTATGCCTATTTTTTAAAGTAAGAAACCGACCATTGGGCCAATAAAAAATGATAGGCAGTAAGGTCAGAGTTATAAAGCGTCAAAACCCCCTTCCTTATGACAGGACTTTTTGAAGGTCTTACTAGAATTCTATCAGGGTTTGTCAGAATACTAACGGATTTCAGTAGAATTACCATGAATTCGCACTGCCCCCTCGATAAAAAGTCAACAAACGCAAAAAAAGCACCTCACTACATCAAGTAGTAAGGTGCTTTTCCTTCTATCTCTTATCCTTCTAATAATAAGTCGTAAGGATCTTCAATCATTTCTTTAATTCGGCGTAGGAATTGTACAGCATCTTTACCATCAACGATTCGGTGATCATAGGAAAGAGCAATGTACATCATCGGACGCGCCTGGATCGTATCATCAGGCATAACTTTAGCTCGCTTCTCGATATTGTGCAAGCCAAGGATACCAACTTGTGGTGAATTTAAGATTGGTGTAGACAACATAGAACCGAAAATTCCACCATTTGTGATCGTGAAGGACCCGCCTTGCAAGTCTTCTAGCTGAAGCTCTTTATTACGAGCTTTCGTAGCTACATCAGCAATTCCTTTTTCAATGCCAGCGAAATCAAGACGGTCAGCATCGCGGACAACCGGAACGACCAAACCTTCTTCTGTTGAAACAGCCATACCGATATCATAGAATTGCTTCTTCACAATTTCATTGCCTTGAATTTCAGCATTAATCAGTGGGAATTCTTTCAGAGCCCCGACAGCAGCCTTTGTAAAGAAGGACATGAATCCTAGTTTAATATCATGCTTTTTCAAGAACGAATCTTTACGTTCTTTACGAAGATTCATTACATTCGTCATGTCTACTTCGTTGAACGTTGTAAGCATAGCAGAGTTTTGCTGCGCTTCTACCAGGCGCTTAGCGATCGTTTGGCGGCGGCGGGACATCTTCTCACGCTCTACCGGCTTATCAAATTCTGTCTTTTCACTTGATTCTTTCTTGCTTTCTTTCTTCTCCTGCTTAGGAGCTGCTTTTTTCTCTTTCTTGCTGCTAGCCGCAGTATCTACATCTTCCGGGCGAATTCGGCCTAATGGATCGCGTGCAGAAATCTCACTTAAATCGATCCCTAGCTCACGCGCACGTTTACGCGCTGCAGGTGTGGCAATCACATCGCCTTTAGATCCTTCTTGTTCACTGCTTTCTTGTTTCTTCTCTTCTTTTTGCTCTGCAGCAGTACTTTGTTGCTGTTCTTGTTTTTCTTCTTTAGGTTCTTCCTGTTTTTCTTCTTGCTTTTTATCAGAGCTATCATCAGAAGAACCGCCAGCTTCTCCGTTCTCATCCACTTTCGCGATCACGTCCCCGACTTCTACGTCATCACCTTCTTCTTTTAAAAGTTCTGCGATTACGCCGCTGGCATCAGCGTTCACTTCCACATTTACTTTATCTGTCTCTAGCTCGAGTACTGGATCTCCTTTTTCTACTTGATCTCCTTCTTTTACGAGCCACTCGGCAATCGTGCCTTCTGTAATGGATTCAGCTAATTCAGGAACTTTAATTTCCTTCATTTGATTTTCCTCCTTTAGACATCTGTAATGCTTCCTGGATGATTCTGTTTTGTTCTGTTTTATGAATGTTTGGCTCACCTACGGAAGGAGATGCACGATGCGGTCTACCTACGTAACGGTGAATTTGTCCTTCTTTAAGCAGCTTGTGAAGGATTCCTTCTACAAAATACCAGCTTCCCATATTTTGCGGTTCCTCTTGGACCCATACAAGCTCTTCTAGATTTGGGTAGGTTTCCAGAATCTCAGCCAGTGCCTTGTCAGGGAATGGGTAAATCTGTTCAATTCTTACTGCATCGATGGTATCGAACTTACCGTCTTCTGCCTTTTCCACTGCATCTTCAATTTCGACCATAATTTTACCACTGCCAATGAGCAATGATTTTACTTTTTCCTTCGCTTTGCCCTCTTTCGTTAAACCAGGCTGTCTTAAGATCGATTGGAAGCTTCCATCACTAAAACGTTCCGCTTCTACAGCCACTCTCTGGTTACGAAGCAGACTCTTAGGTGACATGACCACTAATGGTCTAGCCTCTTCTTTATTACTTATCGCTGCCTGGCGCCTTAGCAAGTGAAAATATTGAGCTGAAGACGTCACGTTTGCCACTGTCCAGTTATTTTCAGCAGCTAATTGTAAGAAACGTTCCAGTCTCGCACTAGAGTGTTCAGGACCCTGACCTTCATATCCATGAGGAAGCAAGAATATCATACTTGATTTCTCTCCCCATTTTGCCCGGCCGGCTGCAACAAACTGGTCAAAAATAACCTGACCCGCATTAGCGAAATCACCGAATTGCGCTTCCCAAATAACAAGGGATTCAGCAGCTTGTACACTGTATCCATATTCAAAGCCAAGCACGCCAGCTTCAGACAACGGACTATTATAAATATCAAAGGACGCCTTAGCCTGTTCTAATCCATGAAGCGGACTGTATGTTTCATCCGTTTCAATATCATGAAGAACCATATGTCGATGGGCAAATGTTCCTCGCTCCGTATCTTGTCCCGTAATTCTTATTGGAGTTCCATCTTCTAAGATCGATGCAAAAGCGAGAGCTTCCGCCGCACCCCAATCTACCTTATTTCCGTCATCCAGCATATTGCTTCGGCGCTGTAGAATTTTTTCTAATTTTTTAAACCCGTTAAATCCTTCTGGTCGTTTGAGCAGACCCTGATTCAACTGTTTCAGACGGTCAACGTCTACTTTCGTTTCGATTTCGTCAAGCGGACGCTCAACACCACCTGGCCGACCTTTTACATCAGCTTCTTCGTTCTCATTTTCTTTCATATTATTATAAGTTTCACGAAGGTTTTTCTCAATTTCCTCATTCATTTGTGAAAGAGTTCCTTCTTCAACATAACCTTCACCCACAAGCGTCTCTTCAAATAAATTAGCCACTGTCAGGTGATCATCGATTTCCTTATAAAGCTTCGGCTGTGTGGAGCGTGGCTCATCTATTTCATTGTGACCATAACGACGATAACCAACTAAATCAATCAAAATATCCTTATGAAACTTCTGACGATACTCATAAGCTAGTGAGATGGCAGATAAACAAGCTACAGGATCATCCGCATTCACATGAATAACAGGAATTTCAAACCCTTTAGCCAGATCACTTGCATATCTTGTTGAACGGCCATCACGTCTGTTCGTTGTGAAACCTACTAAGTTATTAGCAATAATATGGAGAGTTCCACCTGTCCGATACCCAGGTAAGTCACTCATATTCAGCCCTTCAGCGACAACACCCTCACCAATAAAGGCAGCGTCACCATGAATGAGCACACCGAATGCTTCGTCCTCATACATTTGAGCATATCCCGGTTTTGAACGATCATCTTGAGCGGCTCTGGTAAAACCTTGAACCACAGGATTTACGTACTCTAAGTGAGATGGGTTGTGACTTAGTGTGACACGAGTGCTCTTTTGCTCTCCATCACCAATTTCGCGCCGGGCACCAAAGTGATATTTCACATCGCCTGTCCATCCGTAGTTAATGCCTGTAGATCCTTCTGAAGGTACCAGTTCTTTATTTGGAGAATGATGAAACTCAGAAAAAATCCGATCGTAAGGCTTGCCTAATACATGAGCAAGCACATTTAATCTTCCTCGGTGGGCCATACCCATCATAATATGATTAATTTTATCAGCAGAAGCAGCTTGGACGAGGTGATCCAACATCGGGACCATTACATCCAGGCCTTCAATAGAGAAACGTTTTTGTGCAACAAACGTTTTAGCCAGGAAGTTCTCAAAACCTTCTACATCGGCCAGCCTTTTAAGAAGCTGTTTCTTCTCTTCTTTTCCTAAATTCACTTGAAAGGCCGCTGACTCTACTTTATTTTGCAGCCACATTCGTTCATCATCATTGTTTACATGGTCATACTCAAAGGAAATTGTACCTGAGTACCTTTCTTTGAGTGTGCGGACAACATTTAAAGCGTTATCTAGTTTGACAGGGGACTCTGGCCATATCCATTCAGCCGGAATTCTCTTTAAGTCATCCTCAGTCAATCCATAATTCTCAATGTCTGTCAGCTGTGATTCCTGACGGTCCTTACCGCCTACAGCATAGATGTTTGCCTCTAGATGTCCATGACGACGAATAGCCTCAACAAGTTTCAATGCTGAGGTCACTTTAATAATATCTTCTGAAGAAGCTTGTGCTTCTCCATTCGTTGCTGGAGACGCTGATGTACTCATCCATGCTGGTGCACCGTGAGCATCAAATAGTTCTTTTAATGTAGCGTCGACAGAATTTGCATCTGTTAGATATAACTCATATTGTTCCTCAATATACCCCATATTGGGGCCGTGAAATTTTTCCCAAAAGCTTTCACTGGAGCCTTGTTTTGACACGTCTAAATACCCCCACAAGTAGTTGTTGTCCAATGCTAGAACGTAAACGTTTGCAAATACACATTCTATTATAGTGTCGAAACGTCTCGAAATTCAACATATAGCACTTATTTTTTGAAGCCTAAACAACACTTCTATTATAACAAGAAAGATGCAGCAATGGGGTGCCTTTTTCACTTTTTATTACTAAAGCGATGTAATGGGAATATTCAATATTTTCAGTTATTACTCGACCCATTGTAAAAAGACATCCACCTCGCTGATGTTGTCGAATTTTGACTAGACGACTAGGATTGCCGCTCCTTATTATTCCCATTTTTATAATATGTAAAACCTGTTTACTAGAAAAGTAAAAAGGATGTCCATCTGAATAAGATGGCATTGTAGGAGTTATTGGATTAGATGTTTGGAGGATAATAAAAAACAAGTTCGCTTGAACCGGATTTCCAATGAAGGAAAGGGAATGGTGTTCGCCACCATGGGGTTAAAAAGTTAAGCCAGACCATCTGAAAGTCGATGGCCTGGCTTTTGCCTTAGCTTGGTTACCGATTTAATAAACTTCCTACATATTTTAATAGTTCATTAGCTGAAGTTGAATTGTACCCATGCTCATCAATTAAAGTCGCTACCACTTCATTAATCTTCTTCAGCTGCTGTTCATCTGGTGTCTTCGTAGAAGTCGTAATCTTGACAATATCCTTAAGATCAGCGAATAGTTTTTTCTGAATCGCTTCACGAAGCCGTTCGTGAGATTGATAATCGAACTTCTTGCCTTTACGTGCATAAGCTGAGATTCGGATAAGGATTTCTTCCCGGAAAGCTTTTTTTGCATTTTCAGAGACACCGATTTGTTCCTCAATCGAGCGCATCAACCGCTCATCTGGATTCAATTCTTCCCCTGTCAGCGGATCCCTTAGTTTAGCCTTATTGCAATAAGCCTCGACATTATCCAAATAATTATCCATAAGTGTTCGAGCAGACTCTTCATAGGAATAAACGAATGCTTTTTGAACTTCTTTCTTAGCCAGGTCATCATATTGCTTTCTGGCAAGTGAAATAAATTCTAAATACCGCTCTTTATCTTCCTTAGAAATTGACGGGTGACTATCCAGCCCGTCTTTAAGAGAACGAAGGACGTCAAGTGCATTAATGGAAGTCATTTCTTTTTTAATAATGGTGGAGGAAATTCGGTTTATGACATAACGTGGGTCAATCCCGCTCATTCCTTCATCCGAAAATTCTTTCTTCAGTTCCTCGACATCTACATCACTAAAGCCTTCGACACTTTCCCCGTCGTATAGATACATCTTCTTCAACACATCGACTGATGCTTTCTTCGATTCTTTCAAACGTGTTAGGATCGTAAACATCGCGGCCACTTTCAATGTATGTGGGGCAATATGGACGTTACGTATATCACTTTCGCGAATCATTTTCTCATAAATTCTTTCCTCTTGTGTGACTTTCAGGTTATATGGAACAGGCATGACAATCATCCGAGAATGGAGTGCCTCATTTTTCTTGTTGGCTATAAAAGAGCGATATTCCGCTTCGTTAGTATGGGCTACGATCAGCTCATCGGCTGAAATCAAGGCAAACCGACCCGCTTTAAAATTTCCTTCCTGTGTCAGGCTTAACAAATGCCAAAGGAACTTCTCATCACACTTTAACATCTCCTGGAATTCCATCATGCCTCGGTTGGCCTTATTCAATTCCCCATCGAAACGGTACGCCCTCGGATCAGACTCTGACCCGTATTCAGCAATGGTGGAAAAGTCAATAGAGCCTGTCAAATCTGCAATATCCTGGGACTTCGGATCGGATGGACTAAACGTACCAATCCCCGTTCGTTTATCTTCCGAGAAGAAAATTCGCTCCACCAATACATCTTCCATACGACCTTCGTAATCTTGCTCAAGACGCATCGTGTTTAATGGAGAAAGACTTCCTTCAACTCGAATGCCATACTCCTCTCTAAATTCATCCCTTAAATGATGTGGGATCATATGAAGAGGGTCCTCGTGCATCGGACATCCCTTAATCGCAAATACAGCTCCATCATCAGTATACGAATACTTTTCAAGTCCTCGTTTTAATAAATTTACAAGGGTTGATTTACCGCCGCTTACAGGTCCCATTAATAATAGGATTCTTTTTCTTACATCTAACCTTCTGGCAGCCGGATGGAAATACTCTTCCACGAGTCGTTCCATTGCCTCATCCAGCCCATAAATATCTTCGTCAAAAAAAGCATACTTCTTATGACCATTTTCTTCCTCTTCTACACCAGCTTGTGTAACCATATTATATACACGCGAGTGAGCGGACTGGGCTAAATGCGGCTTTTCTTTTAATAGATCCAAGTATTCTCGAAAGGTACCTTCCCACTTCAATTCCTCTTCTTGCTCTCTTCGTTCCTGGATTCTTTTTAAAATATCCACTTAACGACCTCCCTCGTCGTAACAACCAGAAGTTAATTTCATTCTATGCCCCACCTTATAAAAAAATGAATCTCGCAGAACATTTAGAAAGTCTTTAAAACTTGTTATCATGAAGATTAGTACAAGCCTAGCCATTCATTGGACAAGGGTGTACACTGACTAATAAATGTATTACTTTTATTCAATACATATTTTGACTTACATATTGCCCCTTGTTAGAATTGTCTTGAATATTTTAACCTGGTAAAGAATTTTATAGTGGAAAGAAGGCTAACATGATGGAAACATGGTATTATGTCGATTCTAATCACCTCACTCCAGCCTTAAATATGGCTTTGGATGAAGCATTGATGAATTGGCATCGGGAAGGAAAAATTCCTCCTGTTTTACGCTTTTATGGCTGGGATCCAGCTGGTCTATCCGTTGGTTATTTTCAAAAAGTTCACGGAAAGATTGATGTGGACAGCGTGAAAAGCCATGGATATGATCTTGTCCGCCGGCAAACGGGTGGTCGTGCTGTCCTTCATGACAATGAACTTACATACAGCGTCATTGTTTCAGAACAACACCCTGATATGCCTGCTTCTGTAAAAGAGGCTTACTTAGTTATTTCACAAGGATTATTGGAAGGTTTTAAGGAACTCGACATCGCCGCTGAATTTGCCATCCCTGAAGGGAAACCCGACACAAATGGTTCGGCAGTTTGTTTTGAAGAACCCTCGTGGTATGAACTGATCGTAGATGGTAAGAAAGCTGCCGGCAGTGCTCAAACGAGGAAAAAAGGCATCATCCTCCAACACGGATCGATTCCAATAGAAGTCGATGAAACTAAACTTTTCGATATGTTTATTTACAAGAATGAGCGAATCAAGGAGAGAGCTCGTAAAGCCTTTAGTGATAAAGCCATTTCCATTAACAATTTGAGTCCCGTTAAAAGGTCGTATTCTGAAGTAAAAGCAGCTTTTCAAAAGGGATTCGAAAAAGGATTAAACTTGCATCTTGAGCCGTTTCATTTAAATGAAGAACAATGGTCTGAAGTGAATCAAATTGCTGAAGAAAAATACAGCAATGACAAGTGGAATTATTCCCGATAATATAAAAATAAAAAATCACCTTCTGAGGAGTGGATCGATCATGGCAAAGAAGAATCAGGATTACATAAGAAAACCAGATTGGCTGAAAATTAAAATTAACACGAACAAGTCTTACACGGGTCTAAAGAAACTCATGCGTGATAAGAAGCTAAATACGGTATGCGAGGAAGCACGCTGCCCAAACATTCACGAGTGCTGGAGTGAAAGAAAAACAGCTACTTTTATGATTTTAGGAGACACATGTACACGTGGCTGCCGCTTCTGCGCTGTTAAGACAGGCCTGCCAAACGAGCTAGACTGGGGCGAACCAGAACGAGTAGCTGAATCTGTGGAAATCATGCAACTTAAACACGTTGTCGTTACAGCAGTAGCCCGCGACGACTTAAAAGATGGCGGTGCTGCTGTTTTTGGCGAAACCGTAAAGGCGATCCGTCGTAAAGTCCCAGGCTGTACAGTTGAAATCCTGCCTTCTGATATGAAAGGTGACTACGAAAGCCTGCACACTCTAATGGATGGTGAACCGGACATCTTTAACCACAACATCGAAACAGTCCGCCGTTTAACTAAAAAAGTTCGTGCCCGTGCAATGTACGACCGTTCGCTCGAATTACTGAAACGCGTGAAAGAAATTCGTCCAAATACACCAACAAAATCAAGTATCATGGTCGGACTTGGAGAAACAAAAGAAGAAATTGTCCAGGCTATGGATGATCTTCTTGCCCATAACGTTGATATCATGACGATCGGTCAATATTTGCAGCCAACGAAAAAGCACTTGAACGTCGAACGTTATTATCACCCGGATGAGTTTGAAGAATTAAAGAAAATTGCCATGGAAAAAGGCTTCAAACATTGTGAAGCAGGCCCAATGGTCCGTTCCTCCTATCACGCTGACGAGCAAGTTAATGAGACCTCTGCTCAGCGTCGCATTAAGTATATGAAAGGATACGAATCTCAAGGAGAAACGTTAAATACAACAAACATTTAATAGCAAAAAGTCGCCTCTATTGAACTGCACCCCAATTGTTAGACACAACTAACAAATTGGAGGTGCAGTTTTTTATGGTGAAATTTTCTCCAGAAGACAAAGTACAAGCCGTAAAGCGATATCTATATGGCAACGAAAGCGGGGGCGCTATTACCCAATCCATTGGTGCACATCATAGTAACCTCCATCAATGGATAAAACAATATGAGGCTTTTGGTGAAGATGTATTTGTAAAGAACTATACAAACTACCCCGCGCAGTATAAGATTATTCGGGGAAAAGCTTTACTTATCTCCTATTCTTGATTTGTTTAATGGAGAAATTATCACCTATACCATCCCTTCCAGGCCGTCTTACTCGTTAGTCTCAGCCATGTTAGAAATGTCATTTGAACGATTAACAGGAGATGACAACTTAATGATCCACTCTGACCAGGGTTGGCATTACCAGATGAAAGAATATCACCATACCTTAAAGAAACGTGGGATAACACAAAGTATGTCACGTAAAGGAAACTGTTATGACAACGCCGTCATTGAGAACTTCTTTGGAATTATGAAGTCTGAATTTTTCTACCGGAATGAATTTGAAAGTATAGATCATTTTAAGGAAGAATTAGATAAGTATATGGATTATTACAATAACAAACGAATCAAAGCAAAATTAGGCATGAGTCCCATACAATTCAGAACTCATGCCCAGCAAGCTGCTTAATAAATAATTGTCTAACTTTATGGGGTCACTTCACTTCATATCGGGCGACTTTTTTATTGATTAATTTTCTCGTTTATTTTCCGGATCTTCATTTAAAGAGCTCTCCTCAGTTGAAGGGTTCTCTTCAGAGGAATCACCTGATTTATCTGCTTCCTGAGAGTCATCACTTGTTTCTTGTTCTTTATCTTCTTCTGTACCGTTATTGGAACCGGTCTCCCCACCTGTCTGGTCGCTTGGATCTGATTCGGGTTGGGGTTCAGGTTCTTTCTTATCTCCAGTATCCGGAGCTTTAGGATCTTCTGGATTTTGTGGTTTTTGTGGCTTCTCAGGATCCTTCTCCCTCCCCTCTTCCTCAGTTGAACTCTGGTCAGCTTCTTCTGTTTTACTACTGCCACTCTTATTTTCTGTATAGTCATAAGAGGGTGTAGTCGTTGGGGTTCCACTTTGAGAACGCTCTTCAGAATAACTATAAGATGGTGAACTATAATCAGACCTGTCACTTTCTTGATATGTATAATTGCTCTCTGTTGAGCCAGTTGAGTAGTCTGGTTCAGCAGTGTTTAAACTCTGGTTGTCTTCGGTGCCTTGCAGGAGCAGTTCATCATCTGTTTCTTGAGATTGTGGATTTTTTTCTTCATCAGATTGGTTATTAACATCCTCTTTCTCTTTTGCTTCATTGTTTACTTTTTTGTCAGATTCCTGATCCTTGTCCTCTTTTTTCTCAAGAGTAACGGTTATCGGATCTTTGGCTTGTTCTTCTTCCCCCTGCGCATGATCGCACGCAGCCAGAGACAAACAAAAGCTTCCCAACAAGAACGACATCATGACAGCCTTCACAGTACCTACTCTCCTTTTCATTACCCTAATATCAATAAATTGGTCTTATAATATATACATATTGTACCATAATATAAGAAAATAGCCGCCTATTCGACGGCTATTGCAACTATTTTTACCATGGAGATCCATAATAAGGCGGACGTCCATATGGCGGTGGATATTCATAGCCGTATCCATATCCCGGACCGTAGCCAGGCCCTTGCCCAGGTCCTGGACCAGGACCATAATATCCTCCATATCCCCCAGGCGGGATGATGACGCTTCCTAACAAACCACCAAGGAATCCTCCTACAAATGGACCTCCGAAAAAAGGTCCTCCAAAAAATCGATCTTCATCATAGCCGTGTTCATATCCAAATATCTGTTGATCAGCAATTCGTGCATGTTCCTCATCATAATACCCATACTGATAAGGATAGGGCTGGTACTGATCCATTACTATTCCTCCATTTCAACCTTGGTTATTCACCTACGTTTCAATCTATGTGGGGAAAAATCCTATTGTGTAGGCATTTAACCCAGCCATTGGTAATTTCTTAAGATATTCCATAGACAAGCGATTCACATTAATCAGGTTATGGGGTATAATAAACAACAGCATGCTTGTCTTTATAGACTTTAAAGGAGGCCGACATACATGAAATTAACATTAATTATTTTGGTTTGTGTGACGTACTTAGTATCTATTTTTTCATCAGGATATGACACGAAAGCAGGTAGACCTAAAAAGTAATGTATGTACAAAATCGCACCCCTGACCGGGATGCGATTTTTTCATGAAAAAATCCTATTTAATTAAACCAGGAAAACTCTGCTGTTTTAAAGCATTGAATAGTATGATTGATGCTGTGTTCGCTAAATTTAATGACCGGACTTTTTCCGTCATAGGAATTCGCAAACAGCGATCCTCTAATCCTTCCAGCAACACCATAGGTATGCCATCTGATTCCCTTCCAAATACGAAAAACCACTCTTGTTCCTCATTGCTAAAATCAAAGTCAGCATATGACCGAGTGCCAAAATTCTCAATATAGTAAAATTCCCCGTTCGGATACGATGCATAAAGCTCTTCAATTGAATCATAATAGTTTATTGTCACATCATGCCAATAATCAAGACCAGCTCTTTTAAGCATCTTGTCATCCGTTGAGAAGCCAAGCGGCCGAATCAAATGCAACTGAGTATCCGTAGCTAGACATGTTCGAGCAATATTACCTGTATTTGCAGGGATTTCTGGTTGAAATAATACGATATGGTTAGCCATTTTGTTCACCTCGTTGTGTACAGAATCAACCTGACTATTATACCATATTCATTCTGCTCCTATCTTGAAAAATTTATATTGAATAGAGGGAGTATAGGCTGTAGAATCTTCATAATCCCAATACCGGTGCCGGCTGTTAGTCGTATGGGCATTAACTAAAGGCAGACCTTTACTTGTCATTTTTACTACAATCGTATTATGATCAAAACGCCCATCTCCCTCGAAATCATAACAAATGACGTCACCTGGTGATAGCAGAGCTGCATCTGTTACTTCTTTTGCTGTCAATCCTTGCCTTGCCCCGCTTAAGTACCAACGAAGCGAGTGGGCAACAGCCCAACTGTAACTCCAGCTAGAACCTGAATACCACCAGCCCCTCCCACGATTCGACTGCCCCCACATTGGAGCGCCGCCAGCACGAAGGCATTGAGAAACATAGTTGGTGCAATCTACGTCAAAATGTTTGTAAGCTGGATTGTAACTATCCCACCATCGTTCAGCATACTGAACAGCCGCCCTCCTATCATATTTGAAAGGAAGCCGCTGATCTTGATGCTTATTCATAAAGGCTGACGCGAGCCGCTCTTCCCCAACTCTACTTGTTTCAGTTTCGGTTACCTGTTTTATTAACTTCCCCTCATTTAAAAATGCCTTACATGGATAAACCCCTTCTTCTAAGTAATAATTCTGCCGATCTTTAATAAGGAGAGACAAAGACAACATATATGAAATATTACTATCATTCTCATACCGCACTCTATGATAAGGCTTTACACCGAACGTAGCACGTTTAACTTGCTGTCCTCTTTCATGCAAGTTTGTAACTTTGCGTTCCAGCCAAGGTTCCTCCTGCTGATCCATTAACCGCTTCATGATGTCTTCCCAGTACTTCTTTAAAGCTTCCATTCACATCGCCCCTTTTTACTAAGTTATGAGCGAAAATTTAAAACCATGAGCATTGCTTTGTTTGCCGATGTTCACTCTCCTCTTATTGCGCTCACAAAAAAAGATGCGCCAGGCGCATCTTTTTTAAAAAATTCTACTATTTAGCTTGCTGAAGCTGTGGATTTCCTTCCCATTCCAGCAGCTTCTGCTTTTTATCTAATCCGCCAGCATAACCTACCAGCTTCCCATTACTCCCAATCACCCGGTGACAAGGAACAACGATAGAGAAAGGGTTTTTGTTGACAGCACCGCCTACTGCCCGAACTGACTTTGGAGCCTGCAATACTTCAGCAACCTCCTTATAAGATTTCACCTCGCCATGAGGGATCTTATAAAGCAGTGCTCTCCACACACTTCTTTGAAAAGATGTACCATAACAATTAAGCGGAATTGTAAACTGTTTACGGTCACCACTGAAGTATTCATTAATCTCCATCTTAGTTTGCTTCACATATTGGTGCTCGGCGTCTTGTTTAAACTCACCTCTTAAAAAATGCCTCTTCGTCCATGCCTGGTAAAATGTTATTCGTTCTTCAAACTGTCCATAATCAATCCGGTTTACCCCTTTGTCATCAGCCAACACAGTTATCGGGCCCACAGGGGAATCAAACACGTCATAATACAAATAAGATGGATGATTCATAGATAGTCCCCTTATTAACATTTTTTTCTATTATACAATAATCTATCTCTAAATGAAAAGGTATACTATATTATTGATTTTGAAATTGCAGGCCCTTTTCCATTTCAAAAAGCACATCTTCATTTTCTTCTGCAGCTTGCGCTTCCTCAATGGCAGCGTAGCATGCTGCTGTTCCGATTTTCCCAAGTCCATAAGCAGCTGTTCCTCTAATAACAGGTCTCGGATCATCTTTCATCAAGCGAATCAACTCATCTACTGCCGTTTTGTCTTTATAATGAGCTAGAGCCAGAATCGCATTTCGCTGAATTGGTTTTTTCCCACGCCATGATCCCGACACCGGGCCAAACTTTTCTTTAAATTCACGATTTGAAATCGAGAGCAATGGAATCAGTTTTGGTTTAGCCACTTCTGGGTCCGGTTCAAATTCTTTATGATTATGAAAGTCTTTCTTCCTGTTTTTCGGACAAACCGTCTGACAGGTATCACACCCATACAACCTGTTCCCGAGTTTAGTTCTAAATTCATCAGGAAGAAAATCTTTCGTCTGCGTTAAAAAGGCAATGCATCGCTGGGCATTCAGCTGACCGCCCTCCACAAGTGCTCCAGTTGGACACGTATCTACACATATATTGCAATCCCCACAACTGTCATCAACTGGTTCATCGGGTTCAAACGGAATGTTCGTCACCATTTCGCCTAAATACACGTATGAGCCGAATTCTTCGGTAATAATTGCACTATTTTTTCCACTAAAACCAATCCCAGCACGTTCGGCCACAGCTCGATCAGATAATTCGCCCGTATCAACCATAGAAGACAGTTCTGCTTCTGGAAAACGTTCCTTAATAAACGCAGCTAATTTCTGCAAACGGTCCCGCAGCACATCATGATAATCCCTGCCCCAAGAAGCACGACAAAAAATCCCACGCCGTTCTCCTTTCACACTGCGGGGAGCATCGTGCATTTTCGAAGGATAGGCAAGCGCAACGGAAATGATCGATTGAGCTCCTGGAAGCAAGCGATTCGGTTCAGTCCGCTCCTCAAGACTACCTTTCTCAAATCCGGATTGATAGCCAAGGTCTTGTTGTCTCTTCAGTCTTGCTTTCAGTTCTCCAAATACATCGACAGAGGCAAAACCGATTTTGTCTATGCCAACTTCTTTACTGTATGCAACGACTTCTTCTTTGAATGTGCGAATGTCCACCTTGACTACCTCCTTTCTAACCATTTATCTTATATCGTTTACTTTAGCCGTACGCAGCCGATTAAGCGCACTTGCAATTTCAAACCGGCGGGGACGTGCTAATTCCCCTGGATGCTGATCCTTAAAAGGAGCAAACGATGCAAGTCCCTGCTCATCAAGCTGTTGGTCAATTTTATTCAGCAGTTCATGTAAAGGCTGCTTCTGCTTTAACCAACCTTTTTTATCTAAATGTAACAAAAGATCGGCCACTAATCTCGTTTGTGATGTATCGACCAGTTGTTCAACAGCATCGAGCGTCACTTCTGTTCTTCCCATTAAAATGAGCGTTCTGCCTTTCGCCTGCACTTTCTCTTTCTTCCCTTTTCTCGCTTGAATGGATTGAGGTTCAAACGATCTGGCTGGCAGCGTTCCAAACGACTCAGCTACTGATTCTCGTTTACTTGGATATTTGGCTGCAATTTGTTTGGCTTGCTCTGTTACCTGATGTGGAACATATTGATCCATCATAATAACTTCATCAGCCGCATGAAAATAATCTCCAGAGCCGCCCATCACTAGTATGGTAGATACATCAAGTTCATCACGCATCTGCCTTATTTTATCAATAAACGGGGTGATCGGTTCCTTCTCACGAACAACAAGCTCCTGCATGCGCTCATCCCGAATCATGAAGTTGGTGGCACTTGTATCTTCATCGATTAACAGCGTATCTGCACCAGCTTCAATCGCCTCAATCACATTCGCGGCCTGTGAAGTACTGCCACTGGCATTCTCTGTTGAAAATTGCGTCGTATCCACGCCGTGAGGCAGATTTTTAATAAAAGGTGAAATGTCAACATTGCTCACCTGACGACCATCTTCAGCTCTGACTTTAACAGCCTGTGGATCTGTCACCACATATTCGCGGCCGTCCCCTTTAATATGCGGATAAACCCCGCGCTCGATCGCTTTTAATAACGTACTTTTTCCATGATAACCTCCACCAACAATAAGCACAATTCCTTTACGAATCGCCATTCCTGTCAGCGGCTGTTCACGGTGCGGCAAATCAATCGAAATTCGGTTGGCTTCAGGACTTTGAAAAGCTACCGCGTCCTTCATCGGTTTGTCGCTTACCCCGCTCGCACGAGGTAAAATAGCCCCATCTGCCACAAACGAAATGTAGCCTGCTTCCTTCATTTTATTCAAAATCGCCTCATGCTGATCTGCTAATTTTACCGCTTCTGTTATTTCCTGATCTGTTATACTTAGAACAGACTTTTCTATGAGGTCAGGAAGCAGTTGGAAAAATAATTTCTCCGCCTGCTTTCCATTAATTCTGCGGCCGTTTGCGGGCAGACCAACTGTTAAGCAAACAGTTGTGTACCCATTTTCAAAACTGACCGCTGTCCGCTCTAACACTTCCTGCCCAGGCCGGTCAATGGCAACTAGGCCGCTTTTCCCCGAACCGCGCACATCAGAGTTGGATTGGCCAATCACTGCAGCTACTTTTCTCGTCACGACATCTTCAGCAAAAACCTTTCGCTTCCTCGTCGACGTCCATTCCTTGTCGATCTTACGTGTTTTATCCGGGATGCGTAGCCGGATTTTTGAAGGGGCCGCAAATGGATCCCCTTGAACATAGTCAATCATCAACTCATAAGATGAAAAAAAATAACGCCCCTGGATTTGCTTATAACCTTTATAACTCTTACCGTCTATTTGTTGCAGCATACTTCTTAATTTTTTCATAGCACGTCACTCCTTACTATCTATGTATCCTATCAGTTTCATTAAAAAACGCAATGCTTCGTTAGTTAAATAAACGAAACACTGCGTTGGCTCACATATTTAGTAATAATAGCTTCCTACCCAATTGGTAATCATGGAGCGGGTGAAGGGAATCGAACCCTCGTCATCAGCTTGGAAGGCTGAGGTTTTACCACTAAACTACACCCGCATGGTATATGTTTTCATTAACCGCGTTTTAACATGCCCTTACCTCTGCTAGCCCATTCAAAGAAGCTAATCGGGGCGGGCAACTCGAAGCATACTCAATGAAGTATCGCTCTTGGCTGAGGTTTTACCATTAAGCTACACCTGCAAACTCATTCTTATTTCAAAACCGTAATTCAAATTATAACAACCCTATACAGAGGATGCAAGACGAATCTATCGATTTTTGTCGAATAGTCATACCTTTTCTTCCCTATCTATTACTAGTATAGTAGTTCTCCTGCCAATTTATACACTATTCTATATTTTCATAAATTATTTCTTATGAGGAGAGTTCACATGATTAATTTAGCGATTGGGTTGGTCATGCTTGTCGTAATTGGCCTTTATATTTGGAGTTATGTATTCGATCCAAATAATGCCCTGATCGTTTCCTTGTCAAAAAAACAATTCTTCACCCTCCTTCTCGTGTTTACTCTAATTACCCTCTACCTGCTAAGCACAGGTATTTATCACAGTTTTTTAAGCTAAAACAGTTGAATTGACCGGCAAGGAGACTTACGATTAGGAGAGTAGAAAAAGCGATACTTATTAAAGAGGTTGATGAAACATTGAAGCTATTACAAAGAAAGAATTATTGGATCAGCCGTTTTCTCGCCTCAGACCCTGGCAGAAAACGGCTCAATCAGGCTGGAAAAGCGACAATTAGTTTAATTTCCTCTGTCGTTACCGTTATCTTTGTCCTGCGTTTATTAGGACAACCTCCGCTGATGCCGGCTATTGTGGCAGGAATCACAGGTATGCTCGGTATTATGACGGTTATGGATGATACTAAAGAGAAGAAGAAAGTAACCACCTTGCTGCTGGGAGTATCAGCTGCATGCGGAGTGACGGCAGGTTCTTTGTTAGCCTCGAACGCTTACCTAGTCTCCGCTCTCATGATTCTGATTATTTTTTGTGGATTTTACTTTTCACGTTTCGGGAGCCGCTATTTTTCCCTTGGCATGATTGGGTTTATGACTGTTTATTTATCTTCTTTTTTAGGACTGGCACCTAGCCAATTCCCCTGGTTTTATTTAGGAATTGTAATCGGGACATCTTTCGCTTTCTTATATAACTTTATCATTTTTAAAGATTCAGCCCAGTTGTTAAAAAGAAGCATGCGTTCTTTTCATATTCAGGCAAACTTAACGTTCGGTCTTTTAATTGAAACCATTCAGGACCCAAAGACCAGTGATTCTCGTATAAAAAAACTACAATATAACGTCAGCAAGCTCAGGGAATATGCAAGTCATGTCGCAACAGACCTTAACACCCAGGATGTCAAAGAAGTCTGGCCTGGTCTTACTACAGCACAGTTAAGGTTGTATGTATTTGATACATCGATGCTCGTTGTAACCCTGACAGACTCCCTCCAACAGTTGAAAAAGGGGGAGGCATTAGAAGCGAAAGAATTACGAGAACTCTTAATTAAGGTCATTACTGCCCTCCACAAAGCAGAAGTCCTTTCACAAGATTATGAAGTACAAAACCTTACAGTGGCTCAAGAAGCTACCGAAGAGTTGCGCCAGATGATAAACAATCTGTTTGCGAGACAACATTCACAACCTGAGGGATGGCTCTACTTAATACGTCGAATCGAATCGATTGCTAAACATGTAACGAATGGAGCGTTAGCCATCCAACAGTCACTGCAATCAGGTCAAACACATGTACCAAAAGAGAAAGATGAGACGAGCGATACGGACGACAAAGATGAAGAAGAAAGTCAGAAGTTAAAGCCATCTACAAAGAAGGCCTACCAGTCGTTAATTGCCGGCACGATCGCAATTATTGTCGGGCATATCATCTCACCCGTTCAGCCCTACTGGGTATTGCTAACTACCTTTATTGTTCAGCTTGGTACAGAGACAGTTGGCCGTACTTATATGAAAGGTTTGCAACGATCAGTAGGAACAGTCATTGGAGCCGTACTTGGATTTATATTAGCCAAAGCTGTTTCAGGACATTCTGTAATAGAAATTGTTCTTCTTTTTATCGTTGTATTTTTATCCTTTTATATTTTTGCTGTATCTTACACCTTAATGAGTATGTTCATCACATTGCTCATCGCTTTTATGTATGACCTATTACTAGGCGGAATCAGCTTCACTCTATTAGGCGCACGCGTGATTGACACCATTGCAGGAGCTGCCATTGCCCTAACCATTGCGGCTTTGATTTTTCCCAAAAAAACGATGGAAAAGGTATCAGAAGCCTTTAATGACTATCTTGAGGAACTCAGTTCATACGTTACGCAGTACATTCGCAGTTTTCATGAACCTATGGACATTAAGGAGTTAGCGGACCTTGCCTTTAAAATGGATGAGAAGGTTCAAGCGATCAAAGACGAATCTAAATCACTTCTTCAACGACCGGGAGCCTTAAGACATCGAGAACTTCCGCGATGGATCACCATTTTCACAGCGACCAACTATTACGCGAAACATCTGCTAGCCTCTTCTTATCAAAAGCATTTTACTTATCCGCAAGAGTTCGAGGCCGTCTTTACGTCAATGGAGAATAAATTCAAGTACAATATAGAGACTTTAACTCACATGATGTCGACAGGAGACCGAAGCGGAGTCACATATAATATGAATGAAGAGAGAAAACAGATCGAACAATACGCGCCTGCCCATAACGGAAGCGAAAGTGACCTCGTCCACCATCTATACTATGTATGGAGGATCAATCAATCGATCGTACTCTTAGGAAAAGAAATGGGTGCTGAGGAAAAAGACCAGAAAACGACCTAACGCTCAATGGAGTGTCAGGTCGTTTTTTTATCTATTATTCAGAAGTGAGCTGCCGGAAATGTATATTCTAGCAGCAAAGCTGGATATACTAGATCAAAATATTTATTTTTTCAGGAGCTGAGCTACATGTTAAATTGGAACGAACCATTACACAAGAGGATCACCAACCTTGAAGAATTAAAAACAGAAGCACAGTCTGACTTAGAGGATCTTAATAAGTATATCAACCATTTGGCCCCTGGTTATAGCAGAGAAGTTTTAGAACAGAAGCGAGAACTTAAGAAAGAAATCTTACAGTCTATCGGTGCTGAACTCAACTACATGAAAAAATAAACAAGGTTTCCAGACCTACGCACCGTCAGAAAACCTTGTGATCAGAAACTATTATTTATAAGTACATTCATACTTGAATTATGTTTAATCATTATCAGCTGTCTGCAACGTTATCCCCTTATACGAAATTATACAGAAGAGGTAAGCTGACTCTCACCCATCACCTTATTATATACGTTGAGCAGCTCATCCAGCTGCTGACTGCATTTAATGACTTCTTTGTTGGTAAGTCCCTTTTCCATGCCAAGCTCCATCATTTCAATTCTCTTTTTATCGATACACCATTTTATTACCTGTCTTACATTCAACAATTCCCCACATCTCCTATATGTTTTTGTCACAACCAGACATTATTATCTAGGATTATATGGTTTATGTAAATGCTTTTGACAAAGGAAGATAAAATTAGACAAATCAAGACATTATGAATTCGCTTTCTTTATAATTATGTTAAAAATACCATGTGCAGAGAACTTTATTGGGCGCTTTCCAACGTTTCGGTAATCCCCCAAACTTTGTCGGTTCCACTATAAGAATTTAACGCAATATCCAGATCGTGAAACATTCGATGAAGATTTCGGATCGTTTCCTTATCTTTTTCTTCGAGAGCTGCTGATGCATAGGATTCAATCTCTTCCAAATCAACTATAAGACTCTCCGAGGTAACATTTGCTTTTAACGATTTGACCTCTGAAAGAATTGTCCTTGCTTTTTCCCTCTGCTTCTTCCAATCCAAAGAATTAATGGCCCCATAACCTGTAGTATCATTATAAAAATCATGGGTCTTTGATACAAACTTACCAACATCTTTATTGTCTTCCCCGACTGTTGCTTGTGTTTCTTCAATTTTCTCTGTTGAAACTTTCCCGGATTCCGCTTCCTCAGTTTGGTTGGATTCGCTTGCCACTTCCTCTTTCGTCATAATGTCGGAGACTACTAGATAAACAAACACACCTAATACCAGGAAAGCAATAATTCCAAGAGTCCACATAGTTCTTTTGAAAGTCATTTTTATCACAATACCCCCTTTATTCTCATTAATAACTGTAATAATATCGTAACAAAGTCGCAGAAAGGTGTAAATTATTCCAGTTTAAAACCACTAAATTATGATCGTTACCTTTATGTATCCTCAAAGATTTGAGGAACCACTCTGAGATTGTTGAAGAAGCTCAACGAAACCTGAAAAACCTCTTCTCTCTCCACTACTTCCTTAAACTATACACCTATTAAACCACTACTTCTAACTAAATTCGCTCAGATTACTGTGACACCTACATATCTTATCGGGATCTCGGCTTGTAATCGCCTGTAGAATTCTGCAACCTCATTTACTAAACCTACACTAAACCTAATTTGTCGTGACGCCCCTCATACGTCCCTATCACGGCATTGCACTTAGTTCCTTTCGAAAATACTACAAACGAACCGCTTCGGTGCCTTTTTATTAGCCTTGCGTTTCTCGGTATATTCGCGTATCGCTCTCAAGCGTGTATTGATTGTGACAGTCTTCAAGCCAAGCTCTTTCATATGCAAGGAGCTGAGAGTTCACTTGCAGAGAAGAAATTGCTTCGTCTTCCCATTTTCACACCCCCTTTCAACTATGGAGCGTACGACATGGAGTACACGACTTAGAAAGGAAATACCGTGCGTTATAAAAACACAAAAAAAGACTTCTACTTTGAGTAGAAGCCTTCCTATCACTGAATAAATTAATACCGGTGGCCGGGGTCGAACCGGCACTCCTGAAGGAACACGATTTTGAGTCGTGCTTAGTTCGATGCACGTATAAAACGTTGGTATATTAGTGTTTTGAGTAATATTATTCAACCTTAATTGTGTAGTTGTCCATACGATTATTGAATACCTACAACTAAAGTACTTGTATGTTACCAAAATGTCAAGTTTCATTTCAGTTATCCTTTGTATGGATAACCCCTTCAATAAAGCATCCTTGTACCCAATACAGTAAACAATAATACTAAATCATACTCCACTAATGCCATTTCATTTATTGTCATCCATACTCTTTATACACAAGTCATCATTTATTTTAATGACTATTACGACGAACAGCTTAAGAATTGAGTAGTAATCTCTTATATACTGTTCTTCATCATTAGTGTTTGTCCCATGTAAGTATTTATTTCGAATATCATGACCATTGGTGAATTTTGATTTATTAAGATAATAATCAATATAGTCTTGTTCATTTCTTGAAAACAAGCTTCTATCAAAACTAACAAGATTTTGGACACTTAATCCTTCAATTAATCCTTTTATTTCATCAGGATAATGCCAAAAACTCATTACTTCTTTATAATATAATTCTTTAAGAACATATATGACACCATGGTCAACGAACTCAAAATAGCCTCTATTATTTTCCCAAATTAAGTTCTTATCAAATAACCATTGCATTCTTCTCAATTGATGCTCTCGAAAATCACCGCTGGTTAATTCTTCAGAAACCATTAAATTAAAGAAATTCTTATATTGCACTTGTTTAGTGGGTAGGTAAAATATGCTACTCTGGTCAGAAAACAATAAGTATGAAGCGGTTTTATACCAATCACTAGAGGAGTAAACATATTTCATTTTATTGAACGACTTAACATCTTTAAATCTCAAACTCGAAGATGACATTTGAATTAATTCTTGGTCTATCGTCCCATCTTCAATTAAAGCATCATATTGTTTAAGAATTCTATCTATCTCAGGAAGAATAGTTCTACATTTTTCGAAAAATGAGGCTTCGCTCGAAGGCATTTTAACGATGAAATCGGATATTTGAAATTCGTCATTAAGATATACACCAAAAAACCATTCAATCATATCTTCCAATCTTATATCAAGGACATTTAACACATTAACATAACTATTTATTTCAGCATCAGACAACATTTCTTTGTAATTAAATGAGGTAGATTGGTAATACAAGTGTTCTGCTTGTGGTCTTAATACTGACTCTAGCGTACTACTTTCATTCTTTTTTGAATCAAATTCTAATCTCATCGTTCCATCAACAAATCCAAATAGATAAATAAAATTGTTCCAAAGTGTTGGAAAATCTAGATTTTCTTCAATCCAATCTCGACTTACCTTAATGTCTGCCGTTCGACCTTCCATAGAAAGTAATATAGCATCACCTTGGTTATACGGATAAGAAATCTTTACTCCTGATTGAATACCTACTCCATCATTGAAGATTTTTTCTTCCTCTTCTTTAGCTTTTCTCTGTGCATGCAATTTGATTTTATCAGGTATCTTTAACTTTTTATTCTTTGGAAAATGAATAATTCTTCTCAATACATTGATATTAACTAATGGCGAATCAATATACCTATCAATCAAACTTAACTTATCTGCTGCTGTTAAAGAAGGTGGCAAAAATAATTCATCTTCGTTTAGATACTTTGACAGAATAGTCTCCGCATTCATAGAATCAGATAATAACAAATCTTTTACTGTTTCATCAAAGTACTCAGTCAATCTCTTGAACTTTAGCACCTCTAAAATATGCACATTTTCCTTTTCAAGAAGTTGTTTGAAATTCTTCCCTTCAATTTTTTGATATAAATTATAAATTTCAATAATTTCTAAGAAGTCATCTGCGAATTCGAGGTCAATTTCATCATATTGATTAATGAAGTCATCCTTATGACTCCCTAAGAATTTACCGATTTTCTGTTTTATATTCTTTTTATAAGTTGTTAAATCAGTATTTGTCTGTTGAACGATAATATCGCAAAACCTTTCAACTCTCATGTATTTTATTACATTATGAAAGTCTAATAAATCATTGACACTCCATTCAGAGTCAATATCCTCATTTCTTATTTTCTCTACAATTTTCTCAAGTTCTTCACCACAAGCTATATCATATGCAGAATAGAATTTAATCCCTGACATATATTCTCCTCTTTCTAACGTTACTATAACATAACAGGCTTGCCCTACTAGCTTTTTGAAGACAAAACGTCGAATGGGAAACCATGGTTCAAGCAATTTCAAAGTACGACTTGTTGTTCAATATAATCTCTAGGTATTCCTTCATTAATGTCTGGTCTAACCTTTTACTAATGTTTTTCCTGCGTTTCTTAAGTTATTAGGGTAGCTATTTAGCGCTACCCTTTTCTTTTATATATTATAATAGTTATGTAATATAATAATAACTTCTTCTATACTTTTGCTTTTCGAATGGAATAACTAATAATGCAATCAAAAGTCATTACATCATCCAATACTTTTATTTCTCTATCTTGTTCATAGTTAAACAAGGCATAGTTGTAATAGTTCTCTTTTCCAACACCCATATATCTAATACCATTAAATCCTATAGAAGCACAGCAATCTTTAATAAAGTTTGTTAACAAATATCCTCTTTTTAGCTTCTTACTCTCGTTATTTACGGAACTTATATATTCGCCAAATTCTTCATTGAACATTTCTGAAATATCCAATAATTTTAAGGGGGTATTTATTTGAAATGTTCCTATATCAATGTAATCATTATTTAGAGGATTTAGTTCATAAGGTATACCCTCTGTTATATTACTGCAATAGAGAACTGGAATTCCTATTAAATTATATCTTCCGTGACCAGCGTTCCCTATTGGAGGACTCCAAAGTTGGGTGTTCGATAACTTATCTTCGTCCTTCTTCCTATTCCTTCCCCTAAATATCTTCGTTCCACTTTCAAGAATAAATACTTTGTCATTATAGAAAATCTTTTTAAACAAGTTATATAGTTTCACTCCAGTTTCATACTGATAAGCCAACATAGGATTCTCACTTATTTTATTAATAAAATCTTCTACTTCGCTTTTACTTAATTCAATTCCGTAATTGTTGGATATGCTGTTTAATTGTGTAAAATCAAGACCATATTCATCTCCAAAAAATTCACTTATTTCATGTTCACTTAGAACTTTATCGTTTATATCAAATATTCTAAAATCATCTTTATCAAAGTCTGCCCCATATCCACATGAAGAACACTGGATATATTGTAATATTGTTTCTTTTAAACTAAAATCAGATATTCCATAGTCCCCTATGAAGTCATAAAATGTCGTACCTGTATAATTATCTGTTCCATCCTCCTTATTCATTGCCCAATGAAAACTCTCAATAATTTCTCCGTCAGAGCATTTATTACACTTCTCAACTTTTGTTGATAAAAATTCTCCGATTGTTTCAGCACATATATCAATAAATTGTTCATAATCAGCTATAGAATCAGCAAAGTACTCTTCTATTTCAAAGTCACTGTCACATAAATCACAAATATATTTCCCATATTCTTTAAAACCTATTATCCTTATAGGTATATTATCAAGTTCCCATAATTCGATATTCTCATTTTCAAAGAAATCCATTATCTCGTTAGCTTTGCCACATCTTAGACAAAAAAAGTTAACATCCTCCATTTATGCCCTCCTTCTTCAAAGAATTATATCAAAAATTCATTAAATTTTTCTTGGATTAGAAAGTATTATGTATTAGTAAATGTATTTCTTTCGTAAGTTTCCAGTATTAGGTTATCAAGTGAATTAGGTGTCTCTTTTGTTTGAATAATTTCTTTTAAAATTTTATCATATTCATTTAGAAATCTCTTACTCTCACTTGGTACACTTATGTAATTGCAAGAGTCATTTATTTCTTGTCTCTCCCCATCTCTTAATACTATTGCTTTGAATCTATCTTTACCCCAAATATTAATATATACTCCATACTTATAATTTAATGGTTCTCTCATCCAGTCCTCTTTTAACTTACATATATCAGATTGATTATCATTTTTTATTTTTTTTAATTCAACTACTAAGTAATTCAAAGAATTCGTCCTTCTCTTATGAAAAATAATATCTGGCCTTCTATTATTGTAATTACGTTTTGTTACATCTAAATCAACATCTAACCAAAAGATATACTTTGCAATTTCGTTAGATAAATGATAACTCAGATTCCATTCTGTAAAATTTGTGTATCTAGTATTAACAAATATATCTGGTTGATTATGAAAGAGATTCTTGATGGAAGAATATACAACATCTTTAATCAATTCATCCAATAGCAACAATCCTCCTTTATTCTAAGAAATTCAGAAAAAATAAATATACATTTAACCAACTTTCCGATTAATCAATTTATGAACATATACTCCCTATGCCATTTTATATACTGCTGTTGACTCTCATGCATTTTATAATTCATAGTTTCATTGATATTTAGAAAAACCTTAGTTGCTTCGTCAAGACTATCTGAAATCATTATTGTTCCGTCCTTATCAAAACTTACGTACCCCTTATCAAATAAAGTATCATGATTAGGACATAGCAATAACCCATTATTAACATCTAACCGCTCCTGATTATTAGATTGACTCCAAGGCTTTATATGGCTAGCTACAAGGAAACGCTCATCAGAAACACCACATAACTTGCATTTCTTTTCAATATTTAGTAACGCCTTTTTAAACGTTGATTGGCCTATTCTAGACTTAATGAGTTGTTCTTGTTCAGTCTCTGTTATGTTAATTTGTTCTGGAGCAGTTGTTATAATTGATTCAAGTTCAATATATTCGTTTGCTGAAGACATATCTTCTTTGTCTCGTCCATCGTAATCTTGTTGGGCATACCTTTGTAGAGATTCAATAACTAAACTAAAGTCAGAATTCTGCTTCTTTAACAATTGTATAGCTTCATTTATACTTAAATCCTTAAAAATTGCTTTGTGTTTATCTTTTAATCCGATAAAATGTAGAATTCCCATTGCTTGGTATCCACGACTTTCAATTGGATTTAAACCTATGACATGCTCATCAAGCCAGCGACGAGTTCTAGAATTAAAAAGAGATTCATAAACAACCTTATCTCTTATTGAATCACTATAAAGATTATATTCCCTTGAACGAGATACAGGTGCAAGTTCTGAAACATTAAATAAACTATTTTCATCTGATTTTTTATTTCCAACAATTTCAAACCCTAGTCTTTCAAGGAAGATGTTAGTTTCATCTCCACCACTAAAATCGTAAGATGAATATTCTTCTCCATTGGCAAACAAGTTAGCAATAGATAATACATATTTGGGTGGATAATATTCATTTTCATAAAAAAGGCTGTACCTTGTTGATTGCCTTCTCCATGGCACTCCCTCTCTATCAATCTTTTGAACAGCCTTTACGACATGCTCCGTATTAATATTTTTTGGTATCGGCATTTTTAAGCACCTCTGCCTAAATGAGTGTTTAGCTTTTAATCAAATACAACATACTTATAAAATACAAAAAAGTTTCTTACTTGGCATATCTGTTCAGGAAAATAATACCACACACATTACAAAAAAGAGCAGCCCTTGGCTATCTTTTTTTATTTCATGGCGTGTGGATAAACCAACTATACCCCTATCTCTATAAGAGACAGCCTAAAAGTGTGGGAATATATCCCCTCCATACTAGGTGAGTTTGTCCCAATCCCACTCGGTATTTAGTACCCGTTATGCCTATTGTCCCAAAGACACCTCAACATATATCTGCCCTGCTTCTTCTGCTGAGATTCCAAACCTTTTGCTTGCTAATTGCGCCACTAGTGGGTCATGTGTCTCAGGAACATAATTTTCACCGTTATTCGTGATTTCTTTGTACTTGTTTTCCATAAAATTATAGACAGCCTCTTTATTAACTATTGTATTATCAAACTCACTATCATCATCGTCAGGTGTAGTAGTTACAGTTTCACTAACAGTTGGATACGCCCTCTCACCATTATGATTCATTACTAATTCATCAGACCATTCAAGAGTATTAAAGGAATATGTATCTTGACCATTTTCAAATATTATATCTTCGAATGTACAAATTTTCTTTTTACCACATTCAAATTGATAGCTTATCTCCGCACCTTCAGATAGTATATTATCAACTTTAGACAGGATATCGTACTTTTCTTTATCAGATAAACTTAGAAAATCATCGTTCGCTGAGGCGTAAACGCTAAAGTCGATAAATGAATACCCCTCATGACTTCCATTGCTCCTGTGTTTTATGTCAATCGAGTCTACATATTTTGCGATTTCATCATTATTTTTCAACTTATCTTCAACTGAATCAACTACCTCTGTATTAAGTCCACAACCAGAAAACAAAAATAAAGCCACCATTAAATAAAAGAAAATCCTGCCCATCCAATTTCCCCCTTATTTTGTTTTCCACATATCTTATTCTTAAGATAAATTGAATATACTACCGTTTATTTGGCGTTGATGTTTGAATAAGCATACCTTTTTCATCGATAAGGTGTGTCTGTTTCTGTCATGTAATCATAAATGCTAGATTTTTTCATCATCTTTGATATTACTTCCTTATAGAGTCAATTTACAAATTATAACGCCCAACCACTGTACGTTTAATAAAAAAATTGCTGATAACGCAGAATACTGATTATTAAATTATAAAGAATGACTGATTCTGTATATCTTCATTCAGTTCGACCAAAACGTTATTGCACAAAAGCAGATAAATAAAAGAAGGGTTTTATTAGTTTGTATAAACTGATGTCGTAAATTACGGAATCCGTCCCTAAAATATGAAATAAGGAGAGCCTCAATCATGAGTCCTCCTTATCAATACCACTGTCTCTAATCCTTTGAAATACCTCTAGAGGATGGTTTGTGGTTCGTTTCCATTTAACTGGCTGCCCTCTCTCGAACAGTTTCTCCCATTCCTTCCTCTCTCGTTCCTTTTCACGTTGTAATTTCTGTTTAAACTCATCTATGCTCTCTTCTGTAACTTCCCTTGTCAACTCCCTAATAACTGAATCAAACCTGATATATTCCATGGCTTTATCGCCATACTTTTCTTCATACTCACGAATCTCGTTTCTTATATCCTCCATTGCTGCTTGATATTCATCATCTTGTATTTCATTATAGTGATTGGAAGGTTCGATATTTGACTCGGCTGCAGTGGTAACTCTTTTTTCTAAAGTGTTTTCTAATATAATCTTCTTGGCGGGTTCATTAACTTGATGTTGCTTACTTTGTTCCCTCTTAATTAGTTCCTTTTGTTGCTCCATAGCATTAAGTCTGGAATCATCATTATTACGAATTTGATTCTTAACAGTTGTCTTACTCTCTTCCTCTACTGGGTTTGATAATCCTAGACGTTCAAGTTCTTCCCACTTTTGTTCATCATTCTTTTGTTGTACATTTTTGATTTTTCCTGATTCAATAAAACTCATACCATGCAACTGAATATGAAGATTTCTAATGCAATCAACATATACATCACTTTCAAGTAAAGCCGTGTAAGGTGATGATTCTAGTTCTTTTATATATGCATCCTCTACCCTCGATTGCTTAGAATATTCAACAGCTTCTTCTTCAGACATACCAATCTCTATCCAAAACTCTTTTAAACCTTCTTCAGACTGAACCACCCTATCATGTTTCTTTCCCATGTAATTTTCATGCTTCTTTTGGGCATTAGCTATAACATAATCAAGTAACTTGGTGTGGTATGCCTTTTCATTTTGAAACAAATTGAATGAATGAGCCTCAGAAGGATAATGTGCCTTGATATATTCGTCAAATGCAGATTTATTTAATACTTCAATTCGAAACACCTCATAGATATACTGCAAGTTCATTGCATCGTCGTCTACATCTACCACATTCTCGATATATTCAAGCCACTCAGCTTTAAATGCTTTGGTCTTTGAGGAGTTCTTAAACATTAGTGAATATGATTTAGAGATTTCATGTTTTTTGAGCAACTCAGCTTCCATGTTATTGATTTCTATCGCCATGACTTTATCTATATCAATTGGCTCTTTGGAATCTTTCACTTTACCCTTCCATGAAGAAATTACTCTAATCAACTTCATTTTTTCCGCTTGGTTAAGTACGGTCTCTAAATGTCCTTTGGCAACCTTGGTTAATGTGTGAGCAAGGTCTTGGAATATCTTCTCTTCGTGTTCCTTTAGGATGTCTAAACTAATCATAATTTTTTTGTATGGCTTGAGTGCTTCCACACTGTATATGCCCTTCATGATATCTTGCTCAGCAGGGGATACGAGTCCAAAATAGGTCGCCCAACCATTTCTAGTCCTTGCCATATTATCGATGCTATTTATCTTACTCATAACCATGAGTGCTAAATGCTTTGAATGAGGCGGCGCTATTCCTTTATTGAATTGTCGTTTGTCTTCTTTTTTAGCCTTTACTTTTCGCTTCTTATCTGTGAAGATAATTCGATTTTTACCTTTCCCATTAACTTCAACAACTTCATAATAGCATTTCATTTCTTTGATAAGAGAATCTAATTGACGTGCGTTCAAATTCCCATTGTTCTTATCCAATGAGCCTTTCTGATGAGGTTTAAACTTTTTAACCGCATTTGGTACTGTCCATTTTTTTGCCACCTTTTCACCTACTTTCCCTTGATTTTCATTGATGATTTTGACCATAAATTTCTGTGCAAGATTTATCTCTAATTACTGTGTAAAAAATACGCATATAGGGACAAAGCTTGCACTGTTTTATTGCCTTAGCTTCACCTTGTTTTTAATAACTGTTTTGATGTTTTAGGGGTTACTTTTTCACCTTTATTAAATCTGGTTCAAGGTTATACCCTTGGACATCTGTACGAGTTTATCAATCTGCTCTGTTATTGACAAACTTGTCACTTTAGAAAGCACACTTTACCCTATCCAATATAGGAATAAAATTTGCCCTCCCTATGATTACGTCATAAGCATAAGGAATCAGTGTGTCTCCTTATGAGGCGAGGCGGTTCCATGTAAATTCCACTCTTTACAGTTTATTGGTTAATGCTTAATTCAACTATAAATTTTCGCCTTTAAAATTATACTACTTCTCATCTTATAATTAAATAGATTCATTAAAGCTACATTTATTTACCACTCTTGATTACCCTACGAAATATAAAAGGATAACGGTAAGTGTCTCGAGAATTGCATTAGAATTACTTATAGTTTTAATGTTTTTATCGGTTAAAAAGCACCAAATATGTGACTCGAATCGGTGTTTTTTACACCGTGTTGGTGGAGATGAGAGTGCCATCTCCACCAACACGGTGTAAAATGTGATAAACAAGCCCCCTTTTTTGGAAAGAGTAAGGTAGCCACGTTGTTGCTTATTTTCAAACAGAGTATCTTAAGCTTGAACATTAAATATTCAATGTTATTTTACTCGCTTTCTACATACATAACCTTCTTGTGTAGTGCAATATAGAAGTACAGAGATGTGCAATGAAAACGTACATAACTCTGCACTTCTTTTTTAGATAAAAAAAAGCCTTGCCAGCCATCCAATATAACTCTACTGTAATTGGTGTCGAATCAAACACAGTGGAGGTCGAGAGGATTGCTAGCAATGACTAAAATCAATCATATCAAAACTTTACGAAATCATGAAGACGTTTCTATTAATGAAATCGCTAATCGAGCTCAAGTGAATTGGCGTACCGCCAAGAAATATGCGGATGAAGAGCAAGTCCCAAAAGAAAAACAGATGGCTCGAAAAGGAATGATGTATGAGGAACATTGGGGAGAAATCGTAACGGACTGGCTTATAGAAGATCGAAAACTAAAGCTAAAACTGAGAAGGAAAAATAAGACCATATTTCAACAACTTCAAGGTCATGGGTTTGAAGGGTCCTACCGGACCGTCTGTTATTTCATTGCTGAGTGGAAAGAAGGAAAGAATAATTCAGAGGAAATTAAAGATAAAAATAGTGAAAGGTTAAATCACCCCCCGGCTGAAGCCCAAGTGGACTTTGGAATAACTGAAGCTGTTAAAGACGGTAAATTTATCGATGTTCATTGTTTAGTGATGAGCCTACCTTATAGTAATGCAGCTTTAACTGTTCCTCTCCCGGGGGAAAATCAGGAATGCTTTTTATACGGGTTAAAGAAGATCTTCGAGCGACTGGGTGGAGTACCGCGAAAGCTTAGAATCGATAATTTGAAAGCCGCCGTTATTAAAGCAAGGGATAAGGATGGCGAAGCCATCTTTACAGATGAATTTCTTCAGTTCGCTAATTTCTATAGATTTGAAATCCAAGCGTGTAATGTGCGTAAGGGGAATGAGAAAGGGCACGTTGAAAATAAAGTAGGATATGTAAGATATAACTTCGTTACTCCTTCTCCAATCATAGAAAGCTATGAGGATCTAACCAATATCTTAAATGAAAAACTAGTACAAGATCGTCAGCGAATTCACTACTCAAAGGAAGTCCGTATTCAAGAATTGCTTGATGAAGAAATGAACCATGCCCTAGCTCTGCCGGAGGAAGATTATCCGATATTTAAAGAAATGAAGGTGACGGCTAACAAGTATGGAGAAATCACTATAGACAGCAAGAAAGAGCATATTCCTAAAGGATATAATTTTAGTTATCTTCATCTAGTACTTTATTGGGACCGTTATAAAGTGGTCTCTCCTTACGGAGAAATTCTGCACTCGGACTTTCGTCCATATATGAACAAAAGTCGAAATATTCCTTGGCTTTCCATTATGAGAGCCTGGGCGTCCAAACCAAGATCAGTTCCTTATTCAAGATATAACCCATATTTGCCAGGGCGCATAGCAGCTTATCTAAATATTGAATCACTTACTTTACGAAAAGAACGATTGCATTGGTTGATCAACCTATTAATCAATCATGATATGGAGGAAATTAATGAAAGGTTTTATGATCTCCTCCAACACCAACCTGAAAGAATCTCTGATTCTACTTCCCATCCTTACGACGTTGATTGGTCCAAATACGACCTATTACAACCAAGCGCGAAAGAGGATGGTGAGCAGCGAATATGAACATTAGGGATATGTGTAAAAGCTTACGATTGGCTTATGTAGCTGACATTTACGAAAAAATTCCATTTGAAAATGAAACGCAATACTTAGAAGCACTCTTCCGTAAGGAATTTGAATTAAGAGAAGAAGCAAAAGCTGAACGTCTGATTAAAAAAGCAAAGTTCGTTAATTATAAAAACCTTGCGGATTTTCAATGGGGAGATCAAATAAGGTTTCCTCCTCAGCTAGATCGTACTGAATTGATAGATCTACACTTTATTTCTCAGAAAGAGAATGTAGTTCTAACAGGTTCTCCAGGTACAGGGAAGACTCATTTAGCGACAGGGTTAGGCCGGGAGGCGTGTAAGAAAGGCTATGAGGTCCGATTCTACCGAGTGTCTGATCTAGTTGATATGTTAGAAAGAATGTGGAGAGAAGGAAAGCTCCAACAGTTTAGGAATCGCTTTAAAAAAGTGGATCTAATCATTTTAGATGAGATGGGATACATTCCATTTAGTAAAGAAGGAGCCGAGCTGCTTTTTCAACTCATCACCGATTGGTATGAACAGAAGAGCATCATAATCACTTCAAACCTGGAATTTAGTCAATGGAATCGTATTTTTGTGGACTCGAGACTTACGGCAGCTTTGGTTGACCGGGTTATACATCATGCCCATGTACTTACATTTGCGGGAGATAGTTACAGAGTCAGCCATGCTTTATCAAGGCAAAACAACTGAACAAAATCGGCTGGCAAGCTTATGTATTTTTCATTGCATTATTATGTACTTTTCTATTGCAAAACACACTTCTGGCAAAGTTCCAATGTTCTTGCTTCAGATTGATTCTATTAACTCAAACTCCACCGTTTCTACAAGGTATTTTATAAGCTGCTGCTCACACGCTTGTTTTAGTGATAACTAGCTTCCCTAAAGTTTCTAATATAATATAAGTACCTCTCCAGAGAAAGATTACCTTTGCTCCTGTTACAATCCTCACAAGCACAACAGCAATTTTGAAAACTTGATATACCCCCCTTTGATTTAGGGATAATGTGGTCGATAGTATCTCCGTATTTTCCGCATAAATAGCACTTTCTATTGTCTCTTTGTAAAATTAGAGTTTTAAAAGTTTTTTCGTTGTAATATTTATGAATTAACTTTTCGTGAACAATTCCTGCCATTCCTTCCTCAACCATTTGGACAGCTTGTTGATACGAAACCTTGTATTCTATTCTTTTCTTTCTGTAAGGTACCTTTAAACGGACTTTTATGTCAGCATTTCTTAAAATACTAGTATCGTAGGTATATTGTGAGAATAACGAATTTCTTAGTCTTTGAGTACTTTTTTGACACCGTCTACAATGTGTTCTTCTCCTACTTCTACCCTTTGCGGGAAAGGATTTATACCATTTCAGTACTCCGCATATTTTGCATACCTTATATATACAGCAACTTTGCCCAATCACTCCTTTTTCCTCTTCACTTTTGATATTCACTTAAGGTACCTCATAGGTGCAGTCTGATGTACATTATACCTTGGTTTCAAATCTCGTATTAAATATGTTTCATACAAATTTAAATAGGATTGTTCTATGAATTCGTCATTATAGTCTACATAAAAATAACGGACCTTCTCAATAAAATACCCTTTTCTTTTACCATAAAAGTGTTCATATAATCTCCTTCTAATATTTGTTGTTTGTCCAACATACATTAACTCCTCATCCTGGTTAAATATTTTATATATTCCACTTCTTCTCTGTGTACTTTTATATGTTTCACGTGTCACCTCTGGTTCATCTTCTGGAATTTTCACATTCAACTTTGTAATCGATTCCCACTCAGCCATATACATACCTCCATATTTTTTGCTATTAGTACTAATTCCTTGCCTTCATCTAGAATGTTTTTATAGTATCAAAAGCGATTTTCACTTAACCACGTATACAGTAGGTTAGAAATAAGCAATAAACAGGATAAAACAGGAGTAAAATGTATGTTTTATATATTTCTACCCTATATTTCGAAATAATTTGAATCAATTTACCTTATTTTGATTTCTATAATATTAATAAATGTAATTTAATCCTTATTGCCAGTCCAAGAATTAAAAAGACCACTCTATATTCTGTAGAGTGGTCTTTACTATATTTTACGTTTTTTTAACCAGATAATTTTCAATAAATTTAACATAGTCTTCATTGATAGTTTCTATCTTATTCAATAAGTCTGAATGTCTTAAGTTGCTCTGAAGTAGATAATTCATTGAAACAACACTGTCCCGAAAAGTAAATATTCTTTTGTTAAACAGATAGTTCAGCATTTTGCGTATTCTCTTACCATTATCAGTAACTATCTTTCTTCTCTCCAATAATCTATATACTTTAATATATAGTATTGTAAACGTCCTAGGGTTGAATAGAATGAATCTCCAATCATGTACAATTTCAAGCAAGTCGCCTGCATCCATTTTCACTATTTTGTTTGCTACATGAGTGAGAACTTTACTTGCATCTTCTCCACTGATAGACAGATATTTCTTCACAAGGTTATTGTACGCATTTAAATTTATACCTTCTGAGTCCTCTAAATCGTTTAACTCTTGTATTAAATTCACCAGTAGCCCATTTTCAATAATAGACTTCGTTTTCTCGTCTACTTGCTTCTCTATAGAGAATGATGTTCTTTCGCCATAATCAGTTACAAATGTTTCATGACCATTTTCAAAATCATCTGCACTAAGAAGTATCGTTTTATTAGTGTTTAATATGAGTGAATCATCCCATAACAAGGAATTAAGTTCATCTATCAGAATGTTTTTTTCTCTGGCACTAGAATCCTCCAAGAAGATAATATACATATCATCTACAAACCTTATTAAGTGAAGGTTTTCTCTATTGAGAATTTGGGATAAGCTATCATCAAAGCTATTCAAATAAAATTGAGACAGTATCGAAGAAGCTATTGAATAGTGTAATTGAGGTAATGTGTTAAAGGGACAGAATTCAAAAAACTCTTTCAAATCGTTAACATGCTTTTCTTCCTGAACAATATTTCTGAGTTTACTAATTAATTCTGAGACTATTATAGAATTAAAAAAGTCTTTTAAGTCAACTTTTACTGCTTCATGACCAAACTTTTCCTGTTTAGACTTTTGAAAGTTATTATAGCTTTTGTTAAAAGATGCTTTTTCTTTGATATCAACTTCTTTACTATCAAGGTCTAATATTCCTGAATAAAAAACGTCCATTTTTTCTCGAGAAAAATCCAATAAGCCACTTGACTTTAAATAATCTCTAGCAACTTTGAATACCAAAAATGTATAATAGCAATAACACATAGGGTTGATTAAGTACATTTCCCTCGGTGTAAAAGAGTCACTCTTAAATACAAAGTCAGAAACTTTATCAACAGGATTGCTTTCAAAAAAATCTGAGGGCGAAGTGTTAATCTTTTTCACAAATTTTTCTTTTCCGATTTCATTTAGAACATTTATGTTTGCAATAGTTTGCGGGTTATATTGTTTGCTCATAGACATTTCGAATACATAATCATAAACCAGCTCTGAAAGTTTATTATCACTTAAAATCACTATTTACCATCCTTGCAAAATAAATAGGAGAATCACAATGGGTATTAGACATATAACCATTCGATTCAGGAATAGTATTTTATCGTCAATTGTGGATTTTACATTCCCCTTAGAACCATTCCCTTTAGAATCTCCCTCACTTTCTAATCCCTTTGAGTTTGTTTGAGATGATTGACCAGAACTGTTGCAGTTTTCTCTATTGCGCATTTCAGATACTTCACCTTTTTGTGCTTCACTTTTGGTATTTAAGGTTAATCTTTTTTGATTATCAACAGGGTCATGATTCTCATTGTTTTTTAAGATTGTTTGATATTGGTTCATGATAAGCTCATAATCTTTTTGCATATCATCCAGTTCATACTTTTCGACATCACTATTATATTTCAGTAATAAATTCTTTAACCTCAATATTAAATCTTCAATATCTAATTGGTGATAGTGCATTTTTAAAGAGCGCTCGTTGTAGTTAAGACCGTTAATATAATATTGTGCTAGAATTACATAAATCGAGAAGATTCCAGAAGATGCATTAAATGCTACTCCATCAAACACCCCAGTTAAGCTAAGTGTTACGAATATTATAGCTTCAATATTTAATAAAAAGAAAACAAACTTCCACTCTTCACTGTATTTGCTTAATCGTTGACTCATATAAATTCGATTATATCTGGTTATATCCAAGGTTTTGATTTTGTGATTTACTTCCCCAACTATATCTATATTCTTATAATCCTTCTTCATTATTAACCACCTCACAATACATCAGCACCACAAACTACTAATATATTGTAACATAGCTAATAGGTAATATATGTTTTATAACCCAGTTAGTTCATATAGGCTAGTAAAAGTAGCCATAAAAAAAAGAATGCGTAAAAAAGCACTCTTTAAAATTAAATTAATTTTCTTAGAGGGTCATGTTCGTCCAATACTTCTTTTAACTCATGTTGAAAATAACCAATATACTAGTTACCTCAATCTTCGAATGTCTAGCTAGCAACTGTATTTCCCTCAAATTAGCCTTATTCATTAATAACCTTTTAATGAACACGTTCCTCATAGCATGGGGTGAAAACGTACTGTGAATACCCAAATCCTTTTTCAACCGCTTAATAAATAGTTGCACACCATTCTTAGTCAATCGTTCACCTTGAGTATTCACAAAAACCGCTTCTGGCACTTCTTTAAAATGGTTATCTACATAGCTCTTGTACATTTTTAATTCTTTTGCAAGAGCCTCTGAGAGTGGCACAGAGCCGCTTCTCCTGCTTTTACTCTTCTGGATAGTAATTTAGCCAATCATTGAAGTCAATATCACTCCAATTTAAGCTTACAAGCTCTGTAACCCTTAACCCTGTACCTATAAGCGTAATCATTATTGTATGATTCCTAATGAATAAAGACTGTCTTCTCTTCGTTTCTTTCTCCTCAAGGGCCTAAGAGCAAGTTGTATATCCTCTTCTCAAACAATCTTAGGTGAATCATCTTCTCTAACCAGCTTGATATTCTTACATAGGCCTTTATCTATAATCTCTTCATCTAACATCCACCTTACCCAAGCTCTAATAAGCTTAAGCTTACTGTTAAATGTCTTTGGCTTGTTTCCGTTATCCTTACAATACATTAAGTAGGACTTAACAGTTTGAGAGGTTAGGTCTTGTGTATGATAGACCTCATTCGACTGTAGCCACTTACCAAAATGTCCTGCCAAATTCTCATATGACCTCACACTGTTCTCAGTTAACCCTTGAAACCTTTTCTCCGTAATTAGCTCTTTAAAGCTCATTTCAATTAACATAAAAAATCCCCCTTACTGTTATTCGTAAGAAGGTCAACTTTCTAATATATGGTCTTGAAATAACTATTGTACAAATAAAGGGACTGCCAGTACAGTAGTCTAACAAAAAAACTGTTTTACTGTTTACTGTAGAAAAAATCCATCCAATTGTTGGTAGTAAAATAAATGATGTGCCATTATACTGATAGCATATCTTTAAAGGAGGAATACTCTTGGAAAATGATAGACAAATAAGCTTTTTCGAATCTGCTGAAGATACAACTGTTGGAACTAGTAATAGCATTTCTGAAAAGATTAGTGAAGACATAGAAGAAGAAGTAGAAGCAACTGAAGAAACAAACGAACAGACCGAGGAAGGGGGGCAAGAAGATGATGGTATATTTATAATCGGTAGGAAAATTGATTTTAATAGGTCTGAAAGACGAATTAGAGATTTAAAAAATGATGAATCAGACGGCCTGCTAGATAAACAACCTTACTTCCAGCGCAACTATGTTTGGAACAACAATAAGGCATCTCAACTGATTGAATCAATATTACTGAACGTCCCCATCCCCCTAATATACACAGCTGAAGATAAAGAAACGGGAACTGAGCTAGTTATTGACGGGCAACAACGGCTAACATCAACGTTCAACTTCATGGATGGAGAATTCCAACTTAGTGGCTTGAAAATATTTCATGAGTTAAATGGGAAAACCTATTCTCAACTTGATAGAGAATTCCAACTAAAAATTTCTAGATACCCTCTCTCAGTGATTAAAGTATCTGCTGAGTCTGACGAAGAAGTAAAGTTTGAAATTTTTGAGAGAATAAATAGTGGCTCAGCAAATCTTAATGACCAAGAACTAAGAAATTGTGTATATAGAGGAAACTATAACGAATTCATTAAGAAGATGGCTAAAAATAAGCTTCTGCATACAATGATGTTCAGCGGAAGGTCTACAAAAAGAATGGTCGATTCAGAAATGGTACTTAGATTCCTCTCATTTCACCTTAATGGAGTTGCTAGCTATAATGGTAGCCTCAAACAATTCCTAAATTCACATATGAAAGATAACAGAATCATATTTGACAAGGAACGAAAAGAAGATAGTGAGAAAACATTAGAGAAATACAAAAAGGACTTTTTAAAATCCTTAGAGCTAACAAATATCGTCTTTGGTGATAAAGCATTTAAGACTGCATCAATTAAGAACAAACGATTAGTATGGAGCAGACCTAACAAAGCTTTATTTGACTTGATAACTACCAGTTTCGCACAGTATTCAAAACATGAGATTGTACCAAACAGCGATTCTATAAGAGAAGCTTTAATTAACATTATCCTCAATGACCCTAAGTTCTTGCCACAAGACGGTACAGTATCTAAGGCTAATGTTCGGTATAGGTTCAACATATGGAACGGAGAACTTCAAGCAATAATTAATAGTAATAAGAGCCCAAGAAGTTTCAGTTATGAAATTAAGGAACAATTGTTTAAAAGGGTTCCAACTTGTAATTATTGCAAACAAAGGATTCAATCAATAGATGATAGTGTAGTAGACCACCATGTAGCTTACTGGAAAGGTGGAGAAACAATACCAGAAAACGCTCGCCTGATGCACAGGTTTTGCAATCAAGTCAAAAGCGGTAAATAAAAATAAAAGGGCGGTAATCGCCCTTTTATAAAAGTCCTCTCAGTGGGTCATGCTCATCCAATACTTCTTTAATTCATGTTGGAAGTATCATATATACTGTTTAGTTACCTCTATCTTTGAATGTCTAGCTAACAACTAATTTTTCTCTGGTGTTCTTTATACAGAAAAAAAGAATCGTTCTTAGAAGCTTCTATAACTTTCTTTTACCTCTCTCCAACCTATCACTCTTCCTAAAATTGTTTAATACACTATGCTCGTTGAATCCTTCTTTTAAATCACTGGAATATAAATTAACATAATTCATTGTGACATCTAAGGTGGAATGCCCTAATAACCGTTGCAGTTTAAAAGCATCTCCACCACTTGTAATATAATGCTTAGCAAAGGTGTGCCTGAAAGCGTGAATCGATGTCTTCTTAACACCTCTTTTTTTATTAAAACGTGCTATTGCATGCTGAGCAGAGTTTCTAGTTAGTTGCTCCTTCACTTCATTGACAAATAAATTATCATCCTTATCAAGGTTATAACTCCTAATATAAGTATTAAGTATCAGGACTAGATATTCGCTTATAGGATTATACTGTACTTTTCTGTTCTTAGTGGTAGTTAAGACTACCATCCCGTTCTCTAAATCAATATCCTCTATCTTTATGTTAAGCAATGTATTTAATCTATTCCCAGTTTCCAACAAATAATTAACCATTACCCAGTTTCGATGCTCAACAAAGCCAATAGACTTCATATCTGGTTTCTTAATCAGTTTCTTAATGTCTTCATCACTGTATGGCTCTTTTTGCTCTGCATTAGCTTTTATAAGGCTTATACTAAAGCTCTCTAAGTGGTCTTCTCTCATTGCAAAATAAAGAAGCGCTCTGGCAGCTCTCAAATAAGTATTAATAGTCGTGTCCTTCAAGCCTTTATCTCTTAACCACATAATGTAACGGTCGATATGAGACTTTCTAATGTCTTCTAATAACTCAATACCCACTTCGCTTAAGTAATCAAAGAAATAAGATAGGTTTTGCTCGTAATAAAGAATTGTCATTTCAGAAAGGTTTTTCACTCTATTTCCTAACTGAAAGTCTTCATAAAATTCATTTACAGTCTTTGTTCGTTTCTCGAAATTTTGTTTGTTTAACTTTGCCATTGTAACAGCTCCTTTTAAGATAATTAGGCTTAAAAGGCATTCAATAACCGTATTTGTTGTCCACACGATTAGGCACTGAGTTAATTAATTTTATACATAAAAAAAACAGTACTTTGATTTACTCAAAGCACTGTTTTCATGGGCTTTAACCCTCATTTTTAATACCGGTGGCCGGGGTCGAACCGGCACTCCGTGAGGAACACGATTTTGAGTCGTGCGCGTCTGCCAATTCCGCCACACCGGCATGGAGGCGGCAACCGGAATCGAACCGGTGATAAAGGAGTTGCAGTCCTCTGCCTTACCGCTTGGCTATGCCGCCATATTACATTCTATACAGACTATTCAATATTATGAATATAAAATGGAGCGGGAGACGGGATTCGAACCCGCGACCCCCACCTTGGCAAGGTGGTGTTCTACCACTGAACTACTCCCGCATTTAATGGCTGGGCCAGCTGGATTCGAACCAGCGCATGACGGTACCAAAAACCGTTGCCTTACCGCTTGGCTATGGCCCAACAACATTCTTTTTAAAAAATGGGGCGACTAGTGGGATTTGAACCCACGCATGCCGGAACCACAATCCGGTGCGTTAACCCCTTCGCCATAGCCGCCATAATGATAAATGATAGAAAAGCAGGGGTAGTAGGAATCGAACCCACATTGACGGTTTTGGAGACCGTAGTTTTACCATTAAACTATACCCCTATAAAAGTGGTGGAGGGAGTAGGACTCGAACCTACGAACCCGATGGGAGCGGATTTACAGTCCGCCGCGTTTGGCCAACTTCGCTATCCCTCCATATTAAATGAATGGTGCCGGCCAGAGGACTTGAACCCCCAACCTACTGATTACAAATCAGTTGCTCTGCCAGTTGAGCTAGGCCGGCAAGCTGAAATGGTGGCTCGGGACGGAATCGAACCGCCGACACACGGATTTTCAGTCCGTTGCTCTACCGACTGAGCTACCGAGCCAGATCAATCTACTATTGTATGTAAATATGTAATCAGTGGCGGTCCGGACGGGACTCGAACCCGCGACCTCCTGCGTGACAGGCAGGCATTCTAACCAACTGAACTACCGGACCATATTTTGGTTGCGGGGGCAGGATTTGAACCTGCGACCTCCGGGTTATGAGCCCGACGAGCTACCGAACTGCTCTACCCCGCGATAATGTAATAACTATTATCTAGTTATCATGAAAATAAATGGTGGAGGATGCAGGGCTCGAACCTGCGACCCCTTGCTTGTAAGGCAAGTGCTCTCCCAGCTGAGCTAATCCTCCACAAAAGGAATGTGCCAAAGCATGAGTAAGGTGAATATGTACTTCATGCGTTTTTTGGTGACCCGTACGGGATTCGAACCCGTGTTACCGCCGTGAAAGGGCGGTGTCTTAACCACTTGACCAACGGGCCAAACGAATATCTTCGATATGGCGGAGAGCGAGGGATTCGAACCCTCGAAACCGCGAAAACGGTTTACACGAATTCCAATCGTGCTCCTTCGGCCAGCTCGGACAGCTCTCCGTAAATGGCTCCACCGGTAGGATTCGAACCTACGACCGATCGGTTAACAGCCGATTGCTCTACCACTGAGCTACGGTGGAATAAGTGCGAAACCTGGCAGCGTCCTACTCTCACGGGGATCGACCCGACTACCATCGGCGCTGAAGAGCTTAACTGCTGTGTTCGGCATGGGAACAGGTGTGACCTCTTCGCTATCGTTACCAGATCTCTGCTGTAATTCTTTTTCAAGGACAAGATATATTATAAGATCCTTGAAGGAAAATTTCAAGAGTTTTTTTGAAAACACTCAAAACTGGATAAGACACTCAAGACAAACATCATCTTCTACGTTTGAAATCTAGCTTTGACTCCCATAAACGGTCGTCTGTGCTTTTATGTTAGTTAAGTCATCGATTGATTAGTATCCGTCAGCTCCACGTGTCACCACGCTTCCACCTCGGACCTATCGACCTCATCGTCTCTGAGGAATCTTACTTACTTGGCGTAAGGGGAAATCTCATCTCAAGGGGGGCTTCATGCTTAGATGCTTTCAGCACTTATCCCGTCCACACGTAGCTACCCAGCCATGCTCCTGGCGGAACAACTGGTACACCAGCGGTGTGTCCATCCCGGTCCTCTCGTACTAAGGACAGCTCCTTTCAGATTTCCAACGCCCACGACGGATAGGGACCGAACTGTCTCACGACGTTCTGAACCCAGCTCGCGTACCGCTTTAATGGGCGAACAGCCCAACCCTTGGGACCGACTACAGCCCCAGGATGCGATGAGCCGACATCGAGGTGCCAAACCTCCCCGTCGATGTGGACTCTTGGGGGAGATAAGCCTGTTATCCCCGGGGTAGCTTTTATCCGTTGAGCGACGGCCCTTCCATACGGTACCGCCGGATCACTAAGCCCGACTTTCGTCCCTGCTCGACTTGTAAGTCTCGCAGTCAAGCTCCCTTGTGCCTTTACACTCTGCGAATGATTTCCAACCATTCTGAGGGAACCTTTGGGCGCCTCCGTTACTCTTTAGGAGGCGACCGCCCCAGTCAAACTGCCCACCTGACACTGTCTCCGAACCGGATCACGGTCCTGGGTTAGAATGTCCGTACAGCCAGGGTGATATCCCACCAGCGCCTCCACCGAAGCTAGCGCTCCGGTTTCTCAGGCTCCCACCTATCCTGTACAAGCTGTACCAACATTCAATATCAGGCTACAGTAAAGCTCCACGGGGTCTTTCCGTCCTGTCGCGGGTAATGCGCATCTTCACGCATAGTATAATTTCACCGGGTCTCTCGTTGAGACAGTGCCCAAGTCGTTGCACCTTTCGTGCGGGTCGGAACTTACCCGACAAGGAATTTCGCTACCTTAGGACCGTTATAGTTACGGCCGCCGTTTACTGGGGCTTCGGTTCAACGCTTCGCGCCAAAAGCGCTAACGCATCCCCTTAACCTTCCAGCACCGGGCAGGTGTCAGCCCCTATACTTCGCCTTACGGCTTCGCAGAGACCTGTGTTTTTGGTAAACAGTCGCTTGGGCCTTTTCACTGCGGCTCCTCGGCAGAGGAGCACCCCTTCTCCCGAAGTTACGGGGTCATTTTGCCGAGTTCCTTAACGAGAGTTCTCCCGCTCACCTTAGGATTCTCTCCTCGCCTACCTGTGTTGGTTTGCGGTACGGGCGCCTCTTTCCTCACTAGAGGATTTTCTTGGCAGTGTGAAATCAGGAGCTTCGGTACTTTAGTTCCCTCCCCATCACAGCTTGACGTTGCCGAGTGGATTTACCTGCCTCGACCGTCTTACTGCTTGGACGCACACATCCAATGGTGCGCTCTCCTTATCCTCCTGCGTCCCCCCGTCGTTCAAACGGAAAGGAGGCGGTACAGGAATATCAACCTGTTGTCCATCGCCTACGCCTTTCGGCCTCGGCTTAGGTCCCGACTAACCCTGAGAGGACGAGCCTTCCTCAGGAAACCTTGGGCTTTCGGTGAAAGAGATTCTCACTCTTTTTTCGCTACTCATACCGGCATTCTCACTTCTAAGCGCTCCACCAGTCCTTACGGTCTGACTTCGCAGCCCTTAGAACGCTCTCCTACCACTGATCCGTTCGGATCAATCCGCAGCTTCGGTGGTGTGTTTAGCCCCGGTACATTTTCGGCGCAGAGTCACTCGACCAGTGAGCTATTACGCACTCTTTCAATGATGGCTGCTTCTAAGCCAACATCCTGGTTGTCTAAGCAACTCCACATCCTTTTCCACTTAACACACACTTAGGGACCTTAGCTGGCGGTCTGGGCTGTTTCCCTCTCGACCATGAACCTTATCACCCATGGTCTGACTCCCAGAACAAAGTCGTTGGCATTCGGAGTTTGACTGAATTCGGTAACCCGGTAGGGGCCCCTCGTCCAATCAGTGCTCTACCTCCAAGACTTTCTATTCTGAGGCTAGCCCTAAAGCTATTTCGGAGAGAACCAGCTATCTCCGTGTTCGATTGGCATTTCACCCCTACCCACACCTCATCCCCGCAATTTTCAACTTGCGTGGGTTCGGGCCTCCAGTCAGTGTTACCTGACCTTCACCCTGGACATGGGTAGATCACACGGTTTCGGGTCTACGACCGCATACTCACGCGCCCTGTTCAGACTCGCTTTCGCTGCGGCTCCGCTTCTGATGCTTAACCTTGCATACAGTCGTAACTCGCCGGTTCATTCTACAAAAGGCACGCCGTCACCCATCAATGGGCTCCGACTACTTGTAGGCACACGGTTTCAGGTTCTCTTTCACTCCCCTTCCGGGGTGCTTTTCACCTTTCCCTCACGGTACTGGTTCACTATCGGTCACTAGGGAGTATTTAGCCTTGGGAGATGGTCCTCCCGGATTCCGACGGAATTCCTCGTGTTCCGCCGTACTCAGGATCCACTCCGGAGAAAAGAAGATGTCGATTACAGGGCTCTTACCCGCTCTGGCTGATCGTTCCAGATCGATTCATCTATCTTCTTTTTTGGTAACTCCAATGGAGTGTCCTACAACCCCAGAAAGCAAGCTTTCTGGTTTGGGCTGATTCCGTTTCGCTCGCCGCTACTCGGGAAATCGCGTTTGCTTTCTCTTCCTCCGGGTACTGAGATGTTTCAGTTCCCCGAGTCTGCCTTCGTTTACCTATGAATTCAGTAAACGATCCTACTCCATTACGAGCAGGGGGTTTCCCCATTCGGAAATCTTCGGTGCACAGCCTACTTACGGCTTCCCAAAGCATATCGGTGTTAGTCCCGTCCTTCATCGGCTCCTAGTACCAAGGCATCCACCGTGCGCCCTTATTCACTTAACTATCTGTGAAAAGACGTTTGAAAATTGATGTTTGATGTCTTGTCATCCCGTGTTGATCTTGCGATCAAACACGTTCTGAAATATCTTATCCAGTTTTCAAGGTTCACATTGAGAAGATCGTTTGATCTCTCAAAACTGAACAACCAACCAGTGCGTCTTCCGTATGGATCAGCATCCATCAACCCGAAGGTTGTGTCCGCCTTCCATAGTTCCTTAGAAAGGAGGTGATCCAGCCGCACCTTCCGATACGGCTACCTTGTTACGACTTCACCCCAATCATTGGCCCCACCTTCGGCGGCTGGCTCACATAATGTGTTACCTCACCGACTTCGGGTGTTGCCAACTCTCGTGGTGTGACGGGCGGTGTGTACAAGGCCCGGGAACGTATTCACCGCGGCATGCTGATCCGCGATTACTAGCGATTCCGGCTTCATGCAGGCGAGTTGCAGCCTGCAATCCGAACTGAGAATGGTTTTATGGGATTTGCTACACCTTGCGGCTTCGCTGCCCTTTGTACCATCCATTGTAGCACGTGTGTAGCCCAGGTCATAAGGGGCATGATGATTTGACGTCATCCCCACCTTCCTCCGGTTTGTCACCGGCAGTCACCTTAGAGTGCCCAACTAAATGCTGGCAACTAAGATTAGGGGTTGCGCTCGTTGCGGGACTTAACCCAACATCTCACGACACGAGCTGACGACAACCATGCACCACCTGTCACTTGGTCCCCGAAGGGAAAACCCTATCTCTAGGGTGGTCCAAGGATGTCAAGACCTGGTAAGGTTCTTCGCGTTGCTTCGAATTAAACCACATGCTCCACCGCTTGTGCGGGCCCCCGTCAATTCCTTTGAGTTTCAGCCTTGCGGCCGTACTCCCCAGGCGGAGTGCTTAATGCGTTAACTTCAGCACTAAGGGGTGGAAGCCCCCTAACACCTAGCACTCATCGTTTACGGCGTGGACTACCAGGGTATCTAATCCTGTTTGCTACCCACGCTTTCGCACCTCAGCGTCAGAAACAGACCAGAGAGTCGCCTTCGCCACTGGTGTTCCTCCACATATCTACGCATTTCACCGCTACACGTGGAATTCCACTCTCCTCTTCTGTCCTCAAGTTCCCCAGTTTCCAATGACCCTCCACGGTTGAGCCGTGGGCTTTCACATCAGACTTAAGAAACCGCCTGCGCGCGCTTTACGCCCAATAATTCCGGACAACGCTTGCCCCCTACGTATTACCGCGGCTGCTGGCACGTAGTTAGCCGGGGCTTCCTCGTTAGGTACCGTCAAGGTACCGCTCTATTCGCACGGTACTTGTTCTTCCCTAACAACAGAACTTTACGATCCGAAGACCTTCATCGTTCACGCGGCGTTGCTCCGTCAGACTTTCGTCCATTGCGGAAGATTCCCTACTGCTGCCTCCCGTAGGAGTCTGGGCCGTGTCTCAGTCCCAGTGTGGCCGATCACCCTCTCAGGTCGGCTACGCATCGTCGCCTTGGTGAGCTATTACCTCACCAACTAGCTAATGCGCCGCGGGCCCATCTGTAAGTGATAGCCAAAGGCCATCTTTTACTTCTCCCTCATGCGAGGGAAAAGATTACCCGGCATTAGCCCCGGTTTCCCGGAGTTATTCCGATCTTACAGGCAGGTTGCCCACGTGTTACTCACCCGTCCGCCGCTCATTCCACAGGCATCACCCCCGAAGGGGATCTGCCTGCTTCCTGCGCTCGACTTGCATGTATTAGGCACGCCGCCAGCGTTCGTCCTGAGCCAGGATCAAACTCTCCATAAAAGTTAAGTTTGCTTGTGCACGGATGCACTGCCTCCAACGTTGCAACAGGACGTTGCGAACCTAGTTGAAGATCCTTTGACTCTTTGCACACCGAATGTGCTTGTTTGTATTCCCTCTATATAATAGAAAGAATGTGTTGACGTACTGGTTGGTTCGTTCAGTTTTCAAAGATCAAAATGTTGAGTGCCGCTTCAAAACAGCGACCTAATTAATATATCATGGTTAATAAGTTAAGTCAATAACTTTTTTCATGATGTTGTTCTTCAAAAAGCGATGTGTTCTGTTCGCTTAATGCGACGTTTAATAATATACCACGGTTATAAAATATGAGTCAATACTTTTAAAGAGTATTTTTTAACTTTCCTTAAAAAAGAATAAAAAACCCTCTCTTGTTACAAATAAGAAAGGGCAAGGCATCCGTTATTCATTCTTAACTTATTGGAACAGCTTGATACATTCTATGGTATATATTTGCCCCTTTTGTTTCTTGGGGGGCAACCTCTATGAGTCCCTTATCCACCAAGTATTCTACCATTGAAGACAAATCAAGTGCGTATTCTTGAATTTCCGGATGTATTTTAAGCTCCCCGAAAGACCACGGCCCCTCTTTACTTTCCATGAGCATAAGTAAATGCTTGGCACTAGTTCGCGACCTTACACTAACGGCGTGCTCTACAGCGAGGATCATAAGCTGAACTCGCTTATCAATATCCTCCTTACTTTCAATAAGCTCCTGATAAAGCTTATACACTTCCGGCTCAATTCTCCTCACTTGATTCCATACGGTAACTTCTGGATGGAATCCTTTTTCAATCACCGCTAACCGTGCTAAATAATGCAGCGAGTGAACCATCCGGCTAAACGCATCTAGAAATTGGCCTGATTCGAATAAATCTTTGGATTCACTATAGCTTCTAATTAATTTCGCAAACTCGATAGCTTTCTTTAAATCCCTCTTATGGGTAGGAAAAGTTCTTAACCGTTCCTTGAGGTCTGTAACATAGTCGTTTCTCTCAAAAACTATCATTCCATTGATCACCCACTCGACAGCTCTCCGATAAGAACTTGTATCAATCCATTTTTGCAAGAGGGTTTCATCTACAATATGCATAGCAGCGGACTGGTCGTCGAACTCATAATGTTTCACGTACCAGAGTTCTTTTGTGTCTTTAACAATAATAAATAGAATAACGTCAAAATTATCGGTTACCGGACTGTTTGGTTTCTTCTTTTCTAACAGAAGAATTCCCAATGTATTCGCTTGGCTCGCCCTCTCTTGGTAAATTGGGCGCAGTAGATCTTCCATGATTTATCCCCCACATCATTATTCGGTTCACTTTTTTATTCGATACTTTTTGCTAAAATCCTTTTTTCGAATTATAATTTGCCAGGTAAAATATGCTATACTACCTTTGTAGAGTATCTAGGAGGGACCTTAGATGGAGTTAAAGTACACCAGTAAAATTAATAAAATACGTTCCTTTGCTTTCTGGCTGATTTTTGCCGGTTTTGGTGTTATGTATATTGGTCTATTATTTAAAGAAACAGCTTGGGCTATGGCGCTCTTTATGATCCTCGGAATGCTGTTTATTGGTTTAAGTACAGTAGTATATTTTTGGATCGGAATGCTTTCGACAAGGACGATTCAAATTGTTTGTCCGTCCTGTGAGAAGCCAACGAAAATGCTCGGGCGTGTAGATGCCTGTATGCACTGTAAACAGCCCCTTACTTTGGACAAGACACTTGAGGGGAAAGAATTCGACGAGAAGTATAATTCGAAGCGTTATAAAAAACAAAATGCCGAGCATCAATCATAAATGCTCAGGACAAAAGCGCAAGCGCCCTAGTAGACACGACAAGCATAAGACAAGCGGCGCAGTGGAGTTGACTTTCCTCCGGGAGGCGATTGACTTATGTCTCGAGTGTCTGGGCGCTGGAGCTAGACGTGACTAACTTCAAGCAGGTTTATCCACATTTAAATGTTTTTATAATTTTATATGCCAGCATAAAAGGGACCTGCTATAACAGCAGGTCCCTTTTATATAGAAAGAAAACTGAAAGCGTAGGCTTCCAGTTCTAGTGAGCAGTTTTCGCTTTACATTGTGAACATGTCCCGTAAACTTCCATGCGATGATGACTTACAGTAAATCCAGTCACCTGTTCAGCTAATGCTTCCACTTCATTTAACTTAGGATAGTGAAAATCAACGATCTTTCCACAGGTTTCACAAATAATATGGTAGTGATCAGAAGTGTTACAATCAAAGCGGCTTGATGAATCGCCATAAGTAAGTTCTCTTACAAGTCCAATTTCCCTGAAGACGCGCAAGTTGTTATACACTGTTGCGACGCTCATATTTGGGAACTTACTCTCCAATGCTTTATAAATATCATCAGCTGTCGGGTGAGTCATTGCATTCAGCAGGTATTCAAGCACCGCATGACGTTGTGGTGTAATTCGAACTCCAGAACTTTTTAGTGTATCAATTGCTTCTTGCAGTCGTTGTTCAGACACCGTCATGCACCTCGCTTTCATATATTAATTCTCTCAATTAGAAAATTATTAAATTAGAATCTTTATAATCAGTTTAACCTGTTGGCAATAGTATTGTCAATAAATACCCATAACTGAACTGCCTTCTATCTCATTAGACATCCGGGTGCAATGGCAGCTCTTTACCTCCTAAATGCTGATTTACGTATCGTGCTGCTACAAAAAGCAAGTCGGACAATCGGTTTAAATAAGAGACTACAAGTGTATTAACCTCATCTCCCAGCGCGACAGCTGTCCGTTCTGCCCTTCTTACGATCGTACGTGCCATATGCAAACCGGCTGATGCTTCATGCCCAGAAGGCAGAATAAAGTTATTTAGCTCTGCCAAATCAGCGTCCCATTTATCAATATATTGTTCGAGCTCGTCAATATGCTCCTTTTTTAATTCCCACGTAACCTTTTTCCCTTTAGGTGTAGCCAGTTCAGCACCAACATGGAAGAGGATCGTTTGTATTTTTTGCATAGAGGAAAGAAATTCAGTCTTTCCTTCCCATTTCTCACGAATAAGATGGCTTAAGGCCACACCTATCGCCGAATTGGCCTCATCACACGTTCCATACGCTTCTACTCTTAGATCACTCTTATCAACGCGGTCTCCATAAATTAGTGATGTCTGCCCCTTGTCCCCTGATCTTGTATAAATACGCATGCTTAATACCTCCGTTTAGGATCAATAAGATTCTTCATTTCCCCATCTCGATTTAAAAATGACTGCAGGTTTTGTTCAAACAGATCAAACCCGCGTGGAATGTACTGTGGTGATTTCCCTGAAAAATGCGGTGTAACGGTAATATTTTTTTCACCCCAAAATGTATGGTCTTCTGGGAGAGGTTCTTCTTCAAATACATCTAAAACGGCATGACCGATTTGATGGTTCCTCACAGCCTTTAAGATTACGTGTGAAGCAACTAAGTCGCCTCTGCCCATGTTAAGGAAAACCGCATGATCAGGCATAAGCTGAAAATGTTCTTCCTTTAATAGATAGGAGGTCTCCCGTGTGCTTGGTAAGACTGCGACGACTAGATCAGCTTTTGGCAAAGCTTCCTCTATCCTGTCTACTGGTAAGGTTTCATCAAAATAATCCTTCGCCTTTCCAGATTTCGATACCCCAATTGTCTTAATGCGAAACGCCTTTGCAATCCGGGCTGTCTCTTGAGCAATGGCACCTGTGCCGAGCAAAACCATCGTTTGTCCATTTATCTCTCTGATCGAAATCCGCCGATTCCATTCATGGTTATGTTCTGATTCAATCATCGTTTTCGCCTGTCGATACACTTGCAAAAGCATGGATATGGCGTATTCAGCCATCTGTTTCCTGTGGATCCCGCGAACATTTGTTACCACAATGTTCCGCTTCTCGATTTCCTCAAAAGGCATTTGATCCATTCCGGCAGAAAGAACCATGATCCACTTGAGGTTCACCGCTTCACCTATCATCTCAGGGGTCACATCCTCCCCATATGTAATCAGGACGTCCGCTTCCGCTATAAGCGCTTTTGCCTCCTTCATGCCATGGCAAAAGAAAAACTCAACTTGCTCAAAGTTATTCTTAAGTCTAGCTTTTATGTCTTCAGGAACTCGTTTAATAGCCGATACAACCTTCATACGTTCACCTCTGTTTTCCCTCGATTACCAATTATTTCAGCTGCTCTGGATTTAATCCCAGCAGTTCCTCTTTCACGAACAAACCATCTTCCCTTATTAATTCTCCGTCAAAGTAAACTTGACCGCCACCATACTCAGGCCGCTGAATCAGCACCATATCCCAATGCACAGTGGAATCATTGCCGTTTTTGGCTTCATCATAGCATTGTCCTAACGCTACGTGCAGGCTTCCGCAAATTTTTTCATCAAAAAGTATATCTCCCATTGGCTCGGTAATGACCGGATTAAGGCCTAAAGCGAATTCACCGATATATCGTGCCCCTTCATCGGAATCGAGAATTTTGGTGAGCTCCTCTGTTTTATCTGCGACAGCCTTGATTACTTTTCCATGTTCAAATGTTAAGGTGATATCGCGAAACACTACACCTTGATAGGGACTTGGTGTGTTAAAGCGAATGGTGCCATTCACACTATCTTTAATTGGTGCCGTGTACACTTCACCGTCCGGAATATTTCTCTTACCTGCACAGATCACACTCGGAATGTTTTCAATAGAAAAAGTAAGATCCGTACCTTCCGCCGTTATTCTTACTTCTTTCGTCTCGTCCAGTAACTGTGATAATTCTGTTTGTGCCCGACTCATTTTTTTATAATCAATTGTACAAACTTCCAATAAGTAATCCACATACTTATCATAGGGCATGCCGGCTTTTTGAGCAGCAGCTTTCGTTGGATAATTCAGCAGCACCCACTTCTTTTCTTTTACGACAAGTTCGCCCGCGGGCTTCATTTCCTGCATCGCCATTTGAAACTGTTCCGGAGGGATCCCGCTTATCTCCGCATCATTTTCTTCACTCAGAATTTGGATAAATGAATCGATCTCTTTATTCTCCTCGAGTTTTCTTGTATTCGTTTGGGTAAAAACTTCCTTCGGTGCCCGCGATACCCATACTCTCATCAGTTCATCGTCATCAATCTCATAGAAAGCAAGTGCTCCCCTGTCGTGAATCCCTGAAATCAATTCTTTCATTAAAGGTTTAGTATTCGTCTGGCCTTGCACCATCACCTTTTCCCCTTGTTTCACATCAAGTGAGTGTGATAACAGCACATCAGCTAATTCCTTTAACCTGGTGTCTCTCATATGTATCAGACCTCCCCATCATATAATTCTGTAAAAGTTGATTTTTTCCTTCAAAAAATAAACAAAAACCGTGATAGACGAGTCTATCACGGTTTACTTAAGTTACGCTAAGTTTTCACGAATATACTGAAGCGCTGATTCAACATGCCCGTCCACTTTAACTTTTCGGTAGTCTTCAGCTAAGTTGCCTTCTTTGTCAATAATGAAGGTAGAACGTTCAATTCCGTAATACTCCTTACCAAAGTTTTTCTTCAGCTTCCATACTCCATATTCTTCGGCTACTTTATGGTCCTCATCAGCAAGCAGCAGGAAAGGTAATTCATGCTTATCAATGAATTTCCTATGGCTGTCGACTGGATCCGGGCTTACACCAAGAATTACGGCATCTAATTCTTCGAAGCTTTCGTGTTGATCACGGAAATCGCAAGCTTCTGTGGTACATCCTGGCGTCATGTCTTTCGGGTAAAAATAGAGTACAACATTCTTGTCACGGTAATCTGATAGTTTTACGGTTTCCCCGTTGTTTGCCGTTAATTCGAAGTCAGGGGCTTTTTGTCCAGTTTCTACTGTCATGGTTAAATCCCTCCTAATGAGTGTCTAGTCTTAGACTATCATGTACGGGTGAGTTACATCCACTATCAGGAGTCGCGTGCAGAAGATTGCCATACCTTAGCGACAATAGCTGCAGGTAATGTATAGCCGACTAACGCCTCAACGACAGCGACAAATCGTCCCCATCCAATCGGCATAAAATCGCCGTATCCTACAGTGAACAACGTAACCCCACTAAAATAGACACCACGAGCAAGTTCTGTGACCCACTCCGTGGGAAATACACCGGAAGTATGTGCGAATATAATGATCCCCTGATAAGAAAGTGTCGCATAAATAACCCCAAATCCAACCATTACGATCGTGTACAATAGAAGTAAAGCAAAGAAGATCTCGACAGAAAATGTTCGATGCTCCACTTCGAGAGAAGCAAACAACTGTCGCAGACTCCCAGCAATTAATAATAAAATGATGAAAGCTACAACTATGGAAACCAACCTGGATACACTCCCTTTAGCAAATAAGAAAGGTAGATATTCATGAAAATTATTGTAAAAGGTAATTCTAAAATCGCCATTTGATGTTAACAGTGATGATCGCCCGAGTGAGGAATAAACCTGTGGAACTTAGTATTGAACAAGCAATTATGACGATTAGGGGAGCTGACTATAAACTTGAGTCACAATGGAGTGTTTCTGGATGAATTTATTTTTAAAAGACAAGCTTCCGTATATACTTTTTTATTATGTAATGACTTTCTTGTTTATGCTTGTTCTGAAGTTAGCAGCCTAACGTCAATAGCCCGCTGACAAATGAAAACATTCTTTATATATTCGCACTCTCTACCCTCGGTATCAGGGTCTGTTTTTAGGAGGGCAGCACCTAAAACAGCGTACTTTATATCAAATAGAACCTATCTCAGAGGACTCCTTAGAGTGATCATCCATTCTTCTGGATGATCCTTGCGGTGGCTTTCTTTTCCTTTCATGGTTTTGTTTTTAACATGCTACAATAGATGATGGAAGTTTGATTATTGGAGGGAAGTTCATGAATTTCACTAAATCTGAACAATTATATGATGAGGCCAAGCAACACATTGTAGGCGGAGTCAACTCCCCGTCACGTGCCTATAAAGGAGTGGGCGGCGGAACACCGGTGTACATGGACCGGGCAGAAGGCGCCTATTTTTACGATGTCGACGGCCAAAAATATATTGATTACTTAGGGGCATATGGACCGATTATTACAGGGCACGCCCACCCGCATATTACTGAAGCGATTACGAAAGCAGCCCAAATTGGTGTATTGTACGGCACACCGACCGTACTTGAGAATACATTTGCCAAAAAACTGAAAGATGCTATCCCGTCTTTAGATAAGGTCCGTTTCGTAAACTCAGGAACAGAAGCTGTGATGACAACGATTCGTGTGGCCCGTGCCTACACTGGCCGTAATAAAATTATTAAATTTGCAGGCTGCTACCACGGTCATTCAGACTTAGTCTTGGTTGCCGCTGGCTCTGGACCTTCTACTCTTGGTACCCCGGATTCAGCAGGTGTACCTGCTTCTATTGCTGAAGATGTAATTACTGTACCATTTAATGATATTGAACCTTATAAAGAAGCGGTTAGACGCTACGGTGATCAAATAGCAGGGGTGCTCGTAGAACCAATCGTAGGAAATTTTGGGATTGTAGAGCCGAATCCAGGATTTTTGCAACAAGTCAATGACCTGGCCCATGAAGCCGGCTCTCTCGTTATTTATGACGAAGTAATCACAGCCTTCCGTTTTACATATGGAAGCGCGCAGCAAATCCTTGATATTGAACCAGATATGACGGCTATGGGTAAAATTATCGGCGGCGGTTTACCAATCGGTGCTTATGGTGGACGTGCAGACATTATGGAACAAGTTGCACCACTGGGACCAGCTTATCAGGCAGGCACTATGGCTGGAAACCCAGCTTCGATGTCAGCAGGGATAGCTTGTCTGGAAGTCCTTCAGCAAGAAGGCATTTATGAGGAAATGGATAGGCTTGGTGCTCTTCTGGAAGAAGGAATCTACAAACACGCCCAGGCGAACGATATTTCCATCTCCATCAATCGTCTAAAAGGTGCTTTGACGGTTTACTTCACCGATGAAAAAGTCGAAAATTATGAACAAGCTGAGCAAACAAATGGCGAACAATTCGCTAAATTCTTCAAGCTTATGCTTGATCAGGGAATTAACCTGGCCCCTTCTAAATACGAAGCCTGGTTCCTAACCACAGCTCACACAGAAGAAGATATCAATACGACACTGCAGGCTGTCCAGCATACATTTGAAATAATGGCCCAAGGCTAGGCCAGCTTTGTAACCCTTGAGTTTATTCTCAAGGGTTTTATACGATCTAGGGCATTCTTTATCACCTTCACCCATTGTCTTATCGAGGACTCGATTACTTCTTTTCGCAAACGGGTACGATAGTTTGTATAGTTCATCCTGTCTCTTCCTACTAAAGAAGTGATAGGATATACTAATATAGACGAATGAAAAGGTAAGGATGGTCGTTCAATGAAATTAGGCGCACGTATGATGAAAACTGGGTTAGCCGTAGCTGTAGCCTTATATGTAGCTGAATTACTAGGGTTTGTGTCACCACTTTTAGCAGCTATTGCAGCCCTATTTTCGATTCAACCTTCTATCTATCGATCCTATCAATCGATTGTGGAACAAATCCAGGGGAATTTAATAGGTGCCGGGATTGCTATTATTGCTGTATTTACACTAGGGAACGATCCCTTTGTGGTTGCTTTTGCCATTATTGTTGTGATTGGCCTCACTATGAACCTGAAGATGAATGAGAGTACGATTTCATTAGCCGCCGTAGCTGTTGTTGCCCTTATGGATTCAACTGATCTGACGTTTATGTATTTTGCGGCTTCGCGTCTGAGTTCACTCTTGCTAGGGATATTGGCCGCATTTGTGGTCAACCTTGTGTTCGTCCCACCACATTATGAAACACGCCTTTTTGCAAAAATTGATACCACAACTACTGATATTCTTCAGTGGTTACGGGTCACGACAAGACAGCTTTCAGACGAACCAGCATTAAAATACGAAATCACGCGTATCCAGGATAACTTTCGCTGGATTGATCATACTTATTTGTTATACTCTGAGGAACGAACTTACTTTAAGGGAAAACGGTTTGCCAAAGGAAGAAAGCTTGTCTTATTTAGACAGTTGATTACGACAACGAAGAAATCATTTGATGTGCTTAAAGCTTTTTACCGGCTTGATCATCGAATTGAACAAATACCAAGCCAATTTCAAGATTCATTAGTGAACGAGCTCGACAAGCTAATCAATGCACATGAAAAAATCGTCCTCAGCTTAAAAGGACGAATTAAACAAACCCATAAACAATCACTGAGAGAAATTGAAGATCCGAATATTCCAGTGCTTGTAGAACAGCTGATTCAAGTATATGAAGAAAATCATAATCCAGATAAGCTTATTTTCCTGCCGCTGGCTTCCCAACTGATGGAGTATCATTACCAGCTGGAGAAATTTAAGCGATTATTAAAAAGCTACGAAAAACACCGTCATCACAATTCCATACAAACAACTGAGAAGTAAAAAGCAGGTGACCGTTGACGGTCTCCTGCTTTTTATAATTGTTCACATTTCATCTAAGTTCCCAAGTATTCTGTTTTATGATCATCAAGCTGCTGAACCTGATACAAATCGTAATAATGACCTTTTTGCTGCATTAATTCTTCATGTGACCCTACTTCAACGATTTCACCGTTTTCAATATGAACGATACGATCCGCATGGGTGATCGTTGCTAACCGGTGTGCCACGATAAAGGTAGTTCGATCAGAAGCCAGACGTTCAAGCGCTGATTGAATAAGGCTTTCGCTTTCCAAGTCCAACGCCGATGTGGCTTCATCAAGCACTAATAGTGGAGGATTTTTCAAAAATACCCTGGCAATCGCAACACGCTGTTTCTGACCGCCAGAAAGTTTGACTCCACGCTCGCCGACTAACGTATCATAGCCGTGCTGCAAATTCATAATGAAGTCATGAGCGTTTGCTGCCTTAGCCGCCTCGATCATTTGTTCCTCAGTAGCATCGGGATTCCCCATCTTAATGTTCATAGCAATGGACTCACTAAAGAGAATGTTATCCTGAAGCACCATTCCCACCTTGTCACGTAAGGAACGGGCTTGCACATCACGAATGTCCTGGCCATCGATTAAGATTTGACCACTCGTTACATCATAAAAACGAGGTATTAAGCTAATCAAGGTTGACTTTCCACCCCCGCTCATGCCTACGAAAGCAATCGTCTCTCCTTTTTCAACCTGGAGGTTTACCTCATTCAACACATCCGGTTCCCCTTCATCATATCGAAACGATACATCCTTAAACGTCACATCGCCGTGGACGTGTTCTAACCGCTTGGCATCCTTCTTATCCACGATGTCGTATTTTTCATCAAAAAACTCAAACACCCGGTCCATGGAAGCAATGGATTGAGTTAAGACGGTGGCGGAATTGACCAGGCGTCTTAACGGGTTATAGACACGGTCCATATATCCGACAAACGCTACCATTGTACCTACCGTCAAAGCTCCCGTAATCACCTGATAACCAGCAAAGGTGATGACAAGTAAGGGAGCCAGATCAGTAATAGTATTCGTAACAGAATACGTGTAAGCATTCCAATTCGTATGCTTAATCGCTCTATCTAAAAAGTTCGAGTTACGTGTATCAAACTGTTCATGTTCATGATCTTCAAGTGCAAAGCCGCGTATAACCGGCATTCCTTGAACCCGTTCATGGAGGTGCCCTTGAACTTCAGCAAGTGCCTGTGAACGGTCTCTGGTGAGCTTCCTTAACCTTGCATAGAAAAACTTGACAGCAAACCCATATAACGGAAACAGTGCGACAGATACCAGTGTTAACCAAGGGTCAAGAGTAAGCATGATAATAATAGCAATAACAATTGTAAACATATCTAACCAAATATTCATTAACCCTGTTATCACAAAAGTCTTGGTCTGCTCCACATCATGAATGACACGAGAAATTATTTCACCGGTCTTGGTTTGTGAATAAAATCGCAAGCTAAGTTTCTGGATGTGATCAAACAGCTTATCCCGCACATCATACAATATCGTATTTCCGATCCATTGAGCTAAATATTGACGAATGTACTCAATAGGCGGACGCAAGATCAGAAACACAAAAAAGGCGCCGCCCATAAGCAGCAGTAATTGATCAATTTTTTCTGATTGTGCTAATGATTCCGAATTAATGATATTGTCGATCACATATTTTATAATCAACGGCATCAATAACGGGATTGAAAATTTTACAACTCCGACAGAAACAGTCAGAGCAATCTTTTTTTTATATGGCTTAACAAAAGCTAAGTAGCGCTTAATACTATTCAAACTATATCACCTATTTTCCCTAACCATAAGTATGCGCACCATTACAGTGCGCAAAAAAATAATCTTACCGGTATGTTAAGTAACGTTCATACCATTGATCAATGAATTCTGGCGAAAACGGACCTTTTCTTTGCCTGACCCATCGAACAAGGGTGTCTACATTATTGTATAAAATCCGATCTAGAACATGAGGATAATTCATTTGACGTTTGTGTATTTCGTACTCGTCTTCATCAAGCAGTTTAAACGTCATATCTGGAAATATCTTTACATCCAAGTCATAGTCAATGTATTTAATCATTTCATCCTCATATATAAAAGGGGAACTGATATTACAATAATAGTACACCCCATCATTTCTCAGCATACCTATTACATTGAACCAATACTTTGAATGGAAATAACAAATAGCCGGTTCACGCGTAATCCACGTACGCCCGTCACTTTCTTTTACCCTTGTACGGTCATTGGCTCCAATAATTACATTCCTCGTACCCTTAAGTATCGTTGTGCTTTCCCACACACGATGCAGCTGTCCATTATGTTTATAGCTTTGAATTTCAATTCGCTTTCCAGCGGCGGGGCCGGGCATATTCATCTCCCCTTCCCTTTTATTTTCCCGAATCACACCTTCTATCTATTATAACGACAATCGATACTGAATGAAAACAATTGGGTTTAAAAAACAAAAGCGTAGAGGGACGAGAAAGTTCGGTTAAGACCGGGATTAGCGGAAGTTCGACTAAAACCGGGGTTAGCGGAAGTTCGGTTAAAAACGGCACGTCCTGTGCCAACACCGAATTACCCCACATCCTGTGGGGCATGTGCCAACACCGAACTAACCCGCGTCCTGCGGGGCATGTGCCAATACTTAACGACCTAAGTCGTGTAGGGTCAAAAAAGAAGCCGCCCACATTTGGACGGCTTCCGGGAGTTTGATACCAGGCTAACTAGCAGCCTGACCAAGCTAGATCAGAACTCAGGTTACTTTTTCTTAGCCTGAGATTTTTGATTTTGCTTTTGTACTTGTTGTGCATTAGTTTGTTCTGCACCAAATTCAGTACCAAATTGGCCCTGACCTTGGGCAGCTTGTTGGTTCTGCTTACGAACCTGCTGTGCATCAGTACCAGCTGCTTGTTTACCCGCTTGTTTGGGTTGTTTAGCCATCATAATCACCTCCGCAAAAATTATTGTGCGCAGATACACCAATTTCATTCTCTTTTTTTTCATCTTTTTTGTAGTAAATAGTTCGAGCGAATCATGGCACAATAAAAAGAACGCTTCCGAAGAAGCGTTCTTGTATAAATCATTATTTTAGAAGCGTTTTGCTCCAATGTAACGCGGGCTCCAGTATGGGTTAGAAAGTGAACTAATTTCTACTCCACGTGAAGATCCTGCATGGATAAACTGATTACCGCCAACGTAAATTCCAGCATGAGAAGCACCTGGCTTGTACGTTTCGAAGAAAACAAGGTCTCCTACTTGCAAGTTAGAAACACTGTCTAAGCGGCTGTCAGCGTAGATGGAAGCAACAGTACGTGGAAGGCTGATCCCTTCTTTTTCAAATACATACTGGATGAAACCGCTGCAGTCAAATCCTGCTGGTGACTCTCCGCCCCATTGATAGGGTGTGCCAATATGTTGTTTAGCTTCTTGAATTAATCCAGAGTTTGAAACCTCTGTATTTGTGGTATTAGATGAAGTGTCAACCTTATCCGTAAGAGCTGATCCTTTTAAGCTTAACGTTTGGCCCACATAGATGATATGACCGGAAATGTTATTCCAGCTTTTCAGTGAAGAAACGCCTACGCCAAAACGAGACCCAATCTCAGATAATGTATCACCAGGCTGCACAGTGTATTTTTTAACGTTATCACTGGCAGTTGATTCTCTGGAAGGACGTGATACTTCGCTTGAATCTCCAGATGTATTGCTTGTTCCATTAATGGACAGCTGATCACCTGTGAAGATTAAAGAAGAGCTCAAGTTGTTCCATGCCATCAAATTGCTTACGGAAACATTATATTTACTTGCAATTCCTGATAAAGTGTCTCCACTTTTGATTGTATATGTACTTGCTGTACCGTTGCTTGAAGTCGATTCATTTGATGATGAACCATCTTTATTTACAACTAGTGACTGACCTACGAAGATAAGATGACTATTTATATTGTTCCATGACTTAAGTTCTGAGACTGAAGATCCGTATCTATTACTTAATTCCCAAAGAGTATCGCCTGATTCTACTTTATGTAATTCATCCGCAAAAACTGTCGTTCCCCAAAGTGACGCTCCGACTAAAGTTCCCCCAACAGCAGTTGCCAATTGTTTTTTATTCATCGTAAAACCCTCTCTATTATTTACTCTGTTTTCTATTATTCATAAATTAGATTTAGTTGTAAATAGTCCGAAACATGAGTAATAGACTAGTAATCTATTATTTCCCTTGATATGACAAGCTTCACCACGTTTCGTTACATTTAAATTACAGTTGTGTTACATGTTTAGTTATTATAGTCATTTTTTACCCCTGAATCCTTATTTTACTGCATAAAACTGGCTTAAAAAGTCATAATAATGAGAAGATGAAAAGATGCTCATAACTTCGGTCAAAATTTGTCGTAACCATAAAAAAGCTGTTGGTTTTCGTTACTTAATCCACCTGGAAAATTAATAAAAATTTTACAAAAAAATAAAGCTTTGCAGAAGTTTATAAAAAACCTGCAAAGCTTTAGATACAGAACATTATAGCTGTTACAAAAGAGTATATTGATGTATTTTTTGATGTGAAACAGGATATGGAAACTTATCGATATCGTCTTTCGATACAAATTGCGCATTTTGTCGATCAAGATCGCCACCGACGATGCTGACACGTACAACTTCCATTTCCCAAATAAGGTGAGAAAAGACATGCTTCACATGGTCTACGGTCGATTGCAATTCTATGTGCAGACCATATTCACCATAAAACCAATGCTTTACACTCTCCTTATCCAGGTCTGTCATAGGTACCATAGGGTATTGCCACATTGAAGCCAAAAGACCCTCCTCAGGTCTTTTTTCAATAAGTACATTACCACTCTCATCTTCTATAATCAAGGCTAGATATGGGACCTTCTTTTGCTTTTTCTTTGAAGACTTAATAGGCAATTCTGACTCGACACCTTCAGCAAATGCACGACATTGATCCTGAACGGGGCACAGCAGACAGGAAGGAGATTTAGGCGTGCAAATGAGTGCACCAAGCTCCATTAACCCCTGGTTGAATGCAGAAGGGTTCGACTCCGAAATCAGTTCATATACTAGACCTTCAAAGAGTTTCCGTGTCTTAGGTATGGCGATATCATCGTCAATATTCAAAATCCTTGATAGCACACGCATAACGTTACCGTCGACTGCCGGCTCTGGCTGGTCATAGGCAATACTTAGGATCGCCCCTTGAGTGTAAGGACCTACACCTTTTAATTTTTTAAGTTTATACTTATCATCCGGTACAATCCCTCCGTAGTCCTGTACTACCTCGCGTACAGCGTTTTGAAGATTACGAGCTCGGGAATAGTACCCTAAACCCTCCCATGCTTTTAAAACGGCTTGCTCGTCCGCATCTGCCAGATCTTTAGGAGTTGGGAAAAGGTTCATAAAATGATGATAATATGGAATGACGGTATCAACACGTGTCTGCTGGAGCATAATTTCTGACACCCAGACACGATAAGGATCTTGATTTTCCCTCCATGGGAGAATCCGTTGCTCTTTATCAAACCAGTCAATCAACTGGTCCCTAAAATGCTGCTCGTTAAACTGCTCGATTATCTGAGGAACTCTTTCTTCGACTTTCATCATACATCATCCTTCGTGTTACACTTTAGATTATGCCGTTTTGCCAAAGGAGGTAGCTTTAATGGACACTGGTACACACGTAGTCATGGGAGTCGCGCTGGGTGGATTAGCCACTCTGGATCCTGTTGTCCAATCTGATCCTATGTTATTTAACGCGGTATTGGTTGGAACACTTGCAGGATCTCAGGCACCTGACTTCGACACGATTCTTAAACTTAAAAATAACGCTGTGTATATCCGACATCACCGTGGAATTACTCATTCGATCCCAGCTGTTATTTTATGGGGACTTGGCATCCCTTTTCTTATACATTTATTCACTCCTGAGGTGAGCTTTTTACACCTTTGGCTCTGGACATTTCTGGCGGTTATTCTTCATGTATTTGTTGACGTATTTAATGCGTATGGAACCCAGGCATATCGACCTTTTACAAAAAGATGGGTCGCCTACGGGTTCATTAACACGTTTGATCCCTATATATTTACTATGCATTTAGCAGGTATCGTCGCCTGGAATTTAGGTGCTAACCCAGGATATACGTGGCTGATTATCTATTTCGTGATCGCCCTCTATTATGTTAAACGATATTTCGAAAAACGTGAACTCGTTAAAATCGTCCACCATTATTTTGACGATGTCGAGCTTGTCGCTACGTCGCCTACGATGAAACAAAATGTATGGCGAATCGCGATTACCACTAAAACTCATTATTACGTTGGGCGTGCTGTCGATGGACACATTACGATTCAGGACGAATTTATAAACAAAGTCATTGACTACGAGGATCCTGTCGTCCAAAAAGCGCTGACTGATCATAATATCAAAGCTTTTTTATCGTTTTCACCGGTGTATCGTTACGATATTAACTATTTTGATGAATTCACTGAAGTGCGCTTCACTGATTTACGGTATCGCTCAAAAGGTCGTTATCCGTTTGTAGCACTTGCGCAAATTGATGATGAACATGGAGATGAACTTAAAATATTGAATTCGTACACAGGCTGGGTATTTACCGAAGAAAAATTACAAAACAAATTATCGATAGCGCCCGAATCAAAAGGCTAATCATTCTCAAGTAAGAAATCCGTGCTGACTTCAGCACGGATTTCTTAATGAAGATGCCCTTTTTTCCTTAACAGTTCTTTATATTTAGGGTTTGTAGCAATAAACTCATGGAGTTTTGGACCATAATTCTCAATCCACCTTACCACGATCTGTTCAGTCATTTGCTTCCCTTTATATTGCCGCCCAGCCTTGGCCTGAGTGGTTTCAAAGTCTTCCCAAAGCAATTCCACCCATGTTCTTGCTTCATCAATTGTTAAATGACCATTTTTTTCGTACAAATATTCAGCAAGTCGTTGAAAATTATCTTCCATCGTTTTCACCTCAAAAAAGTGGCAAAGTTTACATTGTTATTGTAGCACATAGCACTAGGGATATGACATATACTAAGTTCGTTCACAGCTTGAGGTGGACAAGGAGGAATGAACATTGCGTAATAAAGCAAAAGGATTTCCAAATAAGAAAATGACCAGTGCTCCTGAAGATCAAAGTGAATTTTTAGCTTTACGTCCTGACGGCAGCATAAACTCTAACCCCCAAGAGCGCGCGCTGAAATCGCGGGAACGTGAAGTCAACCAGGGAGGGAAATATTAGTATGTCTCATAACAAAGGCAAAAAGCATTTTCCCCACCGTGGAACAAAACACTTAAGAGACAGGGTAAATGGTGAAACAGCACAAACGCAATCTGAACGTATTACAGAAGTTCAAATGCGAAAAAGAATGTAAAGACAAAACCTGTACACTTATGTTGGTGTACAGGTTTCCCCTATTTTTACCTAGTTATTTTTTCACCCAGCATGGAAATCGGGAGTGCCACTTCTTCCTTTCCAGCACGCTCTCCCTGTTGGTTCTTACGGTAACCCCAGGCGAATACTCCATTCATGTACTCAATGAAAAACGTATGGGCCGGGTCCCCATCTATTTGATAGACTTCGTTTGCCTTGAATTGATTCGGGTCTATCATATACGATTTCGCCATAATGATTTTTCGTTCGTGAACGGCATACTCGTTCACCATCCCCAATTGCTCGGCTTTGAGTGCTTTCTCTTTTAGTTCGGCAATTTCTGATCTTAATTCTTCATAGCTAAGATCACTATATCTTCTCTCCACATTCATTCTCCTTTGTAACCTGTCAGCTATCAGCTAGGACTGTAAGCCATCATCCCAGCCCCTCTATTTACATTTTATCAGGATTTGTTCACAATAGAAACGGTGAGGAGATTTATATGGGAGGATTGGAAAATGAAAAACGTATTAATTACTGGAGCCGGGACAGGTCTTGGCCGAGCACTGGCCCATCAGTACGCTCATAATGGCTATCACGTTTATTTATCAGGCAGAACAGAACGCAAACTGCTTATTGTAAAAAACGAAATCTCTAAGGCAGGGGGCAGTGCCGAAGTATTAATTTGCGATGTCACGGAGCCCGCCTCTGTAAGTGAAGCGATTAAGCAGCTTAGTCACCTTGATGTCCTTATTAACAATGCTGGTCTGGGGATATTTAAAAATGTAGAATCCTATGACGAAGAAGATATTACCAAAATGTTTAATACCAATGTCAAAGGTACAATTCTCATGACAAAGGAAGCTACTGAATTACTAAGGGTTTCCAATGGACGAGTACTAAACATTATTTCTACAGCCGGTTTGCGAGGAAAGACGAACGAAAGTGTCTATTGTGCATCAAAATTTGCAGTTCGCGGCTTCACGGAATGCCTCCATCAAGAATGGCAGCACGAAGAAATGGCTGCTACAGCTGTATATATGGGCGGCATGAATACACCTTTCTGGCATGAGAGCACACATGTTTCAAATCCTGAAATATTAAAAGGCCCTGAAGGCGTAGCCGAGCAGATTTTCCAAGAAGATGACGGTCGCGAGGAAATCATTATTGATAAATAAGTATGTATAGATGTAAAAAAAGGCTGATCGCAATGACCAGCCTTTTTATTCCTTATTCGCCAAGTTTTTCTTCTTTCACTTTAGCCACAATCGCTTCAATAGCTTCCGCTTCATCTGAACCTTCAGCCGTAAACTTCACTTCAGCTCCGTTTGGAATCCCAAGGGACATAACTCCCATGATGGACTTCATATTTACGGACTTCCCTTTGTACTCAATGTTCACATCAGATTGATATTGACCTGCAATTTGCACTAAAGCTGTTGCTGGACGTGCATGCAGGCCGTCACCTGAAGTAATCGTTATTGTTTCTTCTGCCATGAAAATTCGCTCCTTTTTATTTACTTAATTGAATAATATCAGGCTCGTTCCGCTTAACTTCACCCGTTGCTTTCAGCTCCACAGACTGACCCTCATTTAAATTAGTGAAGACGATTGGTGTCACAATGGAAGGAGCATGTTCCTTCACATAATCAAGGTCTACCTCCATTAAGGCCTGGCCTTGTTTAACCGTGTCTCCTTCTTCTATGAGCGCCGTAAAGCCTTCTCCTTTAAGTTTGACGGTATCAATTCCAATGTGAATCAAAATTTCCATTCCATTGTCTGCTTGAAGTCCGATCGCATGCTTCGTTGGGAAAACATTAAGCACTTTACCATTGATAGGCGAAACTATCTTACCATCTTTCGGTTCAATTGCAAAACCATCACCCATCATTTTACCAGAGAATACTTGATCAGGTACTTCTGTAATAGGGAGTACACGTCCTTGGATAGGGCTGATAAATTCTAATTTACCTGCTGTTACAGGTGCTTCTGCACTTTTAGCTTCATTGACAATTTCAGCAACATCTTCCCTGGATCGAGGCGTTTTGCCATCAATAATATCTTGCATTTGCCCTCTTAGTGTATCAGAAACAGGACCAAAAATCGCTTGAATATTATTTCCAACTTCCATAACACCTGAAGCGCCAAGTTTTTTCAAACGGTTTTTATTGACGTTACCTTTATCATTCACAGAAACACGGAGTCGTGTAATACATGCATCTAAGTGATCGATATTTTCCTGACCACCCATAGCTTCGAGGATCTCAAATGGAAGATCGCCAACTTCTCCATCATCTTCAGCATCTTCCGCTTCATCTTCACGTCCTGGTGTAGCTAGGTTAAACTTCAGAATGGCCCAACGGAAACCAAAGTAATAGATCACTGAGAAACAAAGACCTACAATGATTACCCACCACCATTCCGTACGGTTAGGGAGTACTCCAAAGAGAATGAAATCAATCAAACCGCCTGAGAAGGTTTGTCCAATTTTCACACCGAGAATCTCCATTATCATAAAGGAAAAACCAGCAAAAATACAATGAATACCGAATAGTAACGGGGCTACGAATAAGAATGAGAATTCGATTGGCTCGGTAATCCCCGTTAAGAAGGATGTCAAGGCAGCCGAAGCCATAATCCCGCCAACCACTTTTTTACGTTCCGGCTTAGCAGTGTGGTAGATTGCAAGTGCCGCTGCTGGAAGTCCGAACATCATGAATGGGAATTTACCGACCATGAAGGTACCTGCTGTAAATTCAACACCGTCTTGCAGCTGAGCAAAGAAAATCGCCTGGTCACCACGGACAATTTCTCCGGCAGCAGTTGTGTACGTACCAAATTCAAACCAGAAAGGTGAATAGAATATGTGATGTAATCCAAATGGAATTAACGCACGTTCAATCATACCGAAGAAAAAGACAGACACAGTCTGGTTGGTTTCAAGCATTAAGTGGGACAATGCGTTCAAACCAGTTTGCGCATAGGGCCAAACGAACAGCATAATGATCCCTAAGAATAAAGACGTAAAAGCTGTGATAATAGGTACAAATCGTTTACCAGCAAAAAATCCTAAGAATTGCGGTAGCTCAATATTGAAATACCTATTATACATCGAGGCCGCTAATATACCGACGATTATCCCGCCGAAGACACCTGTTTGCAAGGTTGGAATACCAAGAACCTCAGCATAAGCAGGTTCTGAGGCTGCCATTTCCGGGGTTACTTCACCTAGAACCCCCATCACGACGTTCATAATCAGGTAACCGATGATGGCAGCTAATCCGGCAACACCGTCTCCTTTCGCCAAGCCAATCGCTACACCTACAGCAAACAATAACGGCAAGTTGTCAAAGACGATTCCGCCGGCCTCCGCCATTACTTTAAGTAGAGTCTGAACCCATGGTGTGCCAAAGAATGGAACTTTTTCAACAAAGTCATCTTGAGCAAAACTTGTTCCGAAAGCCAGCAAAATACCAGCAGCTGGCAGCAATGCTACAGGGAGCATCAAGGCTTTACCGACTTTTTGCAATGTACCAAATGCGTTTTTAAACAAGTAAATCTCCTCCTATTTTTTTATTTGTGAGAAAAACAGCAATCGTCAGAAAAATAAAACGGTTTCATAATTGCTGAAAACAAAAGGGACAAGTGCCCGGTAGAACGAGAAAAGACGTTCGATTAAGACCGGAGCTAGCGAGAGTCCCTTCAAACCGCCACAATTAACCATTAAAAAAGGCATGAGTATAGAGTTCCTGCAGCACCATTTGGATATACATATCCCAATGATAACCAAGGATCTCTGATACTCATGCCTGATCGTATCAGTAACACGTAACGTTAAGATTTATAGGTTAACCGTTGCAGATGAATCGTCAAATAAATAGCTTCTGATTCATCCACTGGCTTATTTAGCTGTTTTTGCATCACTTTAATCAACTTCCATGCAAGATTATAGCATACAGGATACTCTTGTTTCAACATATTAGCGAGCCGAATTTCATCTCCTGTATTTTCCTCTTGATAGACTCTGTCTATTGCCCTGTGTAAATGTTGGACGAGACGATGGTAATCAACACTATGACGATCAATGTTCACTTCCATTGTTTCTTCCACAAGCTGAACTAGTGTTGTAATCAAGTGATTGTGACGATTGATCTCACGAAGCGTTTTATCCGTTACCGCACTGTGAATATGTAAGGCGATGAATCCTACTTCACCTTCAGGGAATTGAATGTTTGTCTTGTCAAAAATCATCGTAACAACTTCCATGGCCACCTGATACTCCTTCGGGTAGAGCGACTCAATTTCAGGTAAAAAAGGATTCCTAAATTGCATATTTTTTTGTGACCGATTGATCGCAAAAGCTAAGTGGTCCGTTAAAGCCACATGGATATGCTCATTTAACTCCTGTCCCATTCTATTTTCAATATGATAGAGAATATCGTTCATAAAATCGATAAAGTCTTCTTCAATATAAGGGAGGAGATTCACATACTGTTCCTTCTCCTTCTCATTGCGCAGCAAAAACGTTTTATCGGCTTTATTAAACGAAGCAGCATCCCCTTTTTTCCTGCCAAAGCCTATCCCCTTCCCAATGAGAACAACCTCCTCATAAGAGGGATGCTTCGCAATCACCACATTATTATTCAATACTTTATCAATCATTAAACCTTCATCCATTTTTGTTCCTCCACACCATCATACCAATCTTTTTTACTAACCTTCTGTTTATCTCTCTAGTTCTTATCGTATAGTTCCTGTTCCCATTTGACAACAGCTAGACTTGGAAAATAGCTTTTTCATTGTTTCCCATTAGCTGAAGTTGTACAATTTCCAAAGGCGTGTTTACAAGACTCGCTCATGAAGAAGTGATTATATGGACAGCGCTTTTTAACGACTTAATTGGGAGTAGGAAGGAGTTCAACTCATGATAAAATTATTCATTACAGACCTTGACGGAACATTACTGGGTAAGGACCACTATATCAAACAAGAAGATATTCAGTCTTTTCATCGGTTACTTAACCACAACATTGAACTAGCGATTGCGACAGGACGTATGGAACATGAAAGTACAGAAATTCTCCGAAGAATGAAACTAAAAGGGCATAGGATTAGTCAAAATGGTGCGTTTATCTATGGCCAGGACGACTCTCTGATCCATTCAGAAACATTTACGAAAACCAGTGCTGATCACGTTTTGCATAACATTCAGGGCCACCCTATGGTTACAACGATTTCCACAGCAACAGACACTTATACATCAGAACATAACGAATGGATTGATATCATTAATGAACAGCTTTTTCATGAAATTATTGTTGATCCTAATATGGTGATGGAGCTCGGTCAATCTATCCACCCTTCTAAATTCACACTGCACGGAAATGAAGAAGATATTACACATGTACATGAACAGCTTGTAAATCAATTTGGTAAAACGGTCGATATCTTTATTTCCCACGAGAATGTCATTGACATTATGCCACCATCAATTAATAAAGGAAATAGCGTTTTAGCTTTATTAGACCATCTTAATGTCAAACCTGACGAAATTGCCTGTATAGGAGATTCTTTTAATGATCTTTCTATGTTTGCCGTCACGCCAAACAGTTACGCCATGTCAACGGCTCATCCAGAAGTTCAAGCTAAAGCCCACACTGTCGTTGATCATGTCCATGAAGCAATTGATGACTTAATCCACCGAGGTCTCGTCTAACATACAGAACCGCCCAGTGATTTGAAATAGCTGAGCGGTTTAATTATAATCCATCAATAATAAAATCGTGACATAAAGACTTCAGCAGATATGACCGAAGCTTTCTTAGGCACATTACCTCTCATTGATCTTTTCCTCAATAAACCGTTCGATTAAATCGAAGCTGAATCCTTTGCGATATAACCCGGTTTTAATCTTTTGTTTTAGTTCGTATCCCTCTGCTTTTCGCTCAAATTTCTTGAGTAATTTCTCTCCTTGGTAAACGATGGCTTCCCACTCTGTATCTTCCCCTTCCTCTTCTGGTAATTGCTCAAATACTTCTTTTATGACATCGCTCTGAAATCCCTTTTGCATCAAATTCTGCTGGATGGTTTGGATGAGCTGACGCTGAGATTTCTTTTTTTCGCTGGCTGCTTTCTTTTCCGCAAATTTCAAAGCCTTTTCCACCGCTTTATCAAAAGGGAAAAACTGAAGGGCCTCTTCCGCTCCAGAAGCACTTACTCCTTTTTCGATTAATTCCTTTTTGACTAAGAGCGGTCCCTTACTCGAGGTTTGCACACGGGTTCTGACTAAAGAATTAGCAAACTCCTGATCATCGACAAGCTTCTCTTCTCTTAAACGGTTCATCACTTCATCAATTTGTTCATCATCAGCTTCCTTCTTTACTAAATAATCACGTATTTCCTTTTCTGAACGCATACGGTAGCTTAAATAATGAATAGCGAGGGTATATGTTTTATGTATCGTATCTTTCTGGATCAACGCTGCGATCATAGATTCATCAATCTCCATTGACTTCCGAAGGTGAAATTTAACGAGGAGCTCTTCATCGACGCTGAAACCATAAGCCTCGCCCTGACCGTGATCCAAGAAGATATTATAACGGTTTTTCGACTTTTTCTGTGTCGTAATTCGCGTAATTTTTGGCAAAAGAACCACACCCTTTCTCACTTATTGTAGCATGGGAATAATTGAACACGATCATGTGACGAACTATTTTTCCTTCCCACATGATCAAAAATCTAGGAGGAGATCCAATTGAAATTTGCTATTACTGGCGGAACAGGATTCGTGGGTTCAAAACTCACTGACAAACTCACTCGTGAGGGGCATCACGTTTATATACTGACAAGAAATCCTCAAAAGCATAATGATACGGAGAATGTTAGCTATATTGGCTGGTTAAAGGATGAATTTGCCCCCTGGGAGTACTTACCGTCAGTTGATGCCATTGTCAACCTGGCCGGAGAATCCTTAAGCAGCGGACGTTGGACAGATGAACGAAAGCGGAATATTATGAACAGTCGTATTCAAGCTACAGAAGGTGTGATCGATCTTATCGAACGAATGGACCGTAAGCCAGAGGTTCTCGTTAATGCGTCTGCCGTAGGGTATTACGGTAAATCGGACACAAAAACGTTTACGGAGGAGACAGACCAACCCGGAAGCGACTTCCTTGCGAATGTCGTCGTTGAATGGGAAAAACGAGCAGCAAAGGCTCAAAATTTTGGAGTACGTACAGTTTACATTCGATTCGGTTTGATTCTTGGGGAGGAGGGCGCTTTACCAAAAATGATCCTGCCTTACAAACTTCTGGTAGGAGGAAATTTGGGTTCAGGTGAACAATGGATGTCCTGGATCCACGTTAAGGATGTCGTAGAGCTCATTACCCATTCGGTAAACACCCCTTCAATGGAAGGTCCTATCAATGGGACAGCACCCAATCCCAAACGAAATACAGACTTTGGTCAAACCCTTGCCAGCGTACTTGGACGACCCCACTGGATTACGGCACCGTCTTTTGCCTTGAAAACCATCCTTGGTGATATGAGTACACTGCTGTTAGATGGCCAATCTGTCATGCCTAAAAAAGCTAAAGCACAGGGATACACTTTTTTATTCCCTGAATTAAAACAAGCATTACAGTCTATCTTAAAACGATGAGCGATGCTGCTTTCCAGCTCGCTTTCTTCTACCTTCCTATTCACTTATAACCTGATGGTAAAAGACTTGGCCTTATCCAGGATTTGCAGATGTTCATACCTTATCTTTGACTCTATGTTGAGGGGGGTGGATGGGAAGGCAGTGACGTAAACGAAAATTTGTAAGAATGCCTATTCCCTTTTCAAATAAATTCGATTATGATTACCTTAAGTAAGTCATATTGACCGTAGGTGCAGGGAAGGCAAATGGTGCGCCACCAGTTGAGATGCTGGTTCTAGTGGGTTCGATTCCCACCCCGAATTTTTGTGAGCAATTGATAAAAATTCGAGGGTGGTCCGGACCAACTAAGCACGCTACTTCCCTGCGTTCAGACTGCCCTCCTTTATTCGTAAGGAGGGACTTTTAATGTTAATAAAGCGTGATTTGCATGATTCTAAACCACTATTCGACCTGATGATTCATCCAGAAGTTTTTCCATATGTTCGTCACAAAGCTCTCTCAAGTGATGAATTTTATTTCCTGACGAAGCAAATGGTAGAGGCAGAGGAAAACGGTGAGCTAATTTCTCGTACCGTCCTTGATGAATGGACACAGCCAATCGGAACGATTAATCTGTTTGATATCGAGGATAACAAAGGCTTCCTGGCAACATGGATTGGTCAGCCTTACTTCGGAAAAGGGTATAATCGAATGGCCAAAGAGTTATTTTTCGAGGAGTTATTTTTCCAGCTCGATATTGAAGCGGTTTTTATGAAAATTCGCCGTACGAATATTCGATCCATGAAAGCTGCTCTGAAGATCCCCTATGTCATGATGGCAAACGAACTTTTTCCAGATGTCTTATCGAGGATTAACCATGACTACGAAGTTTATGATTTATTTGTGATCACGAAAGAACAGTATCTCTTCCATTACTATGGCGAGTCGGGACAAAACAAAGAGGAAATGTTAGAAGCATAAGGTGCTCTTATGCTTCTTTTATATGATTTGCGGAAATGGAACGTTTGTTTCGTCGGCAGGGGGATCTTTTTTTACCTTTTTCAGGGGAATGCTAATTTCCGGAGTACCATATACTCCTGGGGCAACCTCATATTTATTGAAAACAAGAGTAAGTTTTTCATCACTAATATAAAAAGCTGTATCTTCTCTCACAGAATTGAACGATTGGTGATAATAAGTATCTGGTTCACTGGCCAACTCTTTTTTTACTTCTTGATTTAGCAAATTCATGTCTACTATATCCTTTAAAGTAAAGATTTGACCATCTTCCTCATTTTCGAAATTTATGGATGTCACACTCGAATTATATTTCTTCCCTCTTGAAATATTAGCGGTCAGAACCACAGAATAAAACTGATCTTCTCCCACAACAAATTCTTCTCCATAGTAGAGAATAGGAAAGCCACTCGATTCTTCAGCAACCCGCTTCACTTCCCTCATTGTATCTTCCAAATGATTGCTAATCTTCTTATTTACTTTTTCTTGAAGTTCCATATTGTGAAGAGAATTAAACACTGGATAATCAATGTGAATTTCATAATCCTGCATGACTTTGTCTCTGTTTTCAATCGTATATAAACTTTCAGTAGCAAATACATGTGCACTGAATGTAATTATGAGTAGAAACCATATTATACTTATTTTCTTCAAAAGCCCATTCCTCCTTTAGAATTAGTGTGACCAAATTAGTTAAATCTAAAGGAGAAAAACCATAACTTATTTTTCCATTCGCTGATCCATCTTCTCGTTCGCGATATAAATTGCTTCGTTTTCTCCATCTGCGAATCCATATGCTGTTTCAATTCCTAGGCACTCATACTTAAAAGCAGTCTGCCAGATATCTAACTTATTCGTAATCTCTGCTACCGTAACAATACTCTCATTAAGTGACCTTTGACTAATTAAGCTGGCACCAAAAGTTTCCACCAATTCTTCTGCTATTTCATTTGCTTTTATTTTTGCCGCTTTAACAATCAGACAGCCTTTCATCCTTCCATCACCCTTCCAACAAGAACATTTGTTCTATTATATCCATCCCTTTCCAACAATTCAACTCTTTTTTTTAAATTCGAAAATTAATGTTGCTTTTTTGTGAAAATTTGATAAACTGTTTAACACTTTACTAAAAAAGGGAGGGATTGTATGATTCGCAGGCTTACTTCTCAAGACGATCCGCAATGTCAGCAGCTTTTATCCGCTAAACCGGCTGAAAATTTATTTATTATTGGCGATATTGAAAATTTTGGTTATGAACAGGATTTCCAGAAATTGTGGGGAGATTTTTCAGAAGTTAAGCAATTACGTGCTGTACTTTTAAAATACCACAACAATTACATTGCTTATGCAAACGATTCTTTTAATGCCAAGGGGTTTGCGGCTATTATTAACAGTGATCCAGAGTTTATGCAGTTATCCGGTCTCCAGAAAATCACTGAAAAAATCCTTCCCCATATTAAAAACGGAAAGGTTAGAACCCGCGAATTATACTACGCCAAATGTGATGAAGCCAAAAAGTTGAACCCAGAGTTCGACATCAATCGTGTTAAACAGGCGACCACGGAAGACGTCCCGAGACTTGTTAAATTACAAAATCAGATCTCTGAATTTGAGCAGGATAACAGTCGCGAAGATAGCATCAGGAGAGGGATTGAACAAAAATCGGCAAGAAGTTATTACATTGAAGAACAGGGCGTAATGATTTCAAGTGCATCCACAACGGCCGAAAACTCAAAGTCAGCAATGGTCGTTGGTGTATGTACCCATCCCCACTATAAACGTCAAGGATTGGCAAGTTCCTGCATGCATAAATTGTGTCGGGATTTATTAGCAGAAGGGAGAATGCTCTGTCTCTTTTATGATAACCCTGAGGCAGGATCGATCTATAAAAGACTTGGCTTTGAGGATATCGGCAAGTGGATGATGCATATTTTCGAAAAGGTAAAAGAGCCTTCAACTATATAAGTCAACAAAGAAAGGAACAAATCTCCCGAAAGATTTGTTCCTTTTTTGCTTAATAAACAACAATTAATGAGTTTCCATCCGGATCCTTGACCTTTATTGTTTTCCCTTCTAGTTCAAATGGGTAATCGTGCGCCGTTAACTTTTCTTTAATGGCTTCCCATATTTGCTGTGTATGGCTTCGCTAAACACATGATCAGGTCCGCCTTGTTTGTAACCCCAACGATTCTTCATAAAAAAGTATGGATCTCTTTAAGTCAGTCACTCTAATTGTGACGGTTCCTATATATAAATCTTCTATCGTTGAAACATCCACGGTCACTTACTTTTTGTAAGTTAATTATTTATTATTGATTAAATCTCAGTATATAAGTTTAAAACCTTAGCTGAAAGTAAATAGAAACAGTAGGACACCATCATGAAGGAGGAGATCCAAATGGAACAAGTCATGTTTATCCAAACCGGAACCGGCACCGATGTACATGGACAGAATATAACGAAAGCTTCTGTCAGAGCCATCCAGAATGCGATCCATTCAAACTCAATGCCTGGGATAAAAACTGCATTACCTAATCAGTCCCTTGATGAAATGAAAATTCATGTGAAACTGGCTCTGCCTACAGATCATGATCAGCTTGACGAAGAAGAAGTGAAACAGGCCATACCATACGGCCAGGTAACCCTGGAAAAAAACCAGGGCGGTATGCTGACATCAAGTCGCATTTTCTTAGAAGATAAAGAAGACCAAAATGATATGATGTATATTGTAAATACGGCCGTTGAAGTCGGTTATTGATTAAAATAGGCCCCAGTTTTTTCTGGGGCCTAAGTTTTATTCTGATTGCTCCTCGTCTTGCTGGTCCATATATTTCTCATAATACTCATTTCTCTGGAAATGAACTTGTTCTGATCCGGTATACCCTTCAATTTCTGTTGAAACAAACGGTTCAAATTCCTCAACATAACCAGGATTTTCATCAGCCTCCATCAAAGACGATCCTTCATAGGTCATCCCACTATCATTAAAAGAAGCGACTTCCTCATAACTGTCATTTCCATCATCCCATTCCAGTTCATGAAGCACCTCTTCTTCCACCGGGCGGTCGCCAGGGACGTGCTGGTCCGCTGCAGCTTTAATAGTTCTTGCAGTCGGCATCGCTTCCAGCCGCTCGGGAGGGATCTCATTTCCAGTTACCTCACAAATCCCATATGTGCCTTGTTCGATTTGCTTTAAGGAGTAGGATATTTCCGATAGTTCATCTTGTAAATGGGTTAACAACGCCATATCCTTTTCTCGTTCGTAAAGATCCGTTCCCGAGTCAGCCGGGTGATTGTCATATTGTGATAATTCCCCAGATGACCGACCGCTTGCCATACCACGCTCCAGCCCGAAATGGTTATTGTCAATTAACTGCTGTTCAATCTCTCTTTTGCGTTCTTCTAATTGTTTTTTATAATGTGTATAATCCATTTTTCACACTCCAGTCTTTCTTACTGATTAGTGTGGCTATCTCAACCTTCCCTATACAATCAAAAAAAAGAACGACCTTTCTGAAAAGGCCGCTCTGTTGGTTATTTACGTAACGCTTGTAAAAAGTCTTCCTTTAAATCTTCAATATCTTCAAGGCCGATGGATACTCTTACTAAGCCATCGGTAATTCCCAGTTCTCCTCTACGGTCGGCGGGAATCGACGCATGGGTCATTTTTGCTGGAACGGAAATTAGACTTTCCACAGCTCCAAGGCTCTCAGCTAGTGTGAAGAAACGAGTATTTTTGAGGACTCGGTCTGCTTTTTCCCCGCTTCCAACATCAAAGGAAATCATTCCACCGCTGCCGCGAGCTTGTTGGCTGTGAACGTCATATCCTTTATGATCTTCAAGGCCAGGATAATAAATGTTAGTCACTTCCGGAAGTCCTTGCAAAAACTCAATAAATTGACGCGTGTTATCCTCAATCTCTTCCATGCGAACACCCAGTGTTTTGATACCGCGCATCAGTAGCCAAGAATCTTGCGGCCCTAGGATACCGCCTGAAGAATTTAAGACAAAATGTACATCTTCAGCCAATTGTTGTGAATTCACAACAACTAAACCAGCTACAACATCACTGTGTCCGCCCAGATATTTGGTTGCACTATGAAGAACGATATCCGCTCCAAAGTCGATCGGATTTTGCCAATAAGGTGTGCTGAAGGTGTTATCAACAATAAAAGTAAGATCTTTTTCCTTCGCAAAATCAGATACTTTCTTCAAATCAGTGATTTTCAAAAGCGGGTTGGTTGGGGTTTCTACATAGATTGCTTTTGTGCGATCTGTTACGGCCGCTTTAATATTTTCTACATCACTCGTATCAACAAAGCTTGCTTCCAACCCGAAACGATTGATCACATTAGAAACGAGACGATATGTCCCGCCATACACATCATCAGTAAACACAATATGGTCGCCCTGATTGAACGTCATTAATACGGCAGTTATGGCGGCCATTCCGGAACCAAAAGCGAAACCTGCATGTCCGCCTTCAAGCTCCTTAATCAATTCTTCAAGGGCAAATCTCGTCGGGTTGCCTGTTCTTGAATATTCATACCCGCGATGTTGGCCGACACCATCTTGAGCATAGGTACTTACCTGGTAAATGGGCACAGAAACCGCGCCTGTTTTTTCATCTCCAGTAATTCCACCATGAATCAGCTGTGTTTTCTTTCTCATTGACATCACTCCTCATAAATCCCTTGACTTAAATAGCGTTCGCTGCTGTCAGGGAAAATCGTAACAATCTTCGTTCCTGGTTTCGCCTGTTCAGCTTCCTTTAGTGCTGCTTCAAAGGCTGCACCAGAAGAACTCCCGACAAGCATTCCTTCGTTGAGAGCAAGCTCCCGCACTCGGTTAAAAGCCACTTGATCGGGAATCGTGTGAATCGAATTAAAATATTCCTTTTCCATATAAAAAGGCAAAAATTCCATTCCAATTCCTTCTGTTAGATGGGAACCAGGTTCTCCACCGTTTAAAATTGAACCTTCTGGCTCAACAATGACTGTTTTAATGGAGTCGTTCTGTTCCTTAAGGTAGCGGGCAGTCCCCATAAAAGTCCCGCCTGTGCCGGCTCCAGCTAAAAACACGTCAATCTCGCCATTTACATCACGATAGATTTCCGGTCCCAGCGTCTCATAGTACGTATCGGGATTAGCTCGGTTATTGAACTGCTGCGGGCTGAATGAGTTAGGTATTTCCTTACAAAGCTCTTCCGCTCGTTTGATCGCCCCACGCATCCCATCTTCAGTCGGTGTATTGACAACTTCCGCTCCAAGCGCTCTCATTAAGGTTTGCTTTTCCTGACTAAACTTCTCAGGAGTTACAAACATGACACGGAACCCTCTGCCTATTGCGGCCAGGGCTACACCGATACCCGTATTACCGGCTGTTGGTTCAATTATCGTTCCACCAGGCTTTAATAGACCTCTCCCCAGCGCATCTTCAATCAACTTTAAACCCAGCCGGTCTTTTACACTACCGCCTGGGTTCATGAATTCAAGCTTAGCAAAAATACGAGCCTGATTTGGAATCGATGAGTGAGTCAGCTCGATCATCGGTGTGTTGCCGATTAATGATTGTACGTTTTTAACGTAAGCCATACATGCTCACCCTCCAAAATTAAAAGACTTCTGTCCATTCGTCACGTTTATCCAACAGTTCTTGAGCAAGCCTCTTCGCACCTTCTAAGCTATGACTTGCTGCGAAACCGCATTGCACTTCATTGCATGCTGGAACTTCTTCTGCTTCAAGCACATCTTTCAGGGTATTTTCCAGCAATTGAAGGACATTTTCATAGTTATCATCATTGAGGACTGCTAAATAAAATCCTGTTTGACATCCCATAGGACCGATATCAATGATACGGCTATGGTGGTCACGGCTTTTTTCCGCCATAAGGTGTTCTAGAGAATGCAATGCCGGCATATCCATGTGCTCTTTATTCGGCTGCTTCAGACGGATATCATATTTATAAATTTTATCGCCGTGCTCTCCTTCTGTTACACCGACCAGACGTACGTATGGTGCTTTTACTTTCGTATGATCAAGATTGAAACTTTCCACATTCATAGGCATAGTTTTAGTCTCCTTTTTTAGCTTGTATTAACCAAGCAAATTTGTTCTTTTGTTTAAACGATACCTCAAAACCTTGCTGCACAAACAGGTGCTCTAAGTCTCCGAGGTAAGGATAATATTCTTCCTGCAAATCCTGTGCTAAGTTAAGGTGACCTTTCTCCTCAGCATCTTTTATTAAGGACAATTTGTGTGCCTCATCCTTAAAGAGGGTGTCGATGAAGATAACCTCTCCACCTTCTTCAAGTTTATCATAATAAACGTTTAATGCTAATCGTTTCTCCTCTTCTTTTAAATGATGAAAAGCAAAGGAACTGACGATTGAACGAACAGGCAGTTGTAAAGAAGGGAAATTGATAAAATCACCTTTATAAACAGCTGCTTCAGGACATTTCACATTCGCAATCTGACGCATTTCTTCTGAAGGCTCAATACCTGCTACCACTTTATTTTGGGAAACCATTTTTCTCGTTAAATTTGCCGTTCCTACCCCAAACTCAAGTACAGGGGAGATCGCTAAATCTGCCAGCTCCTGAAGCATAACATCATAATCTTCAAAAACCTCTTTATATTCAGGATCCTTCCCCGAAACTGTATCATCATATGAACTTGCCCATTGATTAAACAAGTCGACAAATTCTACTCCCATTAGCTTCCACCCCTTATAATTAATAATTCCTATCCATATACTCGGAATTATATTTATAATTTATCATATTTTACTACCTGACTCAATGTTATTGATTTTTGAAAAAGTTTATTTATAAACCGTACGAGTCTAGGCTGTACAGAAGTCTGAATAAATGGTTTGTTCTCTAACGTAAGAAATTGTTTCTTAACTCGAAGGGATACACCTAACTCCTCAGGATTGTTCCCTAACCACTCTCCCCATAAAAAAATACAGCCTGCTTAGAGGCTGCATTGGCTACTTACTTTCTTCTTCGTTTAGATGAACGTTTTGGCTTATTTGAACCAGGTCGATCATCTTCTTTCTTTGGGGACAGCGTATCCAGTGTGCGCCTGTGGAGTTTCTCCCCGATCCCCTTCTCTATTTCGCGTAGAGCCTGACGATCTTTAGCTGCGATAAACGTTATGGCCAGCCCCTTGCCCCCGGCCCGCCCTGTTCGGCCAATTCGATGAATATAACTCTCAGAGTCTTGAGGTACATCATAGTTGAACACATGGGTAATTCCCTCAACATCGAGGCCTCTAGCAGCGACATCTGTGGCAACTAAATACTGGATTTTCGCCTCACGGAAACGTTTCATCACTTTCTCTCGTTTCGCTTGAGATAAATCGCCATGAAGTTCATCTGCTTCAAATCCATGTCTAAGCAGAGAGTCATTCAGCTTTTTGGCCCTTCTTTTTGTTCGGCAAAAAATAACAGCCAAATATGGACGATGTTCACTCATGATTTTTAATAAAGTATCTTGTTTAGCACGGTCTGTCGTTTCATAGACAAGCTGTTTAACTTCCGACAATGTAACTGACTCCGACTTCACCGTTATCTTCTCTGGATGAGTTAAATATTTATTAGAAAGTGAAGTAACCTGGTTTGATATGGTTGCTGAAAAAGCACTCGTCTGCCGATCTTCAGGTGTTTGCTGCAAAATGTCAGTTACATCTGTTAGGAAACCAGCTTCAAGCATTTGATCTACTTCATCAAGAACGACATGATTAACATTAACGAGTGTGATCGTTTCTCTTCGCACATGATCGAGCAGTCGTCCAGGTGTGGCCACAACGAGATGTGCTCGTCCTTTTAATTTGTGAGCCTGCGCGGCTACATCCTGGCCCCCGTACACAGCTAGAACATTTACTCCGTTTGGGAGAAGCTTTTCCGCCTCTTTGGTAATTTGAATAGCGAGCTCCCTAGTTGGCGTAATGATTAATCCTTGAACCTCACTTTTATCGACATCGATTTTTTGTAAAATAGGTAGCAAAAAAGCAAGCGTCTTCCCTGTCCCCGTCTGTGCTTTTGCGATAACATCTTTTCCTGTTAACAAGTGAGGAATCGTCTTTTCTTGAATTGGTGTAGGCACTGTAATGCCTTGTTCGTCAAGTTTTTTTATGAAGTGCTTTTCTATTCCAATCTCTTTAAATGTTTTCAACAGCATTCACTTCTTTCTTTAGTTCATTTATATTTTTTAAATGTCCTCAAACCCGGATTCTGTATGCCCTTTCCGGAAAATTATTTCATGTACGACGCTAGTCATCCATATACTATATCGAATATGTTATGTGAGGAGGATACCTATGCAAGTTCAAGTGAGACAAGGAGATACACTTTGGTATTATGCAGCCACCTTTAATGTTCCTTTATCATTAATGATTGACTCCAACCCCGCCCTCTCTCCTACTGCTCTTCCTATTGGGAAAACTGTACAGATTCCTGGTTATCGTTCTACCAGCTATCAAATAAAAGCAGGAGATACCTTTTATAAAATTGCTGGATCTAATAAAGTCTCATTAGACCATCTGCTCTTGCTCAATCCGTCAGCCACCTCTGCTGAACTACAGGTTGGGCAAGTCATTCAAATTCCGACTCGCGTAACAAATCCGGTGGTCAACGGTAATCAAAACTATGACTTTCAAGTGCTGACTAATCATTTAAACCAACTTTATGAATTATACCCTTTTATAAGAAGAAAAACGATCGGAAATAGTGTAATGGGAAAACATTTAGTCGAACTGCAAATTGGCCGAGGTCCGAAACTTGTGCATTGGAATGGATCGTTTCATGCCAATGAGTGGATTACGACAGCTATAATAATGGAGTTTCTCAATGAGTACTTATTATCCCTCACTAACAAGGAACCGATTCGCGGCCGTATGACGAACCCACTTTATGATAAGGTTACTCTCTCGATTGTTCCAATGGTCGATCCTGATGGAGTAAACCTCGTTTTAAACGGTCCCCCAAAAGGAGAATTCGGCGAACTGGCACTAAGAATTAACAATGGAAGCACAGATTTCAAAGGTTGGAAAGCTAATATACGTGGTGTTGATTTGAATAAACAATATCCTGCCAAGTGGGAACTCGAGGCTGCGCGTAAACCGAAGAAGCCTTCACCTCGAGACTTTCCGGGCACTAGGCCGCTGACAGAACCAGAAAGTATAGCCATGGCGAAGTTAGCCGAAGAACGATCATTTGAAAAAGTGCTGGCGTTTCACACTCAAGGAGAAGTCATCTACTGGGGCTATGAAGGTCTTGAGCCTTCAAAAGCTGAAAAGATTGTCGATGAATTTGCTCGGGGAAGCAGTTATGAGCCCATCCGGTTCGTTGATAGTTATACGGGCTACAAAGACTGGTTTATAAAAGAATGGCGGCGTCCCGGCTTTACCGTTGAACTAGGGCATGGGGTTAACCCGCTGCCGCTCAGTCAATTTAATGAAATTTTTAATAAATCCCGCGGAATCTTTCTAGCGAGCATGTACATGTAAAAAAGATGCCTGTTATTAGGCATCTTTTTCATTGATAACCTGTTTAATTTGCTCAAAATGGTGTTCATCGTGCTCCATAATTCCTTTCAAATAATCATATAAGCTTTCTTTTCTCGATTTCAAGGTAAGAGATTCATCATATCGGATGTCTTCAATATCTCGTAACCCCTCCAATAATTCGCTTCTCGTTTGTTTAAATAACTCAACTGTTTCTTCTATACTATCGTTCCTAGCCTGAATGGCCGCTTTAGAGTTGATAACCTCTGGATCGGGAACAACGGGTAAATTTTGAGAAGTAAACAGGTACGGTAGCCGTTTATGGATTATAAAGTCATCCCATAGAGCAAGATGGCGAATGACTTCAGCGACGCTCCATTTTCCTTCTTCAACGGGCAGCCGCCATGACTCCTCAGGCAATTGATTCAGGGATTGCACCCAATCGATCGACTCTTCCAAATGCCTGATAACTTGCTGTTTTTTAGAAAAATCTAGACCGTTCATCACGCCACTCCTACTTTACTTACTTTAATTCGGAAGGATCCATGTGTCCTGCATGCTCCTTAATCACATTTAAAGCACTTTCATAATTCTCATCCTTAACATCAAAGCGCAGCAAATGGGTTAAATGTTTATCAGGGCCAGACTTATCTAAGTTATTTAACGGGATTAGCCGGGATAATAATGGTGTGTTATCTGGAATAGGCTCGATATATTCCTCTTCAATTGCAAGCTTTTGCAAGGAAGCCTTAGCGCTTTCAGCATCATTTTCCGTCTCAAAATAAGTCTCTACATGTTTAGTCATAGGGTCAAACTCCTTTTTCGTTTTACTGTTTATCATACCCCTTTTCAATCCCCTCAAACATGAAGAACACACAAGTTATGGTATGTGAGGTCGATTTAAGAAGTGACAGGCGGCTGAGATTCCTGCAATGACTTTGTCGCAAACATCTTGATTACGGCATCATCCATAGGCGGGTTATGCAGACCTGAGCGGACATCCCGATAATACCGTTCCAATGGACAATCTCTTGACAAACTGCGTGCCCCAACAATTTTCATCGCTAAATCAACGACATGAACAGCTTGATTTGTGGCGATATATTTTACAGCTGCTAATTCCGCTCCCATATCGGCCCTGTGACCAGGCTGTTCCACCCATTTGTCCGCTACCGAGTAGAGGATTTCACGAGATTGAAATAAGGCAAGCTCCATTTCGCCTATTTTCCTCTGCACCTCTGGAACTTCTTTAATTGGGCCAGGCAAGCTGTTCGGCTGATAGTTTTTTGCAAACTCGACCGCATATCGACAGGCGGCTGAAGCGATCCCTACATAACATGCCGGGATATGGAGCAGCCATCCTTTCGGAAAAGGCGGTCCCGATTGTTGCGTTTCTTCTTCAACAAAGTACTTTGTTCGGACACTTACATTTTGGAGGATTAGATCATCACTTCTTGTTCCTCTCATGGAAGCAGAATTCCATGTAGGCTCTACTTTTACACCTTTATGGCTGTGATCGACTAAAAAGATTCCCACCCGATCCGTATGTTCAATTCGAGCAGTTACTAAAGAGTAATCCAACGCTTCCGCCATAGACGCAAAAGATTTTCTGCCATTTATAACCCAGTGATCATCTTGTAAGATCGCCTGTGTTTCTGGAATCCCCCCTCTAGTTGGGCTGCCTGTTCCTTTTTCCGTTGCGGTCCGATTTATTAAAGCTTGTTCTGAAACAACACGCTCACAAAGGTCACGGAATGTTGCCTCCTCCCAGTTTCGGTTTTCGGCTAATTCGAGGATACTTCCTAAGTGCCAGCCAACCGACAAAGCAGTAGCCCCATCCCCTTGAGCTAATTGTTCTTGCAGCTGCAAAAAATCATACAAATTAAGACCAAGTCCCCCGTACTGCTTCGGTACCGTCCAAGACAAGTAGCCGGCCTCTTTTAATTCCTCAAAGTTTTCATGTGGGAAGACACCGGATTGATCCACTTCTTTAGACCGCTTATGAAATTGATCGCGAAATTGAATTACTTTTTCCAGGAGACCTTGCTTTTGTTCATCTGTCATATGTGCTTCCCCTCTTTCACGCATTTTTTTCAAGCTGAATGGACTCTTCCACTTTTTTGTCAGGCAGCATTCCTGCAATAAACATAACCGTAAATCCGGCTACAGAACTTGCAAACATTGCTAAATAAATGTTTTCAATAATCGCTTGATTCGTAAATAGTACATAAAAAGTTACGCCTACTACAACGGCTCCAATGGCTCCCAGTCGGTTCGCTCGTTTCCAAAAATAACCCAATGTGATCGGTGCTATGATGCCGCTAATGATCGCTGAGAAACTGAACTGAATGAGAATGGATAGCGACTCTGGCCTGTCAAGCGAAATATATAGGGTAATCGCCCCAATCATAATAAGGGAAAATTTCGCCACCCTTACACTCCGTCTGTCAATCAGTTGCGGATCACCTCCGCCTTTCGTAAAAAGGGAAGCAAGCACTTTGTAAATATCATTGCCAATACTGGTTGTTACACCAAGATATAGACTGTCTGTACTGGATAATATGGCAGATATAATTCCTACGATTAAAATACCGACAACTACCGGTGGAAAAGCTTCCATTAAATAAGCAGGAATCGCTTTATCGGCGCTTTCTAAAGATGGAATCATTACACGGGCCGCCAATCCGCCTATTACCATCAATGTGGAAATTAAAAATAAGGTAATTCCAGCTGATAACGTAAACGGACGCAGTTCTTCCTCTGTTTCTAATGAAAGTACTTTATTTAACAGATGTGGCATTAACACAAAGCTGAATAATAGAAACTGCACTGCCAAAATGGCAAGAACACTATTATACGGTCCTGTAGACGATAAGGGCCCAACCAGATTGGGATCGATTCCAGCCAAGCGACTAGATAGCTCTCCGAAGACTCCGAACCCGCCCCCGATTGTCCATAAGAGCGAAAGTAAAATGAGTACAGATGTAAACGCCATAAATATTCCCTGGATGCCATCGGTAATAATTTGTGCAAACGCGCCGCCTAAGCCAATGTACACGACGGTAATCGCTACCCCGATAATCACTCCCCACATATAGGGAATCCCAAGAACCGTTTCAAAGATCGTCGCCAAACCGACATTTTGTCCGACGATGTAGTACACATTAAATAAGATAAGCAAGCCAACAATCACTTGCAGGGTTTTACTGTTGTACTTTTTGCCCAGCCATTCAGGTAATGTCGATACCCCTCCGAACTTTTTACCATATCGAAAGAATGTTTTAGCAAAAAACAGTAACCCTAACCATGAAACACCAAAGCACCCTAAGGTGTACCAGAGCACTGCCATACCATATTCATAAGCGAGCCCTGGAACTCCTATAAATAAGTTTGCACTTGCATAAGTTGTTGCAAAACTAGCTCCAACGATCCAGGGGCTCACTTTGCCCCGTGCTGTGGCAAAACCACTCATCGTCTTACTGTACTTCGACCCTTTCCGGCCAATCCATGTGACAAACAAAAAGTAAACGAACAACAAACCGCCTATAAGCCAAATCGTTCCCGCTGATAAGGACTCCATTTACTTCCCCCCTTTGGATGGCTTATACATCCCTTGCCATAGAGCCAATCCTGCAATCCAGAATACTGCGATTCCTATTCCATAAGTAACAAACATGGTTTATTCCTCCCTTTTATGACCACTCTTTTGGAACTTCCACGAGAATGGCAAATCCTTGCCCGCCACCTCCGCATAGTGAAGCAATTCCTCGGCCTCCTCCGCGGCGCTTTAATTCATGAACCAATGTAAGAACTAACCGAAATCCTGTACCGCCAAGTGGATGGCCGACTGCAATCGCTCCACCATTCACGTTCACTTTCTCAGGAGCTAATCCAAGCTCGTTAATACTAGCCAGGGCTACACTGGCAAAAGCTTCGTTAATCTCAAATAGATCAATCTCCTCCTTGGTTATTTGATACCGTTTGAGAAGTTTTGCAATCGCATCTGCCGGCTTCGTATGTAAGCTTGAATCAGGTCCGGCTGTTTCTGACCAGCCAATCACTCGAGCAAGTGGAGTCCGCCCGATCCTTTCCGCATAGTTTTCCGACGCAACCACACCGACACTGGCTCCGTCCGTCATTTGTGATGCGTTTCCGGCAGTAATCGTGCCGCCTTCTCTAAAAGCAGGAGGCAGCTTGCTTAATTTTTCTAACGTTGACTGTGGCCTGATGCCTTCATCAGCTGTTACTTGTTTGCTGCCGACTTGTACCGGAACAATCTCTTCATTAAACCAACCCTCTTCCTGGGCCCGGGCTGCTTTTAACTGGGAATCTAAAGCAAATTGATCTTGTTGTTCCCTGTTGATGAGAAGCTCCCCATTTTGAATATCTGTCAGTTCACCCATGGAGGAATCCGTTAGAGAGCACCACAAACCATCGTTGATCAGGGTATCTGTAAATTCAACAGGTCCTGTAGCCAGCCCGTTACGGATGGTCGCCACATGAGGAGCATTCGTCATCGAATCAAACCCACCAACAACATAAAGCTCGCCTTCCTCAAGCTTGATCCGTCTAGCCGCATCCGCCACCGAAGCAACCCCTGCCAAACATACGTTATTGATCGTAATTGCCGGTACCGACCATGGAATTCCAGCCCCTGCAGCAACAGATCTCGCAGGATTCTGCCCCTGCCCTGCCTGGATCACCTGTGCCAAAATGACTCCATTCGCATGTAAGACTTCCGGCACGCGTTCCGTCAACGCCTTAGTCGCTTGAATGCCCAGATCCCTTGCTCCTAATTTGGATAAACCACCTTTCCATTTACCAAAAGGTGTTCGAACACCATCTAAAATGACAACACTCATTCTCCAACCTCCTTAGTAATCAAAATCCTTTTCTTTCCACTTATCCTCTTCCATGACTTCACTCTCATCAGAAAAACGCTGTTCTTTAAACGGGTCTCCTTCGTCATGAAACCCATTTTGTTCCCAAAATCCAGGCGTGTCAGACATTTTAAACTCAAAGCCTCTGATCCACTTGACACTTTTCCAAAAATACAAGTGCGGAATGACGAGCCGAAATGGGTAGCCGTGCTTTTCCGTCAGCGGCTTACCATTATAGGAATGAGCAAGTATCGCATCCTCCGCTAACAAATCTTGGAGAGTGAGATTGGCTGTATAATCATAATCTCCATGCACCATCACGTACCGAATGTCTTCAGGAATCTCTAACCCATCCAGCAAGTCTTTTACCAGAACTCCTTCAAACTCATTATCGAATTTCGACCACCTCGTCACACAGTGTATATCACAAATAACCTTTGACTGCTGCAGCTCCATTAAATCCTTGTATGAATAAACAAGCGGTTTATTACCAGCTACGGTCATTTGAAAATCCCACTTATCGAGGTCATAGGACGGTACCTCACCGACTGTTAAAATAGGAAACTTCTCTGTTAATACCTGACCAGGCGGCAGCCGTCCGCCAAACCTTTCTGTCACCTGTGGATCCTTGGATCGCTTTAACCGCTCCGCCTTATTCATCTACATCACCCGCTTTTGAATAATAAAAAGCCCCTTTCAAATGAAAGAGGCTGAAGATTCTGCTTCGACCTCTCATCTGCCGGACATCGTCCGTTGGAAGTAGCACCGTGTCGATAGACCGGTTGCCGGGCGTCAAAGGGCCAAATCCCTCAGCCTGCTCTAGATAAGAGTAGTAAACGTAATTAAGTTACTTGCCATGTTACAAATAAACCGTACTAAAGTCAATAATATTTAGAAAATTCCACGAAATGCAAGACACTATTTTACATGCTGTTTAGCTAACTCAAGCTGCTGTGCCACCTGTTCAAATCCTGTGCCGCCTTCACTATTTCGGGCAGCCACAACCTGTTCAGGCGCTAATTTTTCATAGATATCCTCTTCAAACAGCTCAGAAAACTCCTTGTACTCGTCGAGCGTCAAATCAAGCAAAAACTTCTGCTCATGAATCGCATAAAGTACAATTTTACCGATCACCTCATGCGCCTGACGGAACGGCAGACCCTTCACAGCTAAATAATCTGCAATATCGGTCGCATTTGAATAATCTTCATTGACCGCCTGACGCATATTAGTGCCCTTCACTTCCATCGATTCCATCATCGGAGCCAGCAGCGAAAGCGCCCCATCAAGCGTCTCCACCGTATCGAACATCCCTTCCTTGTCCTCCTGCATATCCTTATTGTACGCAAGCGGAAGCCCCTTCAGAAGTGTCAGCAAACCCATCAAATTGCCATAGATCCGACCCGTTTTGCCACGAAGCAGTTCCGGCACATCCGGATTCTTCTTCTGCGGCATTATGCTTGACCCCGTACAAAACGCATCATCAAGCTCAATGAAATTAAATTCCTGGCTGCTCCACAGGATCAGCTCTTCCGAAAGTCTCGATATATGTGTGATCAAAATGGAAGCAATCGACAAAAACTCCAGGATGAAATCCCGATCACTGACGGCGTCCAATGAGTTTGGATAAACGTGATCAAATCCGAGCGTCTCAGCTGTCTTCTGACGGTCGACCGGGTAAGGTGTTCCAGCAAGCGCTGCTGCACCCAGCGGCGACCAATTAATCCGCTTCACACTATCCTGAAGGCGTTCTTTATCCCGCTCAAACATCCAAAAATATGCCAGCAAATGATGAGCAAACGAGACAGGCTGGGCTCGCTGCAAGTGTGTGTATCCCGGGATGATCGTATCCACATGAGCATCCGCCTGGTGCACAAGCGCCTTCTGAACAGCTTCGACCAAATCGGTTAAATGATTAGTCTTTTCCTTTAAATATAAATGCATATCTGTCGCCACTTGATCATTTCGGCTTCTTCCGGTATGAAGTTTACCGCCCACAGGACCAATCTCCTCAATCAACAGCTTTTCGATGTTCATATGAATATCTTCCTGTTCAACGGAAAACTCAACTTCTTCATTCTCTATTTTGTTCTTGATGATGTGTAGGCCTTCTTTGATTTGGGAGGTCTCTTCTTGTGAAATAATGTGGCAGTCTCCGAGCATTTCCACATGTGCAAGACTGCCCTGAATATCATGCAAAGCCAGCTTTACATCAAAACCGATTGAAGAGGTATACTCTTCGACCAGCTTGTTCGTTGGCTTCGTAAAACGTCCGCCCCACAGTTTACTCATACATACTCACCGGCTGTTCTGGAGCCTTTTTCTCCTTACCTTTATGCACATCTGCATGAACTTTAGTCGGCAGCCCCCACAATTTAATGAAACCAACTGCGGCATCATGATCAAACGCATCATGCTTCGAATACGTGGATAGTTCATCATTATAAAGGCTAAGCGGTGATTTCTTGCCGATGACAGTATGATGTCCTTTGAACAACTTCACTTTTACAGTACCTGTTACTACCTTTTGCGTTTCCTCGACAAAAGCCTGAAGTGCTGGCTGCAACGGTGAATACCATAAGCCATCATAAATCATTTTAGCCATTTGCTGATCAACCGTTGCTTTATACTGGGATACCTCTCTTGTTAACGTGAGGAATTCGAGTTCTTTATGTGCGTTGATTAAGATCATCGCTCCAGGATTCTCATATACTTCTCTTGATTTAATCCCGACGAGGCGATTTTCGGTATGATCAATACGGCCAACCCCATGCATACCGCCTAAATCATTTAATTTTTCGATGAGGGGCACAATGTCCATTTGCTCGCCATTTAAGGCAACGGGAACTCCACTAGCAAACTCGATATCTATTACATCCGGAGTATCTGGTGTCTTTTCAACCGAATTTGTCCATGCATACGCTGCTTCAGGGGCTTCGGCCCACGGGTCCTCAAGCACTCCAGCTTCACAGGCACGTCCCCAAATATTTGCATCGATCGAAAATGGATTATCTAAATTAACAGGGACCGGAATCCCTTTTTCTTCTGCGTACTTAATTTGTTCATCGCGTGTCATCCCCCACTCTCTGACAGGTGCGATAATTTCAAGAGACGGGTTCAGTGCCTGAATAGAGACTTCAAATCTCACCTGGTCATTTCCTTTTCCTGTACAGCCATGGGCGACCGCCACAGCCCCTTCCTGTTCTGCCACTTCTACTAATAGCTTGGAAATCAATGGACGAGACAAGGCTGAAGACAAAGGATATTTCCCTTCGTACAGCGCATTTGCTTTCAGGGCTGGCATCAGGTAGCCCTCAGCAAGGAGTTCCTTCGCATCTACCATGATCGCCTTGATAGCCCCAACATCCAGCGCCTTCTGGCGAATCGTTTCAAGATCCTTTCCTTCGCCAACATCCAAGCCCAGCGCAATTACATCATACCCGTATTTTTCCTGAATCCATTTTACCGAAATCGATGTATCCAGTCCTCCTGAATAGGCCAATACTACTTTAGGTTTTGTCATTGTAAATGCCTCCTTGTAAAATTCCATTAAAAAAATCCGCCTCTAACTAATGTAAGAGACGGATTTGTATCTGTGATTAATCCGCGGTACCACTCTGATTGTCTATGAAAGCATAGACCCGCTTGAATCCTGATAACGGGGTGTCCCGGTCTACGAGCTACTCCTGTTCACTCGAACTTCTCAGAAGGGCGTTTCGATACGGGTTGAACCACCAGGCTTCCACCACTCCCCGGCTCGCTGTCGTTCATCACCGATCTACTTTTCTTCGTCGTTGAATGTATATTTATGATTTAATATTTATAATTATACATATTCATTTATAGAAGTCAACGTGTTATCTACTTTTCTTTTACAAAAATTTATAACGGATTTAGCTGTATTCATTTCATAAATTGCTCTTAAACATGCCAAAGACTGGTAGAGTATAAGATTCTTTTTTCAAAAAGTTTTTCAAAATGGATTCTTATCCAGAAGATTTTTTCGGGTTTATAAAGAAGTTTGATCACTTTCTATCAGTGTTGCTCCACAATCGCCCCCCGTTTATTGAAGACCGGTTTCGTTACTTGAAGATGGCGGATGGGGTCCGGAAAACCACTCGCTTTCCGTGGGAGTCCGGCAAGCCTCCTCGAGCTCCGCTCTGCGGGGTCTCACCTAGGACTCTTTTCCCACAGGAGTCTCGCAGTTTTCCAGCCCCCATTACTTTAATAAGTAGAACGAAACCATTATTTCAAAAGTGTCACGGAACCTGCTGGATATAGCTTTGTCCTATGTCCTATTTTTTTGAGCGTCTTCCAGCCATCCAACATGAAGCGGTTGTCGATTAATCAGAAGTAAATCTTATGGTAAAGGAGTGGAGGGAAACGGTGAGACTCCTGTGGGATGCGCGGGATAGATGAGACCCCGCAAGGCGAAGCCTGAGGAGGCTCAGCACACGCCCACGGAAAGCGAACCGTTTCCCGGAGTCCCTTATACAAACTAAAGTCTTGGAGTCGAGTCTTCAAGATAACGGATCTTAATCAAAATTATTTCATCCTACTTGACTAGACTTTTTAGGAGGTACTGGTACTTCCTTTTTGCGTTCAATTAGTAAAGTTATAGGTTATAATGCTTCGATGAGTGGGGTCCTTCGTTAGGATGAGATATAGCGGAGGAAAAGAGCTGAATTAAATAGTTGTAAGCTGTCCTCACACCAAGTATAATTTGATAGTTACATGATTTATTTGATAGAAGAAAGAGGAGGAATATAATGACGATGCAACCTTATAACAAAACGTTAATGGCTGCTCTATTGCTCGCGGGTTCCTTTATCGCGATTTTAAATCAGACGCTTATGATTACAGCTATTCCTCCAATCATGGATGAAATGAATATTTCAGCTAATACAGCTCAATGGCTGACTACGGTATTTATGCTTGTCAATGGTGTGATGATTCCCATTACTGCCTTTTTAATTGAACGCTTTACGACTCGACAGCTATTTATGACAGCTATGAGTGTATTCACGGTCGGGACAATTGTAGGAGGGCTTGCCCCAAACTTCAGTGTATTGTTATTAGGAAGAATTATTCAATCAGCCGGGGCCGGAATTATGCTGCCGCTCATGCAGACCGTATTCCTGTTAATTTTCCCCGTTAATAAACGAGGAGCAGCAATGGGTTATATCGGACTCGTTATCTCCTTTGCTCCAGCTATTGGACCGACATTGTCCGGCTGGGTGACATCTCATTATTCCTGGAGATTTCTTTTTCTGCTCATTTTACCTTTAGCCATTTTAATAATCTTTATTGCTTATTTCATATTAAAGAATGTTACAGAACTCACATATCCGAAACTCGATATTCCATCGATCATCTTATCTTCCGTAGGCTTTGGAGGACTGCTGTTTGGATTCTCAAGTGCCGGAAACTACGGGTGGGATAGTGGACGAACTATAGCTATCCTTGCAATTGGGGCCCTTACCCTTGTGGCCTTTATTATGCGGCAATTGCGTATGAGGCACCCAATGCTTGAGTTCAGGGTATTCAAATACAACACATTTACAATCACTACAATAATTGGCATGATTTCATTTCTCGGATTGATCGGCTCTGAAACGTTAATTCCGCTTTATATGCAGAACATGAGAGATTTCACAGCCATGGAGTCTGGATTAGTTCTCCTTCCCGGTGCTCTCATTTCTGGATTAATGTCTCCGATTACGGGGCGAATTTTTGACCGGATTGGAGCTCGCTTGTTAGCCATTATTGGTTTGATTATCATGACTGGTGCAACCTTGGCCTTTGGCTTCCTCGGCACCACAACTACGCTCTCGTTCCTGATCGTCATGTATGCTGTTCGCATGTTTGGATTCTCAATGGTAATGATGCCTGTGACGACAGCAGGCTTGAATCAATTGCCGCAAAAATTGATCCCACACGGTGCGGCTATGAATAATACGATGCGGCAAATCGCTGCATCTGTCGGGACCGCCATCCTCGTTACGATCATGACGATGACGGCTCAAAGCGCCCAGCAAGCTCCATCGATCGAAAACCCTGGCATTCACGGAGTAAACGTTGCTTTTCTAGTTATTACCGTTTTATCGTTCATTGGGATTATCTTATCTATATTTGTTAAAAGGACCTATCCACCGGCTGAAGAAGAATTTGAACCGGTGGAAACAGAGTATGGTAGGGAAAAAGCAGAAAATACGTAAATTTGAAAAGGAGGGAGAATCCGTCGACTGGAAACTCTCTCCTTTTTTCTATGTCTGTGATCGTTAGAAGGTTTTTACGAATAGGATTTCGTCAGTTATCGGTATCCCATTGTCAGAAACATAGGGAATTTCGGGTTTCAACTTCCTCGCCTTCTCGACCGCATCATGGTAAATCCCTGACAGACGATACCCTTTCTTTTGATAGAATCTCATCGCATGGATATTATCATTTGTCGTCACTAAACGGATATGTTGAATACCTTTTTCACGGGCAGTCTGTTCAACCTTTTGTACAAGGAGCGTACCCACACCCTTATTCTCTGTTAAGCTATCTAATGAAATAATTTCGCACTCATCTTCGATCATATATGTAATAAGGCCAATTATGTCTTCCTTTTCATTTAATACAGCATACCCATCTAATTGGTCACACTGAAATACTCCCCTAGAGATGACCATCTTCGGACTTCCCCAATGAGCCGTAAAAAAGGCTGTTACTGCCTTTTGATCTAGTTTATGAGTGGGAATAACATCATAATATCTATTCTCCTCCTTAATAAACGTAAAAGTACGTCCTTTTTGGTTTTGCCTATTTCCTCACTTTCTCCAACTCTATGAAGCGGCTCCTACATGCTAGTTTAGAATGGCATTAAATTGGATACATAGATTATAATGTACATTTGAATTTTTAAAAGGAGTGGTTAACAAAATGGAACACGATCAAGGTCAAACTCAAACTATCAGCATGCCTCGCATTGGTGAAAAAGCACCTGACTTTAAGGCCGCGTCTACACAAGGAGATCTGTCTCTAGATTCTTATAAAGGAAAATGGTTTGTTTTATTTTCTCACCCTGCTGATTTTACCCCTGTTTGCACAACAGAGTTCGTTGGCTTTCAAGGGATCTATAATCAGCTTCAAGATCTCGATACAGAGCTTGTCGGTTTAAGCATTGATAGTATTTCGTCACACATCGCCTGGATTCGAAATATTGAAGAAAACTTTCAAACGAAAATCCAATTTCCTGTCATCGCAGATTTGGATAAAAAAGTAGCAACAAAATTCGGAATGATCATGCCTGAAAGCAGCGGCACCGAGACATCCCGTGCTGTATTTGTCATTGATGATAAAGGGACAATTCGATCCATCATTTACTATCCACTGACAACCGGACGAAACATGGCTGAAATTGTGCGTTTAGTCGAAGCACTGAAAACAACGGAAAAGCACGGCGTTTCCACCCCGGCCGACTGGCAACAGGGTGAGCAAGTGATCGCTCCTCCTCCAAAGACACAAGACGAGGCCGAGAAGCGGATGGATGATCCAAATTATGACTGTGTAGATTGGTATTTCTGCAAAAAGGACCTCAACAAATAAAACGAATCATTCGAACGCACAAAACCCTCATGACCGTTCACGGCCATGAGGGTTTTTGTTCACTATTGCTTAGGGATAGTAATAAGTACTCGACCACCCTTAATTTCGACTTTTGCCCCCATTAAAGCATTCTCCATTAGCCAATCACTACCATGAATACTCAGCACGTACCCATTGTCTGGGATAGGTGAATTGTTGCCACCTCTATTAACTACCTTTCCTTCTACTACAGTCACCTCATACCCATAAATGTTAGTGCCTGTGGTATCACCATGCTCAGGAGTATATTGGATAAGTTCCCCAGCCCCCCTAAATTTGTTGATACCATCAAGCGGCCTGGACAGTACATATTCTCCATAGACAGCCTGGAACAGAAATGGTTTTATCACAAATTTACCAACCTGCTGTGGTATTTCTTCAAGCTTTTTGATTTGAGCCATAAGCTTCTCTCTATACTGATTAGCATCATTTGAGTCTTCGGCTTTCTCTGCCATTAGTAGTTGTACAGCTGTAACACCAGCTTTCCCGGATAATTTTAATTTCTCAAGATATGGACCTACCTCATCCAGGAATCTCTGATTATCCATATTCTCTCGTAATCTTTCCGGTACGGATTGTATATTTTCAAATTCAGCAATCAAGTTTGCTGCTGCTTGTTGTGCATCTGATGATTCGTATGACTGCCAAAACTTCTCAATTAAAGGACTTAACGTTAACGACTCTTTATCTGTAATACGGGAGGAGTAAGAGTTTTCTGCAAAAGTTCTCAATGCTTCTGCAGCATCACCTCCAAAAGACTTAATGCTGCGTTCCCATGACTCCTCTGGATTGTAGGCATAAGAATTCCATGTATAATCAGCAATGGTGTATAGCGGAATCTTCGAAGCTTCTGCCTCATTCATAGGATTCGCGGTCAAGCCGATGACTCCGTTTTCCGTTAAGTCGGCATCCCTTTTGACTAAAGGTCCCAAAAATAAACGTTTTCTCTCAAAGTCATTTACAGGATAATTGTCCCAAATTAACAGATCATGCTGAAAGATTTCCGAGACCTTTGCTGCCCCTTCAGAAGTTATTTCCTCAGGGACAACTGCAGGGCCTGTCCACATTACTACAATCTGATCATCAACTAATTCAGCAAATTGTTCACGATACGTGTTCGTATGATTTCCAGCGTAATCCGTCGGGACTGTAATTAACCGCTCGGCTCCTTCATGAGTTTGAATAAACTCCTGATTAAACCGATTTAACAGATAAGCTTGAGCGGCAGCCGTCGGATCAGGTTGATCTCCGAATTTCTCCTTGTCCTGCTCACAGTGAAGATCGTAGCTGATATCATCGAGAAAAATCGCATAGGAGCGAACTCCTAGGTCCCACACAGCTTGCATTTTATCCATTAATAAATCAAAATCCTGATCCCCTGAATAACAAACTGTATTTCCTGGTGAAAGGGAAAATGTAAATTCAATATGATTGTCATTGGCTTTATCCACCAGCTCCTGCAGCTCACTTAACTCTTCTTCAGGATAGGGTTCACGCCACTTTTCTCTATGATAAGGATCATCTTTCGGGGCATAAATGTAGCTATTCATTTTATTCTCACTGTAAAACTCCAGCTGACTTAGACGATCTTTATGTGACCAGGGAGGGCCGTAAAAACCTTCAATCGAACCACGGATATCCATATCAGGCCAATCACGTATTTCTACAGCTGGAATCCAATCCCGTCCTTGCTTTTCTTTTATGAGCTGTTCAAACGTCTGAGCCGCATAAAACGTCCCAGCCTTATCCTTTCCTGCCAGAACAATTTGCTTTTTATCTTTACTTTGAGAAACTACTACATATCCTTCATCCTGCAGCTTTTCAGGCCCATCCACTTCCGAATTCTCTAACACTTCCACCACCTTCGTGTTTACAGAAGGTCTCCCAATCCAGATTGTAACAGGAGTATTTGGTGTTGACTCCTCATCTGTCTTTCGAATAATTCGTTTAACATCTGCTTCTTTTAAAGCTTGTTCGACTTCGCGGATAGCTGATTCATCTGTATCCTCCCCAACAACCAAACCTACAACAGGGGTCAATGGGAATCCTTCACCAAGCTTTTTCACTTCCTGAGGTTTGGGATTAATCTCTAACTCATCATCCCCTTCGCTCTTCTCCGCATATACGGAGCTGACCATCATCAATGACGTGATGAACAGAATGAACAAACTGAAAAACAACCGCGGTCTTGTCGCTAACAAACCTACCACCCACCTTTTTAAAAATTAAAAAGATGTCGATTCTTCGATTTGTAAACGCTTTCAATTAGATTAACAACTATATGTATATTTGTCTATACCACTTTAGTGCTAAGATTAGTAAAATAGACAGGACATTATACCTCAGTTTATTGTATATTTTCTACCCACGAACAAAGAATAGGAAAACAGAAACGGAGGGGAATTTATGGCTTTTGCAGTGTTTTTCTTTACAGCATGGCTGATTACAGCAATATTTTTTGCGATTCCAAAAAAATTAACACTTATCGAGAACACCTTTATCTTTATGCTCATTCTTGTAATCAGCATCAATTGGTCCTGGATTATTTACGAAGGCTTCAAGTTTATTAAAATCACCAAGGAACCAATGAACTATACGGGTTTTTTGTTCTTTAGAAGTGTTACGATTCCAATGCTCCTGGTGTTACAGCTGAATTTGATTCACCGATCAAAAATGTTCGGCAGTACCGCTGTAATTACAGTCCTTTCTGTTGCAACATTACTTCTACTGGACGGACTTTCAATCTTTTTTGGCATTACAACTTATCAAAAGTGGAATATCTTCTACGACTTTCTGTATTTTACCGGGCTTCATATCGTCACCTATTTCTTCCTCTGGTTATTTAGAAAAATTTCATACCGTGGGGTGGATTACTCATGATTCTATGGGAAGCTTTCGATAAGAATGAAATATTTATATTAATTCTCAATATCCTGGCTTATGGAGTATTTTTCCTTCTCCCTAAAAAATTCACACGTGATATTATCATTTTACTATTAGTGTGGGGTTTTACGATCGGGGTCTTCTTTGATTTTACAATCGGCGGCGGTTTAATTGACTTTTACTTATTGAATGATTCTAATAAATACGGACTAAACGATGTGTGTTATTATCTCGCTTTTGCTCCGTTTGGCTATTTCTTTGTTTACTTCTATGAGGTCTTTCACATCAATCGAGCAACGTTCATTTGGTATGTGACGGTATGGGCGCTAATCGGGATAGGACTTCACTGGATTTTCATACTAATTGATATTGTGAATCCTAAGAACGGCTATCAACTGCTCTACTCTTTTCCAGTATTTCTGACCACCCAGACGATGACAGTCCTCTACTATCAGTTGATCAAGTCAAAGCATAAGGTGTTTAAAAACACTGAACAGCCTAACTAACTTCAAATGGGATACGGACACCTGAATGTTTCAATCTGGCATGGATTTCGCTGCCTCCACAAGATCATTCAACGTGTACTTTCCTGTTGCCTTTTCTGAGATAATTAAACTCAGCACCATCGTCGAACCGTCACTTTCCTCCCATTGAAGCTGTTTCACTCTTTCTTTGTCACTCAACACCATTACCTCCCTTTCATTAATAGTCATTATTCTATGATTTTGATCGTCATTCCTTCTAAGTTCCGTGTACCAATGCACAACATGTAAGTTCGCTTCTTGGTTGGAAATCAGAAATTCTGTTCTCGTTATTCCGTCTGACTGTGCCGATACTGTTTCATAACCAAAGTTTACATAGGTCGGTTGAAACGGAAGCTGATTAGGAATTGTTAATTGCTGCTGGATTTTTTCAGGAAGCTCCGCTATTTTTTCTTTCACTGCTTTCGGATATTGTTCTTTCAACTCTGCTAAACTAACCTCATAGGAACATGCGGCCAAAAATAAAACAATCATCATCAACAGCTTCTTCATAGGTTCACTCTCCTTTTTCTAAAATCTAGTTACGTTACATTATGTGATAGACTAGCAGATCATGTCCTAAAGCAGTCTTTTCCACAAATTGATAGGGCTATGTTTGGCTGCACTTTTATGGTATAATGGCACCTGTCAAAATTTTAATAATAAATCTGTTACAGATACAGGAGAGGTTCTAGCTACACCCTCTATAAAAAACTAAGGATGGAACTGTACCCTCCCTTAGGTACGGTTTTTTTACGTTTTTTGGGTTAGTAGAATTCTCTTTTCAAAAACAGTCTAGCGCAAGCCCTTCAGACACTTCCTATCCCGGTCGTGTCTACGCGACGCTTACGCTTTTCTTGAAAGGAGATTTTTTTATGGATAAAAATAAAGCAGTTGTGGTTTTTAGCGGAGGACAGGATAGTACTACCTGTTTATTCTGGGCTCTTGAAAAATATGAGGAAGTTGAAGCTGTGACGTTTGATTATAACCAGCGTCATAATCAGGAAATTGAAGTGGCTAAAGAAATCGCCCATGATCTAAAGGTGGAGCACCATGTACTGGATATGTCCTTATTAAGCCAGTTGGCCCCCAATGCTTTAACGAGAGATGACATCGAAGTAAAAGATGGTGAAGATGGAGAGTTGCCATCGACTTTCGTTCCTGGTCGTAATTTATTGTTCTTATCGTTTGCAGCGATTTTGGCAAAACAAGTTGGAGCAAAGCATGTCATTACAGGGGTGTGCGAAACCGATTTTAGCGGCTACCCTGATTGCCGTGACGTTTTTATCAAATCACTAAACGTCACACTGAATTTATCCATGGATGACCAGTTTGTCGTCCACACACCGTTAATGTGGCTTGATAAAGCCCAGACGTGGGAGCTTGCTGATCAGCTCGGCGCTTTTTCTTATGTAAGAGAGAAAACATTAACTTGCTATAATGGGGTTCGCGGTGATGGCTGCGGAGAATGTCCAGCCTGTAATCTCAGACAAAACGGTCTTGACACTTACCTTGAGCAACGTGAAGAGGTGGGCAGCTAATGCAGCAGTACGGGTTTACCATCGTAGAAAACTTGCAGAAAATTGATGAAGATATTAAGCGGCATGAACTGAAATATCATAACAAACGGGTGCTTGTCAGTAAGGAGTTCACCTTTGATGCCGCCCACCATTTGCATTGTTATGAAGGAAAGTGTAAAAACCTTCACGGCCATACGTATAAAGTCATTTTTGGCATTAGTGGGTACGTCGACGACATTGGGATTGTCATCGACTTTGGGGACATTAAGACCATCTGGAAAGAGCAAATTGAAGTCCACCTCGACCACCGTTATTTGAACGACACATTGCCACAGATGAATACAACAGCTGAAAATATGGTGTTCTGGATCTATGAGAAAATGGACCAGGCCTTAAACAATCAGCGAGATGATCTGCGTACGGAATTCGTTAAACTTTATGAAACACCAACAAGCTATGCCGAGGCTAGACGGGAGTGGATGAACGATGAATAAATTCCCTGTCTTAGAAATCTTCGGACCTACCATTCAAGGAGAAGGTATGGTAGTTGGAAGAAAAACAATGTTTGTCCGTACTGCTGGATGTGACTACAGCTGTTCCTGGTGTGATTCGGCTTTCACTTGGGATGGCAGTGCTAAAGAAGAAGTGCAGCGCCTCACGACTGAGGAAGTTGTCCAGCAGCTTAAAGAAACCGGCGGCGACCATTTTGACCATGTGACGATATCCGGCGGCAATCCGGCCCTGTTAAAAAACCTTCATGAATTAATTGATGCGCTTCATGAATTAAGTATAGAAGTAGCACTTGAAACCCAGGGGAGCCGCTGGCAAGACTGGTTTCTAACCATCGATGATTTAACAATCTCGCCCAAACCCCCAAGTTCTAACATGACAACCAACTGGAATGTGTTAGACGACATCGTTGAACGTTTGAAGTCAAATGGCAGGCTGGAGCACACAAGCCTTAAAGTGGTTATTTTTGGAGAGGAAGACCTTAAGTATGCCGAGCAGGTCCACCAACGATATCCTGCTATTCCCTTCTTCCTTCAAGTCGGGAATGATGATTTACAGGAATCTGAACCTGCTCGTTTAGCCTCAGATCTTTTAACAAAATATGAATGGCTGATCGACCAAGTCGTTGCTTCTACGACTCTTAACCATGTGCGTGTGCTGCCGCAAGTACATGCCTTGCTTTGGGGTAACAAGCGCGGCGTATAACAATGGAGCTCACACCTAATGATGTGAGCTCCATTTTAATGTCATTTTTTACTATCATAATGTCCTTTAACGACCACAGCTGCGTGTACAGCACCTGGCACATAAAAGATCATCGTTAAGAGTAAGTTTAATAACGCTTTTAACGGTTTTCCTGTAAATAGAACCGCTACCGGCGGCAATAGTATCGCTAGAATATATAACATGCTTCTCCTCAACTCCTTCTACTTATCCTTACCCGATTCGCAAACTTGCCTAACTTATCGACTTTCTTTGCCTGCTTCTCTGCCTCCAAATCGTGAGCTCCAGTGCACCAATACAAATAAATAGCCAAGAAAGCCCCAGTAAGAGACCCGCGATAATATCTGTAAAAAAGTGAACGCCCAAGTACACACGACTGAGAGCAACCAGCAAAATGACGATCATTAATCCGACATTAATCGGCCATTTCCATTTTTTATCTAATGAACTAATCACGATAAGGTAGATAAAAAACCCGTAAAAAGTAGCCGCCCCCGTTGTATGCCCACTTGGGAAGCTAAAACCTGTGCCATCATACTGTGCAAGAATATCAGGCCTCTGCCTTTCAAATAGCAGCTTTAAGCCTTTGGTCAATAAACTGATTCCAATCATATTGACTGCAAAGTAAACCGTTACCCACGCACTAAATGAAGAGAAAAACAATAGGTAACCAGCCAAAATGATCGATAGAATCGTAATCAGTGGCACAGACCCTATATCTGTAATCCACCCCACAATCATAGAAAGCTGTTCAGAACTAATCATGTTCACGATATTCGTAGCAGCCTGATCGATGGCAAATTTCTCTTTTTCTATAACATCTTCTGCTATTTCAATAAATATGAAAGCAGCACTTCCAACTGCAGCAAATCCTGCAATAATCAATAAAACGGACATTTTTGAAAGATCGGAAAGTTTTGTCCCGGAAAACAGCAAAATCTAATACCTCCCGCCCAATAAACTTTTTCATAATCAATAGTATTCCCCTTTCCTAACGAGATGAAACGAGATCTCCGCCCCACTCCTCCTCCCTCCATAAAGATTGTCATCATGATAAAATACTGATACGATTGTTTGAAAATTATTAAAATTACGGAAGGGGCAGATTCATATGAAGCTTTACATTTCTGTTGATATGGAAGGTGTTACAGGTTTACCTGATTCGTCATTTGTTGAGGCAAACAGTCACAATTATGAAAGAGGACGACTCATCATGACAGAGGAAACAAATTATGTGGTTCAAGCTGCTTTTGACTACGAAGCCTCGGAATTAGTCGTGAATGACAGCCACTCTAAGATGAATAACCTGCTAGTCGAACGGCTTCACCCTGACGTCCAACTGATTACAGGGGACGTTAAACCTTTTTCCATGGTCCAGGGACTGGACCACACGTATGAAGGAGCTATTTTTCTAGGTTATCATGCGCGAGCAGGAAACAGAGGTGTTATGTCCCACTCGATGACGAACAGCGTCCGCAACTTTTTTATTGATGATGTAGCTGTTGGTGAACTTGGTCTAAACGCTTATTATGCTGGGTATTATGGTATCCCTGTCCTCATGGTTTCAGGGGATGATATGGCTGCACAGGAAGCGGAGAAGCTTATTCCACATGTCATCACCGCTCCCGTAAAAGAAACCATTTCCCGTTCCGCTGTCAAAACATTGTCACCAAAGAGAGCCGGCGAACTTCTCCAGCATAAAACAGCGCAGGCTATTCAAAACCGGACTAAGATTCAGCCGCTTGTCCCGCCTTCCCATCCTACTCTACGGATTGAATTTACCAATTACGGTCAAGCTGAATGGGCGAATCTTATGCCAGGCACTGAACTCGAGCTGGGTACTACGATCGTTTCCTATAAAGCAAAAGATATCCGCGAAGCTTACCAAGCCATGTTAGTGATGACAGAACTCGCTGATCGGACCACTTTCAGTTAGTCAAAAAGTACTTTATAAAGGAGCTCTTTGCATACAATAACGGAGAGGTTTAAACCACAGGAAAATTAATGGCGTGTTGATCTCAAAAAGGCTTAAGGTGAGCGGTTGTCAGCATTTTATTAGCGAAAAAAGGTTCTATAAGAGCGCTCTTATTTTCGGGCTTTTAACATGAATTCTTGCTGAAAACACATTGAGGGAAGGAGAAATTTAATTGTTACTTCCTAAAAAACTGAAATCCGGTGACACTGTTGGTGTGGTCGCGCCAGCTAGTCCGCCAAACTTATCGAATTTACAATGTTCGCTTCATTTTCTCCACCAACTCGGTTTGCATGTCAAAATCGCACCACATGTGAGAAGTGAATATGGCTATTTGGCTGGCACCGACTCCCAAAGGCTCGAGGACCTTCATACCATGTTTGCCGACTCTTCGATCAGCGGTATTATTTGTGCCGGCGGTGGTTATGGCACGAGTCGAATAGCACGATTCATTGATTACAAGCTTATTAAACGAAATCCAAAAATCTTTTGGGGCTACAGTGATATTACCTTTTTACATACATCCATTCAGCAACAGACAGGGCTTGTTACTTTTCACGGTCCCATGCTTTGTTCAGATGTAGGGAAGGAAAACTTTGACCCCTTATCTAAATCGATGTTTCAACAGCTGTTTGAACCAATGGTGTTAACCTATTCCGAAGCTATATCCCCTCTTAACATCATTAGCCATGGCGAGGCTTGCGGTGAAATTGTCGGGGGTAATCTATCCTTACTTGTAAATTCAATCGGATCTGCATATGAAATGGATACGAGAAATAAATTGTTACTCATTGAGGACGTTGGCGAGGAACCTTATCGCATCGACTCCTTCTTAAGCCAGCTTAAACTTGCCGGGAAGTTAGATCAAGCAGCAGGAGTTATCATCGGTGATTTTAGTAAAGCAACACCGAAAAACCCAGAAGGTTCCTTAACACTGGAACAAGTTTTCAACTTCTATTTTTCTTCGCTTAAGAAACCTGTCTTATCAGGGTTTAAAATTGGTCATTGTCTGCCCCACTTTGCCGTGCCTCTGGGCAGTCTGGCTACACTTTCGAGCCCTTCAAAAACACTAAAAATAAATCCAGGGGTACAATAAAATCCATTGATTCTAAACAAGATGAGCTAACATCTTGTTCTTTTTTTGAGAATAGGACAAAAAGTAACAAGCATATAGTGAACTATTATCAAGAAAGAAGGGATATCGATGGACCTCGTCATTACTGCGGGAACAACTTTACTCATCGGTTCGATTTCTTATGGGGTCTATAAGTTTTCACAAAAAGACCACACGGAACACATACCCCTCACCCCTGTGGAGTATGTGTTTACGAAATCAAATAAATCACCTAAACAAAAAGTTAAAGAAGTCATCGATCACACGAAAAAGACATTAGATGTAGCTATGTTTTTATTAACGGAAACCGATTTTGTTACACAGATCACCAAGGCTACCAAGCGAGGGGTAAACGTTCGAGTGATTACTGATAGAACCCAAACGAGTGATCTATCAAAACAAACCGCAAATATCCAGAAGCTAATCGAGGCTGGTGTACCCGTTAAAGTCAACACTTACGATGGAAATATGCATTTAAAAGTCATGATCTCAGATCAGAACCTTGTCACTACCGGGTCCTATAATTTCACGTATTCAGCTGAGAATAAAAATGATGAAGTACTGGTCGTCATCAGGGGCAAAAAGATCGGTGAGGAGTGGACCGACAAGTTCGATTCAATGTGGAATGACAGCTCACATTACAGTCCTTATTCACAGGATACCGACGAGAAATATGCTTAGGCCCTCGCACGAATGTGGGGTAGTTCGGTGTTGGCACAGGGCGTGCCGTTTTTAACCGAACTTCCGCTATTCCCGGTCTTAACCGAACTTCCTTATAAGCCGAACTTAGTCGAACTTCCTCTGTTGTGTTCTTCAAGGGCAACTACATTATGTTCGTGAAGATTCCCCTTCAGTGTCTGGGAGGTTCTTCGGTCAGTCATTCAGGAATTGGACCGTACCGCCGAATGACCCTACGTCCTGTAGGGCTACATAGATTTCGACATCTTTTTGACTAAATCAGCATTTAGATTGGTACAGGGAATATTTCTGTTAAAATTAGATTAGTTACTTTTTATATCAAATCTTATACTACGCCTAGATAGCAAATATATTTGAAGGAGACACAAATGAAAACGACAACTAATCAAAAAAATTATACAGGAATTGTAGTCATTCTTACCCTGGCCATTAATGGTTTAATTGCTTTGCTTTTCTTTATGCCAAAGCTGGACCAATTCAGCCATCTTGATGTAACATTTCTGCCCTTGTTAAATGCCGTATTAAATAGCTTTACGTTCATCTTTCTGCTGGCAGCGCTATTTATGATTAAACAACGAAACATTACAGTCCATAAACGATTTGTGCTGGCAGCCTTTACGACAACTTTCTTCTTTCTGCTTTCGTACGTCACTTACCATGCGCTTGCTGAGTCAACGCACTTTGGCGCGGACGGATTGATTATGTATGGGTACTACTTTATTTTAATTTCACACATTTTACTATCCATCGCAATCGTTCCTATGGCTCTGATTACTTTATTCCGCGGTCTCAACCGTCAGGATGAACGCCATAGAAAAATTGCACGCTGGACGATGCCGATGTGGTTATATGTAAGCTTAACCGGCGTCATCGTCTATTTAATGATTTCACCTTATTATTAAACAGCACAAAAAATCCGATTCAACAGTAAAGGGTTGAATCGGATTTTCCTGTTACTTCACCGACTTAAAAGGTTTTTCCATAAGGAGTAAATCACTCCGCTTTCGATTGGTGGCGATAATATAGATAGCCAGAATTCCAATGATTGAAACAATAACAGTCCCTAAATTAAACCAGCCTTTTTCAGCTGTCCACACAATCGCATACCCGAGCGCTCCTGTCGTCGTAATATAATATATAAATGGGATAATGGTTTTCCTGATCACCTCTCCCTCTTTTCCTACTAAACCAACAACAGCAGAGGCTGCTACAACATTATGCACACAAATCATGTTCCCTGCTGCTCCACCGACCGCTTGGAGGGCGACAATCCAGGAAGCGTCTACACCAATTTGTGCTCCCACATCATATTGAAACAGGGAAAACATCATGTTACTAACAGTATTACTCCCTGCTATAAATGCTCCAATTCCTCCAATAAGAGGGGCAAACAATGGCCAGAAGTCCCCTGCTAAAGCTGCGACTCCATTAGCCAACTCAATAGGCATACCTTCATACCCCGCAGCTCCTCCATCCGAATTTAGGAAGACTTGCACCATGGGTACAGTAAAAACTAAAGCTGTCGATGCTGCAATCATGGTTTTAGCAGAATGCGACCATGCACGTTTATAACCGGAAGTATTCATTTGATGGATGAAAAATGTAATGAGAGAAACGAGAACAAACACCGATCCTGGTGAGTAAAGGGGTTGGAAGCTTGCTGTAATGTCAGTTCCAAAAATATTAGGGACTGAAAGGGTCCAGGCTTTGATCAACTCAAGGAATGGCAGCGCTTCCAATCTGGTGATGACTAAAAACAATCCTATTAAAATATAAGGGGTCCAAGCTCGAACCATCGACATTTTTCCACTTTTATGAGAAATATCCTTTATTTCTATACTTCCCGTCCATTCAGGATCCCACTGAGATTTTTCTTCAAAATCCCACTGCTCCTCTTTAGAAGGCATTAGGAATCCCCTTTTAGCAGCTGAAACTACGATCACTAATCCAACTAATCCGCCAATCATCGATGGGAATTCTGGTCCGAGAAGGTTAGCCACAATAACGTATGGAATGGTCATAGAGAAAGCTGCGAATAAAGCAAACTTCCACACTCTCAGGCCTTCACTGAACGATTTATTTTTCCCAAAAAACCTTGTCATTAGCGCAACAACAAATAACGGTATTAATGTTCCGACGATTGCATGGAGGATAGCCACTCTGCCGCCAATCATCGTTACAAGTGCTAAAAAGTTACTTGTAATCCCTGGGTCTGCTGCCAGGCCAGACTGTACACCAACAAGAATCGGTGTTCCTACCGCACCAAATGAAACAGGTGTACTTTGGATCACCATCCCTGCCACAACAGCAGCCATTGCTGGAAATCCGAGACCAACGAGCAAAGGAACAGCCACCGCTGCCGGCGTCCCAAAACCCGCTGATCCTTCTATGAATGATCCGAATAACCAAGCAATAATGATCACCTGAATTCGCCGGTCAGGAGAAATACCGATAAACCCTTGACGAATTGTCTTGATCCCACCGCTCTCCTGCAAAGTATTTAATAATAAAATAGCACCAAAGATAATATAGAGAAGCGTTGCTGCCACCACTAAACCGTTAATGGAAGCTGCCGCTACAACAGCACCAGGGACCTGCCACACAAACAAAGCTAAAACCACAGCCACAAGATAGGAAATCGGCATGGCCTTACTAGCTGGCCATTTAAGACCCACGAGAAAGACCGCTACAGCTACTATCGGCAAAATCGATAATAATGCTAAGACACCTGTGTTCATTATTTTCCCTCCAAAAATTATTTTATGGCATTACACTACCTTGACTTTTTATCCGGCATATTTATGTAGAGGATAGCGACTGTATGCAGTAGCGTAATGCGAAAAAGCATAGCGTATAAGGTGACGCTATGCTTTTTTGAATGAACAGTATTTATTTATGGCGGGGTCGTGGTAGTTAATCATCACTCATGCCTTGGATCGTTTGAGGTTAGGAACTCACTAAAGTTTGTGAGTTGACCGTCGTATTTCTTAATGTGCCGATTTCATCTACCTTACATTCAATCACATCCCCTTCTTTGACGAAATGAGCCCCGAGTGGACTCCCCGTAAGAATCACATCCCCTGGATTCAAGGTCATGACTGTAGACAGATAGGCAATCATCTCTTTCAATGGGACAATCATCAGTTCCGTAGGGCTGTTTTGCTTTACTTCACCATTAACTTCAGCTCTCACTCTTACCTTTAACGGATCTAGCTCTGTTTCAACTACTGGACCAAGCGGTGTAAAGGTATCAAAGGACTTCCCCACTGTCCAATGACCATCTTCATGGAAAAATTGAGGCGCTGTCACATCATTACCTAACGTATAACCAAAAACGTGGTCAAGCACTTGATCTTTAGAGAGATTCTTTGCCTCCTTCCCGATGACAACAGCTAATTCTGATTCAAACTTTATTTTCTCTATTTCATCCGGGATCACAACATCCTGTTCTGGTCCTATAATAGATGAATTAGGTTTAAAAAAGAATACGGGAAGGTCAGGGACTGTATCAGGAAGTTCCCCCTTACTAGCCACATAATTCGCGCCTATTCCAATAACTTTACCGGGGGAAACAGGGGCTAGAATTTCGACATTTTCGAATGAATGGAGGTCTTCAGTGAATTCCCACTCATCAAAAATATTCCCTGTCACTGGCTTGATACCTTCCTCTGTCACCACCCCATATTGTTCTGAATGATTGTAGCGAAATCTAGCAAATTTCATCTTTCCACTCCTCTCGATCTATTAATGGGCTACAGTATCTTTTACAACCTTTTTCACGTCCATGCAGCGACTTGGCGTCGGGAACAGCTTCCCTTGATTTAATAAATTTTCCGGGTTGAACACTTCGCGGATTTTCGTTTGTGCCTCAAGCTCCTCATCTGAAAATATGAATCGCATTTCTTCTTTCTTTTCAATCCCGACACCATGTTCCCCGGTTATCGAACCACCGACGTCAGCGCAAGCTTTCAAACATGCCGTTCCTGCTTTCAAAGCCTTCTCGGTGTCACCTGGGACTCTGGAATCGAATAGAATTAATGGATGCAGGTTCCCATCTCCTGCGTGAAAAATGTTAGCAATTCTCAAACCGTATTCTTTGCTTATCTTTGATATGTTGTTTAATACTTCAGGAAGGGTGCTCCTTGGGATGACTCCGTCCTGCACAAGATAATCTGGTGATATCGCCCCCATCGCTCCAAAGCCGGTTTTTCGATTGGCCCACCAGGCCCCTCTTTCCGCCTCGCTTTGAGCCACTTTTACCTCTCTTACCTTTCGTTGATGGCAAACGTTCAATATTTCCTCAATTTGTTCATCAATACCCGCCGTAATGCCATCAACTTCAATGAGCAGTAAGGCTTCGATATCTTTTGGATGACCTACTGGAAAAGATCCCGCCTCTACACCTTCAATCGCAATTTTATCCATCATTTCTAGAGCAGCAGGAACAATCCCTGCCGAGACAATATCTGATACCGCGTAACTTCCATCTTTCACATCATCAAAATAGGCAAGTACCGTTTGTTTCCCTTGCGGATTTTTCAAAATCCGGACTGTGATCTTCGTAACAATCCCAAGTGTTCCCTCAGAACCTGTCAACAAGCCTAATAGGTCATAACCCGGAGTATCAGGAATCCCATTTTCGCTGACCTCTATGACTTCACCATCGGGAAGCACGACTTCAAGACCTAATATATGATTAGTTGTAACCCCATACTTTAAACAATGTGCTCCCCCGGCATTTTCCGCAACATTCCCTCCGATGGTACACACATATTGACTAGATGGATCCGGTGCATAGTAATATCCTTTGTCAGAAATAGAGTTCGTTAATTTCAAATTAACAAATCCTGGCTGTACCACAGCCTGCCTGTTTTCGTAATCAACGCTGATCAACTTCTTCATCTTGACCAAACTGATGATCACTTCTTCATGCAGGGGTATGGCTCCTCCGCTCAACCCCGTTCCGGCCCCTCTAGCCAGGAAAGGTAGTTGGTGCTCAGAACAATACTTAACCAAAGCCGCAACCTCTTCGGTGTTTTTCGGAAAAACGACTGCCTTTGGAAGAGCTTTTTCAATAGCAAACCCATCACAATCATAGGATAGAAGGTCTGCCTTCTTATAGAGAATCGCGTCTGTTCCAACAATGTTCGCCAGTTGATCAATGTGCCTATCACCGCTTGACTGCTTCTTTTTATTTAACAAGAACAACGGATTCACCCCTCTCTGGCGGATAAAAATTTATCTTTGTCTAGATTTCCTTGTTCCTGATCCTTTTGATAAGCCCAATCTAGCAATTGCACGGTATGAACAATCTCTGCCTTTCTACCGTACTTTTGAACACCTAAAGCCATCTGAAGCATGCATCCGGGGTTCCCCATCGAAATCATCTCTACATCCTCAGGAACATTTTCCATCTTTCTTTCTAGCACAGAGTCTGCCATTTTCGGATTGGTAATGTTATAGATTCCGGCACTGCCACAACATGTATCTGCATGAGGCTGTTCAATATATTCCACTCCAGGTATGTCCTTGATGAGCTGTCGAGGCTCGTGACGGACCCCCTGCCCATGAGCCAAATGGCACGCATCATGGTACGTAATTTTTTTATTCAGCTCCCTTTTTGGTTTCTCGTAACCGTTGTCATATAAGTATTTAGAAATGTCCTCTACCTTTGCTGAAAATGATTCCGCTCTTGCTCTCCATTCAGGATTATCTTTAAATAATTCTGGGTACTCCTTTAACGCACACCCACATCCGGCCGCATTAACTACGACTTTTTCTGATTCTTCAAAGGCCATAATATTCTGTTTAGCTAGCTTTTTTCCTGTATCTCGATCACCAGCATGAACATGAAGAGCCCCACAACATGTCTGATTTTTAGGAAGAGCAACTTCATTTCCATTATGGGTCAAAACGTTAATCGTTGATTGGTTAATGTCACTGAACATAACGTCCATAATACATCCAGTAAGCATCGCTACTCGTGATTTTACTTCTCCTTTTGCTGGAACCCCCCCTACATCCTTGTATTTACTTTGCACGGATGTTTTGACCCTTGGCATGATTGATTCCATGTCAGCAAGGTGATTAGGCATCACACGAATTGCTCCAGTCTTACGGACAGCCTTTTGAAGCCCACTCGTTTGATAAAATCTTAGAAGACCACTAACGGTATTTAAACGCTTCTTGTGAGGAAATAGCCCCTGCAGGAAAAACTTGCTCACTGCACCCTTTACACCTGTCAGCGGTATCGCCTTACGAACTTGACCTCGTGCTTCTTCAATCAGGCCACCAACATCGACATCTGCCGGACAAGCTGTCGTACATGCACGGCAATCAAGGCATTGAAAAATCGGGTCCATAAACTCCTCGTTTAATTCGATCTTCCCTTCCGCAACGGATTTTATTAAATGGACACGCCCTCTCGGTGAATGCTGTTCTTGTCCTGTTTCTAAATACGTTGGACAAGACTCCAGACACATGCCGCAATGCACACAGTCAGCCCATTTATTCTCATCAGGATGATCTTCAGGAAAATAATTGCTTAGGCTGGCAGTCGAACAAACAGGCTCATTGTTTTTCACTTTTTCTACCAACATCCTATATCCCTCCTATGAACCTCTTATAATTTAACGTGTTATGGGGATCTACTTTTTCCTTAATGCCTTTGAATAAGAAAAAGTAGGAAGGAGGACTTCCCCAGACGTTTAATTCTGTTCGAAGGGTAAGCGGTAAATATTTGATAGTAGCATGACCACTCTTTTGTTCAGCAATATTTCTGATATATGGAATCGCCAGCTTCATACTCGTTTCTGATCCTTTCAAAAGGATATGACTTATCCCGTGACCTGCTCCACCGTGGGATTCCACCTTCATATCGTATTTTTCTTGAATACTATGACTTTCTTCAATAATCTCGAACACATCTAAGTTTTTACTTCCTATTTTCAGAATTCCCTCTACCTCATCACTGTCACACAGTTCGTGTAAGCAATTCGGAGCGTTCGCAGTAAATTGAGCCCAAAAATCTTTGGATTCCTGTACCGATAATCGGGTTGTTTTTGTTCCCGCAGGTTTGTGATTTTCCACCCAATTCTCTTGGTATTGAACCGAACTTTCTACATCTTCAAATGAGATTAATAAGGTATACTCGTGTTTATTAAGTAGATTATAGGATAGCGTTGGATTCAGTAATTCCAATGAACCCGGTTCCAGCATCGAATCCTGCAGCTGAACTGCAAATGCTCGCAATTTCTCAAGCTGGTCTTCCGCTGCGGAGAGGATTACTAAGCTCTCATACTTAGGGGCAGGGCGCAATTTTAATGTGATTTCAGAAATCACTCCAAGAGTACCCATCGATCCAATAAAAAGCTTGTTCATATCATAGCCCGCGACATTTTTTACGACTTTACCTCCTGTACGAATCACACTTCCGTCTGGATATACAATCCGTAAACCAATCACCAGATCCCGTGCTGATCCATACGTTAACCGTTTGGGTCCACTTTCGTTCGCTGCAATAACACCGCCAACTGTCGAATCACCAGGCCAGTCGGGGTCTATGGCCACCATCTGATTATGCTCATGCAAGTAATTCTGTAGTTCCGATATAGTCGTACCAGGTTTTACAGTCACCGTCATATCCCCGACAGTATGTTCAACAATCCCCTTATACTTAGCTAAAGATAGCAAATAATCGTACTCTTCCATCCCGCCTCCATAACCTTGCTTCGTTCCCCTGCCCATAACAGATACCTTCTTCTTTTCCTCCTGAGCAGCCTTGAGTATAGTTGAAATTTCACTTTCAGATATTGGGGTGAGTACAGACAATCCGTTATTACCAAACGCTTTATTCGGGATCCTCTTTTCATTTATGGTCTCTTTCAGCTCCATGACCATCCGCCTCCTATGAAAGCTTGCTGTGTGGTAACCCTGCATATTTCGACAAAATATTTAAATATTCAAAAAATAATCTCAAAAAAAATATATGGAAGGCTTTTATGATGAGGTAAGAGGACCATAAACTATGGTCCTACCTCCCATTATTTAGCGTGGACCCGGCTTTTCGCTTCAATCCGACGACGATGAAGAATCGGCTCAGTGTACCCACTTGGCTGCTCCAAACCTTTAAATACCAAGTCACAAGCAGCTTGAAAAGCTACAGAATCGTCATAGTCCGGAGCCATATTTCGATACTCTGGATCAGAAGCATTTTGCTGATCCACTACTTTAGCCATTCGTTTTAATGTTTCCAGCACCTGTTCCTCCGAGCATACTCCGTGATGAAGCCAATTCGCGATATGCTGGCTAGAGATTCTTAATGTGGCACGGTCTTCCATCAGCCCGACATTATTAATATCAGGTACTGTCGAACAGCCAACTCCTTGCTCCACCCAGCGCACAACGTAGCCTAGAATCCCTTGAGCATTATTATCCAGTTCTTCCTGCACTTCCTCTGGAGTCCACTGCGGATCAGCTGTTAACGGAATTGCTAAAATATCATCCTGCTGGTCCGTTAGTGATTGTGATAAATGATTTTGTACATCGCGTACATCTACCTCATGATAATGCAGTGCGTGCAAAGTAGCCGCGGTTGGCGATGGTACCCACGCAGTGTTGGCACCTGCTTCAAGATGTCCGCCTTTCTGTTCCATCATGGCTTTCATCATGTTCGGCATCGCCCACATCCCTTTACCGATTTGCGCCCTGCCCTGTAATCCACTTTCCATTCCTGCTTTTACATTCGATTTCTCATAGCCTTGAAGCCACTTCGAAGACTTCATGTCATTCTTACGGATCATTGGACCATGCGCTTCCATGGAAGTATGGATCTCATCACCCGTTCGATCGAGGAAACCTGTATTAATGAAGACGATCCGCTCTTTTACTTCATGAATAGCTGCTTTTAAGTTTAAAGTAGTACGACGTTCTTCATCCATTACGCCAATTTTTAACGTATTACGGTCTAAATCAAGCAAGTCTTCCGTACGATTAAAGAGTTCATTCGCGAACGCGACTTCCTCGGACCCATGCATTTTTGGCTTAACAATATAAACTGAACCTTGAGTAGAATTTTGATAGTTTCCATTTCTTAATACATCATGTTTCCCTAACAAACCGGTGATAACAGTATCTAATACCCCTTCAGGAACTTCGTTTCCATCCTTATCAAGTACAGCATCGCTTGTCATTAGATGACCGACATTACGGACAAACATGAGCGAACGTCCAGGTAGCGAGAATTCCTCTCCCTCTGGTGAAAAGTACGTCCGATCAGGGTTTAATGTTCTCGTAATCGTTCGGTCACCTTTTGTAAACGTTGTTGATAAATCCCCTTTATATAAACCTAGTAAATTGCTATAGACGAGTACCTTATCCTCAGCGTCGACCGCAGCAACCGAATCTTCGCAGTCCATAATGGTCGTTAAGGCGGATTCCACAAGAATATCCTTTACACCAGCCTTGTCTGTTTTCCCGATTGAATCGTCTCGATCAATTGCGATTTCAAAATGAATGCCATTGTTTTTAATTAAGAGGGCTTCAGGTTGCTGCGGTTGCCCAGTATATCCTGTCAACTGTTCGTGTTCTTTTAGACCGACTGTTTTGCCATTACTTAACGTAGCAGCTAATTTGCCGCTATTGACGAAGTAAACCTCTACTTCTTTATGGGACCCTTGTTGTAAAGGTACAACTCGATCTAAAAACTCCTTAGCATAAGCAATGACCTTCTCACCGCGGAGAGGATTGTATGATCTTCCTATTTCCGCCCCATCCTCTTCACTAATCACGTCAGTTCCGTAAAGAGCATCATACAGGCTTCCCCAACGAGCATTTGCTGCATTGATCGCATAACGAGCATTATTCACGGGCACCACAAGCTGAGGACCTGCCTGATGTGCAATCTCATCGTCCACATGTTCAGTAGTGATTTGTGCCTCTTCCACAGGTGGTTCCAAGTATTGAATCTCTTTTAAAAACGACTTGTAATTTTCTTTGTCAAAATCATGCTTATGTTCTTTATGCCACTCATTTATCTGCTGTTGCATTTTATCTCTTTTAGCTAACAAGCGCTTATTTTTGGGAGAAAGATCTTGAATGATAGCTGCTAAACCATGCCAAAACTCCTCACCTGTCAGTCCGCTTCCAGGTAGGGCTTCCGAATTAATAAATTCATATAAAACAGGGGATACTTGAAGATTTTCAATTTGGACGTATTCCTTCATAGGTCATTTCCTCCTTAAAATGAATAGGTTTACTGGCGGAATGCATTCTTGACGAGTTCCCGCAACTGTTTCTGCATTTCACTCGCAGCTGAGGGCCTTTCCAATATATTCGGCCTTCCATTCAGCTACACCTTCCCGCGTCTCACCTTTTATAATATAATAAATATTCAGACACCAAAAATACATATATAGAATGTGATGTATTCAATTTAGTTATAATTGATTTTTCGCTAAAAACTGGAGGAATTCTATGGATATTCGACATTTGGAATATTTCTCAGAAGTTGCCAAACATTTAAGCTTTACGAAAGCAGCCGTTTCCTTACATGTATCTCAACCTTCCATCAGTAAAGTTGTTAAAAACTTGGAAGATGAATTAGAAGTCCCCTTATTCTATCGATCCAAACACCTCGAATTAACAGATGCCGGAAAAGCCGTGTTAGCCAATGCCAAGGATGTGCTCGAGGCGTTCTCTAACTTAACATCAGAACTTACAGATATTATGGAATTAAAAAAAGGTGAAATAAGAATCGGCATCCCTCCCATTATTGGAGCAGCTTTTTTCTCAAAACTGATTACTCATTTCAAAGAAATTTATCCATTCATTGAAATCAGTTTAACGGAGGTAGGCTCGAAGGAAATTAAGCGCGGAGTGGATGAAGGTTCCCTCGATATTGGCTTGATTTGCAATACTCCTATAAAAAAAGAAAACTTTGAAATCGTCAGAGTTATCAAAGATCCTTTAATGTTAATCGTACCTAGCTCTCACCCATTAGCCGAGCACCCATCCGTCGATTTATCGGGATTGCAAAATGAACCCTTTATTTTGTATCGAGAAGACTTTACTCTCCATGACCGGATTATGGAAGAGTGTGGATTGAAAGGATTCGAACCGAAAGTCGTCTGCCACAGTTCGCAAAAAGATTTTATGATTGAAATGGTTGAAGCTAAGCTCGGGATCGCCTTGTTACCCAGTAAAATCTGTGAAAAAATTAATAATCCGGAGATAAAGGCGGTTTCCTTAACGAATTCTAATATCAACCTTGAGTTAGGGATGGTGTGGAAGAAGAATAAGTACTTACCGTACAGTGTCCGGGAATTTATCGCGATGGCGAAGGGGTTTGTGACGTAAAATCGGGGTTACTACTTTTTACTTGGAGTAAGCATAAGAAAAACCCCTGCTAAAACAGGGGTTTAAGGTATTTCTGTAGTAATGGAGCATAGCGGGCTCGAACCGCTGACCTCTACACTGCCAGTGTAGCGCTCTCCCAGCTGAGCTAATGCCCCGTCTGAATCGACAATAATTATTATATCGTTTCAACTTTATCTAATCAATACTTTTTTTAAATAATTGTACATTTCATATAATGAAAGCCTCCCTGCAACAAAAGGGAGGCTTATTCATTCTTATTAAGCATTCACTGGTTCACGATTGTTCCCATTACCACTTGTTGTCATAAGCGTAACCACAATCAAGACAATAACGGCAATCGGAACGGCAATAACGACACTATTGATATCGAACGGCTTTTGCAAGATCAATTCCCATACTAATGTGGCTACTACCCCTGATAGCATAGAAGAAATGCCGCCGATCGCATTGACACGTTTCCAGAAGAAGACAGCGAGTAATGCTGGTGTTAAACCGGCTCCATATACGGTGTAAGCATACATTTGTACGCTGAGTACAGTTGGGAAATACCTAATCAGCAAGTAAGAAAGCACACCCAGTATAACGATGAAAAGACGTGTCATGCCCAACAATTTTTTATCTGAGGCTTCTTTATCAACATAATTGCTATAAATATCATATGTCAAGTTGGTCGCTGCAGATAGCAGATAGGAATTACCTGTCGTGATGATAAAGGAGGCTGCTGAAGCAAGTAAAATTCCGCCAATCACTGTCGGCAAAGCAAGCGTTGTTGCCATCAAGGCCATCCCAGGATCAATATTAGGGAAAATAGAACGTGAGGCGAAGGCAATAATCGAAATAGATGGTGAAATGATAATCATGGCAATCAGCCAGCCGATTTGACCCTTTTTAGCAGAACTGTCGCCTTTAGATGAAGCAAGGCGCTGATACATATTTTGGTCACCTAATAATAGAAACAGTGATGGAAGCAGGTAACCCATCAGCTGGATTGTTGTTAAACCGCCAGTTGCTGTCATATGAGATTCTGGGACGTTGGCAACGATGTCTCCCCAGCCACCAGCAACTGCAATAATCGTAGGCACTGTAATGATAAGCCCACCAACCATTAAAAAGCCACTGATCGCATCGGTTTGGGATACCGAACGCAAACCGCCGATCATCGCTAAAAAGATAATCATGATACCGCCAAGCAGTGTACCTAATCCTACAGACATGCCTGTGGTCAAGTTTAATATAAAACCAAAGCCCTTCATTTGATAAGACACAATTCCTACATAGGCCAGAATAATAATTACACTGGCAATATTCCGTGACTTACGGCCATATTTCGCCTGCAGAATGCCTGATACTGTAAATTTACCGAATTCACGGATTTTTGGTGCAATGACATAAAGAATAATAATACCTAACAGCGTAGGAAGCATCAGCATTAATGCAGGCCAAATTCCGTAACTGAAGGCCATTGAGGTCTCACCGCCAGAAATACTTCCGCTCCCTGTCCATGTAGCGAGCAGTGTCCCCATTAATACGAAAGGGCCCAAACTCTTTCCAGCCAGAACGAAGTCTTCACTTCCTGACACTTTTTTTGATGTAAATATTCCAATACCGATCATGACAACGGCATAAAGTCCGATAAACCAAAGTAAAGTCGGATCATTTTGCAATTCCATAACTACATACTCAACTCCTAAGATTAAAAAATAATTTCAAATTTAATTGTCCAGACTATTTTCTCCCAATCACAGCGTGTTATACGAGCTCGTTGACACAACGTTATCTAACCTAACACAGTTTCATAGATTGTGAAAATAGCTATTATTTTCTAAAAAACAGCTGTTTTATCGCTATTTATGAGTATGTTATTTTTTCACAAAGTGACTTATCACCTCTGTGACATAGCTTAGAGAAATTGCATTATTATTGCGAAACTTTAAATAAATCAAATTCGAGTAGCTAAATACTATTGAAAAAATAAGTCTAAATACCTACAAAAGCCTGTTGGCATTTATTTGCCAACAGGCTTTATTCCTTAAGAAATAATAGCTTTTACTCGCTGCCTAATTAAATTACTCAACAATTGTTTTCCGTCCCTAGTTCCAATCGATTCTGGATGAAATTGCACCCCTTCTATCGGCAAACTTACATGCCGGATCCCCATGATTTCCCCTTCTACAGTTGCAGCAGTCACTTCAAAGCATTCTGGCAATCCATCTAGATCCACTATTAATGAGTGGTAGCGCATCGCTTCCATCGGATTACTTAGTCCTTCATAAATACCCTGAGCATCATGATGGACTTGTGAAGACTTCCCGTGCATCAGTTGATCGGCGCGAACCACCTTTCCACCAAAGCTTTGGGCAATTGTCTGATGACCGAGACACACTCCGAAAATCGGTACCTCTTCTTTAAAATACTTAATGATTTCCAGTGTGGTCCCTGTCTCATCTGGGGAACAAGGACCTGGTGACAACAACAACAAGTCTGGCCGCATTTGCTTAATTTCAGCTATGCTCGCCTGATCATTACGCCGGACAACGATTTCTTCACCTAACTCGCCTAAGTATTGCACGATGTTGTAGGTAAATGAATCATAGTGGTCGATCATATATATCACTCTGCTCAACTCCTCTATGCTCAGCCTCTCTTCCTATTTAACAAGCTCACGGACACTCTTGTTGAAACGTTCAAGAGCGTCTGCCTCTTCTCCATCCTTAAATGCCTCAATCTCATCTTCAATCAAACGGATAATCTTACTCCCAATAATGACACCGTCAGCATGTTCGCGCACCAGGTTGACGTGTTCATTAGTCGATATACCGAACCCTACGGCAACAGGAACGGAACTATGCTCTTTTACTTTTTTAATAAAAGTTAAGACATCCGCAGACATTTCATTTCGTTCCCCTGTTACACCAAGTGTTGATACACAATAGAGAAATCCGTTCGCATGCTCAGCAATCTGCTTAATTCGTTTGTCTGAATTCGGGGCTACAAGGGAGATAAATTCTACGTCACGTTCAGACGCCAGCTTGCGTATTTCTTCACTTTCTTCAAAAGGTAAATCAGGGATCAACACCCCTTCTGCACCGTTTTCATCAAGCAGCTCAAAGAATCGGTCATACCCTAGCTGCAGCACTGGATTATAATAAGTGAAAATAACAACTGGAATCTCAAGACCCGCCTGGCGCATCTCAGGCACGAGTTCAATGGCTTTCGTTAACGACATCTCATTTTTTAAAGCACGTTTGGCAGCACGTTGAATAGTAGGACCATCTGCAAGTGGATCAGAATAAGGAATGCCAAGCTCAAGCACATCTGCCCCTGCTTCCTGTAATCGAAGGGCAAATTCAATCGTAAGTTCTGGAGTTGGGTCCCCCGCTACAATAAAAGGAATAAACAAATCTTCGGTCTTCGTCAGTTTACCCTTGAAAGATGTTTTCGTGAGCATGTTACTCCTCCTCCTGAAAATGCTGCATTAATGTCGCCATATCCTTATCTCCGCGTCCTGAAAGATTAATCAGGATCGTTTGATCGGAGCTCATTTCTACTGCTTCTTTAAAAGCCTGGGCCAGCGCATGGGCGCTTTCAATCGCCGGAATAATCCCTTCCTGTTCCGTCAAAAGCTTCAACGCATCTAGTGCTTCTTTATCGGTAATCGACTCATATCTGACCCGCTTCGTTTGGAAGAGGTGAGCGTGCTCCGGACCAATGCCTGGGTAATCTAATCCAGCTGAGATCGAATAGGGCTCGGTTATTTGTCCATTTTTATCTTGCATTAAATACGTCAGTGAACCGTGTATGACACCCGGGTTCCCTTTTGTTAACGTTGCAGCGTGTTCAGAAGTCTCGATTCCTTTACCGGCTGCTTCCACCCCGATCAGCTCAGAAGCATCCTCCAGAAATGGATAAAACATCCCCATTGCGTTACTCCCGCCGCCAACACAAGCGTAGATCCGGTCAGGAAGCTCTGCTTCAACCTCTAAAAATTGCTGTTTCGATTCATCACCAATCACACGCTGAAAATCCCGGACCATTTTCGGGTAAGGGTGTGGGCCAACCACAGATCCAATCAGATAGAAATGGTCTTCACAATTCGCTACCCAGTATCTAATCGCTTCATTTGTGGCATCCTTCAGCGTCCCATTACCGCTGGAAACCGGAGTAACCTTCGCACCGAGCAATTTCATACGGAACACATTTAACTCCTGGCGGCGAATATCTTCTTCGCCCATGAACACCTGACATTCAAGGCCAAACTTGGCTGCTACAGTCGCAGCGGCAACCCCATGCTGACCAGCCCCTGTTTCAGCGAGAATTCTTTTTTTCCCCATCCGTTTGGCAAGCAATGCCTGGCCAATTGCATTATTCATCTTGTGAGCCCCGGTATGGTTCAAATCTTCTCTTTTCAGATAGATTTTTGCTCCGCCTAAATGTTCTGTCATTTTATCGGCAAAACTTAATGAAGTAGGGCGCCCGGCATATTCTTTCAATACATCATGGTACTCCTGAAGGAAATCTGGGTCATCCATTGCTTTATTTAATTCCTCTTCCAGTTCCTGCAGCGGCCCCATTAACGTTTCAGGAACATATTTACCTCCAAAATCTCCAAATCGACCTTTAACATCCGGAAACACTTGCAACATGACGTTCCACTCCTTTCATAACGGCTTGAATTTTATTAAGATCCTTTTGCTCATCTGTTTCAATTCCACTTGATACGTCGATTCCATCTGGATGATCATCCATTAACTGCTCAATATTATCTGGGTTAATTCCGCCTGCTATAAGACAAGATACGTTTTGGGCATTCGCTGCCTCAAGATAGTTTCCAATTGCATTCCAGTTAAATCGAACTCCCGTGCCGCCATGAGATCCGGCGACCTTCGAATCGATCACATAGCCATCAACTACACCTTTAAAGAGGTCCATTTGCTCTAAGCCGTTTTCCTGATGATGGATTACCTTCCATACCGGCAGATCAAACGATTCTTTAATTTTCAAAATATCTGATACTGTTTCTTTGCCATGAAGCTGAATAACATCCAATGGCGCAAAAGCCAACACTTCGTCTAACTGTTCCATAGAAGGTTCTACAAAAACACCGACGATTTTTTGCTGAGGACGCACTCTTCTTATCCACTTACCAACCTGTTCTGGACGCACATAACGCTTCGTACTATTTACAAATATAAACCCGAGGTGAGTCGCTGATGAAGAAGCCGTCTTCTGCACATCACGTAAGGACCGATTGCCGCAAAATTTCACTAACGGTTCAAGCATCACACGTTCACCCCTTTCATTAATTGTTCAACTGCCTGTTTTATATTAGCTTGGCGCATCAACGATTCTCCGACTAACACGGCTTCTGCCCCATAACCGGCAACCTGCTCAATGTCTTCATGAGTAAATATCCCACTTTCAGAAACGAGTAAACAGTCGCTCGGCACCAGTTTCGCTATCTGTTTCGTCTGCTCAAGTGTCGTCTCAAACGTGTGCAGATTACGGTTATTAATCCCGATAATCTTCGGGGTGAATTCCTTTAATATCCCTTCTAGCGTCTCCTCACTGTGTACCTCAACCAGCACTTCAAGGCCCGCTTCATACGCCTGTAAATAAAGCTCATGCAGTTTGCTTGCTTCAAGAGCTTCTCCAATTAGCAAAATCGCGTCCGCACCAATCAACTGACTTTCTGCCACTTGAACAGGATCGATAATGAAATCCTTCCTCATTACCGGCACATCTACAAACTTTTTAATATCTGTTAAAAAATCACGATGTCCCTGAAAAAAGTGTTGATCTGTTAACACTGAAATTGCCTGTACTCCAGCATCAGAGTACTGTTTTCCAACCATCACATGATTAAAATCCTCACGAATAATCCCTTTTGATGGTGATGCCTTCTTCACTTCAGCTATCAAGCCGGCTGCATAAGGTGATTGTTTCAAAGATTGATAGAAAGAGTGTTTCGCTACATTTGCTTCCTCAGGCAAATACAATCGTTCTATCTCTTGTTTTTTTATAGCTAAAATGGTTTCAAGCATACTGGCAATTCTCCTTTTCTTCCTGGATCGATGTGAAATATGTTTGTACGCTTCCGCTGTTGATCGCGTCCTTGACACGTTTTACGCCATCCGTTAAGCTGGCAGCTTTTCCAGCCACGTAAAGCCCCGCTGCTGCATTCATCGTCACGATTGTCATCGCACTGTCATTGGCTTCTCCCGATAGGACTTGTTGAATTAACTCAGCACTCTGCTGACTATCCGTAATTTGAATCTCTGCAAGTTTTCCTCTTGTGAGTCCAAGGTCTTCAGGGGAGAGGGTAAATCTTTCAATCTTGCCGTCTTTCAACTCTACAACATCCGTTACCCCAGTCATCGTAATTTCGTCCAATCCGTCCCGGCCGGTAACGAATAGTACATTTTTACTCCCTAGCTGTCTCAGCGTTTCTGCCATTTTTTCAGCGTAAGACGTATCATAAATTCCGATCAACTGGCGCCGGGCATTAGCAGGGTTTGCCATCGGACCAAGTAAATTAAACACCGTTCGAAAACCGAGTTCCTGACGAGCTGGAACCGCATGTTTCATCGCCTGGTGATAATTAGGGGCAAACAAAAAGGTCATCCCTTTTTCCGTAATCGCCTTAACACCTTGTTCTGGTGTTGAAGCGATCGGGACCCTCAGTGCTTCTAAAACATCAGCACTTCCGCTCTTGGAGGATACTTTACGGTTGCCGTGCTTGGCAACTTTCACATCAAGTGCCGCCAATATAATCGAAACGGCTGTAGAAATATTAAAGGTGGAACTGCTGTCGCCTCCGGTACCGCACGTGTCAACGAGATCATCCGGTGCCATTTCAAGCTTTGTCATCTTAGCGCGCATCGCTCGGACGAACCCCGTCATTTCTTCCACAGCTTCACCTCTGTGACGCATGATGGAAAGCATACTCATGAGCTGTCCTGTGGATACCTCACCGTTCATGATCTGAGTCATAGTCTGATAAGCTTCTTCCTCTGTTAATACGTTGCCTTCCACTAAGCTGCTTAATTGCTGTTTCATTTTGTCTCAGCTCCCTCTCTACTCTGCTCAAATAACTGCTCTGCTAGCTCAATCGTCCTCTTTAAGGCACTCGCTTTGTTTAACGTTTCTTGGTACTCTGTCTCAGGGTCAGAATCAGCCACGATGCCAGCTCCTGCCTGTACGTATACTTTTTCATTCATCTTAGTCATCGTCCGGATCGTAATACAAGAGTCGATGTTGCCATCAAACCCTAAATAAACAATGCCTCCTCCATAAAGATGTCTTGGAGTTGGTTCCAGTTCTCGTAAAATTTGCATCGCCCGGACCTTTGGTGCTCCAGATAGCGTGCCTGCCGGGAAAGCTGAAATCAGGGCATCAATTGGAGAAATCTCCTTTTTCAATTGGCCTGTTACTTTACTGATAATGTGCATAACTTTGGAAAAACGTCCGATGGTCATATAATCATAAACGTTGACTGTTCCGTACTCAGAGACTCTCCCAATATCATTACGGGCTAAATCGACTAGCATCCGATGTTCTGCCTGTTCCTTCTCATCGGCCAGCAGCTCTTCAGCCAGGGCATCATCTTCCTCTTGTGTTGCGCCTCTTTTTCTTGTGCCGGCGATCGGATGAATTTCTAACAGCTGTTCCTGCACCTGCAGCAGCCGCTCCGGTGAACTTCCAATCACTTCTACCTCGTCAAAATGTAAATAAAACATATATGGTGAAGGATTCACTTTTCTTAAAACCCGATACAGTTCAAAGCCGTTTCTATTGGTTATTGCCTCAAAACGCTGCGACAAAACGGCTTGAAAGATATCTCCTGCTCGAATGTACTCTTTGATGGTTTCTACATCCTGTTTAAACACAGGCTTTTGATAATTACTGGCAAATTTTATAGACGGTGTGAGATTTTCTTTTTCATCACCAAGCATTAAATCGGGCAAGAAGTTCTGACCTTTTAAGGCTCTCTCTATCGTTTGTAATCGTTCTTGTGCCGAATAGAATGCCTGATCTACTTCCGTGTCTTCACCGAGTCTGGTATAAGTCAGAATGGTTGCTTCCTTTGTTCGGTGATTGTAAGCAATGAGTGTCTGGCAGAATAATAGATGGTAATTGGATAAGTCTATATCATCCTGGATCGCTTGTGGCACAGGCTCATAATCAGAGATCGCATCATAGGCCATATAGCCGACTGCCCCACCTTTAAATGGTAAAGAAACCTCAGCAGGCTGCACGTCAAGCTGATCGACTGTACTTTCGTAGGCTTCTTTAAAGGAAGACCTTTTCTCCTCTCGACCTGTACGAACATCACGGATAACAAAATAACCTTCGTTCTGTTTAATTTCTATCATTGGATCTAACCCAATGAATGAGAAATTAGACCATGGAGATTCCGGGTCCTGGCTTTCAAGCATATAAACGGCTTCATCTTTCAATGCGTGAAACATGTGAATGGGTGTTAACGTATCGGTGTAAAACGTTTTAGTGATGGGAATCGTTTTAAATTCCTTGACGCTTGCAAGGAACGATTCCAGGGTAGTATTACTCATATGCGGACTCACCTCTCCATAAAAATTTTTATGGAAAATGAGACGTTGAGGGGTATAAATAGGGGATGAAAAATCAAAATTTGGCTCAGGCAATCCAAACGGCTCCTCATGTCCAAGGATCCCTAGCTCTCTCTGCTCAACTCATCCTATTTCCTCAACTCATCTAATCTCATTCTCAACTCTAAATACTTTCGTAACAGTGTATAAAATTCTGATAATAAAGTCAAACGTTTTCGTTTAAAAAAGGAAACCAACATGATTGCTTAAACGTACAGAAACCATCAGAACGAATGAGGAGGTAAACTTATGATTTTGCTAATGCAGGACGTCACACGAGTTATTCAGGAGAACTTTGCAATATTAGCTCCATTATTCATCATTCAGCTCTTACTTATGATCGTAGCCCTCATCAGTTTAGCAAAAGTTGAAGCAGCAAACGGACCGAAGTGGATGTGGGCCATTATTATTATTTTTATTAATATTATTGGTCCAATTATCTATTTCATTTTTGGAAAGCGAGATTATTAATAATGATTAAAGTCGACCAGCTTACTAAATTGTACGGCAAAAACACTGCTGTGAAATCCCTCAGTTTTCAACTATCTCTTGGAAACTGTATTGCCTTATTAGGTCCAAACGGCGCCGGCAAGACAACCACATTAAGAATGATGTCGGGATTAATTCGCCCAACAAGCGGTTCAATTAACCTTGGCACTTCCAACCATAAGGATATTAGAAGAGAGATCGGTTACCTTCCTCAACACCCTCACTTTCACCTTTGGATGACAGGCAAAGAGTTCCTTATCTATGTAGGACAGCTTGCTTATTTAAGTAAAAAAGAAGCAAGAAAAAAGGCGGAACTTTTAATAGAAAGAGTTGGGTTAAAAGACGCTGCCAAACGTAAGATCGCTACCTACTCTGGCGGAATGAAACAGCGCCTGGGGATCGCTCAAGCGATGATCCACCGGCCGAAGCTGCTGATGCTGGATGAACCTGTGTCAGCCCTCGATCCCATTGGCCGGCGCGATGTACTTAACTTAATGGAAGAATTAAAGCGGGAAACAACACTGCTTTTTTCTACTCATATTCTCAGTGATGCAGAAGAAGCAAGTGACGAAATTTTATTAATGCATAAAGGATCGATCGTTGAATCTGGTCCGTTAGATCAGCTAAGAAAAAGACATCATGTGGACAAAATTTCAATCCAGTCAGAACTTCCTCCAGAGGTTTTGAAGAGTAAGGTCGATCAGCTGGATTTTATTAATCGTGTGGAAAGAGATAAGCAGCGACTCGATTTATATGTGAGCGACATAAAATCTGCGCGCGAACAGCTTTTAAAACAATCTTTAGAAGAAGGATGGGATTTGGAGCATTTCGAGGTTGGACGAATAACGCTTGAGGATTTATTTATGAAGGTGGTGAATGGGCATGCAGTGGATGACCGTTTTTAAAACAGAATCGATCGGAGCGTGGCGTAATTATAAATTGATTTGGGTACCACTCGTATTTATATTGCTCGGAATTATGGATCCACTATCTACCTACTATTTGCCGCAAATTCTCGAGTCTGTTGGCGGGTTGCCTGAAGGAGCAACAATTGAAATTCCTACTCCTCCCCCTGCGGACGTATTTATGATGAGCATCGGCCAATTTAATATGATTGGCATAGCTGTTCTCGTCCTTATGTCCATGGGCACAATTGCCAACGAACGCAAGAGTGGAATTGCAGAATTGATTCTCGTAAAGCCGGTCCGCTATGGCACGTATGTGACAGCCAAATGGGCAAGTATTGTCGTGCTGAGTTTGCTTAGCATGATGGCCGGAATACTTGGCAGCTGGTACTATGTCAACCTCCTGTTCGGTGAGTTAAGCTTTGAACTAATAGGGGCTGCTGCAGGTTTTTACGGACTTTGGATAATCTTTGTGATTACCGTGACCATCTTCATGAATACCCTGGTAAAAACGCCCGGCTTAGCAGCGTTCTTATCAATCGCCACATTGGTCGCAATGTTTATTCTTAGTATGATATTGGCTCATATCATAGAATGGAACCCTTCACTTCTTACATCGTACCTGGGCGACATGCTTCAAACTGGTTCAATTCCTGACAACTTATGGGGAACAGCAGTCGTAACCATCCTGCTTATTACTGCCCTGCTCATCTCAGCAAGCTACATCCTGAAACACAAAGAACTCGCCTGATCACACCCATATTTAACCACCTCAGGTCATCCATAAATTGGATGACCAATTGGATGACCTGAGGTGGAAATGTTTATTAATTATTCTACACTTCTTCCGGGGTTTTTCTAAATCCGTAAAAAGCGCGATATCCACGATCAGTATAATATTCTTTCGAGGAACTGGTAGCCAGCATTTCAATTCTAGTACTTGGATAGCAGCCATGCGCTTCCTCCATGAGCTGTTGAGCTATCCCTTTCTTCCGATAGTCTTCTTTAATAAGCACTTCACAAATATACAAGGTTACTGCCCCATCTGTCAGGCCTCTTAAGTACCCTACGACTTCCTGACCATCCACTGCTACTAAAGCAAGATCCGAATTCAGTAAGGCCTGCATCGTTTCCTCACTATTTTTTACAAGATTGCTCCATTCTTCTTGTTGCAATAATGACTGAATCATATCGAAGTCATTTTCCTGAAAAGTACGAATTGCAAAGTTACTCATTGGATACTCCCCTTTTAATAGATGGTTTTTAATCAGTCTTCTCTTTCTGAATCATCCCATGAAACTCTAGATTTTCTACTAACTTACTTATATAACGAATGACTCTGTATCCTGGTTTCAGATTATTTTATCGAATCACTCTTAACAAACTTTTGAAAGCTTTTCTAATCTATCTCGATTTATGCTAAAATATGATCTGTATATGATAACGTTGTTAGTTAACACAGGGAGTGTACATATGAAAGTCATCAATAGACTATCTCTTGTAATCTGTTTTATTCTATTAGCAGGCTGCTCGTCTGGGCCTGACCTTTCGTTAGGTCACCTAAAAGAACTTTATCCAGAAACTTTTGCAGCCCCAATAGATTCCTTACCACAGGAAAAGCAAGATAAGCTGGGACTTCCAGAAAAGCTTCCTTTTGACCTGGAGGCGTTGAAAGCAAATGTTAAAGGCAGTGAAGCGGAGATTGTTTATCAATCAAAATCTGAAGTTCAAGCCCTTGTTCGCACGATCTTCAACCCAGGCAATAATCTACAAGAATCCGAGTTGCAAATTCCTCTCGACGCAGGAGGCGTTGCAGGTGTTCAAAAACGAGACGACCATGTTTTTGTAGAATGGTATAATGGAGATGATGATGTGATTTACCAGCTCAAATATACTAGTAATAACAAAGAAGAACGCCTCAAGAAAGCCATGGAAATCACCAACTCTATATCTTAGATAAAACCGTCACCTTCTTAAGTGGCGGTTTTGTTATTAGTTTTTCTTGAAAGTAGTTTAACTATCTCGATTTAAGGATAATTATATGATTAATGCCAATAAAGGAGTTGAGATAAATGAATCACACATATAATTCATTATTTGAAAAGATAGCCATTAATCAGAGAGAACTTCCCAACAGATATGTTGTGGCTCCTATGACACGTATCAGCGCTGAGAATAACGGCCTGGCAAACGAAACCATGAAACGGTATTATGAACGTTATGCAAAAGGCGGGTTTGGAACTATTATTACGGAAGGAATTTATCCTGATGAAGAATATTCACAAGGATATCATCACCAGCCGGGGCTTGCGAATGTGGAACAGTTGGAATCCTGGAAACCTATTGTGGAAAGTGTTCATGCTAACAGCTCTCTATTTATTGCCCAGCTGATGCATGCAGGTTCACAATCACAAGGAAACCCGCATGCCGATCATTCGATTGCTCCTTCGGCTGTGAAACCAAAGAAAGATATGGTTCCTCTTTATGGAGGTGAAGGTCCATATCCAGTTCCCACTGAGATGAGCCATGAAGATATGGAACAGGTAAAACAAGGCTTTGCAAAGGCTGCTCAGCATGCCAAAGAGGCTGGCTTCGATGGGGTTGAAATCCATGGCGCCAATGGTTACTTACTTGATGAGTTTCTAACAGATTATATGAACCTAAGAGAAGATCAATATGGCGGCGCAACAAAAAACCGTGTTCGTTTTCTAACAGAGGTCATTCATAGTGTTAGAGAAGCGGTCGGCAAAGAGTTCATGGTCGGTATTAGGATTTCACAAGGGAAAGTCACAGATGCTGAACACCGTTGGTCTTTAGGAGAGAGTGATGCTGAAACAATTTTCACAGAACTCGGCGATACTTCCTTGAATTATATTCACGTTACAGATGCTTCTGGTACACAACCAAGCTTTGGAGAAGGCAGCAGGTCTATTGCAGAAGCAGCTAAACAATATACCGGACTGCCAACGATCGCTAATGGGCAGCTTCAGGATCCTGAGACTGCCCATTCACTAATAAAAGAAAATAAGGCAGACTTAGTCAGTTTAGCGACGAGCGCTTTACAAAACCCGGATCTTCCCCACCGGATCATGTATAATAAGGAAATTAAACCATTCGACTTTGATCCCATTATGCTTCCGAAGGCTTATATAAAAGAACATGAATTAGAAAAGGAAATTATAGAATAAGCGCAAATTTTGCACTAGAAACTCTCAATTAAAACTCCGCATCCTTAATTTTTTTGCGGAGTTTTAATTGAAAGCCTATTGGTTGCATTTTACTTACTTTAATAAGAGCGTGGTCAATAATCACTTCATAATCAGAACGACTTTTTTCTGTACATACCTTTCGCTCTGTTTACAGACGCGAAAGCTTAATTTTATTTCCGTCGTTTTCTCCCTGCACAACTTGAACCTCCTTTAAATTCCCCATCGTATCAAACTCAATAGACAGTAAATCTCCCGCCTCAGCGAATGCAATCAAGCGTTCTTTTAAGACTAAAAGTTCGCTTTTATTGGTATCTTCCTGAATCAATATGGCATATGCACCTTCATAACGGTCTAACTTATATTTATTCAAAGAAAAAGTCCCCCCATAGCCTAAATTTCTAAAAATTCCGACATGATTGTCTATACCCTGTACCGCTTTCTGTAAACCGTCCTCATTGAAAAATCTAGACAGACAATATATACAGTGTTATAATTAAACTACCGACCGTTAGTTAGTTAGTGAGGGATGCATATGTCAAAACAAAAAATAATTGATGTCAGCCTTGAGTGTTTTGCTCATAACGGCTATGAAAATACAAGTCTTACAGATATTGCTTCTAAAGTAGGAATTAAGAAGCCTTCTCTTTATAATCACTTTGCAAGCAAGGAAGAAATTTTTTTGGAGGTATTAAAAGAAGTAGCCGTGAAAGAATCGAAGCACTTCGAGGCGTTTGCTGAAAAAACAGGTAATCAACCGATTAAACAACGCCTAGAAAGAGTCTATCAGTTTTATGTTGGTCATATGGCTAATTCTACTGAAGGATCATTTTTTAAACGGTTTACGTTCTTTCCTCCTGAAGATTTCGCAGATGAAATTAAACTCGTCTTCTTGCAAGTAGAAGAACAGGCGAATGATATTATCCGACCTATTTTTCAGCAAGGGATGAAAGAAGGCAGTTTGCGGCAGCTGCCCATTGAGGATATACTTTCAGCCTTCTATACGTTAATTGACGGATTATTTTTGGAAGAGAATTTTTACGATGAAGATACGCTGGCTCAACGGGAGCAAGCGAGTTTTAAAATATTCTGGCTTGGTGTACAAAAGCCAAGCAAGGAGGAATAAATATGGCCTGGATCTATTTATTTATAGGTGCTCTGTTTGAAATTGGCTGGGCTGTAGGTCTTAAAATGTCTGAAGGGTTTACAAAACCCTTCATCACTGCTTTTACTTTGATATCGATTTTCATTAGCTTCTTCTTATTTACAAAAGCATTAAAAATGATCGACATCGGCACTGGATACGCCATTTTCACAGGAATCGGCGCAGCTGGTACAGCCGTAATCGGAATGGCATTTCTTGGCGATATTACAAGCGCCGGAAAGGTCTTTTTTATTGCCGTTTTAATTTTTGGAATCATCGGCTTAAAAATGTCAGAGTCTTCAAAGGTGGAAGTTACTGAGGAGGGGTTATAATGTCATGGATCTTTTTACTTCTTGCTGGAGTGGGAGAAATGTCCGGGATGCTATTCCTCAAACTATCAGAAGGATTCCGCAAGCGAATTCCTACTATATTGGCTATCGTTTCAGGCGGACTAAGCCTATACTTTCTTTCCTTGTCGCTTAAAGATCTTCCCATCGGTACGGCTTATGGAATCTGGACAGGAATAGGCTCTGTTGGAACCGTACTGATTGGCATATTATTATTTAAAGAAAAAGCTAATGTAAAACGACTATTTTTTGTCAGTTGTATCGTGATTGGTGTTGTCGGTTTAAAGCTAGTTTCATAAAGTTAAGATTTTCTTGTAAATTCGTCTAAATATATTGCAATTGTCCTAGGCAGCAAGTAAAATAAAAAAGGAAATTCTAGTGAATGACACCATTTGATAGATACTTCTTTGATCCCTTCTACAAAGTTTGTAATGCGACAATTTTAGACCATTTGTAATTCTTTTAACATAACTTCTAGGGATCTCTTTCGTCTAAATATAATGTACACATTATTCCTTGGAGGGTATTATAGTGAGAAAAGTATTATTCGCAATCTTGTTACTCATTGTCTTTTCATTCGGTTTTGTAGGTTACACAGACCTTGAATCAAAACCGACGCAAATGGAACCTAAACAAACAGAAAAGTATTGATAATAACCCCGCTGCCTCAGACAGCGGGGTTTCTGATGATTAATGTTTTTTGCCGCAGATCCAACTCGCGGTCTTCTCCCCTTACAATAGTCCTTATTATTCCTCTACTCGATAAAATTCTTCTGTTACAATTTCTCCTTTAAAACGCTCGAGATTAGCAGTTGTTCATATGGACTACATCTGGATCAAATTGACTTGAACACTGTTTATTCTTCTTCCTCAAGACTGAGTCCTTCCACATGCTTCCTCGCCATTTGGTGTTTTATTCTCCGGTATTCTTTTGATTTAAAAATAGTATCAAAGTCATAGTCATCAGGATAAAGTTCTTTGGCTGGGATATGAAGTTTTAACCGTTTATGATTAATGGTATGCTTCTCTCCTTTAATTTGCACAATATAATTACCTCGTTGATCGGGGCCCTTGTAAACAATAGCCGTTTCTCCTGTCGACTGAACCGTAACATTGTCACCCATCTGGAATTCTGCCAATGTCCGAGCAGCTTCTACTTCCGAATGGGTCACCTTTCTCCTGTAACGGTTAACGGCAACTTGTTGGGTATAATCTAACTTTCTTAGCAACGAATCATCCATAGGGAACTCTTTTTCCTGTTTATACGTAATGGCATAGGCTCTTTCGATGATTTTCGGATGTAAACCAAGCTTTAAGGCAATATCAAATGCCTGGCTTTCCCCTGTTGCATCCATGATCAATCTGTACGTTGGTTTTAAGGTGTCGATATCAAACTCCATGGCAGCATTTAGGAAGCCACGTTTATTTACTGCATAGTCCTTCATTTCACTGTAATGGGTAGTAGCTAAAATCCTTGCCCCTTTATCAGCTAACGCATCTAAGATAGCTGTAGCCAGGCCCATTCCTTCTCCAGGATCCGTACCAGAACCTAATTCATCAAGCAGGACAAGGCTTTGGTCATTGGCTTGCCTCAACACCTCAATAATGTTTACCAGTCTTGAGCTAAACGTGCTTAAATTTTCCTTGATATTCTGTCCATCCCCGATATCAACGAGAACGTGCTGGTAAAGCGGCAGCGTACTTTCTTTTCCTACTGGTATATGAAGTCCTGTTTGAGCCATTACGACCAGCAGTCCAACCGTTTTAAGGGCAACTGTTTTCCCCCCCGTATTCGGCCCCGTAATTACTAAGCTTTGAATTTCTGAGTTCATCATAATCGTCAAAGGAACAGCTTGCTCCCCAAGCAGAGGATGTCTGGCTTCTTGTAAATCGATGATGTGCTCTCCATTTAGTGCCACTGACTTTCCGTTGATGTGCTGACTGTACTTCGCTTTTGCGAAAATAACATCATACTTATGCATCGTCTCCATGGCGATCGATAACTCTTGTTCGCAATCGACTACCTTATTAGTCAGGTTGTATAGAATTTGCTCGATTTCCTGCTCCTCGCTAATCTTGAGCATATGAAGCTCTTCCATATGAACCGTAATCTCCTCTGGCTCAATAAATAAAGTAGCACCTGAGGAAGATTGCTCAACAACGGTTCCCTTTATTTTATTTCGACTTTCTTTCTTAATCGGGAGGGTGTATCTTCCATCTTTTTCGATAACCATTTTTTCCTGCATATACGGCTTCAATTTAGACGACTTTGTCATTTGATCGACTTTCTCTTTCAACTTTGTGCTTTTAGCCATTATTTGCTTACGGATTTTCGCTAAGGATTTTGAGGCGTAGTCATCTACTTGACCATACCGAATCACCCTCTGTATTTCTTCCTCAAGTGTGCTTAAATCTGTGATTGACCATGCATACAAGCTAATGGTCGGTGCAAGGAATTCTTTCCCTTTCATGTATCGTTTCAATTTTGTACAATGATCTAAAAATGAAGCAAGCTGGGAAAATTGATCAGCCCGAATCAACATCCCTTTTTTTGCTTGTTGAAGCAAATGGGTGACGTCACTCAAGGTATGAATTGGCACATTTCCAGGGCTGGCCAGGATTGCTTTTGCTTCATCAATTTCCTGATGCCGATGAGTAATCAGTCGTTTATCGAATGATGGTTTGAATGCTAAGATTGTTTCTTTTCCTTTATCTGTCCATGCATAGTCGCTTACCTTTTGTAAAATCTCATGAAAGTCTAACGTCTGAAAGGTTTCTGCGTTCAACTTTGACTACCTCCTATTTTTATCCATTAAAAAAACCGCCATAAGCTCAAGGGCTCATCGCAGCTAATTAATGGTTCTTATGGAGAACGGTGGACGAATAATTGCGCCCCTGATGTGCTCCGCCATTTAAAAGGATATAAAAAAAGCTATGACTAAGTAAGCCATAGCTTTGAATATCTTATACTTCTGCTATGATGATGCTTGCTCTTAACTTTATTCCGAAAAATTTAGAAAACACAAATATGACCTGCATATTGCATGTCTTTCTCAAAATTTCAGAACAGTATCCAATTAACGGATTTAGTTAAGAACAACACTCATACAAACATTCTCCTTTAAAGAATGGATTTAAATGGCAGAACTAACATGTTCTCTTCCCTTAGAATATACAGTTAATTTAAAAATGTCAATCTTCAAAGACCTTGCCTACATCAACTTCGCTAATTTTATCTGTATTAGCAAACAGCGATCTCTCCATAATTTTAATCGCATTCAGATTATCTTCGTCCTTCTCTGAAGCAATCCCATCCCGTGGAACCCATAAATTAAAATCTCTCATGTAAGCGTCATTCGCTGTAAATAATACACATATATCTCCCGCCACTCCTGTTAAGATCAAGTTGGAAACTTCCAACTGTCCCAGTAAGATACTCAATTGAGTCCCGTAAAAACCGGAGTGTTTAGGCTTGATAATAAAATAATCGTCATCTTCCGGAAGAATCCCGTTCACAATCGGCTGACCGATCCCCTTTCTGCATTCCTCAATCAGATCGGTTTTATTATCCTGCCATAACCCAAAGTTATCATTAACATAAATCACAGGTATTCCAGTTTGCTTGACCTGTTCTTTCAAGTGATTTAAGTTGTCCATAATGGATTTTGTGTTTACCAGCAGTTCCTCTCCGCCATCAAAGTCCATTTTATTAATCATATCAATGATGAGTAAGGCGGTTTTCTGTGACATTGTTACTCTCCCTTATATTTAGGCGGTCCAGCTGGAACTTGCCTTTTATGTTCTGTTCGTTCATGGAGCGCTTGCAATCGTTTTTCATCCTCTGGAGAGATTGTCTCCCCAAGCAAGTAAGCATCAATAGCTTCATAGGTAATGCCCATTTCGTCTTCGTCAGACTGACCTTCCCATAGTTCAGCACTTGGCTTCTTCCTGATCACTGTGTCGGGAACATCTAAATATTCGGCCATTTCGCGCACTTCTTCTTTTCTCATATGGATCAAGGGAACAAGGTCCACACCACCATCTCCGTATTTTGTAAAATATCCGGTATAATCTTCGGCAGCATTGTCCGTACCTACCACTAAATATCCATAATTACTGGCCACTGCGTAAAGTGTACTCATTCGTAATCGGGCTTGAAGATTTGCTCCGCCCAGCTGTGACGTTTCTTCATTCCAGTCTCCCTTTTCTACCAGCTTTTTTTCTATAGATGAATAAGTTTCTTTATAAGAATCCGTCAGTTCTATTCCGACATAATTGAGATCTGCTTTCTCTACCACAGCAACGGCATCCGTTTGGTCTTCAACCCGTTGATTGATCGGAAGTATCACCCCAAGCGACTGATCAGGGAAGGCGCGTTTGATTAAATAAGCTACCACAGCTGAATCAATTCCGCCGCTAATTCCAACAAGGGCTCCTTTTGCCCCTGCTTCCTTTACCTTCATCTGCAGCCAATTAACAAGATGATTGATTCTTTGATCCATAAAAAGAACTCCTCTCTGTCTCATACTATGTGTCTAATTCCTTTATCTATCTGCATTTAAACCTGTTCAGGTACCCTTTAAAACAAATAGCTTTAAAAACAGCCTAAACTAAGTAATAATGAAGAATTAGATACTCTCTTAAGGAGCGATTCACTTATGATCGAAAAAGAAAATCATGTACTCGTCATTTTCCCCCACCCTGACGATGAGGCATTCGGTGTTTCAGGAACGATTGCCTCCTACATTAATCAAGGCACACCGCTTACCTATGCTTGTTTGACACTTGGCGAGATGGGACGAAATCTTGGCATGCCCGCTTTTGCTACAAGGGAAACACTCCCTGATATCCGCCGTGCAGAACTGAAAAATGCTGCAGAAGCGATGGGGATTGATGACTTGCGGATGCTTGGATTGCGGGATAAGACGTTAGAATTTGAAGATGATAACAAAATGAAACAGCTTGTCAGCGAGCTAATCGAGGAACTGCAGCCGTCTCTAGTGATCAGCTTCTATCCAGGCTATGCTGTTCACCCTGATCACGAAGCGACAGCAAGAGCTGTTGTCCGTGCTCTACAGCAAATCGAACCGTCTAAGCGCCCGAAGCTTCATGCGGTTGCCTTTGCCAATAATACCGAGGAGGAACTTGGTAAGCCAGATATACTCCATGATATAACAAAGGTCCAAGAACAAAAGCTGAATGCTATGCGTGCCCACATATCACAGACAGCCAGGATGCTTGAGACCCTTGATGAAGGAATTCGAGCAAATGATCCAGAAGCATTAAAATGGGTAACAGAGGAAGCCTTTTACAACTATAAATGGGATGATCATAAGAAAAGCTGACCACTCGGATCAGCTTTTTTTATTGAAATGTGATCCATTAGTTAAAAATAAATGATTGCTTATTAAATAAAATAGTGTCACATCATTGCCACAACAACGAGATTTAAAGCCATATCACACCAGGATGGTACATGTTATGATTGAGATGGTTAACTTAGAAAAAAGGAGTAATAAATATGAAGAATTTAACAAAAATAGCAATGCTTCTTGGACTAATCATCATACTTGCTGCTTGTGGATCCTCCACTGAAAACGGTGAGAGTGAAGAATCCAATACAACTAGTAATAAAGAGCCTATAATGCCAGAGGTGGAGGTTCAATTCGAGGAAGAGCCCCTTCCATTGAAAGAGGAAACAGTCATTCAAGCCGTCGTGACCAAGGGAGAAAATAAGGTGACAGATGCTGAGTCAGTTAAATTCGAAATCTGGCATACTAACGCTGGACAGGAGCAGTCCGATACTGTGAAAGCAGAACATACCAGCGACGGGATTTATGAAGCTGCCTATACCTTTGAGAAGCCAGGCACCTATCAAGTGATTGCTCATACTCAAACGGCTACCATGCATGTTATGCCACAAGTTGAGGTGAAGGTAGAAGGCAAAGAAGATGCTAAGAAGGAAGGCGGACATGATCACGGTGGAGAGAGTAAATCTTCTCATAGTCACGGTCATGGAGGCAGCGCGTTTATGGTCCATTTTATGAACGATCAGGAATTCAAAGCAACTGAAAAGTCTACGCTGACCACTCACATTAATCATGAAGAGAAACCTTTTGAAAAAGCAATGGTAAAGTTTGAAATCAGCTCAGACAAACTGGAACAGCATAAATACATTCCTGCTGAAGAAGTGAGCCCTGGTGAGTACACAGCTGCCTATACGTTCCCTTCTGAGGGTGAATACACAGTAACGATTCATTATGAAAAACCTGATCAGGGTATTCACGGGCACCAGGAAGAAACCGTTGCAGTAACTAAATAACATTGCCATTTTAAAAAACGCCTGATCCACTTTGGATCAGACGTTTTTTTAAAACTTATTTCTAATTTACAACTCTGCGTTCTGCAGCTTTTTCTTCTTGGCCATTTTCTCACGTTCGTTCTTATTCAAGTATTTCTTACGAAGTCGTACCGCTTCAGGTGTAACCTCGCAATACTCATCGTCATCCAAATATTCGATCGCTTCTTCAAGCGTTAGCTGACGAGTCTTTTTGATGGTGCTCGTCGTATCTTTCGTTGCTGACCGCACGTTAGTCAAGTGCTTCTCTTTTGTAATATTAACGGTCAGGTCATTTTCGCGGCTGTGCTCTCCTACAATCATTCCTTCATAAACCTCTGTACCAGGCTCCACGAAAATTGTTCCGCGGTCTTCAAGGTTCATAATACCATAGGTAGAAGATTTCCCTTTATCAAGTGAAACAAGTACACCCTGACGACGACCGCCTACTTGCCCTTTATTGAGTGGAGCATAGCCATCGAACGTATGGTTCAGAATTCCGTACCCACGGGTTTGCGTCATAAATTCAGTAGAATACCCAATTAAGCCACGGGATGGTACAAGGAATTCAAGACGAACCTGACCGTTTCCATCGTTAACCATGTCCTGCATTTCGCCTTTGCGAATTCCAATCGACTCCATAACAGCACCTTGATATTCTTCAGGGGTATCGATTTGAACACGCTCCATTGGCTCACAAGTTACTCCATCGACTTCTTTCAAGATAACCTTCGGCTTAGAAAGCTGAAGTTCAAAGCCTTCACGACGCATATTTTCCACAAGAATAGACAAGTGTAATTCCCCGCGGCCTGATACGGTAAAGGCATCAGGAGATTCTGTAGGTTCAACACGCAAACTTACATCTGTCTCCAATTGTGTCAATAAACGTTCTTCGATTTGACGGGATGTTACATACTTCCCTTCGCGGCCTGCAAATGGGCTGTTGTTCACAAGGAACGTCATTTGAAGGGTCGGCTCATCGATACGTGGAATTTCCATTGCTTCCTGGTTATCTGTCGGACAAACCGTTTCTCCAACGTTAATGTCTTCCATACCAGCCAGAGCAATAATGTCCCCAGCTTTCGCTTCTTCAATCTCGATACGCTTCAGACCTATGAAACCAAACAGCTTAGACACACGGAAGTTTTTCACGGAACCGTCTTTCTTCATAAGTGACACTTGCTGTCCCACTTTAATACTTCCACGGAATACACGTCCTACTCCAATACGACCAAGATAATCGTTATAATCAAGAAGGGTAACTTGGAATTGCAGCGGGTCCTCCTGTGTATCGACAGGAGCCGGTATATTATTCATAATCAGCTTAAAGATCGGATCCATTGTTTCGTTCTGATCTTCAGGCTCATCACCAGACGTACCATTCAATGCGGATGCATATACAACTGGGAATTCAAGCTGTTCATCGTCTGCACCAAGCTCAATGAATAAATCAAGTACTTCATCGACTACTTCGTCAGGGCGAGCATTAGGACGATCAATTTTGTTCAAAACAACGACTGGGGTTAATTTTTGTTCCAGCGCTTTTTTCAGAACAAAACGTGTCTGTGGCATACAACCTTCATAAGCATCAACGACTAATAGTACACCGTCTACCATTTTCAAAATACGTTCCACTTCTCCACCAAAGTCAGCGTGGCCTGGTGTATCAAGAATGTTAATTCGAGCATCATTATAATTAATCGCGGTATTTTTGGCTAAGATTGTAATGCCGCGTTCTCTTTCTAAATCATTAGAGTCCATAGCACGGTCATCTACGTGTTCATTCTCACGAAATGTACCGGAATAGCGAAGCATCTGATCCACAAGCGTTGTTTTTCCATGGTCAACGTGTGCGATGATCGCAATGTTACGAATATCGTTTCTGTGTTGCATGAAGCACACACCTCTTTCAAATCGCAAATTATTCAACCTAACTAGTATAACACATAACGAGATTTGTCGATACCTATTATGTACTTATTTTGGGGCACGTACACATGAATAACAAGATTTGTTCTGCAATTCCTTTCTAAACATGTGTTTTCGCAGTAGAATAGAAAGCAGCTCCTATGGAAAGCGTAGTTGTATTTCCAAAGCTGTATGTTATGGGACAGTTTATAGTTCTTGCGTCAAAAACAACAATCTTTTAGAAAACAGCCTAAAAGAAAAAGGTGAAATCAATGAAAACGAGACGCCAGGGAGAATGGTTTGAAATTACGATCCCCAAAAAATGGGACTCCTATACAATTGAACGGATCTTAAAAAGCGAATGGAAAGTTCCTAGAAAACTCCTTCATAAACATCGGTCTGAACGGAGTGTAACACTGAACAATGAATCGAGGCATTGGAAACAAACCCAAGTGAGTGCAGGAGATGCACTCCGTATCAAGCTGTTTGAACCCCGGCCGCTGGAAGTGACCCCGACCTATTTTGAAATCACCGTTTTATATGAAGATGACCACTTACTCGTCGTCAATAAGCCAGCAGGAGTAGATACTCATCCAAATAGACCCCAGCAAACAGATACGTTCGTCAATGCTGTTGCCTTTTACTTTCAGGCCAATGGAATAGAATCCACGCCAAAATACGTGCATCGCCTTGACCGCGATACATCTGGAGCCATCTTATTTGCGAAACATGAACTTGCGATCGCACTGCTGGGCAATTTGTTGAAGAAAAGGGAGATTAGCAGGACATATCTGGCATGGGTGCACGGCAAAATCAAACCCGCTCAAGGTACAATTGTACAGCCAATTGGCAAAGACCGTCACCACCCTGCACGAAGAAGAGTGTCTGCTGGCGGACAGCATGCCGAAACGTATTACGAAAGAATTCAATACAGTGACGAGCGGAAAGCCTCTCTCGTTAAGCTGAAACTAGGAACGGGGCGCACACATCAAATCCGTGTTCATTTAAGTTATGCCGGCCACCCCTTGCTCGGTGATGAGCTTTACGGCGGGGAACCCACTACCCTGGGTAAACAAGCTCTTCATGCTGCGAAACTAAGTTTTACTCATCCTTTCACAGAGGAATTTGTAGAATGTCTGGCGCCGCCTGAACAAAAGCAAAGCTTATTTACCTCTAACCATCTGCAGGAATTATTAGATCACAAGTAATTTAGAATGCTGTCTGGATATCCAATCGGTCAGAATGCTGACTGAAGCAGCCTAAATTCACTTGAAATTTTAACAAAACCCAGCCGGCCAAAAAAAAGAAGCCGCTCATCCCTCCGATGAACGACTTCTTTCTTTTCGCTTGTTCAAGGTATAATTTCCTCCATAGACAGCAACCGCTCCTGAAGCAATCACAGAGGCTACGTCCATAATGACAAGTGCCCATTCATTATTTCTCATTACCCCCTGGTTTAAAACTGCCAACAGCAGCGCACACATGAAAAAGAAGATCGCTGCCCAGGAAATTACGATGGTGTACTTCTTTGGTGATTCCTTCATGGCCCAAATGAAAAATACAGCTGCCACCAATGTCCCTGCACAAAAAATCACGGCCTCCCCCAATGATACAGGCGGGCTGGTAAGGATTTTCGTTTGATAGAAAAAGGTCAGTGCACCTGTCGCAAGGGCAACTGACCAAGTGATTAAAAACACACGCATAGACCGTTCTCCTATTCTGTTATCTGTTTATAAAGGTCGTCATATTTGTCTGCACATTCGAGATCAAGATCGGTCAATCCTTTCGCCTGCCATGAAGTCAACTTGACTGTGACCATTTTATAATCAATGCTGATAAATGGATGGTGTTGGATATCTTCAGCATACTCTGCAACATTATTTACAAACTGAATTCCCGTTAGGAAATCCCCAAACCGATAACGTTTTACAATAAACTTGCCATCCAGTTTCCAACCATCTAACGCATCCACTTTTTCTTGCTTTTCTTCCTCAGGTATCCTTCTTTCCATGAATTTATCCTCCCCAGTTCAAAGTTTGGCAGCATTGCTTTTATGATGTAAGCTCCAAAAATTCCTCCACATCTGCCCGGCAAAGCTCAAGAGCATGTTCCCAGAAATCCGGCTGTTCAAGATTAACGTCCAAATGCTTTTGGGCAAGTTGTTCCACTGTCATACGCCCTGTATCTTGCAAGAGCGCGATATATTGATCCTCAAAATCACTGCCTCCCTCAATAGCTTTCGCATATACGCCAAGGCTAAATAAATAACCAAATGTATAAGGAAAGTTATAAAAAGGAACATCTGTAATGTGGAAATGAAGCTTAGATGCCCAGAATGTTGGGTCATATTCTTCTAAGCCGTCGGCGTAGGCCTCTTTCTGTGCCTCCACCATTAATTCGTTTAACCGTTCAGTGGAAACTGTTCCCTGTTTACGTTCCTCGTAAAATCTTGTTTCAAAAAGAAAGCGAGAATGAATGTTCATGAAAAATGCGACACTGCGCTGGATTTTATCTTCAAGTAGTGCTACTTTCTCCTCCTTATTGCTGGCATTTTTCACTGCGGCGTCAGCCACAATCATTTCAGCGAACGTGGAGGCTGTTTCCGCTACATTCATCGCATACCCTTGATTCATCATCGGCAATTCGTTCATCACATGTTGATGATACGCATGGCCAAGTTCATGGGCCAGTGTAGCCACATTAGACAAGGATCCTGAGTAGGTCATAAATATCCTCGTTTGTTCGCTGTCGGGAAAACTCGTGCAGAATCCTCCTGGACGTTTTCCTGACCGGTCTTCTGCTTCAATCCACTGCTTGTCAAAGGCCATCGCAGTGAATTCCGCCAACTTAGGACTGAATTTCTCAAACTGTTCAATGATAAACTGCGCCCCTTCATTGTAATCCATGTTCTGGTTACTATCTCCAATGGGTGCACCCACATCATACATGCTCAGCTTGTCCAGCCCTAGTAATTCCGCTTTTCTCTGTAAGAACTCTTTATAATGATTTTTGAACTTAGAAATCGTTTCCCACATAGTGGTTAACGTCTTTTCACTCATGCGATTATATTCAAGCGGCTCCTTCAGGACGTCGTTCCACCCTCGGTTCTTGTAGGTTTGCAGCCTGAACCCTGAGAGATGATTCAATGTTTCCGTGAGCAGATCCGATTGATCGGTCCAGGCATTTTGAAGCGTATCAAATACTTTCTTCCGTTGGTCTCGATCTGAAGAATTCAGCTTATTAGCAGCTTGTCCAACTGATAACTTCTCCCCATCGAGTTCAATCATCATTTTTCCGACGATCGTATCATACATTTGTCCCCAGGCATGATAACCGTCAACCGCCAGGTCATTCATTAATGACTCTTGCGTGGCATCTAGCTTGTCTTTCACCTTTTGCCTGCGTTCTTCCAACACAAATGCTAATTCGAAAAGAGAAGGCGTTTTTAACATACCCCCCCAAACATCTGAATCAACTTGGATTAATTTCTGATCAAATTTAGTCATAACATTATTAAACCAGGCTCCTAGTTCACTTCGTTTCGTGACTAAAGATCCTGCCTCTTTATCATCGACATCTTGAGCTGACAAACAGCTGACAAATGCTCCAAACTCATCCAAATGTTTTGACGTTTCCTGGAGTTTATCAATAATAGTGGTCAATTGATCTGTCTGCTCAGGGTTTTTTGGCGGTAAAAATTGATGAACCAGCTTTTCTAACTCACTTAACAGAACTTCTGTATCTTCTATGTACCCTTGCAAATCTTCTGAATGACTTCCTCCATAGAAAATGGTATCTAAATCCCAAGTTGGTTTATAAACTGTCATTCCGACCATCCTTTATCAATCGATTTTATGACGACATAAATCAACTCTATTGTATCAGAAATTTTCAAAGATATAGAAACTTTTAAGTTACAAGTTTGTTCGATATGGACTTCGTTTCCTTAACGGTCACCATTCATTCTGAAGTGATAAAAGTCTTAAAGAATACCAAAAGCAGCAAAATCCTCCCTAATGCTACCATAGGGAGGATTTTTAAAGTGATCATGACATGGATTGGAATTGTTCTTCTACTGCTTCAAGTAACGGGTGCCCTTCACTGAGTTCTGATACTTCCATCAGGGTGCCCTTAACCCCTTTCTCTTTTAAGAGGGATTGAAGCTCTGCTGCTTCCTGATCTTGATCTTGCTTATAGAGTAAGGCAGCTGCAATTACTTCGACTAAATCAACAGGTATTTCGTTATTCCATTCAACATATTCGACTGCCGGCCGAATTAAGCGGTCATCTGGTCCCAGCTTGCGGATTGGAGCGCGTCCGACCCGAGAAACTTCATCCGATAATTCCGGATTCGCAAACCTTGATAATATCGTTTCTATATATTTTTCATGCTCCGCTTTTGTAAAGCCATATTTTTTAATGAGTACATTACCTGACTCATGTAAGGCCCCTTTTATTTTTGAGAGGATTTGATGATCATGTAAAGCCTGGTTGATCGTTTGCAGTCCGTAATAACTCCCTAAATAAGCAGCGACGGCATGTCCCGTATTCACTGTAAACAGCTTTCTTTCAATATAAGGAGTCAGATCTTCCACAAGTTTAAGCCCGTCAATTTCTAGGGTCTCCCCTTTAAGAGACGATGAGTCAACGACCCATTCAAAATACGGCTCGACAGTCACTTTAAGCTTGTCCTCGTGAGCTTGATCCGGTACGATACGATCAACTGCTGCATTAGGGAAACCTGTCCTTTCCTCAACACGAGCTGCTAGTTCTGGATTTAAATGTGCAAGCACATGTTTCTTAAGCAGATCACTGCCTCCGATCATATTTTCACATCCAATCACATTGACAGAAGTTGTTCTGTCCTTTAACCCCTCAGCTATTAATGGAGCTACTTTGGAAAGAATAGACGGACCAACTGCCGTTGTAACTAGGTCTGCCTGTTTAACCTGTTCTACAACATCTTCTGGGCGAGTCAAACTGTTAATCCCTGATATATTTGTCACTTCTAATGCATCATCAGATCCGGCCAGTTCAACCGTGTACCTTTGCCTATCATTTATTTGATCGATAAGCTCTGTGTTTACGTCGACAAATACGATTTCATAACCTGCCTTATGCAATAAAGCACCTATGAATCCTCTCCCTATATTACCTGCACCAAAATGAACTGCCAGCATTTAATTCACCTCTTCAAAGATGGCAAGAATGTCTTCCTTCGAGTCAGCCTGCAATATTTTATCAATGTTCTCTTCTTCAGAGCATACGAGAGCAATTTGAGACAATACTTCTAAGTGTTCATCGCCTTTACCTGCAATTCCAATCAGTAACTTAACAATATTTCCTTCACCAAAGTCGACTCCGTCGGGAGCAGTTACGATCGTAATCCCTGTCTCTTTCACCGATTTCTTTCCATCTTCTGTGCCGTGGGGAATGGCTACATAATTGCCCATATAAGTAGAAGTTACTTCTTCTCGTTCAAGCATTTGGCCAATATATTCTTCCTCTACATACCCTTGTTTATGGAGCAGACTTCCTACAAAGCGAACCGCTTCCTCCTTATGATCAAACTTTTCGTTTAAGACAATGTTATTTGTAGTTAAAATAGTTTCAGACATATTCATTCTCCTTTTAATTAGAAAGTTTATCTTGTAAAAATTGGTAGAGTTTGTTGGAAAAATAAATTCTCATTCGTTCCTCGTCGTGAGATTCAAGTACCTTCGTGCTTTCTTCATCCTCTACAATTAAGGAACTTAAATAACTTAGTACTTCATTTCCATGAACAGATAAATCATCGGGAGCAAGCATCACGATGAACGAATCACTTTCCATACTTTGCCCATCCATCCCCTGCACCTCGATTGCTTTTTCGACATGAATAAGGGAAAAACATGGTTTAGCTATTTCCCTTAATTTCGTATGATAAATCGCAAGTTTGGTTTCGGGAATGCCCAGACCGCCAGTCTTTTCCCGTTTTAATAAAGCCTTTACGACTTCTGGGGCATCATAAACAACGTTATGCTTTTTCAAACGCTGGCAGGCTTCAAGCAACGCTTTCTCCTTATCTGCTGCAGCGGTATGCATGATAGCTAGATGCTTCATAACTTCCGTAATGGTTTCTGCATAAGACTGAATGGATGCTATTGAATTCTGTATATCTTCCATCGATTCACGTTTGAAGGAAACCGATGAAACTGGCCTGGCTCGTTTCATTCCCTGATCCATTCTCACCCTTCGGATAACGTGCTGCAGTTTATGAATGTCCTTCGTAGGCAGCATTGGATTGACTAACACGGAATCAGTATATTCTCTCATAGGGACTGTAGAAATCGTGAGATCATACTGCTGATGTTCTAATTTTTCTAGATCAAACAATGAGCGATGATCCACCTCTTCAATTTCATAAAATTGCTGTTGAAGTTTGGCAGCCAGGATTTTCGCAGTTCCCATTCCGCTTGAACAAACAACCAGTACACGGAGACCGCGAGTTCCTTCCATATTTAACATCGCTGAAGCAAAATGCATAACGATATAGGCTGTTTCCTCTTTTGGAAAAACAAGCCCAGGAAACACCTGTGCGACTGCACTCTGGACAGTCTGGAACAAGTCCGGATAATCCTGTTCAATTTGCTCGGTCAATGGGTTCTGGATATCCATTTGCTGCTGAATGCGATAAACACTTGGCTTCAAATGGACAACCAGATCATTAAGCAGCTGATTAGATTGATGAAGATCCTGCTGGGTGGACTTCGAGACAAATTCAATGAGCTGCTTAGCTTTAAAAGCAATACTTAGACTGCTGTCCTCAATTATTGCATCTGTATCGTAACGGATCTTTGCCCCCATAAGATGCATCGTAATGTATCCAGTCTCATCTTCTGGTATATCAATCTCAAAAGTACTCTCAAGTTTCTCAATAACCTTGGCAGCCATTTCAAATTCCTTAGAATCCTTTAAAGAACGTAAATATTCCGCTTCCATAATGATGACTTCACCTTGTTGCAGGCGTTCAATAGCCAAAGCGATATGGATGACTAAGCCGATATAGGCATGATCTGTTAGGTCGTAATGTAATGAGGAACGGATGGATGCGAGGGTTGTTTCGATAAGTGAAATATTTTCTCTGCTAACCAGACCTAATAATTGTTCTGACACTTGATCCAGCGAAGTATCATTCACATTCTCTCGAATCAGCGTTATAAAGTCTAATTCATTCATATGCTTCATAATTAATAAGCTGATTGCTTCGCGAATATGAGACTCACTTCCTTTAACCTCGACTCCGTATCCCCTTTTCCGAATCAGTTCAAGTTGAAACTCATTGACTTGCTCTTCCATCTTATCCAGGTCATGACTGATTGTAGCCACCGTCACCCCCAATTCTGTCGCTAGGGAGAAAAGTTTGACTGGTTCGTTAGCTTCAAGCAGCTTAGAAAGGATGAGCACCTGGCGTTCCTCAGGGGTATAATCAATGGTACCCTGTGCTGCTATCGCTTCTTTTAACTTTTTTCTGCTTGCTTGATCCCCTTTGACTACTAATCCTCTGCCTGCTTGTCTTTGTAAAAGAAGTCCATATACTTCAAGAATCTGCTCGATTCCCTGCAAACCCCTATGAATGGTTCTTTCACTTACATCAAGTGATTTAGCTAACTCTCTTATTGGCACCGTTTCATTGGAATCAATTAGAAGTTGAAGCATTTTTCTTTCCCGTGCTGATATAAACACTGATTATCCCTCCCTTCCATAAAAGGAGTAAATAAGAGTCTGATACAAAGTCAGACCCTTATTTATTTATTCACTTGCCTGTAATTCATCAACCAGTTCATCGTACTTTGGACTATTTAAAAAGTTATCAACAGAAATATGGTGAGCACTCGGGACTTTTTGTTTAGCCCTGTCTGTTAAATCTTTATGGGTGATAACAATATCCACATCTGAAGGCAGATCATTGATCGCCATATTCGTTACATCAATATCAATCGAAGCTTTTTTAAACTTATTTTTCAATAACGAGGAACCCATGGCACTTGACCCCATACCTGCATCACAGGCAAATATGACTTTATTGATTTCCCCATAGTTGACTTGCGGAACCTCTTGAACTTCCTCATCGGCTGTTTGCTGTGACTCATTTGAAGTGAGTTGATCGGCTACACGGCTTTTCTTCCCTTTCATTTCTTCCATTTGTGAAGTAGCTGCTGTAATATCCTGTTCCTCTTGTTTTCCAGCCTTCAGAATAACGGAAGCAACTAAGAAAGTAACAGCCGCGGCCACAAGCACACCAACAATCACTCCTACATAATCCCCTCTAGGTGTAAGAGCCAGCAAGGCAATGATACTTCCTGGCGATGGAGTAGAAGTAAGTCCGACTCCAAATGCGGCAAATGTAGCTGTACCTGATACACCACCTGCGATAAGCGCAAGGATTAACGATGGCTTAGACAGAATATAAGGGAAATAAATTTCGTGAATCCCCCCAAAGAAGTGGATAATAGCTGCTCCTGGTGCGGATTGTTTGGAAATTCCTTTGCCAAATATAGAAAAGGCAAGTAACACACCAAGTCCCGGCCCCGGGTTTGTTTCCAACAGGAATAAGATTGACTTTCCCAATTCTTCTGTTTGAGTTACTGCGATTGGACTTAATATTCCATGGTTAATCGCATTATTCAAAAATAAAACTTTGGCAGGTTCAATAAATATGTTGACTAATGGCAGGAGCCCCGCATTGATCATCACTTTGACACCCGCACCCAAAGCTAAAGTAATTCCAGAAACAATTGGCCCAATTAACTTTAAACCAACAATCGCTAAAATGGCTCCAGCAATCCCGGCGGAAAAATTGTTAACGAGCATTTCGAAGCCTGATTTTACTTTTCCTTCAAATGCGCGGTCAATCTGTTTAATCACATATCCACCTATAGGTCCCATCAGCATTGCACCCATGAACATAGGAATCTCTGCACCGACAATAACACCCATAGTAGCTGTTGCACCTACAACACCTCCACGGAGACCGTGAATGATCCGCCCACCTGTAAAAGCAATTAATAATGGCAATAAATACTTAATCATCGGATCAACAAGTGTTGCCAGTTCCTCATTAGGCGTCCAGCCTGTGTCTATAAATAATGCTGTAATAATCCCCCAGGCAATAAAGGCAGCAATGTTTGGCATGATCATTCCACTAAGGAAGCTTCCAAACTTTTGCACCCCTGCCCTTATCCCTGACTGTTTACGTTGTTCAGTCATAAAATTTCCTCCTTTTTCTCCTTCGCTCTATACCTTTATAGTAAAGCGTTTGCAGAGGGATGATCAATATAATCTAAATGCATGTTTGGCAGAGGGAATGTTGCCATTTTTTAAAAGGGGGTGAAAAAGGAAATTTAAGGGTTATTTTTAGTTTTATATCATGTTAAAATTGTATTTGTAACACAAATGAAATATTTCGTCATGAAAATGAAACCTTTTTACATTTATATCCGTCTAATAAGTATAAGAATGATGAGCAGTGGGTTTATTTCTTAGAATTTTTTTAGAATTGACAGCAATGGGCTAACAGAATTTTATAACCATTGAAAGGGGATCAATTATGAAGAAACAAGCTGAGTACGATTCTACAGATTTCATTTATGGCTTCGGAGGTTCTGCTATTCTGGCAAGTATTCTTTATCTTCTTATCTATATTGTATAATTGGGGTAAAACTATACGAAACCCTTCTGTTCATAAAACGAATTGAAGGGTTTAATGATGTTCAAAAGGCAATAACAGCTTACATATAGGATCGTAATGAGAAATTCGCTGTAATCGGACAGCGAATTTTCATTATTGTAAAGGATAACTTACTCTTTACTCTGATCATCTTTTTCTTCGACGATCATTTCTTCATTTTGATGAAATTCTTTGTCAGTTTGGCCTGTTATATAATCGAAAGGAGTATAAGAACTATTCACCGGGTCCTTCTTAATAAATATTTTGTAGGCCACGATTATGATCAAAACAAACACAGCAATCCCTACGATCAATAAGCCTATACTGTTGAGCAGCATATAATCGCTCCCTTCTATATTTATCATTTTCCCTTTAGATTCTTTACGAAACAACAAACAGACCTACTCAGCTTTAAAGTAGGTCTGTGCAGCTTTATTCATTATCTTCACGATTCTTCTCTTCAAAAACTTCAAGAGCTGAACGTCTTTTCTTCTTATTACGCTTTTTCCATCGTTTAATATGAATGGTTGGGGGTTCGTAATCATCAGAAGCTCGGATATCTGTGTTTGATGCTTTTATAAATGACCAAGCTAACAGGAACATAATAAAAATCAATGGGAATCCTCCGACAATACTAGCCGTCTGCAAGGTATCTAATCCTCCTAAAAACATTAGTACTAACGGCATAATACTTAACGCGAAAGCCCAAAATAGACGGTTCCAGCGAAGCGGCTCTCCCTTAATTTCTTTCTGTACAACAGAAGCCAAAATATATGATGAAGAATCAAAGGTTGTAGCTAAGAAGATAATCGCAAGAACCGTAAAAACCAATACCATAAACTTCGCTAATGGAAGCTGATTAATGACTTCAATAATAGTTGCGGGCGCTCCGTTTGCATTCATAAAACCGACGACGTCGAACTGACCTGTCAGCTGCAGATACAAACCGAAATTCCCCATAATGCCGAAGAATAAAATACACCCAATAGTTCCATAAATCATAGTTCCTAAAATCATTTGCCGTATCGTCCGGCCTCTTGAAATCCGGGCTACAAATAGACCGACAAATGGTGCATACACAAGCCACCAGGCCCAGTAGAAGATAGTCCATGATTCCGGGAAACGTGTCTCTTTAAATTGCGCTAGGTTTCCAAAGGGTTCCATCCAAGTTGCCATTCTAAAGAAATTATCCAGGATAACTCCTACTGAGTTAACGGTTGTTTCTGCTAAAAAACGGGTAGGCCCAAAAAGGAAAATAAAAGCTAGCAGGAACAATGCGAGCCAAATATTGATATCACTTAATACCTTGATGCCCCGCCTCAGACCAGAGTAAGAACTAATGGCAAAAATCAAAGTGCAGACGAGCATGATGCCTGCTTGGAGGCCCAGGGTAGCTTCTAAACCGGTTAAATCACTTATACCTTCAGCAATCATCGGGGCGCCTAGAGCTAGTGTTGTCCCTGCTCCGCCTAACAAACCAAACATAAATAATACATCGATAAGGTTGCCTAATGGTCCGTCAACTAATTTCCCTAAAACCGGACGGACCGCCTCACTTACTTTTAATACAGGCTTCTTTCTAACATAATAGAAATAAGCAATCGGCAAAGCGGGTAGTGTATAGATCGCCCATGCGATAGGTCCCCAATGGAATATGCCGTAAGCCGTGGCCCAACGAATTGCCTCCATTGATTCAGGTGTCAGACCGTATGGCGGTCCTTGATAATAATAAGCCCATTCGATGACAGCCCAATATAATATACTTGAACCAATACCAGCAGCAAATAACATAGCTGCCCATGAAAATGTTCCAAATTCAGGCTTTTCACCTTCATCTCCTAATTTAATGAGTCCATTTTTACTAAAAGCTACAAAAATTAAGAAGGCAAAAACGATTAGTCCCATTACGATATAGAGAACTCCAAAGGTCCCTGTCATAAAAGTGTTGGCTTGATTAACAAATTCCTTTCCGGCCTCTGGAAATAATACAAGGGGTACCGTTACGGCTAGGAGTAGGACAAGAGCACCAATAAAAGTTGGCCAATCAATCAGTTTCATATTCACTATGCATCTTCCTTCCCGGTAAAACGGTTCCGTTTCACCCTAGTGGTATTGTAGAGAGGAAAAACTTTGAAGAAAATGTGTCAGAGGGATGGGAGCACAACCTTTAGTATTGAAAGGAACAAAAGCTATGACTTTAGAAGCAGTATGATATAGTTATACCCTCTTCCCAAAAAGATTAACACGATAATCAACAAGATTCTCACATCGTTGACATTATTCCTCTTTTATACAATCATTAGAATGGGATTCCAACAGATAAAGGAGTAATAAAAAACGTAACCCTTTAAGGATTACGTTTGCTTGCTTAGTTTATCACGACAGCCGTTTTTTATTCGCTGACTAACCTTAGGAAAGGAAGGTGGATGCGGTGAGCATATTTACAAATTGGGACAGGTTTTTCCCGCCTTTGTATATTCCTGCTTATACGGCATGGCCTGCCGCAGCTTGGCTGATATTCAAACCATCTGAATGGGAGGATGTCGAGATTGTCCTGCTCATCTTACTTATCCTGTTCCTCGCTTTCGCCGGGGCAGTGGAAATAAATAGCGATGAAAAAAAACATCGCTGGTTCGGCTATCTTTACTTAAGCTCAAGTCTCTTAATTTCAATAGCTGGTCTCTGCTATTGGCTGGTTTAAGTTGTCTAAATAAAAAATAACCATGGTAGGATCATCGGAATCATAATAATGATCGTAACAATAAGCCACCTGTTGTAATTCTCGCTCGTTAATTGTTTCCAATAAGACCATGCCCAGGCCAATAATAAAAGAACTGTTACAATAATACTTTGCAAATGAAGTCCATCTTTATTATTTATAAAAATATAGACTCCGCCTTCAATAAGGATCAGTATACCTAGTATAGAATTAAAGATATGCGTAAATGTCTTACTCACCTTATTTCACCTCACAAAAAACACCTTATTCTAACACGACAAGTATAGCAGATTCCCTGAAATGATGTACATTAAACAGCCAGGCGCTATTGATTTTAGCGCCTGGCTAGTAACTTTGAAGGATCTGTTCCATGGAGTTTGTCATCTGAAACGCAGTGCTGTCCCGCTTCAGAATCTCCCAATGATCTTTATAAAACAGAATATCCAATAATTTAGTATCCCCTGTCGATAGCGTAAGACCCCCAACCGGAGTTCTGCTTCCGCTATTTTCTTGATTCATTACAGGGCTTTTCTTTAAAGCCTTTAAAATTTCACGGATTTTCACTTCTTTTTTGATGGTGAATATTTCTCTTTCCTCACCGAACCGATATAATTTAATAGTTAAAGGACGTTGATAGTCACTCCACTCATGTGGGGTAATTTTATCCTGGCTAAAAGACAATGGGTTAAAAAAATATGTATGATTGATATAGATAACAGTAGTTATCACTAAGATCATCCCAATTATAAAATAATTTATTATTCTTCGCATACTTTACACCCCTGTTGTTACACACTCATTCTATCGAAATGGTAAAATGTGAACTGCATACCTATTAATGGGTTCACCCTGTAAACTATACGAATAACCCGTGTCTTTCGTTTCACTTTTTACATTCATTAAATCACTCAGTTCGAACCACCCTAAAAATACTAAAAGACCTGAGAAGCTTATCTCAGGTCTTTTAGTATTTTAATGTATTTTTTTATAAAAACCAGTAGCTGTGCCCCCAAATCCTAAATGGTGATAAATTTGATGCGCATCGGATCGTTCTGACCGATTTCCACTGTTTAGTACAATCATATTTGCTCCATGTTGCTGCCCCCAGCGTTCCGTCTGCTCCATCAGCTTTCTTCCAATTCCCTGCCCTTGACAGGTTTCCCTCACACTGAAAGCAATCACACGGAGATGAGGGTCGTCTGTATGATAAGCAACATTAAACACAAAACCGATCATACCTTGAAGTCTATCATCTTCTTCATATACAAACGTATGGTAAATATCATCTTGCAGAATCTTGGCTAGACGACGTTCCATTTCAATTGATGTCGTCGGATATCCCAAGGTTTCCATTAGTTGAGCCAAGTCTTTTGCATCCTGCTGAACTGCATTACGTATCAATTGGGCTGCTCCTGCTTTCTCAATTCAATTCGTCTGATTTTACCTGATGTTGTTTTAGGCAGCTCTGTAATGAATTCAATTTTTCTAGGATACTTATAAGGAGCCGTTAATTCTTTCACATGATTCTGAAGTTCTCTAATCAGCATTTCTGTTCCTTCATATCCCTCCTGCAGAACAATAAATGCTTTGACAACATTCCCACGGACTTCATCCGGACTGGAGACCACTGCACACTCCTGGACGGCGGCATGTTTAACTAACGCATCCTCTACTTCAAAAGGCCCTATCGTGTAACCGGAACTAATGATAATATCATCGCTTCTTCCCTCGAACCAAAAGTACCCATCTTCATCTTTTTTAGCTTGGTCCCCTGTTACATAATAATTTCCCCTTTGCGCCAGCTTAGTGCGTTCAGCGTCCTTATAATACTCCTTAAATAAGGCGGGAGTATCTAAATGAACAGCAATATCTCCGACTTCACCAGCCTTAATCGGTTCGCCTTCCTCATCGATGACCTCAACAAGATTCCCTGGTGTCGGCCGTCCCATTGAACCAGGTCGAACTTCCATATCTTTCATAATTCCAACAAGTAACGTATTTTCGGTCTGACCATAACCATCACGAACCGTTATGTCAAAGTGCCTATTAAACGTATCGATCACTTCCCTGTTTAGTGGTTCTCCAGCTGAGACAGCACTATGCAAGTATTCGAGGCTGTATTCATGTAAATTATCGACCTTTGCCATTAATCGATATTCAGTCGGAGTACAGCACAGAACATTTACTTGATGTTGATCAAGCATACTCAAATATGTGTTTGGATCGAATTTACCTTGATAGACAAGCCCTCTTGCTCCTGTACCTAAGACGGAAAGAAATGGACTCCAAATCCACTTCTGCCAGCCTGGTCCAGCTGTAGCCCATACTGTATCTCCATCCTCGATCGAAAGCCATTTATAGGCAGCCGTCTTTAAATGAGCGAATCCCCATCCATGAGTGTGTACAACCCCTTTTGGATTCCCTGTGGTACCGGAAGTATAAGAAAGAAATGCCATATCATCTCGATGTGTATCAGCCATTTCCAGTGAATCAGATTGCTCGTTCATCAAGTCATCCAGACTTAACCAGCCTTCTTTGGACCCACCACTAGTAAATGCTTTCACATGCTCCATTTCCTTTACTTCGTCAAACTGATCGGTAAAAGGATAATGACTAACAACTGCCGTGACTTCTCCGTGGGAGATACGGTAAGTCAGATCCTTAGAACGGAGCATTTCAGAACTAGGGATGACGACAATCCCCACTTTCAAGGCGGCGACGTACACTTGATAAGCAGAGATCAGTCTCGGGATCATGACTAACACTTTATCTCCTTTTTTTAAACCCGCCTCAAGGAAAGCGTTTCCAATTTTATTTGCATTTTTAATCAATTCGTCATATGTAATTTCATCGCGGTCACCCGCTTCATTTAGCCATAATAAGGCTTTTCTATCTGGTTCTCTAGCATATTTCTCCATTTCCATTACGATGTTATATTGTTCTGGTGCAATCAGTTGATCTTGGTCCACTGCGATTCCTCCTCCGATTATGAGTACCTAGTCATTTTAATCTATTTAAGTATATCAAAATTTTCAAAATTTTAAAATGAGATAATTTCATGTAAAAAAGCCACCAGAAAAATAATCTTTTCTAGTGGCATAATTACGAGGCTTTATGCTAAACGTTTAAAGTTTTGTCCCATAATTTCATTCATCGAATGAACAGTGATAAAAGCTTTCTCATCGATAGCCATCATATATTTTTTAAGACGTGTATAATCTTTTCTGTTCATGATCGTGGTAATAACCTCTTTATCTTCCCGATTAAAGGCTCCTCGAGCATAATGTATTGTCGCTCCACGTCCAAGATTATGCACTATAAAGTGACGAACTTGTTCACTTTCCCTGCTGATAATAACAATTTCTTTATTGTGATTAAACTGCTGCAACGCATAATCGATCACTAATCCATTTAGGATCACACCGAAGAATGCATACATTCCAACCGCAGGGCCAAATACAAAGATGGAAGAAACGGCAATAGCAAGATCAGAGAAAAGTACTCCTTTACCAACTTCGATAGAGAAATATTTATTCAAAATCATAGCAAAGATATCGGTTCCGCCCGTGGAAGCTCCTTGATGAAATACGATGGCCATCCCTGAAGCGGCAATGATTTGTCCTATAATCAGCTGGATTAACAAATCATCACTCAATGGCTGGTTCATAGGAAATAGAGCTTCCAATCCCCATACCATAAAGGATAGGGCAAAGCTTGCATAAATGGTTTTAGCCCCGAACTGAAATCCTAGAAATATAAAACCTATGATAAATAAAACGATGTTCAACATAAGCATGATCAATCCTAAGGAAAGATCAGGAAATACATTGCTCAAAACAATGGATAACCCACTTACTCCTCCAGTGGCTAAATCGTTTGGCGAAAGAAAGAAGTGAACATTTACAGCTACTCCTAAAGACCCAACATTTATGAGTAAGAAGGAAAGTAATTTTTTCATCATACAATGGCCCTCCCTTACACAATAGCATCTAATTCTGTTGACTATTTTTTAGTACAATCGGGATTATAGAGGGCTTTCGAAAGTTTGTAAACAGCTTTGCTTTAAAAAAATAAAGTTTTTTTATGTAAGCGTTTGTTGCCGAATTTTTCATACAATTAAAACTGTTACGCTAGTTCTTTAGTCTCTATTATATTGTTATATCTCTATAAAAAATACATGTGTTTTCTGAATTTACTAGCAAGTGGGTAAGGAAAAGTTGCTGCATCAAAAAGATCCGCTGCGAACGCCGCAACGGATCTTTTAAGTTACAGGTCATATGGCAAACTCACAGTGACGGAAGTTCCTTGATGTAGTTCGCTTTTATAAGCGATCATTCCATTTAAATCATTAACCATTTTTTTCGTTACCATGACACCAAGTCCCGTTCCTTTTTCTTTCGTCGTAAAGAATGGCTCTCCAAGCTTGGCCAGATCTTGATCACTTAACCCGTGTCCGTCGTCAATAATAGACAGAATCAAATTGTCTCCTCTTGTATAGGCAGACACTTCCACATTGCCACCTTTGTCAGTCGCGTCAATTGCATTACTAATGATGTTGAGCAGTATTTGCTTTAATCTTTTGGGTTCTGATTGAAAAGTATTCTCTACAATATTACAGGTAAAGGATAAATTGATATTTTTGCTCGTTGCTTCAGGATCTAATAATCGCAAAACATAGGAGACAACATCCTCAATATCAATATCTTCTAACTGAATGGAAGACTTCGGTTTAGACAGCATCATGAAATCCTGGACAATCGATTCAATACGATTCACTTCATCCAGGATAATTTCATAATAATTGTCACGTAAATCAGGGTTAGCAGCACCTATTTGCAGAAACCCTTTTATGGCTGTCAATGGATTCTTAATTTCATGAGCAACACCAGCGGCCATTTGAGTAATCGTTGATAATTGCTGCGATTTCTCCTTGAGTTGAGCTATTTCTTTAAATTTCGTAATATCCTGATGGGTTCCAATGACATATTCTGCACCTTCATTGATAACAGGGAAACCTTGAGTTCGGATCCACTTTTCTTCTCCGGCCCTGGTCGTTATTCGATACTCCACATGGTGCTTTTGCTGCTTCATAATAGAAAAAGCACTGGTCACCTTATTGTAATCATTCATATGGATCAAATTCTTGAGGACAGACCAGCCTGTTAAGAGCTCTCTTCTTTTCATACCGAACATTTTATTGAATGCAGGGCTGATATAATGAACTTTTTGAAAATCCAAATCACAGATCCAAAAGACGTCATTAATATTATTGGCTAAAATGGAAAACCTTTTCTCGGATGCTTGTAAAGCTTGAAGCTGCTGTTTATTTAAAGTAATATCTTGTCCGATTAGTGTTAAACCTTGAGCTGTAGGTAAAATGGTCATTTTCACCGTCTGGTCGAGTATATCCCCCTCGACTTCTATCATCTCCTGAGTATCCATAGCCCTCAGGCAACGCTGAAAGAAGCTGGCATATTCCTCTACAGAGATAACATCCCATAGTTTCTTCTGGGAATTCTCATGGTAGGAAAGACCGGTTAACTGCTCCATTTTATCGTTTGCATAAATGACTTCCCAATTGTTATTAATCATAGCTAACCCATGTGGAAAGTGATCGGCAACTTGTGTAAACAATTCTTCTTTGGATGACCTTTTATGATCGGTAAATGAATCCGAAATCAGATCTAATTTATGAATTGCAGGCTGTGATTGTTTCGCAGAAGTATTTGAGTGTAAATAAGAATGATTTGAGGGTAACGGATCCTCATCCCTCTTATAGGGCAGTGAGCCGTTTACAGTTGACTGTGCGTTTGAAAAAATAAGCACCTTCTGATCATTTTCTAAATTGATCATCTTGCACATAAACATGTGATAGTCATTTGCAATCTTTAGATGAATTGTAAGACTCTTCTCCTTTTCCTTAGGAGTCTGATGAATTAATTGATGGATTTCCGGACGATTTGAAGTGCGGATCAAAGACAACCATTCACAAAAAGATAAATACACTTGATCAAGCTGCAGCATTTTACGCATTTCATCATTGAATGTAACAGACTGGTAATGGACATTGATGAGACATGCCGGAGTGCCGCTAGCTTCTAGTATGTCCAACACTTCTCCGCTATGAACATGGTCAGAATACCTCTCTCTAGTCACCAATATTAAGACCTCTTTCCTTTACCATCCATATTTTCCAACATGGGTTTTATTATAACGCATTGATATTAAATTTTGAATATCATCCCAGCATTTCGTTTGGAAAAAATAAGGACGAGTAGCTTTTTATCATCATACGAGCAGATCTGATAAAATATGACTTAAAAATGCTTATTCAGCCTTCTATACTTCTCCAAAGCGTCAGAGAAGCGTAACTTTTAAAGGGTCCCCATTCAGCACTCAGTTCATTCATTTGTTCAAAATCCGGGCGTTTATCTGACTTAAAATAACGCTGTAATGCTTTTTGGATGCCAATATCAGCTTTAGGAAACAAATTTCCCCTGCCTGCTCCGAACATCAGCCAATTTTCTGCCGTCCATGGTCCAACTCCTCGAATCTGTACGAGTTCAGCCATAACTTCTTCATTTGGTCTCTTAGAAAGCTCCTCTAAATTTAAACTCCCTTCTGCAATTAAACGTGAGGTATCTATAATATACTCTGCCTTTCTCTGACTAAACTGCAGTTCCCTAAGCTGCCCGTAGTCCAAACTAGCCACAACTTCCGGATTAGGGTAAAACCACACGTCATCCCTCTTATACCCGAATTGCTCAACAAACCTTGTGCTCAGTGTATAAGCAAATTTCATATTCAGTTGCTGGTGTATAATCACTTTCATTAAACAATCGTATAAATTAAAATCCTTAACAATCGGGGTGCCAGGGTAAAGCGCAAATAAGTCACCTAAATTTGTATGAGCAAAGTGCTCTTGAACCTTTTCCAAACTCCGCTCCCATTGAAAGAGATGAACTACATGAGCAAGAAGGCTCTCCTTATTCTTTTGACTATTTCCCTCAATTCTAAACCAGGGGTGTTCAGTTGTTCCTATGCTGGTTACTCGAACAACGCAGGAATCATTTTTCATCTGGACAGGAATATCGACCCACTTTTCATTCACATTTAAGTGCGTTAGCGGATCCATAGCCCATCTTTGCAAAGCATAATCAAAATCATATATACCTGCAGCTTCCATCTTCACTTCCCACATACTAAGTCCCCCTCTTCTATATAAACTAAAAAGAGGACTTGGCCTGCTCCTCTTTATTGCATTTGACTTTCGTTATGTATTCCTTTTTTGTAATTTTACACCAATCGGACATATAAAAAAAGACCTGACTGTTTATAAGGTCAGGTCTTTTCACATCCTATAAATGAACTATTGGAAAAGGGATAAGCTTTTTCATCATTAACTCATGTAAGCTTCCGAAATGGTATCCTCTTTTTCTTAGCTGTATAATCAACTCATTTAAAGCATCTGCGTTATCTTTTGATACGGTATGCAGCAATATAACGGCTCCCGGGTGAATCTGATTGATCACACTCTGATAAGCGTATTCCCACCCTTTCTGACCGTCCGTCTGCCAGTCAACAAAAGCAAGTGACCAAAAAGCGTGAACGTAGCCTAACTCCCTCGTCCATTTTAAGGTTTGTTCATTAAATTTCCCTTGCGGAGGACGCATGTATGTCATGGAGTCTTGGTCTGTCAGTTCTTTCACAGCTTTTTCCACTTTTTGAAGTTCATTTTTCATTTCTTGCTTTGATAATTTCGTGAAGTCAGGATGGCTCCAAGAATGGTTACCGATAATATGGCCTTCTTCTTCCATTCTTTTAACCAGTTCAGGAGCACTCTTAATATAATGACCTGTCACAAAAAAAGCAGCAGGAACTTGTTGCTTTTTCAAAATATCGAGCACTTTTGCTGTATAGCCCTGTTCATAACCATTATCAAAAGTTAAATAAACCACTTTTTCACCAGAATGATCTACATAAAACCCATCGTATTTCTCCACCAGAGGCCCATATTTCCCCACTTCGGGTACTTTTCCGTCACTGCTTTTCTTATACCCCCATCCCTCTGCAAACGTTGTTATTGGGATGATAAGTAAGGTAAAAGCAATACACAACGCCAACAATTGTCGCCACATAACTACCACTCACTTTTTCCTTAGTATGTGATAAAGGGGCAATAATATATCAGGTGATTGAATTATTATCCACAATTTTTTTTTATAGAATCAATGCAGCCACCAGTCCAAAAATAAACAATGGAATATTATAGTGAAGGAAGGTCGGCACACATGTGTCCCAGATGTGATTGTGTTTCCCATCGGCATTTAGTCCTGATGTCGGGCCAAGCGTACTATCTGAAGCTGGGGAACCTGCGTCGCCAAGAGCTCCTGCTGTCCCAATCAATGCAGCAATAGCCATGGCAGAGAAGCCTGCACTAACGCAAATAGGGACAAACAATGCAGCGAGGATAGGAATTGTTGCAAACGATGATCCTATTCCAATTGTTACAACTAACCCTACGAGCAATAATACAAAGGCAATTACTGCTTTGCTGTCACCTAAATACCCGGAGCTTGCATCCACAAGTGCTGAAACTGATTGAGTTTTTGTCAGTACATTGGCATAGCCTGCCGCCACCAGCATGACAAAAGCGATCGTTCCCATCATTGCAATTCCATCATTCACAATTCGATCACCTTTTTTAAACGGTACAACTTTAAAAATAAACATAAGGGTCAACCCGGCTAATGCGGCTAGGATAAGGTCTTTCCAATAGGCTTGAATGAACAAAGTCACAAGGATGGAAATAATCGTAAACCCGTGCTTTTTGTTGAAACGCTCTGGGGTGAAATTACGCAGTAGTGTGCTCGGTTCATCATCAAAATTCTCAGCTTGTGAAGGCTCCTTCCTTTTCCTGTACGTAATAAATACCGCAAACAGTAACCCTGCAATCATCCCGAGACCGGGCACAAGCAGTGACTTAGCAATAGTATTTATCGAAATGGAAACACCGTTTGATGCCATCGCTTGTTGAATCGTTTCATGAAATATATAGCCAAAGCCGATTGGGATCATAATATAAGGTGCCTTGAGCCCAAATGTAAGAGCAGACGCTACTGCCCGCCTGTCTATTTGCATATTATCGAACATGTGAAGCAAAGGGGGGATAAGAATAGGAATAAAAGCAATATGAACAGGTATCACATTTTGTGATAAACTAGCCACCCCCGCGATAATTAGTACAGTAATTGTCCGCTTATCTTTTAGTACTTTTAACAAATAACCGACAAACATACTGGTAATTCCCGAATAACTAATTGCTACGGCAAAAGCACCAAGCAGGACGTAACTTAAGGCAACCCTCGCCTGATCACCCATCCCGCTAACTAACAGTTCTAATGAACTTATTAGCGTTTCTCCATTCATGATTCCTGCTGTGAGACTCGCTGCAAGAATCGCTATAATGACATTAACTCGGGCTAAACTTAAGATCGTGAGCACGAGTACAGATACAATAACAGCTAACGCCATCATGGTCGCTCCTCTCTCAGTTGTATTATCTCTCTAACACTTTCTTACATTAGCGATTTATCATGATAAAGTATTGTGGCCAAAAAATCAACCCTCACTGCTGCGTGAGAGTAGAAATTTTCGTTTACATTTTTCGTTCGAGATCTTCCAGCATCTTAATCAGTTCATCAATATCTTCAACGGATGTTTCATTGGGATCCATTTGATCAACGCGATTCATAAATGCAGATAACCGCGATTTAAGATCAGTCAGTTTTTCTTGCTGAGACATTCTCTCATACCCCTTCAACGTTTGTTTTTAAACCATCTTGCCCATCATAGTACAAAGTAGAAAGTGTGTCCATAAAATCCAATATGATATACATGGTATAATAACGTAAACCCATGATGACCTTTCTAGTCTCCTGGGTCCTTTAACTATACAGCAAAACATTCCATGCATAATTTTAATCAGGAGGCATTTCACGTGGAACAATTTGTAGATATCATCAGAGGTCTGTTTAATCAAAAAACCGTTCTAATTCTTGTTAGTGCGGTCGTTTTGTTTTTTGCTGTCATGATTATTCGTAAAATGATCAGATCGTTCTTTACGAGAACATCTTTCATAGAAGAACGAAAAGAAAAGACACTCGAAGCGATGCTCAACTCGATCGTCAGTTATGGAGCCGTAATAGCTTTTATCATTATCGTGTTATCCATATGGGTTGATATCGGAAAAATTCTAGCCGGTGCCGGTATCATCGGGGTTATTATAGGTTTTGGTGCCCAGAGCCTTATTAAAGACTTTTTTGCAGGAATATTCCTGTTGTATGAGAAACAACTGCATAAAGGGGATTATATAACACTGAATAACACGCATCACGGTATCGTTGAAGATGTCGGACTTCGTTTCTTGAAGATCAGGGAATGGAGCGGAAAACTCCTAACGATCAGCAATGGCCAAATTAAAACCATTGAGAACTACAATTTTGATTACATGCGTGTCATCGAGCATGTAACCACGAACTTTCGTGAAGATCCCAGAAAAGTGTTTACGGCTTTAGAAGCCGCATGTGTGCGTTTAAACGATGAAATAGGCATGTTTCTGAAAAAAGATTTAGCCAAAAAGCCTATTGAACCCTTTAAAGTTTATGGAATGAATTCGCTCAATGATCAATTCCACGGCTATCAATATACAATAACGGGCGTTGTGGAAGATCTCGTTTATTGGACCGCATCAAAAGAAACGCGCCGGATCATTGCCGAGACAATGTTTGATCATAACATTGCCATGGCGGAGCAGCGCGTTCAAGTTCAGTCTTATTCCTCACCAGAGGAATAAGGCTTTATTTTAATTCAAAAGAGAAACTGACATGATCCTGAATGGGAATCCAGGCCCCGATCCCTTGTCTAGTTACATTTTTAATTTCCAAGGTTTTCTTCGAGCCTTTTAACTTAATGTACACATCACCAAATGTGACTTCCCCTTTTTCGTTGATGGCAGGGGCATATGCTTGAAGAACACCTGTTTTATTAACGGGCACAGAGTATGTGTTTTTCTGCTTCGTTCCCGCCCCTATTACCGTGTGAAACGAAAGTGGAAGCTTCGAATTCTTTTGTGCCTCTAACAAAATTAACTTCATGATTTGATCACTGTGGCTGATCTTGGATGTTAGTCCACCTTTTACATGCTTTTCTTCCTTCTGCTCGTAACTCATTTTGGCTGGCTGGGTGCCTCCATGATTGTCCAGCTCATTAACATTAATCTGCTGATACTCCCAATTAATATTGGACTCTGTTGATTTATAAGTTAATGGCCACCGTCCTAAAAAAATCTCCGCTCGATAACCTAATGCAAACGGGGAAGGTTTTAGAGTTGTTTCATTTAGCATCTCGATCAACTGTGGGTTCGTAATCCGAACATCTGACTCTTCCATCAGTTCATCCGTTAATTTTTCAGCTTCTAATATTTCTTGATCATCTGTTGAGTTAGGATAGGTGTTATCCTTCGAAATATTTAAGACGTGATTAGGGATGGTTGAATTTTTGTCCTGTTCTTTTTCCTTGGCAAGTATACCTTGTGATGAAACTAAAGAGATGAAGCCAATAAGAACGATAAGTCCTAGCCACTTGAATCTCATCCTGTTTCTGACCACCTTTCATTTTTCTATAGCTTGTGAAAAATGGTCCTGAACTATTCTCATTTAAGAAATCATTTTGTTCATCACACGTTCTGCCTTTGGATCAAAGAACTGGATCGTTGGGCCAATTAACACGAGGATGATTACAGTCCCAAGTCCGATAGGTCCCCCAAAAAGGAGAGCAAGGATCAGAGCAAATCCTTCCGTGAACGTTTTTGCGACAGTAAGCGATAAGCCAAACCGTTTCTGTAATGCCACCAACCATCGATTGGATTGAGTGAATAGTTTGGCTGTAAATATAACGAAACCCCTATTGCAATTACAACTATCCCTAAAATAAGGAAGATAAATTGAGTTAAAAATCCGGTAAAAGAGAACGGAGCCAAACCAGTAATCAGCCAAAAATCAATCATCTTCCCGATAACTAAAATAGTGACCACCGCCAGTATGTCTGGACGTTCCCTGGCAATGAGTGCATTGGTGCCTATCAAAATGGAACCAATAATAATGACCCAATTCCCCACTGAGAAGCCAATTATTTCAGTGAGCCCGACATTCATCGCATCCCAGGCTCCTGCGCCAAGGTCTGCTTTAATCGTTAAGGTAACACCGAGTGAGATGATGGTTAAACCCACTATATAAAAAAGTGTTTTCACTAAAAAAGTCCTCATGTCCCCACCCCTGTATGCAGAACCTTTTCATGTTGTTTGAACAGGTTCAGAGTCAATAAAAAAGAAGCTCCATCCTGCTTATTTCAGGATAGGCTCCTTTATTTTACCTGCTGAGCTGAATACACTCAAGAGATTCTTCTACTTCGATACTATCCTTTACAGATTGGACCATTGAACAATTGTTACGGGATATCTCCAAATTCTTTAGCAGTTTATCTTGATTTAAATGATAACCTTTAACAACGAAACGCAGGCTGACTCTCTCTATCCGGTTGGCTTCTTCCGTATTCCGTTCAACGTTTGCCTGGACCGTAATGTCTTCATAATCAATTCTCTGCTTGTCCAAAATTTTACGGTACACACTCAAACTACATCCGGCAATCGAGGCAACCATCAACTGAAATGGACGAAAACCATTCATTTCATCACCAGAAATGTCCAGTTCCCCGTAATCAAAAGATGTACGAATGCCCTCACCTTTAATGTAAAATTCCATTGTATCCTTCCCCTTTCCGTAAAGTGTCTTTCTCTTTATATAATAACCGTTAAAGGCAAGTAAATAACCCCTCACGTGTAATATTCTTGCCCACTTAGGTTGATTTCGTTTACGATAATATGGATGACTGAATACAGAAGGGGGAGAGCGAACTGTGGTTTCAGCACGGTCAAGATTTTGGATTCTCATTGGGCTTGTGACAATTTCCGGTTTTTCTCAAGGTATGCTGTTACCGTTATTAGCGGTGATCTTAGAGAAGAATGGGGTCTCTTCCTCAATTAACGGCCTTCACGCTACCGGATTATATATCGGGATTTTAATCTCTTCTCCATTTATGGAGAAGCCACTTCAGAGACTAGGGTATAAGCCTATTATTATGATAGGGGGAGCCCTCGTCTTTGTTTCGCTCGCCTTGTTTCCGTTTTGGCAGGCTTTATGGTTTTGGTTTGCTTTACGCATGCTCGTCGGGATTGGCGATCAAGTGCTGCATTTTGGCACACAAACATGGATTACCGCCTCAGCTGCCAATGAATCTCGCGGCAAAAGTATTGCCTACTACGGCTTGTTTTTCAGCGTAGGGTTTACCCTTGGTCCCCTAATGACGAATTTATTGTCGATCAGCCTTTACATACCGTTTCTAGTATCGGCTCTTCTTAGTTTGATCGTTTGGAGCACCATGTGGTTTGTCCGAAATGAGATGCCTGATCATAACGACACGACTGTCTACAGCACAAGTTCAATAAAACGGTTCAGCCGGGCTCTTAAGCTTGGATGGGTAGCTTTTCTCCCTCCACTGACGTACGGATTTCTTGAAGCTACTCTCCATGGCATTTTCCCTGTCTATGGGATGCGAATTGGCCATGATGTAAACATCCTGTCTCTGATCATTCCATCATTCGCAGCAGCGAGTCTATTATCGCAAATACCACTCGGAGCTTTAAGTGACAGAATTGGCAGAAAAAAAGTCATCCTTTTCGTAGTTGCAGGAGGAATGGTGGCCTTCCTATTCGCTGCCTTCTTTGAGCATTCTACGCTATGGTTATTCGTAACCTTTGCCTTAGGCGGACTCTTTGTAGGGTCTTTATTCTCACTGGGAATATCCTATATGACAGATTTGCTTCCAAAGGAATTACTTCCAGCAGGCAACATTATGTGCGGGATGGCTTTTAGCCTTGGAAGTATCGCGGGACCATTTCTGTCAGGGATTGTTATTGATCTTTTTCCAGGCTTATCATTCTTTTATATTATTGTCGGATTACTCCTGCTCGTGTTTATTTCTACCGCTTCGAAACGGAATCCGCAAGTTCAGCACCTTAGCACCTGACATACCATGGTAAAAAAGCTGCACACCATTATCGGTGTGCAGCTTTTTATTGTTTTGACAGGGCTTTAGACAGCACTTCAAGATTCTTCTCCATTAGACTAAAGTAATCTTCATTCGATTGGATATTTTCTTCTGTTAACACCGAAAGGTTATGAATGCGCAGTGGTTCTGCGCCGATCTCATTCTGAACAACTTTGGCTACTTTAGGTGTAACGTTTTGTTCAAATAATACAAAGTTCAATTGATATTTCTCAGCTGTTTCAATAATCTCTTCAAGTTCTTTTTGTGATGGCTCACTAGTTGGGGTTAAACCAGAAACAGCCACCTGTTCGATTCCGTATGCTTGTTCCCAGTATCCATAAGCGGCATGGGAAACAATGATTTTATCCTTTGGCTTACTGGTTAACTGATTATGAAATTGCTGATCTAATTCAATCAGCTTATTTTTCAGCTGGTTAAAGTTTTCGGTAAATTGCTTCTCTGATTCGGGTTGCAGAGAAATAAGCATGTCTTTAATATTTTCAGCTAATTGAATCGAACGAATGGGGTCAAGCCAAATGTGAGGGTCTTGATTACCGTGTACATGCCCCTCATGCCCTTCCCCTATATGTGAACGATCTTTTTCTTCTTCATGAGAATGCTCTTCTTCAGCATGAGTCTCCTTTTCTTCAGAATGAGGATCACCCCCATGGTCATGAACGTGTTCTTCAAGCTTTACGCCCTTAGACGCTTCTAGAATTTCCACCCCTTCAGGCTTCACAGTCTCAGCGATCGTTTTGGCATAGGATTCAAGGCCCGCTCCATTATAGACAAATGCCTCCGCTTCTGCTATTTTGATCATCTCTTTTGTGGTTGGCTCATAAGTATGAGGGTCTGTACCTGGGGGCAAGATGGATGAAACCTCTGCTAAATCACCAGCGATTTGTTTTGTAAAAAACTTTAATGGATAAACGGTCGTGTGAATTTCCAACTGTTTGTCTGACGAATCTTCTGGAGATGTCTCGTTCCCACATGCAGATAAAAATAAAGTAAGTATCAAAATAAGACTTAAATATTTACTCATGGTTACCTCCTCCTTCTTTTGAAAGTCATCTCATGAATGATTACTATTTATAAATTGTAATCATTACTTTTTGCATAAACCTAAAATAAAAGCCCGCGACTCGTGTCGCAGACCTTTACTAACTGCATCGGGGACACTTTCCGTAAATCTCAAATTTATGATTTTCAATATCATAGCCGCTTAGATGTTCGTTAATACTTTCCATCGGGCAGAACTCAATCGACTTCGTTTTTCCACAATCCGTACATATAAAATGATGATGATGACCATGAGTTTCACAACCTAAACGGAAATGCTTTTCTCCGCTTAATTCCGTAGCTTCAAGAATTTCTTCTTCCGTTAACAGGTAAAGGTTACGGTAAATCGTATCATAACTGACACTGGGGAAGTCTTCCTGAATTTGCTTGAGAATAGCTTTTGCGGCAATGTACTGATCTTGATTGACAAAGATTTCAACAATACGCTCTCTTTGTCTCGTCCGTTTATATCCTTTTTCTTTAAGGAGTTGCAAGGCTGTTTCCACATTCATACTGTTTCACCCTTTATATAGAGTTGATTTCTCACCTTTTTATAAAGCATCGCCATTATTAGAATAATGATCGCTGTCAGAACAATGGTTCCTCCAGGGGGGACGCTTAAATGGTAGGAGGCATACAAACCAAGAATAACGGATAGCTCTCCAAATGCAATCGATAACCCAATGGTTTGTTTGAAGCTGGCAGCAATTCGTAAGGCAGCTGCCACCGGCAATGTCATCAGTGCTGACACGAGCAGTATCCCGACTACCTGCATAGCTGAAGCAATTACCAATGCAACCATCACAATAAACAAGAGGTGGATCCATTTGCCATTCACCCCGGAAATGGAAGCATGTTCTTCATCAAATGACAAGACAAACAATTCCTTATAAAAAAGGATAACAATCGTGAGAACGACAAGAGTAATGATTAATACCGTCCACATATTCGAACGGCTGACGGCCGTTACACTGCCAAATAAATAACTGAACAAATCTGTATTGAAACCGTCTGCTAATGAGATCAGCAGCACACCTAATCCGATCCCGCCGGATAAAATGATAGGAATCGCCAGCTCCTCATAATGTTTATAGACTTTACGGAGTTTCTCGATTAAAATAGCGCCGCCAACAGAAAACACCATTCCCATATAAACAGGGTTAAGATCCTGCACGGCCGAAACTTTCTTTTCTAACAAAAGACTAGCCGCAATACCGGTCAGTGTGATGTGAGATAGGGCGTCGGCAATCAAAGAAAGTCTTCGAACCACGATAAAGACGCCTAATAATGGAGCCACTATCCCGATCAGCATTCCTGTTATGGCTGCATTTTGTAAAAACTCATACTGAAAAAAACTTTCGATCATGAGTGATTCACCCCATGCTCATGGTTATGAGTGAGCTGTTGAACGGAATGGCCATATAATTGATTCAAATTCCCCTCATCAAATCCTTTATATTCTTCAGATGCCCCATGAAAGTGCACAGACTTATTCATGCATGCCACATGTGTTGCATGTTCTGTTATCGTTCCGATGTCGTGTGTCACCATTAACAAGGATATGCCCTGCTCCCGATTTAGCCTAGCCAGTAAGTCATAGAAGTCAGCAACATGTTTGGCATCTACACCAACTGTGGGCTCGTCCAGGATCAGCAAAGCAGGGTCGCTGACAAGTGCGCGGGCAATAAATACACGTTGCTGCTGGCCCCCTGACAGCTCGCCAATGCTGCTATCAGCGTAATCGTCCATCTCCACGATTCTTAAAGCTTCCAATGCTTTCTCTTTATGTTTACGATTAAAAAAACGAAAAGCCCCTATACGAGACACGAGCCCGGTTTTCACAACCTCAAGTACAGTAGCAGGAAAACCTGAATTAAAACTATTTGCTTTCTGTGAAACAAATCCGACTTCCTGCCATTGATCAAAGTAACGCAGTTCTCGCCCAAAGAGACGAATATTTCCCTGATCTGGTTTAACCAGACCAAGCATTAATTTAATTAGCGTAGACTTTCCAGATCCGTTTGGGCCGACAAGACCTAAGAATTGTCCTTTTTCAATAGATAGATCCACGTCCTGCACAATCCACTCTGCATCATATTTAAAAGAAACATGGTCTACTTCTATAATTTTATCATTGCCCATACACAGTTCCCTTTCAAAAATAAGAATGATTACGATTTAATTATAATGGTTCCTAAATTAATTGTAAACGAGTAATTCAAAACCATTACGATTTACAATTGCCATACTACATCATAGTAGGATTGGATCCGTGATGCAAAGTCACACCTCTTTTCTAACAAGGAAAAAGGTATAAATTTACCCGCTGAAGGCTGCTGCAAATAAAATCGCCGGCCACCCAGGACCGACGATAGACGTTTATAAAAATTTATTGTAACGACGCTCTAAATAATCCTGAAGAACCGAGAAGATCAAGGTTAATACCAGATAGATCATTGCAGCCAGGATATACATCGTTAACGAATCTGTTGTGCGTCCTGCAACAATTTGGGCCTTGTTCAAAATCTCTGGAACCGAAATCATCGCAGCTAAAGAAGTTGCTTTTAATATATCAAGAAAAACGTTCGCTAGCGGTGGAATCGCAATTCTCGTTGCTTGCGGCACAATGATTCTTCGCATTGTTTTCCAATAAGATAATCCAAGCGCTCGCGATGATTCCCATTGACCATGATCCACACTATTCAGTGAAGAGCGATTGATCTCTGCGATGTACGCCGCACTATTCGTCCCGAATCCGATAATAGCAGCTATTGGCGCTGTCATTGTGATCCCGATTACCGGAAGTCCAAAATAGAGCACAAATAAATAAACCAGAATCGGCGTCCCACGCATCAAGGTAATATAAATACGAGCAGGCCATCTCAACAGACGATTGTCTGATCCCCTTGCCAAAGCTAAAAAGAACCCGATAATTAGACCGAGTACCATACCCAGAATAGCTACTAGTAACGTATAAGGTACTCCTTCTAACACAAAAGGTAAATTGTCCCAAGCGCGTTCTGGCACAAACAGCTTTTCTAAATTGACGTCATTGATTTCAATACCAAACATAATGAGACCCCTACAGGTCTAAACCTTCAATTTCTTTTACATCGGCTTCGGGTTTCTTAGAGGCATCTTTTCCACCGAAGAATTCTTTAGAAATTTTAGTTAACGTTCCATCTTCTCTCATCTCATTTAATGTTTCATCAATTTTCTTTTTTAGAGTTGAAGCATCTTTTGGCATAACAATGGCTGATTCTGTTGGATGAAATTTGAGATCTGGATGAAGTTTCACCGGTATATCCGGCAATGCTTTTAGCGCTAAGGTTTGCAGATAGTAGTCATTAATAATGAAATCCGTACGTCCATTAGCCACGTCACGAAGATACACATCATTGGCTACGTTTCCGTAAGTCTTCGTTTCAGCTCCAAAGTGTGAAGCAATCTTTGAAAACACTGTTGTTGCGCCTCCACCATGTTTCTTCCCTTCAAGATCCTCTAAGGTTTCGATACCTGATAGATCTGATTCACGCACAATCATAGTGGAATATGAATATTTATATGGATCACTAAATGCAAATTCCTTCTTCCTATTTTCAGTAACTTCCATATCATTGATTACCATGTCTATACGACCGCTTTTAATAGCAGATAACAATCCATCTACTCCGTATTCTTCAAAAGAAAGCTCTAAATCTAAACGTTTGGCCACTTCACGCATAATTTCCACGTCGTATCCTGTAAGCTTGTCAGAACCCTCAGGATAGTAGGAAGCTGGATAAAGCGTTCCTGATGTACCGACCACAATTTCACCTGACTCTTGAATTTCACTCCATTTTGAGTCTGATGTATTTTTCTCTGCTGACTCACTGCTTTCAGTTGAACCCTTTTCATTCTCATCCGCCCCGCAGGCAGCGAGAACAACCGAAAACATGAGAATAAATATAAGTAAAAGACCTTTTCGCATGGAATATGTCCACCTCTCTACGTTTTAATAACACACTTTATCAATATAGCAACTTGACACGTGTAATATCAACCTTCGAGCTTGGATATTTTCATCTTGAACTTATGTAAAAATCTTCTGAATTTATAAATCCCTTTTGATCGTTATTTTATTGACTTATATTAAAATATTGATAATATAATAATATATATAAAATTAAAATCATTATAAATTAATGATTTTGTTTAAACACTTTCTGGAATGGCCTCTAACTAAATGGAAAGATAATCATTATCAATTATATAAAGGGAGATGAGAATAAAATGCCTGCAGAAGCTCGTTCCATTCGTGTAAATCCATTTAATTTTTTATCACTATTTAAAAAAAGCAAAGAGCATTTGGAATTAATAGCTGCTCTGTTCAGTGGCCTGCTCCTATTTTTCACATGGTTGAACACCGAACACCTCTCTCACAGTGCTTATATAACCTTGCATGTCTTTGCCTTCGTCACAGGAGGGTATGCCAAGGCTAAAGAAGGAATAGAAGCGACAATTCGTGATAGGGAATTAAATGTTGAGATGTTAATGATCCTCGCTGCAATCGGAAGCGCTTCTATCGGTTACTGGACGGAAGGTGCGATTTTAATTTTCATCTTCGCGTTAAGCGGTGCTCTCGAAACGTATACCATGAACAAAAGCCAGAGGGAGATCTCCTCTCTTATGGATCTTCAACCTAACCACGCGTGGAAAGTCACAAAGGATGGATATACGGAAGTTGCTACAGACTTACTAATGGTCGGGGACAACATATTAATTAAGGCTGGGGAACGCGTACCTTCCGATGGGAAAATTGTGAAAGGAACAACTTTTATAGACGAAAGTGCCATAACTGGAGAATCTTTACCGGTAATGAAGACCAACGGGGAGGAAGTTTTTGCTGGTACAGTGACGATGGACGGCAGTATTACGGTCGAAATTACGAAGCCAATGAAAGACACCGTTTTTCAGCAAGTTATGGAGCTTGTCCGAACAGCTCAAAAGGAGAAGTCCCCTTCCCAATTATTCATTGAGCGTTTTGAAGGTACTTATGTAAAAGGGGTTCTGCTAGTTGTTGCCTTCATGCTTTTTCTTCCACACTTCCTGTTTGGCTGGACCTGGATGGATACGGTATATCGGGCGATGATTTTACTGGTTGTGGCCTCACCTTGCGCTTTAGTAGCCTCCATTATGCCGGCCACACTGTCAGCCATTTCAAGCAGTGCCCGTCACGGAGTTTTGTTTAAAGGCGGAGTCCATCTTGAGAATTTATCTCACATTAAAGCCATCGCTTTTGATAAAACAGGGACCTTGACTAACGGATCGCCTGAGGTGACAGACATGTATATAGATCCGCTTTACAATAAGGAGGATGTACTGGCAGTCATCGCCTCAATTGAACAAGAATCAAACCACCCCCTGGCCCAAGCAATTGTTCACTATGCTGTTAATCGATCTAATGTCACTTTACAACCTGTGGAGAATATGAAGAATTTCAGCGGGCAAGGAGTCACAGCAGTAGTAGGTGAGGAAACGTGGAAGATTGGTAACGCTAATTTTATTGGAGAAACGGCAGCAGAAATGTTTCAGGATGGGGCAGCTCTACGGCTGGCCTCAGAAGGGAAAACAGTGGTCTTTGCAGCGAATGAGGATCGGGTCATCGCGATTATGGCCTTAAAAGATACGGTTCGAGCAGAAACGAAACAAGCGATTAAGGTGCTAAAAGACCACGGCATTTACACAGTAATGTTAACGGGTGACAATACGAAAACAGCCGAAGCTATTGCAGAAGAATCAGGAATTGATCAGTTTGTAGCGGAATGTATGCCAGATAAAAAAGTGGGCGAACTTAAAAAGCTTAAAAAGCGCTTCAAACAAATTGCTATGGTGGGTGACGGCATAAATGACGCCCCAGCTCTGGCGGCAGCTAACGTAGGAATCGCAATGGGCGAAGGTACAGACGCAGCGCTGGAAACCGCTGATGTCGTCCTTATGAAAAATGACCTGCCGAGAATCGCTAAGGCCATGAAACTTTCTCAAAGGATGAACCGAGTGGTCAAACAGAATGTTGTTTTTTCCATAGCGGTTATTATGCTGTTGATCATTTCAAATTTCTTTCAAGTATTAGATCTTCCTCTCGGGGTAATCGGACATGAAGGAAGTACGATCTTAGTCATTCTCAATGGACTGCGTCTACTAAAAGGGTATGGATAAGAACCAGGCTAAAGGCAGAGATTGTATCCGAAGCTTCGCATTCTGCAAGGCCTCGGAAAGGGAGCGGCATTCGTCCGACGTACGCATAAAAAAGCAGGGAAATGCTCCCTGCTTTTTTATTTGCCGCTCGACTCCCGCCACTTTAAAATAACTGCATTTATTTCACCGCCCAAAATAATCACCACACCGGATAGATAAAACCAAATCATTAATACAATAACCCCGCCCAAGCTGCCGTAAGTGGCTGAATAATTCCCCATACTGCTAACATAATAGGAAAACAAAAGAGAGACCAACTGCCAGCCTATTGTAGCAAAAATGGCCCCAATCGTTATTTCATTAATCTTCAAAGGTTTATTAGGAGCCATTAAATAGAGAAAGGAAAGGACTATAAAGAAAATGACAGATGAAATTACCCACCTTAAAATATCCCACAAGAAAATGAAATTACCCGACACATCAAAAAAAGAATAAACAAATGTGCTGATTGAGTGTCCTAATACAGGAAGGAGAAACGCAATGCCTATCACAAAGACCATGGCAATCGTCAATACGATTGCAGTAAGTCTTCCCACGAAGAAGGACCGGCTTTCTTCGACATTATGAGCTCTGTTGAAAGCACGCATAAGCGCTTTAACCCCATTTGAAGCCGCCCATAAAGTCCCGATGATCCCAACAGATAATAACCCACCGTTTTGCTGGTTAAGCAATTCTGTAACATTTTCAGAAATCATCTCATATGTTTGGGGGGGAGCGTATGTACTTATGAAATCCAATACTCGCCCCTCTTGAATGTTCATGTAGCTTAATAAGGTAATCAGAAAAATGATAAACGGGAACAAGGAAAGCAAAAAAAAGTAGGCAAGTTGAGCTGCCATACCTGGGATATCATCTTCCCCAAACCGGGTAAACAGCTCCTTGCCAAAACGCATCACCTTACTCAAACGCACTCTCCCCCTCTGGACCGCTTAAGAAGCCTCTTTTGAATCATCTACTGCTTCAAGCTTTTGACCTACATCTTTTTCGATCTCACTAAGCTTTTGAAGAGCTTCCTCTGCTTTATTTAATATCGTTAGCACATCATCAATGCCTTTATTTATACATTGCGCAAATGATTCATAATTCATTCGCAGTGAATGAACAGCTGCCGATGGATGAGCGGCAAACTTTTTACATGAAGTCCCCGCACTTCGAGTCTTAACGGTTACATAACGGCGTGTCCCTTTATCAAATAGCATTACGGCACCGCCAACAATAGCCCCCAGTACCATACCTTTACATAGCTTATGCTTTGTCATGATAATTCCTCCTTTTTTCTAACATTTTGTTTAATTTCATTTAGAAGGCCTGCACAGCCTTCGCTTACTAATTCGTACACTTTATCAAAGTTTCCTGTGAAATAGGGATCGGGAACATCTTTTTCATCATGATTTGACACATAATCCATAAACATCTTCACAACTACCCCATTCTTTTCCCGAATGCCTTGTAAGTCCTTCATGTTCTTTTGGTCCATGGCAATAATATAATCAAACCTGTCCCAGTCTGAAGGGTCTACTTGCCTTGCCGCCATCCCTTCATATGAAATAAGATTATGATCTAATATATTTCGGGTCCCTTCATGTGGAGAAGCTCCTACATGCCAATGACCAATCCCAGCTGAATCAACTGAAACATGATCGCTTAATCCGTCTTTGTTGACCAGATCTCGCATAATCGCCTCTGCCATTGGAGAACGACAGATGTTCCCCAGGCAGACAAATAATACATGAATCATTTTCATTGTCCCCCATCTTTATTATTTCATCTATTACAGATTATATCGAAAAAAATTAAATCGTTCATCTTTATGTAGATTATTTCCCCTCCACCATTCAAAATAAAACCAATTTCCTTAGTTTTAGATTATTTAGGCTTGACAATTTGAGATAATTTTCGGAATATTTAATATAAAGACAAGTTTTTAAAAACTGTTAGGGGGCGTCATATGGAAGATCGAGGAGTCATTTATAATTTCTTAAGTTGGGCAAGCGGGATTGTCTGGGGCCCGGTCTTATTATCTCTTCTGGTGGGAACAGGGATATACTTAACATTGCGTCTGGGTTTCTTGCAATTCAGGACCCTGCCGTACGCTTTAAAGCTTGCGTTTAAGCCAAGTAAGCCTAAAGATGGTGAAAAAGGCGATATCTCTCATTATCAAGCCTTAACAACAGCCTTAGCTGCTACGATTGGTACCGGCAACATTGCCGGTGTAGCGACAGCTGTTGTTCTCGGCGGTCCTGGAGCCGTCTTTTGGATGTGGATATCGGCCTTATTCGGTATGGCTACAAAGTATGCCGAGGCTATCCTTGCTGTTAAATATCGTGTTACAGGCAAAGACGGACAAATGTCCGGCGGACCCATGTACTATCTTGAACGAGGATTAAAAGCCAAATGGCTTGGCGTTTGTTTTGCCATATTTGGTGCTGTTGCAGCATTTGGTATCGGTAACATGGTTCAATCAAATTCTGTCTCTGATGTTATGGAAACCACCTTCAATGTTCCAACATGGGTGACTGGAATTATTCTTACCTTCTTTGCTGGTCTCGTCCTTTTAGGGGGTATAAAAAGCATCGGAAAAGTTACCGCGTTTTTCGTACCAATCATGGCAGTTTTTTATATTATCGGCGGGTTAATCATTATTGTCTTAAACTTTGAGTTAGTTCCGCAGGCACTTGGAACGATTTTCTCTGATGCATTCTCAGCTAATGCTGTCGGCGGAGGGATTCTCGGTACTGTAATTCGTTATGGTGTGGCACGAGGAGTGTTCTCAAATGAAGCTGGGTTAGGCTCAGCTCCTATTGCAGCAGCCGCAGCAAGAACTGATTACCCGGGACGACAAGCTTTAGTATCTATGACCCAGGTATTCATCGACACGATTATTGTTTGCAGCATCACAGGGTTAACCATAGTAATGGCCGGAGAATATGGTGGAGGACTAGAAGGTGCTGATTTAACCTCTGAATCCTTCGAAGTGTTCCTTGGTGATATAGGTGCTTACGTCGTTACGCTCGGTTTAATATTCTTTGCCTTTTCCACAATCGTGGGCTGGTCCTATTATGGTGAGAAATGTTTCGGGTACTTAACAGGCGGACGCGGTATCAATGTATATAAAGCTGTCTTTGTCCTGTTCGTTCTTATAGGAGCTATCGCAAAGCTCGATACCGTTTGGAAATTCGCAGATGTTATGAATGGCTTAATGGCCTTCCCGAACTTAATTGGCCTCTTGCTTCTGTCAGGAGTTGTTGCGGCTGAAACAAATAAGTTCTTAAAAGTGGCCAAACAAGAAAAAGCAGAAGAAAAACGCGCACGTAATTCAGCCTCTTGAACAAAAGTGCAAGCGTCCTGGCAGACACGGCAAAGGAGCCGCTCCGAAAATATCGGAACGGCTCTCTTTTTATACCTTTTCAGCGAGAAAATCGAGGATCATTTGAGGTATAGGTCGTTCTTTTTGTCAGCAGCTGAACCATTTCTACGAGCGGTTCTGTCCAATTCTGGCGGCTTTCTATAGTCCTTCTAAACCAGCTGGCAAAAAGATTCGCTCGCTTCTTGAACCATCCCTTTATGACCAATAAGAAGCGTACTCCGATTTCAAATTAGTTATGACTTCCTTGTTCATATGTCTGCAGAATAAAGCATTGAAAAGAGTGAACGAGAATCAATAAACACCTTATCGGAACATACAAACAGACCTGAAATGCAACAACATAGCTGGCTTCAGGTCAGTGGGGCAACACACTCTTCCCCTTCATTTTTAGCGGAATTCACATACGTACTTACTTTGTGAGCCTCAAGCTCCTCCATAGTCCTCTGCTGGAGAAACTGATGAGCGTATGCAGTCTCCCATGAGTTCGGAGCAATCCATTGCTCCTGGAATTCCGGCTCCAGAATCACGGGCATGCGGTGATGAATATTTTCCATAAACTCATTAGCAGACTGAGTCAGGATCGTACAGGTGGAGAGTTCTTCCTCATTGTTTGTCCATTTATCCCACAAACCTGCAAAAGCGAATATCTTTCGATTACTTGGTTTTATTCTCATTGGCTGCTTTTTTCCATCGGAAGCTTTCCACTCATAAAAACTATCTGCCAGGATTAAGCAGCGTTTCCTTTTTAATAGTGAAGAAAAACTAGACTTTTGATGCACAGTTTCACTTCTGGCATTGATCATCTTATAGCCTATTTTCGGATCCTTCGCCCATGGGGGGACAAGACCCCACTTCATGTAGCCAGCCCGCTTCCTTGTTCCATCATGGATAACCGCCAATACCTTTTGTCCTGGAGCAATGTTATACCTGGGCTCATAATGCTCAATTGGTTTTGACAGCTCGAACTCCTTTAATATGTCTGGTTCTTTTACTGCCAGTGTAAATCGTCCACACATCGAGAAGCCCTCCTATACTTAATAGAATGACATCATCTTTTACAAACGGACTCTCTAAAAACCGAACTTACGATGGATGCTTCCCTGGTATTGCCGAAAAGCACCTGTTTGCTGCATTTTTCGCTTTTCCATTAGCAAATTAAACCGGATTCTCTTTTCAGAGAGCTGGTGTTGAAAGTCGGATTGCTGCTCGGGATCATCGCACCTCACCAACAAATCCTCCAGATGCACGATATCTTTCTTAATCTGCATTTCTTCTGGAAGCATATTAGCATTTTTCAAAACACGATAGCTATTACGTAAATCATCAGGAACGTAGGCGAGCTCATCTTTTGGTAACGGCTTACCTTTTCCAGGCAGATGGTCGAAATCTCCCCGATCAATGGACTGCTTAATTTTCTCTTCAATAATATGACCAAAATCCATCGCAGCTAGTCCCCTTTCCAAATTATAAACGCCTTGACAAAGATTGACGTAAATCCTCTGCAAGAGCTTCGACTCGGATAATTCGGTTGATTTTCTCTTTATTATTCTGATCTGTGAACTTCACGTCGTTAACATCAGCCACTGTCACGCCCGCTGGGTCAGCATGCTTTAAATGCATTACATCACCTTGAGATACATATCCTTCTTTCAATACACGTAAATAAAAACCTGTAAAACCTGTTTTGATTAAACATGCCGGGAAATCATCTATGCCGTGGGTACGAGCAATGATATAACAAGGCTTCCGAGGTTTTGTAACTTGCACTTGTGCTTCTCCCAACGTAAAAATATCCCCAATATTCGTTTCATGCTCATGAATTCCTTCAACCGTTATATTTTCCCCAAAGGATGGGTAAGGAAATGGCATTCCATATTCCTTTTCAAAGTGCGGGTAATGTTTAGCGGGGTAGAGACAAACGGCTTGATCTACTCCTCCATGATGCTTTTTATCAGCTTGTTCGTCCCCAGCAAAATTTAAAGAACTTAAATAGACCGGTTCCGTTACGGGCTGTTTTCGGTAAGCACTTCTCAATTCACCGTTATCTGTCAAGTACTTTTCCGGCCTTCCAACGTTCAACGAAAGCAATTTAAAGCTCATCCCATATCCCCTCTCTCCATTTTTCAATCCATGCAGGCAGGTAGTCATAACTCCATACGTCACTAGGATAATCCACTACTACATCCTCCCCATTTTCATAGAGTACTTGCACCAGCTCATTAATAGCTTCAAAATAATGATTATATAAAAATTCATAACTGGTAGGTTCTTGAGGAAGATGTTGTTCTGCACATACCTTTGGGTCAGAGTAGTTTAAATAAGTACGGCATGGTATGGGTCTTACCTCATAAGCCATACAAGCTTGCGTTTCAGGATCGAGCATCGGACAAGGAAGATTCAGTTTTTTATAGGCTAACTTCGTATCGTCCGCGCTATGATCCATTGCTAACGCTTGCTTCAGGGTTTTTGCATATTTTTCATAATAACGGTCCCAGTGATCGTAGATAGCTTGCTTACGATCTTCCGAAAAATTTTTAATCGATTGAAACATCATTTTAGCTTCCATTTTACTTAATACAATAGGGAAATAGCAGCAGAAGTCACAGCCTTTAAAACAACTGGCTGTTAAATCCGCAAAATGCTCCATCCGCCCTATTTCATGATCTACTTCTTGAAGTAACCGCTGAAGTCCTTCTAAAATAACATCTTCTGATTCTAGCTCACTATTTAAAAGTTGATCAATGATGTCATCGAAAAACCCCTGATCAAGCGCATATGAACCGCTGATTCGCTTTGTCTTTTCTATAATTTCTTGATGTTTTAAATACCTCTCCATTAGTAAAAAACTCCTTCATCTAACCTAACTCTTATTATACACGTCCTAGATCCCCATCGACTACCTTCAACACCGCCCATTAAATTCCTGTTGTATGACCCCCATAAACCTTTTAAAATAAAAGAAGAATTATAAGAGAATCTGTCATCTTATGGAGGTACGTCTACATGTTATCAAATGCTGAAATCGGGATCGATTTAGGAACAGCTAATATATTAATCTATTCAAAAGCCAAGGGAATCCTGCTTAATGAACCGTCCGTTGTCGCTTATGATACGGAAACCAAGAATGTCGTGGCTGTGGGGAAAGAAGCAAAAGAAATGGTCGGGAAGACACCGAAAAATATCATCCCGGTTCGCCCACTAAGGGATGGAGTCATTGCTGACTACGATATGACTGCGCAAATGCTGAAGGAATTATTAAAGAAAGTGAGCAAAAAATCCGGCATTTCGATGCGTAAGCCGACCGTTGTCATTTGTACACCTTCTGGCTCTACTTCTGTAGAGAGAAGAGCTATTCATAACGCTGTAAAAAGCTATGGAGCTAAAACAGTACACCTTATTGAAGAGCCAATTGCCGCAGCAATTGGGGCTGACCTTCCTGTCGATGAACCGATCGCCAACGTCATCGTAGATATTGGCGGCGGAACTACTGAAGTGGCGATTATTTCCTTCGGCGGAGTCGTTTCTTCTCGTTCCATTCGCACAGGCGGGGATGTCATGGATGAAGAAATCATTCAGTACGTTCGCAAAGCTTACAACATCTTGATTGGCGAGCGAACTGCAGAACAAATCAAAATGGAAGTCGGCTATGCGCTTATCGACCACCCAGAGGAAAAAATGGATGTACGCGGGCGCGATATGGTGACCGGTTTACCTAAAACCATTGAACTTTCCTCTACCGAAATCCAAGGGGCTTTAAAAGAAACATTGGAACAAATCCTTGAAACAATTCGTGCTACCTTAGAAGAATGTCCTCCAGAATTAAGCGGGGATATTGTCGATCATGGGGTAATTTTAACTGGAGGCGGCTCTTTACTAAAAGGAATGCAGGATTGGCTGTCTGACGTCATCGTTGTCCCTGTCCATATGGCTCCATCACCATTAGAATCAGTAGCCATCGGCACAGGCCGTTCCCTAAAAATGATCCAGAAGCTTCAGAAAGCAACGAAATAATCCGGCCCTGAGTTTTTTAGAAATCATGAATCTTTTATATATCACTGAAAAGCTGTCCTGATCAGGTCAGCTTTTTTTGTTAAAAATAAAGGAAATCTTCCAAAAATGGTGAATGATTTAAGTTAGGAAAGGGAATGGTCAGAAACAGAGCGTATCTTTTCAAAAATCATCGAGCGAATGAGATAATAAGATAAAATAATGTTATCAAATTAACTAAAGGGGAATCATTATGCAGCGTACGACATTATTAAAATGGGTAACCGGTGTTGCCGAAGGGCTTTTGGCTATTCCTATTGCCGGGGGCGCCTTTGTAATCAGTACAGGCTGGATGGCATTATTAGTCATGTTTATCCTTCATGCCATAACACTGGTCATTTCCATTAAAGATTCAAAATTCAGCTCCGGCAGCATCGTCGGCATGATAGCCAGTTTCCTTGGAGCGATCCCTATCCTTGGCTGGATGCTTCACACGGCTGCAGCTCTCGTACTTTTAATTGACGCTGGTCAGGAGACAGGCAAGGCAAAGCAAAAGACCAATAAATAATTTAAAAGAGGTGTTTTTATGAAAATCGTTATTTTAGGTGCAGGTGCATTAGGAGCATATTTTGGATCACGCTGGCAAGAAGCTGGTCATGAAGTAGTTAACCTGGTGAGATCTGGAAGAGCAGAACAATTAACGGAGAACGGTTTGACGTTACATAGTGAACAGGGAGATTATACGGCTGAGGACGTAATCATTGCTGAAGATCCGGAAGAAATTGAAGACCCTGACCTTGTTTTTCTTGCTGTAAAAGGCTATCACCTCGAAGGAACGTTACACTGGTTAAAACAGCTTGTACAAAAAGGAGCTAAGGTTTATCCTGTCCTGAACGGAGTAGAACACCTCCCTATTTTACAAAAGGAGCTCGGAGAAGAAGCTGTAATAGGCGGGCTTTCTTATATTATGGCTACCCTTGCTGACAAAGGCCATGTCGTACATACAAGTTCATTTCATGATCTTGTGTTTGGACCCCTACACCCTTCCCAGCAGCAAATTTGTGAAGAGTTGTCCTTAGCCTGTAATCAGTCCAACCTTAATGGGAGATTAAGTCCAAATATCTTAGAAGACATTTGGAAAAAGTATATGTTTATCACTGCCTTCTCAGGGATAACTACAGCTACCGACCTTCCAATCGGAGAGGTGCGCACCTACCCGCAAACCTTCCTGATTGCCAGAAGAATGCTCGAAGAAATGAAAGATCTGGCTGCGGCTCATCAAGTTCACTTAACAGACGAACATGTTGAAAAAGCCTTTAAGCAACTACAGGAGCTCGGGCATGAAGCCACTTCCTCTATGCACCAGGACCGCAGAAAAGGTTTACCACTCGAGGCTGAGCACCTGCATGGTGGTGCTTTACGACTCGGTAAAGAGCATAACCTTCATATGCCTTATATTGAAACGATCCGGGCGATGATCAAACCATACGAAGCTTATCAACATTAAGAATACCTTAAATTGAAGAACCCCTCTAGTGTAAGTTTCACTAGAGGGGTGTTTTATCACTCTTCTGCTAAGGCTTTAGGTTTTGGGCGCATACCTCTTTGCAATTCATGGATACTCAGCCCAAAATCCATTTGCAGGTGAGGATAATCCTTAAATGACTGCCAGTCTCCACCCCATTCAAATCCTAATCCCTTAGCAATTTCCACTACTTCCATCCAGTCGGACTGCCCATTCTCATTCCCATCGTGGCTTCGATCCCAAATGACCTCCCCATTGTCCAAACGCAATGCAAAATCAATGGCTAATCCATAGTTATGATAGGATTCACCACCCGAGGCATAAGTTACAATCCTTCCCTCAGTCGAACGCCCCTGGGCATATAGCGCTTCTTGCTCTTGTTTCGTCCTAAGCGCGTCTGTAATGATCATATCAATCCCCTGTTCAGCTGCCTGATTCACTAAATGTTTCTTTCCTTCTTCCACAGCTGGATGCAATTCCGAAGGTGTTTTCGCATCTTTCACTTGATATATATGTGAATTTCGTTCTTGTAATTCTATCAACGTAAATATAAGGGAAACTGTGACCCCGCCAAAGAATAAGGTCCAAACAACACGATTAAATAGTCCCCTCACACATAAACGACTCCTTTTATCGATATTAGAATGATCATATCATAATGCTCATTCTAATAGAAAATAATTAACTCTGGAACATTCCCCCATTTATAGCTTCCCTGAATGTTCATCCATGTAATTTGTTTCCATCTAGACACCTCCACTAATCACCCCACCGCTGCACCACATAGAATAATAGATCACATCATGAAAGGATGAAGGTAAAATGCCTTGTTTTCCTGGTTATCGATATTGCGGGCCATGGTGCAGCGGTCCAGGGGCTCCTGTAAATCAGTTAGATGCTCTCTGTATGGAACATGACGTTTGTTACCGGAAATACGGTTCAAAAAGAATGTGCGATCAAGTGTTTTTAGAGAGGATCAGACCATGGATGCATCACCCTGGAAGAATGGGAAGAGATGCACGATTAATGGAGGCGGCTATGAGATTTAAAATTATGTGGTAACTGCCAACATGCTATAATTAGTTTGTGGCATGTTTTTTTAGGAAGGAGATTAATAACAGTGAAGCAATTACAAACTAACCTCTCCAAAACCACCTATGAATTGATCATGGTCTTCCTTGCTACACTGTCTGTCTCAACTATTTGGCAGCAAACACCTTATGACAGTTTTATCGTATGGGTTACGTGGAGTATATTCTTCATCGATTTTCTCTACAGGCTATTTACTAGTGAACATAAATGGTCATTTATAAAAAAGAACCCATTTATTGTCATCGCAGCCATCCCCTTAGATGCCCTGTTTCAATTTGCCAGAGTAGCATGAATCCTCCATTTATTTAGGCTTAAATCAATCACAAAATACTATACAAAGCCATTTATCCGGTTCTTAAAAAGTCAGCGTCTTTTCCCTCTTGCCATCATCATGTTCCTGTTTATCTTATTACTCATTATTCCACTAACTCTCATAGAAGATAAACTGACCAGCTATACCGAAGCATTTATATATACCCTTACGGCGCTAATCTTTTTCGGCAGAGCTGGATTTGAGCCAGAATCGATAGTCGGACATGTCATTATCGTTATCGTTACGGTAATCGGGGTGATCATTCATGGACTAATCCTGAGTAAAGCTATTGACTATGTGACGCATCTCCCTGTTGTAAGAAAGCTTAAAAATCACTACAGGAACAAAAAAGACCCTAAAAATTTAAGGAAAGGGTCGTAAAAGATCGATTGTTCGGGAGTCAAGAGCAGCCGATCCTTTTGTATTAGAATATTTATATTATAGGTTTAGTGATAAGCAATATCAGGGTATATAGTTGTCATGGAGGTGGGGCAGATGCCTGAGCAAAGTAAAAAAATCCATCCAGATAAGGAAGATTTTCAAGAAAAAATCAAGAAGGAACAGCTTATAGATGATGACATCCCTGAAGAAGAAGTCAAACAGAATGAGCGCGATGAAAAACACGGTGAACGCTCCAAGAATAACTCTTCATCTGAGGAAAAATATGACGAAGACTTAAAGAATAATAAGTAGACTATCTTAGGATACTGGTATTCAACAAAAGAGGTGATCCGTTTGAGTAATTTTAATGCATTTTATATTGACCAGTCGAATGGAAAGACGAAGGCCGACATAAAGACCATCTCAACTGATGATCTTCCTTCAAGCGAGGTCTTAATTAAAGTCCATTATTCAAGTGTGAATTATAAAGATGGAATGGTATCAACACCTGGAAACCCGATGGTAAAAGATTATCCTATCATTCCAGGAATCGATTTAGCTGGAATTGTTGTTCAATCACAAGATGATCGTTTCAAGGAGGGGGACGCTGTGATTGCTACAAGTTACGAGATCGGCGTTTCCCACCATGGCGGATATAGTGAATACGCCTCTATCCCTGGTGAATGGATTGTTCCGCTTCCGGATAAGTTAACCCTTGAAGAAGCAATGATCTATGGGACCGCAGGCTTTACTGCTGCATTGTCTATCCATAAATTAGAGAAAAACGGTCTCATTCCAGGCGATGGTCCCGTTCTGGTTACAGGGGCTACAGGCGGTGTGGGCAGTATGGCTATTGCTATGCTCGCCAAGCGAGGCTATGAGGTAGAAGCAAGCACTGGCAGTATAGAACATAAAGACTACTTATTAGATCTTGGAGCTGGCTCTGTCATTTCACGGGAAGATGTATATGACGGGAAACTAAGGGCTCTCGGGAAACAACGCTGGGTCGCAGCTGTTGATCCCGTAGGAGGAGAACCGCTCGCCTCCCTTCTTTCTCAGCTTCAGTATAATGGGGCTGCAGCTGTAAGTGGACTTACGGCGGGGACAAATATTCCAACACAGGTTTATCCTTTTATTCTAAGAGGTATTAATCTTCTTGGGATAGATTCAGTTTACTGCCCGATGGAAACAAGAAAGGAAATATGGAACCGACTGGCAGGTGACCTGAAGATAAATGATACATTCAATAGAATTAAAGAAGTAATTTCTTTGGAACAAGTTCCTGAAACATTAACGAAGATCCTGGAGGGCAAAACGCGTGGCCGGACCATTGTGAAACTAGGATAACATCAAGGCCACATTCTTAACCCAGAGTACCAATATTGACAAATCATATAAACTAAACTATACTGTTAAATTAGTGCCTTCGCTAAAGGTAACTCGGAACAATGAAAGAGTGATGTGTATGAGACTGGCATTCTGCTATGTTTTATCACGACTTAATCACACTGGATCAGCTTCGGAGCTGTAAGGATGCAATAGAGGTAGGGATTGCGTCGTTTAAGTTGATAAAAACTACCTTGTAGAAGAACCGCGGCAATATTGGTTCATAACCACTTGCAATGGAAATGCAAGACGATCAACGAAAAATTTAAATTCATTAGTCCGATGTATACAAAGAGGAAAGCTGAACATGTTGCTTTCTTTCACTTATAAAGCGGTTCAGACTGTAGTCTGAACCGCTTTTTCCAATATATAAGCTTTATTTTTCCGAACTATGATACTATAACATTGTCAGTAAGCAAAGGAGCGAAGAAAATGCCTGCTCATTACTTAAATCAACTCGTACCTGAAGACGTAGTTTATTTATTAGATCTAAGGGAACTTAAAGATTTAATACAAGAAATGTTAGGAGAAGCTTCTGAATTCGTTACTGTTGAAATAGATTGGGATAAAATTAATGACAATTATAATACCTCTGCTTTCCGGCCAATGGTCATGTTAAAAGAAACCGCTAACCTAACAGAGGAAAACCGGCACACCATCATAAATACGGGTTTCGGCCTCGGTCAGCCATTTAATAGCGGAGATTATGCAATGAAAAGAATTTTCGGTGAAAACTACACCATCATGGCTGTTACAGAAGATGAGGATGGTGACTTTTTTACTGTAGAGATTCCATTTAAAGATTTTGTAAAATCAAGGCAGGAAACAAACTGAAAAAATCCCCCGTACCTTGCCACTAAGTAGCCAGGTTGCGGGGGGTTTTCACTTATCCATGTATTTGCTTTACTCTTCCTACTTGCCCATCCTCCAAACGAACTTTGATGCCATGAGGATGGCTGTGTGATTTAGTCAGTAAATCTTTAACTATTCCTCGTGTTAAATTTCCACTACGCTGATCTTTTTTTAAAACGATATCGACTTCTAAACCAGGTTTAATATCTTTGCGTTGCTGACCATTCATCTCTTAACCTCCATGCTATTTCTTCCCTTTATCATACCATGTTTTATAGGTAACAGAACAAATCTAAGATATTTTCTGGTTTAGAATGATCGTTTAATCGCTGTAAGATGTCTGGTCCTGAATACTGCCATCCTGCTTATGAATGATCACACTCGTTCCTTTATTTTTTGCTACTTCCTTCGCTCGATCTACAGCATCCTGCTTATTTTCAAATACATCAGAAGGCTGTTTGGCATCTTCCGCCTGAACAGCCCAGCCGTTCTCATGGGAGACAACATGTTCGCCTTTATCTAATAACTCTGGACGACTGGAGGATTGATCACCTTTCTCCCGGTTCCGCAACCCCTTGTCACTTTTATTGCTCATCTCCTGCTTTTCAGCCTGTGATGCATTCTCATACCATTCTTTAGCTTGTTCCGTTGCAATTGGAATGGCGCGCCCTTCATCATATCCCTCATCAATCATGGCATTTGCAATATCAATCGCTTTTTTCCTTACCACAGTGTCTAAGCTTTTTAATGAACTTGGATAATCTTGAGTGTCCCAAGGCATATCGCCCACTCCTTTTTCTAATAGATTTAGTTGTTCTTTACCGCAAATAACAGAAAGTTAAACCTTGCCCTCTCATACTTTCTGTCAGCGCCTTGACATCCCCATAATATTCCATGGTTTAATAGAAAGTATTCATGGGAATCTACCTAAGTATGATATAAACAAAATTGAAGATGAGGGGAAATGCATGAATTATTCGAAAGATAGTATTAAACAGATTGTAAAAGATGAAGCCGTAGAATTTCTTCGCCTGGAGTTTACCGATATGTTAGGCGATACAAAGAATGTGGAATTACCGGTTGAAGAAATTGATGGCGTATTAAATGATGAAGCTATGTTTGATAGCTCTTCTATTTCCGGTTTTTCTGAAATTCAAGAGAGTGATATGTATCTCGTACCAGACTTAGACACATTTAAGGTGTTACCTGAAAATGTTAATGAAGATCGTATTGCTCGATTTATTTGTGACATTTATACACCCGATGGCACCCCATTCGAAGGGGATCCACGATATATATTAAAAAGAGCCATGAAAGAAGCTAAGGATCTGGGATATACAGTAAATGTCGGTCCAGAACCAGAGTTCTTTCTATTTAAGTTAAACGAAGAAGGATATCCTGTTCGTAAAATGAATGACCGGGCAGGATATTTTGATGCCTCACCTAAAGACAAGGGGGATAAAGTTCGCCGCGATATTGCCCGTACCCTGAAGAAATTCGGGTTTGAGATGGAAGCCTCTCACCACGAAGTTGCACAGGGTCAGCATGAAATCAACTTTCGATTCGACGATATGTTAAAGACAGCGGATAACATTCAAACCTTTAAAAACGTAGTAAAGGATATCGCATCAAACCATGATTATCATGCGACCTTTATGCCAAAACCGATCACCGGAGGAAATGGATCCGGTATGCACTGTCATCTTTCGTTATTTATTGATGGCGACAGTGCTTTTTACGATCAGCATGCTGATGATGAAATCTCAGATACAATGAAACATTTTATGGCGGGAATCTTACAGCATGCTAACGGAATCGCTGCGATTACCAATCCAAATGTAAATTCCTATAAACGTCTCGTTCCAGGTTATGAAGCACCGGTTAGTGTAGCATGGTCCCACTCAAACCGCAGCTGCATGATCCGTGTTCCTATGACCCGTGGCAATGGCACTAGATTTGAGGTTCGTAACCCTGACCCGACAGCGAACCCATATCTCACACTCGCCGTGCTAATTAAAGCAGGTCTTGAAGGCATTCGAAACGAACTGGATGCAGGAGAAGCTGAAACTCGCAACCTTTATGAAGTCAGCGACGAAAGTGTTCCTACTTTACCAACTAATTTAAAAGAAGCTCTTAAAGCTTTAAGGGCTGATGAAGTATTGATGGATGCTTTAGGGGGGCACACCTCAAAAATCTACCTTGAAGAAAAGGAACGAGAGTGGAACACTTACTCTCTGCAAGTCAGTCAATGGGAAATTGAGCACTATATGAATAAATAACTCTGGCAAAGGCTGCACTCCCCTATTAGAGTGCAGCCTTTAGTATATTCAGGAGACTTGAAATTTCTTGTTCATATAAATGCTCAAACTGAGTTTGATTTTCTATTTATTCCAGTCACTAGGGCTTTAAAATTAACTTCCCTTTCGTCTGTCTTGCTTGCATTAATTCATGAACCTTTGCCGCATCCTTTAACTGATAAGTCCCTCCAATTGTTAATTTCAGCTTTCCGCTGCTGACCAACTTCATCAGGTCTTGAAGGCTTCGCTCAAATAAAATTGGCTTCTTCATAATCTCTGGCAAAAAGAAACCGATAATGGACAAATTACGATTCATTAGCCCCGAAGGATACATTTCAGCCAGATGCCCACTGGCAACCCCATAAACAACAATTCGGCCAAATGATCGCATGCACCGAATGGTTTCGTGGAATATATCTCCTCCCACCATTTCGAGGGCGATATCAACCCCGTTTCCTTCTGTTACACTCATCACTTCATCCCGCCAATCATACTTCGTGTAATCCACTGTATGATCAGCTCCTAGATCACGAGCTGTCTTTCGCTTTTCTTCCGTACTGGCTGTCGCAATAATTTTGCCGGCACCAAAATGCTTAGCAAGCTGAATGGCTAAAGACCCAACTCCTCCAGCGCCCGCATGAATAAGCACTGTTTCACCTTTTTCTAGACGACCCATGGTGGTTAACAGGTGATAAGCAGTTAACCCTTGAAGCGGGAGAGAGGCCGCTATTTCATCAGTTAAATCTTCTGGCAAAGGAATAAGCGCAGCAGCTTTTGTGACTATATATTCTGAATAACCACCTGAACCGACAAGTGTAACAATCCGATCTCCTACCTTGTAGCTATCAACGTCTTCTCCAACTTCTTCAACGATTCCCGCGACCTCTGCACCAGGTATAAAGGGGAGCGGCGTGGGAACGACGTACGCCCCTTCCCTCCTAGCCGTATCAGCATAATTCACACCGATGGCTGTTACTGCAATCAGTACTTCACCAGGCATAGGTTTCGGTTTCTCCATTTCAGCCATTTGTAAAACTTCTGGTCCTCCATACTCTTCGAACTGAACAACCTTCATATTTACACCTCCTTACCTTCCAACAAAAACAGGCTTTCGTTTATCTTTAAAGGCTTGAATTCCCTCTTTATGATCGTCCGTTTGTGCCATCATAGTTTGCGTTAACCGCTCTTGTTCAAGAATTGTCGCTAAATCAGATTGGTCTGACTGATCAACAAGCTTTTTCATCATTCCAAGTGCTTGTCCAGGTCCTTTGGCCAGACGAAGGGCATACTCCATAGCCCCTTCCTCCAAATCAGAAAGCGGAAATATACGATTGACCAATCCCCACTCAACCGCTGTTTCCACCGGCAAAGGTTCGGCTCTAAATAGAAGCTCCTTCGCTCGGTATGGACCAAGGATCTTCATTAAAAAATAGTGCCCTCCCCCATCTGAGACGAGCCCAACCTGTGCGAAGCTTAATACAAACTTACTTTCCTCTGCTGCAATGATTTGATCACAGGCAAGGGCTAAGTTAAACCCGGCTCCCGCAGCGTAACCGTGCACCACAGCAACTACAGGTTTAGCAAGATCCTTGATCTTAAGAATTAACTGGTTTAATTCTCCCACATGCTCATACAGATGGTTGGCTGTCGCCTTGCCCATATTTTTCACATCACCACCCGCTGAAAAGGACCTTCCAGCCCCGGACAGGACCACAACTTTAATTTCTTCATTATTCTCCGCTTCAAGCAACGCTTCCTGTAAACCTGCAATCATCCGGTCAGAAAAGGCATTCAAGCTATCGGGTCTGTTTAATACACAGGAAAGAACTGGTCCATTCAGTGACACACTCAAATGATCATTACTTAGATTTCTCATAACTATCAGCTCCCTATAGAATTCAAAGCATATTTTTTGTTGGCGCTTTTCGTATGGATTTTTGCTGCTACTTGTTCCGCAGCAAAACAGCCTTTTTTGAGGGCAAATCTTCCGTTTTCAGGTTATATTTCCCGGGAAATTATTGTCGACCTGTGTCAGTAATCTGTATTTATCACAATATATTACGTTAACTTTTTAATTGAGCCGCTTTCTGGCTCATATTTAGCGATCGTTTTAAAAAGTCCTTCCTGTGCTGCAAATTCAATCTCTTTTTCATCCATGCCCATTTCCACAAGTATTTTCCCAATCCTAGTAGAGCGCAGTAACTCAAAGGCAGTGGAACCGCTCCCCTGATAAAAATGCAAAGCAGTGCGTGCCGCATCAGAAAGCTGAAAATCTCCTTCTTTCATAAGAAAAGATACTAAACTACCTGCGCCATAAAAGTCTTCCATAGTATAATGTCCGCTTGTACCTGAACAGACAAGTACGATTGTCTCGTTCTTATGCTTCTCAGCCAGGTAGTGCGCCATTGCCGGATTATTTAATAAAGACGAGGCATATAAAGCATCAGCCTGGCTTGATCGATTAAGTGCCACAGTTCCGTTCGTTGTCGACAACACTACATGCTTTCCGGCTGCAATTGGCTGCAAGTATCTTCGTAAGGGATGCTCAAAGCCTTCTATCGTCCTTCCTTTGTCTTCCCCAGCTAACACGTAAGGATCGGTAAGCGTTTTTGCTTTTTCACGGGCTTGAGCCTGATCGTATACGGCAATGACCGAAGTCGCTCCGTCAGCAAGAGCGGCTGTAATAGTTGACGTGGCAAACAGTACATCAAATACGACAGCGACTTTCCCTTTCATCAGGTCTGGCTGAATATCTTCTTTTTTAAAAATAACTTGGATGTCACTCATCTCATAACCCGGCCGTTTCTTCTGCGTGCTTAATTAAGTTATTAACAAATATATTCATACGAGAAAACCTTGGATCATCGGTTTGGCCTTTCCTGTATCGGGAATAGATTTGTTGAATAATCCCGGCCAGTTTAAAGTAGGCAAATGTTACATACACGTTTATATTACTGAGATCACGACCGCTCTTTTCCGCATATCTGGTCATAAACTCGTCCCGGGTGTAAAATCCTTCGTTAACCGTAAGCGGCGACTTGCCGAGGCCCGTTTTTAGAAGTTCCGGATCTTCTGCTTCAATCCAATAACTCATTGCTGCTCCGAGATCAGCCAGTGGGTCACCAACCGTAGTCATCTCCCAGTCGAATAACCCGACCATATTCGCTTCTTCATCAAACAAAGCATTGTTTAATTTATAATCGTAATGAATAATGGACGCTTCATTTGAGTCTGGAATATGCGCCACCAGCCATTTCTTCAATCGCTCACCTGACACCACATCATCTGTTCTTGCCTTTTCATATCTTTTGATCCAGCCGTGAATTTGACGTTCCATAAATCCATCGGGCTTCACCATTTCTTTGAGCTTAGTAGCTTTATAGTCTATTGAATGCAACTCTACCAATCGATCCACCATGGTTTCAGAAAGCTTACGACCGAACTCGGGATTGGGTCGAATCCCTTTAGGAAATTCCGTGTCAAAAACAAGTCCATGACGACGCTCCATCACAAAAAAAGGCCGGCCTAAGAGATTCCCCGATTCAAAAGCAAGCGGCTTTGGTGCTAGAGGAAAAACCGGATGAAGCGCTTGTAACACAAGGTACTCACGCTCCATATCATGGGCCTTGGGAGCAACTGGCCCCATAGGTGGACGACGTAACACCGCCTCCCAACCACCTATTGTCAGTTCATAGGTCAGATTGGAATGTCCCGCCCCAAATTGCCTTACTTCCAGTTTTTCATCTGGAAGGTTAGGAAGCTTTTCACGTAAAAAGGACTCAATCCCCTGTTCATCAATTTCTTCACCTTTACGAACTCTCTGAGTATCAACTGTATAAGCCAATACATTTCCCTCCTAGTTAGCTGCCATTTGGTAAACTTCCAACTGTTTTTTCATGGCTTCCGTTAAGGGAGCACTTTGCTGCTGCTCGAAGTCGAACTGGACAATTACACTTGATCCTTTCGCTACAATTTCTCCTGATTCTTTCTCGTAAATATCCTGTTCCAAATGAAAGCTTGAATTACCGATCTTAGCTACGCCACTTTTAATAATCAGCTTCTGGTTAAAATAAACCTGCTTTAAAAAGTCGCACTTAATAGAAGCAAGAATGAAATTCCAATCTTTTTTTACTAACTCTAGATCCTCAAAAAAGCGTATTCTTGCATCCTCTAAATAAACAAAAAAGTTATTATTATTCACGTGTCCCAGTAAATCTGTTTCGCAAAATCGCACGCCTATTTCTGTCTCATGCATTGAATCATTTCCTCCTCTAGTTCTTCACCTTACTGCTGTAGGTATAGAAACCCTTGCCTGTTTTCCGGCCAAATTCACCAGCTTCCACTTTTTCAACAAGCGTCTTTGGTGGTTGATCATTTGGATCTCCCGATTCCGCATAACGCTGCTGCATTACATAATACCCGACATCAATGCCTGAAAGATCCATCACTTCAAATGGACCAATAGGATGACCTAATGCTTTACGAGTGATTTTATCAATATCCTCAAAGTCAGCGTATCCTCCTTCGTATAAAGCCATTGCTTCTTTCTGAATGGCAAACAGAATTCGGTTCGCGATAAAACCTGAGATTTCTTTTTGCAACAGGACAGCTGTGCGATTCATCTGATCACAAACATCCATGGCAAGTTGAGTAGTCTCATCCGATGTATGTTCCCCCTTGACGACTTCTACACAATCCATCACGAGTGGCGGAAAGAAGAAGTGCATATTGCACACTTTCTCCGGTCTCGAAGTCGCATCAGCAATCAACGAGCTTACAATCGTAGATGAATTTGTGGCAAATACAGCGTGTTTCGGGGCCAACTCATCCAATTCTGCAAAGACTTTACGCTTCACATCAAGCTTCTCCACCACCGCTTCAATAACCAAATCGGCTTCATCCGCCGCTTCCCGTAAGTCTGTAGTAAACATGAGACGCTCAAATGCTTCATCACGAGCTTTCGTGGTGATCTTCTCCTTGCGTACCCATTTGTCCATAATGTTTGTTAATTTTGTCCTCGCCTCATCAAGAGAATCCAAGCTCATATCTTGTATATTCGTCTGAAAGCCTGCCATCGCACTAAGCATAGCAATCTGATGTCCCATTGAACCCGCTCCAATTACCGACACCTGTTCAATCGTCATGTGAATTCTCCCCTATTCCTTATTGATTTTTAAAAATAGCTCAACCGATTCATTGAACGCTTGTCTAACATTCATCTGAACATACCTACCAGTTAGTATGTAAACCTATTTTATATCGACTATTCTGAAAATTCAAGTCAGATAATGAGTATTCATTCATTTGGTCCACCCTACATAAAACGAGATGTTGGGAACACTATCGCAAGTGCGCTGGGAGAGACGGAGGAAGTTCGGTTAAAACCGGCACGTCCTGTGCCAACACCGAACTACCTCACGTCATATGGGGTATTTGCCAATACCGAAAGACCCAACGCCGTATAGGGCATGTGCCAACATCAAAAGACCCCACGTCATGTGGGGTCTTTAAGGGCAGACAATATTATGTTGATGAAGGGCGCAGGTATGTTCTCTTGCCCCACAAGACACCTGGGATGACAAGAACAGCTAGCGAAATAACGCCCGCCCAGCCCCATCGACTCCATAGGAAACCTGTAATTGTACCGCCTCCAGATACTCCCACGTAATAACTGACAAGGTAGAGACTAGAAGCCCCTCCCTTGTGATGAGTGGCTTGTTGATTGACAAGCCATGCCATCATCGAATGGATGACAAAAAATCCTAAACACATTAGAATTAGACCAGTATAAACAAGCGATGCCATCGGTAATACCGTTACGGCGATCCCTGTCAACATCACTACTGCACTAATAATGACAATTTTACTTAAATCAAATGTGAGAGATAGTTTGCTGGCAAGTGGTGATCCAACTAACCCCATACCATATGCAAAATAAGCTAACGTAATGGTTCCAATCGATAAATAATAGGGGGCATCCATTAAATAGAAGGGCAAATAGGTCCAAACCCCTGTAAATGCCAGTTGAATCACAATCCCCATGTAAAATGCGGGGATAAGATTTTTATTTTTCAGGTGGACAAACATCATAGCCAAATCCTTTCTCACTGGAAGCTCACTTGCTACAAAGTTCTGAGATTTAGGAAGTAAGAAAACAAACAGCAAGAAAAAAATCGTTTCTATCCCAAATAACAGCCACATAGCAGTTTGCCAGGACGTTTGCTCAGTCAGATAACCTACGAAAACCCTGCCAAACATACCGCCAACAGCATTACTAGCTATGTAAAAAGATATCCCTATCCGTACACTGCGCTGTTCAAATTCCTCTCCAATATAAGCAATGGCTGCAGCAGGCAGTCCAGCAGCAAAAAAACCCTGTACAAACCTTAACACTAGTATATTCGTAAAGGATTCTAAAAAGGGAATAATGAGTAAAGGAATGATAGAAAGCAGAATCGTCCCTTTCATTAAGGCTACTCTGCCCCATCGATCCGACATTAGACCAAAAAACAACAACCCCAAAATAAGCGAGAAAATCGTTAGGGATAACATTAAACTAGATACAGTCGGCGTCACTCCGAACTCGCCAACAAACTGAGGCAGGATCGGCTGCACCATATAAATATTTGAAAAAGTCATAAACGAGGCAACTGTCAACGCAACAATGGCCATCCAAAAAGGTTTATCCTTTGATTTATATCCCGATTCGCCCGTCATATTTTCTGTGTGGCTCATATGAATCACTTCCTATCGCCTAGGTGTAAAAGCATAAAAAAATAACTCCTTAGTTTTAAGTAACAGGAGCTCATTTTTCAGGTTAAAAAGTTAACTGTGGTGAATGTTAACCAGGAACCGAATTCTTTTCATATAGTATATCTCATTTTTGATGAAACCAAAAAAAGTATGCTTAAGCATCCATTCAAAAATGTAAAAAGGTGGACTGTTTTTGTCAAAACAGATAAGAATAAAGAAAGCTGTTTCAAATGAAGGCATCCCCTATTTGAAACAGCTTGTTATTATAGTCAGTACTCTCGGGAAAAGCTCCTCTTTATGCAATTACTTACTCTCCGTCAATGTTGGCGCACCTTCTCGAACAGCGATGAATTCAGGACGTTTTTTCCCTCCTGAATAGGGTTCCACCAGCTGATTTTCCACACTATTGTATACCATGAACAGATTGTTACGACTGTATGGTGTAATGTTGCCGTTTGACCCATGCATGGTATTGCTTTCGAATAGAGTAATGGAACCCGCTTTTCCAGTAGGTACAGAAATGCCGTCACCTTGATCGGCGAGCCAGCTAAGATTGTCATGATCCGGAACTCCAAGCTTTTGCTTTTGCAATGATTCTTTATAGTTATTATCTGGCGTTTCCCCTACACAGCTGACATAGTAGTTATGGGACCCTGGTATAAGCATCAATGGCCCGTTAAATGTATAATTGTCTGATAAGGCGATGGACAAACTAACTGCTCTCATCCGTGGCATTCCATCCTCAACATGCCATGTTTCAAAATCAGAATGCCAGTCAAATTCTTTTCCCGTAAAACCAGGTTTGTAATTAATACGGGACTGATGGATATAGACATCACTTCCAAGAAGATGGTTGACAATATCGAGTAAGCGCTGGTCATTGGCCACTTTTTTAAAGTAGTCATCATCCTGGTGCACATGGAAGATCGATCTGATTTCATCACTCTGCGGCTCGCGAACTACTTTGTCAGAAGTAACATTTTTACTGGAATCCTGCAGCTCAAAAATGCCTTTTTGCATTTGAGATACCTCTTGCTCTGAGAAAAAGTTTTCGATCTGTAAAAAACCATTTTCTTCATAGAAATCAAGCTGTTCCCTGGTAATAGGCGCTTGATCATCTTTTGATCGATCCGTATGAATCACAGGGTCTTTCCGTCCCAAAATCTCCGGCTTATTATTTTTTCTAGAAGGGTATAGGTCTTTCATAAATAACACTCCTTGTCAAAAAATTGATTCTCCGAAGTCGGATTCGTAGTTGCTGCTAGTACTGAACTTACATTGAGGAACTTTCCCACGTACGGAATTCATACCCACTGTAAAAATTGGTAAACACCCTTATTTATGATTCCTTTGATAAAAGCAGGATGACTTAAAAAAAAGCAAAAAAAGACAGCAAAAAATGGCTAAGTTTACTACAACGGCATTGGAAAAGCCACAACACATTTCAAGACGCTTAAATCGATTTAGAAATAAAAATATACATCACTCACACAAAGATGAATGATGCATTAGTAAGGCAGATTTTTTGATTTTTCGGGACTAGAATCAACGGTTGGAAGATTTACAAATTGAGTAAATTAATGTATCGCCCTCATCTAACCTTACTGTTTTTTCATAAGAAAGACCTGTTTTACGTGCAACGAATATGGAAGCAGGATGATCGGGGTTAATTAGAGAAATTAACTTGCCGTAGTTAAGTTCATACAACCCATAATCTCTAAAGGCAATCGATGCTTCCTTAGCAAAACCATTCCCCCATTGGCTTGGTACCAACCAGTATCCGATTTCCACTTCATTTTTCCCGTCTATCTCTTGATTTACTAAACCTGCATGGCCTATTAATTGCTGATTTGATTTAAGAATCATGGCGTATAATCCTATCCCTTCTTTATACTGGGGAAAGAGCCAATTTTCCATATTTTTTCTGGATTCTTGATAGTTTTTCGTTTTGCCTTTCCCAATATAACGGACTACCTCAGGATTTCCCCATAAAGAAGCGTAAAAGTCCAAGTCCTCCAACGTATATGGTCTAAATATAAGCCTTTCACTTTTAATCATTAAACTTCTCCTTTCTAAAGCATTAACGCTTTTAGATCCAATCAAATGTTTTACGTGTAGATGGCGAGGGAACTAAGAGAAAAAAGAGAAAGGAGAACAACAATGGCAAAACCAATTGAGATTTCCAAAATTCGTATTTATCAAGATCAACCGCCAAACCGCCGTGCTTATATCGGCAACTTTGAGGAGCCTTTTCATTACGGGATTCACGGTGGTGTGAAGGACTTTTACAAAAAGGAACCAGAAACAGAATATCCGTCGACGCTTGACCACATTGTTGCATCAGCTGCTGGTTGAATGATCGGGACACTTTCCGGCGCGCTGGAGGCGCGCAAAATACCAACCTACCCCGATAAAATGAAGGCAGATGCTGAAGGGACCATTGAAGCCCCCGGAGGTGTCATGAAAATTACACATATACAAATTCACTTTCAATTAGAAATCCCAACAGGCAAACGGCCTGAAGCTGAACGTGCTCTAAAAGTTTTTGAACGTAACTGCCCAGTAGCGCAAACATTAAAGGACAGTGTTCAAATTGATTACGATTGGGAAATCGAAGAACAAGATGCTTAAATTGAAATATTAATCCTGTTCACAAATGGATATGGTAAAAACTCCTTACCTCCCTTATAGTATCAACACCCCCCATTTTGTTCATCATACAAAACAAGGAGGTGTGATACTATGGCGCAAGATGTTCTTTGTGAAGTAAACAATTGTAAATATTGGGGATCAGGAAACAAATGTCATGCAGACTCTATTTATGTAGTGAGTCACAAGGGGAAACAAGCACATCATAGTGAAGAAACTGATTGTAAAACATTTAAGCCAACTTCCTAATTTAAAAACGAATGCGGTAAGATGTTAAAAATTTTTTTCATAACAGGTGACATCAGCTTCAGACTGTTGTTGCCTGTTTTTATCTGAAGCATTTCATTCAGAATACCACCATCTCCCAGTGTCCTCAATGTACAGTAAAGGACCCTGCCTCCCATTTAAGGTGGCAGGGTTTTGTCCGTTCTATACGGTACGACCTACATACTCATCTAAATCAATCTTAGATTTTTCTGCCAAAGTTTTTCCAAGAGATTCGTCAGCTTGGTAAAAGTTAGCGATCGCCCGTCCAACAATATTGCGGTCCTTAATTTGGTCAAAATCACCAAGTAAGTTGCGGATTAACGCAGCTTTCTTATCCTGATCATAGCTTCGGTAAATTCGCCCAGCTTGACCGTAATAATTTGGTTTGTCAATGATGGAACGTTCAATTTCTCCGCTTAAAGGCTGGGCAGGTTCTTTATAACCATCAACCGGTTTTGGTTCCTCTTCCCGGCTGTTTGGTTCATAATTTGTATGGCTAATGCCCGTGTCACGTGCCATGAACCCTTCCTGCTGATTATTACTCACACCCTTTTTCGGTCGATTAATAGGCAACTGCATATAATTAGGTCCGACACGATGACGCTGAGTATCTGAATAAGAGAACAGACGACCTTGGAGCAGCTGGTCCTCAGATGGCATCATTCCAGGGACGAGTACACCCGGATTGAAACCTACTTGTTCCGTTTCTTCAAAAAAGTTGTCCACGTTCTTATTTAATGTCATGGTCCCGACAAACTCCCACGGCACGTCCTCTTCTAGCCAATCTTTCGTGGCATCTAAAGGATTAAAGTCAAAGTCATCCAGTTCATCGGGACGCAGCACTTGCACATATAGGTCCCACTCTGGATAATCTCCAGACTCAATCGCATTATATAAATCTACAGTCGCATGGTTGAAGTCTTTCCCTTGAACTTCCTGAGCAGCATCTGGTGTTAAGTTCTTAATTCCCTGCTTTGTCACCCAGCGAAGTTTAATATAGAAGGTTTCACCGTGTTCATTGTACCATTTGAACGAATGCACACTTGAACCACGCATATTGCGATACGTTGCCGGAATTCCTTCATCTGTGAACAAGTGGATCATCATGTTCGTTGATTCTGGAGACAGTGACATGAAGTCCCAGTAACGAGCTGGATCTTGGACATTTGTCACAGGATTAGGTTTTAAGGAATGAATGACATCAGGGAATTTAATGGCATCACGAATAAAAAATATCGGCAATGTGTTTCCTACAAAGTCGTAATTTCCTTCATCTGTATAAAACTTAACAGAGAAGCCGCGAGGGTCCCGTGCTGTTTCAGGGGAGTGTTTTCCGTGTATCACGGTTGAGAAACGTGTGAAAACCGGCGTTTCTTTCCCTTCTTCTGCTAAGAAATCTGCTGTTGTATACTTCTTCATACTGTTTTTCGTCACAAAAACACCGTGAGCCCCTGCCCCTCGGGCGTGCACAACCCGCTCGGGAATACGCTCACGATCAAAATGAGCGATTTTCTCAATCATTTGATAATCTTCAATAAGTATAGGACCATTTCTACCTGCTGTTTTGGAATTTTGGTTGTCAGAAATCGGCACACCTTGGTTCGTCGTCATGCGTTTGCGATCATTTTTTTCAGACATAATACCCTCTCTTTCCAAATAAGTAGTAGCGTGAGTCAAGTTAGTTCTCACTCCCTTGCCTGCACTTTAACTATCTACCCTGCGGTAAGAGTGTACAAACTTGTTTTTAATAATTATCATCTAAAAATTTATAAAAATATTGTAGAATTCAGTCAAAACTCCTCACTAATACCGCCACAGGTTTCCTCTATCATCCTTTTCAGAAAGGCGACAGTAGCTGTATGCTTAGCTGCTGATAATTCATTAAAGATCCACTTAAATTCCCGAGCAAGTATCTTTGCAGCCAAGGTTGCGGCTGAAGTATGATCGTTTACCGTGATTCGCTGGTAAACATACTGAAGCTTCGCCACCCATTCTTCTGGCAATGAGCGTTCAGCAGTTTTCAATCCGAGTTGAGCACGATCAGGACAGTAATGATGAAGCAGAATCTTCGTTGCATTCACCATCACATCATTGAGCACCTTCACACACCAGAAATCGTTCCCCCGGCCCGCTGACTTTTTATATTGAAGCAGGAAGAACGCCGCATCATCCACCACATCAACGAAATCCTGTTTCGATAAACGCAAATGTTGATATGGACGGAATTTCTCCATCCTCCCTTCTGGATCATGCAACACTTTGAAATAATCTTTATGTAAGAGCGTTCTCTCCGTCACCGTAAATAAATCCATATGCAGTAGGTTATCGTATACGGCAATGACTTGCGGAGCTATAATGAAGATATCATCATAAATGAGAATTTCCCTATACTCCTCTAAGTGCTGCATTCGGTCCTGTAAAAAATCTTCCTCGTCTTGCTCCTCCACCAAACAATACAAATCTACATCAGAATGCTCATCACTCTCCCCTCGACCCATCGACCCTTTTAAGAAAACTGCTTTGACTCGTTCATCCTTCCTTAAACTCTCTGTTACAACCTTAACAGCTTCTTCCTGCCTCATTAGATAACCCCCTTGTAAAAATACAGATTACACCATCGTACCATTGAAGGATTTTTCTTACAATCTAATAAAGGAATGATTTACTTTTGAAAAAACGAACCAAAACGATGACCTGATCATGGGTGACAATGTGCGGAATGTCGCAGTTATCCAATGGTCCGGGAGCGTGATCACTGGTATTGCTTGAAATGTGGCTTTAAATCTGGAGATGCTCATCTAGCAGCGCTTAGAGATTATCAGCTTCTGATCAGTAATGAGATAAGTCCGGAAGGGAACTCACAGATATCATTCAAAAACAAAAAAGGAAGGGAAACATCCGTTTCCCCTCCATTGAACAAAAGCTCTATCGAATCTGGCCGTCGCCCTTCATAAGGAATTTGATCGTCGTTAGCGCTGGTAATCCCATTGGACCGCGGGCGTGCAGTTTTTGTGTGGAAATACCGATTTCTGCGCCAAACCCTAGTGCTCCTCCATCCGTGAAACGAGTTGATGCATTGTGATAGAGTGCTGCGGCATCAACAAGGTTCAGGAAAGTTTGAGCAGCTTTATTATCTTCAGTTACAATTGCTTCTGAATGCTTCGTACCGTACGTTTCGATGTGAGCAATTGCCTCAGTAAGATCGTTGACTGATTTCACCGCAATGTCTGTGCTCAGGTATTCGTTAGCCCAGTCTTCTTCGCCTGCAAGAACGGATCCTGGGATAATACTCATCACGTGCTCATCCCCATGAACGGAAATGTCGTTCTGTTGTAGAGCACTTACTAGGGCTTCGCTGTTTTTCTCAAGCCAGTCTTTATGAACGATAAGGGTTTCAGCTGCATTACAAACTGCAGGACGATCAGTCTTAGCATTGACCAAAATGTTGATCGCTTTATTAACGTCAGCTTCTTTATCGATATAAACGTGGCAGTTTCCGACTCCGGTTTCTAGTACTGGCACAGTGGCATTCTCCACAACTGCTTGAATCAGTTTACCGCCGCCACGTGGGATTAGTACATCAACATGCTCTTTCATCGTGAAAAGTTGGTTAGTTGCAGCACGGTCTGTACTGGCGATAAATTGTACTGCCTCTTTCGGAATCTTCGTTTCAGCGAGTCCTTTGTGCATAACTTCTACAATAGCCTGGTTAGAATTGATGGCTGAAGAACCGCCTTTTAGGATAATAGCATTGCCGGACTTAAGTGCAAGACCAGTTGCATCAACTGTTACATTCGGGCGAGCTTCGTAGATCATGCCGATGACACCAAGGGGTACCGTCACTTTTTCAACTTGGAGACCATTTTCTAATTTCCAATCAGAAAGAATGTTACCCGTTGGATCATCAAGTTCAGCTACTTCACGCAACCCTTTAGCAAAATCTTCGACGCGTTCTTTTGATAGAGACAGACGATCCATAAATGCGTCTGAAAATCCTTTCTCACGACCGTTGGCAAGATCCTTTTCATTGGCTGTCAGGATTGTTTCGTATTCTTTTTCTAACACATCTGCCAGGTGGATGAGTGCTGCGTTCTTTTCTTCCGTGGAAAGTACCATTAGCTTTTTCGAAGCTTTTTTGGCTTCTATCGCTTGTTCCTCAACGTTCACATTACTTTTTGTTAGTGTCATCCAAGACCTCCTTGATTTTTTAATCCCCGGTCGAAGCAGGGAAATGATGCTGGTGAACATTCATCGAGCATGATAAGTCTTTCTTACACACCTACTGGTAACGAAACTTCTAAGTGACAAACTAAATCTTTACTTTCAATGGCTGCTAACTCATAAGACTCAAGCTCCGGTTCTGTTAATCCGATCATTTCTTCAAGTTGTTCTGAAGAATAATTAACGACTCCAAGGCCAATTTCTTCTCCTTCTAAATCATGAATGCGCACAACGGATCCTTTCTTGAAGCGGCCGTTTACATGATGAACATTCATTGGCAGCAAGCTATTCTTCATATCTACAATCGTTTCTCTCGCACGGTGATCGATCGTAACTTCCCCTTCAGGACCGGAGTTGAACGCAATCCATTGTTTTTTCTGATTTAAGTTTACTTGCTCTGGTGTTGGTTCGAAATAAGTCCCGACAGCATTTCGATAAACAGCATCGTATACGATATTATTCGTGCTGGCTTTTCCTAAAAACGAGGAGATGCCTGAAGCCATAGTAATTTTAAAGGCGTCAATTTTAGATTTCATGCCACCTGTACCCACGTCGCTGCCAGGGTCTCCGGCTGCTTCTTCGATTTCAGGTGTAATTTCGTACACGCGATCGAGCAGCTGGGCATTAGCATCTTCTCTGGGGTCTGCATCATAGAGACCGTCAATATCAGATAAGATGATTAGATCATCTGCATCCACAAGACCTGCTACTTTAGCAGAAAGTGTATCGTTGTCACCGAATTTCAATCGGTCGATCGTAATGGTATCATTTTCGTTTACAATCGGAATAATGCCACGTTCCAACAGAACATTAATCGTATTACGCGCGTTATTATAACGATTTTCGTCTGAGAAGTCGCTGCGGGTAATTAAAATTTGAGAACCCATGTATCCGTGAGATAAAAACAGGTCAGAGTAGGATTCCATCAGCAGCCCCTGACCAATTGAGGCGGCAGCCTGTTTTTCAGGTAATGAACTAGGACGTGATAAGCAGCCAAGCTTACGGTATCCTGCTGCCACTGCCCCTGACGATACGAGAAGTACTTCATGACCATCGTCTTTAAGCTGGACAACCTCATCGACAAGTTTTTCAAGTTTGCGGCGGCTGATTTCACCGTGAAGACTTGTTAATGAACTGCTGCCAATTTTAATAACTACGCGTTTCTTATTTTTTTCGTTAACCAACTTATCACTCCTAATTCTTCGTTGTGGTTCATCTATTCGAAAACGTCCAAATTCATTTATTTTTGACCGACAAGCATTCCTTCTAATTCTTTACTCATTTCCTTTGAACGGCTTGCCGCACCTTTTATCGCTTCAGAAATTGCGTTTCCTCCACCTGCGCGGTTTAGTGCGTCAAGCCCTGCTGCAGTCGTTCCGTTTGGAGACGTAACATTTTCTCTTAGTTCAGACGGTGTAATGTCCTGCTCAAGCATCATTTTCGCTGCTCCAAGTAAAGTCTGAGCCCCGATCTCTCTCAACGTTTCGCGATCCATGCCTTCTGCACTTCCTGTTTCTTCAATGTGTTCCATTAAATAATAGAAGTAAGCCGGTCCGCTCCCTGCAATGCCTGTAAATACATCCATCTTATCTTCTTCAATCACAAACACTTCTCCAATGGACTGCAGTAATTCTTTTGCTACTAACACATTATCCATCCCAGCAAATTTCCCCGGACACACAGCAGTTGCTGACTCTCTAAGCATGCTTGATGTGTTCGGCATCACACGAATCACTTGCTGTTCTTCATTCAGGCGCTCTTCCATATAAGAGGTGGAAATACCTGCAAGTACAGATACCAGCACTTGATTTGGTGTGATTTTATGTCTTAAATCTTCAAGAACAGCATCAATATCTTTTGGTTTCATAGCTAAAATAAATTGATCTACTTCTGAAAAATTTAATTCATCTTTTAAAACTGTCCGTACCCCGTATTTATTTTCAATCTCATTTAGACGATCTCGATTACTTCTATTCGTAACAATAATTTGTTCGGCAGGAATATTCCCGGATTCAACCATTCCAGAAATCATAGCTTCTGCCATTGACCCTGCACCTAGAAAAGCAATCTTTTGTTTGATCATATGAGTTAATCTCTCCCGTTCGCATTTTTTGTTCGCTCTTAATATGACGTGTTTCATCATAACACTTGGCAAATGTATATCAAGGGTTATAAAACAAGTCATGCCTATAAACTCCAATTAGTGAGCGTAAGCGGTTTCATGGAGAGATATTTGCGATTCATCCTTTCTCATCGCTATTAATAGAGTTACAAGCGATTATATGGAGATTCATTTTTTTACAAAAAACGGAAATCCCCGCAATGACGGGGAAATAGCATAATATTCTAACAATTGTCTTGGCGAGAAAAAATACCCCATTATTTAAAGCATGGGGTATGCAGTGAAAGAAGGATAGTTATACGGTTATCATAAAACAATCACCACTATCCTCACAGGTTGCAATGTAGGTACATTTATATAGGTAGTAAATCCGCTAAGTGGTCATTGAAGCTGTTGTGGTGGATTCTGATTCCGCCCTTTATCTTCAACCTCTTTAAAAATGTCGTTCCCACTCGTAGAAGGTGCACTCTGCAATCCAGCATTTGATCCTAATGCTCCTTTAAGACTAATGATCTCGTTTTTTAAATCATCAATATCCTGCTTCGTGGCAGGCTTTTTATCATCCTTCAGTTCATAGCCGACTTGGCCGTTCGGTTCAAGCGTTGCCGTTTTCAAGTCATTTATCGATGACACATTCTGCTGTCGAAGCTTCATTTCAAGCTGATCCACCGTAAATCGAAGCTTCTTTAAATTTTTCTCATGAAGCTGGCCGTTACTAATAATCGTTATAGATTGCCCGGTAATAAACTTTTCAAACCAATTCATCTTCATTTGACTGTATTCGATCACGACAAGCGTCAATACGAGCACCGCTCCAACGCCAAATGTTACCCATACATTTTTACCGGCGACAGGTTGAATTAATAAGGAGCCGATCCCAATCATAATCACTGTCTGGGCCAGTGTCATTTGTGAAATCGACTTTCTTCCGGCTATTCTTAGAATTAACGTTCCTACGATTATGATAAGAACTGCTTTCCATATCCAATCCATATTCATCCTCCTCGTCCTTTTATTATTCCTAAAGCGACATCAACTATTCTTAAAAATGACATTGCAATCCGATTAGGAGTCCGTTATAATCTTCTCAATATCTAAAATTCTAAGATAAAGAGAGTAACTCTTAGGTGTCATTCAGCGAGTCAGGGATGGTGTGAGCCTGATGGACTGCCAACGAGCGAACCGGACTTTTAAGAAGCTGCTCTGAACGCTAGTAGGAGCTGCCGGGGTTGACCCCCGTTATCAACTTCAAGTGGCTGTTTACAGCTATGAGAGTGGCACCGCGAGCTTAAACCTCGTCTCTTTAGGGAGACGAGGTTTTTTATATTAAAAGGAGGAATTCATAATGGAAAAGCACGTCCTTGCCTTACAATTATCCCACCTGCTCGGGGAAGAATTTAGCCGCGAATGGGTTTACTCACTTATTGAAATTCCTAAGCAGGAAAAATTCGGTGATTTAGCGTTCCCATGTTTTCAACTCGCCAAATCATTTCGACAATCGCCAGCAAAAATAGCTGCCCAACTTGCACCTCGATTGGAGCATGACCTGTTTGCGAGCGCTCAACCAGCCGGTGGTTATATTAACATCTTTTTAAATCAGCCCGTCCTAACCGAACAGACACTAAAGCAAATTCTCACCGAAGGCACTAACTATGGCTCTCATCAGTTTGGAGCAGACCAAAATGTTGTACTGGATATGTCTGCCCCGAATATCGCCAAACCATTTTCAATGGGACACCTTCGTTCGACCGTGATCGGTAATGCATTAGCGAACCTGGCAGAAAAGTGCGGGTATGAAACGATGAAGATCAATTATATTGGCGACTATGGCACACAGTTTGGCAAACTGCTTGCTGCATACCAGAAATGGGGAGATGATGAGCAAATCAGATCCAATCCAATCCCTGAGTTGACGAAGATTTATGTGCGATTTCATGAAGAGGCGGAACAGGACCCTTCCCTAATTGAAGAAGGACGTCATTGGTTTAAGAAACTTGAGGGAAACGATGCGGAAGCCGTAAAGCACTGGAAATGGTTTAAAGATGCCTCCCTGGAAGAATTTAATAAAATCTATGACTTGCTTGGCGTAACCTTTGACCTTACACGCGGCGAGGCCTATTACAATGACAAAATGGATGGCACGGTGTATCAGCTGAAAGAAAATGGCTTGCTAACCGATTCAGAAGGTGCGAAAGTCGTGCGCTTGGATGATGAAGGCCTTCCTCCCTGCTTAATTAAGAAAAGCAATGGCACCACAATTTATGCGACACGTGACTTAACAGCAGCTATTGACCGTTACAACAGCTATCAGTTCAACGAGGCCCTTTATGTAGTTGGGCATGAGCAGACGCTGCACTTTCAACAGATTAAACATGTGCTAGCGAAATTAAACTTGCCCTGGGCCCAGGATGTTAAACATATTTCATTTGGGATGATGCTTCAGAATGGCTCTAAAATGTCTACGAGGAAAGGCAAAACGATTTTATTAAAAGAGGTTTTAGCAGAGGCTATTGATCAGGCGAAGACTAACATTGAGGATAAAAATCCTGCCTTGATTAATAAAGAGGAGGTTGCGAAACAGGTCGGTGTTGGTGCAGTAATTTTTCATGATTTGAAGCATGACCGTCGTAATGATGTTGAGTTTTCGCTTAAAGATATGTTGACGTTTGAAGGCGATACGGCTCCCTATTTGCAATATGCTAATGCGCGCGCCCAGTCGCTGCTTGAAAAAGCTAAGTATGTGCAGGAGGATGCAGAAGTTTCTCTTCATGACCCAAATGCATGGACGGTTGTGAAGCAATTACGTCTTTTCCCTGAGATGGTTATGAGAGCCTACACAGACTACGACCCTTCCAAAATTGCGCGCTATTTACTTGATTTAGCTAAAGCGTTCAATAAGTATTATGCAGGCACAAAAATTTTGCAGGAAGAACAGTTGCACGCCCGACTGACTTTAGTTTACGGCTTTTCGGTCGTCTTAAAGGAAGGATTACGTCTTCTGGGCATTCACACACCGGAAAAAATGTAGAAGGAGGATAAGTAATGGACTGGTTGCATAACAACGATAAGGAGCTTTTACTAATTGGGGTTGATGGCTGTGGTGGCGCCGGAAAAAGCACCTGGGCTGAGTATATGCTTTCCATTACCCAGAAAGGAGCCGTTGTTCATATGGACGACTTCTACTTCCCTTCCAGGCAAAGAGTCTACCCTCCAGACATTGGCGGGCACTTTGATTGGAAACGGATGCTTGAACAGGTCCTTGAACCCTTGTCTCAAAACCGAGCTGCCTGTTATCAATGCTATGATTGGGATAACGATGAGCTAGCTGAATGGCATGACGTTTCTCCATCTGGAGTAGTTGTCATCGAAGGATGCTACGCTGCCCGTAATGAGCTGCGTCCTTATTATGATTATACCGTCTGGGTGGATTGCCCACGGGGCCTCCGTCTCCAGCGTGGGCTTAAACGTGACGGTGAAGATGCCTTATCCTTTTGGCTTGATTGGATGAAGCAAGAGGATCGTTATCAGGATAATCAGCAACCTAGGAGTAAAGTTGATTGGATAATCGACGGAACGGAAAAAATTAAAACAAAATGATATCTTTCGTTCGTAACTTTCCGTATAATAGTAGATTGTTAGGAAGCTAAGTAAAGGAGCATATCTATGGAAGGAACGAACAAAAAAAACTATGAATTTCTCGCTGATGATCCAAATTTCAGCGTAAAACCTGTCATGATCTCACTTATTATTGGTGCATTTTTTGCCATCTTAAATGAGACACTGCTTAATATTGCTTTAACGACTCTAATGGCTGAATTCGGCCTTTCTGCAACAACTGTCCAATGGATGGTTACAGGATTCATGCTTGTAATGGGAATTCTGATCCCCATTTCTGCATTGATGCTTCAATCATTCACAACGAGACAAATGTTTATGGGAACTATGACTGTGTTTACAATCGGAACTGTGATTTGTGCCTTAGCACCAAATTTCCCTGTACTACTAGCAGGCCGCCTCATTCAGGCCGTTGGTACAGGATTATTAATACCGATTATTTTTAACACGTTCTTACTGATCTTCCCGCCGGAACGCCGTGGAGGCGTCATGGGAATGGTCGGCCTGGTCATTATGTTTGCGCCTGCGATCGGCCCAACCCTATCAGGAATTATTGTGGAACATTTGGGCTGGAGATTTCTCTTTATTACAGTTATCCCGTTTGCACTTTTCTCCATGGCTTTCGCCTATAAATTCTTAAAAAATGTCGGTGACGTGACTAAACCTAAAGTTGATATCCTTTCCATCCTGCTTTCAACTGTCGGGTTTGGCGGAGTGGTCCTCGGTTTTAGTTTGGCCGGGGAAGATGAGGCAGGATTCTTAGACCCTCTTGTGCTAACCCTGATTATTGTTGCAGTAATAGCTTTAGCCCTGTTCACAATAAGGCAATTAAAAATAGAGGAACCGCTGCTCGATGTTCGAGTCTTTAAATATCCGATGTTCACGCAGGCGGTGCTCTTATTTATTATTATCATTATGGCGATGTTCTCTTCAGAAATTATCCTGCCGATGTTTATGCAAGGTCCGCTTGCGTTAACAGCAGCTGCAGCCGGGCTCGTACTCTTGCCGGGCAGCTTGCTAAACGGTTTGATGTCGCCAGTGATGGGGAAACTTTTTGATAAATACGGACCTAGAAAGTTAATGATCCCGGCAGCTGCGGTCTTGACCGCCACCATGTTCTCGCTCAGCCAAGTTGGATCCAGCACACCGCTTTACGTGATCATTATTAGCTATATGTTATTAATGCTGTCAGTTTCAGCGATGATGATGCCAGCGCAGACGAATGGGTTAAATCAGCTGCCGAAACAGCTTTACCCGCACGGCACAGCCATTATGAATACACTGCAGCCCGTTTCCGGAGCGATTGGTGTTTCTGTCTTCATCAGCATCATGACGGCAAGACGAGAGAACTTTTTAGCAAATGCTGCAGACCCTGCTTCACCAGCGGCGCAGTCCCAATCGATGGTAGCCGGGGTTGAGCTTGTGTACACGATAGCGTTTACACTGGCTTTAGCTGGATTTATCCTTACCCTGTTTGTCAAAAGGGCAAAACCAGATGATGTGTCACAACAGCAAGCTTAATGATAACGTAGTGCAGACAAATGACTGGTTCAGCTGATACATGATAAAATAAATGGAACATAGCGGTGAAAAAGGAGCGAATGACTTCTATGTATCCCATCTATTATTTCATTGCGATCGTTGTTAGTTTAATCGCCTTAGTGGGTACTTTGTATGTAGCAAGGGATATGATCAAAAAGGAAAAAGAAGATTCTTCTTCAGAAGAGGAATTGGCTAGTTTAAAAAAAGAAGGAAAAAGCTCCAGCATTACAACGCTGACTACGATCTATACCATTACATTTATAATTGCAATCGTATTGATCTGGATTTTTATCTTCTAAGAACAAAGGCGTAAGTCCCGGTGGACTCTACTGAGGAAGCTCGGCTAAAACCGAAACGTCCTGTTTCAACGCCGAAAGACCCTACGTCGTGCAGGGCCTGTGCCAACATCAGGCTTCCCACGTCGTGTGGGGCAAAGACAAACTCCCTACTTGCGGAGTTTGTCTTTTTTTACATGTAGAAAAAGGAAATGAATAGACTATAAGAAATGGGCATTCTACGCCAATGATTCATAATCCACATAGAAAGAGCTGGTGAGGTTGAAGACTATACTGTTTCAGAATTCCGTAGAAAATCAGATGACGTACAGTGAAGTGTTCTCCCATATTTATTCTTTTATGAAGCACGACCCGAGAGGTAATTATAAACTTATGCTCGGAACAGATTCTCAAATTCATGAGAGCCATACTTTATTTATTACAGGAATAGTTGTTCAGCGAATTGGCAAAGGGGCATGGGCATGCTTTCGCAAAGTAACCGTTCCCAGGTGTATGACTGTACTACATGAACGAATTTCCTATGAAACGACTTTAACTGAAGAAGTTGCCTCCCTTTTTACCAAAGAGTACATTGATGCCCTTATCCAGATCGTACTCCCCTACATTTATAAAGGAGCCAGTTTTATGGTAGAGGGCCATATTGACATCGGGGCCGGGGAGCGAAATAAGACCCGTGTATATGTCAATGAGATGATGGCACGGATCCAATCTCTAGGAATCGAACCGAAAATAAAACCAGACTCCATGGTAGCTAGCAGCTATGCAAACAAGTTTACGAAGTGACCATTAGAATTCCGGTTAACACAGTACAACATCTACCGTTAGAATGATCTGCCTGCGAGACTTATGATTACTGCGAAATCACTATAGACAAGCAGGTACCTATAATTTATTTGAGGATAGGTGTGACTCATGCTTCCTCGGTCATCCGCTGTTCACTCATCTCGCGTTCCTTTTTCGGCTTTCTTGTAGCCAAATAAACACCGGCGAAAATAATCAGCAGACCGATTGCTAAATTTTTCGTAATAGGTTCATCGAGCAGCACATACCCCCAGATCATGGCAGTAATCGGAACAAGATATGTGACAGAGGTTGCAAATTCTGCACTGCTGTTTTTAATAATGTAGTAAAAGATCAAGTGGGCAATTCCGGATCCGAAACACCCGAGACCAACTATCGCGAACAAGATAAGAGGGTCCGTTAATAAGGCTGGTTTTAATCCTGCTGTTGTGCCTGTAAATATCGTACCGACGAAGCCTACCAGAGCTCCTGCAGCTAGTGAGCATGTGGTTAGCAACAAAACACTAGTTGATTGCAAATGTTTTTTTGTATATTGTGTGGCGAACCCGTAAGAAATCGTGGTTAATACCATGGTTCCTATCCCCACGAAGCTCTCATGAAACAACTGCCCGACATTAAACTCCATTAATACGAGGATACCTGCAAATCCTAATCCAATTCCAAGCCATTGTCGTTTTTTTAACAGAATCGAGAAAAAAAGAAACCCAACAAGTCCGGTGCAAATCGGCGTTAAAGCATTTAGGACAGCGGCTGTACTGCTATTAATCTGTGTTTCACTTAAAGCAATCAGTCCCCATGGGAGACCTGCATTAAAGACACCGACAATGAGCATCGGCTTCCAGGGGATTGGTTTAGTTATTTTATCCCTTTTCATCCATAGAAAAGGAAGCAAAATGACCACAGCTGCAAAACACCTCAGAAACACTGTTCCCCATGGACCTGCAGGTTCAAGCAGCCATTTTATAAAAACAAAGGACATTCCCCAAATTAAACTTAGACCAATTAAAGCACTATATAACCTCACGTTATCCCCGCCCTTCTCAGCAGAAAAAATCACACCGTTATCTATTATAAAAAGGGTGCTTTATCGTTCAAAATGGCAAGCTACTAAATTATACCTCTGCTCCGTCACGCTTGGAACTAAATTGCTCAGTAAAAGTTCACCAAACCTATATATATGATTGGCTCACAATGACCGATAATAAGGTACAATATATGTATAATATAATAATAAAGGAGTGGTGGTCATCATGTTTCCGATTTTAATGGCTGTCATCATTTTAGTTAGTATTATAGCACTTGTAGGGACGCTTTACGTTGGGAGAAACGTCAACCAGACGATTGCCAAGTACGAGTCAGAAGGGTATTCTTCAGCTGAAGAAGCAGCAAGTCTCCAGGACCATGGAAAGAAAACGAGCTTTCGCCTTTTAGCAATCATTTATGGGGTCACCTTTTTGATAGCAATCATTCTTACAGCCATTTTCATTTTCTAAAAAGGTCTCATTCGTCTCTTCGGCAGGGCTGGTTGTCAGCAAAGCAATCCAGCCCGCCAGGACACCAGCCACTAACTTCCCAATGACGACAGAGAAAATCATCTCTTTATTGACACTGGCGACGAATCCTAAATGGCCCCCAAGCACAAACGCCCCGCTGACGGCAAACGCTGCGTTCATTACTTTTCCCCTAGTGTCCATCTCCTTCATTGTTGCAAGCATGGGAATATGATGAGCGAGAGACGCAATAAAACCAGTCATAGCAAGTGAGTTTACACCAAGTTTCCGGCTCCACTTTTCCCATAAACGCTGGCCGCGCTGATTAATAAAAGTTACCATCGGATAAGCACCTGCCAGCATGATTGTGATCCGTCCTACAATGCCTATTCCTTCCTTTATCGGTGCCATACCTGACACAATAGAAATGCCTGTTAATGTCTCTGTAATGATCAGAACTAGTCCACTTATAATCAGCAGTTCAACGGCTTTACCAAATTGAGCAAACAACTTAATCGTTACATGTGTAAACTTCCACAGACCAAATCCAATGCAGACTGCCAGGATGACTGTAGGAATCAGATTCCGAATCATCCACCACAGTTCATAGCCTGCCACCGCCCCTCCAGCGAGACAGCCGATAGGAATCGTAATCAAGCCAATTAATATCCCTTTTGCAAAATAAGGATAATCCTGTTTACTGATCATCGTTAAAGCAATTGGAATCGTAAAAACCAGCGTAGGACCCATCATGGTTCCAAGAAAAGCCCAGGAAAAGACCGCGGCATCATCACTTTCCGCAAGAGATTCAGCAAGCTGGTAGGCCCCCATATCAATTGCCAAAATCGTTGACGCAAACATCGAAGGATCGACCCCTAACCATTGATAGACTGGTGTAATGATAGGAGCCAGCCATGCCGAAAGAACAGGCGATAAAGAAATGATACCCACCATCGCAAGTGCCAGCGGTCCCATCATCATAAAGGCATCATAGAACCTTTGTCCGAGACCCCATCGGTTATGTAAAATATAGTAATCTACTGCTCCAATTACCATAAAAATGGTCATGATCAGGAGCAGCCCATCATTAAACCACACGAATGCCCATCCTCCTTTCCTGGCAAAACAATGAACGAAGAATTAAAAAGACTTCCTTCTATTCCCACTCTATTCTTTCATATTTTGCAGATCACTGGAAGTATGTTCTAAGGCTACAAAAAAAGAACCTTCCTTATAAAAGAAAGGCTCTTTCCTCTTGCACTATTATTAACCAATGCTGCAAGCAGCTGATCCATTTTTTTGTGAATATTTTTGATGATGTTCTTCTGCCTCATAGAATACGGTCGCTTTGGTTACTTCTGTTACAATCGGCCGTTTGAAAATCCCTTTTTCATTCCATTGCTGAATTTTCTCATTGGCAATTGTTTTTTCATGGTCGCTGCTGTAAAAAATAGCTGAGCGATACTGATGACCAACGTCAATCCCCTGTTGATTAATCGTCGTTGGGTCATGTGCTTCGAAGAAGATATTGACCAGCTCTTCATACGTCAGCACGCTTGCATCATACTCTATTTTCACAGCTTCTGCATGACCAGTCGTGCCCGTTTTTACTTGTTCATAAGTTGGATGCTCGGCATTTCCTCCCGTGTATCCCACTCGTGTTGCGATCACTCCATCAAATCGTTCAAAGAAGGGTTCTACTCCCCAGAAGCATCCTGCACCAAAAATAGCTGTAGCCATAACTCATCTTCCCTTTCTGTTAATTCGGAACTTCTTTATAAAGAGAGTATGACGGTTTATAAACCAAAAAACCCCTTTTCTTATCCAGTATAAGAAAAGGGGTCGTAATATTCCGTACGATCCTCTCATCTCTTAGAATGTTACCATCCTACAGGAATTGGCACCGTTCTCGTCAATCCTATTTGGATTGATTCGATGGTTGCCGGGCATCAAAGGGCCAGTCCCTCCGCCTCTCTGGATAAGAAGTTTCCGTTATTATTTTTTGATATCTTTCATAATACAATGATTTTCCAATGAAGTAAAGAGTGAAGACTTAACTTTTTTCATGTTTTTTAAAATATGCTGCAGCCCAATGAAAAATGACTAACAGGTTTAATTTTATAAAAATACCGTTTCAGTTAAGAGCTGCTTCCAGTTGTATAGACTTCTTCAAAAGGCTGGACGATCACAAACCCTTCCCCTTTAAATTCCATTTGAATGGACTCGCCGCTCCCCCGTCCAAGAAATGTCTTAAAACTGATGTCTGTGCGGAACTCTGGTTGCAGGTGTCCTGACCAGGCTACCGTAGCATTGGGATCAGTGATGACAGATTCTCCAGGACGGACCAGTAACGTCAGCGGCTCATAGTGTGAGGTGATCGCCACTCTCCCGCTCCCCTCCATTGTAATATTAAACAAACCACCTGACATCATTCCTGCTACTTTCTTCATCAACTTAACATCCCACTCGAGGTTTGGTTCAAAAGCAAGGAGGTCATTCCCATTCACAGTAATAGACTCATGATCAAGGTCAAAAATCGTAATCTTTTTCCCCTGATCAGCTAAGTATAGACGCCCCCTCCCCTGTGCCTTCATAAGTGAACTTCCTTCACCAGAAAAAGCCTTCTTAAACATCTTGCCAACTCCATGCTCAAGAATTCCTTCTCGTTCAAACTTTATAGAGCCATTATAGGAAATCATGGAACCAGACTTCGCCCATACTTCATCCGTTAAATTTACTTCCAGAATCCGTTGTGTTTCTAACTCAAAATAATCATTCTCTGCCTCATCCTGCTTCGTTTGCTGAACGAATTGATCAAGTGAATAATTGCTCATATGCATGATCCTCCTCTTTCGTACTTCTATTAGATACGAATCAAGAGCGGAAAAGTTTCAACTCTCGCAGGCAGAAGCTATTGCTGATATTAAAACAACACCATTAAAAAATGGCCTGGATTCATCACCCTAGAAAAATTGCTCCATAAACTAACGACCCTAAAATAACAAAAGCAGGATGGACTTTTATTTTTTCCAATAAAAAGAAGCTAACGACAATCAGGATAACGGTTTGCATCGCTCCCGCTGAAAAATAGGAATTACGGAAGAATTGAAAAGCCATCACGCCAAGCAGAATGGCAATGGTCGGCCGAATCAGGGCGGTCATCGTTTTAACCCGGGGAGAGTCTTTAAATTTATACAATAGACTGAGCAGCCCGATCATTAAGATTAATGAGGGGGCCACCGTTGCAAACACCCCTACAAACGAACCGAGGATTCCAGCTTGCTGATATCCGATAAATCCTGCCATTTTCGTTGCAATTGGGCCAGGCAAAGCGTTCGCCATCGCCAGCATTTCGCTAAAATCGTTGACTGTCATCCAATTAAAACGTTCTACGACTTCGTTCTCTACTAAAGGAATCGAAGCAGGACCGCCCCCATACCCTACAACTCCTGGAATAAAAAACGCTATGAATATCTTCCAATAAATCATGAGGATTGCTCCTTACGTACAGCAGCTTTCGATTCTTCACCCTTCTTACCCATTGGCCGCACCAATGCTGATAGAAGAAGCGTAAAAATGAGAATCCCAGGGTGAACCCCCACCCATTCAATTAATAGGAGGGAACCCAGTGCTAATAGAATCGTATAGAGCCACCCCAGGTTGCCTTTTGCCTTTTTAAAGAAATCATAGGTGAGTGTGGCGAGCATGACCCCGACCACGGGAACGACAGCTTGGGTCATTCCGCTAACCCAGGATTGATCCCTAAAACTATTTAATGAAGTAATCAGTACAATCATGATGGTGATGGTCGGAATAATCGTAGCCAGAACAGCATTTAACATACCTAAGATCCCACACACACGAAACCCAATATATCCTGCCATTTTTGTCGCAATTGGACCTGGAAGCGAGTTTCCCAATGCTAGAATGTCAGCAAAATCATCATCGGACAGCCATTTGTACTTTTCAACGACCTCTTTATGCACAAGCGGTATTGAGGACGGTCCACCACCATATCCGAGCATACCTACTCGAAAAAAAGCAAGGAAGAGATTCCAATGCTGTATCATACTCTCATCTCCTCTCGATCTTTTATGGCTTTAGTAAGCAGATATGGTCCCATCTGTCCGTGATTCCGTACCGCCAAATAATGTACCGGTTTGCTGGTCACGCCAAATAATCTGACCGCGCCCGAAAGCCCCTTTTTCAAGCTGCACTTCAATATGATGCCCTTTTCTCGCTAAGGATTCAGCTATATGACTAGGGAAATTCGGCTCCACCCATATGGTCTTATCTTTCATCCATTGCCAGCGAGGGGCATCTAAGGCAGCTTGCGGGTTTAAGTGAAAGTCAATAGTATTCATTACCACTTGGACATGACCTTGCGGCTGCATAAACCCTCCCATAACACCGAAAGGCCCTACAGGATTGTTTTCCTTCGTAAGAAAGCCAGGAATGATAGTGTGATAGGATCGTTTGTTTCCAGCTAGTGCATTCGCATGGTTTTCATCTAATGAAAAATTATGACCACGATTTTGCAGGGCTATGCCAGTACCCGGCACGACTAAACCTGAACCAAAGCCCATATAATTGCTTTGAATAAAGGACACCATGTTTCCTTCATCATCCGCAGTTGCTAAATAAACCGTTCCGCCCTTCGGAGGATGCCCGGGTTCAGGAGTAAGAGCCTGCTCGCTAATGAGCTTTCTACGTTCACTAGCATACTCTTCATCAAGCAGATCAGTATAATCCAAATTCATATGACGCGGATCAGCTACAAACTTTTGGCCGTCAGCAAAAGCCAATTTCATCGCTTCAATCTGCTTATGATACGTATCAACTGTCTCTTTATCTTCCATTTGAAAACCCTTTAGAAGATTAAGCGCAGACAAAGCTACGATCCCCTGACCATTAGGAGGGATCTCCCAAACGTCATATCCACGGTAATTCACAGAAATCGGGTCCACCCACTCCGGCTGATAGTTTTGCAAGTCTTCTTTCCGCAGGAACCCATCATGCTTTTGGGAAAACTCATCAATTTTATCCGCCAGCTCTCCGTGGTAAAAATCCTCCGCATTTGTATCAGCAATTTTTCTCAGAGTATTGGCATGCCCTTGGGAAATCCACTGTTCACCGATTTGGGGTGCCCGTCCTTTAGGAGCAAACGTATCGAACCAATGTTGAAATTCTTCTCCTTTAAGGGTTTCCTTAAACTTCTCGGCTGCTGATCTCCAAAACCTACCTAACACCGGGGATATTGGAAATCCTTCTTCCGCATATCGAATGGCGGGCGCTAACACATCTTTAAAAGGCAGCTTACCAAATTGCTTCGATAGCTCTGCCCACGCTCCCGGCACTCCTGGTACGGTTACAGGTACAAATCCAAATTTAGGGATTTCATTATAGCCGCGTTTCTTAAGTTCTTCTATAGATAATGCGGCCGGAGCATGCCCGCTCCCATTTAACCCGTACAGTTTATTCTTTGTCCAGACGAGAGCAAAGGCATCTCCGCCGATTCCATTCGATGTAGGCTCGACGACCGTTAGCGTAGCTGCCGTAGCAATTGCCGCATCAATGGCGTTCCCTCCTTGTTTTAACATATCCAATCCAGCTTGGGATGCTAAGGGCTGGGATGTAGCAACCATCCCCTTGCTTGCGACAGTCGCTACTCGATTTGCTGTATATGGTTGATAAAGATAATCCATTTGATCCATTCTCTCGCCTCTTTCTATTCATATCGTAACTATCATGTTCTGTATTTTTTAGTCTATACTGCTGCGCCCTTACACTTCATGGCAGGCGACAAAGTGATCCGATTCAATCTCTCTCCAATCCGGCCTTTCCTCGCGACAGCGGTCATGGGCTAATGGACAGCGAGTATGAAAAGGACAGCCCGTCGGGTAATTAGCAGGGTTAGGAAGATCCCCTTCTAAACGAACCCTATCTTTTTTCTTGCCAGGTACCGGTCTTGGAATTGCCGAAAGAAGAGCTTTCGTATAGGGATGAAGTGGATTGGCATACAGTTCACCTGCAGGTGCTAACTCCGCGGTAGCTCCTAAATACATGACAAGCACGCGGTCACACATATGTCTGACTACGCCCAAGTCATGTGAAATGAACAAATAGGTCAGTTGGTGGCTGTCTTGCAGTTTTTTTAACAGTTGGATCACTTGAGCTTGAACAGAAACGTCAAGGGCAGATACCGCTTCATCACATACAATTAAAGAAGGGTTTAAGGAGATGGCTCGCGCAATGCCAATTCTCTGTCTTTGGCCCCCACTGAACTCATGCGGGTAACGATCTCCATGGTCTTCTTTAAGACCCACTTCAACTAATAGCTCACGAACCCTCTGTTCACGCTCCTTCTTCTCCATATTCGTATGAATAATAAAAGCTTCTTCTAGCGCATCTCCAATACGCTGGCGGGGGTTGAGGGAAGCATACGGGTCCTGGAAAATCATTTGCATTTCCTTTTTATACTTCTTCAGTTTCTTCTCCGAAAGACCACCAATTTCCTCGCCACGAAACTTGATTGATCCGCCGGTTAGTTCCTCAAGTCCAAGAATGGTTCGGCCCAAAGTTGACTTACCACAGCCAGACTCTCCTACGATCCCAAGAGTCTCCCCTTCGAATACGTCGATGGATACATTTTCAACCGCTTGAACGTTTGCCTTCGTTTTTTTAAGCAAGCTGCTTTTAATAGGAAAATATTTTTTAACTTGATTCATTTCAAGAAAAGGCTTTGTTTCGAGACTCATGTTCGGTCACCTCCTCTAGTAACCAGCATTTCGATTGATGACTGGAGTTCAAGGTGAAATGAGGAGGATCTTCTTGCTTGCATTTATCTGAAGCGAACGGACACCTGGGATGAAATCTGCATCCAGAAATCTCCTCATTGATATTGGGTAAAGAACCAGGAATCGCTTCTAATAATTGATTCGCATCGTCAACATTGGGAACAGACGCGAGCAAACCTTTCGTATAAGGATGACTAGGATTTGCGAAAATTTCTTCCACGCTTCCCGTTTCCACCACATTTCCTGCGTACATCACCATAACGTGATCAGCAACTTCAGCCACAACACCCATGTCGTGGGTAACCATAACAACCCCCATCCCCAGGTCTTCTTTTAGGTCATCAATTAAATCCAGAATTTGTGCCTGAATCGTTACATCGAGTGCGGTCGTAGGTTCATCTGCAATCAAAAGTGCAGGGTTACAAGCAAGGGCCATCGCGATCATGACTCGCTGTCTCATCCCGCCACTAAGCTCGTGAGGATATTGCTTTAACTTTTTCTCAGGGTTGGGTATCCCGACCTGATTTAATAAGTCAATGGCCTTGTGTTTGACCTCTGCCTTTGATAGCTTTGTGTGTATTTTCAGGGGTTCCATGAGCTGATAGCCTACAGTGAATACAGGGTTTAATGCTGTCATAGGCTCCTGAAAGATCATAGAAATCTCATTACCGCGCAACCTTCTCATTTCATCTTTCTTTTTAACAGTTAACTCTTCTCCATTAAACTTAACCGATCCTTCTGAGATCTCTCCATTGTTAGGAAGCAGCCCCATAACAGATAAGGTGGTAATACTTTTTCCACAGCCAGATTCCCCGACAATGCACAACGTCTCTCCTCGGTCGACTGAAAAAGAGACCCCTCGAACAGCAGGGACCTTTTGCCCGGCTGTTCGAAATGAGGTAACTAAATCTTTTACTTCTAATAATTGTTCCATTGTCTCACCTCTACTCTCTGTGGACATTATAAAGGGACCATTGTCCTGTTGGGTCAATCTGTAATCCTTTTACGGATTTATCGTAAGCTACCGTGACAACACCATGATGCATAGGAATCCAGACAGCATCCTTAATGGCAATTAAATTAGCCTCCATCAACTTTTGCTTTCTTACTTCCTGATCTACTGTTACTCGTGACTGATCGACAAGTTTATCAAACTCACTGTTGTTATAGCCCATGCGGTTAGAGGAACCGATGTTATCCGAATGCAAGTTTGGATACAGCAGCTCACTTCCATCTGCTGTGCTATTAGACCATCCAAGGAAAGTCATTTGGAAGTTTCCTTCAGATGTTGTCTCAAGGAATGTTCCCCATTCCATGGTTTCAATCTCTACATTCAATCCTACTTCTGTTAACTGAGCCTGAACGATTTCAGCCATCTTCATATAAGATTCACGGTTTGCAGCTAACAGTGTAATTTGCTGGCCTTTAAATCCATTTTCTTCAATTATTTGTTTAGCCTTTTCAGGGTCATAACTGTACCCGGCATCTGCAGCCCCTTCATCATAGCCAAACACTTTTGGACCAATAATGCTTTCGTTCTTTGTTCCCAACCCATTTAATTGTTTCACGTAAGCCTCACGATTGATCGCGTGGGAAACTGCTTTTCTGAAATTAATGTTATTGAAAGGTTCTTTGTTCATATTAAAACCTAAATAATAAACTGGAGTTCCTTCTCTCTTCTGGACCTCTACATTCTTTAGTGACTCGATCCGAGGAAGTTGTTCAGTTGGGATCGCGTCTACGAATTGAACTTCTCCTGTCTGTAGCATCGAAACCGCTGTAGAGTACTCAGGAACTACCTTCATCGTAACCTTCTCAAGCTGAGGAGCCCCTTGCCAATATTCTTCATTTTTAGAAAGTGTCACATGGCTCCCTTGTACCCACTCTTCAAAAACGAACGGTCCGGTACCTACTGGATGCTGATTCAAGTCACCACTTTTATCAGCCTCCGGACTTACAATGGATGCATTCGTATGGGACAGGGCTGCTAGTAATGGACCATAAGGTTCTTTTGTCTTGATCACAACGGTATATTCATCCTGAACCTCGACTGATTCAACTGGCTCAAGTAATGAAGCTCTTGGTGCAGCTCTCTCTTCACTCATAAACTGATCAAATGTGTATTTTACTGCCTCGGCGTTAAACGGTGTTCCATCATGAAACGTTATGCCTTCTTTTAATTTAATCACCCATGTCGTTTCATCAGGGGTTTCATAGGATTCTGCCAGACGCGGCTTAATTTCCATGGTTTTTGGGTCTCTTACAAATAAGGTTTCATACACTTGTTCAATGACGGCTGAAGATACCGAATCATTCGTATCAATAGGTGACAGACCTACTACATCTGAAGTAGTGGCATAGGTAAGCTCCTGGCTTACATCTGAACCACTGTCACTTCCACTCTCTGAAGCATTACTACTACAACCTGCTAAAGTAACAATCGCTAATAAAATACAGGCAAACCATTGAACAAACTGTTTTTTCATATTAAAAACCTCCCATTTTAAGTATCAAGCTCCATATTAGGGTCAAGGGCATCTCTTAACCCATCCCCTACCACATTAAAAGCAAATACAACCAGCATAATCGCTATTCCCGGGATAATTGTTAAATGCGGGGACGTAAACATAAAATCCTGCCCCGTTGCGATCATAGCTCCCCATTCAGGAGTAGGCGGCTGAGCTCCTAGTCCTAAGAAACTTAAAGCTGCCGTGGACAATATCGCTGTTGCCATACGCATCGTAGCGAATACAATAATCGGTGCCATACAGTTAGGAAGAATGTGCTTAAATAATATTCTTGTACTGCTGGCTCCAAGTGATCTCATAGCCAGAATATACTCTTGTTTTTTTACAGATAGCACGCTACCTCGAACGATTCTGGCACAGGTTGGGATCGACCAAATACTAATAGCGATGACAACGTTTACTAAGCTGGTACCCAGCATGGCGATAATAAGCATGGCAAGCAGGATACCAGGAAAAGCAAACAATAAATCGACAACCCGCATAATCGGTCCATCGAGTTTCTTAAAATAGCCCGAAAGCAATCCTAGAAAAACGCCTCCGATTAAACCGAGTGATACCGACGTCACACCGACAATAAGGGAAATACGTGCTCCGAACACGATCCGTGACCACACGTCTCTGCCGTAATTATCCGTGCCGAGCCAATGTCCTTCAGTCCCGATGCCAAGCTGGGCATTCGGAAGATCTTGTTCCACTGGATCATATCCTGCGAACAGAGGAGCGAAAATAGCCATAGTTACCTGAATAGCAATGATGATAAGTCCAAAAACAGCTAATTTATTTTTCAGCATTCGTTTAATCGTCTTGACTAGCATTCGCTCTTTCTTTTGTTTCTTAATCTCTGTTTCTACTCCGCTACGTCCAATTAATTCTGAACTTGCCATTACACACCCTCCTTTCATTTAATCGTAGCTGATTCTAGGATCAATTAATGCGTAAATAATATCTACGAGCAGATTAACGACCACGAATAATGTAGCTACTAATAACACAGTCCCTTGAACAACTGGAAAATCACGGGCGGCAATCGCATCGATCATTAACCGGCCAACTCCATTAATTGCGAATACTTGTTCCGTTATGATCGTCCCTCCAAGTAGAAATCCAAAATTTAACCCGATTACTGTGATTACAGGAATCATGGCATTTCTCAAGGCATGCACCCAGATCACACCCCAGGATTTTACCCCTTTAGCTTTTGCTGTTCGAATGTAATCTGCACGGATCACTTCAAGCATGGCTGACCGGCTCATTCTCGCAATCATAGCCGCTGAGGCTGTTCCGAGTGTTATCGCAGGAAGGATAAGCTGTTTGATGCCTTCAATCGTCCAGAAAGGTGCACTTAAGCCTCCAACTGGCAGCCACTGCAGCTGTACAGAGAAGATCAGGATGAGCATAGCGCCTAACCAGAAGTTCGGGATGGAAATGCCTGCAAGGGCGACGGTAGTACTTGAAAAGTCAAACCAGGAATTCTGTCTGATAGCTGAAATAATCCCTGCCGGCACTCCGATTAATATAGCTACAATCATACTGGCCACTGCCAAATTTAACGTTTGTGGAAACCGTGTCATGATCGCTTCTGCTACAGATTGATTGTTTTGGAATGAATAACCAAGATCCCCTTGGACGACCCCTTTTATGTAATCGACATATTGGACGAGTACCGGTCGATTCAATCCTAATTCTTCTCGAATGGCCTCGAGATCAGACTCTGTTGCCGTAGGGCCGCCAATGACCGTTGCTGGATCACCAGGTGCGATGTGCATGCTCATGAAAACGAGAAAAGAAATTCCAAAGAGTAGAAGTAACAGCTGTAAGAAGCGTTTTACTATTAAACCAACCATTTTCACCCTCCTTTGTTAATAATATTACTTCGAAAGGAATATCACTTAATTATTTTACTTTCAAAATAAATCACCCACTTACTGTTTACAATCGTCAATAAATAACTTAATATAATTAACAATCGTATGATATTGTTATTGATTATAAGGTAATACCAGAAAATTTTAAACCCCTTTTTGTTAAAAATTCAGATTTTTTATTCTTTTCATATATTTCAAATATTATTTGAAAGGCAATTTGCTTCGTGCTACTATTTTTACACGAGGTTGTTATAATGGAAAAATATACAATCATTCTAGTCAAAACGATTTATTACTCATGTTAGGTGGATGTTTATGGAAGATGAGTTAAAGATGAAAATTGATGATACAGACAAAAGGATCCTTGAGTTGTTAATTGAAGACGGCCGGCAGTCTTATGCCGATATAGGAAAAACTCTCGGGCTCTCACGCGTAGCCGTCCGTTCGAGAGTAAATCAGCTGATTGAGCATGGGGTGATTGAAAGGTTTACAGCGGTTGTGAACAGTGAAAAGGTGGGGAAAAAAGTTTCTGCCTTTTTCGAAGTGGATTGTGAGCCTCGTTCACTAGTGGAAGTGGCTGAGAATTTAGCAAATAACCCTTACGTGGCCAGTTGTTATCAAATGACCGGACCCAGCACCCTTCATATGCATGTGTTAGTCAAAGACTTTAAAGAATTGGAGTCGTTTATTAATAATGAGCTCTATGCACTTGAGGGGATTACGAGAGTTGAAAGCCATACATTGCTGCGCCGGTTTAAAAGCAGAAGCGGCTTAAAATTATAAAAGGCTGTCGAGACACATTCTCGACAGCCTTTTATTTAGCTTAATGGTTCATACTGATTGTGGTATCTGTTCACTCCCCTGTCTCCCAACACGAATTAGATGAAATGGTTTTGAAGTAAGACAACCGTTCTCAACCTTGTGAGTATGGCTTATTCACAAGTACATTGTCTCATAACCTATCCAACCACTGCTGAGGCGGTTGCTGGAAATTTTCATACATCAAAGGTGATGTCCTTGGGGGTATTCGCATGTCCACAGGATCATTAATTCATTTGATGTTTTTTCTTTACGTATTCCTCAATCATTAGTCGATGACTTCCTACCATATTTACTGGCAGAACCTTAGGGTCAACGAAAGAACACTGTGTGGATTCCTCAGGATCAGCCCTTAAGAAGCCTGTATAGGAAGAAGTTGCATAAGCCGTAGTTACCGTAAAGTACTCGTCCCCATTTTGCGCCTCAACGAAAAAATCTGCCCCCGAATATACATCCATTAACTCTAAGTCATGAACCTGAAGCTGAGTTTCCTCAAACACTTCCCTTTTCGCTGCTTCCTCCGTAGATTCTCCAAGTTCCATTAGACCTCCCGGAAGTCCCCAAACGTCTTTAGGGAATTTCCTCTGTTGAAGAAGAATTTCACCATTACGATTTTCAATCATCACAACAGCCCCCACCAAAATGAGCGGCCGGTGTCCAACAATTCGTCTTAAATCTTCTACATACCCCATTATCCAGTCTCCCAACGTTTATAAAAGTTATGATGTGTTTATACATTCTTAAAGACTTTTAGTCAACGTGTAAAAACTTAACCCAGGGGGATGGTCCTTTAATTCACCAACAACTTTGTACCCCTTTGCTTCATAAAAAGATTTCGCTTGATAATCGAATGTAGTTAACATAGAGTATTCAGCTCCTCTTTTTCTAGCCATAGACTCTGCCTTATGAAGTAACTCTGTTCCAATACCTATTCCTCGAAATGACCTGCTAAACCACAAATCTATGATTTCAAGCCAGCTTGAATATAGTTCCGCAGACATTCCTCCTACCCATTTGTTGTCTATATTTGTTACGATCATATTGATTGGCTGGGCTGAGTTTCGGCGTCTAGTAAGACTATGATGCAAAGAAAAATCCTCGTTGTACTCCATAATCTTATGATGAAGGTACTCCTGAAACTGACTGTTTCGCTCCATTTCCATTTTCACCTTGTATTTCAACCTGTCACCTCAATTTACATAAACCTTTCCGATTCCAACTTCACTTATAAATCGTTTAAATACCGAACATTTTTCATCCCCTTCTGTGAGTGAGTATTCATTCATATAAAGAATCCATTTTATAAAACACTATTACATTTTACAAAAGATCATTTGTAGAAAAAAAGCGAATCTTGCTATTCAATTCATTATCTTCTTATTTTTTATCAGTTTTAGAGGATAAGACACTATTTTCTGAGATTCTTGAGGGGCACAACTAGTAAATATGAGGCTATTAAACTAGCTTGCTATAAGCAAATATGTGTGGAGACCTCGCTTCACACCAGTCATTGCGATCTCATCTCTTTAGATAACTGGCGTGAATTACTGGGTTGTTTAATCCAGTACCGGATTCCCTTGCCCGCATATGGTTCATCCTTATATCTAGGAATTACGTGTAAATGGGCATGAGGGATCGACTGACCGCCTACCTCCCCAGTGTTCCATCCGACACTGTACCCGTCTGGAGAATGGAAGTGGTCCAGATAATCCTTTGCTTTTTTCAACAAATCCTGCGAATCCCTCCACTGTTCCGCTGACAATTCAAACACTGTTTGGGTATGTGTCTTCGGAATAACCAGTCCGCTTCCCTCCAGAATTTCCTGCTCAGAAGGTTTTTGGATAAAATAACAGGTTTTATTTTCAAAAATAATCTGTTGTTCTGGATCAAGACCAATCTGACAAAATGGACAATCGTTATTCATATGTACCAAATCTCCTTCAAGTTCTTTCTGTAATTTTCTCACTTCTGGGTGAAGGATTCCATAAATAATCAAAGAAATCCAATTTTATCTATATAAGGGGGCAAATTCTATCGTTTTTGCAGAAAATCTATCAAAAAATGCTGTTTTATTAGGAATTAAGTGATTTTGGAAAATTTTTTGTCTTTATGTAAACATATAATTATGATAGTTTATAATTAAGGGAAAGTGTCGTTAAGCTGTTTGAGCAAGGTTTTTGCCCTATGAGAAGCTTGCCAGGCGGATGAGTGAGTTAATTTGAAGATGTTTTATTTATATTTACACAAAAGCATGATCGCCACCATATAAATTATATTCCTGCCGTGACAAATCCTTACTATAACTTGGCAGCTTCTCCTCAGAAGCTGCCAAGCCTTTGCAAACACGCTTACGGTTATTCCTGTTATGTGTCACCAACATACAGGTTTCTTCAAAACATTCGATTTAACTTAACTCCATGACACATACCACCAGCTGAGAGGCAATATAATTGTTTAAGCAAACGCTCTCAATAATATACCTAAGGGGGTAAATGTATGAAATTAACAGCCAAGATTTTAATCGGACTTGCTCTAGGTGCTGTCGTCGGTCTAATTTTGCATTTTTTTGCACCGGACTTATTTGATACTTTAGATGCTTATGTATTCAGTCCACTTGGTACAATCTTTCTAAACTTAATTAAAATGTTAGTTGTGCCAATCGTGTTTTTCTCTATCACTCTCGGTGTCGCCTCTTTAGGAGATCCGAAGAAACTAGGAAGAATAGGGACGAAAACAGTTGCCTTTTTCCTGGTAACCACAACAATTGCTATTTCCATTGCAATTGGATTAGCCTACCTGTTCGAGCCTGGGAACTCAGGGATTGACACGTCTGGAGCCGAATACGAAAGTCAGCAGGCACCGTCAGTTGTCGAAACATTCACAGGTATTATTCCTACTAACCCTATCCAGGCAATGGCAGAAGGGAATATGCTGCAAATTATTGCCTTCTCCATTTTTATTGGGTTTGCGCTAACAATGCTTGGCAAAAAGGTGGATGGTGTAACGAAGGTTATTGAACAAGGTAATGAAATTATGATGTTTCTTGTTAACCTAATTATGCGATTCGCTCCATACGGTGCCTTCGGTTTACTAGCTTCGGCCATTGGTCAAATGGGACTAGATGGTGCCAAAGCGATGGCCGCCTATATGTTAGTCGTCTTACTCGCATTATTTATCCATGCATTTGTTGTGTATGGTGGAGCTGTTTCCTTAATCGGTAAAATGAATCCGATCCGTTTCTTCAAAGGCTTCTTCCCTGCAGCAACGGTTGGATTTAGTACGTCAAGCAGTAGCTCCACACTGCCAATTTCGATGAAAACAGCCCAGGAAAACTTAGGTGTTCCGAAATCAATCAGCGGTTTTGTTCAACCGTTAGGGGCCACTATTAACATGGATGGGACTGCCATCATGCAAGGGGTAGCCACTATCTTTATTGCTCAAGTGTATGGAAGTGATTTGGCGTTCTCGCAACTGATTATGGTTGTAGTCACCGCCGTACTCGCTAGTATCGGGACAGCAGGAGTCCCAGGTGTGGGACTGATCATGCTGGCCATGGTTCTTAACCAGGTACAACTGCCAGTTGAAGGTATTGCATTAATTATCGGGATTGACCGCCTTCTTGACATGACTCGTACAGCGATCAACATTACAGGTGATGCAGCTTGTGCCGTTGTCGTAACGGAAACAGAGAAAAAACACGGTCTGCCAGAAGAGCCCGTGGAAACAGACATTAGTCACGTAAGCAACTAGTTATACACATATCTTCAGAGCAGGCCTAAATGGTCTGCTCTTTTCTTTATTTAGAGGGGGGAAATAACTATGGAAGCCAAAGAACAACGCCCCTTTTCTGCTGCTTGCCTTCTTGGCTTCCTTCCGTCTTCCCCGTAATTATTTTCTAAACTGGTTTTTTTCTTATTTTTCCTAAGTGAATTAACTGAGGATATAGTATAATCTGAAAATAATTCATTCGAAAAGGAGGAATAGTATGAAAACATTAGAAAAAATCAGCAGTTTTGTAGGAAGTACATTTGCCATATGGGTATTATTATTTGCGGTCTTATCCTTCGTTTTTCCTTCAGGTTTTACGTGGATCGTCCCTTACATCGTGCCCTTATTAGGAATTATCATGTTTGGAATGGGGCTGACATTATCTAAACATGATTTTCAAGAAGTATTTCGCCGACCAAAAGATGTGGCGATTGGCGTAGGTGCACAATTTACCATTATGCCTTTGCTCGCTTTCTTACTCGTTACGATCCTGCCCGTATCGCCTGAGGTGGCGGTTGGGGTTATTTTAGTAGGGTGCTGTCCTGGCGGAACGTCATCAAACGTTATGACATATTTATCAAAAGGCGATACAGCCTTGTCTGTATCCATCACATCGGTGTCTACCTTGCTTGCCCCTCTTCTCACCCCTGCGCTCGTATTGTTGTTTGCCAGTCAGTGGCTTCCCGTCTCAGCAGGGGCGTTGTTTATGTCCATCGTCAAAATTGTTCTGTTTCCAATTCTACTGGGACTTGGGGTAAAGGCATTATTAGGGAACAAAGTCCAGACTGGCGTGAAAGCCCTGCCTCTCGTTTCGGTTACTGCTATTGTTGCGATTGTGGCGGCTGTTATTAGTGACAGTCAAAGTCAAATAGCTGAGACAGGGATGACCATATTCGCGATCGTTGTGCTCCACAATGTGCTCGGTTATCTCATTGGCTACAGTATCGGCAAATTATTTAAAATGCCTGCTGCAAAACAGCGCGCAGTTTCTATTGAAGTGGGGATGCAGAACTCCGGGCTCGGAGCTTCCCTGGCTTCTGTCCACTTCAGCCCTTTAGCGGCTGTTCCGAGTGCGATCTTCAGTGTGTGGCATAATATATCCGGTCCTATCATTGCTACGATTTTTAGAAAACAACAGGAAAAAAATGAGAAAGATACCAGTCAGGATGAGGATTCTATCTCTTCCGTTTCATAGTAAACTATCTTGATTCTCCCATTGTTTGATGGGATGGCTTTACCTTGCAATAATGCGAACTGGCATGTTTACGAGCAAATCTAGCAGTCTGGTTTAAAAGAGAAACAGTTGCCCTTTTTATGGTAAAATGAATACATCCTCTTGTTAGAAAGGACGTTTAAAATGTACGGATTAGATCAAAAGAGACAGGAAGTTCTTGAATTCGTGAAGAACATTTCCGACGATCAGGCCACCGTAAAACCAGGGCAAGAATCCTGGTCGATCCTTGAAGTACTGGAACACCTCTATTTAATGGAACAACTTGTTGTTTACCAAATAGGAAAAGCATTAAAAGAAGGTGATGAGCAGCAGGTCAGTGACAAACCTGTCCACCATACACCAGATCGCAGCCAGAAAGTACCCGCACCTGAAGCTGTTCAGCCAAAAGGAGAGTTTCATACAATAGAGGATGCTAGAAAAGGGTTAGAGAAAAGCAGGGAAGCCACGATGTTTTTAATCCATAATAAAGAGGAAGAGATCTTGAAAAACCGAGCTTTCCCTCATCCAATATTCGGAGATATGAATCTTGTTCAGTGGGTGGAATTTATCGGCTGGCATGAATTGCGTCACCTTGATCAAATGAAAGAGGTTAAAGAAAACATTTCATAATGAAAAGAGGACCGTGGCCGCCCGGTCCTCTCTTATAATGGCTTTGTGAACCTCTTCAATAATTACATTACCCTTATCCTGCCGCTCCTTACTATGGCATTGATTTCGCCGCCAAGCAGGATCATCAATGAAGAGAGATAGAGCCAAACCATCAGAACGACGATGGTCCCAAGGTTTCCATAGATGAGAGAATAATTGCTGACTCCTACATAATAAGAAAATCCAAGCGAAGCCAGCTGCCACCCAATCGCAGCAAATAGCGTACCAGGGATGATATCTCTTACACGCAGTTTCTCATTTGGGGCCACAAAGTATAAGCAGGCAAATAACAAAATTAAAATAAAAAAGCTGAGAGACCACCGCAGCACATTCCAGTCAGGTAAAAAGGCAGTGGATAATCCTGCATGAGAAAAAATGTACAGCCCAATTTCTTTTCCAAAAACTGATAACAATAAAGAAATAATTATACTGACAATCATTCCGACTGTAAGCATAATGGCTACCACCAGCGATTTAATGGGGGATCTGCTTTCTTCTACCCGATAGGCACTATTTAGTGTACGAATCAAGGCGTTGGTCCCTAATGCTGACAACCAAACGGTCATCACCATACTCAGTGATAATAAGTCTCCCCTTGTTACCTCAAGTACATGATATAAGTTGTTTTCAATCAACTGCATAGAACCTTGTGGGGCAAACGGCCTGACCAAGTTTAAGACGGATTGAACTGAAATGGGCAGAAAGCTTAACAAACTGAACATTAAAATTAAAAATGGAAACAGTGCGAGCAGTAAATAATAAGCCAGCTGTGCAGCCATATCAAACACTTTATCGTGGATAGAACGGTTGATTAACTCCTTGTAAAATCCCGTATTGTATTGTGTCATCATACTCCCCTCAATGTAAGCCTCTTGTACAAACTGTATTCGCCGCTCTGCACATTATTCGCTTAATCTACCTAGAGGGCAGGGTGATGACCTTCTTTTGGTCAGGGGGTTGGCGTCAAGAGGGGATGTCAGGTAAATAACCCGTAAGATAAAGCGGTGGCCATGAATACTGCTGATTAAGCTCATCGACGGTTCTGCCAATAGGATCCATTAGGTTAATAGGCACATCAATACAGGTAGAAAACCTTGAAATTATTTCCTTTCCAAGTTGTTCAGATGTTCCCATACAAATCCCCCCTTATCCTAACAAGAATCATATAAGGAAAGCCGAAGCAAGGTCTCCCATTGCTTCGGCTTCCCATGCATTTTTCTACTGAATGCATCTCCTAATTTTCATATACTACATCTGCGGAAACTTCACTTACGATAGCGCGTGTAGAATTCTTATTCCTCAGCAGCCACCGGGGCCGGCTGCTTCTTAGACCGTACCCAGGAGATCGTTACCCCGCCGATCAAAATGAATCCTAGATAGCCCATCAATGGGTATACGGTGCTGACAAGATCAGTAAATCCTACCAAACTTGCTGCAAAAGATAGAAGCCCTACCACAACTACCGCACCTCTGAACTTTGGTGTATCTGCTTCAACAAATCGTGCGGTAAATGAATACAGCATGCCAACCGCTGTGTTGAAGATCATCGAAAGCAGCGCAATCGACATCAGAATTCCTACGACAGGTGATATATCAGAAGCCAACAACAATGTCGGCATGTCAATCCCTTGCAATCGATTGATATTTGCATAGATTCCTAAATTGATAAGAACAACTAAAACGCCAAGGCAAATTCCGCCTAGAACAGCCCCACGGCCAGCCGATTTACTATCCTTGGCAGTAGAACCGATTAGTGTCATCATAGAAAAACCTACCGCAATATTAAAGGCGACATACAACAGTGCACTAAGCAGCCAATGCGAGGCTGCTGATGGCTGGGCCAACGCAGTACTTTCCAATTCCGATAGTTCGGCGTTACTGGTAAAGAAAGAATAAATCGTGATGATAATAATCAGTGTCAACATATAGGGACTGATTAAACTAATCACTGAAATCACCTTGTCTGTATTTAGACAAAGAGTCAGGGTAGATAAAATGACCATTAAGATATTACCTACTAAGGGTGACATCCCAAATTGCTGTTCGAAGATCGAACCACTGCCAGCGACCATAATGGTAGCCACCCCAAACAAAAAGAATGTCAACGTAATATCGACAACTGGACCTAAGTATTTTCCGCAAATATGCCGGATGACTTTTTTATGGGAGGAGACCTGTAAATGCGACCCCAACTGTATGAGTTGCATCCCGATAAACGCAAATAAGGCAATAGTTATAACTGCTCCGATAATCCCCCATAACCCAAAACTTGTGAAAAATTGGACAATTTCCTGCCCTGAAGCAAATCCTGCTCCAATAATGATACCGACGTAAGCGCCGGCGATTCGTAGTGTGTTCTTCATGTAGATGTTCTCTCCTTTGAAAGGCCTTTCATATCTCAGTCTACCATTCAGTTTATCAGAAATGTCAATTATCGATAAACTTCAACATGAGAATGGCCAGGAAATTCTACTGGCCTTTCAAAATATCCATTAGTAACTTACCGTTCCTTGCTCATTTTTCCCCACACGCGAGACGATCTCACGGCCGATTTCGATCGATGCCGTGGCAGCTGGAGAGGGCGCATTACATACGTGGATCATTCGCTTGTCCTGGATCATCATAAAGTCATCAATCAAATGCCCGTCAGAGTCAAGAGCCTGGGCACGAACCCCCGCTCTTCCCGGAACAATATCATCTTCACCGATTTCAGGAATAAACCGCTGAACCTCCTTAACCAGTGCTTTCTTACTATAAGAACGATACATCTCTTTTAACCCTTCCGTCGCATTTTTGCCAGCTAATTTAAGCAGCCCCGGATAAGTAGCCGATTCGATAAAATCTTTCATTTCAAAGTCCTTTTTGCTGTATCCCTCCCGTTTAAAGCTCAGAACAGCATTAGGACCGATCAGAACCCGTCCATCCAGCATTCTTGTAAAATGAATCCCCAGGAAAGGAAAATCTGGATTAGGAACCGGGTAGATCAGGTTTTGAACAAGATGGTGCTTCTCAGGCTTTAACTCAAAATATTCCCCGCGAAACGGAATGATTCTCATGTCCGTTTTAATACCGGCCATTTGAGCAATCCGGTCACTGAATAAACCGCCACAGTTAATGAGGGACCGACTCTGGAAGATCCCCTGGTTGGTGTGGAGTTCAACTCCATCTACACCATCCGTCATATCTCGGACCTCTGTATCCAACATAATTTGCCCGCCATTTTGTTGAATTTGTTCTGCAAATACTTTCGCGACCTGCTGGTAATTGACAATACCAGTACTCGGGATCCGGATCGCTGCAATTCCGTTGACATGTGGTTCTATTTCTTTAAGCTCTTTCGGTGAGATCTTTTCCACGTCCAAGTGATTTTGCAAGCCCCGTTCATAAAGATTTTCAAGCAACGGAAGCTCTTTCTGATTTGTAGCGACAATTACTTTACCGCAAATGTCATGCTCAATGTTGTGTTTTTTACAAAAGTCTACGATTTGCTGGTTGCCTGTACGAGCCAGCTTTGCCTTTAAACTGCCTGGTTTGTAGTAAATCCCAGAGTGAATGACTCCGCTGTTTCTTCCCGTTTGATGAGCCGAAATAGCTGATTCCTTTTCAACAATTAGAACCCGGGCATTCGGATAGTGCCTCGTCAGCTCCATCCCTACAGACAAACCTACGATTCCAGCTCCGATTATCGTATAGTCATACATCATTTATCTGCTTCTCCTTTACTAAAACAAATTAATAAGTTCCACAACACCTAAATACCCAAACAACAACAAGCTCCCGACTAATACAGCATTTGTGATCCAGCCATTCTGATAGACCTCTTCCACTCGTTTGGAATTTAACAATGTCAACAATGAAATAGCTAAGAATGGCATAAACAAAGCCCCTAAGGCTCCATAAGCAATAACAATTCCTACCGGTTTATCAAAGAATAGCAAAAGCATTGGCGGGAATGTCAGCCATAGTAAGTAGAAGCGGTAAGCGGGTTCTTTTTCTGACACTGGCGTGTCCATGTTCCGTTTACGGACAAGTCTCATGAAATCGGCGAACAAATAAGGAACCCCGTTCCAAACACCCAGTAAGGATGAAAAGGCAGCCGACCAAGCACCAATTAAAAACAACCAGCGGGCGACATTTCCAAACTCAGAACTAAAGATTGAGCCTAACGTTACAAGCCCTTCCTCTCCGTTGATTTCAACCCCCGTTCCGTATAAAAATTCAGCACCGATCACGAGCAGTGATGTTGTAAAAATGGCTGTAATGATATAAGCAACGGACGTATCAATTCTCATCATCGAAATCCACGATTTTCCTTGCCAATTTTTCTCGCGAATCCAATAACCATATGCAGCCATCGTAATGGTACCGCCCACACCGCCGAGCAAGCCCAGTACAAGTAAGAAGGATCCACTGTCGAAACGCGGAATCGTTCCACTTAATATATTTCCAAGGTCTGGCGCGATCATGATCGCTGATCCCACGACCGTTACAAACATGACCCCTACCAATACAGTCATCACTCGTTCAAATATATCGTAACGGCCTGTCAAAACAATTAAAAGCCCGGCAATACCATGAATCATGGCCCATGCCCACAAAGGCATGATGGGAAACATAGTGACCATCATCAGCGCAGAAGTCGTCATGGCTGCCGCCCCATAACTGAACCCCCAGAGAATAGAATAAACGCCAAAGTAACCTGTTGCCCATTTTCCCATCGAACGCCAGCCTTCTAAAATGGTCTTTCCTGTTGCCAATTGCCAGCGTCCCATTCCTTCTGTTAAAAAGAATTTAAGAATTGCACCGACGATAATCGCCCAAATCAAGGTGGTCCCGAATGAAACGCCAGCGACAAGTGCTGCGACCAGGTCACCAGTACCTACGCCTGTAGCAGCCGTAACAATCCCTGGTCCTACTGTTTTTAACTTTCCCCCGATCGTCGTGGGAGCTTTTGGAATCTCTGTATGCATTTTCTCATGAGAATGTGCTTCTGAACTCACAACCATCCCTCCATTGTAATCGTTTTCAAAAAAGAATATTATAAATACCGTTGTTTAACATTTTCAAGATGTTTTCTCATCGCTGCACTGGCAGAACTGGGGTGACCGTCTTTGATCGATTGATAGATGGCCCGGTGCTCCTGTAAGATTTGTTCACTTTGCCCCGGCACATCCAATGAACGGGCCCGACTGTCTTCCAGTCCAATTAATACCTGGTCTGAGACCATGTTCATAACTTGAGCCAGTAAATAATTTCTTGCAACCTTAGCAATGTTCATGTGAAAAGCCAAGTCTTCTTCAGCAGCCAACCTATTAGTAAACACGGCTTGTTCCAGCTGGAGATAGGATTGTTCTAACTTCACAATATCCTGCTGCCCCCTCCTATAAGCTGCGTAATAAGCAATATCCACTTCTAAGGCCTGTCGCAATTCCATAAGATCAATCATGTTAGCCGACTGTCCACGAATAAGGGCTTGGAGCTTATTCATAATATCTTCCACGTTATTTATTAAAAGATAAACACCACTTCCTTGCCTGATTTCAACGATACCGGACGACTCCAGCACACTGTATGCCTCTTTCACAGAGGTCCTCGATACAGACAATCTGGAAGCCAGCGTTCTCTCTGAAGGCATTTTCTCCCCAGGTAAAACTTCCCCCCTTTTAATACAATTTTTGATTTGTTCTACGATCATGTGATAGACACGTTTTTTTCTAACGGGAGATCCGTTCATTTTCTCGACCCTTTCATAAATTATTGGACAGGGTAAGTGGATGGTCCAGTTTAGTTTACTAGGTGACTTTTCAGAATTCAATGATTATTTAGAACCTTTTACGATACCTGTAATAAGTCACATAAGTTTCTGATTTTAATCTTTTTTCTGATTATTCATTGACAATAACAGTGAGTTCATATTACGATTAGACTCAAATTAAAAATTCTTATCCAGAGAAGCTGAGGGATCTGGCCCTGCGAAGCTTCAGCAACCTCTGACTGCTGTCAGGAAGGTGCTCCGTCCAGCAAGATTTAATTCTTGGGAGATAAGAGCGGAATGAACCGTTAAACCCTCTTTTCTCATTACAAGAAAAGAGGGTTTTTATATGTGTATGGATATTTTCCTATGAATGAAAGCAGCACATTATGATTTAATAGAAAGGAAGTTGTCATATGAGCGAAATCGTATTATTGTCAGGCAGCCCCTCGGAGCAGTCTAGATCAGAAAAGGTTTTAGATTACTTAAATCAATTGGTAGTTGAGGAAGGGTTATCTACAACGAAAATTTCAGTTCGTAGTGTTTCGCCTGAGGATTTATTTTATGCCCGTTTCGATAGTGAGGCAATTGGGGAAATTGCGGAAACGATCCAACAAGCAAAAGGTGTCATCGTTGCTTCACCCGTATATAAAGCGTCCTACTCTGGAATCCTTAAAGCCCTCATCGATCTATTGCCACAGGATGTCTTAAAGGATACGCCCGTTCTTCCCATTATGAGCGGCGGCAGTAAATCTCATTTACTCGCCATTGAATACGCGCTTAAACCTTTGCTGGCTACGTTAAAGGGACAAAATCTTAAAGGTGTTTATTTACTGGATGATCAGATTGATAAGTCTAAACCTTCCCGTCCAATTACCGATGAGGACTGTGACCAACGCTTGCAGAAACAGCTCGGTTATTTTCTTCAAATTATTCAGAAGCAGGTCCCCCTAACATTATAAGCAACGATCTTGTAGTTCCGGCCGAGGTGAAGGAGGGCTCTGTAATCACTTTTTTTAAAAAAAGGAAAAACACGTTCACTGGCTGTGAACGTGCTTCCTTCTTTTCACTAAAAGTGACTTGGTTATTTTCTTCCTGTCCAATACGCCCCCTCATCGATATGAACAAACGGAATATCCGTATCCACTTCCCCATGGATCCGATCCAATTCAAGGGCTTCCCCATTGAGCCACTTGCCAAAGTCAAGCTCAACAGGCTCGGTGTCTCCTCCAAGCGCAAACCACGTTTTCATTTCTTTTGGCAAATAACCAGATGTATGAATGGTTCCCGCCCAATTCCTGTATTGCTTCGAAAAGACTCCTTTATCGGTATCATTCATCAATCGAAATGCATCATAGGCCCCAGCAAGCTGACCACGCTGGCTATTTATCGATTCCATCCGCCTCATGGAATCGGCAAGATGGTTACGATTTTCTTTTGTCAGGATTTCAAAATGATTCGTACAGACGTTGGCTTGACGAACCTCCACTCCCCGAGGAGAAGCTTCAATAACATAGGTTTGATCACTTTTGCCAAAAACAGTGTAGCTGAACGAATGACGATGGGGAATTTCCTGAAGCATGGCTACAGCTTCCTCGACCGTCGCACAAGATTCTAGCACGAGCCTGCCAATCGCACAGCAGATAAATCCATCTCCGGGCTTTTTTCGGTGCATGAAATTGTAACCGAGCGTCAGTCCTTTTTCATTCATCCCATCCATTCGTCCGGTAATGCGCTGAGTGGGACCAGCAATAGCATAGCCTGTGTCTGTCGGTTGAAAGAAACTATAGCGGCCTTCGTAGGTTTTTGGCATATAATCATAGTTTCGGATCATATACCCGTCCCCTGTCATAATGGAGCAGCCAGAGCGCTTATAATCAACCCGGTAACCACCGAATTCCATCATCACCCGCTCCATCGGCCATTCTAAAGCATCACTCAGACCCAATAGCTCATCCCAGAGACCTGGAGCAAAGCGACTGATCGCCTCCCTGACTTCCGTTTCCTTCACACTAAACCGCGGTTTCCTTACTTTCCATTGCTTCTCACGGTTTTTGACCGTCAACGAGCCTTTCAACTGCTCACCTTGCTGATAGCCGAAATCATAATGTGTCCCTCTAAATTGTAAAATATCGCTATGTATAGGCTTCAAAGTACAATCCCTCTTTTGTTGTATGTCTTATTTCATTTAGTTTAAGTCAATGGCTCTAAGCGGTAAAGCGATTCGAACTCTCTCCAACAATTCTAGTGTGAGCGTTTAGGAGTAAAAAGTAAGCGTTTCTTTAAATTCATGAGCGCCTTTTTCCCTTTTATGAGCTTATTTTCTAATTTATGATCCGGATCGACTGAAAGCAACTTTACTTCAACGGTAAAAAAAGAGGCAGCCAAATTAGCCACCTCTACTGATTGATCATATTGAGAAACTGTCGAGTTCGCTGCTCCTTTGGATGTTCAAACAAAACAGAAGGGGCGCCGCGTTCAACAATAACTCCATCGTCCATAAAGATCACCTCATCGGCGACTTCTTTGGCAAATTTCATTTCATGGGTAACGACAACCATTGTTCTCCCTTCGTTAGCAAGTCCTTTCATAACTCTTAAGACTTCACCGACAAGCTCTGGGTCAAGGGCTGAAGTTGGTTCGTCAAACAGCATGACCTTCGGATCAATTGCCATCGCCCGGGCAATGCCGACACGCTGCTGTTGTCCACCTGAAAGCTTGTAGGGATATTCATACATTTTTTCCTGAAGACCTACTTTTGTCAGCAATTCCGCAGCCTTGTCACGTGCCTTGTTTTTATCCACTTTCTGCACGGTCACAGGTCCTTCCATGACGTTCTGAATCACACTTAAGTGTGGGAAAAGATTGTACGTTTGAAAAACCATGCCAGACTGCTTGCGGAAATCACGGATTTGTTTTTTCGTAAGTTTCTTCGTAAAGTTCAAGGTTTGCTGGTCGATGGTCACGGAGCCGCTTTCAGGTCGTTCCAGAACGTTTAGGCACCGCAGCAGCGTGGTTTTCCCAGAACCCGAAGGTCCAATAATGACAACCACCTTTCCCTGCTCAACATTGAGACTAATGTCCTTTAATACAACGAGGTCCCCAAATTGTTTATAAATATGGTCCATGGTTAGCATAGATAAATCTCCTTACGTTTTCACATAACGATTTAATCGAATTTCGATTTGATCTTGAACAAGGGACAGAATGAAACAAATCACCCAGTAAATTACGGCAGCCTCCATATAAACGAGCAATGGCTCATAGGTGGTGGCCACAATTTCCTGCGCTTTTCTAAACATCTCACTTACCAGAATCGTCGAAGCAAGTGATGTCTCTTTAACCAGTCCGATGAACGAGTTGGACAACGGCGGAATCGAAACACGGGTTGCTTGTGGCAGGATGACACGCCTTAGGGACTGGAAATTGGACATTCCAATCGAAGAAGAAGCCTCCCATTGTCCTTTATCGATCGATAGAATAGAGGCACGAATCGTCTCAGATGCGTACGCCCCCGTGTTTAAGGAAAATGCGATTAAAGCACCTACAAAAGGATCAAACTTCAAAAATTCAATACCAAGTGAGCCTAGTCCGAAAAACACGATAAATAATTGCACAAGAAGCGGGGTTCCGCGGATAATGGACACGTAAACACGTGCAATTCCGCTTAACACTTTAATTCCCGATATCCGCAGAATTGCTGTGGTTACGGCTAATATCAGCCCAATGAAAAAAGAGAGCAAGGACAATGGAATCGTGTAAGCAAGAACTCCTTTCAACAAGGGCAGAAAGGAGTTCTTAAGGATTTCAATTGATTCCGGGCTCAGCAGTACACTACTTAACTGAAACATCTTCGTTAAACCATTTTTTTGAGATTTCTGTTAGTGTTCCGTCCTCTTTCATACTTTTCAACGCTTTGTTTACAGCTTCTACGAGCTCAGGATTATTTTCACGGAACATCATCGCCGTTTCAGAGGCTTCTTCCTTTTTATCGACGATTTGAACTGGTGCGCCTTCCCCTTGTTCATTCAAATAATCAAGCACCGACAGACGATCGTTTACTGTTGCATCTACGCGCCCATTAGCAAGCAGCTGCATGGCTGGGTTAAATCCTTCTACACTTTCAATCTCAGCCCCATGGCTTTTAGCAATCGCTGAGTAATTACTTGTCAGGGATTGTGCTGACGTCTTGCCTTTCAGGTCTTCAAAGCTTTTAATTTCTTCATTATTTTTACTAGTTACAAGCACAGCAGATGTGTACGTATAGGGAATAGAAAAATTGTACTTCTCTTCACGGTCGGGTTTAATTCCTACCTGGTTTGCGATCATATCAAACCGATCACTGTTTAACCCGGCAAACATTGCATCCCATTTTGTTTCTTTAAATTCAGCTTCAACGCCCATCCGTTTCGCAATTTCACGGGCCACCTCAACATCGTATCCAGTCAGTTCGCCCTCATCATTATGAAAGGTATATGGGGCATAGGTACCTTCTGTTCCTATCGTCAGGACCCCTTTTTCTTTAATTTGGTCGAGTAAAGATTGATCACTTGCTGCTTCGTCTCCACTATTCTCAGACGCGCCTGATCCACAAGCAGCTAGAATAAGTATTAATAAGGACATAATCATCATTGCGCCAAATTTCTTCATTCGTTTTCCTCCTCTTTATATTCAATCCCTATTAGTAAAGTCGGATTAGTTACCTATAAGATCATACAAGGTGAACCATACTTCGTCAACAATAGAGCTCGCTTCTTAGTATAAGCAGACTTTTTTATAAAAAACCTCTTGAATTTCTATATTCGAAATCCAAGAGGTTTGTGCCCATTTTAATACAGTTTGCCTTGTCGAAACATTACCGTAGAAAGCTTCATAACAGAATGAATATAACAATTCTGTCTTAGTGCGAACGGATCGCCAAAGAACTGCGGCAGAATGGTGTCCATCGTCGTTTTCATTTTATCAAAAAGAAGGTCGTAAATTTCTTCTTCCTTATAGAATTGCGTCTCACGACCTTGAATCCATTCTAGATAAGAAACAATTACACCACCGGCATTCGCTAGAATATCCGGCACGATTAATACACCCTTGTCACTTAGATATTCATCCGCTTCTTCTGTAATCGGAGCATTCGCCCCCTCGATAATAATTCGCGCTTTAATCTGGTCCATATTGCGATCATGGACTTGATCCTCCAGAGCAGCGAGCATGAGCACATCGACATCAAGCTCTAATAAGTCATCCCGATTTTGGACTGTTGCTTTAATGTCGCTGGCTGCGAGTTCCTCCTCTGTCGTCGGCAGCTCCCCATCATGCTCTTTGGCATAGCTGTTTAACGCAGGAATATCAAGCCCATCTGAGTTATAAAGCATAACATTATGATCACTCACTGCAACAATCTGATTTTGCATGTAATTACACTGGTAGGCTTCAAGAGCACCAACAGATCCAAGGTTTCCAAATCCTTGAACAGCCATAGTCAGTTTACGGTCTGCATGATCTAAAGCCGTTTTGGCAAAAATATTATCCGTTTTCTTGAGCCATTGTTTATTGTCGTTAAGAAAATTGTGCATCATGTAACGGAAGGTAAAGTAGACACCCTTTCCTGTCGCTTCTCGGCGTCCCAATGACCCTCCGTTAATAATGCTTTTACCGGTAAAGCTTCCTCTGTAAGGTTCACCTGGGTGAGTGTTCTTATACTCTGCCATCATCCAATCCATCTCACGGTCTCCCGTGCCCACATCAGGGGCAGGAATGTCTTTATCAGGACCGAGAATATCATTATTATATTGCACAAATTTCTTACAGATTAAATTCAATTCTTTCGGGGTGTAGTCTTTCGGGTTAATCACGACACCACCCTTGCTTCCGCCAAAAGGAACCTCATGAAGCGCGTTCTTCAGTGTCATAAGCTTGGCCAGGTTGGACACTTCCTCTTCATTTACAGATGGGTGGAAGCGGATCCCTCCTTTATAGGGACCTAGTGTATTGTTGTGCTGGATACGAAATGAGGGGATGCGGACGATGGTTCCGTTTTCTAAGGCAATCCTTAGGAACGATTTATGTATCTTGTTCGGTGTCGAGAGGATCGACACTAATGATTTGAAAGCTTGGTCTCTCGTTTGAGCTTTCAAATCAGGAAGGAAATCCTCATCTTCCAGCAGCGCTTTTAGCGATTGTTCAATTATGTTTGTTTTCTCACTCATCAAAATAAATCCTCCTTATCATGAATGCAGGTCATTATTCCTATATGTCTATTCCCTTTTAAAAAGTTCTAAAACAAAAGGATGTTATTGGACATGAAAACCAGCCTGGTGCCCACACTTTTTCTAGTGTTTCTCTAATAATTTTGGTAATCTGATACTTGTTAGTACAGAATAAGAAATACTGTTTTATATGAAGGAGAAGGTGTAGTGCGTTTTAAATATTTATTTATGTTCCTGCTTCTCATTAGTATGCTTAGTATTTACGGGGTTGTTTTTGCACAATGGGAAGACTACACCGGGGAGAAACCAAACAAGGAACTACCTAAAGAAAAGACTGGTGAAGAATTGAAGAAAAACGAGACAACCGTCTCTGACGCCGAAATTAACACAGCTGCAAATCCAAAGCACCTGCCGTCCGCTCAAACAACAGCTAAGTTACAGTCATATGATGCAACGACTATTAAGAATCTCTCCCTGAATGGGACTCCAAGCGAGAACAGCCATATTTTATTACATAATCACAAACTGTATATTCCTATAACACCTGTAGTAAAGGCTCTTGGGGACAAAATTCAAGTAAAAGAAGATCACATCCAGATTACAAAGGCAGATCACACGAAATATTCCTTTCACAAAAATGGACTGGTCATCGTTCAAGAAGGAGATAAAGTTGTCTCATCTTCTAAAGTAAAAAGCGCAGCGAGCTTGTTCAAAGATAATCAGCCTTATTTATCACTTGCTGCTGTTAAAGAGATCCTTCCCTATCCTGTCACGGTAAAGGGTGGCCTCATTAACATAGGGGATGAAATCAAACCAACATCTGACTTTCCGCTCGATGTCCCACTCCTAAATCAAATGGACCCGCCACGACTATATAATGGGTGCGAAGTAACGAGTATGGCCATGATTCTTAATTATTTTGATATAGCCGTTACGAAAAATGAACTAGCTGAGAAGGTAAACCGCGTGCCATTGGTCTATTCAAACGGACTTAGAGGAAATCCTAACGAAGGATTCGTCGGGGATATGGAGGATGGGCCGGGGTTATCGATTTACCATGGTCCTCTTGCTGAAGCGACTAGAAGTTATGTCGGTGATCGTCTCATTGATTTCACGGGAAGCGGCCCCGAAAAGCTGTTTCACTATCTTGATCAGGGACTCCCTGTTTGGGTGATTGTGACGTCGACATTCGGACCTGTCAACAGTTTTCGCCCTTGGGACACACCAAGTGGAGAAATCGAGATTACTTTTGACTTACATAGTGTGGTCCTAACTGGCTATGATAAAAATAATTTCTATATTAACAATCCATATGGTTTCAAAAACCAGAAAGTAAATAAGGAACAGTTTATTAAAGGCTGGAAGCAGCTAGGCAGTCAAGCGATCGTCATCACTATGTAAACTGACTTTTGCTGTAGTTTTCTTCTATTATTTTTGGTAATGTTGAAGTAGAAACATCCGAAAGCGGTTGCGATGGATCAAAGTATGAAATGAGAGCTATTTTTAAAAAGTGGGTGTTAACGTTGAAAAGATTAGTTATACTTGGCGGAGGTTACGGCGGTCTTAAAATATTAATGAACTTAATTTCTAATAACCTCCCTGATGATGTACATATTACTGTAGTCGATCGGAATCCCTATCATTCGTTAAAAACGGAATTCTACACGATTGCAGCCGGCACCATTGCCGATCGCGATGTACGTATGGAGTTTCCTACGGATGACCAGGTAAATTATGAGTATGGAGAAATTGAGAAAATTGATATAGACAATCAGCAAATTTTAATGAAACAGTCGAGTGAAGCCATTGACTTTGATTATTTAGTGCTCGGTCTTGGCTGTGAGGACAACTACCATGGCATTGAAGGAGCACAAGAATTCACCGAGAGTGTACAAACATTCGGCAAGGCAAGACGTGCCGGACTGGCTATCGGTAATTTACAAGCTTATGGAATAGTAACCATCGTCGGTGCCGGACTAAGCGGAATCGAAGTAGCTTCAGAAGTAAGAGAAAGCAGGCCAGATCTTAATATTAGGCTGCTTGATCGCGGGGCATCTGTTCTTAAAGCCTTTGACTCTAAAATTCAGGGATATGTAGAAGAATGGTTTGCTAAAAATGATGTAGAAGTCATTCATCATTCCAATGTTGAATACGTAGAACGAGACGGCGTTTGCAATAACGGGGTTTGTTACTTGAATGACGTCACCATTTGGACAGCCGGCGTTCGGCCTAATTACTTAGTTCGGGAGCTTTCTTTTGAAAAGGATGAACAGGAAAAGATTATCCTAAATGATTATTATCAAGTGCCTACACATCCGCAGGTATATGTAGTAGGGGATTGTGCCTCATCTTATCACTCGCCGAGTGCCCAGCTGGCCGGTCAGCAAGGTGAGCAAATTGCTGAGGTCCTGGAAGCTGTGCTCAAGGGAGAGGAACCGAAGAAACCCGCCGAAATTAAGTTAAAAGGTACATTGGGATCCCTCGGGAAATCTGACGGTTTTGGAAATATGATGCAGCAGCCTGTGACAGGGCGTTTACCTCGTTTAGCTAAATCAGGTGTGCTCTGGTTAAGCAAACGCCACTAATACGGTACGAATACTTATTTTCACAATAATCGTGAGGACCAATCTACAAAAAGTAACTACTCTATTCTTTCGGGGTGGTTACTTTTTTCTTTTCACAAAAAAACCAATTACAAAAAGTGGTGGAAATCACCTATAAATCATCATAGGCCTTTCTTCCCTACCCCTTCTCCCTTCAAAGAATCCGACATTCCCTATATTCCTAACTATTCCAAAAAAAGGTTCAAATAGCCTATTAAAAAAGTGGCCGCTTTTTTATCTTTTCCCACCTGTTTAACTATCTACTAATTCCACAAATCCCGTGGTAAATCAATATTAGCGTGACTTTTACGCTTTTTCAAACAAGCTTTAAAGCTTTAATATCTTCCTGAATTAAATAATTGCGAATTTACTGACAAGTCTGCTACTATAAAAGTTGTTTCTATCAATTACATAATTTGGAGGTTGGTGTAACAGTGAAAATGTACAAGACCTTGTTGTTCAGTATGGTAATGTTAAGTACTTTTTTAGCGGCGTGTTCAGGAGAATCATCGTCTTCTAACTCTGAAACGAGCTCCGATGGGAATGAACAGTCCGATGATAAACAGGTTCTAAACATATCGGAATCAAGTGAAATACCTACGATGGATCCGTCCATGGCAACAGACGTTGTTGCTTTTCAATGGCTTGCAGCAACCACGGATGGCCTGTACCGGTTCGGTAAAAATGCAGAAATTGAACCGGGGATTGCTAAGAGCCATGAGGTAAGTGAGGATGGAACAACGTGGACATTTAAGCTGCGGGAGGCCAAGTGGTCGAATGGCGACCCTGTGACGGCTCATGATTTTGTTTATTCCTGGCGTCGCGCAGTAAATCCGGAAGTAGGTTCGGAATACGGACCTTACATGTTCAATGGTGTCGTTAAGAATGCAGAAGCTGTTTCAACAGGGGAAATGCCCGTTGAAAAGCTTGGTGTAAAAGCAATCGATGATACAACTTTAGAAGTCCAACTGGAGAAACCTATTCCCTATTTCAAGGAACTGACGACATTCACTACGTTTCTGCCATTAAATCAAGAATTTGTCGAAAAGCATGGAGAAAATTTTGCCCTGTCGGCGGACGCTCTTCTCGCTAATGGCCCTTTCAAGTTTACCGAGTGGAAAGCCGGTGAAGGCTGGGTACTCGAGAAGAACGAGAATTATTGGGATAAAGAGAATGTCAAACTCGATAAAATCAATGTGAAAGTGGTCAAAGAGATCGCCACGTCTGTTAACCTGTATGAATCGGGGGATTTAGACCGTACAAGTTTGACAGCCGAATTTGTCGATAAGTACAGTTCTTCACCGGAATTTTCTACGATCAGAAAGCCTAGTCTGTTGTACATTAAGATGAACCAGGAAAATGAAATTCTGAGTAATAAGAATGCCAGAAAAGCGATCCAGCGCATTATTAACAAGGAAAATGTCGCCAACGTTATTTTAAATAATGGAGCTACCCCGATCGGCGGAACCATGCCTGCGGAGTTCGTCTCACACCCTGAGTCTGGAAAAGACTTCCGTGAGATCAATGGAAATCTCGCACCATATAACCCAGAGAAGGCTAAGGAATTTTGGCAAAAAGCGAAAGAAGAACTGGGCGTTGAGGAAGTAGAATTAAATCTCTTAGGAGACGATATGGGAGTAGCCAAAAAAATGACGGCCTATTTCAAAGGTCAGCTTGAACAGCTTGAGGGATTGACCATTAATGTTCAATCCGTTCCATTCAAAGAGCGTTTACGACGCAACTCAGAAATGGAATATGAACTGCAAAACTATGTGTGGCTGCCTGACTACCTTGACGCCAACACGTTCATGAATTTATGGGTGACTGATGGTGCCAATAACAAAACAGGCTACGCAAGTGAAGAATATGATAAGCTGATCGAGCGCGCCAATAACGAACTAGCTCAAAAACCCGCAGAACGGTTTGAAGCATTCTTACAAGCTGAAAAACTATTAATCAAAGAAGATGCCGTCATCGCACCAATCTACCAGAAAGGTTCCGCTAAACTGCAAAAACCTTATATCAAAGGAACGTTCCGAAACCCAATGGGGTCAGGTTACATTTATAAATACGCATATATAGAAGGAAAATAGACGGTTCAACTGCTATGAAATTGAATCATGTAGGTAAGTTCCATCAACCCTGGCAGAGAGCATTTTCTGCCAGGTATTTTTCATCCCGGACGTACTCCGCAACCTTTAAAATGAAACTTGCGAAGAAAGAAGAGAGGAACGCACCATGATCCGAATCTGGTACGTTCCTTAAGGATCGAAAAAGACTTCTCCCCTACTTTGAAAATAAATCATCCTTTTTTGTTACTGCTGCTTTTAGGTTCTGAGATTTTACCTAGAAAGAAACTGTCTACTTCACTTAACTTCCCTCTCCAGAGAATTTTTCCTTTTGAAGGGGTAGGTTTGCTGTCACCACAGTAAACACGTGTATTTTTCAAATGAATGAAATGAGCTTCTCCGTCATTATTGGACTCGGCAGATTCACCTGCTTGCGCAAGCTGATTACTCAATTCCTGCGAAACATCACTGCCATCTTCAAACGATTCACTTAAATGCTCGAAATATTCTTTAGCTGAAACCATCGTTCCGGAAACAATCGCTCCATTAACGAGTAAGGAAATATCCAGCTCGAATCCATGCTTGTTAGAGGCTCTTACAAAGAATTCCAATATATTATCTTTTGCTGCTTCACTCATAGTCATCTCTCCTTATTACTCAATTACTTATGCAGAAGTGTCATCATTACTTGATAATGCTGTCACTTCCTCATTTGTGTCTTCATCTTTGGTATCCTGTTTCTTAGCTTTTGACTTTTTGGCAGTACTGGACTTATTCGTACTTTTCTTCTTTGAATTATTATTGGATTCTTTATCTTCGTCTACGTCTTCTTCTTTATCATTCTGTTTAGTTTTGCTGGATGAACGAGTTGGTTTGGAAGCTTTTTCTTTTTCTTTTTCTTCGTCTTGGTCCCTTGACTCTTCTTGTTCTTCACCCTGATCCTCGACATCCTCTTCTTGTTCTTCCACATCGTCTTCCTCAGAGGTAGCGGCAGCGGTGCTGCTCATTTCAAGGAATTTGTCCATTTTTTCTTCGAGACTCTGAAGACGTTCTTGAAGCATCTCGTTTTCTTGTTTTAAGTTCTGATAATCACGGTCCTCTTCCTCTTCATCGTCACTTTCATGAGCTTTATTCCCTGTTTCACTCAGTTCAAGTTCGGTATCCACATCCTCTGCAATTTCTGTATTTTCCTCTTCCTCATCCTCAGAAACGTCATCCCGATCTTTCTTTAAAAAGTTCGAGGTAGAAGATTTCATACTCTGAAAAGCTTTGCTTGATTTTTCCATACCTGAATCTTTTATACTAGTAAATGTTTCCTTAGCCATGTTACCAAGCTTCGAGCTCTGCCCCTTCAAAGCGTCCTTGCTAACTTTAGCTATCAGCTTTTTCCTGTTCTTAGGTGTGGATAAATAACCAACGGTCGCACCTACAATTCCACCCGTCGCAGCACGTCTGATAGGGCCGCCTTTGTTTGTGTTGTTTGTGTTGTTTGTATTCTTCGTTTCATTCGTTTGCTCAGCCATAAGTGATCCCTCCAATTTTATTCTTGATCAGCAGTATTCCAGCGGTTGTTACTCATTTGACTTTCCAGTGCATCGAGCCGTTCTTTTAATTTCTTGTTTTCTTCTTCCAATGCCTGATTATTTTCTGTAGCTTTTGAACTCAAGTAGGGGTCTGTTTCCCACCAGTCCATACCTATTTCTTTCGCTTTATCAACAGAGGCGACGATGAGGCGGATTTTAATAGTCAAAAGTTCCACATCAGCAATTCCGACACGTATATCACCTGCTATGACGACACCTTTGTCCAACACTTTTTCCAGTACATCGACGATTGTGCTAGATTGCATAGGTTGTTCAACTGCCATACTCGGTGCCTCCTTTCCTACTTCCTTATATCTTCGAATGCCGTCTTACAATAGATTTCCTAAAGGACCAAGATCTATATTTAAATCTTCGGCGTCAAGACCAAAAACCTCTTTCAATTCTTCCATTTTTTCTTCTAAATTCATTAAAGCGACCCCAAGTTCCTCAACTTGTTCCTCTGTTAAGGTACCACCTTCCACACGCCTCATCGCATGTCGTTCCACAATTTGCCGTAGTAATTCAATCACCGTCATTACAAGCTGGGCAAGTCCATCTTCTGCGTTATCTGGATCAAGGTTAATCCGTCCATTTGTCTGGCTGGCCGGTTGCATTGACTAACTCCCTCCTTTGCTCATCGAAGTTGTTTGAAGTTACACCACTTCGATCGTTTTCGTAAGATTGGACTAGTGTTTCTACTGAAGAAATTAAAACTCGTAAATCTAAATACACAAGGTCCACACCGGCAATTGATATGATTAAATCGCCTTTAATCGCCACTCCTTTATCAAGAATGACATCCAATATATCTATGAGTCCTACCTCTTTGTTTTCAACGGTTTCTCTAAGTGATGACATTTATCCATTCCCCTCATTTCAAGAAAAACTGGAAAAATGATAAGCTGGCCATGGTCCTGATGCCTCGAGCCTTAATCCTGAACCACTCAGTTCCTTTTCCTGAGATTCCACCTTTTCTAAAAAGGATTCCACACTAGCTGTGGGAAGCAGGTAAACACTGTTCCAACTCATATTCTCCTTAAGACCTGTGACGTCCCTACCCCAATTTTTTTTCACATCCGCGTGCATCGAAAAGTCTTTCAGCTCTTCATGAACGTAGTCACAAATACGGTCCTTTTCCTTCTCAAGCTCTTTTTCAATGAGATGCTCAATCTTCTTTCTTTCAAAAAATTGTCGTCCCGGAGGCAATTCCTTGATTTCCTTTCGCTTCTCTTCAATGGCAGCATTGTTTTGGCTTACTTGCTGCTTCAATTGGTCTTCATCGCAATATATTTTCAAGTTCCATTCCTCGTTGCCCCGCAGCAATTGAAATGAACTTTCAACCTTATCTTCATTCGATTCAATCGATTGTTGTAAACTCTCTTTACTGTTATAAATCGTGCAGAACTTCAGGGGAATCACTGTATAGTTGTTATAAAGTAATGTTAAGGCCTCATGATGATGAAAGGCCTTCTTCTGCAGCCATTCCAAATCATTATTAATCTTTTGTTCAATCGATTCTTCATCATAGTCATTTGGATCAAGATCACAAACGACTGCATTGATATTATTTATAGGGAGGGTGTAAAGAGTTCCTTCACCATCAAACCCTTCCGCGGATGGAAGCGGTTGTTGGTCTGCTTCTGCTCCCGGTATTAAGCCATATAAATAGATTTTCTTATCCATTGTTTATTCACTCTTCCTTTTGCTTCGTCAGCTCTTCCCACTGTTCCATTTCTTTACGTTTAGCCACTTCGTATCGTTGTAGCAGTTCCTCTTCCTTTTCTTTATAAACATCTTCGGGAATTTCCTCTAACTCATACATCATTTGCAGCTGCACCAGCTTCTGTTGAATGGTTGAAAGGTCATACAACTCCTTGTCGGCTTCTTCCTGCACCTTTTCACCGATTTTCTTAACCATATTCATTGGCCCGGTCACCAATTTATGCAGCATCAGGTTTCCTCAACAGTCAATCGGATATCGATGAAATTGTATGCGGGCCAAGGACCCGTATAGTTAAATTCGACCTTATCCTTCCATTCCTCATGAGCTTCGTTGACCTTTTCATCAAACGCTTCCTCTTTATCGCGGTCAACTAAAAACGAGGCATTAAGAAGCATTTTCTCTCCAATCGGATCATTCGCTTTAGCTGCTTCAGCTGCTTCTTCTAACGGTGTGTAAACGCTTGATTTCAACTCATCCTGCATACTTGCAAATATCTTTTGTGCAGCACCGCCGAGTTTGATGCGATCGTAATAACCAGCCGCTTCGGATTTACCGCGAACCGTCTGAGCCATTTCCTCTACCTCAGGATTTTGATTAACTCTCGATTCAAGCCACTCTTTTTTCCCGATGACTTTCAAACCAAGCTCAATTTTCCCTTTGATTTCTGGAAACAGCTTTTCAAATTGCGGGTACAAGTTCTCGAGCAATACGGCTACATCTTCTTTCGTTTGAAAAACATTACCAAAGCTAATCGGAATTACCGTATCATTGTGGGTCATCACATTTGAGATCACATTTTGATGCATCATCAAGTTTTCCCGGTTGGGATGATAAATCTTCATCGGAACTTCAGCCGCAACCATCGCAGCATCTTTATAAGGGATCGTAAATGTTTCCCTTCGTTCCCCTTCCAGTTCAATTGTCCCGAATTGCTCGTCATGATTCGTTTGAATTCCACAGAAAATATAAATTCCTGTTTCATTTTGTTGATCCATTGTTCTCTCTCCTTTACCTTCATCCTTTATACGTTGCTGCACTCATTGAGGATCAACTTCTCAGCTTCTTGCAGAGGATGCTCAGTTTCCAGGCAACGGCTCACTGTATGACTTAATAGATCCAGGCACAACTCCTGAAAGTCTTCATTTTCCCCATCTATCGGAATATCTTCTTTTGAAGACAGCCTTGCGATCATAAGCGAGGAGCGTAAACTCGGTCCTTTACTGTCAGCCTTCGTACATTGCTGGCGTAATTTCGTCACTAGAGTCGTAATCGCCTTTGCTTCACTATCCTCGACACCTATTTTTTCAGACACAATCTCTGCTTCCCGATCAAGATCCTGATAATCCACAGAAATCGTAATCAACCGATCCAATAAGGCATCCTGTGTTTTATAAACACCTGCATATTCAACCGGATTACTCGTGAAAATCACTGAAAACTCAGGATGTACACGGACGAAAGGCTCCGTTAATTTCGATCCATATAAAGGGATCACCCCTTCTTCTAAAATGGACAGAAAGATGTTATTCGTCGTTGGCCTCGAACGGGTAAACTCGTCATACACTAGCGTATACCCATGTTTAGCTGCCTCAAGCAGCCGGCCATCTCTCCATGTTTCCGTAACATTTTCATCCTTTTTATAAACAGATCGTACATATTGGTCGACAACCTTTTGACTTGTGTAACCCGTAAAGTCGCCGATCAGATCCTTGTTATTTAACTCATGATTCCCGTGCATCAACATGACTGGGCGCTTTCGTTTCTTCGCGAGAGCCAGAGCCAGGGAGGTTTTTCCTGCCCCGGCAGGTCCCGTAAAATGAACCGGATAACCTGCTTTTAAATACCTTAAAGAACGGGAAAGCAGACTCTTTGTCCTGGTATCCTGTATCAGCGCTTTTGAGTCATGATTAATTTTCTCCTTTAGGACTGTCATTTAGGGCATCCCTCCAGTCACCTCTGTTAGCTTTCGATCTTACTCCGATATCGGATATCAACTCGCTTAAAGGAGGTGACTTCTTTATCTTGATTGACCAGAACATCGTACGTCCCGAGCATCTCGTCCTTTGCATACTTTTTCATATATTCCTTTTCTTCAATCACTTCTACCGTAACCCTCCACCCTTCTTCCTCTGCCTTCTCAACGGAAGTAATTTTATGAGGCGGGGCTACATGTTCAGCAAAAAAACTATTCACATTCTGCATGATTTCTTTAATTTCCATAGTCTTCCTCCACGTGGTTCATAGTAAAAGTGGAGGGACCCGCAATTGTTGCGAGTTCCCTCATACACATTTTTCCTAAATACTAAACTGTGCATTTCTTTCATTCGGTTGGGCAGGAAGCCCTTCTTCTTCCACGTCATCTCGCAGCAGACCTACAGCTTCAGCATAACGTAACCACGTATCAACACTGGCAATTACGACTCTGGCCTCAACCGTAAGGATTTCAATTCCTACTACAGAAACTCTTGCATACGCATCAATCACAATTCCTTTGTCAAGAATACGGTCAATTACCTCAGCTAAACTGGAACTATCAGCAGTCTTTTGTACAGCCACTTTACATTCTCCTTTCAAAATTAAAGTCAAGAATCAGCCTATTTTTTTAATGTTGTTTACTGATTTCAAATCCGTTGACTTTTTTACTTCAGATGGTCCTTTAATATTGGTTGCACTTTTTATATCTGAGACACTTTTAAGGTTCTCAACACCTTTTACCTTGTCCCTCTTATTACTTGAGGAGATTTTCTTCTGAAACTCTTCCCCTGCTTCTTTTACGTTTCCAAGCTTGTCACGGACTGACAGTAATACATCCTGAACCTTTTCTTTTGCATCTTCTGCTTTCCCATGAACGTTATGGGCATTGTTCTCTTTCACTTCAGCCAATTTCTCAGAAGCTTGATTTACTTTTGATTGAACTTTTTCTTCCACTTTATCAGTGGCTTTATTTTGAAGTTCATCTTTAGCCTTCTGCTTCCATTCAGAAGGAGCTTTCTTGATTGCTTTCTTTGCCGCCTTCCCTACGGCCTTCTTCATAGGTTTAGCACTCATTAAATCCCCCCTTCCAAGGGTGACTTATGGTTTTATCCTTTGGCCTCCAGCAATGCATTTAATTTCTCTTCAATCCGTTGAAGATTTTCATTTAGGCGTTTATTTTCCTCTTTCAGTTCCTTGTACTGCTCAGAATCATCATGTTCACTCGTTTCTGTACTTGACGTTCTGTCTTCTTCTGATTTCTCTTTTTCCTGGCCATGGTTCAGCAATTTGTTTTCGTATTTACCCCAGTATCCTGCGGCTGTTTGCCTTAACGTAATCATAGCCTGCTCAGTAATGATTTCCTGTGCAGTTCTTCGGAGTTCTCTGCTCGCACCCTTGAATACCTCAGACTGCCCGATACGACCGGCTACTTTTTTGCCTGTTTCGGGACTTGCCAACAGTCCCATGCTAGCTCCGACTACCCCGCCAATTAAAGCCAGATTCGTAGAGTTTGCAGACTCAGTAGATTTCTGCTCATGATCCTGCTGATTTTTATTCTGGTCTGTCTGCTGCTCTTCGCTCTGTTGCATGGTTTGCTGTTCGCTGTTTTCTTGATTTGCCACTAGACTCACCTTCTTTCAATTTTTTCTTGATATGGTTGGATGGTTAGAAGCTGAATTGAGTATCACGCTCACCTTGTTGCTTCACCATGCCTTCCTCTTGCGCTTCATCCCGCAGTAAACCAACCGCATTGGCGTACCGTAACCATGTATCCACACTTGCGATTACCACTCTGGCCTCAACCGTCAGAATTTCTATTCCTACAAGGGAAACTCGTGCATACGCATCTATTACAATTCCTTTGTCAAGAATTCTGTCAATGACTTCCGCGAGACTAGAACTATCTGCAGTTTTTTGCACACTCATTTTTGATTCTCCTTTCAAAGTTAATCCTCGAAACGACATCATTAATTTGCTTTAGTGCACAATAACACCTTTATGAATACTTAAAACCTGGCTTCATTCATAAAGAATGAATATTTACATGTTTTTCCTTAATTATTATTTAGAGGTCGTTGTTTGTAATATAATAAAGCCAATGGAATCAACTTATTTAGACGTGCAGAATTAGAAATAATACAAACATAACAATTGAATTACATTTCTGATAATTAGTCCGTTTTGATAAATGATTAAGTGCGAATCCCTCTGGAAAAGCCATCTTATCCCATTAAAATAACCGCTCGATTGCTCGAGCGGTTTTAATTCCTCTTCTAATTGTTCGGCCTTAGAAGCATCAAACCCAATTTCTTTCACCTTAGATCGTATTATATCGCCAATAGAAACATTGGTTTTACTACTGTTCTCTGTTTTTATGAGCGCCTGATGCGTTCTGAGCATTCCCTTTCAACTTATCCTTCTTCCCTTCATTTTGCATTCTCTTGTTATCTGCAGCATTTCCTACCTGGTCCTTCACTTCACCTTTTGCTTTGCTTACAGCTCCTTTAACTTTATCTGAATATCCTTTTCCTTTACTCATTTTCTATCGCCTCCTTGCCCTATGTATAAACGAATTCCGAATTCTGTAAACTTTTTTGAAACGAACTTTATTAAACTAACTATTCTCCCTATATATCTCACCCCCCCTTGATAATTACCTGCATCTATGGCACAGTTTAAAAGACAACGTGTTAACAAAAATGTATAGATTGAATGTAGGGGGACCAGTTTAGCTGGTTGAGATTGTATCCGTAAAAGATGCTGACCCTTGGAACCTGATCTGGTTTAAACCAGCGTAGGAAACATATGAAACGAACTTTCGTTTATTAGTAGATATGCACCCTAGGTATGGTACCAGGGTGCTTTTTTCATGCTCTAAAATCCCTGCTTCCAATTAAACTTGGCGTTAACATACCATCACTTTTTTAGGAGGAAACCAGATGAAAAAGCTTTTATTACTCTTTAGTACATTACTTGTATTAGCCGCCTGCTCGAGTGGTGAAGAAAGTAACACGGCTCATAACGGAGATAAAAAGCAGGAAGTAAAGCTTGTACTCGATTGGACACCCAACACAAACCATACTGGACTTTATGTGGCTCAAGCTGAAGGGTACTTTGCAGAACAAGGCTTAGATGTTGAGATTATGCTCCCGGGGGAAGCCGGGGCAGACCAACTCGTGGCCTCTGGTAAAGCAGACTTCGGCATTAGTGCACAGGAAACGGTGACAGAAGCTCGTATTCAAGAGATCCCGATTGTCTCGATTGGAGCGATTATCCAGCACAACACTTCAGGATTCGCTTCACCTGAAGAGAAAGACATCACATCACCTGAAGACTTTGAAGGTAAAACATACGGTGGATGGGGCGCGCCTGTCGAGAAAGCTGTACTCTCTTCATTAATGAAAAAGGAAAATGCAGATGTTGAGAAAGTTAACATCATTAATATGGGGAATACTGATTTTTTCACAGCTGTTAAACGAGACGTCGACTTCGCCTGGATTTATTATGGCTGGACAGGTGTAGAGGCTGAGCTTCGGGGTCAAGAATTGAACATGATGTACTTAACCGATTACTCTGAAAAACTAGATTACTATACTCCCATCTTAACGACAAGTGAAAGTATGATGGCCGATAACCCAGAAACCGTTGAAGCCTTTATGGCCGCTGTATCAAAAGGATATCAGTTTGCCATCGATCATCCAGACAAAGCAGCAGATCTATTAATCGAAGCCGTGCCTGACCTGGATCCGGAACTCGTTCACGCCAGCCAAGAATGGTTGTCGCCTAAATATCAAGCCGATGCGAAACGCTGGGGACAGCAGGATTTAGAAGTTTGGAAGAATTATGCTGAATGGATGTACAACCATGATTTACTTAATAAGAAGTTGAAAGCTAAGGAAGCCTTCACGAATAAATTCTTACCCGAAAAATAAAAGATTAATAGGAGGACAATAGCATGACTAATTCACTCGTAAGCATACAAATCCTTCCAAAGGCGAAAGATGAAGAAGATGTCATCCCTTATGTCGATCACGCCATCTCCGTGATCCATGAATCCGGATTAAACTATAAGGTGCATCCTCTTGAAACAACGATTGAAGGTAACCTGGCAGAGATTTTACCTTTGATAGAAAAGGTAAATGAAGCCATGGTCGAGAAAGGTGCCAGTAACGTCATTTCACAAATTAAAGTGCTTTACCAGCCAAACGGAACTTCTATGGACTCCCTTACGGAGAAGTATCGTTAATGAAAAAGCTGATTTATAAAGGGTGGAGACCAGGGTTGGTCCTCATCCTTCTGCTTATCCTATGGGAAGCAAGCAGCAAGCTATTTGAGGTGCCCGACTGGATATTGCCCGCTCCCTCCTTGATTTGGCAAGAAGCCATAAACGGCTGGGATCAGTACTCTCATCACCTGTTCTCAACAATCCAGCTAGCGTTGCTGGGTTTTGTAATTGGCACAAGCTTCGGATTACTTGTAGCCATCCTCCTACACATGATCCCGAGTTTACGGGAAGCCTTTTATCCGTTGATCATTTTATCGCAAAACATACCGATCATCGTGCTTGCCCCCTTGCTCGTAATTTGGTTCGGCTTTGGCTGGCTTCCAAAAGTCATCGTAATCGTACTCGTCTGCTTTTTTCCAATCGCCGTTGCCACGATGGACGGCTTAAGGCAAACAAACCAAGAGCTCATCCATTACATGAAAATGGCTGGCGCATCAAAGGGACAGATTTTTCGCAAATTACAATGGCCTCATGCCATCCCTTCCATGTTCTCCGGGTTAAAAATCTCAGCAACCTATAGTGTTATGGGAGCCGTTATTTCCGAGTGGCTGGGAGCGAATGAAGGAATCGGGGTCTACATGACACTAGCCTCTTCTTCCTTTCGTACAGACCGTGTATTTGTGGCAATCTTCTTCATTATGATGTTAAGTCTGCTGTTCTTTGGAGTGATATCAAAGGTAGAGAAGGTTCTTACGAAGTGGCAATCAAAAGGCGGTGATCAACAAGATGGCTAAGTTATCGATTGAGCAATTATCCAAATCATTTGGTTCCGAATCTATTATTAAAGACCTCTCCCTTCATGTTGATGAGGCTGAATTTGTTTCCATTTTAGGACCTTCAGGAAGTGGGAAAAGTACGCTCTTTCATTTAATTGGAGGTCTCTATCCTCCTGAAAAGGGTGACATTTATCTCGATGGTCAACGAATTACTGGAAAAAGGGGAGCTATCAGCTATATGCCGCAAAGCCCCTCCCTTCTTCCCTGGCGTACGATTCTTGATAATGTGCTGTTAGGGGCTGAAATTGCTGGGAAGCGTGATACAGAAACAGCCAGGGTTATGATGGATAAAGCCGGTCTGGGCGGGTACGAGTCCGCTTATCCAAGCCAGCTGTCAGGCGGCATGAAACAACGTGCCTCCTTTATAAGAAGCCTGCTCAGCCCACAATCACTCATTTGTTTAGATGAACCCTTTTCTGCACTCGATGAATTTACCAGACTCGAAATGCAAAAATGGCTAATGTCAATTTGGGAACACTATAAACGCTCGATTTTATTTGTAACCCACAATATCGAAGAAGCCCTGTTTTTGTCAGACCGAATTATTGTATTATCAAATAAACCTGCATATGTGCAAAGAGAGTTCAAAATCCCCTTCAAACGGCCAAGGGAAGAATCATTAATGCTCACTCATGAATTCTTAGAATGGAAAAAAACAATCTATAATGAATTGAGGGAATTCTCATGACGCAGCGTATTATTGATGCCCATATTCATCTCGATATGTATAGTGATGAAGCACGAGAGCAGATTTTAAAAGAGCTGGAAACATTTCATATCGATCATTTAATTTCAGTCTCGAACCACGCAACATCGGCACGAACGAATTTGAAGTTAGCTCACCAGGATCAACGAGTCAAACCAGCCATCGGATTTCACCCGGAGCAAGAGCTGCCTAACGAACAAGAACTGCAGCAGCTATTCTCGCTTATTGATCGACACAAAGAAAATATCACAGCGATTGGAGAGGTCGGCCTCCCTTACTATTTACGAAAAGAAGATCCTTCACTCAATTTGCAGCCTTATATGGACCTGCTTGAAAGCTTCGTTCAGCTAGCCGTTAAACTGAACAAACCCCTCATTCTCCATGCTATTTATGAGGATGCTGATCTTGCTTGTGATGTACTAGAAAATTATGATTTTCATAAAGCTCACTTCCACTGGTTTAAAGGTTCATCTCCAACGATCCAGCGTATGATTAACAACCAGTACTTTATTTCTGTGACACCTGATTGCTTGTATGAATCCGAAATTCAGCAACTTATCAAGGAATACCCCCTGCGGTTGATGATGGTCGAGACCGATGGACCCTGGCCATTTGAAGGAGTTTTCAAAGATGAACTTACTCATCCAAAAATGATTCATAAATCAGTAGTTACCATAAGTAAGGTGAAGGGGATGGCGTTAGACGAAGTTCACTACCAGCTCTACCAAAATACGATCAGGTTTTTTGGAGATTAACTATTCTTCCACTATTTAAATGTTGTCAAAACGGGTATAGGGGTTATATAACCAATAATAAAGGAGGCTCCCTATGAGCGTGTTTAAATTAGGAGAAAAAGTCCCTAACTTTACATTGCCGGCTGTTTCAGGCGAAGATTATACCTTTGAAGAATATCGTCAGGCCAATGAGGGGTACTGGCATTTACTTATCTATTTCAGAGGATCGTGGTGCCCGGCTTGTATGACAGAATTAAAGGAATTTGAAGAAAGCAAGCATCATTTTGAAGATAAAAAAGTAAAAATAACCACTATTTCTACAGATAATAGTCAGAGTTTGAGGAAGATGGTTGATAAACATGGGCTTTCGTTTCCGGTATTATCGGACGGAGATCTAACTGTTTTAGCTCAATATGATGTCTACTATCATGGCACAGAAGATCCCTATGAAGATCATGGCACACATGGTGAACCTGCTTACTTTTTGACAGATGATCGAGGCAATCTTCTCTATCAACAGCGGCAGACAAGTCCCTTCGGCCGCCCTCACCCGAAGGAAATCGGAAAAATCATCAAATATATTAGTGAAAACTTCAAGTAGCATGATTTGGTAAGCCCAGATAATTGGATGACCCAATTATCTGGGCTTTTTTGATTTTTAAAATTGTGCTTTAGGATGACTAATACAGCCCATAAGCTTCAAAATTTTGACTAAACTCATTATGATTCTGCCCAAAGCCTAAATGGTTCTTCCCTAATGGTTGGGGATTACACCTTAACAGAAATTGCGGATAGCATTATATGAACCTATCATTCAGGAGTGTAATCCTCGTTATGCCATTCCATGGAAGTCGCATATTCTAGAGATTCCTTATCCCCTGGCAAGTAACCAGGAATAATTTCATTTAACACGAAGCCGTTTTTCAATTGAAAGGTCATTACTGGGTCGTAAATATTTCTCTCTATGACCTGGTCGGCGTATTTCTCTACCGATAATTGATCAGCGTATTTATGATAATTGGGAATCCGGCCGCCGATCACAATACTTTTTAAATTCAAATCCTTACAAAGTTTTTTTCTAGCCTCATACAAACGCCGTCCTAGTTTTAACTGTCTGTAATCAGGGTGGACACAAACTTCGACTCCATAAAGATTGACCCCATCCTGGTTATGGTTACGGATATATCCGTAATCTGAGATTTCTGTATAGGAATGATTGTTTTTGTACTCGTCAAAATTAACGATGAGACTTGAGGATGAGCCTACAATTTTCCCGTCCACTTCTACAAGAATTTGGCCTTCTGGAAAAAGCTCACATTGGCTGGCAAAGTGTTCCCGTTTAAAGGAAATATCCGGACCGAAACTTTGATCTGACAGGGCTGCGACTTCCTCTAAATCCCCTTCTGTCGTATTACGGATGACGATTTTTTGCTCTGACCTGTTTAAGTTGATGTTTGACATAGCCTTTCGCCCCTTTCTTGTTTACTTACCCGTATGAATAGAGACAAACTTCTCTTCCAAATACTCCATAATTCCTGACTTACCACCTTCTCTTCCCATACCGCTTTCTTTCATACCACCGAAGGGCGCTTGAGTGACAATTGGAGCCGGATCATTGATTCCAACAATGCCGTATTCCAACTCTTGCATCATTCGATGACCTCTACCTAAATCTTTTGTGAAGCAATAAGCAGCGAGTCCATACCGATCATGATTGGCTCGCTTAACGATTTCTTCTTCATCCTTAAACGTAAATATCGGAGCCACGGGTCCAAAGGTTTCTTCTCGAGCTATTTTCATGTCATCATTAGCATAATTGATGACAGTTGGCTCATAGAAATGGCCATTCGGTACATTATCCACGTACCTTTTCCCACCACAAAGAATTTCTCCATTATGTTGAAGTGCATCTTCCACATGACTTTCGACTTTCTCTAACGCCCGCTCATTGATAAGCGGACCGATATCTATCCCGTTTTCTATTCCATCCCCTACTTTTAACCCGGATACTTTTTGAGCTAATTTTTGACTGAATGCATTTGCAATGCTTTCTGCTACATATACACGATTGGTACTAATACACGTTTGGCCAGAATTTTTGAACTTCGTCAGTAAAACACCTTTTACGGCAGCATCGATATCAGCATCCTCAAAGACAATTAGCGGCGCATGCCCGCCAAGCTCCATAGAAACTTTTTTAACGGTATCCGCTGAATCCCGGAGTAATTTTTTTCCGACAGCAGTTGAGCCCGTGAATGTCAGCTTACGAACGTCAGGATGCTGGGTCAATTCAGGTCCAATTTCCTCCGCTGGACCAAGGATTAGGTTGGCTACACCCTTTGGTAATCCGGCCTCATGAAAACATTCGAACACCTTGATGGCTGATATCGACGTAGAGGGTGCCGGTTTCAACACAACGGTGCACCCTGCCGCGATTGCCGGGGCAATCTTGCGTGTAATCATTGACGCTGGGAAATTCCAGGGCGTGATCGCAGCCGTTACACCGATTGGCTGTCTGAGGACCATCAACTGTTTATCAGGTTGCGAAGCCGGAATGGTTTCCCCGTACACTCTTTTCGCTTCTTCTCCGTACCAATCCACATAATTGATCGCCCCCAGTACTTCTCGCTTTGCATCAGGCAAAGGCTTCCCCATTTCAAGTGTAATCGTTTCAGCAATCTCGTCTGCCTTCTCTCTCATTTTTGCAGATATCTGCGCTAAATACATGCCACGTTCTTGGGCAGGTGCTTTTTTCCACTTCTTGAAAGCCGCTTTAGCTGATTCAATAGCCTCGATCGTCTCTTCGCGGCCGCCTGCTGCTACTTTGTCAATCAGCTTACCCGTTGCTGGGTTAAAAACTTCGATAGTATTTCCAGTGATTGATGGCTTCCATTCTCCATTGATATAGAGCATTTGATCCCTCCTTACTTTATTTCTTCAAATTGTGCGTCTGACGGGTGTCCGACACAAAGCCATACTTTCCGTTCTGATAGATTCATAATGATCGAAAACACGGTTTCCATGCGGCGATGCTCAGGGGCGCGCAGGTTTTCATAATGATCGATAGAATTCGGTGCATTAAAGTGATCCGAAAGCCATTCTTTAAACGTCTCTTCATGAATAGGGTGTTGTCTGGCAATCCAAGTGTCGATTAACTGCTCGGCCCGCTTCTTACGGATCATTGAATCATCAAAGACAAATTCACTCATGTCTTTTAAGTTCTGTTTAAGAATTGGAGAGACCAGATGGTTAGTATGGACCAACTTCCCATCATTTCCCCCTACCATATCAATACCAAATGGGGAAACCTCTACATTTAATGCCATGCCTTGCCCATTTCCTTCGTCGATTCCAATTAAGAAACTTGCAGCAGCAGCTATTTGGCCGCCTTTGATCTTAGAAATAGCTTCATGTAAAGAGCTAGAATTTAATACGCTCCGTAACCCGAGATGGATGGGAATTTCATTCGACTTTTTATCCGTCAACAGGGCATTAAAGCAAAGACCAACCCCCGCGGAGTTAAAGCCGATTTTCCCAATGATGCCTCCCTCGGTCACCATAGTGATCACTGGCTTTGTTTCACTACGAATTTCAAGCAGCAGAAGGCTTTCCTTTTGTTCAGCTTTCCAATCCCAGTTCTGTCCAACGATCGTATCTGTCGTTAATGGGGCTGTCACAGCTATAGCTGTACAACCATCGGAAAAATTCGCTCCTCTATAATTGGCTAAGGCGATTTCACTACGGGCATTCAAAGCCAGAATATCTTCAAATTCCACCCCTGCGCCTTCAGCGACCCCCTGCATCTCCTCAATCAGCTGTTGATCATATTGTTTGATCGCTGGCAAATGCTCAAGAGCAATTTTCCTGGCTTCCCCCCAGTTGATGCCTTTATATCCGTGGAATAGTTTTTCGTATGTCTCTAAACTCTTATGCACTTCCGCTTTCCCTTGACTTCCATGCTGCCTGCCTATCTCCCTTGGAGAACCTTGCAGTGTCAACTTCTTAATCATGAATTACGGCCCCTTCCAGTTACTAGTTTTCCAGGTTTAACAAAATTTCTTTTCAAACACAGTGATAGAATCGTCTAAAATATTGATCATATCATCAATTTGTTGTTTGTTTATGATCAACGGCGGGGCGATGGCGACGATATTCCTTCCAACATTTGAAGAAAGTGCTCTTAGAATTAGTTTACGTTTAAAACATTCCTCTACCACTTCCGCCGACGGAAGAATCGTTGAATCGAATGGTTTGCCACTGTCACGATCGGCATATAGCTCAAAACCAGCTAATAATCCTACTGCTCTTGATTTTGTGAAGGTAGGATGTTTATCCTGCAAATATTCAAATCCTGCCCTGAGTTCATACTCCATATTTTTCGTATTGGCAACAATTTGGTCGCGCTCCAGAATTTCAATATTCTTTAATGCAACCGCACAAGCTGTGGGATGACCGCTGTAAGTGAATCCATGAGCCAGAACTTGATCATATTGAACGAGTACGTCGCGAATGCTTTCCTTGATAAGAACACCGCCTAACTGAGAGTACCCACTTGAAATCCCTTTAGCCACACTCATCAAATCAGGTACAACTCCCCAGTTTTCCACACCAAACATTGTTCCCGTACGTCCGAAACCACAGATGACTTCATCCGCTATAAACAAAATACCGAATTCATCGCACAGATCTCTGACTGCTTCCAAATAGCCCTCGGGAGGTACATGAACACCGCCCGATCCTTGGACAGGCTCGATAATGACTGCAGCAATCGTGTCTGCTCCCTCTTTTTCAACGATATCCCGTATACATCCTTCATAATTAGGATCACTCTTATCGCCACGTTCACAATTCGTTAAATGCGGATTGGCATGGAATACTTCGGAAATTTTTGAACCGGAAAAATCATGGAACAACGGAATCGAAGTAGCAGTTTGAGCCGCAATCGTCACCCCATGGTAGGCCTGTTTGATCCCGATTATCTTTGTTTTTTCAGACTTGCCTTTTAAGGTCCAATAAAAACGAGACAATTTGAAAGCGGTATCATTTGATTCCGAACCGCCAGACGTATAGAATACGGAATTCAAATCCCCCGGAGCCAGAGATGCAAGCTTTTCGGCTAACCTTACCGCTGGTTCGTTAGAGTATCCGGCAAAGGACGAGCTAAACGCCAATTTAGACATCTGTTCTTTCGCCACGTCCGCAAGCTCTTGCTGGCCATGCCCAAGATTAACATTCCAAAGCATCGAAAGCCCATCGATATATTTTTCACCGTTCACATCACGGACGTAAATTCCTTCCCCTTCTGCAAAAGTGAGTTTTGGACCTTGTTCGGCGTGTGTTTTAGGAATCGTAGTCGGATGAAGGTAATGTTTTTTATCCAATTCTTCTAACTCCGAATGCTTTGAATGTTTAAAGGACAGTTGATCAGTCATGTATAAAACCTCCTGATTGAATATTCTCTTCACTACTATTTAATGCAAGTTCTATGCCACTTTGTTCACTCGAAAACATTGGGCTATACTCGAGCATTGTAAACGTGTATTCTTCCGAGGCTATGAATATATGCATAGGCTATTCCTTTTTGCATAAAAAAAGCTACTTCCCTAAAAAAGTAGCTCAGTTGTTACTGGGGGGTTTCCGTATTCGCTTTTCTCTGTAAGATCTTCTGATACTTGCGGCTTATCGCAGATTGACTGATCTCAAGTGCCTTTGCCGCCCTCGTGGTCGTTTTATATTTTTTCATGGCTAGCAGAATCAATTGTTCTTCCAGGTGTTCCTGTGCCTCTCGATAAGGAACAATTCCTGTGATCACAGGTTTTGAGTGCTTGCTTTCACCAAATTTTAACGATTGATTGACGAAATCGGCAGTGATGACATCATCATCGGCCGTAACCACCAGCCGTTCTATTAAATTCTGCAGCTCTCTAATGTTGCCCGGCCAATCGTAGACTTCCAATAGATTAAGAGCTTCAGGGGATAGGTGGTAGTTTTTATTGTATTGTTCGTTCAACTGCTGAATGAAATGGAACGCCAATAAAGGCACATCTTCTGGTCTTTCTCTTAATGGAGGAACTTGAATCGGAATGACATGAATACGGTAATACAAATCTTCACGAAACGATCCCTCCTTCACCATTTTTTCTAAATCCCGGTTTGTGGCAGCGATGATTTGTACATCAATCGGGGTCGGTTTCGTGCTGCCAACAGGAGTGACTTCCTTTTCTTGCAAAACCCGTAACAATTTCACCTGCAGCCGCAATGGGATTTCACCGATCTCATCCAGAAACAGAATACCTTTATCGGCTTGTTCAAAAAAGCCGACTTTCCCTTTCGAATCCGCCCCCGTAAACGCTCCTTTGGTATAACCAAATAGCTCACTTTCCAGCAACTCTTCAGATATAGCACCACAATTTACTGTCATGAAAGGTTGATTCACACGATTTCCTTCTCTATGAATCGACTTAGCTATCAATTCCTTTCCGACACCGGATTCACCAAGGATCAAAACGGTTGAATCAAAATCAGCCAATTTTTTTGTTTTGTCCATGATTTGTTCCATTTGCGGGCTGCAGTAAATGATCGTTTTTCTAACGTGATGGTTAGTTTTCAACTTTTCTAACTCTTCTTTATAGTTTTTCGAAATTCGTTTCGTTTCTCTTAATTCAGATTTTAATTTTTTCGTTTCTGTGATATCCCTTGAGGCGACAATAATGCGATGGATGTCTCCCTTGTCATTCAGAACAGGGTTCCCCACCGCTAATACGCTTTTCCCATTTGGTGTAGTTTGAACGACTGAAACCTTCTTCTTTTTATCAAGGACCAACCTTACGACAGACGGGCTGAATACTCCTTGCTTTTCCAATTCGAGCAAACTTTTTCCGACGATTTCTTTTAAATCAGAGACACCCCAAAAACCAGGGATAAAATTATCACTATACCGAAGCAGCTCACCACGATGATTTACGACTAATATTTCGTCGTACATGGTAGCAAGGATAGCATTCAAATCTGTGTTGAGATCTTTAACATATTCAATTTCCATAGCCATCTCTTCAACCATAGGTAAGTCCTGAACGATAATAATCATCCCGTCAACCTGCTTGTTATCATTAACAATCGGACTATAATCGACGAGAACTCCGATTTCATCAGTGATATGAAGTTGGTTCAGCAGGGTTTCCCCTGTTGATAAGGCCTGGTTGATATGAGCCTGGTTAAATATCTTTCCGGCATTTATGTTGATCACTTGTTCCTTAGAAGACTTAATCATTTTTAACCCTGATTCATTACTATTTACAATCTTTGTCTCTCCATCTACAACAAAAATCCCCATAGGAATGGAGGATAACATCACTTTTAAAAGGTTGATATTATGATCCTGGCGAAACAATTCAACAAGAGCATCTTCTCTCCGTATGTAGCCGCTGTATTCATTTTGTTCATTTTTAATCAAGGCGACGTGTTCCCCAAGGATTTGAAAAATGAACGGTAAGGTGGCTGAACTTCCAGGCTTCAACTCACCGACGTGATCGATAGGAGTGGCATAGGATTGAAGTGACTCGATCGTCAGGTCTAAACTGTTTACCCCGGCGACAGTCAGATCATCCATATAAACATAGGCATAGACCTGATCGTTTTTCTTCAGAAATACGAATGGTTCTCTTCGTTGAGAGATTTGTTCCCTCCAGCCCTCTTCAGGAGAGTCTACAGATATACAAAAAAGGGGGCGCAGTTTATTGCTAATCGTATGATTCATCTACCGTGCTCCTTCCAGTTGCCGTCGATCTTTTCATTATAACAAATGTTACAATTTTTCGAAAAATGGTATGAACACTTAATTAGAATGGAGAAGATTGAGTCATCTCAATCTTCTCCATGATCGAAACTTATAATTAGTCACTTCCGCTTACAACTATGTCCTCTTTTATATAAGCTAAGACCATTCCGGGAACAACTTCTTCATCAACTTGAACTTCCAATGAATCAACTGTGCCGCTCAATCCTATCGTCACTGTTTCACGATGCCCCTCATCCGTTTTAATCGTAAACAAAGATTCCCATTCATAGACACGACTGTTGATTTGTATAGATATATCTTCAACTACTCCATGGCATGGGCTTGTTACCATCTCACTTGACTTCAAATCCCTCACTCCTATCTTTAAGTAAAGCGCTTTCACTAATTCCCATCACTTAGCTTCCTCCGTTGCTTCACGATCGGTAGCAAACGCTGATTCTTGAGATTGCTCGTCTTCATCAGACAAGTATTCTATTTTAAAATTAGCATATCCGTAAATAACGGCAACGATCGGACTGATCAGGTTTAAAAAAGCATAAGGAGCATAACTGAATGCGGAAACCCCTAATGTCGCAAACATAAACGCCCCACATGTGTTCCACGGTACCAGCGGAGATGTCATCGTTCCAGCATCTTCAAGTGTTCTTGATAAGTTTTTAGGATGAAGGTTCCGATCTTTGTAGGCTTTCGAGTACATCCGTCCAGGAAGAATAATCGAGAGATACTGATCACAGGCAATCACATTTGCTGAAATGCATGTCCCAACCGTAGCCATAATTAAGCTTCCTGTTCTTTTGGCAAAGGATAATAATGCCACGACAATTGCTTCTAAAATTCCTGCTTTCTCTAAAATCCCCCCAAATGACATGGCAATAAGGATTAAGGCGACGGTGTACATCATGCTTTCCATCCCGCCATTATTCAAAAGATTACCCACTACTTCAATACCGACTTCTTTTGAGAAACCATAATACATTACACTGAATGCATCGCCTGTGCCCATCCCTTGAAAACCGATAGCAAAGGCAACCCCGATAAGAGATCCAATAGTAAGCCCTGGAATAGCCGGCATTTTAAATATCATCATGAGGATAACGGCTGCAGGCGCGAGCAGCAGCCACGGAGAAATAACAAAGATGTCACTCAACTGCTTTTGAAGGGTCTGTACCTCAGCGATACTTGATTGAGTTTCTGAAAATTGCAATCCTAGAATCGTGTAGATCACCAGAGCAATCAATAGCGCAGGGATCGTTGTAAACATCATGTGCTTGATATGCTCAAACAACTCTGCCCCTGTGATCCCTGGTGCCATATTGGTTGTTTCCGATAAAGGCGATACTTTATCCCCAAAGTACACACCTGATATGACGGCGCCTGCTACCATAGCCAAATCGACTCCAAGACCCTGACCAATCCCCATAATAGCGATTCCAATGGTTCCAGCAGCCGTCCAGGCGTTTCCTGAGGCTAAAGCTACGACACAAGAAATCGCACATGCTGATACTAGGAAATATCCTGGTGACAATAAGCCCAAGCCATAATAAATCATCGTCGGAACGATCCCGGCAGCTATCCAGGAGCCTATGATCGCGCCGATAATCAATAAAATGACGATCGCTTGTAAAGATAATCTAATCGTATCTAGAAAACTACTCTCAATGTCTTCCCATGAATAACCAAGCCACAGAGCGACAATTGCAGCAACAACCCCGCTTAACAGTAATGGTACATGAGGATCCAGCCCAAACCTTGCAATGCCTACATACAGCGCCATAATCATAAATACAATTGGGATCATGGCCACTTTAAAGGATGGTCTTTTAACCGCTTTCTTCACTTTATTTCCTTGCACACTCATCCCTCTCTCCTTGAATATTGCCTTCCGCCGTCTCAACGGAAAGGTTCATCCTTATAGTTTGCAAGTTTCATGCCAGATCCCATATCACGTTCAATTCGGATAATTCAGATTATTTATCTTGAATTCCTACCCATTTTTGCATAAATTATTTGCTTTTTCATAAATGAATGGAGAGTAATGAAGGATAAGTCCTCGTTTTAGAATTTATTTTTTATAGTACTGATGAAATAACATTCACCCATTTTTGGCAAGTTTTCCTTCGACGATAGGTTTTACTGATTTCTTCATATACCAGACAAATACAACTAACAAAAGGATGGATGCTGCACAACCGAGGATAATGCTGCCTGTAAAGCCAAGCACGAGGTAACCAATTGTAGCGATAGCTCCGGCAATAATCGCATAAGGCAATTGTGTATTGACGTGGTCCATATGATCACACCCTGCTCCAGTAGATGATAAAATCGTCGTATCGGAAATAGGTGAACAATGATCACCTAACACTGAGCCTGCAAGAACTGCTGCGAGCATAGGCAGCATGTAAGAAACATCCGTATTCGCCGCAATCTGCCCGGCAATCGGGAGCATCAAGCCAAACGTTCCCCATGAAGTTCCCGTTGAAAAGGCCATAAATGCTGCAAGGATAAAGACCAGCGCTGGTAATAATCCAAGCGGAATATTCCATTCTTGAACCAATCCTGCCAGATACGCTCCTGTCTCCAATTGGCTGATTATCGTGGTAATCGTCCAAGCGGTAATTAAGATATAAATGGCCGGGAGCATAGACTGGATCCCACTTTTGAATCCGAGCATCCAATCCTTGAACGAAAATCCTTTTGGTAAAAAAACAAGCAACGTGACGATTAAGCCAGCTAAACCTCCGTAGACGAGTGATTTGGCAACAGCTGTATTTTCAAAAATAGCTAAGATTGTCACATTGATGCCTGTCGCAGCTACTGCCTGGTATCCCGTGTAGACCATCGCGCCAACGGTTCCAACCAAAAGAGCGATGATCGGCCAAATCAGGTCACCAACCTTGCCTTGATGGCTTTCGGGGAGATTTGTTAATACGTCCTGGTTTTCTTCATTACCTAATCCCTCATCCATGCCTACGGCTCTATCCTCATGGCTTCTCATTAAACCGAAGTTAATGTTAAACCAGGCTGTCGCAATGACGAGTAAAATGGCAACAACCGCGTACAAGTTCATCGGAATCATATAGAGAAACCCGGTAAATGCACTGTACTCTGCCACTTGATGCGTGGCAAGCACGGTTCCAATTAACCCGATAATATAAGCTCCCCAACTGGATATCGGAGAAATGACACAAACTGGAGCTGCCGTCGAGTCTAGAAAATAAGCAAGTTTCGCTCTAGAAATGCGGTGACGATCCGTTAGAGGCCGGCTAACTTGTCCGACAGCTAAAGAGTTAAAATAATCATCAATAAATACAATAAGGCCGAGAAAAACAGTTAATAACTTAGCTCCTTTACGAGACTTTACTCGATGGATCGCCCAGTTACCAAAAGCGCGTGTTCCACCAGCCATGGAAATGAAAGCTGTCATTATCCCAAGAATCAATAAGAATAACAGGATGAAAAGGTTCCATGTGTTAAACTCCCAAGCAGATTCATTCATGGCCACAAAAATATCACGGACCGTATTGAATATCTTAGCAACGGCCCCCGCAAAATCGAATTGTTGAAGCATGAGGGCACCTAAAAATATACCTATCCCAAGTGATAAAAGCACTCTCCGTGTAACAATGACCATGATTATGGCTAATAGTGGCGGGATTAATGAAAATACTGAATTGACAAATTCCATCTCCACGTATCAATCTCCTCCTTTTTTATTGATCTGTCGTTTCTAGTTGTCAGCCCCCTCTAATCACCCTTATTAGTAATCATCCAAAGGGGTTCGGGGGCTATAGTCCAGACTGCAAGCTAGCAGAGTATATATAAGGATTTCATCGTATCATCAGAAGGGCTTTGGAAATAAGCGCCCATCTCTTTAAGCCGACGGATCGTTTTTACATGATCAGTTGTAATTTGTTCACCAGGCGTCAACAAAGGAATGCCTGGGGGATAAGGCAGCACCATTTCGCCGCAAATAGCTCCAATTGCTTCTTGCAAAGTTGCACGTTTGCGTGGCTTATGAAAAGCCTCATGTAACGATAAGGCTGGTTTGTAAAGGGTTCCTTCCTTTTCAAAAAGAACCATATCAGAAGGGGGTGACTGCTCAGCTGCAGACATGGTTTGCAGCTTTTCATCCATTTCCTTGATCTTCCTAACAACTTTCTCGATGTCTTCCTCCCTTTCATCTAGTGAAAATAAGAAGCCAACGTTACGAGGATCACAGATTTCCGCAGTACAGCCTAATTCATAAAACATATCTAGCAATTGAAATCCTGAAACGACACCAGTCTTACCTGAAATAATCCACTTCAATGGATCTCTATTATCAACCTCTTGACTTCCACCCCAAATAGAAAGCGTTTGCAATTCAGAGTCAAGAGCGATCCTTCGATCTTCTAGTCGTTTCACTGTCTCTTTGATTTGAGTGCGACCTTTCGTGACTAAATAACGCCTTGCCAAATCCAGAGAGGCTAACAGCGGGTAGGAAGGGCTCGTCGACTGAATCATTCCGAGCACTTGCCCCAGCCGTTCACGAGACACCAGGTTTCCTTTCACATGAAGCATAGATGCCATCGTCATCGCTGTTAACATTTTATGTGTAGATTGGACAACAATATCTGCTCCCTGCGAAAGGGCTGAAGGCGGCACCTCTGCTGCTTGCCCAAAGTGAGGGCCATGAGCTTCATCTACTACGAGAGGCACTCCTGCCTGGTGACAGGCTTTTGCTAAAGAAGTGATATCCTGACTCATTCCATAATAATTTGGATTGGTAATCCATACTCCCTTCACATCGGGGTTATCCTTCAATGCTTTTTCAATAAATGACAGATCGGAAACCTTAGCAACCTTAGTTGTTGGTTCAATGGATGGGGCAATAAAAATAGGTTGAGCACCGGCTACCATCAGCCCATGGAAAACGGATTTATGCATATTGCGCTGAACAATGATTTTATCACCAGGACTGCATAGAGTTAGAGCAGCCCCGATATTTCCGGCCGTACTTCCTCCAACAAGAAAAAATGTATGATCTGCTCCAAAGGCATCAGCAGCTAACGCTTGTGCTTCGGCGATGAAATTAGTTGGGTGATGTAAACCATCAATCCCTACTGATTCTGTAGTATCAATCTTTAATATGCTTGAAAAACGTCCTAGTGCTTCTTCATCAAATACACGTCCATCTTTATGTCCTGGAACGTGTAAAGAGGTACGTTGACTTCTTCCATACGAGCAAAGCGCTTCATAAAGCGGGGCTGCTGTATGGTCCATAATTGAGTGTGGTTCCTCGTGATGTGTTGTCGCTTTAAAAACCATTACACCCTCTCCTTCTTCCACCCCATACGTTCGCTTTAATAGAAGTCGAACGTATGCAATGTATTCCTCATTCACTGTTTTACTAAAGCAAGTTACGTGCCAAAACGCTGATCTATTTTTAGAAAGCCTGATACCACAATAAAAATTAGCTTACTGTAAACTATTCACGTTTCATTCAAGGGGTGCTTTTTGTTAAATAACATAAAAAAACCGCCGAATTTTCGGCGGCAGATTACGACAGCTTCAATTTATTGGATTTATATTGTAAGGTTTGGCGAGGGATCTGCAGCAAATTAGCGGCTTGTTGAATGTTGCCGTTCGTTTGCTCCAACGCCTGTGTGATCAATCGTTCTTCCGTTTCCAATAATACTTTTCTAAGAGGCTGCAGGGGTGTTTGGGACGTCCGTTTCATCGCAGCACAGCTTTCGGTAATATGTGGCGGCAAGTGTTCTGTTAAGATCCGATCCCCCTCCACCATATTCATAGCTGATTCAATCGCGTGTTCTAATTCACGAACATTGCCCGGCCATTCATAGTGATGAAACATGTCCTTTACCCTTTCATCTACCTTTGTCACCAGCTTGCCAAATTGAAAATTGTATTTTTGCACAAAGTGATCCACTAACAGCTGAATATCACAACGTCTGTCTTTTAGCTTCGGAATGTGGAGCGGCACAACGTTAAGACGAAAATATAGATCAGATCGCAGTCTCTTTTCACGGACACAAACTTCAGGCGGTTCATTCAGAGCAGCAATAATCCGGAGGTTCATAGCCCTTTCCTTCGTCCCCCCGACCCTTCGTATCACGCCGTTCTGCAGCACCCTGAGCAGCTTGGCTTGAATATCGAGCGGCATGCTGCTCAGTTCATCCAGGAACAATGTGCCTCCGTCTGCTAGTTCAAATAATCCTGGACGATCCGTTGCCCCAGTGTAGCTGCCTTTAATGGTTCCAAATAAAATACTTTCCAGCAGGGAAGACGGGATGGCAGCACAGTTTTGCGCAATGAATGGCTGCTTGTGACGCGGTGAAGCATTATGAATCGATTGCACGAGCAGTTCTTTCCCTGTCCCTGTTTCACCATAAATTAAAACTGGGGATGTCGTGGCAGCAACCTTTTCTGCTTTGGATTTCAGTTGAAGAAAGTCGGGGTCCTGTGTAATAATATCGGTCATGTGAAAAGTGGCCCCCGTTCTGTTGTTCGTTGATTTCTCCGGACCACTTGTTGAATCCATTCTCGCCTGTAAATCGATCAGCTTTTCCGATAATTGCTTAATTCTTGTTAAGTCTTTGGCGATTTCGACCGCTCCGACCAGCTTGCCATTCACCTTAATAGGCAGGGACGTGTTGACGGTATCCACGAGCACGCCGCGAATGTTACGGTACGATTGATGTTGATTAAAAATCGGTTCCCCTGTCTGGCAGACCTTCATTAATGTACTTGTCTCGGTAGACAAGGAAGGAAAATTACTTAATAAGTGCTTTCCTAACACTTCTTTTCTTTCTAGGCCATCGAGCTTTGATGCGATATGGTTATAGAAAATCGTTACTCCACTTGCGTCCACTGCATGAATCCCTTCATCAATGGTACTTAAAATCGCCTGGAGCATTTCTTTCGCATTTGCCATCTCCATACCTCCTGTTACCTAAGAAAAATGTGCTCAATTTTCATCACTTTTGGTGCCGGAAATTTGGCACCCTTCATTAATGGAATCAAGACCATGATGAAAAGTTTATATAGCCCCTTTGTTTCTAAGTTCAACAACCTCCTCTTCCGATAAGCCAAATTCTTTCAGTAAATCAATGGTGTGCTCTCCTAACATCGGAGGATGGGATTTCGCTTCTATATTCGTATGCTTAAATTTAATTGGGTTTCGAACGGTCCGCATCTTTCCGACCTTAGGATGGTCGCTGACCTGGACCATATCTCGTGCTTTAACTTGCGGATGGTCAAAAACCTGCTGCACATTGTTCACAGGTCCACACGGGATATTACGGGAAGATAACTGCTGTTCCCATTCATCGGCACCTTTTTTCAAAAACTCTTTCTCCAACTGCTCTCTTAATTCCTGCCTATGTTCAATCCGATTGGCATTCGTTTTAAACCGCGCGTCCTCTTTCCATTCCGGATGGCCCATCACCTCTGCCAGCTGATAAAACATCCGGTCATTTCCAGCTGCGACCATAATCGGCTTATCAGCACAGTGAAATGTCTCGTATGGTGTGATGTTGCCGTGGGCATTGCCCATTCGTTTGGAAACATGCCCTTTTAATAAATAACTGCTTGAAATGTTACCAAGGGAAGCGACTTGAATATCAAGAAGCGACAAATCAATATGTTCTCCCTCCCCTGTCAGATCACGTTTCCTCAGGGCGGCCAGGACACTAATAGCCACATAATGAGAGGTCATAATATCAACGACGGGTGTTCCTACCCGTGTCGCTTCAGCCTCAGGGTCTCCGGTAATATCCATCAGCCCTCCCACTGCCTGAATAACAGGGTCATATCCTGGAAGATGTTTATAAGGACCAGTCTGTCCATAACCGGTCACCGAACAGAGAATAACATCTTCCTTCTGCTGCTTCAGTGTGTCATACCCTAATCCAAGCCGGTCTAATGTGCCTGTTTTAAAATTTTCAATCACAACATCCGCCTGGGCCGCCATTTTTTTAAAAAGGGCTTTCCCTTCTTCCTGCTTAAGATTAATCGTCATCGACTTTTTATTGCGATTAGCTGAAAGATAGTATGTGCTTTCTTCTTCAACGAATGGCCACCAATGGCGAATGTCATCCTTGCCGCCAGGGGCTTCGACACGGATCACTTCGGCGCCGAGGTCTGCTAGCTGCATGGATCCCAACGGGCCGGCCAATACACGCGACAGGTCGAGAACTTTGATTCCTTCCAACGGTTGCTTCATTACGAGACACTCCTATTTGAAGGTACAATGTTAGCTGCACCAAGTAATTTTTCTAGAAAAAATGATTATCTAATAATTTATGTGTGACAGATTTCCATTCTGATAAAAATGTCCAGCTACTTTTCATTAACTTGTGAGAGAATGTCAGATGATGAATCGGCTTCGTTCATGACTCTTTCTATCTCCTCATTCATATGAGTGTCTGAATTCCCTGCACCATATTTCGCGATAGAAATGTTATAGAGAATCGCTCCGAGCACCATCCAGGATAGGACGATAATCCATTCATAAGGCCAAATGAGGGCAGAAGGCATACCTGGCATGTAAAGAACGCATACGCCTAGCGACATAAGCACAGCTATCCACCCAATCGTCGTTCCTCCCCGCAGACGGAATGGACGATTCATGGCAGGATTCTTTTTCCGAAGGATGATGAAGGAGATCGCTACCATCAGCCAGGCCACGACCAGGCCTAACCCGCCTGCATCGACTAACCATACAAGAGCTGGCCGACCGAAAAATGGTGCGATCGTGGATAGAACGCCTATCGCCAGAATCGCTTTATAAGGTGTATTGTACGTTGGATGAAGTTCACCAAGTGATTTAGGCAGCATCCCAGCTTTCGCAAGCGCATAAATAGCGCGGCTGCCTCCAACATAGAAACCGATCCAGCTCGTTAAGATTCCGCCAATTCCCCCAAGCACAAGAATGTTCCCCATGAGCGCGCTGCCTCCAAATGCTGCCGCCATCGCATCGGCCGTCACTAATCCTGATTCCTGAATGGCTGACGGAGGCATGATACGGGACACCCCTAAAATAATGAGAATATACCAGGCTACGGCAAGCAGGACAGAGAAAATTAATAGCTGCCCAATTTTTTTTCGTGGAAGGTTGATTTCCTCGGCAGCCTGTGGAATCACATCGAACCCTACGAACATAAAAGGCGTCATAATAATAACGGTCAATAAACCGGCAGTCCCTTTATCAAACAGCGGCTGCATATTTTGTACGTTACCTGCCGCTGTTCCACCTGTGATTAATAAGATTCCTGCTATGATAATTAACAGTGTTAAGATGAACGTAATCGAAGTCGTTAATTTAATGCCTCGATAATTAATCCATGTAATTAAAACCGATCCAATAATACCTACTCCCGCCCACGTTGCCGTCACGTCCCATCCGGAAACGGTATAAAGGTACCCCTGGCTATAGCCTGGAATCAAATACTCAAAGACGGTTGGCAGGGCCACTGCCTCAAAAGCGACTACGGATACGTAACCAAGGATTATCGACCACGTTGTCACAAACGAAGCCACCCTGCCCATCGCTTTAAAACTGTAGACATGCTCTCCCCCGGTTAAAGGAAGAGCAGATGCCAGTTCGGCGTACGTCAAACCAACAAACGTAACCAGGATACCTCCTAAAGCGAAAGCAAGAATCGCTCCAAGCGAACCTGCCTCGGTAATCCACAGACCTGCAGTGACGACCCAGCCCCATCCAATCATTGCACCAAAAGCAAGAGCAAGAACATCTTTATTCCCAAGCACCTTTACCAATTTTTGATCATGCATGGTGATGACCCCCAGTTTGGAATTTTATAGTGAGCGACGACTTATGACGACACTCGATCACCAAGCTGCTTCTGTACGGATAGTACCGCATCATGCAATTTTGCCACGATCATGTGAACTTGCGCCTTATTAATGATTAATGGCGGCGCGAAGCAAATAATATCTGTGCTGTCGTAAGTAACCGCCCGACAGACGACCCCTCGTTCATGCAGTGCTTCAATCACTTTCGGTGCTACTTGCAACTCGGGCGAAAAGCGTTTGTTCGTCTCAGGATCCTCCACGAGTTCCATCGCCCCAAGTAAGCCGGTCATACGCACATCACCCACGATGTTTAACTCGGTCTTAATTTGCCTGAACCCCTTTAATAATTCATCTCCCATCGCTTGTGAGTTGGCAACAAGGCCCTCTCGTTCAATGATGTCGATATTCTTCAAGGCTACCGCCGCAGCTGTTGGATGGCCGCTGTACGTAAAGCCATGGAAGAGCGTACCCGAAGATTTTTCCTTCAATACGTTATGAATCGCATCTGATACTACAACACCACCGAGTGGAATGTAGCCGCTTGTCACTCCTTTAGCGAACGTCATCATGTCAGGAACGACTCCAGAATGCTCCAGTCCAAACATCTTTCCGGTCCGCCCAAATCCTGTAATCACCTCATCGGCCACAAACAAAATCCCATAATCATCACATAGCTGACGGACCTCTTTGAAATAGTCTTCAGGAGGAACTAATACACCGCCAGCGCCCTGTATCGGTTCAGCTATAAATGCAGCAATCTGTTCGCGGCCTTCTCGTTCAATAACTTCGCGAATCGAATCAATCGATGGCTTCGTACCTCGTTCATATGGTGATTCTGCATGGACAAAACCTGGAACCGTAAGATCAGCCATTTCCCAGAACTGTGGAATTCCAGTCGCACTAGTAGAGGCAGTAGCTACACCGTGGTACCCCTTTTTAAGAGCAATAATTTTGTTACGCTCAGGTTCACCTTTTATCTTCCAGTAGTGGCGAATTAATTTGAAGGCCGAATCATTGGACTCTGAACCCCCAGATGTAAAAAACACTGCGTTTAAACCATCTGGCGAGAGTTCTGCAATCTTCTCCGCCAGCAAAATAGCAGGTTCATTACTGAACGTGGAAAAAGCCGAACTGAAGGCTAACGTTTCCATTTGCTGCTTGGCCGCTTCAGCCAGCTCTTTTCTTCCATGTCCAATATTGACATTCCATAACGACGACATCGCATCGATGTACGTTTTTCCCTCTGTATCTGTTAAATAAATGCCGTCTCCTTCTTTCATAATAGATTTGGCACCTTGTTCTTGCTGCTGTTTAATAGAGGAGGTCGGGTGAATAAAATGTTTTTTGTCCAACTCAAATAAATCTTTCATCTTCATCTCTCCCTTAATAGATTAGATTTTTCCAACAAAACAGAAACCGCTTTCAAATAAGGTCGTGCAACAGGCATGGAACGAGCACTTTTGGCATTAAATTAAAAAGCCAGTTATATCGACAGAGAAATACACATAGAACTCCCCGCCTATATAACTGGCTCTAATCTAAGGATTGCTCTACTTCATAAGTAGAGTCTGTTAGATTTGACAGTTAATGATTTAATGATTCGCTTAAAAACATAGTATCAATGATGTGAAATGGGTGTCAATGGATTTCTGAAGGTTCTAAATTATTTTACTCTATTTAAATTATATGACATTTCCCACTTCTTATGAGTCCCATTATTAACCTTCTCCGATGATGAGCGGACATAAAAAAACCGCACCTCGATCTTCTAACTCCAGGCGCGGATTGCTTCTATCCTATGGTTTCAAAATGACTTTAATGTTTCCATCTTCTTTTTTATCAAAAATATCGTAACCTTTAGGGGCTTCCTCCAGAGACATTCGATGTGTAATAATATCGGTCGGGTCAAACTCATTATTTTCAATCATATCATATAGTTTCGGCATCAGATGAATCACTGGTGCCTGTCCCATTTTCAATGAAACGTTGCGGCTGAAGAAGTCTCCGATTGGAAAACCGTTGGCTTCCGTTCCATATACGCCCGTAAGCTGTACAGTCCCAAATTTGCGGACAGACTGTGAAGCCGTCTTAATCGGGCTGATCGTACCAAACTGGTTGTCGAATTCTGAACCGAACTCCTCATTTGGTGGAACAGTGCCATCCATTCCGACACAATCAATCACAACATCAGCACCGCCTTTTGTCTCTTCATGTAAAAGAGAGCCAATTTCTTCATTCGTTCTGAAATTGTATGTCTCCACGTTATTCGTACGTCCGGCGTGGTCAAGGCGGTGATTTACCTGGTCAACAGCGATTACACGCTCCGCTCCTTTTAGTTTGGAAAATTTTTGGGCCATCAATCCAATTGGTCCGCTTCCGAGAACAACCACCGTGTCCCCTTCCTTCACGCCACTGTGTTCCACACTCCAGTACGCTGTCGGGATCACATCAGACAAGAACATAACACTCTCATCATCTAAATTACTGGATTCCGGCACTTTAAATGAAGTAAAGTCCGCATAAGGAACCCGGAGATATTCGGCCTGACCACCCGGATAATTCCCGAACATTTCTGTAAACCCAAATAAACCGCCGATCTCGCCATGAGGGTTAGATTCATCACATTGACTTTCCATTTGATTCTTGCAATAAAAACATTCCCCGCAACCAATATTAAACGGGATGACCACCCGGTCGCCTTTTTTAAGACTTTTAACGTCGGGACCCACTTCTTCGACAATCCCCATTGGTTCATGGCCTACTACGTAATCTTGTTCAGGTTTGATTCCGCCTTTATATAAATGAAGGTCTGACCCGCATACTCCACTAGCGGTAATCCTAACAATCATGTCGTCATTCTTTTGAATAGAAGGAGTTTCCACTTCCTTCGTTACCATTTGCTCTTTTCCTTGAAATGTGACAGCTTTCATCTATCTCACTTCCTTTTCCAAGCATTTATGTAACTGTATCCTTGTTTGCGATTTCTCAAACGTAGTCTGATCGATGCTTCAGCTCACACCGACTCACTATCAAACCTTGAATATGCTAGAATACTAGAAAAGATCAACTTCAGTCCCTTAAATCGGAGGTCTTTATGGAAAAACTTCTAAGAGTTTCCCTTCAAGTTAAAATACTAGGATTGGTTATTTTTCTCCTGCTGCTAGTCTTGAGCCTGGTTACCTTTATGGTAGCCTATATGGAATCAAATGAAGATGTCGAGAATGCAGAGAACCTAGCCATCCAAACGGCGATAACGCTCTCTTATATGCCGGTTATCCAGCAGTCCTTCCTGTCTGACAGGCCAACAGATAAAATGGATCACCTGGCTGACCAAATTAAAGAAGAAGTAGAAGCATCAGCTATTAAGATTGTGAATCGGGACGGTGACATCTACGGGTATGCCGGGCCAGATAAACCGGAATCTGTCCCCATTAAAGATCACTACCGGGCATTAGTGTATGGAAGTAATTATGTCTTGCAGACTACGAATGGCGAGGATCAACTGCTCAAAGGGATTTCCCCTATAGTCATCGACTACGGGGATTATAAAAAAGTAGAAGGTGCAGTGGCCGTAGAATTTAAAATGCAATCGATACATAATGAAATTACCTCTGACATTAAAAAGATCATTATGGCTTCAGGCACCGTTTTTCTCCTTGGAATTGCCGGCAGCATTTTCCTGGCTCGAAGTATTCGCAAAGATACTCTTGGGCTTGAACCCTTTGAAATAGCTGCCCTTTATCGAGAGAGGAATGCAGTATTGCAATCCGTGAAAGAAGGAATGATTGCCTTTGATCATAATGGGACAATTACAATGATTAACTTGTCTGCACGTGAACTTCTGGAGCTTCCGGACCAGATGGAGGGTCACAATATCCATAATGTGATCACTTCACCTCAATTGCTTGATCTGGTTCATTCTGAGAAAGGGATCGTCAATAAAGAACTTCAATATAAAGAAAAAACAGTCATCGTCAACAGCAGACCTATTTTTGCAGAAAATAAAAGAACAGGAACAGTAGTCAGTTTCAGAGATAAAACTGAAATTAGAAAAATGATTGACGCGATCTCTGAAGTCAGGCAGTATTCTGAAGACCTGAGGGCCCAGGCCCACGAGTTCACCAGCAAACTCTATGTGATCTTAGGAATGATTCAACTCGGAAAATATAATGAAGCGATTCAGTTGATTCAGGAAGAGACTCATACGCAAGAACAGGTCACCGAAATGTTTTTCAAAAAGATTCGTGACGAGAAAGTACAGGCAATCTTGCTAGGGAAATTTGCTAAAGCTTCGGAGAAAAAAATTACCTTCATTATTGAAGAAGGCAGTTCTTTAGATCCATTGCCAGTGCACATTCAGTTATCTCCACTAATTGTGATTCTGGGCAACCTCATTAACAATGCCTTTGAAGCCGTCTCTGATCAAAAAGATAAGCATGCTTCTTTCTTTGTAACCGACTTAGGAAACGATATTGTGTTTGAGATTGCCGATCAAGGCAGTGGATTAAAAAATGGAATGGAGCAGCGTATCTTTCAAAAGGGCTTTTCCTCTAAAGGCCATAATCGTGGATATGGTCTTGCCAATGTGAAAGAAGAAGTGGATATGTTAGGAGGATCGATCGAAATAAACAGTCGTGAACTAGAGGGAACCATTTTTACCATAATTCTTCCTAAAGAATGGAGATAAATAGAACTAGAAAAATACCTTGGAGAGGATGGTTTGATGTTTCATGTAGTTATTGCAGAAGATGACTTTCGAGTGGCGCAAATTCATGAGGAGTTTTTAGCTAAAGAGAAAAATATGCAGTTAACAGGCAAAGCCAGCACTGCAAAAGAAACATTGCAATTATTAGAAGACCATTCGATTGACCTGCTCCTATTGGATGTCTATATGCCTGATGAGCTTGGGACCGAACTGTTGCACCAAATCAGAGAGCAGCATCCTAGAGTTGATATTATTATGATCACAGCTGCAACAGACAAGGAATTTTTAGAAAAATCGATCAATTACGGAGTTCAAGATTACTTAATCAAGCCGGTTACGATCGAACAATTCCAAGAATCCCTGGCTCGATATCAAAAGAAAAAGAAGATGCTCCAATCAACGGATGAGGTCAATAAAGATATTCTCGAGCAAGTATTCGGTTCAGGTTCACCGCCGAAGAAACAGGAAAGACCCTCCCTCCCAACTGGGATTGACTTTAGAACACTGGAGAAAATAAAAACCATTCTGACACAGGAAAATGAGGGGATCACTTCAGAAAAAGCTGGAGAAAAAATCGGTGCATCGAGAACAACTGCTCGAAGATATCTTGAATATTTAGTAGGGATTAACGAAGCGTCGGTGGAACAAGTTTATGGAATCGTTGGTCGTCCTGAACGTCGCTACTATAGTAATGAATAGAATTATTATATAGTTTTACAAATAGTAAAAACATTTTGTGAACTTAATGCACAAAATGTTTTTTAATTATATAAAACACATTATTTTGAAAACGTTTACACTAAATTGCTTGTGACGGTAAGATAAATTTAATTAGTCATTCGCACCGTTCATGAACAAAGTAAGGTGAAGGAAGACTAAAAAATCTAAAAGGAGTGTTTGTATGCGAAAGTTTGGAATGATTCCTCTTTTATTACTTCTTCTCTTAATGGCAGCCTGTTCAGGTAATGCTTCAAGCAGTCAGGAATACCCTACAAAAAATCTTGAGATCGTGGCACCCGCTTCACCTGGCGGCGGATGGGACTTAACTGCTCGTTCCCTTGAAAAGGTTTTATCTGGACAAGGATTAGTAGAAGAAAACATTAACGTCATTAATAAACCTGGCGGCGGTGGAGAAGTAGGCTGGAAATACTTAAAGAACCAGGATGCTCACTCCCTAGCTGTTAACTCAAGCCTGGTGTTAACAAATAATCTGTTGGGTCAGAGTGAACTTACTTACAAAGATTTTACTCCAATCGCTACCCTAGCAACAGAATGGCAATCCCTTGCTGTTCCTAAAGACTCGAAATTTAAGTCAGCCAAAGATTTTATGAAAGCGCTAAAAGAAGATCCTAGTTCCATCAAAATTGGCGTAGGACCAGGGCTTGGAAATGATGATCACCTATCAATCGTTCAAGCAGCCAGTGAATATGGCATAGACCCATCAAAGTTGAACTTTCTTGTTTATGAAGGTGGTGGAGATGTCGTAACAGCCTTGCTTGGTGGTCATGTTGACGCAGTCACTACTTCCCTATCTGAAGTGAAAGATCAGCACATCGCTAACAAACTTGAGATTTTAGCCGTTTCCTCTGAGAAACCTATTAAAGGAATTGAAGATGTGCCGACTTGGAAAGAACAAGGAGTCGACCTGGTCTTCCCTCACTGGAGAGGCTTAATGGGACCACCAGACATGACAGAAGAACAGATCGCTTTCTGGGATAAGAAATTAAGCAAAATGGTTAAAACAGATGAATGGAAGAAAGTCTTAAAGAACAATGATTGGGAAGGTTTCTACAAGAACAGTGAAGAAACCAAAGCCTTTTTACAAGAGCAGCACGACTTATACAAACAACTCATCGAAGACTCTGGATTAGTTGACTGATCAATGGATAATGCCTGTTGTCGGAGTATAAGGCAACGGGCATTTATTTCTAACAAAAAGAGGTGAATACCTGGTGAAAACTATAAAAGTGGGCGTCCCTGTCTTCTTCATTCTATTCAGCATCGTTTTCCTGATCGCGTCACTAAATTTGCCAAAGGCGAACTTGGGTAACCCAAATGCACCGATATATTTCCCAGCAGGATTAAGCGTTATCATGCTGATCTTTAGTGTGATTTACTTTTTTCAGGAACTAAAGAACCTTCATAAAGAAAATGAGTACATCAAACAGATCCTTTCCGGAAGAACACCAAAATTGATTGGATTTACTCTTCTGTTCGGTGCGATTTATGCCTTGCTCTTCGACCGCATCGGCTTCCTATTTTCAACCATTATTTACTTAGGTGCCCTTCTTTTTTATATTAATGGTCTCAAAAAATGGCTGGTAAATATCATGGTTACCATTATTTTTTCATTTGCTTCGTGGTATGCATTCAGCGTCCTACTCGGAGTCAGTTTACCTTAGGAGGTGGTCAAATGGATATGAGCAGTTTTATGGAAGGACTTTCGATGGCCTTAGAACCCATCAATATCATGTGGATCATCATCGGGGGTTTCTTAGGAACCGTTGTTGGAATGCTTCCCGGTCTAGGCCCAGCGACTGCTGTCGCCGTATTAATCCCCGTTACGTTTGGTATGAACCCAGTCAGTGCAATTATCCTAATGGCAGCTATCTATTATGGAGCGATGTATGGCGGCTCACGAAGCTCCATTCTCCTTAATACGCCTGGTGATGGTTCAGCGATTGCCGCAACATTTGATGGCTATCCCATGGCGAGAAAGGGTCAAGCTGGTCAAGCCCTGGCGATATCTGCTGTTGCTTCCTTTATCGGCGGAATGATAGCTGTTGTCGGGTTTATTTTTCTCGCTAAACCGTTAGCCAATTTTGCCTTAGAGTTCGGACCGGCAGAGTATTTCTTATTAATGCTCCTGACCCTCTCAGCGATTGTCGCTCTGTCTATTGGAAAAATGGTCAAGGGGTTCCTTGCGATGATGATTGGACTTACCTTAAGTACAGTTGGAATCGATACCCAAACCGGTGTTTATCGCTTTACCATGGGTTTTCCCCATTTAAGTGAAGGAATAGATTTTCTTATTGTTATCATCGGTGTCTATGCCATAGGTGAAGTACTCTATAACTTTCTAAATATTGATCAACAAAAAAAGGAAAAGAAAAAAGTCGGCAAGGTTTGGTTTTCCAAAGAACAATGGAAACGTTCGAAATGGCCGATTTTGCGGAGCGGACCATTAGGATTCGTGATCGGTGTTCTTCCAGGGGCCGGTGGTTCGATTGCCTCGATGATTGGATACACCACTGAAAAACAACTCTCGAAAAAGTCCGAGGAATTTGGAGATGGTGCCGTTGAAGGGCTGGCCGCACCAGAATCCGCCAACAACGCTGCCTCAGTAGGCGCAATGATACCACTCCTCACTATGGGAATTCCGGGATCGGGTACCACGGCCGTCATGCTCGGCGCTTTGATTATGCTGGGCTTAAGACCAGGACCGCTTTTATTTGAACAGCAGCCTGAGACAGCCTGGGCCTTAATCAACAGTATGTTTATCGGTAATATCGCTTTAGTCATTATTAATATCCTTCTCGTGGGATTACTTGTCAAAATTCTTGATACCCCGGCTAAAGTGCTTTACCCGGTGATCGTCCTATTAGCTTTTATCGGGACGTACACCTTAAGCTATTCAACGATCGACTTTTTCTTACTACTTGTGTTCGGGCTGTTCGGCTTAATGATGAAAGTGCTGGACTTCCCGATTGCACCACTTGTTCTTGCCTTAATCGTCGGAGCCGATATGGAGCAGAATTTCCGTATGGCTGTTTTATCTTCAAACGGCAGCCTTGGCATTTTCTTCTCATCTGGAGTAAGTATTGGTTTAATCGTCCTAACCTTATTGTCCCTGCTTTACCCGCTTATCATCAAGCTGGTTAAAAAAAGAAGTAAGAATAACGTTCTAGACGACGAGATTCATAAAACATCTTAAGGAGGAACTACAATGCAAAATGTTTCCAATTACGATTTAATTGTTGTCGGAGCTGGAAATGCTGCCTTATGTGCAGCAATTTCAGCCCGAGAAACAGGAGCTAGCGTCCTTATTCTCGAACGAGGGCCTGAACACAAACGGGGCGGCAACTCGTATTTTACAGACGGGGCCATCCGTTTTGCTTACAACGATCTTAGTGATATTAGAAGACTAATGCCTGATTTGACAGACGAAGAAGCTGACAAGATAGTGATGCCAGAGTATAGTACGCAAGATTATTATGATGACATCATGCGCGTCACCGGCGAGAAAAGTACTCCGGCTCTAGCCAATCACTTAGTTAATCATTCCTATCAAACGATCTCCTGGATGAGTGAGAATGGCGTTGAGTTTGAACTCAATTACGCCAATCAGTCTTTTGAAAAAGAAGGACAATACCACTTCTGGGGCGGACTCCCTGTCAAAACGAAGAATATTGGCATGGGGCTGATGAAGACTTTGTTCGCACGGGCCTCAGAGCTTGGAATTGATATTTGGTACAAATCACGTGCCGTTCAACTTAACATGCAGAACAATCAAATCTCTTCTGTTGTAGTTGAACAGAACGATGGAACGATTGAAGTCCCTGCGACAAGCGTTATCATTGCGTGCGGCAGCTTTGAAGCTAATAAACAAATGCGTTCTGAGCATATTGGCGAAGAATGGGAAGCAGCGATTGTGCGCGGTACGGAGTACAATACAGGTGACGGATTGACGATGGCCCTTAATATAGGCGCTCAGAAATATGGCGAATGGTCTGGCTGCCACTCCATCGGCACTGACTATAACGCTCCAAAGGTTGGCGATTTTACGAAACCTGGTGATATTTTCAAAAAGCACTCCTATCCATTAAGTATCATGCTGAATAAAGCAGGCGAACGATTCGTCGATGAAGGCGCCGATTTCAGAAATTATACGTACGCAAAATATGGACGGGAAATTCTAAAACAGCCTGACCACATCGCCTACCAAATCTATGATCAACAAGTTCGACCAATGCTGCGTAAAGAATACAATTTAGATGAAGCGACCTATTATCAAGCTGACACCCTTGAAGAATTAGTTGAGAAACTGGATGTGAACCAAGATCAGTTTTTAAGAACAATTGCTGACTATAATAGCGCTGTAGAAGATGGCTACTACAATCCCACCGTTAAAGATGGCAAATCAACAACCGGGATCATACCAGCTAAAACCAATTGGGCGCTGCCAATTGAGCAAGGTCCTTTCTACGCCTTCCCTGTCACCTGTGGCATTACTTTCTCTTTTGGCGGCATTCACGTTAATACAGAGGGCGAAGTTTTGAATGAAGAAAACAAACCCATTTCCGGCCTGTTTGCTGCCGGGGAGATGGTAGGCGGGATTTTCTACGGGAACTATCCCGGGGGGTCCGGATTAATGTCAGGAGCTGTTTTTGGCAAAACAGCCGGCGCTTCCGCAGCGCGTTATGTACAAAATAAAACAACGAATACCACTTCATAAGCAAATGAGAAACCACCGGATTCATGGTGGTTTTTCTCTTCCATAGGAGCATCTTCTATGCATAAAAAAACATGTTTATTAATTCTTTCAATCTTGTTATACTTCCTATTTTTTCTGCCGTTTTACCACCTGGACATCAAATTACAGGCTGTTGCTGCGCTGACAATTATTCAAATTCTTTGGATCGGCCGAGTGTTTCCATTAGCTTATAGCTCCCTATTATTTATTCTGTTGCTTTCTTTTCACTTTTTCACCTATTCGGAAACCCTTTCCTACTTTAGTTCTGAGATTGTCTGGCTGCTATTTGCCACATTCATCATTTCGCATGCTTTTATCGAAACAGGTCTGGCAAGCCGCGTCTCCTTTCAATTGCTGAAAATATCCCGAGGCTCCGGCCGTGCCCTGGTGTTTATATCCTTTATTCTAATGCTTGTGCTGGCGATTCTGATTCCATCAAATGTCGGCAAAGCGAATCTCGTCACCTCTGTTCTTGATCGCCTATTAAAAAGTTTAAAAGAATTTAGCGAGGTGAAAAATTTAGGTGCAGCTTTATTTATAGGCATCAGCTATTTAGCTGCCATCTCTGGGGCTTTTGTTGCCACAGGTGCAAGCTCTACAATCTATACGTTCGGACTCTTCTCAGACCTCTCTACTGATCTGAATTACATGACATGGATGTTGTATTTCGCTCCACCGATTCTAGTATATGTCGTCTTATTATGGGGTCTGTTTTTATATTACTTTCCACCAGAAAACATCGATAAGCAGCACTTGCTGCAGCTGCTCGACAACCGCTTAGCAGAGTTAGGACACATAAGTATTGCCGAGAAAAAAGTAATAGCCATAATGAGTCTAACGCTCGTCTTATGGGCGACACAAAACTTACACGGTTTTTCTATCCCTCTAATCGGGTTATTAGGAGCGGTCTTAACTATTCTCCCCGGTATAGGGGTATGGAAATGGGAACAAGCCAAAACCTCCATCAATTGGGACATGATGCTTTTTTTCGCCAGCACTCTCATGGTCTCAGGGATGCTCGTAAAAACTGGTACAATCAAATGGATCGCGGACTTCCTCATTGATTCCATGTCCTCACAATCAGCTATTCTTGTTGTATTAACGTTGATTCTATGTACCGCCTTGATCCGGATTATCTTTGTAAATATCCTGGGTTTCCTAACGATCATGATTCCGCTCTCCATTCAAATCGGTGAAAACCTGGCAGGATTCTCACCACTCGTTGTAGCGATGGCCGTATTTTTAACCGGTATTCCAGGTTTTTTCCTAATCACTCAGTCACCTGTGCACTTAATCAGCTATTCCTACGGGTATTTTACGGATCGGGATTTACTCAAGATTGGGCTGCCCTCCGCGGTATTGTGGCTGACACTCATTGGAGGTTCTGTATTCCTGTTCTGGAACTATTTATTATAAATTCACCCCGCCTTTCTTTTATGAACTAATAGCCCGAATATTATATAAAGAATTACCCTTATTCGGGTTTTTTAGTGTGGTTAAATTCGAGCATATCCAAACCCTCTCCCTCCCCCTTAACTGAGCAAGCGACCACATCTCCTCTTTCCTTAGAAAGTATAATACTAGACTAGATGAGCAGAATAGGGAATAACTGTAAGTGATGAGGGGAGGATCTTTTTGCAAACTTACCAAAACGCTGATCGAGCTCGACGGTACAAAGCATATATCAGTCCACTTGGAACCACTCAAATCCATTTGAGAAACCCATTTGTTATCGCCTGGTGGTCTGCAGCTTTCCCTGGATTTGGACACCTCCTCTTATGCAAATACCTTCGTGGTTACGTACTGGTTCTCTGGGAAATAATTATAAATGTCAATGCCAATATTAATCTCGCCATGATCTACTCATTTAACAGGGAATTTGAGATGGCCAAAATGATCCTTGAACCAAGGTGGGTGCTGCTCTATATTCCTGTCTACATTTATGGCATATGGGACAGCTACCGAACAACGGTTGATACGAATAAAGTATTTATTCTGGCAGATCGGGAAAACGCTCGTTTTATTAATTTTCAGATTACAGCATTGGAAATTAACTACCTCGATAAAAGAAAACCGTGGATTGCCGTGATGTGGTCGTTTTTTATGCCTGGGGCAGGTCAGCTTTATATTCATAGAATCGTGACAGCCTTCTTCATTATGATCTGGGTCGTCACCATCGTTTATTTATCGCATTTTCTTGAGGGAATTCATTTACTTGTATTAGGAAACCTTACTCAAGCAAACGAGGTTCTGAATATGGAGTGGCTCCTGTTTATTCCTTCCGTTTATTTCTTTGCTATGTATGATTCATACGTCAATACTGTAGAAAATAACAAGCTGTTTGATAATGAGCAGAGAACCTTTTTGCAACAGCGTTATCAGAAACCCAAATTTGACTTACCCCACACCCTTAACAAAAGAGACAGGTGATTGAGATGTATGTGATGTCTACCTTTGAACATTCGACATATTTGGAATTAGCGCTTTCAGCACTTGAGATGGAAAAAATCCCAAAAGAGAGTATACTAGCTATTCCTTTGAATAATAGAACAGAAAACCGGAGGCTGCTTGATACGATTCATCATTCAGACGGAGTTAGTTTATTTGATATTGGGGCGGCTCTTGCAACTGCCTTTTCAGTGATTGGAGCCAGTGTGGGATTTCGCCTGGCATGGGGGCCGATTGTCTGGGGGATCATCGCAGCTATAATTGGGTGTGTGACAGGGGTCTTAATCAGTCTGTGGTTCAACATAAAAAAGCGTAAAAAACAAAGGAAACTAAGAGGGAAAACGTCTGAGCTCATCCTTATCATTTATTGTGACGAAGAAAAAATTCAAATGGTCGAGGAAATACTTTGGGATAACCTCGCTCTTGGTGTGGCCACTGTAGATAATGATTATCAAAGCGTATAGCGCAATTTTTTAGGGGCAAGAGAGTGAGAACACTTTATGCGCACCTGTATTCTCACTTCTTCTCTATTGGAAAACCCTCTATATACGAAGCCTAATAAATAACTTTTCTCAAGAAGAACCTTTATGCTTTTGATTGTTGATTCTTCGTTGTCATCGTAAAAAAGGCTACAGAACCTATGGAAGCTGTAACAAATAAAGTCGCTCCCATCGGTACAGCTGTCGTTTCATTGATGCCGACAAGCGGGGAAACCATCGATCCAAATAGTAACGGAAGCATCCCTAAGACAGCACTGGCACTTCCTGCTCGATGTCCTTGTTTCTCCATTGCAAGCGTAAAGGTACTGGTGAGAATCATGCCCATAGAGGTCATGTAAATAAAAATCGGGATCACAAGCGTCGCTAACGGTCCTTCAATAATCGTCATGATCAGCAAAAAGAAGGTGGCACTCACAGCTATAAGGACGGCCGTTCTGAGCAAACTCCGCTCATGAATGATTCCTCCCAAGCGACCGATGATAAAACTGCCGCTTATGATCGCCAGACCATTAATACCAAATAGAATACTAAACACTTGAGGCGACACATCATAAATTCCCTGGTACACAAAAGGCGTTCCTGATACATAAGCAAAGCTGCCGCCGTGAACGAAGCCAATCGTCAAGGCGTAGCCAATAAAAGAACGATCTTTTAATAAACTGCCAATAGTGCGAAAGGAATGACCAATCGAGCTTGGGATCCGTTTCTCAGGTGGTAAGGTTTCAGGTAATTTTAAGGCAATCACTGAAACAATAATCAATCCAAGAATACATAAAAAGTAGAAAATCGTATTCCAGGTGGCGAATGGTAAAAGTAAGATAGCCCCTCCGGTCATGGGGGCTATCATCGGAGCCGTTGCATTGATCACCATTAAAAGTGCGAAAAACTTCGTAAGTTCTCTTCCGCTAAACACGTCACGTACGACAGCACGAGAAAGAACCACCCCTGCTGAAGCTGTAAATCCTTGCAGGAAACGAGCCGCCACTAACGTGATGATATTCGGTGCCAACGCACAGAAAAGGGATGCTAACGCAAATAAGAAAATGAAAATCATTAGCGGTTTCCTTCTACCCTGTGCATCACTAATAGGACCGACGACCAGCTGACCGACCGCAAGCCCGACTAAACAAGCCGTTAAACTGAGCTGAACAAGTGAAGCACTAGCCCCAAAATCATCAGCGATTGCAGGGAAACTTGGTAAATACATATCAATATTAAGAGGTCCTAATATCCCAAGCATACCGAGGAGAAAGGCCAACCCTATCCTTTCTTTCCCTGTTGGATTATGCAGCATAAATCCTCAAACACCTTTCCTGGTTATCTTATCTAAACTCTATAGAAACCCTATTCCTCATACGAATTCATTTATTTTAGCAAAGGTATATGCCTGATACAATTAATTAGTCTTCCCTGATCACAACCCTTTCCGCTTTATTTCTCATAAACCTCCGCCTGGGGGCAATGCTTCTTGAGCTCAGAGAGGAACCTATGCTTTTCTCTAGGTGATATTTTCACACTGCCAAGGATCCCGGATTTATAATGGATTTCAATCCCTTTACTGGATGACAATAATCGATAACCTGTATAGATATCTTCCGTAGGGGCTACTTTGGTAATCTCATCATATGGAATTTTACTAAAGAAGGGGCCGCCTTTCACATGCAAATAAGTTTCATGAAATGTATAGTTTATGGAAAAAGAGACCCACAAAATAAACGCTATGGTAAGGAAAAATATTGATAACCATACTGCAGTAAAAGTAAATGTATGGGTGGATTCATCAAAGATATAAGGAACCAGAAAGACAATTCCAATAATTAGAAGTACCACCGACGTAATAGCTATAAACATAGAATCTATTTTCGACCGAAATCTCAACTCATCCCCTCCAGATTGATAAGTTATCTAGCTGGTTCTTCTAATACATTTTACAGAAAGAGCGTCCTGTTAAAAAGAAAAAAGACATGCGTGATGTACACAGCATGTCTTTTATAAATCATTTTGCATCTTTCCAACTGCAGCATAAGTCTTGCTTCGTAACATAAAGACGTGAGGCATTAATTATAGGGCGGATCAAGTAAAATACTCTAATTTTGCGTTTGGAAAATAGTGCTCAATATATCCTCCGAGCGTGTGTTTCATATCTTCCTGCTCCTCATCCTGATAAACATACTTGCCAATCCCATAGCGGCCCCATTTCCATTTTCTTTTCGATTCCTCAAGCTCAAGCTTACTCATGGGGTAATTTTTCTGAATAACTCGTTTAGCAGGCTGCGTAAACCGATGCTGGATCAACTCAAAGGTTAAATCCTGAACGGCCTGTTCAGGGAGAACGCCTTGCAGCTTCTCGAACATCTTCTTGTATCCTTCTTTCCAGCCATCATGCAAATAAATAGGGGCAACAATGAATCCTAAAGGATAGCCTGCCTTTGCAACCTTAACAGCCGCTTCTATTCTGTCATCCAGCTTCGAGGTTCCCGGTTCAAAATATTTAATCACATAATCATCATTAATACTGAAACGAAAACGAGTACGGCCATTATGCTTAGCATCGAGTAAATGATCGACATGAGCGAACTTGGTTACGAACCGGAGCTTTCCATGCTCTGATTGACCAAAATATTCGATGGCATCTTTCAACGTGTGAGTCAGATGATCCACACCGACGATATCTGATGTACAGGAAGCTTCAAAGCGAGTGGGTTCAGGAGCCCGCTCTTTCATATACTCTTCTGCAGCTGAAAAAATCTCCTCTGTATTCACATATGTGCGAATATAGGGTTTACTCCCCATCGTCGTTTGTAAATAACAGTAGTGGCAATGGCCCATACAACCTGTTGCAAAGGGAATCGCATATTCTGCGGAAGGCTTCGAAGTATCAAATTTCAATGTCTTACGAACTCCAACCACAAGGGTCGATTTTGCGATTCGATATTTCTGAAAATCATTGTCCCCCGGCAAATTTCTAATTTGATTATGGGACGTTGTCTGCTTAATTTCCAGTCCCATCTCTTCAAATTTATCGATGAGCTCCCTCCCTTTTTGGTATTCCAAGGCGCGGGGCTCCACATAAACGAGCTGAGGGACAAAGGGCTTAACCATAAAATTGACCCTCTCCATTTGTCCCAAATGCCTCACGATAGGCTTGTTCTGCTTGCTCTTCTGACTTATATACGGCCACTTCATCTGTTAGCGGATAAAAAGTTTCATACACAAACAGCGCTAACTCTTGAGGGTTCTCGGGGTTCTGAACAACAGCTGCTTCTTGGACGTTAGCTACGTCTTGCGCGTGAGGATTTCTAATAATCACATAGACAATTTCTCCAGCATTATACATTTCCTGTAACTCCATAAACTCACCTTTTCTGTAAACATTTTGCCTTATTGTCTCTCAGAACAGGAAGTTTATGATAGGGATTTTCTTATCGTGGGTCGAGAACAAGGTCCATCTATTGGGTTTATAGAGAAAAGTAAAGGGTATTGTTTAGAAGTACAAGTAATAGCTTAAACCCTTAAACGGAGAAGGGGGTATCGAGGTTACCTTGATATCTCTGGTTTAGTAAGTGGAAGATTTCTGTGGATTTTAATTGGAAAAGACTTTAGCACACTGGGACGGATCAGACAAATTATGGCTTTATTGTTTAATTTCTTAAATAAAAGGTGATGGTCTTGAACTTAACACAGCAAATGATGCTCGCACTCAAGGAATTTATAAATGTTCATGAGGTATCGATCACCGAATGTCCTCATTTTCACAAGGGTAAAAAAATGGTAGACCAAACTGGTGATTATCTGATTGTTTATTTCCATTCAGACCACGGGAAGTTTGTCTATACCTTTAAAGGAATGGAGGATACCTATTTTTTCCTTATTGACCCCGATCCAAACAACCGTGGATCCATTTAAAAAAGTGACGAAGCTTCCATATTTTTTTCCCTATGTTTCCCCCCCTCATCAATAAGAAGGTGATGTTTATATGGCATGATTTTAAAGCGATAATTTTCATGAGAGAATTCATTGTTCTTTATATAACAAATGAAAGCTTCGGCCTCTTCATTCGTATTAAAATGTAATTCTGTTCTATAATCCAAGAGAGAACTTTGGAGAAAGTTGATTTCAGTTTTTTCGTTATAAAAAGCGACTACTTTAAAACTCATGACAAGTCCCTCCTCATTCATTTTTCAACAGCAAACTTTGTATTGCGGAGGTTCGAGGCGAAGTAGTTTTGGTTGTATGAAACTTTTAGATAGCTTTCTACATTTTATCACAAAATAGTAAGATCAACTACAATTCCTGTCTAATATTTTGAATATTAGGACTAAATAATATTAAGTTTTCTACAAGAATAAAGCCCGTTTAACTAAACGTGCTTTATTCTTTCTAGTCCATTTTTTAATCCGTTCACTCTTCGTTCTACTCCATGGACTCCCCTTCCTTTTGAACCATGTCGCCTTCACTATCTTTCCTCTTCCATAGTTTACCCGGCCAAAATGAGAATCTTCCTAATACAGCGGTGAGAGAAGGAACCAGTAATGGTCGGACAATAAACGTATCAAGGAGAACGCCAATAGCCGTCACCGTTCCAAATTGAACTAATACTTGAAGTGGCAGCACGGCAAGCACCGAAAATGTCCCCGCCAGAATGAGTCCGGCAGAACCTATAACTCCACTCGTTTCGCTTACTCCCTCGCGTATAGCCTGTTTCAGGGGCATGTGATGGCGCTTTTTCCAAATGCTTGAGACCATAAATATGTTATAGTCTTCACCCAGTGCCACAAGAAATACGAAAGCATAAAGCGGGATTAATCCTGACATACCATCTGCCTCATAGATGTAATCGATGATCAGCCACCCTAACCCTAAGGCACCAAGGTATGATAGCACTACGGTTCCTAGTAAATAGATCATGGCTACAATAGAACGCAGATAAACGAGCAGCAGCACAGCGATGATGATCAGTACAGCCGGGATGATGACGGACTGGTCTCGTTTTGTTATTTGTTTCGTATCATAAAGTCCGGCCGTTTCCCCCCCAATCCACACGTTATTGGCGGCATTCTCTATTCCTGCTTCCTCGAGGGCGGCCGCTACCTCGCTCTTCATATTCGGAATAGACTGAATGGCTGTTTCCGAATATGGATCAGCAGCTAGAGTGACTTTGTATTTCAGTAGGGAAGAATTCTCGGATCCTTCCACCGGACCACTAACCGATCCAACAACAGAAAGCGAGCTTAGCGTCTCTATCACATTCACCTTTTCCCCCTCTGTCTCAACGATCACTTGAGCAGGAGCCACCTCTCCAGGTGAATAATGATCAGCAATGATTGAGAATCCTTCACGGGAAGGCATATCTTCCGGGAAAGAATCCAGCAAACCATACGTGTAATCGATTTTCGGTACAAATAGCGCCAGACCACCTAGCAAAATTGTACATGAAAGGATAATGGCCCATGGTTTATCCGTTGCCCAGCGACCAATAGCCCGGTTAATAGGACCAGTTGATTCGGGGCGCCGCAAGGACTTTCCTTTTTTACGTTCCCCCTCTTGAATCATTTCTTCCGTACGAGGAATAAATGGTACGAAAGCCACCCTTCCCAAGATAGCTAGTATTGCTGGCAGCAAAGTTAAGGCTGCAATACCAATCACCAGGATGGATAAACTAAACGGCACGGCAAAGCGGTCATAAGAAGCGTAGTAAGCCAGCCCTAATGTTAACAGCCCAGTGAGCGTCGTTAAGGCACTGACCATGATCGCGCCACCCGACCCGCTAACCGCTTTCTGTAAAGCGATATTTTTATCTGTTTCAACTCGTAATTCATCACGGTACCGGGAGATGAGAAACAAGCAATAGTCTGTTCCCGCTCCAAATAATAAGACGGTCATAATCGAAATCGCCTGGGAATCGACCACAATCCAACCCTGATCGGCCATAAAGCCGAGTAATGGACTGATTAAACCGTAAGCCACCCCTACAGCAACAAGAGGAACTAATGCAAGGATCGGAGAGCGATATAAGATTATCAACAGTCCTAAAACTAATCCGACCGTTGCCATTAACAGTGTCACATCGGCATTGCTAAATAACTCTGTAGCATCAATCTGAATGCCAACTGGCCCCGTAAAACGTACGTGCAGCCCATCTTCTGAGAGGTCCTCCTGAAAGACCGACTCACTAGTCTGATCAATAATTCTCTCTTGTAATTGAGCCAGAGCATGCTGTAACGATTCCGTCGATGCCCCTTTTTCAAAAAAGACAGGAGTCGTTAGGGCCACCCCATCTTTAGAGCTTGCTCCCTTTAAAGCTTGCGGCGGTGCTTTCGCAAACGGTGGGATTAACTTCTGTTTGGAGACCGGCTCTTCTTCCAGGCTGCCATAAATCTTCTGGATTGTTTCATAATCCTTTTCCTCAAGTCCTCCATCTCGATGCCAGACCACTAATAGAGGAACTCCCGAATCATTGGAAAATTGCTCGGACGAAATATTTGAAGCCTCCACCGACATAGCATCGTCTGGAAGTAATTGACTTGAATTGGTTTCCTCCTGATTGACCTGTGGCCAGACAAATGATAAAACAACAACCAGCAAAAGCCAAATCATGATCGTCAGCCAACGCGTTTTCGAACCAGCGACCATTTGACCCCACTGGGTGATAAGTGATTTTTTCAAAAGAATCTCTCCCTCCCCTTTTACAAATACCGTTATGTATTTATACTCTAAACATGTACTCTAAATTATATATACTAGACAGTTAATTATCAAAAGTTTGCTATTTCTTTTCAGCAAACCGCCTGTGTTATACTAAATTTGACCTTTCGTATAAGGAGTTTAAAGATGGAGAAACAAACAAATCGTTCCCCAGGACGTCCCCCTCACTATAAAGACAAACAGCCGACAGATGAACTCATCCTATTCAACGCATCTCAACTTTTTCTCGAGAACAGCTATCAGGATGTATCGATGGATGATGTGGCAAAGGCTTGTAATGTAACGAAAGCATCGGTGTACTATTATTACAAAACCAAATCAGAGCTTTATACAGAGACAATGATCAGGTTGATGTATCGTATTCAAAATATGACCCTTCAACTCCTGAACGAAGACAAGCCCTTTCGAACGAGATTGCTGAACGTGGCGGAAGCTTATCTGAAAGTTTCGGTTGACTTAGATACCGAGCGTTTTATTCATAATGCCAAGAACATGCTTTCGAAGGAGCAGTTGACGGCTATCCAAAAAGCAGAAGAAGCAATGTATACGTCGATGGAGGAATTCTTTCAAGAAGCGACCGATCAGGGGATCATTTCCCCCATCAATCCCGCCTTTGCTGTGCACGGATATATTTCTTTGCTCAATACGGGTAACTATAAGAATGCCGATAAACAAACGATATTCTCTTCCCCACAAGAAGCTGCCAAACAAATTGTTGACTTCTTTTGGAAGGGTTTAACGAAGGATATTCAAGACCCGCAAAATTAGACCAACCAGGCATATGGGCTGGCTATTTTGGGGGAATGCAAACGTTAAGTGTTCAATTTGTGTGTAGGAAAGGAAAAGGACTGCCCTATAAACAGGGCAGTCCTCCTATTATTAATACATATATGCTTTTAACCGTTTTTTGACTGCAAGTCTCTTATACACAACGTAAATATGGAAAAAGTATTCTCCAAGCGCAATGATTACAGCGGAAATAGCTGCTGCACCTGCCATTGTCCCTGTACCGAGGCCAGTCAAAGCCATGCCGAGCAGCCACACAATGATAAACGTTAAACCCACATCTGCTGTCGCAGCCACACTGTTCGTTGTTTTAATGAGAAGGTAAAGATCACCTAAGAGATACGAAACGGCTCCGAGAACAATCGTGACGATCAGCACATTAAGAAATGAAACACCAAATCCGAGGGTTAAGACTACATAGAGGAATAGGAGTGTCATAACCCCTTTAATTGCAAGCGCCTTTACATGATCCATGATTCTCTCCTCCTTCAATTATGATAGGCTTTAGTATAGAAGCAGTTTTATTTAAACTGATTAACAGCCAAGATCCCCTCTCTTCCTAGTACCGATTCAATACCTGCCCGTGTTTCCTTCACCACCGCTTCTCTCCAATTCGCATCATCTGGATAAAACATAGCTTGAAACTCATCCAAGATCCATTGAGCATCTTCTTCTTGCTCAGCTCCACCCCAATACATATGATTCTCTAAAATCATAGTCGTAAATTCACGCAGCTCAGCTTTCTTGCTCGTGCCGAATGTCCCGAATTCGAACAAGGCTGAGAAAAGATACGTCTCTGGATATAATTCCTGTTGTACTTTGTGAAAATGGTTAGTCGAATCGCCTTTCACATCTGTTGGTGTAAACTTTTTTATATTTTTTATCTGATAGTCAGATTTTAGTTCTTTTTCCTCGCGAGAATCGTGCTCTGAAACGACCATCGTCATCTCGTTTGCTGGGCCAAGGGCTGTGTGCCAGTCCATGTGGATGACGCGTGGATAGGTGGATAATAGTTTTTTTTGCCACTCTTTTAAGAATGCAGTGGATTCTTCCTCGTCATTTCCTCCAAAATAAACTCCCCGTCTAAACTCAAATTGCCCCATCCCTTTAGCTTTCGTAATCCCACCATATCCCTCTCTGGCCAATGCTTTGCCTAATTCGATATACAGTTTCCTCTTTTCTTCCTTAAGATCATTTATTTTCCCATTTGGAAGGAAAAGGTCCCTTTCCTTCGCATAATTCCGATTTACTTCTTCTGCTACGGAAGATTGATTATAAAAATAGTTCCGATTGAGGTCTATATTATTTTCCGTTACCCGCCGGAAGTGTCTCATTCCCCATGGGTTCAAGGCATGAATCAAGCAAATCCCAGTAGTTTCAGGATCTACCTGATCAAGGTACTCATCTACAAATAAGTGAAGAACACCAGCCCCGGCATGCCCCTCTATGCCATGTTCGCCGGTTGTAAAAAACAGTACTTGCTGATTGGACGTCACGGCAGGTGAATAAATCACATCTATGGTGTTATCATCTTCCTGACCAATCACTTCACTGGACAATACAGCTTGTGGCCATTTTAACTTGATCGTATCCAAATGGTTCCGAAATGTTTTTCGTGATTCTTCATAGTTTGATTTGAAATAGGTACCTGTCTTTTCCATTGCCTTCCCATCCTTTGTATGAAAATTTGGCCTTACAAATAAGGAAATTAAAACCTTACCAACCTGAAATCAGCGAATACCATGCTGCTTTAGTCAATTGAATTTGGTTGTACTGTTCCTGATTTAAGGGTGATTGAAACGGATCCATTAGAATTTTAAGATTAATTCTTCTTATCAACGTAAACTTCATGAAATAAATCCTAAACTAACTTCCATGCTCAACCATCGCCAATGCTGGAGACAACGAAGACCCTAAGTTAAAAAAACAGGCAGAGAAGTATTTCCCTGCCTTTACACAAACCTCTTTAGTTATAGAGTTAGAACAATGCAATTACTGGTCATTATTTTAATTCAGTCCGGGATTAGTTGAAACACACAAAAATTTAACAACATCCTCTGTCCGATTAAACCAATAATGCTGAACAGTCGAGTTAAGGTGAATACAATCATTCGGGCTCAGTACATATTCCTCCGCTTCCATCCATACGGTCAATTCTCCCTCCAGCACATACAAGAACTCCTGACCTTTATGAGAAAGAGGATTTCCATTCGTTTCCCCCGGGCTTAGTGTAACTAAGATCGGAGTAAATACCGAATGGTCAAAGTTACCGGATAAATCCTTATAAATAAAGGGGGTGGTTGGAGTCGAATTTTCGTCTACAGTATTACGCTTCACGGCAGTTTTCGGATCACTCGGAAAGAAGTAACTCGGATTAACATCCAGAACTTCTGATATTTTCTTTAACGAATCTAATGTAACAGAGGACTTGGCCCGCTCAACTTGTGATAAAAAGCTGATGGATAGACTGGTCCTCTCAGACACTTGTTTTAATGTGAGTTTCTTCTGCTTTCGTAACTCTTTGATTTGATTCCCGATTATGTTTTTCATATGTATGCATCCTTTTGCAAATGATGGACTCCTCCCTAAGGATACAGGAGTATGGGCAAAATGTAACGATTTTACCAAATAACAGATTAAGGCTTGTAAAATTATCTGAACTATCATAACATTTTAACTAATTTCGTAATTGAAGTGACACTTCAATTTTAAAGTTGATTTATACCTCCCGAGTCTGAGAACCTGTCCCATTTTATGAAAGAGAGGAGAAACTAATATGAACTTTATTACTCAGCATGATATTGATTCTGTTTACACGATGAAGGAGTGTATTGCAGACCTGAAGGAAGGTTTCCGCTTATATTCGCAAAATAAAACCTATGCTCCTGTCCGAACAGTGTTGGATCATTCCCACTCTGGAGCTAACACCTTGTTTATGCCTTCTTACATTGAAGACATGGAGTATGAAACTGTCAAGGTCGTCAGTATTTTTCCAAACAATCCCGCAGCCGGAATCTCCACCTTACAAGGAGTAATTTTATTAACGGAAACAGTTCATGGGCAGCATCTAGCTACGATTGAAGCCAGCGGGTTGACTGTGATGCGGACTGGAGCCGGGGCTGGTGTTGCGACAGAATACCTTGCGAAGAAAGATGCGCGGCAGCTCTCCATATTAGGATGCGGGGCTCAGTCACGAGGACAACTCCAGGCTGTCCTGTCCATCAGACCGATTGATCGCATTTTTTTATGGAACCGGACAGAAGAGAAAGCTTTGGCGTTTAAGGAAGAAATCGAGCAGTCAGGCTGGAAAGGTGACGTAATCGTTAGTGATACAGCTAATGATGCTGCTTCTAAAGCAGACGTACTTTCGTTGAGCTCAAAATCACAGGAAGCCTTATTTGATGCCAATGTTCTCAAACCGGGTGTTCACATTAATGCGATTGGCTCTTATCGTCCTGACCTGAAAGAATTCGGTGTGGATACGCTTGAGCGGCTTGATCAATTGTGGGTCGATACATTAGAAGGCGTTCAACATGAAGCCGGTGAACTGATTCAGGCAGCGGATCATGGGAAATGGACATGGGATCAAGTAAACGGTGAGTTAGCTGAACTCGTCACAGGGCAAAAGTCAGGACGACGGAACCATGATGAAATCACACTATACAAGTCGGTAGGTGTGGCTTATATGGATACGATTGCAGCCGCAAAAGTGTATGAAAAAATGGTCCAAAATTAAGGATGTTTTGAAGACTGAATACAAGGAGGAAGATGATGGATAAACGACTAAGCCGAAAAGTATTAATTGCCAGTTTAACTGGAAGTTCGATCGAATGGTTTGATTACTTTTTGTATGGAACTGTAGCATCGCTTGTTTTTAATGAATTGTTTTTTCCTAGCTTTGATCCTGTCATTGGCTTGCTGTTAGCCTACGCTTCCTTTTCATTAACATTTTTCATTCGTCCACTGGGCGGAATCATATTTGCTCATATTGGTGACAAAATCGGACGAAAGAAAACCCTGGTTTTAACCTTATCCCTCATGGGCGGAGCCACCGTATTAATCGGCTTTCTTCCTACCTATGCTCAAGTTGGTGTCTGGGCACCGATCTTACTCATTACCTTAAGACTGATTCAAGGACTCGGCCTTGGCGGAGAATGGGGCGGCGCCCTGTTACTTGCCGTCGAATATGCGCCTGAGGAGAAGAAAGGTTTTTTTGGAAGTATCCCCCAAATGGGAGTTCCGATTGGATTACTATTAGGGACATTAGCACTAACATTGATGAGCTTGCTTCCTGAAGCTGCCTTCATGGCATGGGGATGGAGAGTGCCATTTATCCTCAGTGCCGGGCTTGTCTTTATCGGGTTATGGATTCGAAAAGGGCTTGATGAAACCCCGGCATTTAAAGAAGCGCAAGAATCAGGGCAAGTCTCTAAAATGCCGATTGCCGACACACTAAAGTATCACTGGCGCCAAGTACTAATTGCAGTTGGAGCCAAAGTTGTCGAGACCGCACCGTTTTACATTTTCGCAACTTTCGTTGTTAGTTATGCAACCGATACACTCGGGTATGACCAGATTAATGTGTTGAATTCCGTTACGATAGCTACATTTATTACAGCAATTATGATCCCCATTATGGGGCGTATTTCGGATAAAGTCGGACGAAAACCAGTTTATATCGCCGGAACAATTGGAATGATTCTCTACGCCTACCCATACTTTTTACTCTTATCAATTGGGGAGACCTGGGCTGTGATTGTAGCTACTGTGATCGCTCTAGGAATTGTTTGGCCGCCCATCACAGCTGTGCTTGGGACAATGTTCTCGGAGATTTTTTCGACAAAAGTCCGCTATACTGGGATATCCTTAGGCTATCAGATCGGGGCTGCTTTAGCTGGTGGAACCGCGCCGCTCATTGCGACCTGGCTTTTAAGTCAATTCAATAATTCATCATCACCTATTTCGATTTTTATAATTGTAACAGGTGTTATTTCACTGATAGCAGTTAAGTTTACTAGTGACTCTAAGGTTACCTCTATTTCAGACCAGTCAAAATCAAGACAATCTATTTAAGACACTTCAAAATACTCAAGGGATTTCCCACTTGCGGAAATCCCTTGGTGTTATAATTATTCTACTATCAGTTAAAGGCGAAAACCTATTCTTGAAAAAGAGCCCCAGAAAAATCCAATCTATTACTGTTTTGCGCGAGTTTCTAGCAGTTCAGAATATATTCAACAGGTCGCCAAGTAGCAATGAGAAGAGTATTAAGAATGTAATAATATAAAGATAACCAAACTTCTCTCCTCTGTCTTTAACATCTTCTATACCCATCAGCAAATACATCAAGGCCAAAAAGAAAACATTAGATGAGTAGGCAGTTCAAAACCATCCCAAAAAATAAGCGAGCCTACATATCCAAGCACTGCTACAGAAATCACCAGGTTTACTTTTCTTAACAGCGACAATATCCTTTTCCTTTAGAATCGCCTTTCTTCCTTCTAAAAAGGGCTTACTGCAATAAATAGCTGGAAAGAAGTTAAATTTCCCTCACCATTCTCAAGGAAATATAATCTTCTTCAGACGCATTGGAGTAAGCCAGCTTCTCAGAGTTCTTAGTAAATCCCTGGCTTCATAAAAAGGAATTCCTTTATGGTTTCCTTTCTGTACTGACACCCATTGTTCTTTTGCACCTTTTTCAATTTGAATACTGGTTATGTAATCGAGCAGGTGAGTACCTACCCCTTCTCTCCGACGTTTAGGATCTAAATATAACACGTAAATCTCACTTTTATCATGATCGATCATACCGCCGCCAATCGCCCCAACCAACCACTTCTTCATCCGCAAGCGCCACAATATAACCATCCCACCCCACTGTTTCCTTTAGTTCCCGGTGTATACGATCATGGTTATAAAAAATTTTATTATTCCTCATAATGTTTTCTTCACTTCTAATCCCTTGATAGGTGTCTAGACATCCTTCAGAACAAACTCTGGAAATCCCTTCAACATGCTCATAAGACGCCCTACTTATGACAACCATACAATTCCCCCCCTTTGCTTTTTTGTTAAAACTATTCCCGTTACGTCATTAGAAACTGACATTATACGTTTAATACGATAAGATACCTTCCCTTACTCCATATTTCTGAGGAACTTATCTAGTAAGCTATAACACATTTTGTTGATTGGATGGGGGGTTGTCTGAACAACAACCTCCAGCTTACATAAGATATCGTGTAAGACCAATTTAGTAGGAAAGGAGATGAGATTACTATGAGTTGCTGTGGTAATAATAACGTAGGCGGTGCTTCTAATCGAAGACACTGTGGTAACAACGTAGCTGGTGCTTCAAATAATAATTTTAAGGTTCCAGTAAGATCTTATATTGACGGCGAGGATTTCTGTCGTGCCGTAAACCGATGTCTACGAGATGATATGGTTGGTGGTGCAGAAGATCGTAATAGATGCTGCTGTAGACATCATCGACGTCGTGGTTGGGATTGGTTCTAGACTACAAACCCTTTCCATTGATAGAGAGAGTCTCCTAGTTTAATAGCAAACAGCAGACTCTACTATTCAGAGACGTGTTTGGATTCCCTTTCTTTTGAAATGGGGGATCCGGCACGTCTCTTATCTTCTTATTAAAACGAATTCAGGTAGACTTTTGTAGCTGTTTCCTATTTCATTTCCTAAACCTTATAAACTATAAAGGAATAGATAATCCGCCTTGAATATCTCCATCTAGTTTTTATTCTTCTACCAGCCTGGACCTCCGCCGGAAGAATTCCTGTATATTTCCACATTGATCTTGCTTCTGGCTTCTACTTGAGCGCGAGAAGCCGTTTTTGCTTTTTCCAACCTGTCACCATAATCAGCATCGTGTCTGGAGCGTGATGAACGTTTGCGAAACATTCCAATTAAAACTGGTGATACGAACACTACAATGATCCCGAGGAGAGTCAAAATACTCGTCGTCATACATAAATCACTCCCTTACAAAAAATACTTATTCCTTATACGTGTTAAACCACCTCTATGTTTCATTACAAGTCAATCCTGTAACTCATTACCTAACGATCTTCTTCTGATAGTAACTTCTGACAACATAACTACAAAATCCCCCAATTATGAAAGGGATTACTGAGCTTCCCGCTACAAACCCACTGGAAGTCTCTTCGTAATAACTAAACATCAATAGTTTGATATCATACATGAATCCAATCAACACTAGTAAACCACTTACCAGGATGAAAGATAGTAAAGCTAACAATACTGTGTTGATCAAAACTATCCCCCCTTCCATTCCCGTAGCAACGGCAACTACTGATTTAAAACTGAGCCCTTTTCTTCGTACCACCTGAGCATTCTCCATTTTTCGTCGGACTCTTTTCGCCATACTTCAAGCGATAAAGCTCGAACGACCTTTTCTTTATATTTATGCGTTATTTCGTAGGAAACAGCAGCCTGTATTTCAGACTGGGGAATAATCGTTAGGCCAGAATAAATAAATCTGATATCCTTCCCTTTATAATGTGCTGCTGCACTTTCATTTCCCTCTTTAATTTGTTCCCAGTTAAATAATTCTACTTGATCCTGATCAGGCATATAAAGATACCCCTGAAATTCCTTAGAATAGTATTCATTCATCTCATCAAATCTGCCTTTTGAAAAATCCTCGTGCAATTCTCGCATTCGATAAACCTGGGTTGCTACCTCTTTTCAATACTCATCTTTTACCCCCTTTTTATTAAAAACACCTAAGTAACCCCTTCTATATTTTTATAAATTTATCCTTTAATGTTTCGATATTATGTACCCACCCAATGGGACATTGGAGGTCCCAAACGTCCCATCACTATGGTATTGTAGTAATTTCCGTCTGAAAGGAATTTGTCTTTTTTTAAAATACCTTCTACTTCAAAACCAAATTTTTTATAAAGCTCTACAGCTTTATCATTGGCTTCAATTACATTCAAAGCCATTTTTTTAATTTCATTTGAATCAGCCCAACAAACAGATTCCTGTAAAAGGTTTCTTCCAATCCCATATCCCCAATATTCCTTTAACACACCAACTCCAAAATCCACCTTATGGGAAAGCCTTTTCAAATTGTTTCCTTCACACCTTGAAAAACCTACAATTCTTCTGTTAACTTCAGCAACTAAAAATAGGTTATTTATACGCTCTGTATCTTCTTTAATTATTTTTTTAAAACCTTCTTCATCTATGTAATCCTCTCCTTTCTCCCGATCGAGATTTTCCGTCTCCCCATCAATTTCCGCTCTAACTTTGGACAGGGTTTTCGCATCCTGTTCTATGGCTGATCTAATTATGTAATATACTTTGTTCTTGTAAAATTTTTTTTGATTAACCCTCATTCTCGTCCTCCTAATAAACCTCATTATATATAAAATAGAAATTGTGATAAATTTGTAGTTTCTATGGATGTCCTCCCTGCTTCAAAAAGATACAATTATAAAAACCTGTTTAATAGAAAGGAGGACATTCAATGAAAATGTGTTTTCGCTGGTATGGAAAAGAAGATTCTGTTTCATTGGAGGAGATTAAGCAAATCCCCAATGTCAAAGGCATTGTCTCTGCCATTTATGATATTCCTAATGGAGAAATTTGGCCGTTAGATAGAATTATGTCTCTAAAAGATATGGTGGAACAACACGGGATGAAGCTTGAAGTAATAGAAAGTGTCCCTGTACATGAGGAAATTAAACTCGGGTCTTCAAATCGGGATACTTATATCTATAATTATAAACAAACACTAAAGCATCTCTCACAAGCAAACATTAAAACGGTTTGCTATAACTCTTATGCCTGTCTTTGACTGGACAAGGACCAATATTCAGACTACGTTATCCGATGGCTCTACTACCCTCTCTTACGATGCTGATGAGTTAGAAAAAATAAATCCTCTGAGTGGTCATTTAACCTTACCTGGGTGGGATTTATCTTACCAGTCCACAGAACTTCACACATTACTAGAAAGGTATCAGACAGTTTCGGAAAAACAGCTCATGGATAACCTGCTCTACTTCCTGAAAGAAATCATCCCTGTGGCAGAAGAAGAAAATATTCTAATGGCTATACATCCAGATGATCCGCCCTGGAGCATTTTCGAACTCCCTAGAATTATGAAAAACCGCCAAGATGTAGAGTTTCTCCTTAAAGAAATGGACAGCTACTATAATGGTATCACTTTTTGTACAGGTTCATTTGGATCCGATCCGAACAATGATCTAATTGATATAGTAGATATTGCCAAAGATCGCATTCATTTCATTCATGCGAGAAACGTTAAACATACGAAGAAAGGATCCTTTCATGAAACATCACACTCCATTCATGACGGCTCTATTCCCATGGTCGATCTTATGCGACACCTTGTAAACTCAGGCTATAATGGACCAATTCGTCCTGACCATGGTCGAATGATTTGGAAAGAAAAAGGTAAACCTGGTTACGGACTCTATGACAGAGCATTAGGAGCAACTTACTTAAACGGAATTATCGATACTTTAAGATTTAAATAAACCTACAATTCAAAATATTTATCATTTTGTAAAATTGGAGATGTTTTTGTAGATTTAGAGGATAGTGATTTTCTTTTACCCTGCTACACTTTATGTAAGCGCTTCAATAATAGGAGGGAATAAATTTTGAAGAAAAAAATTAGTTGGCTTTTATTCAGTGTTATATTCGTTCTGTTCTTAGCTGGATGTAGCGGGAATAGTAACGAAGCTTCCGGAAGTGGTGTGATTGAACTGACCGTTTGGAATGACTGGACTGAAGAACGTCCTGAAAATACTGCCTACAAAAACATGATTAAGCAATTTAATAAGGAGCATGAAGATATTCAGGTCATAAGTGAAAGCATTCCTCACGATCAATATGAAACTAAACTCCGCACACAAGCAGCCGGAAAGCAACTTCCTGATATGTTCCGCGTTTGGCCAGGAGCTCGCCTCAAACCGCTTGTAGAGGGAAATGCTGTACTATCTCTGAACCCGATCATGGATAATTGGAGAGATAAGATTCCTGAAGGTATATTAAAAGACTACGCCTTTAATGAAGAACAATATGCAATTCCTGCAAACATTAGTGAAACCAGCCTTATTTTTTATAATAAAGACATTATTCAGCAAGCTGGTTACAATGAATTTCCATCTTCTTACGAAGGGTTGAAAAAACTTATTGCTGAAGTAAACAACATGGGCACCACTCCCATTTCACTGGGAAACAAAGCGGTTTGGCCTCTTCAGTCTGTCTATATTTCTACAATTGCTGACAGGTTTACTGGCAGTGAATTTTTGCCAAACACATTAGAAGGTGAAGGTACGTTTGAAAATGGACAATTCATTAAAGCTCTTACTGTCATTCAAGAACTCTCAGAGATGGATGCATTTAACGTGGATATGAATACACTTGATGAAGCCCAGTCAAGAAATGAATTTATTGCTGGAAATGCGGCAATGCACTTTGCTGGCTCATGGGCCATTGGTCCAATTTTAGATAACGTAGAAAACACAGACAATATCGGAGTGGCACCGTTTCCTAGCTTTGCAGAAGGCGAAGGCAATCAAAATAAAATTGCAGGCGTAGCAGGTGGCGGAATTGCTGTAAATAGCAGCTTAAGCGAAGAAAAACAGCAAGCTGCATTTAAATTTCTGAAATTCTTTTATGGAAATCAGCTCTATCAAGAGCTTGCGAAAGCAAACATAATAGTTCCTGTAGAAGTCGAGGTTGATGGAGCACCGGAAGTCTACAAAAAGGCAAACAGTTTTGCACAAAATGGATTGGCACCTGTGTATGATGCTACCTTGCCACCGAATGTAACAGACGTCATCAATAACGGGCTTCAATCCATCACATTAGGTGAGAAAACGCCGGAAGAATTAGCAGCAGATATGCAGGAAGAGCTAGAAAACGAATAATAAGCAGGCCACAACTTGTGGCCAACTTTAAAGGAGGGAAAGTGATGCATTTAGCTAAAAACAAGCAAATGGCCATAACTTTTGGCCTTTTCCCTGCCCTGCTCATCTATATGATTTTCGCCATTTACCCAATCCTACAATCCTTTTATTATTCTTTTATGGAATGGGACGGTTTCTCAGATATGACTTACGTAGGTCTAAGTAACTTCAAGGAGTTATTTCAGGATCCTTTATTTTGGAACTCTGCTAAAAACAACATTTATGTCGTACTCGCTTCTGTGTTAGGTCAGGTGCCGATCGCTTTATTTATCGCTCTACTTTTGAACCGAAAACTTAAAGGTTCAAAAATTTTCCGCACCATCGGCTTCATGCCTGTTGTTCTTTCAACGGTCGTTATATCCTTAACTTGGAGCTTGATTTACAACTCACAGGACGGGATGATCAACGAATTATTAAGAGCAGTTGGGTTAGGTGCATTGGCTCAAAACTGGCTCGGCGACACACAATGGTCCATGATTGCAGTCTGTGTAACCGTGGTTTGGCAATTTGTGGGCCTCTATTTGATCATTTTCCTAGCTGCCTTGCAAAATGTTCCAGAAGAAGTATTAGAAGCAGCAAGAATGGATGGTGCCAATGAATGGACCACAACTTGGAAAATTACAATTCCGATGATATGGGAAACCATTTTAGTTGCGATTATTTTATGTATCGCAGGGAGTTTGAGAACCTTTGATTTGATCTATGTTATGACACACGGCGGCCCCTCTCATTCCACCGATGTTATGGCTTTGTATATGTTCAATGAGACGTTCAGTAACCTTCAGTATGGCTATGGAAGTGCTGTATCTGTCGTGATCTTCTTCTTCAGCTTACTGCTAATCTTTATTGTTACTAAATTACTTGGTCGAAAAATGATTTAGGAAAGGGGGAATATGAATGGACACGACTGTTGGTACCAATTCTCAAACTTATTCAAAATCAAAAGTCAAGAAAAAGCGCAACAAGAAAAACACAATCATTTACATTATACTTACGCTATTTGCGATTGTGAATGCTTACCCAATTGTTTGGATGGTGATCAACTCCTTTAAGTCAGAGCAAGAATTTGCTGTAAACCAGTTTGGCTTCCCTTCTGAATTTGTTCTTGAAAACTATGTGAGTGCCTGGAACACAGCAAATTTCGGTGTGCTGTTTAAAAATAGTATATTTATTTGTTTAGCAGCCACTCTTATAACTGTCTTCATTGGAGCCTTAGCTTCCTACTTCTTGGCGAGATTCTCTTTCAAGATGAATAAAATAGTATATACGTTGTTCCTCTTTGGGATGCTTATCCCCATCCATGCCACTCTCGTTCCGATGTTTATTTTAATTCGAAACTTGGGGTTATTAAACAGTTCAGTTACGTTACTGTTTCCTTACATTGCATTTAACTTGCCAATTACAATTTTTATATTAACTAGTTTTATGAAGGCTTTCCCTAAGGATATTGAGGAATCTGCCATTATGGATGGCTGTGGTATCTTCCGGATTTTCTGGTCAATTATTCTCCCGATGTCACGGCCCGCCCTGGCAACAGTTGTCATTCTAAACTTCATTAACAATTGGAATGAATTTTCTTTTGCCCTTGTGCTTATTAATGACCCGAACCTTCAAACACTGCCTTTGGGTCTTGCGAGTTTCGCTGGACAATTTACCACGGATTACGGAGCCCAGATGGCCGGTTTAACGATGACACTCGTTCCTATACTGGCATTCTATCTATTACTAGAGAAAGAAATCGTCAAGGGCATGACAGCAGGTGCCGTTAAAGGATAAAATTGAGGTATCAATTAAAAAAAGGCTGATGCATCATGTTCAAGCATTGGGGATTAAAAAAGCAATTCGCCTCGGTTTTTTTCATACTAATCACTTTACCAACCGTATTATTTGGAGCGCTCATTTATATTCAAACAACTAATACATTTAAAAACCAGGCAGAGATGAATACGATCGATTTACTTGATAAAAATGAAGAAAGCCTTACCTCAGTCATTAGAGGAATTGAAAGTATGTCCTCCTATATGATATATGATGAGAACTTTCGAACCTTTTTTACAACAGGAAAAGAAGATATGACAAGTGCGGCATATAAGAGGGCAGAGGAAGGAATTCGGGGATATTTCACCTTTCAGATTACTTCCCAGGATTATATTGACTCAATCTATTTGCAAGCAAAGGACGGTCATACGCTATCTTTTGGTAACCCCACTCATGGGGACGAGAGACAATTAACAGCACACGCTAAAAAAGCCTCGGGTGCTATTCATTGGAGTAATGCTTACCCAGTCATAAGTGCTTGGGACGGAGAAAAACACATTATTAGCTTAACGAGACAAATTAATGACCTGGATAACATTACAAAACCAATCGGACTCGTTCGCATTCGACTTGATGAACAAGATTTATTTGATGCATACAGCACAGGGACAAGTAATCAACAAGGCAACTTTTTTGTTATGTCAGAAGACGGTGAGGTTGTACTTCATCAAGATGAAACGATGCTTGGAGAATCGTTCCCCAACAAGCGAATTGTCGATCTCGTTGTTGAAAGCGATACCAATTCTACAAGATACGTTACTGACGACAACAGCTACCTCGTCGTTAAAAAACCAATTACAGATACGGACTGGTTCTCCGTTGCTATTGTCGATGAAGACAACATTGTCGGTGAGTTATATCAAGTAAGGACACTAATTGCCGGTATGATCGTTTTGCTCATTTTATTAGGAGTTCTTGCCTTCATCGGGTTTTACCGCTTTAACGTTAAACGAATCATTGAGCTCACCAATCAAACTCAGCAGCTGGAAACTGGTGATTTCTCAGCAACCGTTAAGATTACATCACACGATGAAATTGGTCAACTTGGTATGCGATTCAATCACATGGTTCAGGAAATAAGGGAATATATCGATAAGGAATATAAGTTGAAGATTAAACAGCGTGAATCAGAACTAAAATCCTTACAGAACCAAATGGATCCACATTTCCTCTATAATACGCTCGATATGATTCGCTGGACAGCTCGAATCGAAAAAGCGATGAAAACTGGAGAGCAAATCGAGCACTTGTCTAAGATTTTCCGTATCAACTTAAATCAAGGTAAAACATGGATCACGTTAAATGAAGAAATTGATTATATTAGAAGTTATTTAGACCTCCAAAAAAATAGACTGGGGGACCGAATGGATTATTCAATTGAGGTGGACCCTTCCCTTTCCCATGCTCTATTGCTGAAGCAATTGCTTCAGCCGCTAATTGAAAACAGCATTATCCATGGTTTCCATAACCTTAATCGTTCAGGTACGATTCACATTTATGGCCAGAGGACAGAAGGACAGCTATGGATAGATGTGATAGATAACGGTCATGGTTTAGATAAAGATTTCACCTTTAAACAGGAGGGGAGCTACGCTCTTTACAATTTAGAAGAGCGAATCAGAATTGCGTGCGGACCTGGGTATGGCCTCGAAAATATCCCTTGTGAAAAAGGGGCCTGGATGCGTTTGAAACTTCCATTCATCATGGAACAACAAAAGAATTCTTTAGAGGGAAAGCGAGGGTAGCGTTATGACATGTAACCTTATGATTGTCGATGATGAGCAAATGATCCGACAGGGGCTGGCTACGACAATACCCTGGAACGATTATGGCATAGAAGTGGCTGCTAGTGCCGTAGACGGAATTGACGCTAGGCAGCAGTTGAACAAACTGTCTATTGACATCGTCCTGACAGATATCCGTATGCCGAACATGGACGGGCTGGCATTAGCCTCTCACCTGGCGGAATATCACCCTCATATTAAAGTCATTATGGTTAGCGGTTATGATGATTTTTCCTATGCTCAGCAAGCTGTCAAAATCGGTGTTGAAGACTACCTATTGAAGCCTGTAGATATCGATGACCTGATTGTTCTTATTCAAAAGGTGGCAAGAGAAATTGAGAATACCAGGTCCGATCAGAAGCATCTTCAAAAAACATATTTAGAAAATGCTATCTATCATCAAGTATGGGGCTTACCCTTACAATCCCCCCAAGAGCTTCATGCTTATCACCAAGTACCCGTTCTCCCTTTTGTCAGTATGGTAAAACACTACAAAGACGTGACTAAGTATAAGAACGATGATGAATTGGATGCATTCAAACAAAAATGGCAGCAGAATCTCCACCTTAAACTAGAGGAGCATGGTTATTCTAGCTTATCAATCTTTACTGAGCCAAATGTATTACTCACCTGTCTGACGAATAATACGGGCCGTCTCCCTACAGGTTCAGAAGTCACAGATCTACTATTGGACATAGATATGGAGCCCGGTCTTATTCATCTCCCGTATTCTACCTTTGTGATCATTCAGGATTTACATGAAGCATACAACAAGATGAATCACCAATTATCCACGTTTCCACTGCTTTCAGACGAACAGGTATGGGTGGGACAGAAAGAACCGACTAATTTGAAAACAATTCCGGATTCCTTCGTAGATGAATGGAGTCAATCCCTCTTCCAGTTCGACACAGAGTCTGTGCATAGAAATATCGACAGGATGTTTACGCACATGGAAGAAGAGAATTTCTCCTTCCGTGAAACGATTCATGCTATTAGTCATCTGCTGAAAAAATCCACCGACCAATATGAATCACTTCTTGGTCGAGAAGCTGCAACGGAGGACTTTCACGACTACTCTACTATTAATTTTTGGGAATATAACTCGTACGGACTGATAAAAGGTTTATTTCAGAAAGATATTCAACAGCTTCTGAAGCAACTTCACAGTCACCAGACAAACCCTAAAGCGTGGTTAATCGAAAGGGCTATTGAATACATTCAAACCTATTACACATCAGAGATAAAAGCACAGGAAGTCGCTGATGTAATCAATATCTCCCCCAATTATTTTAGTTCGCTTTTCAAACAGCAAACGGGAAAGAAATTCAATGAATATATTCATGAATTACGTATTACTCACGCCAAAACTTTGCTTACCGAAACCCCATTCAAAGTGAGCGAGATCGCGGAGGAAGTCGGATATCAGGAATATAAGCATTTTGTAAAGGTGTTCAAAAAACAAGCCGGGATAACACCTACGAAATACCGCAAATTAATGGCGGTTCAATCAAGTTAAACGAAAAGGAGCATTCATAAATGAAAACACAAAATATAACTGTTCCCAATGATTTTATAATAGGTGCAGCTCTATCTGCCTGGCAGTCAGAAGGATGGTCAGGAAAAAAAGACTCTCAAGATTCTTTTTTAGACTTATGGTATAAGAACAATAAAGACGTCTGGCACAACGGCTATGGTCCAGCTGTAGCTACAGACTTCCGCAACCGCTACAAAGAAGATATCGGGTATATGAGGGACATCGGGCTGACTCATTTTCGCACCTCCATTAACTGGTCCCGTTTTTTAGTTGATTATGAAAATACTGTAGTAGATGAAGAATATGCTAGTTACATCGATGACGTTATCGACGAATTAATCGCTCAAGGTGTTGAACCGATGATTTGCATGGAACACTACGAAGTTCCTGCAGTCCTATTCGAAGAGTATGGTGGATGGGAGTCCAAGCACGTTCTTAACCTTTTTGTCCAATATGCAGAAAAATTATTCGATCGATATGGGGACCGTGTTAAACACTGGTTCACCTTCAATGAGCCCGTCGTCGTTCAAACCCGTGTCTTTCTTGATGCGATTCGCTATCCGTTTGAACAAAACACAAACAAATGGATGAAGTGGAACCATCACAAAAACGTAGCGACGGCTAAAGTTGTGGAACTGTTCAAGGAAAAAAATCTAGCTGAGAAAGCTGGAGCCAAAATTGGCGTCATTCTGAATCCGGAAGTTACATACGCACGCTCCTCAGCTCCACACGATCAAGAAGCCGCACGCATGTATGACCTATTTTTCAATCGAATGTTCTTAGACCCAGCTATCCACGGCACTTATCCTGAAGAATTACTCGAGTTGTTAAAAAAACACAACGTTGATTTTGACTGGACAGAAGAAGAAATACAAACAATTCAAGAAAACACGGTCGACTACGTAGGGTTGAATCTTTACTTCCCCCACCGTTTGCAAGCGAGGACCTCAGTATGGAATGAGAGGATCCCGTTTCATCCATCTTATTATTATGAGAAATTTGAACTTCCTGGAAAGAAAATGAACCCCTACCGTGGCTGGGAGATCTATCCGAAAATTATGTACGATATGGGGATGCGTATGAAACAGGAATACAACAACATTGAATGGTTTATCGCTGAAAATGGAATGGGTGTCGAAAATGAGCATCGCTTCCGCAACGGAGAAGGCATGATCGAAGACGATTATCGCATTGAATTTATAAGCGAACACTTGAAGTGGCTATTAAAAGCGGTAGAAGAAGGGTCAAATTGTAAAGGATATATGCTTTGGGCGTTTTCTGATAATGTTTCTCCTATGAATGCCTTCAAAAATCGTTACGGTCTCGTTAGTATTGACCTTGAAAAAAACCGCGATCGCTCATTGAAAAAGTCAGCTTACTGGTATAAAGACCTGATCGCTTCAAAAACATTTGAAGCCATTGATGACAAAGACTATAAATAAAAGAAATGGAGAGTGATTCACGGATTGTGGAACACTCTCCTCTTTCAAGGAAGCGGGAATCTATATGTATTTAGCGATCGATTTGGGTGGGACCTATGTAAAATACGGACTCATCGATCTAGACGCCAACATTCATGAAAAGGGAAAAGAAAAAACACCAGCAACAAAGGAAGGTCTGTTGCAGCTTATCCACCAGCTCTCCGTTACATTTCATTCATGCAAAGGTATTGCTATCAGTTCCCCGGGTGCTATCTCGAATGAAAGACCGATTAAAGGATCCTGTGCGATTCCGTATCTTATTGGTTGGAAGATGAAACAAGCAGTTGAGAAGTTAACCGGGAAACCCGTTAACGTAGAAAATGATGCCAACTGTGCAGGGATTGCTGAAATTTGGAAAGGAGCAGCGAAAGGAAAGAGCGATGTTCTGGTTGTTGTCATTGGGACAGGTATTGGCGGCACGATCATTAAAGAAGGGTACATTCATAAAGGCGCCCACCTTCACGGCGGAGAGTTCGGTTATATGCTAGTTTCTGATGAGATTCACGACAGTAACGATGTTTGGAGCAGACGCGCTTCCACAAAAGCATTAGTGCATAAAGTAGCAAAACAGAAACATATGGATCCAGACCTATTAACTGGCGAAGAAGTTTTCCAAATGGCCGATCAAGGTGACCCCATTTGTGAAAAAGCGATTGAGGAATTTTACCACTTGTTAGCAATTGGATTATATAACCTCCAATATATTTATGATCCTGAGATGATTCTTATTAGTGGCGGTGTCAGCGCTCGTGATAATCTGGTAGAGGAAATAGATAAGCGGGTTAATCGTATCATTGATAAAATAGAACTCGCTACGATAACTCCTAGGATTGGCCTGTGTTATTTCCGTCAGAATGCCAATTTATTAGGCGCAGTTTATAGTTTTATTCAGCAAGAAAAGAGCTCTGCATTTAATTGATCGCACCTTCCCCATAAGCTATACTTTATATAAGCGATGTACACTATATAAAAAGGGGACTCCCATGAAAATAAATTTAATGCTGTTTATATCATCTGTAAAAGAACCAAGCGAGAGTGAAACTTTGATCAAAACATTTGAATCTACTATCCGCCCTGTCGAAGGGGATATAATCGATGACCCAGGATTTGATCCAGGCTTTCACAATGGATACGAAATAATAAAAGTAACAATAAATTATGCTTCTGATGAATGCTGGGTTTCTCTCGCGCCCCTTGCGATTGAAAAGGAAGAAATTAAAATAGGAACCTATTTAGAAAAGCTTAAAAATAACGGTTGGCGTGCCGTTTCAAACGAAGAGTTACAAAGCACGCTCTAAGCCATCCCGAACATTAATTATATATTATACGAATCAGTCCCTAAGAACGTTTCTTATTCGACTGCTCAGATTTTAAGTAAAATTCCAATCCTACAGAAAAAAGCCTGATTTCCGCTGTATACACAGTGAAATCAGGCTTTCTACAATTTCAAACTCAGGAATTATTCCTCTTGTTGAGGTTTCAGGGTAGAATCTATTTCGTTCTTGCCATCATAATTCACACCAAAAATTCGCTTCATACGTTCATGGGCCTGCTGCTTGATTGGATCCGTAATGTGACCTTTGACCTTGGAGAGGGCATACAGAACTACCATTGTATCATCCGCAAATCCCAGTACCGGGATAAAGTCGGGTACAATATCCAGTGGCAGAATCAAGTATCCTAAGGCCCCTGCAATCGTCACTTTCACAGACTTAGGCGTGTCCGGACTTTTGAACGTATAGAATAACAACAGGCTGTAATAGGAGATTTTGACTCCCATTTTCTTAGCATACTTAAGCAGCTTGGCCACATATTTATTTTCAGAGAAATGCTTTTCCTTCCCTTTAATGGCTTCAGATGAATCAAAATTCTCTAGTTTCTTATCATAGTCTTTTTCCGTTGACACTTACATCTCCTCCTTGTTCACCCCTGAGCTGTTCTACTCCTTCTGGGGCTGGTGCAATTATACCTGACCACTTCTTCTGTGGCAAAAATAGCTGCAGGGTCAACTTCTTTCCTGTGAGGGTTGTTCACTCGCTTCCTCCCCTTCTTCAACTGTTGCAATAACTTTTTCAATTCGGTAGTCCGCTACTTCTTTCACTTCAAAGGAGATCTGCTTATATTGAATCCCTGGATGTTCATCTTCAGTAGGAACATAGCCTATTTGGTCAACAAGGTATCCATTAATCGTTTCAAACTTGTCAGTTGGCAAATCAGTTTCCAGCACTTCATTGAGTTGATAGAGCCGTGCAACCCCAGCCACCGAATATTTTCCCGAGTCAATCTTTGTGATTTCCTCATCACTAATCTCGGGGCCAACATTTTCGCTGAAAATTTCACCAACGATTTCCTCAATAACATCTTCGAAGGTGATCATCCCTTCCGTTCCTCCAAATTCATCGAGAACAATAGCAATATGCATATTGTTCTTTTGCATATCTCGGAGGACGACATCTACGCGCTGGTTTTCCAACACATAGTGAGGTTTTCGAATCGTCTCCTTTAAATCAAATGAGTCATACTCTCGGCGCTCGAGGAATTGAATCAGATCCTTCGTATGCAAAATACCAACAATTTGATCGATGCTTTCTTCAAACACGGGGAAGCGGGTGTACTTTTCTTCTTTCACTAATTGTACTGTTTCTTGTAAGGTTGAATTCATCGAAAGCACGGACAAATCGGTACGGTGTGTCATAATGTCAGAAACCGTCTTATCATTAAACTCAAAGATATTTTTGATCATAAACGACTCATCTTTTTGGATATAACCCTTTTCCGCTCCCTCGTCGACCAGCATCCTGATATCTTCCTCGGTCGCCTCTTCATTATCGGCATTAGGATCGACCCCAAATAATCGTACCGTGTTGTCTGTGGAAAAAGTAAGCAATTTCACTATCGGCAAAGAAACCTTAAACAGCCAAGTCAGAGGTGTTGCCGCAATGTTTGAAATTAACTCTCCTTTCTGTAAGGCGAGTTGTTTCGGTACGAGCTCCCCAAAAACCAGGGTGAAATAAGAGAGCACAACTGTAATAATCACCACGGAAATCGTTCCAAGCACCGCCTGAGACAACGGCACCCCTAAATTATACAGCGCTTCAGCTAAGGGCCCCGCAAAGAAATTAGCAGCAAATGCACTGGCTAAGAATCCGGCCAGTGTAATGCCAACTTGAATCGTAGACAAGAAGCGGCTTGGTTCGGATATAAGGTGGTAAAGTTTCTTCGCCTTTTTATCACCACTATCTGCCATCATCTTAACTTTTTTATCATTTAATGAGATCAAAGCAATCTCTGATGCTGCAAAAAAACCATTTATAATAATTAATATAATTAGTGTTCCTATTGCAATTGTCAATGAATGTAACCCTCCATATAAAGTACAAATCATTCCCTACTTGCGGTAGTGATAGGAAATATTATGTTACATTTCCCATTCAACCATAATCTTAATCCTCTCCTAATTCATCCTGTATTATTTTGCTATTGAAAAAGTGTGATTGTTTGCCTACAGGGGATCAGAATCTTAGTCATACAACGACTGGATCATCCCTATTAACTATCGGCCTGTTATTATAGAGCCTTGACCTGCTGAAGAAAATGAATATATGTACAATACTTTATCTATCGACAAGATATATAAGAAAAGGACTCTTCCTCGGTTCAATCATTTGGAAGAGTCCTTTTTATATTTCAATATTTATAAAGCACATTAATACAACTTGCTCGCTATGTTTTCCGTGATCTCCATTTTAACCTTCTCTGCCCCATCATAATTCTTCATCGTCAGCCCTGTACAAATCAAATCGATCAAAAACAGTTGCGTAATCTTAGACACCAATGACCCGCTATCGAGCGGGCTTTCTTTGGCTGATGAAAGCAACACATGGTCGGCAAACTTAGTTAATGGTGATTTCGTGTAATTACTTAAAGCAATAACTGTTGCCTTTTTCTCTTTAGCAATTTTTACAGTGTCTATAATATCTTTGGTACTTCCCGTCAAACTGATAGCAATTACTACTGTACGTTCATTCATTGAAGACGCACGCATGACCTGAAAATGAGGGTCTGTTACAACACTGACTTGTTTGCCAATGCGCATCAGTCGGTTCTGCATATCCAATCCGGCGATACCTGAAGAACCGATTCCAAATACAACAACATCATCTGATGCATCAATAGCTTCAATCACCTCGTTCAAATCCCTCTTGTCTACGATCTCATAGGAGTCTTCAACAGCGCCAACAATATTATTCCTAATCTTTTCGATAAAGGTTTCATCATGATTAGGGTCAGATTCTAACGATATCTCCTGAGCAAATAAGAACTTGAAATCTTGAAAGCCTTTAAACCCTAACTTTCGAAAAAATCGTAACACGGTTGCTTCAGCTACCCCGCTGGCTTCAGATAATTCCGTTAATGAATGGTAAATCACCCGCTGCTTGTTGGATTGAATGTAGTTGTAGATCTTATTTTCAGATTTCGTGAAAATCTGTTTATTTTGCTCCATTAATATAGAAGGTTTAATTCCGTTTCGTTGTGTATTCTCCACCTTAGCCTCTTGCTCCTTTCCTCCTTATTGAGTCATCAAATAATGCTTAGCTGCCCCCAATAAATTCGCTTGATTATCATGCTCAGCAAGTTTCACCTGTAAAGAGTGGCGATGATTCGGCATCGTTTGTGGTAAAAGCGAGTCTTCAATGGCGCTTCGGAGGAACTCTCCCTGGGCTGTAATGCCTCCGCCAATGACAATTAGCTCTGGATTAAAAATATGAACAAGAGAGCGTAATCCTGTTGTCAAATCTCCAATCCAGCGATCAAAAATCTTTAAGGATACCGCATCCCCTTGCCTTACTAAAGAAAAAAATAACTTTAGATCGACCTCGCTGCCAAATTCTGATGTCACCATCTCATCCAAAGCTGAACTTGAGGCATACCTTTCAAAACATCCATAATTACCACATGTACATGGCTTTCCATCGGGATAAAGATGGATATGCCCGAGTTCCCCTGCGGAGAAATGTGTGCCTGTGTATAGTTTACCATGTAAAAACAAAGCACCACCAATGCCTGTCCCAATCGTAACACATAGAAAATTATTTACACCGAAAGCTGCGCCCTGCCAGTATTCACCCAGCGCGGTGCAATTTACATCGTTCTCCACTTTTACAGACAATCCTGTATGGTTACTTACCATATCCTCAACTGGCACCCCTGTATAGCCAGGGATATTATCGGTCGCAAAGACTACTGTTCCGCTTACACTGTCAATTTGCCCCGCTGAGCTAATAGAAATTCCCTCAATTTCATAAGCATCCATTAATTTTTCACACAGTTGATTCACTTTCCTTACAACCTCAAGTCCACCTAAATGAGCCTCTGTGGGAACAGCCCCATTGTACAACAGCTTTCCCATTTTATTTACCGCTCCATACTTAATCGAAGTTCCTCCAATATCGATTACACCAAGCAGCATAATTGTTCTCTCCTTTCTCTCATAAAAAGAGAAAAACCCCTATACAAGGTTTTTCTCTTCAAAACTCTACTTATTAAAGAACTTAAATGTTACCAGTTGATCGTTCTGTTGTGATACAAATAATCGTTTGTTATATTCCGGATTCTCGTTAGGATAGTCCTCCCGATAATGAGCCCCTCGGCTTTCTTTCCTTTCAAGCATAGCCTGCAGCAAAATCTGAGCCAGTTTAATAAAGTTCCTTGCCTTAACAGCCAGCTTCCGGGAGTGTTGATGTTTGATTAACTTTGCAAAAGGAAAGGTTACTTCAAATCCTTTGATTTCCTTCAGTGCAGTCATTAACTGCTGTTCTGACCGGACGACATTTCCACTATACCACATGATCTCCTTAATTTGATCAATCATCTGATTGACATTAAGATCTATTTTATGACCAGACCCTGCCTCAGATAGAAGTGTTTGCAAGAACTGATCAGCCTCTGCCTCACTTATTTCATAAGGGGCTAAAGTTCGTAAATACTTGTCACAATCCTCCGCCGCTCGTTTACCGAACACGAGGCAGGCCCCTGTCGAGTTTCCGCCGAGTCTGTTTGCCCCTTCAATGTTAGACGAGAGTTCTCCAATAGCATACAACCCGTCAACGCCTGTTCGTCCAAAGGTGTCGATAAACACACCGCCATTGCTCGCGTGGGCAAAGGGGGCAATCTTCACTTCATCTTCTGTAAGATGGACATTTTTCTCTTTCAGCCACTCCAAATATACTGTGTAAAATTCCTCAGTATTTTTATAAATTTCTTCGTCATATAACAAAGTGAAACCTCGTTCATCCTTCGAGGTAATGAGGTTTTTCATCATTGCGGTATCAAAATACTTTGATTTAAGCGAATGGGTAAACGGACCGTGTGTACTGCGAATCTCCAAGCATTCCCGCTTTGAAACTCCCTCTGGTAAATAAGGATCAAGTAAGCTGGCTCCGTTGTCATCCACAATATCCTGACAATACATCAGCGTGTGTTCACCAAACAATGTTTTATAACGGGGAGTTGTAATACCAGGGATGAATTGAATGAATTCCATATTAACCAGACTGGCCCCCGCTTCAAGTGCTAAAATGTGTCCAGATCCGTCCACATCTGCGGGGTTAAGGTTATGCTTAAAGATGCTGCCAAACCCACCCGAAGCTAACACGACCGCTTTGCATTCAACAAAAACGAATTGGCTGTCTTCATCTAGAAGCAAGGCGCCAACAACCCGGTTTTCTTTTTTCATGAAGGAAACCGCCACTGTTTTCTCCATTAACTGCAGGTTGTTATATTGGTTAAAAATCGCACGGACATTGTTCCGAATTCGATCCCAGTCACTTAGCAAGTAAATATCTCTGGAATGGTTAGCGAAACAAGCTTTCCTCTCGCCTTCTAACTTCTTAGCATGAACACCGATCTCCTCATATTCCTGTACTCGATCAGGAATGTCGTTCACATACACTTCAGCCAAATCCTGTCTGTGCATGCCACGGCTCAAATCTTCAATATCCTCCAGGAAGTGCTTCCTATCCTCTTCATCTTTGGTCACCTGAGTCCCGAGGGAGGCTTTTAACGGATAAAAACTTGAGCCCGAAGCCAATTTTGTTTTCGTAACCATTAGAACGTCATGGCTGGCAGCGGCAAGTTCCTGGCTGACTTTAATCCCGGATAAACCGCTCCCGACAACCAATACGTCTGTTGTGATTTTTCTATTGATGTTCACGTTCACAACCCACCTGCTACACGATTTTTTTGTCGTTCAGTTCTTTTTTCTGATCATAAAAGGTAAGTTCCAAATCGGCATCCTCTGCCTTACTTTTTCCACTGAAGACTAAGCTAAATAGATAACCGAATAAGAGGGAACAAACCAAATTAATGAGAGAGTAGGCCCATAAGGTGGTGTCTGTGAAATATGATACATAGATTGCAACAAGAGAAGTAGCAATAAAACCGTATAGGGCACCCTTTGCATTGGCTTTTTTCGTTATAACACCTAATGTGAAAGTTCCTCCAATAATACCTAGCACTAATCCCATTAATCCATTGAACCATTCATAAGCCGAACTAATGTCTGAGTAAACGAGAGCAATGGCAAAGGCAATCGACAGAATCCCAACGAACGTCGATACATTTCTAGCAATTCGAGTACTTTTCTCATCACTCATACCTGGCTTCAAGACCTTCTGGATATCCAATGTCCAACTCGTCGCAACACTGTTCAATCCCGTGGAAAGCGTAGATTGACCTGCTGCAAATAAACCAGCGATCAACAACCCGGAAATTCCTGCTGGCAATTCGCTGACGATAAAGTTAGCAAAAATCAAATCCGAGTTTCCGCTTGGAATACTATCTCCCCGATTTTGCGTATAAAACACATATATAGCTGTACCAATGAAGAAAAACAAAGTAGCTGTTCCAATGGAGAGAACCCCATTTCCAATCGTCATCTTGTTCATTTGTTTCAAATCATTCGTTGTCAAATAGCGCTGAACCATGTCTTGACTGGAAATATAAGAAAAGGCGGTTGATAGCCCGGCACCTAGAATAATTATGAATAAGCTGTCATTAAGAATATTCGGGTCAAAAATTACCTCATTACTGAAGAATTTATTATCCTCAATCCCGGTTTGGAAGATTTCTGATACCCCTCCATCAATAGAGACAATCAGCATGATTAGAGCAAACACACCACCGCCAATTAAGACAACACCTTGAATGAAGTCCGTCCAAAGTACCGATTTGATTCCACCGAATGATGAATAGATGGTGGCGATAACCCCCATGAAAATAATAATAGCTACGGAATTGATACCGGTTACAGCAGATAGAGCGATAGCTGGGAGATACATGATGATCGACATTCTGCCAACTTGATACACAATAAACAGAATACTTCCGAGCATGCGGAGATTCTTATCAAATCTTCTCTCCAGATATTCATAAGCCGTATCGAGATTTAAACTACGATAGACAGGCAAGAATATGAAAATAGCAATCGGCACTGCAATAAACAACCCTAGTTGAGCTACCCATAACTGCCAGGAATCAGCATAAGAGTTTCCGGCAAGTGATAAAAAGGAAATGGGACTAAGCAATGTGGCGAAAAGACTGACAGATGTGACCCACCATGGGATCGTTCCATCTCCTTTAAAGAACTCCTTCCCTTTCATTCCTTTCTTCCCAACCGCTATCCCGACATACAGGATGAATAACAAGTATGCAAATAAAATAATATAATCAATTACTGCAAAAGTTCCCGTCATATCAACCAATCCCCCTATTGATTAATTACAAATACTTCTCGGCCATCTGCTTAGCCCTGATCACACCATCTTCCGTAAGCGATTTCATAGGTTTCCTGCAAGTTCCAGCACCAACATCTTTGTGCTTCAATATCTCTTTAATAGTCTGATAAAGCCCATTGTCTAGAATTTCTCCAATTAAGTCATTAGTCACTTTTTGCACCTCTCGCGCCTCATCAATCTGCCCGCTTTGTGCTAATTCAAAAATCTGCTTGGCACGCTGTCCATTCACATTGAACGTACTTCCAATCGCCCCATCAACATTCAACACACTCGCGGATAGCAGCATTTCATCGAAACCTGAATAAATCAGTTTGTCAGGAAAAGTATGTCTGATCCTCTCAAGTAAGAAGAAATCTGGTGCTGTGAACTTCACCCCAATGACTTTTTCATGTTCGAACAGCTCACCAAATTGCTCTAAATTCATATTCACTCCTGTTAAGGCAGGAATGGAATAGATGATTAAATCATTATCCACGTTCTCTAAAATAGTTGTATAGTAATCCGTTACCTCTTCAAAATCAAACTTGTAATAGAACGGTGTCACAGCAGAGATCGCATCATAACCGAGCTCTGTAGCAAACTGACCCAGCTCCACAGCTTCATCAATATTTAATGCACCGATCTGCGCAATCAGCTTCACGTCACTGCCCACTTCATCCTTCACAATGTCAAAAATCTGCTTCTTCTGATCCGTGGAAATGAGAAAATTTTCTCCCGTACTGCCGTTGACATACAATCCATCAATCTTGGATACATCAATATTGTGTCTAACAATCTCCCTCAATCCTTGTTCGTTCACCTGCCCTTGTTCATCAAAGGAACACATAAGTGCTGAATATAACCCTTTCATCTCGATCACCTTTCTATTTATAAGATTTTTCTTTGACAGCTTCGGCGAATTTTTCCGTAATCACTTGCGGACGGGTAATCGCGCTTCCAACAACTACTGCATGTGCTCCTAACTCGAGTGCCTGTTTCGCTTTTTCTGGTGTGTCAAAATTACCTTCCGCAATGACAGGGACAGATAGCCTCGCCACCAGCTGCCTGACTAACTCCAACGGTACGGTTCCTTGCGAGTAGGATGTGTACCCGGCCAGAGTTGGAGCAACAATATCGACCCCGGTTTTTTCTGCTTCCATACCTTCTTCGAGTGTAGAAATATCCGCCATAAATAACTGATCCGGATATTTCACCTTTACTTCCGAAAAAAATTCCGGAAAACTCTTTCCATCAGGCCGTTGCTGCTTCGTTGCGTCAAGCGCAATGATGTCCACTCCTTCCTCATAAAGGGCCTCCACCTCATGAATCGTCGGTGTGATAAACACCTTACTTTCAGGGAAGTCTTTTTTGATAATGCCGATCATTGGAAGATCCACTTCCTTTTTAATTGCTTGAATATCGACAATCGTATTGGCACGAATGCCTGCAGCACCCCCCTGTTTAGCCGCCAATGCCATCTTGCTCATAATATAGGCACTGTGGAGCGGTTCATCCTCTAATGCCTGACAAGACACGATTAATCCCTTGTTAAGTTTTTCCAAAATGCTCATAACGAATCTCCTTACTATTGTCATTGCATAGTCCAATTAGCTAAATGGAAAAGCGCTTTCAGTAATTGAACTATAACACCATGACTATAAACTGTCAATTTATTTTTAAAAATGATAGTTAATATACATTTATTGATGACTGCATAAAAAAGCATCCGCGCTTAAGCTTTTAAATCAGCTTTAAACGCGGATGCTAGAACGCTTCATTTCAAATCTTCTTTTGGCAGCGAGAAAAAATCTCTGCTTTCGCTAAAACTCGCTGCCAGCCTTCCTAACGGTCGCAACTTTTCAAAATTCACCTTATACTCTTCCATATAATAATCTTCCTGAATATGATAGAGCACCATTTCGCCAATCAGTAAGTGATCACTGCCGAGCTCAACGATCTGGTGCAGCTTACATTCCATGTGAATCGGGGCTTCCTCGACCCTCATCGGTCTGATTTTTTCACTCGAAATTGGTGTAAGCCCCGCTTCCTCAAACTCATCTACTTCGCTTGCCAGGTTCTCAGATGTTTTCTGCATCTCATTCCCTAGTGGAGTGGAGGAGATATTAATCACGAATTCCTTACTTGTGCGAATGTTCTCAAGAGTGTCTTTCACTGTTCCTTTTCTGGCTCCGACCCCCGGTCCAATTGAGATGCAGAGCATCGGTGGTTGTCTTGAAGCAACGGTAAAGAAACTAAATGGCGCCAGATTATGAACCCCGCTGTCAGACAGGGTTGAAACCCAAGCGATGGGCCGCGGAACCACAGATCCTGATAATAATTTATAGATGTTTTTCGTCTCATGTTCTGAAGGGTCAAACCTCATATCATCTTATCTCCTTTTGTAAAATGAACTCGCTGTGATTAGAAGGCACTTTCTCTCTTTTTCACAAAGTATAGACTTGCTAGAATCAATAGCACGACTACCATGATCCCGGAAATCAGCAGCCAGCCGAGTGTGTAACCCTGATTCTGGTCAACTAAAAAACCGAACAATGGCGGGATAAGGATCACCCCTATTGAACCGAGGGTAATGCTGAACCCGCTTGATAATCCCGCCTGCTCTTTAGGAACGAGTTCTGAGGCTAGATTCATCCAAATTCCATTAAACCCCGAAACCGAGAAGCCAAATACGAGAAAAATAGGTATGAGCAGCCAAAATGGTGTACCAGCCGGAATAAACGCTACAACGACACTCGCAGCCAGGGTGATACAAGCAATAAACACGAGGATGATCAGCCGTTTTCCATCAAATAGACGATCACTGATCACACCCCACCCTACTCTGCCAAGCGAGCCGCCGACCTCTGAAATGACGAGCAGCGTCCCTGCTAGTACGAGGCTCAGACCTAGCTGTTCATAGGCGAACAACACAAGATAGGTATTTAAGCACATCTGTGAGCCATTAACCCCCATGGCACTAAAGCTGACGAGTAATAAAGCTTTATTTTTAACCATACTTAGAATTGATGAATAAACCGATCGAAACGTCGGCTTCTCTTTTTTTTCGGCTTCTTGGGGAGGATCACGATAGAGTAAAAAGGCTATCACCCCTGTACTAACTAACCCTAGGCAGGCGATTAGCACAACAGGTCTCCAGCCATAGGAAGCAGCTAGCGGCAACAATAAAATTGCCGAGAGAGCTGAACCAAACGTGATCCCCATTTGTTTAATCCCCATTGCGGTTCCTCGCTGTTTTTGCGAAAACCAATAAATTATACCTCGATTAGTGGTGGGATGCATACCGCCATACCCCAGCCCGCCAATCATCACTAAAAGAAGCACAAGCCAAAATGCAGATTGAAACGTCATAAACAGGAAGCTTGTGCCAAGACATAGGGATAACACGAGCAACAAGGGTCTTGAGCCGACTCGATCCGTAGCGAAACCAGCAGGGATAGAAGCCAGCGCCTGGCCCAGGAAGAGCGCCGATGGCAACAGGCCTACTTGAGTTTTTGTCAACGATAAATCTTCTTCAATTAACACACCAAGCGGTCCAAGGCTTCGTCCAATAAAAGCGACCATAATTTGAGCCATCAGCAGCCATAGCAACATTTTCCACGGACTTGCCAAATTTACCGGTGTAGGATTTACTGCAACTGTTCTCATGTCATGACATCTCTTTTCTAAACGGATAATCTAGTTCCTCACATTTTACCACAGCTCATAGACAGACCAGCCAATTTACTGATTGACTGGTCTATATAGTTCACTTGTAGCTTACATCCCTACAACTTGATCAGCTTCTTCCTTCTCTGCAACAGACACACTCATAAACATACTGCCAATCACACAAATCAACAGATTGATTAGCAATCCCCATAAGCCGCTAAATATGCCTAACGGGGTGATGTTGGCAAACGTCATGAATGAAGCAAGCACCGTACCTACAAGCATTCCTGTAAATACAGCTTTCGGATGAAGGCGGTTCCAGTACAATCCGAGAATGATGGCCGGAGCCACTTGAATTAACAGTTCGAACTTTAATACGAAAATTTGATATAAAGTTGCTGGAGGAAACCAGGCAATAATCACTAGCAGCACCACAGCTGCTACCCCGACAAGTTTTCCTACTAAAATTTTCTTATTCTCGGAAGCTTTAGGGTTTACATATCGTCCATATAAATCATTGGAAACAATGGATGAGAACGTCAGCAATACGGAGTCAGCTGTTGAGACAATCGCAGCGATTACCCCGCCAAACAACAGAACCATCGCCCAGTAGAAAATGACATGTTGATTGGCAATCGCACTCGCTAACATTCCGACAAGCTTCTCTGATTCGGCGGTTGATAAATCCGGAAACGCAGCGATACCAATAATCCCTACGATAAATACAACTCCTGCAGTCAGGAAAGGCATCCACGCCATCTGTGTAAAGGACTTCTTTAACGTTTTTTCACTTTTAGCCGAGAAAATTCTCTGAATCGCATGCGGATAAACAGCCGCACCAATGCCGACAAGGACTAATAAACTAAACCAGTTGACGGCGCCAGGCCCATCCGGAACGCCTAACTTCTCAGGAGAATAAGCTTGCATATAATCAGCAGCATTCGGCAATCCGCCAAAGTAGATGATGGAACCAATGAGAAGCATGAACACACCGAACAATAATGCGATCCCCTGCATGGTATCCGTGTAGGCAACGGAGCGCATACCGCCAAGCCAGCCGTAAATTAACATGATAACAATGAAGAATACAACCCCAACTTGATAAGGAATTGTCCCCCCAGTTAAACCAGCCACACCCTGACCGATCGCTACAAACTGCTCTAATAGATAATTGCCTAACGCATACAACATAAGAATGGCAGCCAGTATCGAGACCGGTTTCGACTTAAATCGCTTCTCAATCCAATCAACAGGGGTAAGCAGTTTGTACTTTTTCCCCATCAAATACATCCTTGGTGCGAACATTAAATACACCATGATAATCAGAATGAAATAAGGAACAGATACAAGATACTCATAGCCCATCCGGTAAGCCGTCGGAGGGTATCCGATAACTGTGTTTCCACTGTATTGAGTAGCGAAGAACGTAAAGAACAACACCATGACCCCGAGCCCGCGCCCGCCAAGATAATACTCATCAAGACTTTCGTGGACATTCCTATTCTTCCAATAGGTGACGATCCCGACTCCAAGCATAATGACACCATACATTAATAGAATTAAGATTCCTGACCAGCCAGCAAATGCCAATTCCATGGATTACTTCGCCTCCTTCTTTTCTTCCTCTTCTTCTTCCAACTGCCATTGGTATTTGATAACATAGGAGATAAACACCGACAATAAGAGCGAGGCACCAATGATGATAAGCGCCCAGTACGGAATCCCCCAGACCAGCGGCTGATAGGAACCTTCCGGGAAATACCATGGATTGATCAAGACGAACAGGATTCCAAAAATAATCCATAGCTTACCGTTCTTGATCGGTTCTTTCTTCGGTTTACTCATACTTCCATCCTCCCTTAGTTCACAATATTCAGACATGTACTGATAAAAAAATAAGACGAAAGCTCCTCTCCTGGAAGAAGATTGCTTTTCTATGAGTAGGATACAGAATGCAGATCGCTGATTTTGCCTGCTTTAATAATTTGCCCTGGCACTTCCCTTTGTAAAATAGTCTCAAGATCCCTGGATGCTGCGATTAACTGGTCGAGATCTGCGTTCATCTCATAATCCATAAAGCGCAGCATGTGAACGAGATCCTCAGTACAAATATTGCCAGTTGCTCCTGGCGCAAATGGACAGCCGCCTAAGCCGCCAAGCGAAGCATCATAGCGCGTAACACCAACACGGATTCCTTCCATCACATTGGCAAGTCCCATTCCTCTTGTGTTATGAAAGTGTAGGGTAACTGGTAAGTCTGGCCAGCGATTGAGCACATGCTCACATAATTGATGAACTTGCTTCGGTGTTGCCATCCCAGTTGTGTCAGCGAGCGTGATTCCGCCCGCTCCAAGGTCAAGATATTGATCAATCAAGGTCATCACTCGGTTTTCATCGATACCCCCCTCAAACGGACATCCAAATGTAGTCGCCAGTGTTCCATTTATCTGGATTCCTGTGCCGGATAGAACGTCTGCGATCGTGTTAAAATCAGCGAACGATTGATCCACCGTCCGACGAACATTTTTCTTGTTATGTGTTTCACTGACGGATGCGACCAGATTGACTTCGTCTGCCTCACAGGCTGCTGCACGTTCGGCTCCTTTTGCATTTGGAATTAAGGTTGTATACGTGACACCTGGCTTACGGTCAATACCTTTCATGACTTCCTCGGCATCTCTTAAGTTAGGCACCGCCTTTGGGGACACGAATGAAGTCACTTCAATTTTATCGACCCCGGCTGTACCCAGCTTGTTAATCAACTCAACCTTCTGGTCTGTCGGTACGAACTGATCTTCAATTTGAAATCCGTCTCTCGTCGCGACTTCTTGAATATAAATGCGCTGCACAACCATTTCCTCCCTCTTCAAGCATGTGGCTAGATGATTCCTTTCTCTTTCAACTGCTGAATCTTCGCATCATCATACGTCAACCAGCTGCGCATCACTTCATCGGTATGCTGGCCGAGTTCTGGACCGAGCCACTTCGTTTCCCCTGGTGTTTCACTCATCTTCGGTACAACTCCAGGAATTTTCAGCGATTCTTGCTCATTCAATTTAAAATTCTGGATCATTTCCCTGCTCAAGTAATGCGGATCCTTAACGATGTCGTCAATACTGTAAATTGGCCCAGCAGGCACGCGGGCTTCATCGAGCATTTGTAAAGCTGTTTCAAAATCCACCGTTTTCGTCCAGGCCTCAATGGTTTCATCGAGATAATCCGCATGCTCAGCCCGTCCACTATTTGTCTGGAACCGTTCGTCCTCAGCCAATCCCGGATGCCCAATCGCGTTCATCAAGCGTTTGAAAATCGCATCACCATTTCCCCCAATCACCACGTATTTCCCATCAAGGCATTGGTACGTATTAGAAGGGGCAATCCCCGGCAGCGCCGAACCTGTCCGCTCACGCACGGCTCCAAGCTTATCAAACTCAGGAAGCGATCCTTCCATTAAACTAAATACGGCCTCATAAAGAGCGACATCAATCACCTGACCTTTTCCAGTTCCTTTCACGTCGCGATGATAAATCGCCATCATTGCTCCAATCACTGAATACATAGCGGCAAGCGAATCACCAAGGCTGACACCAACCCTCGTTGGCGGGAGTTCAGGATTACCCGTAATGTGACGAAGTCCGCCCATCGATTCTCCGATGCTGCCAAACCCAGCCTTATCGCGGTAAGGACCCGTTTGTCCGTAGCCCGAGACCCTCACCATCACGAGACCCGGGTTAATCGCAGATAGTTCCTCATAACCAAGGTTCCATTTCTCCAAAGTCCCCGGTCGGAAATTTTCAATGAGAACATCACACTCCTTGATCAATGATTTAATAATCTCTTGACCTTCCTCATTTTTTAAATCAACGGTAATTGACTTTTTATTTCGGGATTGAAGCCGCCACCAGAGCGATGTTCCTTCGTAAATATGACGCCAGTCGCGGAGCGGATCGCCTTTCTTCGGCGGTTCGACTTTTATTACATCTGCCCCGAATTCAGCCATTAACCTTCCGGCAAACGGACCAGCAATTAAACTTCCTAACTCTAAGACTTTTACTCCTTCTAAGCTTTGACCCATGGACCTCACCTCTTGTGCTAGTTTGTAAAGTAGAACAACGCTCTTCCATCATTCTGGATTTCCTTAATCTTGGAGAATGAATTCAATCCATTTTGACAGCGCTTTCTTTGTTGCGCTAAAAAAATTTGTACTCTCATCCTGAGCTAAAAGGGGATGTCTAATTTGCCTTAGCAACTTGCTCGGTGCATACATAAATTTCTGAATCTTGCGTTAATAGTAGCACTATGTATACAATAAATCAACATACATTCTAAAAATGCTATAAAATAGCAAATAATCCCTTAAAAATGAGATGTTTGTATACATTAAAGCGTTTCACATTGAATCATGCCTTCCCTTTGTATACAATAAGGTTGAGGTGTTACGACATGAATGCATATGAATATATTAAACAAGCCATCTTGCATCGAGAATTCCCACCGAAAATGCGACTCACCGAAGAATTTTTAGCAAAAAAATTACAGATAAGCCGAACGCCTATCCGTGAGGCTCTTAAACAACTGGAATCAGAAGGACTTACGGTGTCTATGAAACGGGGCGTCCGTGTTCGTCACTTTACCAAGCAGGATATTCAGCAAATTTACGATTTACGGACATTGTTAGAAGGGTATGCTGCAGCCCAGGCGGCTATCCATCGCACCGATGACGACATAGAGGAAATGAAGACAGCCAATCAGAGGTATGAGCAAGCGATCAATAGCTACCTCAAAACTGGTGAAACCACCATTGAATACATCTTAGAGATTAACCACGGGTTCCACGACGCTGTGATAAAGGCTTCGCAAAATCAGCATATTCATTCCCATATATCAAAAGTAGTCGTAGTCCCGTTAATTTTCCGCTCTTTCTACTGGTTTGATGAGCATCAACTAAGACACTCGCTTGATGTGCATAAAGTTATTTTGAAAGCGATCGAGGAACAGGATACGGAGCGGGCGCGTGTTGCGATGCATGAGCATATTTATCACGGACGAGATCAGGTGCTGCTGCGGATCGATGATATTGATGATTGTTATACGGCTAGTGAGGCTCACTGAATTAAAGGCTGCGAGCATTCTTTTAAGATGCTTACTATCCCTAAAATCTCTGCTAATCATTATGAATGTATTGTTCATAAATGGAAAAAATGGAGGTAACCGGAAAAATATCATTTTCCAATTACCTCCAATGATTTAATAAAATATCATGTTCTATTAAACTTCACCTTCTTACCATTTTGTTAATATCCTAGTAAATCGCTTAGACCTTTAACTGAGTTTTCATCTTCTTCAAGCATTTTTTGAAAGCCCTCTGGTCCTAAGTACTTTATTTGTAACCCCTGAGCTTCCATTTTTTCCACTTGTTCTTTATGTTCAATCGCCTTTTTAAGTGCTGAATTTAAAATCTCAAGTTTTTCTTTGGATAAACCAGCAGGGGCTGCAATACCCCGTGCTGACCTAGATGATACTTCAGGATATCCTGTCTCTTCCATCGTCGGTACTTCTTCAAGAAATGGGGATCTTTCCTCGGTCATAACAGCCACAGCTTTTAATTCCCCATTATTGTGTCGATTGGCAACTTCACCAACCTTAGCTATAAATAAATCAATATGTTCACCTAAAACCTGCGCTGCTCCCTTAGCTGCCCCTTTAGTATGAACAGGGGTAATTTTTGTGTTATAAAATTTGTTAAGTTTTAATATCGCCATGTGATCATTACTCCCAACTCCTGATGTCGTAGCAGTTAGTTTATGATCTTGTGCATATTTTACTACCTCATTTATATTGCTGAAGCGGTCATCGTCAGGTCGTATTGCTATTACCCCCGGGTCTAGAACATGGTTTGCAATAAGTTGGAAACTTTCAAGGCTTTCATCTCGATTAAATTTCGGATCAAGGTAACCGGTGATGATATTGGGTGAATTGATATAGCCTATGGTATATCCATCTGGTTTAGCATTTGCTAATTCAGTCCAGCCCACCCAGCCAGCACCGCCTGGTTTATTGACTACGTTTACTGTTACCCCTAGTTCCTCTTCCAGATAGGGTTGCAGGATTCTGGCACCTGTATCTGTACCTCCCCCTGCAGCATAGGAAACAATTAAATCAATAGGCTTATTGGGAAAAGTACTTTCTCCATTCTGGCCAGTAGTAATACTACAAGAAGATAACACCAACAATATACTGAGACCAATGAGACAGTATAGCTTTTTCAACATATCTTCCTCCCGGTTTTTGTATTAAGATAAAGTCCGTATTTCTGCACCAGTTGTTTTATAACCCAATATTTCATTCATACTCCCTGTACGGTAACCCTGGAGATCTAGGGATACATAACCTAGTGAAGTAAGATAGGAATTTATTTTATCACGATAAACTAATAACTCGGCACTTTCCTCTGGAGTTACTTCGATCCGGGCGACCTCCCCATGGTGACGTATACGAACCGTATTGAATCCTAGTTTAGTTATAAACTTCTCTGCTTGGTCTACCTGTTCAATTTTATGCTTATTCAGTTTTGTTCCATATGGGATTCTGGATGCCAGGCTGCATGAGGCAGGTTTATCCCAAACTGGAAGATCAAGTTCTTTTGCTAGGCTGCGAACTTCCTGTTTATAGAAGCCGGCTTCCTGCAGTACACTGCGAACCCCCGCTTTTCAGCCAGCCGATTTAAATGGGAATAGAGTAATTTTTTACTGTAGTACCAGCTATCAGGGGTGTTAGCTACTATTCCTTCATCTTCTAGTTCTTTTATTTCTGTTTGATAGACACGTACGCCCATACCCTCTGCAAGGCTAACGGCACCCTCAAATTCTTCATTGCGAAAAAGTTCGGATGCTACCACAACAGCTAAGACATTAGAAGATCCCAATTCCTGCTGTGCTCTTTTTAGTACTAAGGTGCTGTCAACTCCTCCGGAAAAGGCGATAATAACCCGGTTCATTTCCTCAAGAATCTCACCTAGGTGGCGGTTCTTCTCATTAACTGTTTTATTCATATTACTCGCCCCTCTTTGTTTTTAGTTAGAACACTAAAGGCATGTATCCCGAAAGAATACATACCTTGTATTGCTGCTTACCATTATTCAGATAGATTTCACCATACCACCATCAACAAGCAGTGAGCTCCCCGTTACATACGTGCTAGCTTCTGACACCAGGAAAGTTACGACCTTCGCGAACTCTTCAGGTCTCCCATATCGTCCTAAGGGTATGTTTCTTTTAGAGGCTTCCTCTATTTGTTCTTGAGAAACCCCCTGGTTATTAGCTTTCATTTGGTCCAGAGCTGCTACACGGTCTGTAGCAATTCGGCCAGGCGCAACAGTATTTACTAGAATATTATAAGGGGCGAGCTCTTCAGCTAAGCTTTTTGCTAAACCCACAATACCTAAACGGAATGTATTGGATAGAATTAAACCCGGTATTGGTTGTTTAATTGATGATGAGGCTGTGTTAATGATTCGTCCACCTTCTTTTTTCAGATCCGGAAGTACTTCTCGAATAATACGTATATAGCTTAATAGATTTAATTCAAATGCTTTTTGCCAATCATCGTCATCAAATTTATCAAATGTTCCTCCAGGAGGGCCTCCTGCATTATTAATCAAAATATCAATTTTTCCGAATGTTTCCCTGGTGTTTTCTACGAGTGATTGAATGTCTTCCACATTTGTAATATCCGCTTGAAAATACGAAACACTTCCTTTACCAAGTTGCTTTAATTCTTCACTTACGCTTTTTAATTTCTCTTCATTACGACTGGTAAGCATAACATCAGCGCCTTCACTAACCAGTTGAGCAGCAATCGCTTTTCCTAATCCCTGGCTTGATGCAATAACCAAGGCTACTTTCCCACCCAAGTTCAAATCCATTTATTACTCCCCTTTCTCCGGTTCCTTTTCACCTAACCTCATTTTCTACCTTTGGTTTTCCCACACCATTAACCACGAAATTAGGTGCATTTCCTTCATCCACTCGTTTTATATTCTCAAATGCCATTCGCAGAACCCTGTTTAACGTATCTCTAGTTCCTGCTCCAATGTGGGGTGTTGCAATCACATTTTCCAATTTCAGCAGCGGGTGAGCTAGCTCCGGTGGTTCCGTTTCCCAAACATCAATACCAGCCCCTGCAATGACTTCATTATTCAGTGCCTCTGCTAACGCCTTTTCGTCAACTATTCCTCCTCTTGAGACATTAATCAGCACAGTATTTGATTTCATCAATTGTAGCTCCCTCGCTCCGATTAACCTTTTTGTTTCAGGGACAAAAGGGATATGAAGGCTGATAATATCAGATGTCTTCAACACTTCTTCTAACGGGAGATAAGCGGCGTCTAATTCTCTTTCCGTTTCCGCTGGAGCCTGAAATTTATCATAATAGACGACATTGGTTCCGAGTGCTCTTGAGCGGCGGGCTGTTTCTCTGCCTATATTGCCAAACCCGATAAATCCATGGGTCTTACCTTCCATTTCAAACGATGAAGGCCTCAATTTCCACATTAACCATTTACCAGACTTGGTCTCTTGATTGAGGAGCGGCAGCTTTCGATAGAGGGATAGAATCATGAGAATTGTCAGTTCCGCAACCCCTGCCGCGTTTGCCCCAGGGGTGTTAGCAACAGGTAATTGGTATTTCTCCGCTGCCTCTAGATTAATATTATCCACCCCTATCCCCGTCTTCTGAATGAACCTTGCCTGTTTCGCCCGTGATAGGATATCCTCATCTAGTTTTTCTGTGGCAACCAGCAAGTATTCCGCTTGTTCAAGACTGCTTTTCCTTTCTTCCCCCATTTCAGTCCAAAACTGCAAGTCAAATCCCTCTGGCTTGTTTTCATGTAAAATCTGTTTGAATTGATCAAACACTTTATCAAAATAGATAATTTTTTTATTTTGCATGGTTAGGTCCACCTCATTTCTATTTATGAATTAGACACTTTCTTGTTCTTCCACTGAAAAGTTATTATTCTCCTGCCTTTTTTGTCTCCATTTAAGAAATAAAGGTGACAATAGAGAAATGATGATTAAACCTAGTAAAACTAAGCATATCGGTCGAGTAAGATAATAAGTAAGTAGATTCCCTTCTGCCATTAAGATTGACTGTCTAAACCCATTCTCAGCAATTGGACCTAAAATCATCCCTAAAATAACAGGAGCCGGGTGAAAACCAGTTTTCCTCATCAAATATCCAACCAACCCGAATGCGATCATCACCCAAACATCAAACAAATTATTATTAATGGAAAATGACCCTACCACACAAAGGCTGATAATAATTGGCATTAACAGCTTTTCAGATATGCCTGAAGCTTTTATGAAAAATTTTGCACCTAGCAAACCAACGATCCCCATCAAGATATTGGCTAGCAAAAAACCAAAAATCACGGAGTAAGTAATATTAGCGTTTGTAGTAAACATCCCATTCCCTGGGACAAGACCGTGGATCATAAGGCCACCTAGCATTACTGCGGTTGTCGAGCTGCCGGGAATACCCAAAGTTAATAATGGAATTAATGCCCCACCCGTAACCGCATTATTGGCAGCTTCAGGTGCGGCGACTCCTTCTATAGCACCAGTACCAAACTTCTTTTTATCCTTTGAAAAACGCTTTGCCTCATTGTATCCAACCCAGGAACCTACATCTCCCCCAGCTCCTGGTAGCAGACCAACGAATACACCTAGTCCAGAAGAACGAAGGATGGTAACAAAAATGCTCTTAAACTCTTTAATGGACGGAAGAACTTTTCCAATTTTGCCGATTACCGATTCTTTTTTCTCTTTCCCTTTGTTTTCCGCTAACATCAATACTTGTGATAGGGAAAACAACCCAATTAAGGCCGGAACTAGTGAAATCCCTGATTCTAGTGACATAGACCCGAAGGTGAATCGGGGAAATCCTGTTAAAATATCAACCCCGATTGTACCAATAAGTAAACCAAGCGCCCCGGAGGCAAGCCCTTTTGCCATCGATTTACCTGCCAGGCTTCCAATAATCGTTAATCCAAAAACACCCAGCAGAAAATATTCAGGTGCACTAAATGCTAAGGAGACTTTGGCTAATGGTGGAGCCAGAAACAGCAGGGCAACCCCGCTAATCGTACCGCCGATCATAGAAGAAATGGTAGAGACCCCAATTGCTTTTCCGCCTTGCCCCTTTTTGGTCATCATATATCCATCAAGACTAGTAGCTGCGGCGGCTGGCGTACCAGGTGTATGAATGAGGATAGCTGAAATGGAGCCACCATAAACCGCTGAGGTGTAAATAGCGGCCAGCATCATCAACCCCGCAGCGGGGTCCATTCCGAATGTAACCGGGACCAGTAAAGCTACCGCCATTGTCGCACTAAGCCCCGGAAGCGAACCGACAATAATGCCGCCAACTACCCCGATAAACAAAGCAATGATAGCCTGGACTGAAAGTAGATTTTGAAATACTTGAATCAGTAGATCCGTATTCATTCTTTTCCCCCCTAGTCAAAAAAGATGCCTCGTGGAAGCTGGACATTTAATTGCATGACAAAAAGCAAATAAATGAAAAGATTGATCCCGACAACCGTGTATAAGTATGATTTCCAGTCTTTTACACCCCTGTACAACAAAAACCCTGACATAAATAATACCGTCGCAGGGAAAAAGCCAATTAATGAAACAAGAACTCCGTAGACGATAACGATTCCCAGTACAACGAGAGGTGATTCAAGCAGTTTCATGCTTAAATCTTCTTCTTCATCGTCATATTCCACTTCCTGCCCTGACCTCTCTTGTTTTGTCTTTTTCAACCCATTAATGATAATGATCACAGCAAATAGAGCAAAGATTGCCAGGACACCGCGTGGGTATGATGCCGCCTGATCCGCGAGGTCCAAAGAATTTATATAAAAAACCACGCAAATGGCCACAATCGCACCACCAACAAACACATCCTGATGGATCTTATTGGTCAAGTTAACCTCCTCCTTTTTAAGAGAGGCCGGACTAAAGTCCGACCATATTTACTACCAACCTAGAAGATCGCGTAGATCTTTAACGTCCTGCTCATCTTGTTTTAACGACTCCATGTAACTTTCTCCCTCCAAGTAATTAACCTCCAGTCCCATTTCGGACATTTGCTCAATTTGCTTTTCATTTTTAATACTTTTTTCTAATGCTTTTTGGAGAATTTCAATTTTTGCAGGATCGACCCCTTTTGGTGCAGCCAGCCCACGTGATGACCAGGAGTAAACTTCGTGTCCCTTTTCAGCTAACGTAGGAACCTTTTCTAGAAACGGCGAGCGTTCCTCTCCCATAGTCGCTACCACCTTAAGCTTCCCATCCTTATGGTAGTTAAATACTTCACCCACATTCGCGAACAATACATCGATATGGCCGCCAAGGACTTGTGCCCGGCTGTCCGCAGACCCTTTATTATGAACCGGTTTAAATTTTGTTCCAAGTTTGTCATTCATTTTCAATGAGGCATAATGATCATCACTGCCAACCCCAGTAGAGGTTACGGTTAACTCATGTGTTTTCGCATATTCGATTAGTTCTTCGATATTAGAGAAGCGATCATCATCAGGTCGGATAGCTATCGCACCAGCATCCGTAACATGATTCGCAATCGGAATAAAGCTTTCAAGACTTTCATCACGATTAAAAGCCGGATTTAAATAGCCTGTCATTAAGTTTGGGGAGTTAATATACCCGATTGTATAACCATCAGGTTCTGCATTAGCTAGTTCAGTCCATCCGACCCATCCGCCGCCGCCAGGCTTATTCACGATATTCACGGTTACACCCAGCTCCTCTTCCAAGTAAGGCTTCAAGATACGTGCTCCCGTATCGGTTCCACCCCCAGCTGCGTAAGCGACAATTATGTCGATAGGTTTGTTAGGATACCCTTCTGCGCCTGATCCCTCAGATGACCCTCCGTCACCTGAAGAAGCACTTGAACCACCACCGCAGGCAGCTAACACAAGAATTAATCCAAAAATAGCAAACATGGAAAATAACTTTTTCAACATCATTCATCTCCTTTAAGATTTAATGGTTGAGCTATTTGCACTTCAGACTTTCCCCCCTTACTTTAAGCGCTTACATAATTAAGGCAGCCGTGTGATACAAAACTGCTCATCATGTCCTAATATTTCCGACTTTACCTGCTTTCCTGAAGCTACTTCTAGAATTTCCTGATAGATTCCTTCACCTGATTGCTCTAACGTTTTCTCTCCATTTAAAACAGAACCAGTATTAATATCTATGTTTTCTTTCATTTTGCTGTAAGTTTTCGAGTTTCCAGTGATTTTAATGACTGGAATCCCCGGAAAGCCTGTGGGAGTTCCACGGCCAGTTGGGAACAAAATCATTTGAGCGCCTGCTGCCACTTGTCCTGTTGAAACTTCTCCATCATGACCAGGAGAATCTAGCAAGAACAAACCTTTTCCGTCAGGTTGATGACCGTATTGGATGACTCCACTAAACTCGGCATCACCCGATTTCTTCATACTTCCTAAAGACTTTTCAACAACACTTGATAAACCTCCGTCATAGTTTCCTTTTGAAATGAGATGTGTTCGCTTTTTATTGGTGGAATTTTGTGTCTGTCTTTGCAGTTTTTGTTCAGTAAGGTTAATCGTTTCTTTAATCGAATTCGCTACCTCATCGCTACTCGCCCTTCTGGCAAGGATATCTTCTGTTCCAATTAGCTCCGTGATCTCACTTAAAATAGAAGAACCCCCTTGATCGACTAGTTTGTCTGAAGCGTATCCCAGTGCTGGGTTTGCAATCAGTCCAGATGTCATATCAGACCCACCGCAGTTTAATCCAATCATTAATTCACTAACCGGAAATTCTTCTCTTGCTTGCCTGGAAGCAATTTGCTGCATCTCCCGTGCAACCTTGCTCCCTTTTTGAATGGCAGATAAAGAATCACCTTCTTCTTGAATTACAACAGTCTCTAACATTTTATTGGATGGTGCAATCCCATCTGCGAGTTCATAAGGAGAAAAGCGCTCACACCCTAACCCAACTACAACGACACCAGCAAAATTAGGATTTTTCCCAATTGCAATCAACGTTTTAGCGGTTACCTCAAGATCTTCCCCAACTTGACTGCACCCCACTGGATGTCTAAAGTAAACACACCCTGGTACTTGGTAAGCTATACGTTCAGCCACCTTAGCGGAGCAGAAGACAGATGGTATAACAGCGATTTGATTTCGAATACCTGCTTGTCCGTTTTTTCTGGCGTATCCCATAAAACGATCTGGCAATTATTTCAGCCCCCTTTCGCAATACATGTTATGGTTATGGATCCACCTTCCTTTTTCTACTGACGTGCTCATTCTTCCTATTTCTTCTCCATACTTTAAAACGCTTTCATTTTCTTCAATTGCCGTACATGCCAGTTTATGACCAAAGTTGATATCATCTAAAACTGTAATCACCCGTTCTGATTCTCCCAATCTAACGATGCACTTATCTCCTTTATTCAAATATGAAAGTGCGACAGCGACATTATCTTTTTGATGAATGACAAAAGCAGACTTCAATTTCTTTTTGGTCGATTCCAATATGCCCCTCCTTTTCAACGTGAAGTAACAGTAAGTTTATTTTCCAAATCATGATTCTTATCAAATGAAAGAAGGTGCCGGCCCACAACTTCAAATTCCTTGTTGCTTTGCTCTAACTCCTTCAGAACAGCTCTGGAAACAAATACGCTTTCTAAATGAAGGGTATTCGGAATTTGAACGATTTTGAGAGATTCGATATCTGTATCCGGTCCAAGACTTTGGAGGGCTGTTTCAATCGTTTCTTGTTCAGTTTCGTAGATTAGTGGGATCATCGCCCGTTGCAAGTAAGTACTGGTGAGGGCATTTGTATAGGTAGATTTCCGGTCAATTTTGTTAAACAAACGCATTGTGGTGAAATCAGCTAATCCTATCCCTTGAGCATTACCAAATGATGAGGCAGAAAGATCTAAAACAGCAATTTTTTTAATCTCTGGGCTTTCTGGTTCAGGGACTCCGTTGATCCTCCACCTTCCAATAATATTTGGATCCATTCCAGTTCCGCTAAATGTTTTGCCCATCTCTTCAACTATCAGCAAATGAATATTATCCACTGGCAGTCCTGGCATCATAGCTTTTGATTGTTGGAGAAGTTCCGCTTCCTGTTTATGCCAATCGCGTTTATTGATCCCTACGACCTCAGCTGTAGCCTCATAGCCATTTTCAACGACAGCCAAGCCCATTTGAATGTTACTGTTTTCCAGGGCGAATTTGGATACGCTCTCAATATTTTCGGCCATTTTTAAAGCACCGTCACTATGAACAAATGATGCCCCCTTACGCTTACCCAAGCCGATTGTAATCATCTTGCTCAACCCACTTTCGATCTTACCGCGAAATGCTGTATGAGCTTTGACACGATTAATAACGATAATCCCATTCGCAGAAAAAGCGATTTTATCCATATAAACCGGTTTTCCATTAGAAGTGTGACCAAGTAATTCTGTTTCCATGGATGATCGAATCGGGGCACCAACGGAAGTCTCTGTGATCCCCAAATGCTTTAATACGTTCAACTGTCCTCTATCAGTGGCTCCCCCGTGGCTTCCCATGGCAGGAACTAAAAACGGCTTAAACCCCATCTGCTTAAGTGTTTCTACCGCCGATCTTAAAATTTCTACTATGTTTGTGATACCTCGGCTTCCGGCTGTTATGGCGATTTCAGCATGAGCAGGCAAATGATGTACAGGCAATGTGTTCCTGATTTCTTCCTGCACTTTTCGATCTAAATCTGTTAGGGAATGACCTGAAAATTTCTGAAGAATTTCAATTAACTCAACTATGACTTACCCTCCTCTCGTTCTATGCATATTTCAGTACAACCGTTTTAATTACCATATTAATATGGTCTGACCAATTATTCCCCTTTTAAAAGATTCAAAGCTGTAAAATAGAATCTAAATGTATGGATTTGGTGTTATCATATAATATTTCTGAAAATTTTGTCAACCTGATTATAGAAGTTTTTCAAAAACCAACAGTTAACTTAGCTACCTCATATGTCTCAATATTCCCTTTATAAACTTTATCAGCTCCGAAAATTCTGAATTTTTGTTCAGTTAACCGATCATTTGTGGTACCCTTAAAAAAGAAAGATTGCATATCTTTGGTCCTACCATAATATAAAATGATTAGGAGGGAAACAAATGACAGACACTAATAAAACTAAAAAACTAACATCGTATGGTGATTCTGGGTTTAGCCAATTTATAAGGAAAGCATTTAACCGGCATCTTGGGTTTGACCCAGACGACTATGAGAAGCCAGTGATCGGTATTTGCAATACAAAAAGCGAAATCAATCGTTGTCACTCCCATATTCAACCACTCATAGAAGCTATTAAAAAAGGGGTATTATTGGCGGGCGGAATTCCACTAGAATTTCCGACCATTTCATTAGGTGAAATCAATACAAGTCCAACAACTATGCTCTACCGCAATCTTGCCGCAATGGATACAGAGGAGATGATTCGAGCCCAGCCTATTGACGGTGTTGTGTTAATTGGAGGCTGTGATAAAGTCACCCCTTCCCAGCTGATGGGAGCAGCTAGTGCAGATATCCCTTCGATTATGATTACAGGCGGACCTATGAATAACGGTGAATATGAAGGCAGAACACTAGGGGCATGCTCGGACTGCCGTTTCTTCTGGCAAGAATACCGCGGCGGTGAGATAGATGATAATCAAATTGAGGAAATTAATGAGGCGTTAGCTCCTACGGCTGGCCATTGTATGGTGATGGGAAGCGCAAGCACAATGGCTGTTTGTTCAGAAGCAATTGGAATGATGCTTCCTGGCGGTGCTGCTATTCCAGCTACGGAAAACAAAAGACTGAATCACGCCATAGAGACAGGCAAGAAAATTGTAGAACTAGTTGAAAAAGAACTAACACCATCCAAAATAATTACAAGAAAATCCCTTGAAAATGGTATTCGGGCTTTGATGGCCGTTGGAGGATCAACCAACGCTGTCATTCATTTGACAGCCGTCGCTGGGAGACTCGGTATTGAATTACCTCTTGATTTGTTTGATCAATTAAGCAGGACTACTCCTTTTATCGCTAATTTACGCCCCGCTGGCCAATATCAGATGGAAGATTTTTATAGGGCGGGTGGAACTCCAGCTGTTCTAAAAGAATTGAAGCCGCTACTCCATTTAGATGAATTAACCGTCACAGGGTCCCCCCTAAGAGACAGTATTGATGATGCGAACGTTCCTGAAGTATACCGGAATATTATTACCCGTTTTGATGCCCCTTTACATACAGAAGGGGGAATAGCTGTATTAAAGGGAAACCTTGCCCCTAATGGAGCTGTCATAAAACCAAAAGCAGCTTCACAAGAACTCCTAAAACATAGTGGTAGAGCAGTCGTTTTCAGTTCTTCTCAAGACTTAGAGAAACGTATAGATGACCCTGAGTTGGATATTAGTCCAGACGATATCCTGATTTTACAAAATACAGGTCCTGTCGGAGCACCGGGAATGCCAGAGGCCGGGATGCTGCCGATTCCGAACAAATTGCTTAAGCAAGGAGTCCGGGACATGGTGAGAATTTCCGATGCCCGGATGAGTGGCACAGCATTTGGAACCGTAATCCTGCACGTGGCTCCTGAATCAGCTGTCGGCGGGCCGATTGGTTTAGTAAAGACAGGAGATTTTATTGAACTCGATGTGGAAAACCGTAAATTAGAACTTCTAGTATCTGAAGAAGAATTGGAAAAAAGACGTTCAGAGTGGGAAGCACCTGTCATAGAAGGCAGGGGATATACGAAACTCTATCAGGAATGTGTCCTACAAGCAGATAGAGGCTGTGACTTTGATTTTCTGCTTGCTGCTACAAAAGAAAAAGCAACTACAAATTAAATCCATTAAAAAAGGCTATCCTCAAGGGGGATAGCCTTTTCCATTGAAGTGTTAAACTTTTAAATCATTTGCCTGCTCAACGCTTCTTTTTTTGACTTAACTTTTAAATCTCTTACTGGGTTTGTCAATTTAGTAAATCCATCAATTTGGCATTCTACGACGTCGCCGTCCCTAATGACACCCGCCCCGGGAGTCCCTGTTGAAATAATGTCGCCCGGTAATAACGTCATGACTTTTGAATGGAAGGACACCAAATCCCATGGACGGAATGTCATGTTAGAAACGACATTTTTCCTGTGAAGCTCGCCATTAATAACGGTTGATACATGCAAGTTCATGACCTCATCTACTTCATCCTCTGTTACAAGTTCCGGTCCAAAACTGAAGAATGAATCAAAACTCTTCGCCCTAGTTAAATACCGTGGATTTAGCTGCAGGATGTCTTCTGCAGTCATATCAATAACCGTTGTAAAGCCTGCAATTACATGTGGCGCCTCTTCTTCACTGACATTTTTGCACTCTTTTCCAATTATGATACCTAATTCCGCTTCAGCCGTGGTCCGGTCAGATTGGTGTGGTATTTTAATACAGTCTCCGGGTCCAATAATAGATGTATCTGGTTTCATAAAGCTTGCTGGTTCCTTATTTGGTGCCTGCTCACTAAGATCAGATGCATGTTCCACATAGTTCAGACCAATTCCCCAGATTTTTCGTGGCTGTCTGTATAATGGTCCATTTTCAATATCTTCATGAAGGATCACTTCATGAAAATCATTTAACTCTCCTTCACCTCCGGACCGGTACCATTCTTTCAAGTGTTCCAGTTGTCCTGTTTGAACGAGGTCAAATACATTTATACTCCAGTTCAAGTTAAGATTACGATTGATCGATTCTACTAGAATAGCACCTTTTTGTGTAATAACAGCCGCCTTCTCTTGTCCATTTCTTTTGATTGTGGCTAATCTCATACGAAACTCTCCTTTTTTGAATGGTGGTATTATATATTGATCCTAAAGCTTTGAATAAGCTCAGGTTCGACACTATATCGTTCGGCAACCTCTATTAGCTCATCAATAATCTCTCTTGATAACGGTATGCCATTTTCTTCTCTTTCCTTCATTGTTTCCATCTCTACTTCTCCAGGCAGGTAAATCTTCTCAGCCCCCTCCATCAACGGAACACCTCTAATCTCCCGAATCATTTGATCAATTCTCTCTTTAAACACATCTAAGCTTTGAAAAAGGTCTGCACGCATGACTAAAAAGAATTGGCCAACGTTTTGAGAATGATCTAATTGTTTATATAAATCCCCAATATAAGGTCCAAATGCAGCCCCGGTGAAAAGAGCTGACAGTGTCTCTACTAAAAAGGCAATTCCATATCCTTTGTGCTCACCAACCGGAAGGACTACACCATCTAAGGCTTCAATTGGATCTTGCGTTGGAACCCCTTCAGAAGATAGCGCCCATCCCAACGGTATTTCCTGATTATTTTTTTGCGCTAATATAATCTTCCCCCTGGCTACTTTGCTCGTCGCCATATCAAATATTATATTGGATTCGTTTCCAGCAGGTATTCCATATGAAAATGGATTCGTCCCAAAAAAGCGGCCTTTACCTCCCCATGGAGGCATATTTGAAGGGGCATTTGTGGTGGCGATTGCAATACAGTCATTATCAACTGCTGTTTTTACGTAATCAGTCAACATCCCACAGTGATTGGAATGGTGAACCCCTACGATCCCCACGCCCGAACTTTTCGCCTTCTTTATCGCCAGTTCTATTCCATAGGAAGCTGCGGGTATTCCGGAACTATTATGTGCATCTATCAAAGCGCTAACAGGAGATTCCCGTACCAGCTCAGACCTGAACTCTTTTTTTACTAGACTCCTATCAAGCCGTTTAGTATAGATATCGACTCTATTTACCCCATGGGAATCCACCCCCCTCAGGTTGGCAAAAACAAGATGCCTGGCAATAGTTCGGGCTTGGGTTTCATCCAGACCTGCTTCACTAAAAATCTTTTCAATAAATAGTTCCAGATTTTCCTTAGGAATACGCTCCTCTTGATAATCACTCATAAACAACACAACCTTTCTTTTGAAGTACTTCATCCACCCACGCCCTGTCCCAGTCCCCATCGTAAATAGATTTGATAATTTCATCTTCTTTATCTGCTAAGGCTGCTGCATCTTGCAATACTTCTGGGACATCGTTTTTCGGCACTACTATGACACCATCATCATCCCCTACCACGATATCACCAGGAGAAACTGGCACATTACCACAGCTAATCGTCGTGTTAATTTCACCAGGGCCTTCTTTATAAGGTCCTCGGGGTGAGCCGCCCTTAGCAAAAACCGGGAATCCCATATCAGCAATCCCCTTTAGATCACGGACTGGGCCATCGACAACATACCCTGCAATCCCTTTTACTTTTGCATAGTGACACATAATTTCACCCAGAATGGCATTCCCCATGTCACCACAAGCATCAATTACAATAATATCCCCAGGCTTCGCAAGATCCATTGCCTTATGTACAAGCAAGTTATCAGAGGGATGTGTTCTTACAGTGAATGCGCTTCCAAAAACATGAGTACCTGAATGATTTACTGATTTGATAAAATGGTTCATCGCCCGCTGTCTTCCCATTACATCACCGATAATAGGTGTCGGTATTCCTTTAAATCCCCTAACAACTACATCTTCTAAACGAGGAAAGTCCTCTTTGATCCGAAAACCAACATTCATCATTCATTTCCTCCTTTTATATTTTACTATGGTCTGACCATTAAGTGGAGTAAGGAACCTTATACTTAATCCTTACTCTTAATGTGCGACCAAATTTTCCTCTCGTTCTGCGTCAAGTGATGTCTCATTGCTTCGGAGGCAGCTTTTGGATCCTTAAGCTGCAGTCCTTTCAGAATCTGTTCATGTTCTTTATAGGCTTCCACAAATCGACCTGGGACTTTCGCAGACTGCATCTTACTAATCCTCATGACTTCTTCAAATTTATTAGATACCCTGTCAAAGACATCCTTATAGATAGAATTATGTGATGCCAGGATGATTGAATAATGAAACAGATAATCTTCCTCTAATCCTAAGGAACCATCGTTATGGGCATCTACAAGATTCTGATGCGCCTGCTGAATTACCTCCATGTCTTGTGTTGTAGCTCTGATAGCTGCCAGGGCAACTGCTTCCACTTCCATCCCCCGGCGGAATTCAAGGATTTCTTGTAATTCACTACGCTCAAGCAAGTTATTCGTAACCCTTTCAGCAATACTTTCCCCATGTAATTCCTTTAAAAAAATACCGGCACCAGTTCTCTTTTCAATGATGCCATTCGCATGTAACACACTCATTGCCTCTCTAACAGCTGTTTTACTTACTTCAAATATTGTGGAGAGTTGATTCTCTGACGGTAATCGTTCACCGGGACGGATTCCCTCCTCATGAATATATTCCTCTATTGCTAAAATAATCTCTTCAAATAACCTCTTTTTTTTAATCGGTTTTAATACCATTTTTTATCCCCATTTTACTCAATTTTATGTTCAACGAATCCTTTTTATGATGGTCTGACCAATGTTAAAATTATTACTCTTATTAAAGAGTCTAATGAATTCAATCCCATGCGTCAATACCCTAATCACTACTTTTAAGTAATTATATTTGTTAAAATAAAGTTAACCTACAAAAAGACGGTGATGATGGATGAAGAACAATTATCGATTAGACTCAGTACCCAGGATGTTTGAAGAGGTAATCCGGCAAATTATTTCATATATTCAAGAGAATGAGTTAAGAAAGGGTGATAAACTACCGACTGAAAGAAAATTAAGTGAATTGCTAGAAGTTAGCCGCTCCTCTGTACGAGAAGGCTTGCGAATTTTAGAATTGCTTAAGTATCTAGAATCAAGGCAAGGCGGCGGAACCTTTGTCTCTGAACCTCCCCCATTCCTCATTCCAATGAGCCTTATTCAACAGGATCCCGGTTTGGATACGCTAAGAAATTATTTCGGTGTCGCCATAATGAGTGCTGAGAAAATCATTATCAAGTCACTTAAACAAGAAACGTCTGTAAGTCTTCACTCACGTCAAAAATTGAACTTTTGGGCTGGTTTCTCAGCCTGGATCAATGAACTTGGCAACCAACTATCTAATGATTACTACTTATCTTTATGGAACAATATCTATTTGCTGTTAAACAGTCATGAATACTTTGAAAATGTTACAACTCCCATGGAACTTGATGATTTAAAAATTGCCTTCTATAAAGAAGACCAAGAAATATTAGAGAACTTTTTCAGCTCATTTCATCCTTAATTTGCCTGGCTAATCAGTGAGTCACATATACAAACATAGAAGCTTCCCTTTTCTAATCACAGCATTGGGAAGCTTCTACGTTTTAATTAACGCATGTTCTTCTCGTGATTTATAAAAAATGACTAGTACCCTGGATGAGGAAGTGTGACTATTCATAGTTATGGGAAACCCTTCTAAAGTCAAAAGGTTGACTATTGGTTAAATGAAAAATGGTTCTACGTAAATTTCAGGGTCCCCTTTTTGCAAACCTAAAAGGCAGCCTCTTCCTCTTCAAGCTTATTAGCACAAAGGTATAAATCCGAAAAACCGATCTTTAGTCCTAATCCTTCACTAATATAATTAAAGATTGAGTCAGAAATGATCTCTCAATTTAAATAGGTAACGTTGGATTTATTGTAAAACGATTCTTCTAAGCACAAGGTTCACCCATTCATATATAGCATCCCCTCATAAAAATTCTTTCTGCATCTTACTCACTCCTTTACTTTATTACCGTTTTGTATATTCATAGTTCTCAGCAAAATCAAGCTATAATTCCCAATCATTTAAAAAGATAAAAAATTATATTTGAATTTCCTCGACCAACTGCTTCAACTTTATTTCTTCCATAGAAGATAGACGACGTTCAACCTTACAAAAGGAAAGCCCGCTTGTCACTTCATTAGGAACAATCACACAAGCCATTCCCGCCCGTTTTGCAGCCAAAGCCCCATTTGCCGAATCTTCAAACACTAAACATTCCTCCGCTTCTACTTTAAAAGCCTCGGCTGCCTTTAAGTAGAGTGCGGGATCAGGCTTCACGTTTTTCACATCATCAGCTGTTTTCATACACTCAAATTCATCAAAGATTCCTAAATTCTTTAAATGGGTAGACACCCATTTATAATGAGAACTTGAGGCCAGCCCTATCCTGAATCCCATTTCCTTTGCCTCGCTTAAATAGTCTTTTACCCCTGGTCTGCATGCCATAGTTTTCACGCGTTCTCGGAAGCGGTTGTCTATCTCTTTTTTGAGATTTTCTATATTATATTGTTTATTCGTTTTTGTTTGCAGATAAGTATAAGGACAGAAATCCGAGTCTGTGCCAATGACATCCTGCCATACCTCTAAAGGAAGTTCACTTTCATTTTCTCTGAATAACTCTTGCAGCACTTGGTATTGTGGAGTCTCTGTATCGAAAATCAATCCGTCAAAATCAAATATAATTGCCTTGAGCACTTTAGCAACTCCCTTACAACCAAAGGAGTATGCCTTATTTGCATACCCCTGGTTGTCATCTTATTTAAACGCCTGGCTGTAATCATTTTTAAAACCTTTGATAGCATCACTCGTACCTGTATGGCTGCCCATTTCACGTACCAAACTTGGTGGTGCAGTTACACTGTAGGCACCATGGAGCAGAGCATCTTCTATCTGTTTGGTATTCTTGAAGCTTGCAGCAAGGATCTTTGTTTCGATCTGCTCTTTTTCAAAAAAGCTACTCAACTTGCTAATCAGCTCAATGCCATCAGCATTATGGTTATCAATCCGATTTACGTAGGGTGCAATATAATCTGCTCCGGCTAATGATGCAAGGATACCTTGTTGGACAGTGAAAACAGCAGTAGCCGTTACCCTCACTCCCTCTTTGCTTAACATGCCGATCGCCTTATATCCCTGCTCAGATACTGGAATCTTCACATACAAAGAGTCACGGTAATTATCCAAAAGACGGTAAGCCTCTTCTTTCATTTCTATGGCATTTTCAGAAAGAACTTGCACATGAAATTCTTCATTAGGACCCAATAAATGATTAACCTCCTTTAAAGACTCCTGTGGCAAGAGGCTTTCCTTTGCTAAAATAGATGGATTTGTCGTGACCCCGGTCACTGGAAAGATGTTTTTTAGCTTTTTAATTTGGCTAAGATTTGCAGAGTCTACTAGTAGTTTCATCATTTGACTCCTTTCTGATAGAAACCTGTTCCCCGCTGCATGTCTACACCGGGGAACAAATATCACTATTTTATTCAAAATTAATGCATGACCTGTCCGCCCGTTACGTTAATAGACTGTCCAGTCATATAAGCTGCTTGATCAGATGCATAGAAAACGACTGCATTGGCCACATCCTCATAGGAGCACCCTCGCTTCATTGGAACTTTCTCTTCGTAAACCTTCTCCACTTCGTCTTCTGCAATTCCCAGTTTCTTCGCGTAAGAAGGGATTAAGCTTTGGAACATAGGTGACTTAAGCAAGTTTCCTGGCATAATACTATTGACTCTCACTCCATGTTCGGCCAAATCCAGGGCAAGACTTTGCGTTAAACCAACGCCGCCGAACTTAGAGGAAGAATATCCAGCATTGTGCTTGCTCCCCACTTTTCCTGATTTGGAGTTAATTTGGATGATATTACCCGATCCTTGTTCAACCATTACTTTAGCCACTTCTCTTGCACACAAGAAATACCCTGTTAAATTAACGTTAACCATAGACTGCCAATCCGCTAATTCAAAGCTAGTAATCTTTGTACTTTTGGCTACCCCAGCATTAAATACTAGCACATCAATTCTATCAAAACGTTCCCTCACTTGCTCTACCATGGCCGTTACCTTTTCTTCATTGGCAACATCCACTTCAACTGCGAGTGCATCCGTATCATAATCCTGCATAATCGTTTCAGCTACCTGACTGGCATTATCAAAATTCAGATCTGCTACGACAACCTTATACCCCTCTTTAGCTAACCGATAACTTAAATGTTCTCCAAGGTTTTGGGCTCCTCCTGCAACAATGGCTACTTGATCTTGATTATTAGACATAGATATGACCCTCCAAAATTAGTTTCGAATAATTTCTAAAATATCGCCCTCATGGATTTCAGGAACCTCTTTGTCTTCTAGTGAAAGAGTTCCAGGCAAGTCCGGTGTTGTATTCCCATCAAATTTAAGTGTGATATGACCTAATTGATTGAGGTTTTTATAAACGGCTTCTCCTACACCAGTAATTTCATATTCTCGATCATTGATTTTAAAAATATCATTCGCTTTGATTTGGTCTTCTAATTGATTTTCTTTATGAAGTACACAGTACTCAGCTAGTTCAGCTGGTGCATCTCCTTTAAAGAGGATAATGATTTTTTCACTAATGAATTCATTCGCTAAAGGTCCGAGTTGTGTAACTTTCGTGTGATAAATATGACTCATGGTAATACACTCCTTTAATTATTCATACATGCCGAAGCTGGCCAGCCATGCTACAAAAACAGTGGGTGCTCCGGTTAAGAACCTTCCATATAAGACAGCTGGAACACCTACCTCAACCGTTTGTGGCTCCGCTTCAGCCAGCCCTAAACCAACCGGTACGAAGTCTGCAGCAGCTTGCGAGTTGATGGCAAACACCGCCGGTAAGGCAAACTGTGGAGGGATATTTCCTCTTCCGATTTCTACACCAATCAACGTTCCTATTACCTGGGCAATAACTGCTCCTGGCCCCAAGAAAGGAGATAGCAGCGGGAAAGATACAATAGCTGATAGTAACAGCAGTCCCCAGATACTTCCGGCTAATGGGGATAGGAAGTTAGCAAAAAGGTCGCCAATCCCCGTCTCAAGAATTAAACCGATTAACATCGCAACAAACGCCATAAACGGTAAAATCGTTTTCAGAACGGTATCAATCGTTTCACGTCCGGCTTGATAAAAGACGCCGACTACATTTCCCATCATCATTCCGATTTTTGTCATCAAATTCTCAGAAGATTGCTCACTTACTTTTTTCGAAGTGTCATACTTTTCTTGAGCCGCTTCTTCTAAATCCTCTTGTTCCCTTTCTTTCTCTTCAGTTACCGATTCACTCTTTTCATCAGCATGTTGAAGCTGTTCCGATTTTACACCAGACACATAAATATCTTCTTTGATAAATTCGGCCAACGGGCCACTCGGACCAGTAGACATGATATTAATGGTAGGGATTTGTTTCTTTGGATATAAACCTGCTCGTAATGTCCCGCCACAGTCGATAATGACACAGGCCATTTCATCTTCAGGAACACTCGTTTTAAAGCCATTTACTATTTCCGCTCCTGTGATTTCAGCTATCCGCTCTGCCACAGAAGAGATCGGTCCGCCCGTAATGTTGACAATTTTATTTTTCTTTTCTGTTGGTGTGATTTCTAATGGTCCTCCAAATCCTCCTGGTCCTTTTTCAATAATCACCGTATTGTATAGCACAGTATGATTAGACACTCGTCCCTTCTCCCTTCATCGTAGTAGGCAGATTCACCTTTTGTTGTTTTTCTACATAACTCACACAAAAATCTGTTACCCAGCCTCGGAACATATTCATAACCATACCTACTAAGAAATAACGAAGGGCAAATTCAGCCGTAGAAAAACCGAGTTGTTCAATACCAGCTGCTACACCCAGAAACACAAACAGTTCTGCTGGGTTTACATGGGGGAACAACCCATTCATTGAATGACAGGAATAACTGGCTGACGCATAATAGCCAGGTTTATATTTTTCAGGTAAAAACCTTCCAAGTGATAGAGTCATTGGGTTCAATAGAAAAAACGTCCCTACATTGGGTAATACTAAATAACGAGTAAAGATATTGCCTGAAGATTTCCTTGCTAGCTTTTCCACTTTATCTTGCCCAACTAAGTGCACAAGTGCATTCATTGCAACTAGTAACATGATCAATAACGGAATGATCCCGGTAACAAATCCGGTAAATGTCTCGGCTCCTCTTTCAAACAGTCCTATAAACGCTTCGGCTGCCTTTACTAGAAAATCCATTAGCTATTCACCTCTTCTTTTCTTTTAAATACCTGTAGTACGGATTGCAAGGGACTCTTCGGTTTAGGAGGTTCTCCCCCAGCTTGAACAATCCTGTAGACATGTTGCGCATCAATAATCGCTTTAACGGTAAACCGATCAAATTGGTTTAATGATTGCTCATCTATCTTTAATAAATGCTGTCCTTCAAGTCCGTTTAAATCCTTAAATCTTGTAAAGACGGTAAGCCCCTGCATCCTTTTAACCTTTTTGATTCTTGCCTTCTGGTCAATGGAGATTAATAGAACAACCCCGGTCCTTATCAAACCTTTGGATCGTCCAATAGAGACTTTGCCTTCTTTTCTCATTTCTGAATAATATTTATTGAAGTTTTTGACTTGCCCCATCCCTAGAAGTGTTTGAATTAGAAACATGGCCGCTATCGTCACCAGTAGAGTAATGATCATGTAAGACCCCCTCCTTCTTCATCGTCAACAAATTCAAGTATGGATCTCGCTGTCTGATCATTTGTCAGCAGGTGGGTAATATAATTTCCCCTTAAGGCTCCGACGATTGAGGCTGTCTTCTCAACAGACTCTGCCACTCCAATTGAGTAATCTATTTCTTTTAACCGATCCAGTTCAATGGCTACCGTACGATCACCGACATTCCCATCAACAGGCTTTCCTTTCACGTCGTAAAACCTTGAACAAATGTCACCTATCGCCCCTTGACTCTCTAAACTCTTATAATCTTCCTCCCCTAAGAATCCTGAGAAAATCATATTGGATGAGCTTAGCTGAGTGCCGATTCCGACCACAGCGACGGTAAGTTTATTCCATAGCTCCAACACATCCTGGAAGTAAGCGGATTCAAAAATTTCATTTTTAGATTGCGTAGATGGAACAATCGCTGCCGAATCAATAAAATGAGCTTGACCCCCAAATGCCTTGGCCTGGTTATAAACAATTGTGTTCACATGATGATCAACAGGCATCTTTCCAGGTCCGCCAACTAAAGGAACAAAATCCGCTTCCCTTTTTTTGTACCGCTCCAACGCATCCACCATGCTTCCAAGCGTACTTCCCCAAGCAAAGCCGACAGTATCACCATCTCTTATCGTCGTGTTCAAAAAATTGACCGCAGCTTTACCAAGATCCGTCTTTCTCTCCCTCTCGGTCTGTTCTGGTGATGAAGGAATGACGACAGCTTCCTTAATGTTAAAGCGCTTTAATAATTGATCCTCTAAATCAACCTGTTCGGAATATTCTCCTTTAATATTGACCTGAACAATTCCTTCCTCTCGCGCTTTTTGAAGCAATCTCGTAATGGTTGTTCGATAGATGCCCAGACTTTTAGCGATCTCACTCTGAGTAAGTTGGTCCTTGTAATACATCTTGGCGACTTTAATCAAACGTCTTTCTTCATTCCAATCCATTTGTCTCCCCCTCCCTTTTCGCACATTTGTGCAACTAGTGTAAATAATGTGCATTTGTTGAGTTTTATACTATAGGACATGTGCTGGGGTGGTCAATAGGTTTGTCGGAAATTAGAGAAGATTGTGCAAGGAAAGCACAAATGTGCAAAGTATAAATACTTAGTTGTTTCGTAAAAAAAGTCCCCAAGGAGTTATCGAAAACTCCTTGAGGACTGATGACCATTCACCTATTCCTTTTACATGTCGAGTTTCATTCTCACTTTCCTTCTGTGTCTTACCTCTCACCGGTCTCCTACAATAATTGATCTTCAGAAATCAATATCCCATCTTCATCTGCATACAGATGAAAACCAGGTTCTATGTTTACTCCTGCGAATTGTACAGGAATATTTTCTTGGCCTTTTCCTTGTTTATTGCTTTTTAATGGGTTAGTACCTATGGCAAAAACCCCTATGTCCATTTCATTAATCTGTGCGCTATCCCTTATGCACCCATAAACAACAATACCAGATAGTTTTCGAGTAACTGCTATATCTGCCAAGTTGTCACCGAGAAGTGCACACTTACGGGAGCCGCCTCCGTCAACAACTAATACACTTCCTTCAGGTATGCTTTGCAATGCTTTTTTAACTAGTACATTATCCTCGTAAACCTTAACGGTATGAATAGACCCTGAAAAGGATTTTACCTTCCCGAATTGTTTAAACACCGATTCCGCTACTTGCACCTTTTCGCGGTGAGTATCGCAAATATCTGCAGTTTGAATGCTCATTTAAATTCATTCCTCCAATCATTCATTTTTATTGTTTGTATAATTGTATTATTACAATTAATTATATTCAACTTTGTTATACATAACTAGATGTTTAATATCAAGGTGTTGATAATAGCATCACGGATAAATTGACTCGCCTTCAAAAGGGATGAGACAAATGCTAAACGTCTATTTGGTCACTCCACACTCATTGTAATATTTAGACTATTTAGTATAATTTATATCAAATAACCTATTTAAATAAGTCAACTACCACCAAACTTTTAAAAGGGGACTTCAAATGAACCTAACAGAGAGTAACTTATACGAGGAATTAAGAACATTTTTACAAGAGCATCAAGTTTCAAAAAATGAAACCCAAATCGAACAACATAGTCATGACGAATCCTATCATAAAGCCAGTCCACCAGATCTAGTTGTGTTTCCAGAGAGTACTGACGAAGTAAGCGCAATTGTGAAGGTTGCAAATGCCTATCAAACCCCTATCACTCCTTATGGTTTAGGAACTAGTTTAGAGGGGCATGTGATTCCTTATGATCATGGAATTACGATAGACTTTTCGCAAATGAATAAAGTAATTGAGGTTCGGGAAAAGGATTTCCTAGTCAAGGTGCAGCCAGGCGTCACGCGTTCACAATTGAATAAAGAACTAAAGAAATACGGACTTTTCTTCACCGTTGATCCGGGTGCGGATGCTACGTTAGGCGGTATGGCTGCTACCAACGCCAGTGGTACAACGTCCGTAAAATATGGTGTGATGCGAGATCAAGTGCGTGATTTAGAGGTCGTTCTCGCTGATGGGGAAATCATTCATACGGGCAGCCTGGCACAAAAATCTTCCTCAGGTTACAACTTAAATAGTCTCTTTGTAGGTTCAGAGGGGACGTTAGGCTGCATTACAGAATTAACGTTCAAAGTGTACGGAATTCCTGAGCATATTGTTGCAGCGAGAGCTTCCTTTCCGAGTGTAAATAATGCAGTGGAAGCAGTCGTATCCATTTTGCAGGCTGGTGTGCCGATTGCCAGAGTGGAGCTTGTCGATGAGCCCTCCATGAAGCAAGTGAACATGTTTAGTGAAACGCGTTATCAGGAGCAGCCTACTTTATTTTTAGAATTTCACGGAAACGAAGCAGGGCTTAATTATGACGTAGAATTCACGAAAGAAATCGTTGCCGACCATCAGTGTGAAGAGATTCTTTTTGAAAAAGATAATGCAGCGAGGAACCGTCTATGGGAAGCAAGACACAACCTCGCTTATGCTTATGTACATGGAAATCCAGGTAAAAAGTTAATGGTAACAGATGTTTGTGTTCCAATCTCTGAGCTTGCAGGTGCGATTGAGCACGCCAGAGAAAAAGTGAATGAGCTCGAGCTTAACGGCGGAATTACTGGTCACGTCGGTGATGGAAACTATCACATTCTGCTTATGATGGATATGGATGACCCAGATGAAGTGAATAAAGCTGAACAGTTAAATGAGCAAATCGTTGACTATGCTCTACAAAGAGGAGGCACCTGTACAGGTGAACATGGAGTAGGTCTTGGTAAAATGAAATACCAGCAAAGAGAACATGGCGAAGCGTTACGAGTCATGGAAAAAATCAAGTTAGCTTTAGATGAGAAAGAAATTCTTAATCCTTACAAGCTAGTCCATCAGAAAAAGACGCGTTTATAAATCTAATATATAAATACTTTGTTCCCTTCCTCTGTCCGAAAAATGATAAAAGCAGCTCAGGGGATTCCTGAGCTGCTTTCCGAAGGTATTATAATCTAAACTATTTACAAGTAGCGAAGAAACTTTTTCCTCCCTAACACATATACAAGGTCTTCCCATCCCTACTTTATTTATTCATCACCAATTCCTTCTCATGCGCAATAACTGCTTCTTCTAAAGCCTGCAACCCCTGATCAATTTGGTTCCTCGTCACAATCAGCGGTGGAATCATCCGAATCACGTTTGCATACTTGCCTCCAAGGTAAAACAAGACCCCTTTTTCCAGCGCAAGATTGAGAATATTCATCATCCCTTCACTGTCAGGTTCTCCTGTTTCCGGGTCGACAATATCGAAGCCAATCATCAGACCGACACCGCGAACACCACCAATCGATGAATACTTCTGCTTGAGTTCATACAGTTTCTCGATAGCGTAGGCTCCTTGTGACCGGGCGTTGTCGAGCAGATCTTCTTCTTCAATAACGTCAAGAGTAGCGAGTGCGGCCGAACAGGCGATGGGATTACCGCCAAATGTTGTCGCGTGGCTGCCGAGCGGCCACTCGGCCATAAGTTCTTTTGAGGCTACGGTGGCGCTAAGCGGCATTCCGCTTGCGATCCCTTTGGCAATCGCCATGATATCAGGGGTGACCCCAAAGGTCTGGGCTGCGAACCATTCTCCGGTACGACCGAAGCCTGTCTGCACTTCATCAAAAATCAACAGGATGCTGTGTTCATCACAAATTTCCCGGACTTTTTTCAGCCAGCCAGCAGGTGGGACGACATATCCGCCTTCGCCAAGCACCGGTTCGACAATCACACAAGCCACTTCATCCGGGGTCACCTGATGATCAAACAGCCGCTCGAAATCTGCTTCCAGCTGCTCGATACACTGTGCTTCAGCGCCATCCTTAGGTTCGGCATAAGGAATTTGATAAGTCAGCCCATTCGGCTGCTGAAATTTGCGATATTTACTTTTTGATGTACTGACACTGAGAGCTCCCATTGAACGACCATGGAATCCTCCGGTAAAAGAGACCGCATAGGGACGTCCGGTCACGTGACGCGCCAATTTAAGAGCACCTTCAATGGCTTCAGCCCCACTGTTTCCATAAAAGAAACAATCGAGTTTTCCAGGCAATCTCTCCCCCAGCCGTTTGGAAAGTTCAAGAATTGACTCATACATAATTACACCAGACGGACCGTGTGTCAGCTGGTCCGCTCCGTCTTTAATCGCCTGGACTACTTTAGGGTGGCGGTGACCTACGTTGGTTACGGCGATCCCTGACGTAAAATCAAGATATTCTTTGCCGTCTTCTCCGTAATAATAACAGCCTTCTTCTTTCACGACGGGCAGATTCGGATGATCTTTTGCCATGCTTGGGGCAAGTAAGTTAGACATTTGCGGGAATAATTCTTTCAGTTTACGAGACATGTTGAACATCCATCCTTTTTAAAAAATAATATGAGCAATTGCAACGATGATAGGTAGTGTGATAACCGTCCTCTGTAAAAAAATGATGAACAGTTCGCCGACAGTAATCGGGATTTCCGATTTAATCAGCAGCATGCCAATTTCAGACATATAAATTAGCTGGGTCAAGGAAATACAGGCGATTACGAATTTCGTCAGTTCTGCTTCAATTCCCGCTCCAATGACAGCCGGCAGGAACATGTCGGCAAATCCAACAAGCATCGCCGGTGCCGCCTCAGCAGCTTGAGGAATTTGCAGCAATTCGAGAATCGGGACAAACGGGTAGGAAATATAATCAAAGATCGGTGTGAATTCCGCAATGATTAAAGCTAGCGTTCCGAGAGCCATAACGAGTGGAAGCAATCCTAAGTAGATATCCGCCACCGTCTTCACGCCACTTTTTACAACTTCCCCACCGCTCTTAATCTTCGAAGCCTGCTCGACAGCTTTTTGAAAACCCCATTTCACGTTCGAGGTTCCCTCAGGCATATCTTCAGAAATCTGCTTGCCTGTTCCCTCATAATACGTATCCTCTTTTCTGGAAAGAGGCGGGATTCGCGGGCAGATAATCGCCGCTACGATACTTGAAAAGGCAACCGTCAGATAGAACGGCACAAACATATCTTCCAGTCCGATAAAACTAATGACAACAAGACTGAATGCAATTGAATTGATGGAAAAGTTTGTCGCAATCACCGCGGCTTCCCTTTTCGTATAATAGCCACTTTCATACTGCTGTGTAGTAATCAAAACCCCAACTGTTCCTGCGCCCATCCACGAAGCAAGGGCATCAATCGATGAACGGCCCGGTACTCTGAATAACGGGCGCATAATTCTCCTGCACATTGTTCCAAAGAAATCCATCAATCCAAAATCCATAAGCAACGGCATCAGAAATCCGGCAAATAAGAACCACGTGGTTAACACTGGAATTAATGAGTACAACACCGTACCACCGGTTAAATCTGAATGAATCACACTCGGACCGAGTTGGAATAAAGTTAAAATCGCAAAAATTGCAGCAACAATCCGTGTGATCACCCAGCCCCAGCCAATATCGAACAATCCTTTCATAAAGGGCTTGTCCACAATAAAGGCAGGCTTAGCAAGTTTAGCGAACAAAGCGCCAACTGCTGATAGGACAAGTACGACGGTCATTGTTTCAACGAGATAATTATCAAAAGCTCCCTGAAACGTTTCAGCAAATACTCCGACTCCGATTGTAATTTTGCCACCAAACGGAATCGGGATAAGAAACAGGATAATCCCGAGCAATGATGGAATCATAAACTTCCAAACATCTGCCCTTCTTAATGCAGGTTCTTCTGGTATCAAGGTACTTCTTTTTGGTTCCATAACAATCCCTCCTCATTTTTCTGATCCAGCTATTCAGTTTTGAATAAGCCGGGAAAAGCCCTGCCACAGCAATGATCTAATTATGATCGCCTGCTTCAGCAGTCTGATAAAAAGTACCTGCTCTATAATAATGCAACTATCATGCCAAATTTTTAGTTTATTCCATGTTTTCGCAATTTTCTAAACACAGAAGGCTGACTAACCCCTAGGAATTCCGCCATTTTTACAGTTGATTTGCAGTGCTGCTTTGCTTCTAATAAAATTTGCCTCTCGACACGAGCTAAGGTGTCAGGCAGGGTTTCGTCTGGTTGTTTGTTAAAACGAGCTGGTGTGTTGTTCCTAAACTCCGACGGCAAATCCTCTAACGTAATCACTTCCCCGACAGACGTGACCACAAGCCGTTCGATGACATTAATCAATTCACGGACATTGCCCGTCCATCGATTCAGCAGCAGCTCCTGCCACACCACTCCATCGAGAACCTTCTTCTTCCGATATTTATCAGAAACGGTCTCCATCATATGATCAATCAGAGCCGGTATATCATCAGGACGTTCGCGGAGCGGGGGAATTTGGATCGGCACGACATTAATGCGGAAGTAGAGATCTTCACGAAACTCATGTTTAGCAATTGACTCTGAGAGGTCTTTATTGGTGGCCGTAATTAAGCGAAAATCAGCTGTCCTTAACTCGCGCCCGCCAATCCGGTAAAATTGCTTCTCCTGAATAAGCTTTAACAGTTTGACCTGATTCTGCTGGGAAAGTTCACCGATTTCATCGATAAACAGTGTTCCTCCCTCAGCCAGCTCAGCAAACCCTTTACTGCCGCCCTTTTTAGCCCCTGTAAAAGCTCCATCTACATATCCGAACAACTCTGCCTCAAACAACGTTTCAGAAATCGCCCCTGCATTGATTTCAATAAATGGGCCATCCTTACGCGAACTCCGCTTATGGATAAATTGAGCAAGCGATGACTTCCCCACTCCTGACTCACCAAGCAGCAGCACATTCACATCGACATCCGCTACCTGCTCGGTGGTTTGAATGATCTGCTGCATCTTGTGACTTTTCCACACTATGCCTTCCTGAGACAGCTGTTTTTGTTTCACACGGTCGAGTTCGTGCTGCACCTGCTTCATCTCATCTTCCATGTCGGCAATGTAAGACTTCAATTCCTTGAGCTCGGTAATATCATGCGAATAACTTACAATGCGCGTGATCTCACCAGCAGGGCCCTGTACAGGAAGTGCCGTCACCATCAACTTCTTTCCACTCGCAGCCGTTTGAATGAAGGTTACGCGCTTTTTCATCCGTAATACCATCGGCGTGGCGAGCGGTGTGAATACCCCGTCCTTTTCAAGATCGAACACGGAACGCCCGACTAAATGATCGGCCTCCATTCCGTATATGTCGCCTGCAGTCTCACTTGCGATCATGATCGTTCCGTCCGGCTTCGTGACGATAATGTCATCTTTCAGCGAATGCAGTATCGCCTGATATTCATTCCAGGTATCTGTTCCCACGATTCAACCTCCCCGTCCGGCTATGAATATTTTATTCATATATGAATAAAATCACTTTAATTAAGGTGAAAAACGTTTATACAAGCAACTTCATGACGCCTATTCACTTTTGAATTTTATAAAGTTAAAACATGTATTATATTCTACCGTAAAATTCGATAAATTCAAACAGTTTTTATAAAAATGCATAACTATTTTTATTTATACACTAAAACGACTATCTCCCTTGTCAATGAAACAAAAAAAGCCTCCCCAGACAGGAAGCCGTAATTCTCTTCTCTCCTATATAAAAAGGACCCAGATTATCCTCTGAGTCCTTTTTCATCCTAATAGGCCTGTATTCTGCTTTCTCGATTTTCCTCTTCCAGAAACTTGATGAAATAGTTCATTGTGTGGAAAGGCTGGCCTTTAATGAGAGACACGTATTCCTTTTTACTGTCCTCAGACATCACTTCACTCTTATGAATACGCTCGATGATATAGTCCCTGCTTCGTTTGGCCATTTCTTTTTTTTGAAACTTGGCTTCTTTCGATAGTGCTAGACCAATAGCACCAAGCAGTGCGTAAAATCCGAGAGTAAACAGTGAGACTTCTCCCTGAGCACCAACTAATAAATAAACGAGATTAATGAGGGAAATCGCAATGAACGGCAATGAAACCAATGTATAGTTAGATACTTTCTTCATGAAAGGCGACACGGTTTTCTGCAGCTGTTCCATTTCCCTATTGATGAAACCTGGCATATCTGTCTTGATAAGCTTCATATGATCATTCCTTTTAAATGAAGTAATTTATACGAACTGTTTATCGTTATACACTATTACAACTTTGGATCTGTCATGACAGTAAATTGCTTCTTTGGAAAAACATCTAAAGGCTTGGGCTTCTTGATTAGCTCAACATTTACCCCTTGCTTTTGCAACATCGCAGCGATCCGCTTCATCTTTTCTAGAGTTAATGTATTTACTTTCATTCTAGCACCTCTCCATTATGGTCATTTTGTCAATAAAAAAAGCGAGACCTTTGCCGCTGATGGGCAAAGGTCTCGCTGAACAATCGCTTGTCAATAAAGCCGATGGTTATAAAACCATGTCGTGAGGACTTTATTTTGGAATGAGTTTCCCCCATTCCAACGCTACTCCCCTTATATACATAAGTAAGTTATAGGAAATGTTATGGTTTTATTTTATCACAATTGCTGTTTGTTCGCAATATGAGCTCGTTGTCAGGAAGCAAATAAGAATTCCCACTTCCGCCCAGCTCTGCATATACTGATTTTGTATGAATAAAGGAGGTAGATCCATGTTTAGACATCCATATGAGCAGCCCCCATACATGCCAGCTTATTACTACGCCCCGCCCCAAGCCTATATGCGCCAGCAGCCGAGTTTACAGGAAGTGATGCAGCTGCTTCGTACACAGCACAGCAACTTGTATACCCAGCTCGAGCAAGCAGGCATGAACCGTGGCATAATTGATTATGTATTTTCTCTTGCTGTCAGCTTTACGCTTAACCAGGCCGACACCAGCCAATCCGCCAGCCAAATCTACACCCAATTCCAAGCGCGGATCCCATGGCTGAACTTGTTCTTCAGACAATTTGGTATTGCCCCAAATGTCGCTCAGCGAATTTTGACCCGCGTCATTCAAATCACTCTGGATGCAATCGGAGGCGGCGGAGGGCAGCCACAACCAGGGCCGGGCCAAGGCTGGTCCAACTGGGAAAGTCTAGGAGGAACGCTGACGTCAGGACCCGCTGCAGCTTCGTGGCAGCCAAATCGACTTGACGTGTTCGCCAGAGGAACCGGAGATCGTCTGTATCACAAATGGTGGAACGGCCGCCAGTGGAGTGACTGGGAGAACCTTGGCGGCACCTTAACGTCAGCACCCGCAGCCGTGTCCTGGGGGCCTAATCGAATTGATGTATTCGTAAGAGGAACCGATGACAGCCTTTACCACAAATGGTGGAATGGCAGCCAGTGGAGTGACTGGGAAAGTCTCGGCGGTACGCTAACGAGTGCCCCTGCTGTTTCTTCCCGTCGTTCAAACCAGCTCGATGTCTTTGTCAGAGGCACCAACAACCGCCTGTATAAGAAAACATGGAATGGCTCGCGCTGGGAAGATTGGGAAGACCTCGGCGGCTCCCTATCCTCAGCACCCGCGGCCGTGTCCTGGGGACCGAACCGAATTGACGTCTTCGCCAGAGGGCAAAATCAAAACTTAATCCACAAATGGTGGAACGGTTCCAACTGGAGTAACTGGGAGAGTCTTGGCGGAACCTTAACATCAGGCCCTGCCGTTTCCTCCACACGACCAAATCAACTGCAAGTGTTCGTCCGTGGCACGAATCGAAACCTTTATCTTAGAACATGGAACGGCTCGATGTGGTCCAACTGGCAAAACCTTGGCGGATCATTGAATTCGGAGCCAGCCGCGGTGTCCTGGGGACCGAACCGGGTTGATGTGTTTGCGCGAGGAGATAATCGTGAGCTGATCCACATTTATCGTGGGCAGTAATTTTATAGAATAACGAAGGGCAGCTTTTTAAACGTGGAAAAAGCTGCCCAAAATATGTCTAGTATTGTAGAGTCAGATCTGAAATAACTGGGTAGTGATCACTAGGATACTGGCCATTTTTTCGGTAGTTTACAATTTCGGTAGACTGTGTTGTTACATTCTCAGTTGATAAAATCCAGTCAATCCGTTTGTCCGGTCCTCCGCCAGTAGGATCATTGAATCCGTTAAATGTACCGAGGTGTTCGTTAATTCTTATATCTGCTGCAGTCCAAGTATCTACAAATGGCCCCTCTTTTGTAAGGATTTCGTGAGGCTTACTATCAGGACTGGCATTAAAATCTCCCGTTAAGATAACAGGCAGCTCAGAGCCAAACTCTTTTACTTTTTCATTGATTAAAGCTGCACTCTTCTCTCTCGCTTCCTCAGATATGTGGTCAAAGTGTGTGTTGACAAAATAAAATGACTGATCTGTTTTGGTATCATGAAATTTGACCCACGTGACCATCCGTGGAATCGTATTTCCCCAAGAAGTCGAGCCAACAATATGTGGAGTATCTGATAGCCAATAATGGTCATATTCCAGTGGCGTAAAGCGGTTCTCATTATAGTACACCGCCATGAATTCTCCTTTGCTTCCTCCCTCTCTGCCTAACCCAATCCATTTATAGTTCGATAAATCGGTACCAACCTGTCTAACCTGTTGATAGACAGCCTCTTGCGTTCCAATGATATCAGGTTGTTCCTTTCTGATTACCTGACGCACAGTCGGACGCCTTTCTTCCCACGTATGGGGAGAGGGATCACTATCATTTAAATATCTTAAATTGAACGTCATCACCCTTAACTCTGTTTCAGCAGCTTGACTACTTTTTTCAGAAGCAAAAGCCTCTAAGGGACTGGACAGTAAGCTGCCCACCATCAAAAATAAAACGGGCAGCAACATAAAAACATTCCATACTTTCCTCAATTTGTAACCTCCTCTAAAATGTTAATACAAATAAAAAGTACCAAAATTATGTGAAGTCCCTAATAAATAGATGTAAATTCTTTTAAAGCTATCCTCAAATTCCTAGATTGTAACCTACTAAATGCGAAGAATGCTTTAGAAGAACATTGATAAATAAAAACTATGTTTCTGGATAGAATCCTTTTTTATAGCAATAGTTTACAGACCGTACATACCTATTTAATTTTCTTTAGCTATTCTATTAGGTGAAATGCTAACACAATTACAGGAGGTCATACGATGAATCAAAAAGATTTCAACAGAAGGGATTTTATTAAATTAGGGGGAATGAGCACACTGGCATTAACACTGGCTTCTACAGGTGGGGCCACGGGATTGTTCAGTGGAAACACAGCTTATGCTGCAAAAAACGATCATGCAAAGCTTCAATTTAACCAGGATGGAAAGTTCAAAATTGTACAGTTTAACGATACCCAGGATGATGAACACATAGATCGCCGTACAATCGAGCTCATGGAAAAAGTGCTGGATTCAGAAAAACCGGATCTCGTTGTCCTTAACGGGGACAATATTTCGATTGGTTGTGAGACACCTACTGAAATGAAGCAAGCTATGAACAATGTTGCCCAACCAATGGAACAGCGCAGCATCAAATGGGCTGTGACATTTGGTAACCATGATGAGGATTCTACTCCAAAAAGCGGTCTTGACGAAGAAGATATGCTGGACGTTTACATATCCTACAAACATAATGTAAATACGCGTGGGCCAAAAGACACTACCGGAACCGGGAATATGAATCTTCTTATTAAAAACTCCAAAGGCAATAAGGCAGCCTTCAACCTTTGGCTGCTGGATAGTGGCAGATATGCTCCAAAAACGATTGCCGGCCAGGACTTTTCAGGTTACCCGACATGGGACTGGCTCCGCTTTAACCAGGTAAGCTGGTATTATGAAACATCAAAGAAAATCGAACAGCAATGGGGACGTAAGGTGCCTTCCCTTGTCTTCATCCATATCCCTCTCTGGGAACATAGGTATATGTGGTTCGCAAGTGTTGACGGAAGAACCGCAGATGACCATGCCAAAGCTGTGAAAAAGCACAGCATCACTGGTGAAAGAAATGAGGATGAGTGCCCTGGTCCGTTTAATAGCGGCCTGTTTTCAGCGATGCTTGAGAGAGGGGATGTCAAAGGAGTCTTTTGCGGCCATGACCACATCAATACATACGCAGGCAATTATTACGGCATTATGCTCGGCTATGCCGGCAGCACAGGTTTTGGCGCATACGGCTTATCAGGGTCTGAAAAGAATAGGCTGCGCGGTGCCAGAGTATTTCATTTAGATGAAAACACAGAAGATGGTCTGGTGGATACTCACATGGTTTTTGCTAAAGACTATGGAATAGACTTAACTGCTAACGATCAGAGTATTGACCCAGCACCGCTTGAACAAAGAAAGAATAAAGGTAAAGTAAATAATCAGTGATTTTGTTGGTCTTTCATAATAACCGATTATTTAAGTATGTCTAGTCAGGGAATAACCAGGGAACAAGGTGATAAGATATCTGTTCTCTGGTTATTTCTGCAAGGTATCTATGTTTGGAATCCTTACGCAAATTGATAAAAAACCCGGCGCGTTGATCTATGAACATTTATAGGGTCTGTTTGATATAGAATAAATAAACGTCGGGCAGCACTTCGATTATAACCCTTATCAAAGCCGCTGCCCGACACGCTTCCACTGGCAACAAAAAAGCTTGGTTTCCCTGAAAAAGAAACCAAGCTTATATTTTTATGTTTATAAAAAATGACTAGTCCCTTGAATGAGAAAGTGCGATTGTTCATAGTTATAGGAAATTTTTGAGAAGTCAAATGGCTGCCCATTGGTTAAATGAAAAATGCTTTCCACGTAAATTTTTGGGTCCCCTTTTTGCAAACCTAAATACTTCGCTTCTTCCTCTTCAAGCTTATCGGCACGAAGGTATAAATCCGAAAAGCCGATCTTCAGACCTAATCCTTCGCTAATATAATTAAATATGGAGTCAGAGATAATTTCTTTATTTAAATAGGTGACGATTGATTTATTGTAAAAGGATTCTTCTAGGCATAGGGTTTGCCCGTTTATATAACGAACCCGTTTTACATAATATATATCGTCATCTAGTCCAATATTTAAATTATGAGCCACTTCTTCTGTTGGTTTTCTAACTTCTAATTCAATCGCTTCTGATGTTAAATGATAACCTTCAAGTTCCTTTGCAAACCCTTGATTTGAGAATAGACTAATATATCCTTTTCTTTTATGCCTTCTAACAAAAATGCCACTACCTCTTACTTGATAGACAACGCCCTTTTTTTCTAATAGATCTAAAGACTTGGTAATTGTACTCTTACTCGCCTCAAACTGAGTCATTAGCGTTTCTAATACCGGCAGCTTATCGCTTTGTTGAAGTTCATGCTCTTTAATATACGTTTCAATTTCATTTGCAATTTGTTGATACTTTAACATAGACATTCCTCTTTAATTGATTTATCCCGATACATTATGAAAATTATATCATAAACCTTTCAGGAGCTCACTCTGTAAAATTATACTATCACATAAATATTATTTGGTCATTGATTAATTATACCGATACAATTATAATGTAAGCGTATAAAAAATAAACAAGGGAGGGTTAAATATGTCAGAAAAAGTTAGAGATTATCCCAAACTAGCGAAAGAGATTCTAGACACTGTTGGTGGAGAAGAGAATGTTCTGAAAGTCCAAAGATGTGCAACTAGACTTAGAATCGTGCTTAAGCGTTCTAAACCAAAAGCCAAAGAAGAAGTATCATCCATGCCTGGAGTTATTACAGTCGTAGAAAATAATGGTCAATTTCAGGTGGTTATTGGTCAGCATGTAGGAGAAGTCTATGAAGAATTTTCGAGTTTAGTAAACATGGATACATCAGAGGGAGAAAGCGAAAACAAAGGAACGATCCTAAACCGTGTTATTGCAACGATGTCAGCCGTCTTTGCACCGTTTATTTACATTTTAGCTGCAGCTGGTATTTTACAAGGTTTATTAATATTGATTAATTTATTCTCTGATCGTTTTGTAGAAACGGGAACCTACCAAGTTTTAAGTTTTATCTCATGGGCGCCATTTGTCTTTTTACCCATTTTTATCGCACTTACAGCATCAAAACACTTTAAAGCAAACACGTATATAGCAGTAGCCTGTTGTGCCGCATTAGTTAGCCCGACATGGGCAGAAATGGCGGCAAAAATTGCAGAAGGTGGCAGCATTACGTTCTTAGGTATTGGATTATCCGAAACCGTATACACCTCTTCGGTTTTGCCACCACTATTTTTAGTGTGGATCTTGTCTTACCTTGAAAAGTTTTTAAACAAGAATATGAATGAAGTGATCCGACCGTTATTTGTCCCATTTTTATGTATGATCATCATGGTACCTTTAACGATTCTATTAATTGGGCCTGCTTCAACTATAGGAGCAAATGGAATTGCAGATGGTTATAACTTCTTAGCAGAAAACGCACCCGCTGTAGCTGGAGCTATTATTGGCGGGTTATGGCAAATTCTCGTTATTTTTGGCGTACATTGGGGAGTTACCCCTATGGTGTTAGCGAATTTCGATCTATACGGCCGAGATTCTTTCCAGGCCTACCAAACAATTGCCGTTATTTCACAAATTGGTGCCGTGTTGGGTGTTTTTCTTAAGGCAAAAAGTCAGGAAATACGAAAAGTCAGTGCTTCAGCCGGGATAACTGGAATATTTGGCATAACTGAGCCATCAATTTACGGGGTGACGTTACGATTTAAGAAACCGTTTATATTTGGCTGTATTTCAGGGGCGGTTGGTGCCATCGCCGCAAGTTTCTTTAATCCTTATTACTTTGCTTATGCAGGATTGCCAGGCCCTCTAACCATTGTAAATGGGATAGATGCCGACTACCCCATGTCCATATGGGGGATCTTATTAGGTGTTGCCATTGCAATTATCCTCCCTGTCATTTTAATTCAAATCTTCGGATATGGTGAAGATACAGCGAAAAAAGCAGGTAGTGAAAACTTAGTAGAAGAGCAGGGCCAAAAGGCAACTGAATTCCAGCAAAACCAGTTTGAACTTAATGAAGAAACCATTACTGCCCCACTTAGCGGGAAGGTAATGCCGCTTTCAGAGGTTCCGGATGAAGTATTTAGTTCAGGAGCTATGGGTAAGGGGGTAGCCATAGAGCCATCAGACAATAAATTATATGCCCCATTTGATGGAACGGTCGTTATGGTTGCACATACCAAACATGCAATCGGTTTACGTTCAGAAGATGGTGTTGAGTTACTTGTGCATATTGGACTAGATACAGTTAAATTAGATGGAGAACCTTTTACTTTACATGTAGAAGATGGCGAAAAATTCAATCAAGGTGATGTATTAGCCGAATTTGATAAAGAATTGATCCAAAATGAAGGATTAAAAACCATTACCCCTATTATCATAACGAATTCAGGTGATTATGAAGAAATTATCATCGAAAAGCGTGATGATAGTGCATTAAACGAGAAATTGATGACAGTAGTAAAATAAAGGGAGGAATAAAAAATGAGTAAGATGCCAAAAGATTTTCTATGGGGCGGTGCTTTAGCTGCCCATCAATTCGAAGGTGGATGGAATCAAGGCGGAAAAGGACCAAGCGTAGTAGATGTCATGACAGCGGGTGCCCATGGCGTTCCTAGAAAGATAACAGAAACGATTGAAGAAAATGAGTTCTATCCGAACCATGAAGCGATTGATTTCTATAGTAACTATAAAGAGGATATCGCCTTATTCTCTGAAATGGGATTAAAATGTTTAAGAACCTCAATCGGATGGACTAGAATTTTTCCAAAAGGTGATGAATCGGAGCCTAACGAAGAGGGATTACAATTCTATGATGATGTATTTGATGAATTACTGAAGCATGGAATCGAACCTGTCATTACCCTATCGCACTTTGAAATGCCATTACATTTGGCAAGAGAATATGGCGGATTCAGAAATAGAAAGGTAGTAGACTTTTTCGCTAGATTCGCAGAGGTTTGTTTTAACCGCTATAAAAATAAAGTGAAATACTGGATGACGTTTAATGAAATCAATAACAAAATGGATGTGAACAACCCGATATTTTTATGGACAAACTCTGGTGTTGTGGTAAAAGAAGGCGAAAGCGCTAAAGAAGTCATGTATCAAGCGGGACACCATGAATTACTTGCAAGTGCTTTAGCCGTAGCAAAAGGAAAAGAAATTAACCCAGCGTTCCAAATTGGAGCAATGGTTTCACACGTACCTATTTACCCTTATTCATCAAAACCAGAAGATGTCATGTTAGCTGAAGAAGTCATGAGACAACGATACTTCTTCCCTGATGTACAAGTTCGCGGATATTACCCAACCTATGCTTTAAAAGAATTTGAAAGAGAAGGATATCAGATCAAGTTCGAAGACGGGGATGCAGAAATCTTAAAAAATGGTACGGTGGATTATTTAGGCTTCAGTTACTACATGTCTACAACCGTTAAAAGTGATATAGAAAATGATAATACCGGAGATATCGTTAATGGTGGATTACCAAATGGTGTAGAAAATCCATACATTAAATCTAGTGATTGGGGTTGGGCGATTGATCCTACTGGATTGAGGTATACCTTAAATCGTTTCTATGATCGATACCAAATCCCATTATTTATCGTAGAAAACGGATTTGGGGCTGTCGACACTTTAGAAGAGGATGGTTCCATCCATGACTCCCAAAGAATCGAATATTTAAAGTCTCATATTGAAGCATTAGAAAAAGCCGTAACGTACGATGGTGTCGATTTAATGGGTTATACGCCGTGGGGAATCATAGATATCGTGTCCTTTACAACGGGTGAAATGAAAAAACGTTATGGAATGATCCATGTAGACCGTGATAATGAAGGAAATGGATCAATGAAGCGATCTAAGAAAGATTCATTTGAGTGGTATAAAAAAGTCATTCAAACGAATGGTGAGGAATTGTAATCTTAATAGATAGGTGTTCTCGCTCCATTTTATTTATCAAATGCGGACAATAGAATTACAGTTCTGAAGATGTAAAGAGCCCAATTTCTCATCAGGAAATTGGGCTCTTATTCTTTCATCAGTTACCAGGCTAACCTTTGGAAATTTTGGAATGGAGCTAAGCTAAACCAACGCTATCCCCTTCTATAAATAGATGAGTTTTAATTCAATTTATAACGCTACTCGGCAACCCTAGTGCATAGGAAGTTATGCAATTCCTTCACTCCGCTCCCGTTTCCTTGGAACCGAACCAGGTTTTAAGGTTATCAAGTTAACAACACTATATTGTATCTTATACCCAACGAGTCGTCATCACTTTTTTACGTGTATAGAACTCCACCCCATCCTGACCGTTGACATGAAGATCACCATAGAAGGAATCCTTCCAGCCTGAGAACGGAAAGAAAGCCATTGGCGCGGGCACTCCAATATTGACACCAAGCATCCCGGCATCAATCGTTTCCCTGAATGTACGGACACGCCCGCCGTCATTTGTAAACAGACAAGCCCCATTCGCAAACCGAGACTGATTCGTCAGCTGTACCGCTTCTTCAAGATTCTCCACCCGGCTGATTGACAGCACTGGCGCGAAAATTTCATCCTGCCAGATTTTCATTTCGCTCGTTACTTCATCAAAAATCGTCGGTCCTACAAAATATCCCTGATTCGGAATGTTCTGATCTTCTCGGCCATCACGCACTAATTTGGCTCCTTCATTTTCACCTGTTTCGATGTACTGCAATGTGCGTTCTTTATGTTGATCGCGAATCACCGGTCCTAAGAAAACGTCCTCGTCTAATCCATTGCCGATTTTAATGCCATTGGCTTTGCGAACAAGACCTTCGACCAGTTCATCAGCAACCGCATTCTCAACAGCTACAACTGAACAGGCCATACACCGTTCACCTGCTGACCCGAAGGCCGCCGATATAATTTGGTCGACTGCATTTTCGATATTAGCATCACGCAACACGATGGAATGGTTTTTCGCACCAGATAGAGCCTGTACACGTTTTAGATTTTGAGTCCCTCGTTTGTATACATACTCAGCAACAGGCTGAGAACCTACAAAAGAAATGGCCGCAACTTTTTGATGGTCTAATAAGCCATTGACGACCTCATGGGCGCCATGAACAATGTTCAGAACCCCTTCAGGCAGTCCAGCCTCCTCAAACAATTCCGCCAGGCGATTCGCCAGTAACGGAGTACGTTCCGACGGCTTTAACACAAATGTATTTCCTGTCACAATCGCCAGCGGAAACATCCAGGCTGGAACCATCATTGGAAAATTAAATGGTGTAATTCCACCCACTACGCCAATAGGATAGCGGTAAACGCCGGACTCAAGCCCTGAGGCAATCGATGGCAGTTGCGAGCCCATCGTCAATGTTGGAGCCCCAGCAGCAAACTCCACACATTCAATCCCGCGCTGCACTTCCCCGTATGCCTCTTTGAAGCTTTTTCCATTTTCCACAGTAATCAGTTCGGCCAGCTCATCCCAATGGTCTACGAGCAATTGCTGATACTTAAATAGAATGCGAGCCCGCTTTGGAACGGCTACCTCTTTCCATGTTTCAAAGGCTTCAGCTGCTGCTTCTACGGCATGCTCGACGTCCTCGTCTGACGAAATCGGCACACGGGCGATAACTTCCCCTGTAGCGGGATTGATCACGTCCTCCGTTTGATCCGACTTCGGTGTCACCCACTTTCCACCCACATAATTTTGAATTGACTTTACTTTTGTTTGAGTCAACATCTCATCCCCCTTCATATCTTAAGCTATTGCTATCCTATTTATATTTAATTGCTACGTTTTTCAATTGAGTATAATTTTTCAATGCAATCAACCCTTTCTCTCTGCCAAAGCCACTTCTTTTATACCCACCAAAGGGCATTTGAATTCCCCCGCCCGCTCCATAGTTATTAATAAATAATTGGCCTGCAAGAACTTTGTCTACTATTCGGTGAGCCTTCCCGATATTCTCAGTCCAAATTCCGGTCACTAATCCATAGTCGGTACCATTAGCTAACTCAACGGCCTTTTGTTCATCTTCAAATGAAAAGGTCGATAAAACTGGACCAAAAATCTCTTGTTGAGCTATATCACTCTCATGTGATATCTGGTCGATAATGGTAGGCTGCAAATAATAACCACCTTCGAAACCTTTTACATTTACCCTTTCTCCTCCTGTTATAACCTCTCCTTCCTCCCAAGCCTTTTCAATAAAAGAAGAGACTTTATCAAATTGACCTTTTGATAGAATCGGTCCTAAATCATAATCATCTTTACCAGGTCCAATTGTAACTTTCTTAAATTTCTCTTTTAATAAAGAAAGAAACCTATCTTTATAGTTAGCTTCAATAAGTAACCTCGATCCAGCTGAACAGGTTTGTCCTGCGTTCTGAATAATAGACCTCACTACACCATTAAGTGCTGCCTCTTCGTTACAGTCTGCAAATACAATATTAGGAGACTTTCCCCCTAACTCTAATGTGACTGGAACAATATTTTCAGCAGCTGATTTCATAATTTGCTTACCTGTGGCCACAGAACCTGTGAAAGTAATGTGGTTTACATCAGGATGTGTGGATAAGGCTGCCCCTGCCTCGTGACCCAGTCCAGTGATGACATTGAAGACTCCTTTTGGTAAGTTTGTTTCGTGAAAATACTCTGCTAGTTTTAATGCTGTTAGTGACGTATCTTCAGCTGTTTTAAGAACCACTGTATTCCCAGTGGCTATAGCCGCTGCCGTACTTCTTGAGCTAATTTGAATCGGATAGTTCCAAGGAATAATATGAGCGGTAACACCAATTGGATCACGAACGGTAAAATCAATGATTCCATCCTCTATAGGAATCGTTTCCCCCATTATCTTATCAGCTGCTCCTGCATAAAATTCAAAATATCTTGCCGCAGCTTCTACATCTGAATAAGCTTGCGATAAAGGTTTTCCCACATCTGACGTTTCGAGATTTGCTAGCTCATCTTTATTTAACCTAATTTTGTTAGCCATTTCCGTTAATATATAGCCTCTTTCGTGAGGTTTTATGGTTCGCCAAAGCTCACTCTCGAAAGCTTTCCTTGCAGCTGACACGGCAGTATCGACATCAGCCTTCTCACCTCTTGGAATAGTCCCAAGCGGTTGTTGGTCTGAAGGATCCAAAAACTCGATGGTCTTACCAGAAAGACTAGCTTTCCATTTCCCATCTACATACATCAAGAGATTATCCATTTTTTCACCTTTCTCTCTTTATATTCCTCTTCCACCATCTACATTTAGGGTAGCGCCTGTCACCATGTTCGCTTCCTCAGATAGCAGAAAAACGATTGATGAAGCAATGTTCTCTGGGGTAAGCAGTTTACCCATAGGGACACTTCTCTTAAATATGTCCTCTTTAGCCTTTTCCATATCCGTACCTTCAGCAGCAAACTGTTCAAGCATATTCGTATCACATGGACCTGGATGAACCGTATTAACTCGGATATTTTCATGCGCTAATTCGATAGCTAGCGCTCTTGAAAAACTTTCTGCGCCGCCCTTAGATGCAATGTATGATTGTAATCCAGGACGAGGCCGTACAGCCGAAATGGATGCAACATTGACTATCGTTCCATTCTGTTGTTTCTTCATATAATTGACCGCTTCTCTACAGCTTAAAAATAGTAGAGTCATATTAATATCTAATAGATTATGCCACATATCTAGTGTAGTTTCCTCTATGGGAGTGGCTTGTTGAGCCATACCCGCCGCATTAACCAGTCCATCAATCTTCCCAAATCGTTCATTGGCTTCGGAAAATACGTGCCGAACAAATGACTCCTCTAGTAAATCGCCTTCAAAAATCACTAATTTTTCTTGTCCCAATCCTGTTAATTGATCACCTTTCAAATCACAGCCTACTACTTGGGCTCCCTCTTCTAGTAATTGTTTAACGACAGCTACTCCCATTCCTCCATTGGCTCCAGTCACCACAATCGTCTTACCTTGAACTTTCATACTTTTCGGCCTCCAACAGGTTTGACTTAACTTGATCTCGAATTGCTTTTCCTACCTGTTTAGTTGTGCAAGTTCCTCCCAAATCCGGGGTTACGATACTTTCTTGAATAACATGTTGAATCGATTGCAAAATGGCATCAGCGGGTTGTTCGTATCCTAAATGTTCGAGCAAAAGGGATAACGACCACACTTGTGCAATTGGGTTTGCGATTCCTTGGCCTGCAATGTCCGGGGCAGAACCATGGACAGGTTCAAACATGGATGGGTAATCCCCCTCAGGGTTAATATTGGCTGAAGGCGAGACTCCTAGACCACCCACTATAGACGAACCTAGGTCAGATAAAATGTCGCCAAACAAATTCGATGCTAAGACTACCTCAAAATCCTCGGGGCGTTGAACAAAATAAGCAGTTAAGGCATCAATATAGATAGACTCAAAATGGATGTCATCGTAATTGCTAGAAACGGATGACACTTCCCTATCCCAGAGCTTCATTGTATGCAAAATCGCATTAGACTTTGTGGCACTCGTTACTTTTTTATAATTCTTTGACCGAGCATATTTAAAAGCAAAAGTACTTGCCTTCTTCACGCCTTCACGCGTCATGACTGTGTTCTGCACAGCCATTTCCTGAGATGTACCTTGGTAGAGGCCTCCTCCCATATTGGAGTATTCCCCTTCTGCGTTCTCACGAATGATAACAAAGTCAATGTCCTTCTCAGTTTGTAGAGGAGCGTTTATACCTGCTAATTGTTTTATAGGTCGAAAATTAATATATTGCTTAAACCTTTTACGAATGGGCATGATTAAGTCCCATATGGACACTTCGTCTGGAACACGAGAATCACCGATGGCTCCAAACAATATAGCATCATACTTTTTTAAGGTGTCCAAACCATTCTTTGGCATCATTTCTCCATGCTGCAAGTAATATTCTGAACTCCAGTTAAAAATCTCCCATTCGATGGTAAGGAAAGAATTAGCCTTGCAAATCTCTTCTAATACGCATAGGGCCTCCTCCATAACTTCCCGCCCAATTCCATCACCTGGAATCACAGCAATTTTATGCATTAACAGTCACCATCTTCATTAAGAAAATTCAAGCATGCTTGGCGATAGATTTGGGTGGTTTCAGCTAATTCTTCTATATCCACATATTCATTAATTTGGTGGGGAATTTCTCGATCACCAGCACCGATTGTCACTATAGGTACTCCAGCAATATGAAGGAAGGTCCCATCGGTAGCTCCCGGAACTCCATTATATTTAGGCTCTTGTTTCATCACATTTTTTACAGCTTTGGCGACAGCTTTCACCACAGCCTCTTCTTTATCGGTTTCTGTCCACGGACGATCCTCTATCACTCCAAAATCTGCTTTGAAATGCTCATCATCTTTTTTGAGCCTTGTAAAAATCTCAAGAATCTCTTGTTTAAGCACCTCGTGGTCCTGTCCCGGTACCGTCCTTATATCTAATGTTGTCATACACTGCTCTGGAATGACATTGATTTGTGCTTCTCCTTTGACTGGTGCACTTAAGATCGTTGGTGTAATACTCGGCCAACCTAGTGTTGGATGCTTACCTAGACGCTCTTGCTCTTTCTTTTCTAGCCTTTCAAGTTCAACAATTATTCGTGCCATCCTCCAGTTAGGATTTATCCCGCTCCACGAGATCGCACCATGTGCCATTTTTCCGTACGTTTTCAGCTCTAGCCTCATAGCACCGCGTTGACTTATACATACTTGATTTTCCTCAGGCTCACAAATAATAGCACCATCTACTTTGTCGGCCCAGCCATTTTTGATAAAATGTTTGATTCCAATCATCATGCTTTCTTCATCACAGGGGATACACAAAATAATTTTACCTGTAAATTCTTCGTCATCTTGCAAGATAGAGTCTACAGCTGTAATCATACAGGCCAGATTTCCTTTCGTATCGTTCGTTCCTCGTCCATACATTTTCCCCTCTACAATTTCAGCTCCGAATGGATCATATCTCCATGCACTATGATCCCCTTCTGTCACCACGTCCGTATGTCCCTCCAGAAGAAGCGTTTTCCCAGGCTTCCCAGAGTCCACAATGCCAATGACGTTTGGCCGTCCCGGTTCAACTTCTTCTATATGAACTTCAATTCCTTTTTGCTTCAAATAGTCAGCCACATAATGGGCTACCTTTTCTTCATTCCCGCCTTTTACTCCAGGGCGGTAAACACTAGGGATTCTAACTAATTCCTGAGTTAGTGATATAACAGCTTCACGATCTCTCGTTTTTTGAGAATGTAGTTTAGTTGATTTCATTTACATGCTCCTTTCAATTTTTTGTTGGGCGATATTATTCACAGCTATACTTTTTGTTGCTAAACTAACGACTACATATGCGATAAAGGAGAAAATAACTGGTAAAACGACACTGTGCATACCAAATGGTGATGTAAAGAAGAGATCGATGATAATGTAAGAACCGATCCCAACAGCCATAGAGGAGAGTGCCCCGTATTTATTTCCAGTTTTCCAATAAAGTCCCATGACCACTGGCCAAATAAACGTTGCTTCTAAACCACCAAACGCAAATAGGTTAAGCCAAATTAACAGGTCTGGTGGATTTAGAGCCATTAAAAATACTAGTATTCCTAAGACAGTCGTCACTCCGAAGCTTAAGCTTTTTACTCTTTGGTGTGACGCATCTGGTTTGATATAGTTTATATAGATGTCTTTAACTACCGATGAGCTAACTAAAAGCAGTAAGGAATCTACTGTTGACATAATCGCAGCCATAGGGGCGGCTAAGACTATCCCGGCTAGCCAGGCAGGTAACACTTCTAGCGAAATGAGCGGCATAACTTTATCCCCCACTTCAATTCCTGGAAGGATCGGACGTGCAAAGACACCGATTAGGTGCATGTTTAACATAATGAATCCAACCACGATTGTCCCTATAATTAAGGCACGGTGCATCGCTTTCGAGCTTTTATAGGACATAGCCCGTACTGTAACTTGAGGAAGCCCGACTACTGCTACACCGACGAGGATCCAAAAGGAAGAAACATAAGTTGGTGTTAAACTGCCGTCTGCACCAAACGGCGTAATTAAATCTGGGTTTTCTGCTGCTAGATCTGCCATAATATTAGATATGCCGCCGCCAGCAACAATCGTAGCGATTAATAAGACTAAGGTTCCAACAAACATAACCACACCCTGGACAGTATCCGTTAAGGCGACGGCCTTAAATCCACCGATAACTACGTAAATGAGCACAGATACAGCAAAAATAAAAAGGGATGTAGTGTAAGATATTCCTGTTAAAGATTCTATTAATCTTGCACCACCCACCCATTGGGCTGCCATTGCTGAAAATAGAAAAATAATAATACTAAAAGCCGCCGTTAGCACAACCCATTTACTCTGATAACGACCTTTTAAAAAATCTGTTAACGTGACCGCATTATACCTTCTTGCCATAATAGCGAATTTCTTCCCTAAAATCATAAGAACAAAGTATCCCGTAGCCACTTGTGACATGGAGAGCAAAACCCAACCAAAACCTTGTGTATAAGCTACTCCAGGTCCACCAATAAAACTACTGGCACTTCCGTAAGTGGCAATCATGGTCATAGCTAAAACAAAGCCACCCAGCTGGCGACCACCAAGAAAATATTCTTGCACAAAGTCATTATTAGACTTATTAAGGGATCGACTCGCCATAAATCCAACCGCAAAAATAATAACTAAAAAGAGTAATAGTGGTACTATAACGGCTACATTCATGATTGATCACCCCTACCTTCATCTTCAAATGGCACTTCTACGAAAAAAAACTTAACAATAAAGATAACCAGAACAGTTATGAAAATAAAACCACCCACACAACTATAAAAAAACCATGATGGCAGACCAAACACATAACTATACTCTTCTGGCGGTTTACTTCCTAACCCATAGGCAAAGGCAAACCACCAAACGAAGTTAATTATAGCTAAAGCAACGCCGATTAAGGCCTCTCGGTTTGCTATTTTAAAACGGTAGTCTTGATTCTTTGGAGCCATTTTCCCATCTCCCCATTAAATTATAGAGTTTCGTAAATGGAAGCTTTCACGACACCACTAAGAAATCTTATAGTTCCTGCATCGATCGATAATGGCGGTGCAATCGTTAACACATTATTAAATCCGTCCACGGTGTCCCCATTTTTCCCAATAATAACTCCCTTTTCCTTACACTTGCTTAGAACCAAATTTATCTTATCCTCGTGAATGGGTGTTTTATTAATGGAGTCTTCAACAAGTTCAATTCCCATCATTAACCCTTTATATCGAATATCGCCAACATTAGGGTGAGAAAGGAGTTCTTTCATATCCTCGTAAAGCTGTTCCCCTTGATTGTAAGCATTCTCAATGTACTTCTCCCTTTCGATAATCTCGATATTTTTCAGCGCGACTGCGCAGGCTGCTGGATTCCCCCCAAAGGTTGTTACACTTCGAAAGTGGTCATATTTTTCAGAGGTTTCAAATGCTTCATAACAGTCCTTGTGAATTGCTGTTACCGATAGTGGGAGATACCCGCTAGTAAGTCCTTTAGCCATTGTTATTATGTCTGGCGTTACATTCTCATGAAAGTGACCGAACATTTTCCCTGTTCGTCCAAAACCATTAATCACTTCATCTACAATCAAGAGTACACCATGTCTTTCACATATATCTTTTACCCTCTCCATATATCCTTGCGGAGGAACTAGAACGCCTCCTCCAGAAATATAGGGTTCCATTATAATAGCCGCTACGGTTTCCTCCCCTTCCCAAGTAATCGTATGATCTATTAAGTCTGTGCACTCAAGATTACAAGTAGATGGTTTCTTATTTAATGGGCAATGATAACAATCAGGGGGCACTGTGTGTAAAAAACCTGCAGCTAATGGCTCGTATTTATACTTTCTTTCAGCCTGGCCTGTTGCAGCCAAAGCACCCATTGTTGCTCCATGATACGACCGATATCTTGAAATAATCTTGTATCTACTCGAACTATCATTTTGAGAGTGGTATTGTCTAGCGATCTTAAACGCCATTTCATTCGCTTCAGATCCGCTATTCGAGAAAAAAATAACATAATCATTATTAAGCCAGGTGTTAAGTTTTTCAGCCAACTCAATTGCTGGAAGATGACTGTTTGTCATAGGGAAGTAGGACATATTTTTCATTTGTTCTGCTGCTGCCTCGGCAAGTTCTTCTCTGCCATAACCTACATTGACACACCAAAGTCCCCCCATGCCATCTAAATATTTATTACCATCACTATCTTTAATAAAGCACCCTTTTGCATTTTCAATTATAAGTGGTTGCTTACTAGCCCGCTTTAGAGCGTGCATAATATTTTCTTCATCCCTGCATTGCCAATCTAATGTCTCATTCATATCCTCACTCCCTGTTTAAGTACGACTCGTAATTACTTTTCTTCCCTTATAAAAGGGCACACCGCCACTAGACAGATTGTAAACTGACTCGTATGTGTCACGATCCAGACTACTGTATTTGTTATTTATGATTCGTTAACCTCTTTACACGATCAGTATTATCCTGCTTCATTTTGACACCTCTCTATCGGTTTTTAAGAATTTTTGATATGATTATTTTGAATATTAACTCTATTGTATTATGTAAGCACTTACATTTCATTAGACAGTTCATGAGATCTTACTATAAATATTTGGACAGTGTGTAAAATAGGGGGTATATAGATGAGTGAAAATAACCTATTAACGATCGAAATGTTGTTAGCAATGGACTGCTTTAAAAAAGCTAAAGTAGTATGCGGATTGAAAGGTACTCAACGAATCGTAAAATGGGCACATGTGCTCGAAGTTAATAAGGTCGAGGCCTTAATAAATGGGGGAGAATTAATACTTACGACAGGTATTGGATGGGCAGAGAAACCTCATATAGGTGCAAAACTTTTGGATGAATTAATTGAAAACCAAGCATCGGGTCTCTGTGTAGAATTAAACACTTATGTAGAGAAGATCCCTGAAGAGATGGTAGAAATAGCTGAAGAAAACAACTTCCCTATTATTGTGTTCAAGAATCAAGTACGATTTATCGATATTACCAAGAAAATCTACGATCAACTCTATTTCCCTGGTGAAAACTTAACCTTCCAACAACGGTTGATTCAATGGTGGAATAATCCGTCAACGGCAGTGATGTCGGACATTTCCACAAAACCCATGCATCCAGGAGTTGCTTCCCTTTATTTGATCCATCCAAATGAGACCGTTCCTAACTTTTGTATCTTAGGAAAAGAGCTTGGACTGAATATTATTTTCACTAACCTCGCCTCCACAACTGGGGTATTTCTATTAGTTTCCGATTTAAATGACGAGATCCATACACTTCGTAAAAGGTTAGATAAACTTTTCAACTCTCTCCCTTCCCTAGTACTTATCGGTCAAAAAATGCACAATATGAATGAGGTCGCTCAGTCAATTAACACCCTTAAAGAAACAAATAAAATTTATCACTCATTAATAAAAAAAAGAACCTTACATTATGATGAATTGTTCATTGAAAAGTTAGTGGAACCCTTAATAAGAGAGAATAAACTCTCAACTCTAATTGAAGAGCATCTTTTTCCGCTAATTAAGTATGACCAAGAAAATGATAGCAACCTGCTAAATACACTAGATACATATTTAAGTCATCAATGCAACAAGCAAGAAACGGCTAACGCTCTCTTTATTGTACGCCAAACCCTATACCATCGCTTAGATAAGATCAACAAACTTTTGAAGACAGATTTCACCTCCTCATATGATCGCTTATCCTTGGAAATTGCCCTCTGGTCGTTTAGAAACATAATAGATAAAGGAAAAATAAATAATCATTTAAAAAATAACTAGCTTGTATATCAGACCCTTTCAAACCATGATAACTATCCTAACTCTATTTGACGTCATGATGCCGCAACCGTAATAAATGGAAACTGTATTTAATATTGCTAGGATTTATCGGGTAAGGAGTACTCATGGATAAGTAAAATTTCAATTGAACAGCATTGACAACAAAATTGGAGCTACTGACAAAGCCAGTAGCTACCCCTTCTACTGAGAAAGTACAGATTGTAGTAGAGCTAGGTCTTTGTGTACAAGTTTATTTGAATAATTTCATTTAGTTATCTGTTTAACATTGTAAACAGGTACCTTCTTAAATCCATTACTTGCCTACCCTATAACTTTCTAAAACGTTGAGTTAATTTTTCATAGGTTTAAAGCACATCTTTTAGAAAGACATCCTCTTCTTCTTTCGTTACATTAGACTTTGTAACTAAGCTCGTCACGATCATCACGACGAAACCGGCCGCTGCAGCCAGGAACAAGGAAATATAAATATTTTGGAAAACGTTCAGACTCGTGAACACAACATACAGCCCCGTCCCCGCAAGCAGTGAGGCGATCGCACCGTAGCCGTTCGCCTTTTCCCAGAGATAACCTAATACAATCGGCGCCAGTAAGCCGCTAATAATCGCAGAAAAACTGAACTGTATCAGGATCGCAAGCGACTCAGGCCGATCGAGCGAGAGGTAAAAGGTGACCAATCCAACAAACACCAGCGAGCCTTTTGCCACTTTGACAGAACGCAGATCGAGCTGATGCTCGGATAGCCTTGATTTTGACAAAATCGGCGCCAATACCTTGTAGAGATCGTTGCCAATGCTTGAGGTGATACTCAGATACAGGCTGTCGGTGCTCGATAAAATCGCAGAAATGATCCCGACGATAATGATCGCCCCAATGATCGGCGGAAATGCTTCTAGCACATAAGCAGGAATCGCGGAGTCGGCACTGCCGAGAGATGGTGCGATGACTCGAGCCGCCAGTCCGCCTAATACCATCAAGACAGTAATGAAGAACATACCAAGCCCAGCTGACATCGTGAACGGCCGCAGCTGCTCCTCCGTTTCCAGTGACAGCACCTTATTCAGCAAATGCGGCATAACCACAAAGCTGATATGTAAAAACTGTACCGATAATATGGCCAGTACACTGTTGTAGGGTCCATTTAACGGAGCCACGAGTTCTGGATCGATCGCTTTCAGCTGGGAGGAAAGTTCGCCAAATAAATTCAGTCCCCCGCCGATCGTCCAAAATAAAGAGGCAAAAATCAAGATCGACGTAACCACCATCAGGGTTCCCTGAATACCATCCGTTACAATTTGTGCAAAAGCGCCACCCAGGCCAATATAGAGAATCGTAATCGTTACCCCGGCGAGAATTCCCCAGAAATACGGAATGCCGAGAACCGTTTCAAAGATCGTAGCTAATCCGACATTTTGCCCGACAATGTAATACACGTTAAACAGGACTAGAAACGTAACAAGAACTTGCAAGGTTTTGCTGTTGTATCTCCTTCCGAGCCATTCAGGAAGGGTCGACACCCCGCCAAACTTCTTGCCGTATTTCCAGAACTTTTTCGCAAACAGCAATAGTGCAATCCAGCCAGCCCCGAAGCCGCCGAGCGTGTACCATAACACGGATACGCCATGCTCATAAGCTAAGCCCGGCACTCCGATAAACAAATTGGCACTGGCAAAGCTCGCGGCATAGCTTGCCCCGACCAGCCACGGGTTTACCTTCCCTCTCGCTGTGGCAAAACCGTTCATCGATTTACTAAACTTATTGCCCTTTTTCCCAATCCATGTGACAAAGATAAAATATAAGACTAGCAGACTGACTAGCGTCCAAAATAACGGTCCCGTAACGAGCTGCATTAGTAACGACCTCCTTCCGTAGATTTTCGATAGCTTCGATTCCAAATCAGTAAGCCAACTCCCCAGAAAGCGGTCAAAGCAATCCAATAGATCGTAAACATATTCCTCTCTCCTTTTCATTGATCATAATACTCTTCTGTTCCAAAACTCTTTTTTCCGGGACCATATAAAAAAGCCCCTTTCAAAAGAAAGAGGCTGAAATATGTACACTGCTCCAACCTCTTATCTTCCAGACATCCATCCGTCTGTTGGAAGTAGCACCGTTCCCCTAATAGGGTGGTTGCCGGGCGTCATAGGGCCAAATCCCTCAGCCAACTCTTGATAAGAGTGAATTCGTTATGAAATTAGTTCAAATAATCTGATAAACAGCATCATAGCAGAGGTAAGAATTCCCTGTCAATCACTATTTTTTAAAAATTCAATAAACCCCATGCCTGCAAGGTAAAGTACAGAATATTTCTAAAACAGCCATTGACACGTCTTCAGATATGTTGTATATTTTGGATCAACTTAAAATTTAATGATATTTCTTATCCCGAGAGGTGGAGGGACTGGCCCTTTGAAACCTCGGCAGCAGACTACATCAAGTACTGTGCCAATTCCAGCAAGCGAGAACGCTTGAAAGATAAGGAAGAGCTCTCATACATGTACGGTTATTCAGCCTCTTCTTTTTCTTTTAAAGAAGGGGCTTTTTCATGTGCTTGAAGCTTAACTACATACAGCGAGAAGTTAAGGAGGAATCATAATGACGAAACAAATCATCCTAAATGCCTTTGAAATGAATAGCGCGATGCACAATTCCCATGGACTGTGGAAGCATCCAAGAAGTCAGCGCCACCGCCGCTATAAAGACTTAGATTACTGGATGGACTTAGCGAAACTATTAGAAAGAGGCAAGTTTGATGCCGTGTTCCTCGCCGATGTACTGGGAATCTATGACGTTTATAAAAAAAGTAAAGACCCTTCGATCCGCGATGGATTGCAGGTGCCATTAAATGATCCCGCCCTAGTGATCCCGGCGATGGCCAGCGTGACGGAGCATTTATCGTTTGCGATGACGGTCAGCACCACTTATGAAGCTCCATTCGGAAATGCCCGGCGCTTCTCCACCCTCGATCACCTGACAAAAGGGCGAGTCGCCTGGAATGTGGTGACCTCATACTTGCCAAATGCAGCACGCAACTTTGGCTTAGAAAATATGATCAAACACGACGAACGTTACGATATCGCCGATGAATATCTCGATGTGTCTTATAAGCTCTGGGAAACGAGCTGGGAAGATGACGCGTTTGTAGAAGATGCTGAAAACAACACACTCGTTGACCCCGACAAAGTTCATGAAATTAATCACGAAGGGAAATACTTTTCCGTGGAAGGCCCGCATCTGAGTGAACCGTCTTTACAACGCACACCCGTTATCTATCAAGCAGGCACATCCGAACGCGGACGCGAATTTGCTTCCAAGCATGCCGAGTGCATCTTTGTCGGTGGGCCAACACCAGAACGAATTCACTACTATGCTGATGATATTCGCAAGCGGGCCGAAAACCACGGCCGCAATCCAGACAATATTAAAATCTTCTCCTTCCTTAGCGTAATCGTTGGCGAGACGACAGAGGAAGCAGAGCAGAAGTTTGAAGAATACGCTCGCCACTGGAGTCCAGATGCCGCGAAAGCCCAGTACGGGGCAAGCGGATATGACATCAGCGAGTATGAAGAAATGGATCCGGATCTTCCTTTTGAATACACAAAGTCTACAGAAGGCGGCCACTATAAAGCGGCCACACTGACGAAGGATGCTCCTAAGAAACTAACCGTCGGAGAAGTGTTGAACCGCTTTGAATCCCCAGACCGCAACAGTATTATCGTCGGAAATCCGAAAGAAGTGGCCGACGCGATTCAATTCCAGTTTGAAGAGTCAGGTGTGGATGGCTTTAACCTAAACCATTTAGTAACCCCAGGTGACCTCGAGGACTTTGTTGACCTGGTGATACCAGAACTGCAAGAGCGCGGGTTGTACAAGAAGGATTATCAGGAAGGTACATTGAGGGAAAAGCTGTTTCCACATGGGGAAAGTGTACTACCTGAGGATCATCCCGGCAGTCAATATAGATACTCGTTAACGTGATTACCTTGATGGGCCAAAGTTGACATCTCTACTGTCCCATCAGTAATACTTGCAAGAAACACTAACTGTCAATAATAAACGAATCGCGATAATACAACACAAATCAATTTTACAATTTTAAAAAATAGGTTATAATGAAATTAGAATAGTTGCATATACTAAAAAAGACCGTTAGTGCTATCACACCAACGGTCAGGTACAATAGCCCTTCAAGGGGGCGGCTCACATAGAGTTTTTAGAAATAACTACCCACATGCTTGCCAGGCCTATGGGTGGTTATTTTTTATGGTTTGACAGTATAGCAACAATTAAAGTTCCGAAAGAAATCATCAGAAACAGTGTTTCGAATACTGTCATATCGGATCACCCCCTCTCATCTTACAGTTAGGGGAATGAACCGCCACCCATGAAAGCCCTATCATACTAGTATTATTATAGCAGAAATGATAGGATTCACCATAATGTTTTAAGACTACATACTACCGCAATCCCTTCTCTTGGCTTGGAACCTTCTTCCATATATCCAATTAAGAATATATCCCTTGTTATGTGTCTATATCATTAATCAAGACAACTAGAAAAAAAAGAAAGCATAAATAGCCAACGGCTATTTATGCTTCTTGTAAGACACGAGTTTCCTGTTCCTGCTCAGGATTCGTTTTTTTTTGATCGTCTAAGTCAAGCGCTTGCGCTGTAGACGTATGAATTTCCTGGATAAGCTCTGGGTTTTCCACTAATTTCTTTCCATAAGAAGGGATCATTTCTTTAATTTTCGGCTCCCATTCTTTGATATGCTGCGGAAAGCATTTCTCCATTAATTCAAGCATGACAGAAACGGCCGTAGAAGCACCTGGAGAGGCACCAAGCAAGGCCGCAATCGAGCCGTCAGCAGAATTCACAAGTTCCGTACCAAATTGAAGGGTTCCTTTGCCGCCGTCTTTCGTATCTTTGATCACTTGCACACGTTGACCCGCTGTGACTAAGTCCCAATCCTCGCTCTTGGCGTTTGGAATAAATTCACGTAACTGTTCCATGCGCTGTTCTTTGGATAAAACGACTTGTTCAATCAGATATTTCGTCAACGAAGCGTTTTTCACCCCTGCTGAAATCATCGTTGCAAGATTATCCTTGCGTACGGATGTTATCAAATCAAGCAAGGAGCCCGTTTTTAAAAACTTCGGTGAAAAGCCTGCAAACGGTCCGAACAGCAGTGATGTTTTATTGTCGATAAAACGTGTATCCAAATGAGGCACAGACATTGGCGGAGCTCCCACTTTGGCTTTGCCGTACACTTTGGCATGATGCTGTTCGATCACTTCCGGATTATTACACACCATGAATTGTCCGCTTACCGGGAAGCCTCCGATATGTTTGGATTCAGGAATACCAGTCTTTTGCAGCAAGTGGAGACTTCCACCGCCCCCGCCGATAAACACAAAATCAGACGTATGGGTTTCAAGTTTATCATTAGCGAGATCCTGGACCATCACTTCCCATGCTCCATCGTCAGTTCGCTTGATATCCTCAACACTATGCTTGTAATTGACATCAAGGTCTGTACTTTCTAAGGTGTCAAACAACTTACGCGTTAACACTCCAAAGTTAACATCTGTTCCTGCATCGATTTTTGTAGCGGCTATCGCTTCATTCGAAGTCCGGCCCTTCATGATAAGCGGAATCCAATCTTTCAATGTTTCCGGATCATCGGAAAATTCCATTGCTTCAAATAAAGGGTTGTCCACCATCGTATTAAAACGCTTTCTTAGAAACTTAACATTCTGCTCCCCTTGCACCATACTCATATGAGGCAATGGTTTAATGAACTCTTGAGGATTACGAATCAGATTACTATTTACAAGATAAGACCAAAATTGCTTAGAAACCTGAAATTGTTCATTCACTTTAGTAGCTTTAGACATGTCGATCGAACCGTCCGGCTGTTCCTTCGTGTAGTTCAGCTCACACAGAGCAGCATGTCCCGTACCCGCATTATTCCATACGTTTGAACTTTCTTCTCCTCCACTATCAAGCCTTTCAAACACGCGAATATTCCAGTCCGGCACTAGTTCTTTCAACAATGCTCCAAGCGTCGCACTCATAATTCCTGCACCAATTAAAATAACGTCTGTTTTACTCTGGCTGTTGCTCATTTGTCCCATCCTTATTCACTAAGATTTGTAAAAAGCAAAAGTATATAGGCGCTCCTACTTAGGCTTCACAATCATCCAGGGAGCAACCTAATTACGCATATCTTTTTTGACTCACTATTTCCTAGTGTATCACTATTGTTTTAAAAATTAAAACTATATATTTACCAAAAAGTTGGAGGGAAGTGCATCCATAACCCCAGTAGGACAAACACAAAAAAAGCCTTAATCCGGTTATTTGCACGGATTAAGACTTTTTTCGCTTTGATCAGCTAAATCTCCCCACAGCATGATCATTTGTCGGCGCAATGGAACAACTTACTCATGCCTTCTGGATCAATATCTTCTTCTGCTTTAAGTAAATTTCATCTTCCTAAACTTTCATGTCAACCTGTTAACTTACCTATAAACGTCAATCTCATCCCTTTTTTCCCATTTGATATCCTGACTTTTTGAAACGTGGTTAGGTTGTATGGAGAAGTTTGTTTTTATGTATCGCATTGACCCTCAATAACTGCCTTTAGTCGGGGAAAGAAGCCACTATTTCTTACACTCTGGAATAAGAGAGAGTGGGTGATAGGTCACTAGGAGATTATTTCAGAAACCCGCTAGGATAATATGAATGTTATTACAATTTATTTTAATATTTCTGCAATGCTTTTTGAGAGGTATTCATCTACTTCTTCAATGTTAAAGTCGCCGTCTTTACAACTTAATTTATGGTCTTTAGCAATGATTTCATCTATTATTCTCTCTTTTATCTGCTGGAGGACGTGTTTAGGACCAGACACTTTTTTAAGAATGATTTTAGATTGTTCGAAGTCAGTACGACCAACTAGGCTGTTATCTTTAAATGTAAAGGTAAAACCAAAACTCCCAGAATATTTGAATGATAAATCGGGGTATTTACCTTTTAAATTAATCTCTTGAAAGTAAAAATCGCTTACACTTGACCTTAATTTTTCTGCTGCATCAATAATTAACTCTTTATCGTAATCAATAACACTTTCTCTAATCATTTCCGCGATTTTTTCCCTATTCATGAAAATGATCCTCCTTGTAATACGAGAGATTAGGTGTAACCATTCCGCAACACATTTGTTGTATACCCTATCTATTTTCATCCTTTGTTCTACAAGACCCCCCTCGTACTTGAACATATAATTTGTCATTCATAGAGCACGAAGAATCCTAAAAAGAATTGATTCGATCAGCAGCTAATTATATTAATACTTCATTGAACTTTTCGATACCCTTGACACCCTTCACATTTACCATATACCTCCATCCGGTGGTAGCTAACTTCAAATCTTGTTAGCTGTCTGGCCAATGACTCCACTTCATTCAATATTGGATAATTAAAATCTACAACCTTGCCACATTCATCACATATTATATGATAATGATCCGTTGTGTTAGAGTCGAATCGGCTAGATAAATTACCAAATGCTAATTCACGAACGAGTCCAACTTCACGTAAAACACGAAGATTGTTATACACTGTCGTGAGACTCATATGTGGGAATTTTTCTTCCAGTTCTCTGTATATTTCCTCTGCCGTGGGGTGGACCCTTGTATTAAGTAGATAATCAAGAACTGCATGACGTTGAGGCGTGGATCGCACTCCTGATTCTTCTAATAAATCTAATGCTTTCGATTCCCTCTTCTCATACACCGTCATTCACCTTTCCTCTAATAATTTGGATTTTTATATAGTTGGAGCTACAGGGATTTGTTTAATTAAAGGAGGAAGGTATACCCTTCCCCTCTCGACTTGTAACCGTAGGCATTTTATTCAATCGAATGGTTCGTTAGCGAGTTTAATAGATTCTGTCGGACATTCTTCATAAGCATCTTCAACATCTTCCATTAAATCTTCTGGAATTTCCTTACATCCTTGATTGTCATCAAGAATAACAAATGCCAAACCTTCATCATCATAGTCATAGACATCAGGAGAAACCGCCCCACAAGAACCACATCCGATACAGGTATCTTGATCAATCTTTGTGTATGTTGCCATTTAAATCCTCCTTCAACATTCATAAAAACAGGTTCCTTAGGTATTAACTAATTCACTCTTCTTTCCTTTATCCGCCATAACACTCGTACTGTGAAGTGGCTGAACACGAGCACTTGGGTCAATATACTTTTTCGCATTGCTTACGGCAACTGGTGCTTCTCCAAATCCTGTGGCAATTAATTTGACTTTACCTTCGTAAGTAGCGATGTCTCCAACCGCATAAATACCTTCTATATTCGTTTCCATTTTAGAATCAACTACAATGGAATTTTTTTTAATATCAAGTTCCCATTCTTGAATAGGCCCTAGTGATGAGGCAAACCCATAATTTACTAGAATAGCATCAATTTCGACTTCTTCCGATGTTTTATCTTTTACATGTTCAATGATAACTTTATTGATCTTTTCCTCACTGCCGATGAGTTCTCTTACGTTGTACGGGTTTCTGATTTTAACGCTTGAGTTTTTCAATTGCTCTACGCTGTTCTCATGAGCACGGAACTTATCTCTTCGATGGATCAAAGTAACTTCACTTGCAATCGGTTCCAGCATGTTAGCCCAGTCTACAGCAGAGTCACCACCACCGCATACAATGGCTTTCTTTCCTGAAAACTGGTTAAGGTCTTTTACAAAATAAAATAGGTTTTTATTTTCATAGTCGTTTGCATTACTGATTTTTAGTGGCCGGGGTTGAAATGCCCCTACTCCAGCAGTAATGATTATGGCTTTGGTAAGGTGTTTCTCTCCTTTATCCGTGGTCAACAAAAAAGTTTTGTCTTCTAAACGTTCCACTTTGTCGACTGATTGCCCTAATGAGACTGTAGGACTAAACTGCATTGCCTGTTCCTTCAAGTCTTCCACTAAATCTTGTGCACGCACTTTAGGAAACCCGGCAACATCATATATATATTTCTCAGGATATAATGCCGATAACTGTCCCCCAAGTTGAGGCATGCTTTCAAGTATCTTCACTTTCATCTGTCTCATCCCGCCATAAAAAGCTGTAAATAATCCGGTTGGGCCTCCGCCTATAATTGTAATATCATAGCATTCATCTTGAATCACTGTAGAACCTCTTTTCCATAATGAATAGTAACCTCCTAAAGCATTTAAAAATATTCGGCTCAATTATAAATTTTGCATGTTCCCATTTACTTAATGGAAAGAAGTAGATCAGTTTCAACAGCAGCATTGCCTGGCAATGAACTTACTCCTACCGCACACCTGGCGTGCTTTCCATATTCACCAAACAGATTAACCAAAAAGTCTGATGATCCGTTAATCACATCTGGAACATTTCCAAAACCATCCGTAGAGTTGACATATCCAGTCAGTTTTACAATACGATCCATCTGGTCGAATCCACCGAGCATATCCTGAATGATAGAGAGATGATTTAGTGTCGTTATTTTTGCAGCTTCATACCCATCTTCGATTGATAAGTCGCTTCCTACCTGTCCTTTAAACAGCAATTCACCATTTCTTTTACAGGTCACACCGCTTATAAATAAAAATTTGTCGACTTTTACAGCTCCAAGGTAATGTCCTGATGGTTTAGGTAAATCAGGTAAACATAAACCAAGCGAATGTAGCTTATCTTCAACTTCCATTTTTCCGAGTTGCACGATTCAGCTTCCCTTCCTAGCTAGTTGCATAGCGTTCAAAAGAAGTGTTTATTCCGCAAACGCTATGTTCTCCCTAAACTGTTTTGATATTTTGAATTTACAAGGTCTGTTAATATAGGAAACGTGTAATGCCTTCTGATTACAAAACGAACATTTGACACCGGCTGGAGCTTTTCTAATATGAGGCACGTCCATGATACGAATGGCTTCTTTTACATGTTCTCTGCATGTCAACATATTATCCACCTCTTCTTCACTATAATTGCTGGAAAGCCCTTTCATTTTTAACTTCTAATGTGAAATTATTTATCCGTTGTTGTTATTTTTTCCTTTTTCTTAATTTTATCTGGTTTACGCTTCTTCACTTCTTTTGTTGTTTCTTCATCCCAGGAAACCGTAACATCCCCGTCTGTGACAAATGATTGGCAACCTAGCCGGTACCCTTTGTTTAACCATTCATCACCCAGTTTTCTTTTCTCCTGAACCTTTACATTGTCAAGATTTTCATAGCCCTCTTCAATTTTACAAACGCAAGTTCCACAAATCCCTCCCCCGCATTTATTTGGAAGTTCTCCATCATATCTTAAAGAAATTCTGAGAATATTTGAGTTTTCCGGCGCCTCTATAACTCTTCCGCTGGTTGCATAGTTGATTTTAGGCATTGTGAATCCTCCTATCAATATGTTTGGTATACAATATACCACATTTAAAATATTCTGACAATAAAAATAGCAAAAAAATTGAGATGCTTATTTATAATTGAATCCAAAAATGGATTACTGTATAATTAATGGTATACCAAATACAAATAAAAGCAGGTGAAGAAATGTTAAAGATTGGCTTGATTGGGTATGGGGCAATCGGAAAAGACGTGTTGGAATATATAAAGGAACACAAGGTTAAAGGTGTAATTGTTTCTTCTATTCTGGTAAGAAACAAAGGGAAATATGAAGGTTCGGGGGCTTTCCACTTAATGACGGACAACGAGAAGACATTTTTCCTAAATGATTATGATGTGATTATTGAATGTGCGGGGCACGAAGCCGTATACCAATATGCTGTTAGAGCTCTCTCTTCCGGTAGCCATTTTATCACAGTATCCGTTGGCGCGTTTTCTGATACGAAGTTACTTGAAGATGTCCGTCACTCTGCCCATACACATAACCAAAAGCTCATCCTCCCGTCAGCCGCTATAGGTGGATTGGACCGGATTGCAGCATCTACCATACATAATATTGATGAGGTCAAATTGGTTACACGGAAACCTCCGGAAGCTTGGCGTGGCACTATTGCAGAAGAGAAGGTCAATTTAGACAACGTCCTAGAACCAAGTGTCATTTATGAAGGTACTGCCAAAGAGTCAGCGAAACTGTTTCCTCAGAGTACGAATGTTTCTGCTGCATTAAGCCTTGCAGGGGTTGGATTCGAGAAAACTAAGATACAGGTACTTGTCGATCCAGAAGTGACTAGCAATACACACCAAATTGTTGCGAAAGGGTATTTTGGTGAGGTTGAGCTTACCATTAAAAACACACCTTCAGCTGAAAATCCAAAATCTGGTTACATCGTTGCCATGAGTATCTGTAAGGTGTTAAAAGATTTCACCTCCCCAATTGTCATAGGTATTTGATTCATATAAAAAAGCTAGGTACCTTTGAACCTAGCTTTTACTCAATATTTTTTTTCTTTTTCTCTTTTTGTTGTTGAACAAAATTGATGTATGCCTTCTTAGAATTTTCAATATGGATTTTTGTTAAATATTCAGCCATATCATCTTCTTTGTTTCGCAATGCTTTCATCATTTGAATATGCTCTCTCATCGATTCTTTTCTCCGACCAGGGGTTTCATAACCCATGTTTGCAGACATCTGGATATAGTCTGTTAATCCGGAAAGTATTTCGTAGAGCCTGGGGCTTTTGGAAGCTTTATATAGAAGAAGGTTCATTTCGATATGTTTGTTGTCAAACCCTTCATCGTCTTGTTTCTCCAGTTCTTCCAACTGTTCAATTTTCATATCGAGCTCTTTTTGGGTGGGTTCATCCATTCTCTGTGCGGCGAGCTTAGCCGCCAGTACTTCCAGCGAAGAAAGAATTGTAAACACTTCAATCACTTCTTCTTCAGAAACATTGGAAACGATTACCCCTTTCCTGGGTACTGTCTTCACAAATCCCTGAGACTCAAGCCTGAATAACGCCTCCCGTATGGGTGTACGGCTAATATTAAGCTTATTAGCTAGTTCCCTCTCAATCAAACGATCACCGGGTTTGTATTCCCCTTCTAAAATCAAATCTTTTAAGTAACGGTATGCACGTTCACGGATAGATAACAGTTCATCTTCTGCCCACTTCATAACTTGCAACACCTTCTTTCCTGCCCAATACTGATTTATGGTATACCATTTTAACACCTATTATATCAGAACACCACCATTTTTATCATGTATAAATTCCAAAGACGGCCAAGAATATCTTGACCGTCTCGATGTTATCCATAATCCTATGATAGGAAAATTCCTCCATAAAATAAAGCCCCAAGGATGACAAACGCCGGGTGTACCTTGAATTTATTCATTGTAAGTAATCCTGCCGCTGTCAGTATAGAGAGGTGCATGAGACCACTGTCCTCAAATGCTGTAAGAAAGAAGTTATAAGCCAACACACCGAGTAAAACAGCAATAACTGGCTGCACTGCTTTTGTCATTAGATTCACCTGAGGTGAATCCTTGAAAATATTTAAAAACTTGAACAGAAGTATGACCGCAATCGCTGAAGGAAGGATAGTTGCCGTCAGAGCAATAACAGCACCCAATCCCCCTCCGACTTGATATCCAATAAAGCCAGCCATTTTGGTTGCAATGGGACCTGGCAAGACATTCGCAATTGCAAATAAATCTCCGAATTCATTCAGGGTCATCCATTCATAGTGATTGACAACCTCATTCTGGATAAGAGGTATAGTAGCTGGCCCTCCACCATACCCAAGTAGATTTGAAATAAAAAACGCCCAAAAAATATCCCAATACATCATACGCTTTTTTCCCTCTGTACTTGAGATTTACTCTGAGATTTGTTCCTTTTACTTTTATAGGTTGCTAAGATAAAACCCCCCGCTAGGCAGGCGCCGATCATTATGCCTGGATGCAGGTTCAAAACTTGCAGGACAACTAATGAGACACCCATGAGTAACAACATGATCGGAGATCCCATCCCTTTACGAGATTTGTCCGCAAACTTGTATGCCATTCCCATCAGCAAAATGGCGATGATCGGAGTAACACCTTGGACCATACCGCTAACAATCGGAGAAGACCTATAACTGTACAATACCCCCAACATGACCAACATACCCACTAAAGAAGGTAATATATGAGCGATAATAGCGACAATTGCCCCTGTGTTCCCTTTCACCTTATAGCCAATATACGCTGCCATTTTTGTCGCAATAGGTCCTGGAAGCGTGTTAGCCAATGCCAAGGTCTGGATAAATTCACCTTCGGTCATCCATTTGTATTTCTTAACAGCTTCATATTCTATCAAAGGAATCGTTGAAGGTCCGCCTCCGTATCCAGTAACCCCTGTCCTAGCGAAGCCGATTGTAAGGTCCTTATAAGGTTTCAAAACAATCTCCTTCTTTCGTAAAAAAATCTGCAAGTATAAGTACTGTTCTGGACCGTCTATGCCTTGATATCAGCCTCTATAATCACTTCATGTCCATCTGGTTGAAGGTGACTCTGCAAAGCGCCTAATGCTGCCGTTCCTACAGCTGTATCCTGTTCACCATTTCCACCACTGACACCAATTCCGCCGATTACTTCTCCATCAACAACAATTGGAAAACCTCCGACGAAAACAGCAAATTTCCCAGGAAGCATGTGCTGAATGCCAAAAGCCTCATTACCTGGAAGTACCGGTCCATTCGGCTCTTTGTTAAAAAGATGTGTAGAGCGTTTGTGCCCTGCTGCGGTGAATGCTTTAGCAATCGCAATTTCCGCACCTGTTATCCGTGCGCCATTCATACGCTCGAGAGCAATTAGGTTCCCGCCCCCATCTACTACGGCAATCGTTTCCAGCACATTGATCTCTTCCGATTTCTTTTTGGCTTCTTCAATTAATAATTTTGCTTCTTCTAAGTCCAATTTCATAACACTTTTCATGATAAGGGTCCCTCCTTGTAAGTGAATTAATATCCAACATATACAGTTTTAATTTGCGTGAAAAACCCTAACCCGTCTCTTCCTGATTCACGGAAAGTGGATGTACTAGACTTTTTAATGCCACCAAACGGCGCATTAATCAAGTTTCCTGTTGTCGTACGATTCACTTTTACGGTTCCAGCTTGAATTTCTCTAGTAAACCGTTGGGCAATGCCAATATTATTTGTAACGATAGAAGCAGCCAGCCCGTATTCCACATCATTGGCGACGGAGATGGCTTCCTCATAACTTTCCACATCGATCACTGAAATGACTGGTCCAAATATTTCCTCTTTAGCTATTCTCATGGTGGGTGAAACATTGGTGAATATGGTTGGTTGGACATAATAACCGTTGGCATAATGGCCATCCGTTAAATGCTTCCCTCCATATACAAGCTCAGCCCCTTCTTCCTTTCCGATTTCAATGTACTTCAAGACGTTTTCCAACTGTTTTTCACTGGCCAGCGGGCAGATCGTTACCCCCTCTTCAAAACCATTTCCGACTTTTAGGGCACTTGTTTTTTCTATTAATGCTTGAAGGTATTGATCTTTCATTTCTTTCATGACAAGTACTCTACTAGTTCCTGTACATGCCTGGCCAGATAAAGAAAAACCACCGTTTATGGTCAGCTTTGCGGCGAGCTCCACATCTGCGTCATTCATCACAATAAGTGGATTTTTCCCACCCAACTCCATCTGTGTTCGTGTATCTAGTGATGCGTTTCTATGAATTTGCTCCCCTGCCCAAGTCGATCCAGTGAACGTGACTGCTTTGACCCCAGGATGATCAACTAGACTGTCCCCTATATCACGTGAGCTACCCGTTACAAAATTAAGTACACCTTCTGGAAGGCCCGCTTGCTTCAAAGCTTCTACTAGGCGGAAAGCAATCAAAGGCGTTTCGGAAGATGGTTTAAATACAACCGTGTTTCCAGTAATCAAAGCAGGGGCGATTTTTCTGGCTGGAATAGATATTGGGAAATTCCATGGAGTGATAACCGTTACAACCCCTAAAGGCTCTAATTCAGATGTAACCTTCATTTGCGGGTCATCATGCGGGAACGTTTCCCCTGTGAAACTCTGTCCTTCGACTGCATAATAACGGAGCGTTTGGGCGGATCTTAGCACTTCTTTACGAGATCCTCCAATCGCCTTTCCTTCTTCACGTGTCAATTCTTCCGCAAATTGGTCTACATTTTCTTCAAGATAATCCGCTGCTTTGTTTAAAATCGTTGCTTTTTTAGAAGGAGGGGTTTGGGACCAGTTCGGAAAAGCCCTTTCTGCTGCTTCAATTGCTAGTTTTACATCTTCTTCGGTAGAGGCTTGAAATACACCAACAACCTCTTCTTTATTCGCTGGATTTATGCTATTGAAGGTTCTTTGACTAATTGATGGTTTCCACTCCCCATCAACTAAATTATTAAAAAGTTCTGCTTCCGTTGTTAACATTCCATACATCCTTTCCATTTATAGCTATTTATGAACAAAGTGGCAGCTCCCTTCTTGAGGAAACTGCCACACTATTAATTTGTTTTTAGTATTAGGCTTGTACTAATGAACCTAGGTCTTTTTCAAGATACTCTCTCCAAAGACCATCCATGTACATGCGACGCATTTCAGCTCCAGTACGAACGATCTCTAAACAACGTTGTTGTAGCTCTGGAGTATTTGCATGCTCTAATACAATCTTATAACCGCGCTCCCCATGGATTTCATCAGATACGATGTGGAGGTCGAAGAATTCGATCGATTCATCATCGAACCCGTATTTTTCACGAAGTGTAGGTGTTTGTTTACGGTAAATATCAGGAACTTGAGATTCCAATCCGACTACAAGTGCTGCTGTAGCAACAACGAAATTCTCGCGAGATGCAACCGAATAACACCAGCTTTGTAATCCTAGTGTTGTAGCTGCCATATTTTTAGGATCACGAACTCTATCACCAGTTGTTCCACATGCTTCAGCAAAACGAATTAATAGATCCGTGTGACGGTCAGCTGCAATCTCTTCCTCATACATATTTTGTAGCGTAAAGTCCTTAGCATCTTCGAATTCTGGTCCTTCTGGCGTATTGTGATAAATATAAGAAAGATAGTTCGCAAATGGTCCAACATAGTGGTAATGGTTTTCAGCCCATTTAGCGAAATGTTTTCTCTCTAACTTTCCTTCTGACCAGGCAACTGTAAAAGGTGCTTTCTGACTGTGGTTCCCTTTAATCGCCTCTTCTAGCTCCTTACGAAACTCATCCTTTGATAATAGTTCTGCCATTTCCATTCTCCTCCTTGAAATCAAATGTGAGATTACAACCCAGTATTTTGTGTACAGTATTTTGTATACCAAGTATACCTAAGCTAAAGCGTTGAATTCTTTAAATCCCCCCAGCATCCACGCTTTGAAGAAAGAAATAACTAGTAACTCCATTAATTTGGTATACCATTGATTAAATAGTAACCTATTATTTATTGTTTGTAAACATCATTTTCTGAATTTTTAAACCTTTTGTATTCCTACGTTAGTTCTTTTACAGGAAATACACGGCAAAGGCAGCGGAAGCAAAAAGACCCATTATAACTGGGATGAAGTTTTTTCTGGCAAGATCCAATACAGATACCCCACAAAAGCCTGCGATAGCCACTAGGGATGACCACGCGACCAATGTTCCTCCCCCTGTCCAAATAGAACCCATTTGACCGATTGCTGCAAGCGTAGCAGTATCCACTCCAGTCGTATTTGCCATCGCGCCAGCCAATGAACCAGTCAAAGGTAAACCTGAAAACCCTGAACCGTCAAGCCCCGTGATGATTCCTACTATAAGTATTCCAAATGCTGTGAATAGAGCATTTTCCGGAATATAACCTTGTGCTGTTTGAACAAGGTCAAACAAAAAGGCTGGGGTAGTCGCATCTTCACCTAAAGAAAGAATCGCCCCTGTGAAATCAGAACTTCCGAGAAAAAAGAAACCAGCAATCGGTATCACTGGACCCATAGCCCTAAATGCAAATACAAAACCTTCTGTGAAATGATCACTGATTTTATCTAGCGCATGAATTCTCCGGAATGCGACAGAGGCTAAAATCAGCAATACCGCAGCGACTCCACCTATGAATGCTGCACCATCCCCACCTTCAAATCCTCCTACAGTATCACCGCCGATTTGTGTGGAAAACATGAATATCATAACAGCCAATAGAGATAGTGGCACAAGCACAGCAAAGACTGTGCCCCATATTCCACGCCTGGCTTCGTAAACATCAACTTCAGAAGTTGCTGATATTTCTGCCTCAACTGTTGGATCTACACTTGTTGGCAGACCATTTAGGGAAGATAGAGATTCATCGCTATTAGGCTTGGTAATTGATTTTCTAACAGCGACATACGCTACTGTAGCCGCTACACTACCTGTTATCAGGGACATAATGAAGGCTTTATCAGCAACTTGGGCAGTTTCAATCCCTGCCGCAGTCGCACTCATCATTGGAGCAACCTGCATAATATAATCGGACGACAATGCCATGCCTTGTCCTGAGATAGCGATGATTACAGCCGCCCCCATTGCCGGAAGCCCTGCGCGTACCGCTGCTGGAACTAATAGAGCACAAATTAATGGAACTGCAGGGGTCGGCCAGAAAAACAAGGAAATGACATAGGTTACTGCCATCAGTACTAAGAAAGCAATGTGTCCATTCTTCATCACCTTCGTAATAGGGACGATCATTTTTTCATCTGCCCCGATCTCTTTTAGTGAGTTGAGCAGGGCAACCATAAGGGTGATAATCAAAAAAATACTGAACAGTTCCCTTGCTGCAACAAGATTGGCGTTAAAAACTGCCTGGAATCCTCCAACTACTGATCCTTTATAAACCCATGCTACTAAAAAAGTACCAACGATAGTGGGAAGTATAACTCCCCGGCGAAACAACATCGTGACAATGACTAGAAACGTAACTGCACCGTAAAGCCAATGGGCAATAGTTAACTCCAAACGCACACACCCTTTTCGTCAAATTTCCTTTTAACCGTCTAAACAGACTTCTTTCTCTTTTTTTTAATGAACAGACTCTACTTTGTAATCCAAAATTTCTTCCAAAGACAGTGTTATGTTCTCTACAGCTTCTTGTACAATTTGTTCCCCGATTTCTCTCGATGCTTTCGTAGCATCACCAATACTTCCATTTCTTGTCATATCTTCGTAACGATAAAAACCTTGAATGGCCTTCCCAGGTCTCAATTGTTTATATCTCCCCCCTTCAATAAAATCACCTTTCGCCAATCTATCAGCACGTACCAGTGAGGGTGCTAAATATAAGGCTTCTGATACTTCGCGCTCACAACTGTGTCCAAAAATAGGAGATGTAATCGCATGGGCCACCGTTTGTTTAGCAGAGGCTGTTGTTTTCGCATAATATACCTCCACCGACTCTTCTGCTGATAAAGTTGTGCTAGCGACACTCAACGTCGACTGGTTTCCTCCGTGTGCATTTAAAAACAAGAATTTAGTAATACCATGGTGCTTCAAGGAACGGACAACGTCTTTTAAGATAGCAATAAGCGTTTCAGGCTTTAAAGAAATTGTTCCTGGAAAATTCATATGGTGTTCAGATACTCCCATATTGATTGTTGGTGTCACAATTATACGAGGGAACATTTTTTCTGCTAATTGTTTAGCCATTTCCGTAGCCAGTACAGCATCACAGCTTTCAACCATATGAGGGCCGTGCTGTTCATGAGCTCCTATCGGAATAACAGCCACTTCCACCGTTTTCAGGGCATCTCCTACTTCTTCCCAGGTCATTTCGCTTAGCATATACGCGTTCAAATGATCCTCTCCTTTGGTTTATTGTATACCAATATTTTAAACAAAAAATTAATCCTTCCTTAGTTCCTGTACTTCTCTTTTTTTCTTTCGGACATCAATATTTTCTTGTGAAATCTCTAAGTCATCCTTTACCGACAACTGACATGTAAGACGGTAACCTTCTTCTAATTTATCTCCCAACCTTTTTTCTTCTTTCCAATTTGGAGGATCCAATTGGTCTCCACCATCAATTACCCTGCATGTACATCTCGTACATTTCCCCATTCCACATCCATACTTCAGCTTAGGGAATTGTTTAATTCCAGCTAAAACTACGAGATTAGCATGATCTTTAACCTCTTGTTCGACTATTTCTCCATCCACATGCAATTTAACCTTTGGCATACCAACACCCTTTCATCACTGTTCTTAATTTTTTGAATTTTCTTGAGTATAATGTTTAATTTTGAAATTGTAAACCCTTTCAATGTATTTTAAACATGAATATATTACCAATATTATCCCGATCATAGGCTTCCTCATTGTTTAAAAGGATTAAGTGATCATTGATTAGATTATCTATTTTCGGAAAATTCTAAATTACTCTTGATAAAATATTTATCGTGTTATAGACTAAAGTCAAATGTTTTGGTATACAAAATACAAAAAAAGGGGGGGCCGGATCACTATTCAATTGGTCTAAAGGAAATGATTCTAATTTTTACTAAAGGAGCGTGTATGGATGGATAAATACATTGTGTTAACCAATAAGGATACTTATCAAACAGTACTGGATAATGATGGACTTGAGGTAGTAGAGTCGTACCAATTTTATTTTTTCGATAAATTAAAAGCAACATATACTATCGCAAAGGTATTAGATGATCGTACAAAGATCCAGTTATATGAGAAGTATGGAGAGAAAGAATTTGTTAATTATATTAGAGTGAAATTCTTTGAGGCTTTTGAAAACATTGATGATGCTAGAGAAGAATTAGATGAAATAGTAAAGGGATCCGGTAACAGCGAGGATTCTAAATTCTCAAAACTCGTTAAATCTGAAACGACAACAGCGTAACACTCTTAAGGGGCAAATAAAAACTCTAAAAACCTTGCCGATTAAAGGCAAGGTTTTTTGTAATGAGATTCACAATTAACGGCAGGCCACCGCAATCAAATAAGTATCTCCAAAAATATCAAATAGCTTATGCAAAATCCTAAGAACAATAAGGTGAAGGATACATTCCATTTAGAAATTCTAAAGGAAGTTACTTTAACAATATTTGACATAACTCCAATAGTAGCATTGTAAGGACCCATTAAGAAAGCAGCTACTGATCCTGCAAGCATAGAGGTAGTTAGTATATAGGGAGATATACCAAGCCCTTGGGGATCCAATGCCTCTGCCATTAGTGCCAAACCTACTGCTGGATGTAATCCAGTAAAGGCTAAAGCAAGCGGGATGAATAATAAAACAATAAGAAAAACTTCTATTCCGATTATATCCTTAATAGCACTTATCCATTGGTTCAAAACATGATCGGTACCTGAGAATTGAATCGATGAAATAAAAAATCCAGCTGATAGAAAAATAAAAAATTGATCTTTCATTTTTGGGAGGTGTGTTTGAAAGTGTTCTTTCAATCCGATGCCAAATGCTTTCGTTTTTCTTATACATAGTGACCACAAAAGAGTGAACGGAATGACCAGTAACGCAACAAGAATGAGAAAGGAAAAAGAAAACTGTGTTTCGAATACAGAAACCAGGAGGTTGAAGATAATAATGGCAATCAATATGTGATATAATCTGCCGGAGTGTACACTTTCTTCACTCGCCTCACTAGCCGCCGCTATTTCATCATTTTCACTTTTAAACCCTAGATTCTGCTTTGCCTGTTTTTTAGCATTACTCTTCCCTAGCATCCAATCAAGCAACAAACCCGCTATACTTAAAGGTAAGACATAAGGGAGCATGGAAGCCCAACTAACGCCTGTCATTTCAATTACGATGCCCACAATTGGGGTGACTGGTGCCCACATTAATGGCATAGCAAACCCATGTGTAATAGCCCTGCTCATAAACCTTTCCTTATCCTGCAGGGAAAATATATCAGTTGCCGGCCGTATCGAGTAATAAGTCATCGGCAATGTAGCGAGATTTAAAAAAATACTAAAGAAATATGAAATCCCAGAAGTCATCGAATATAATTGGCTGGAAGATTTGACCTTTTGTTTAATTAAACTTCGGATTCGCACTTCATACTTCCCTATTTTTATAGGTAACGCCAAAATCGGGACCATTGCAAAAAGAGTAAGTAAATTCATCATCGGTCCGAACGAAAAAAGAAAGTCTTTCCAACCAGCCCCACTATCAATCAACATAAACGTACCAATTAATAAAAAGAATCCTCCCATTACTTTGACAAACCTAGATACTTTAAAAATCGTTAGCAAAATGATGAGGAAACAAGTTAGTGATAACAAAGATGCAGCGTTAACCGTTGGAAAGACAACCGTTATAAGATAGAAAAATATTGAAAGACCATATAAATATTTCAACATAGCATCACCATTCATTCGAATAATAGATTATGGAACTGAATTAACTATCATTCTATACTATTAAATCAAGAAAATCCATCATATGGTATACAATATTTTATAATTTTAGAGTAAACTAAGATAATTGACTACTTGCCTGACTGCTCATTTCATTGTGAATATTAGCTTTAACACTTGTTATATAAGTATTTTAGTGTGTTTTCCATAATTAATGAACTCTCATTTGGTATACCAAATGAGAGTTCATTAATTATTATAGGGTATTTTCAGAGATTTAAAGCCTCTTATATGGTATTTGGTATACAATTTGTGTTGACCTTTTTGGTGTTCTAGGCTATAATACCATTGAGGAAATAAAATATCATGTACCAACAGGAGGGGCATCGATGTTTAACTTATTATTTGGGTCAAAAAATGCGCTGAAGAAATCTGAGCGTAAGTTTTCGATCCTAAAACGCACATTGAATTTTTAAACCCGTTTTAAGTCATTTCCTTTAACACTTGAACAGACTACTAAATTATTCGCCGCTCGTTAGAGTGGCGATTTTTTTGCCTTTTGATATCTTTCTGAAACTTACTAGTTAACTAGGTTAGGTTGCTTAAATAATCCTGTCTTCTTTGCTGACCTGGATGCTGGATTGTGCGTGCAAAAATACAAACGTAAACATCAACGTTTACGTTTGTATATATACCTTCGCTAATTTGACATGAATGCTACTTACAATACTTGTGGATTCGTGTAATTTAGATTAGTAATTACCACATATCAATAATAGATGTTAAGAAGGAGGTTTGAAATTTCATTCCAAATGCTCTAATATCCTCTGAGCCAACTTATTCGGTGTATTCCTAAAAGAATCATGTGTACTCCCTGCCATATGAGCCGTCAGCGTTATATTATCCAGCTTTAAAAACGGGCTGTCTTCTTCAAGAGGTTCATGATCAAAGGTATCTATAGCCGCTCCAATAATCTCCCTGTTCTGTAAAGCCTCAATCAAATCATCTTCCTTAATCAGTCCCGAACGTGCAGAGTTGACGATAATTGCAGTGCTCTTCATCATTTTAAAATGCTCTGCCCTTATCATATTACGCGTCTCCTCTGTCAGCCTTCCATGCATGGATACAATATCTGATTGCTTAAGAAGATTCTCTAAGTCTACATTATCAAAAGAGGTCTCTCCGTTATAATATGGATCGTAGAAAATGATCTTTGCCCCAAACACGCTTAAAAACTTCCCAACCAGCTGACCGATGTTTCCAAATCCAATCAAACCGACTGTTCGACCTTCTAATTCCGGTACAAAGTCTCCATTTGGAAAATCCTTGCGCCACACACCTTGCTTCAGAGCTGCATGAGAACGAGCAATGTTCCGTACCTCGGCAAGAATTAATCCAACTGTGAATTCTGCTACACTGCGAGCGTTACGTCCTGGTGTATTTATGACTGTAATCCCTTTTTCTTCAGCAAATGATGCGTTTATGTTCTCCGTCCCCCCTCGCATAATACCAACTCCTTTGAGATTACTAGTGGCACTTATTACCTTTTTATTCACTGGTGCAAACTGTGTAATGATTAGATCAAATGAATCAATGTCCTTCATTAAATGATCGGGAAGCTCAATTACCTCACTGCCTCCCTGCTCTATAGCCAGATTATCTTGTTGTAACTTCTCTAAATTTTCATGTTTCCATTCTCTTACCGTTACCGCTATTCCTGCCTCAGTTAGTTTTGTTAACCCGTGCTGCATCATTTCCTTTGTAATAAACAAATCAGCTATAGCCAAACATTTCATTACAAACCCACTCCTTAACCATTGGTTTTAGCGCATCAACATGCCACCTGTTGCATCAAGGGTGGCGCCAGTGATATAGTTGGCTTTCTCTGAAACAAGGAAACTTGCAATGTCTGCAATTTCTCTTGGCTCAGCGACTCGCCCTAACGGAATACGGTTCAAATAATAATTTTGATTCTTTTCAAGCTTATCTTTAATCATATCCGTTTCAACAATTCCAAGAGCTAAGTTATTGACATTGATACCATCCTTCGCGAGCTCACGAGCTAATGATATCGAGAAACCGATCATCCCTGACTTGCTGGCCGCATAATGGGCATGACCAGTAGTCGAACCATTAAAAGCTGCTTGCGATGTTATATTTAGGATCTTTCCTCGTTTGTTTTCATTCAGACAGTGATTTGCAAAAGTTTGACTCGTTAAGAAGACGGATCTCAGATTAATATCCAGTGTTTCATTCCATTCAGTTAAGCTCATATCCTTAACATAACTAGTTGGCCATATGGCAGCATTGTTAACTAAAAAATCAGCCGTTCCGAATCGTCTTTGGCAATACATCTGTTTCAAAACGTGGATCCTCGTACCATTTTTCCACATATTTGGTCGCACGAGTGTCTGTAGAAATAATCCCATTATAAGTGGCCTTGCCATGCCCGAGAACCTTTCGCTTTGTGTTAACTTCTACACGTTCATTGACAAGGTCCACACGAGAAATTAGGTTGAAGGAATCCACAAGAAAATCTTTAATCCATGCTAAGAACTTTCTAATCAATATAAAAATGTCTGACCCTATGTGAGCCAGACATTTTTATCAAAGCTTTTTATAATATTCACGAATTTTATTGGCTATTAATTCCCTTCTCTCCTCTAGAAACTCATTATAGTCATTGGATGCAAGATCAAATATAGACTCAGGGATACAGTTCATCTCAAGGTTCTCCCTTAAAGACTCCATATTATTTATTTCCCCCATGTGAAGAGCATCTCCATTTACCTGTTGTTTAACTTTCTCCATATAATCTTTTGGGGATTGTGCCTTAATGGCTAAATTAACAGCTTGTTCAGTATAAGCATAGTTTGCGATCTGATTGTACTGCCTTCTATTATTAAACCCATTTGCCTGTAAGTATTTCTTTGGAAACACATGATGGACGTCACCACGTTCTTCAATAAGTTGCTGCACCGTAATAGATTTAGATAAGAAGGCATAGTCTTTATTATAAATTTGAGACATGACATATAGATTAAAATAAGGACTACTAGTAACAGATGTATTTAGGTTGGCAGGTAAAATGTTCTCCCAATATGCCGCTGATAATTCTCCAGCTTCTACTTTTTTCACATATTCCATTGGATCATCATGTTGGTCAAACCGTTTAATATCAAAATCAAACATAGATTCTGGTGAACCTGAATAACGTTCAGTGAGAATAGAAGCTACTAACCATCTTCTTACTACTTTGTTGATGGTTGCATCATTTACATCTTTCTCTCTAAGTAATAAAAACAGAGTGTATGCAAAGTTTAAAGCATTTTGAGAACGGACTATTTTAGCATTAACGATACCGGCAGACTTAAGAATCATTATAAAGCGTTTAAAATTAGTTTCGTTGGCAAACTTCAGTACCCCATCATGTAATTGTGTAAATGAATCCTCAATTATTTCTTCTTTATACTCTCTCGTTTCAAAGTCACGTCCAGATAATAGACTAACCAAATTTGATAAACGACCACGGAGAAACTTAAATGTAAAGGCAACGCGTAAAAGATCTGAGTAGCTTGGCTCATAAATATTTGTATTATAATTCTTTAACCATTTTATCTTATTCATCTCATCAGTTTCAGCAAAATCGTAATCATTTTCAATGATATTTTCATAGATTGCTGGGCTTTTAATTAGGTGACAGAAGTAATCAACAGTTTTCCGGATGATTGGCCCATTGTACAAATCGTTGACAGATACTTTTGACATAGCAAAATCCGCCTGACTCAAATTTACCCCAGCAGAATTAATTCGAATGAAAATTTCTGTAACTACCTCAATATCTAATGTATGGGCTAATTCAATTATCCCAATTGAACTATACCTTACACTAGTGAGCTTCTGAAGAATCTCATTGAGCTCATTTTTACTAATCTCTGGATTACGTTCACAATATTCATTGATGAAATCGAACGTATCAAACCCCTGTTGGAATACCTGAGAAATATCAGGTATCCACCTTTTATCTTTTCGAATTGCTGGGTTTTCAACCTCAAAAATTTGTTCAATTGGGTTAAAAGCAATCCTAATTTTCTTCTTCTTATAATTGTTATCTACAACTTCCTTACCTGAGATCGCAGCCATGATAGCTGTAACACGTTGCTGGCCATCAATTAGTATTTTTTTGCCGTGGGAAACTGTCCCATCTTTTAAACGAGCATCAGGATTTTGCCATGTAATAATGTAACCAACAGGATAATCATTATATAATGAATCCATTAGATCCCTTACTTTAGAAGGTTTCCAAACGAATGGTCGCTGAATTTCAGGGATTGCTACAATATCTTGTTCAATCCAGCTGATCAGTGCATTTACTGAAGTATTATTTACTTGATAATTAGACAAAAAACCACCCCATACTATCTTTTTTCTGTATTTAATCTTCGTTAATCTTCTATTGTTTACATCGTAAACTTTTTGAAAGTTAGAATCTATTATAGATTTGGTGCCTGACTAGCGGCGCGTTAATCTATTAGAGACTAAGCCCAGGTCAAACTAAGAATTTACATTCAACTAGGAACTGAATGATTATAAACAGGTTCAATCCCCATCTCATTCAATTGTTCCCATAAACTTTCCATTGCTTTTGTCCGATCAAAATAAAATTCTCTTCCCCGGACCCTCCAAAACTTCCAACCAGCACGTTCAAGTGATTCTTGCCGTTGCATATCCTCTTCAAACTTCTCAGGACCATGCCATCGTTCCCCGTCACATTCAACGGCTAAACGGTCACGTAAGCCTTCAATCACAAAGTCGATTCGATAGCGGCCCACTTGTACCTGCGGAGTTACTTTATAACCTTTAGCTAAAATCATTCGAAGGACGTCAATTTCAAATGGAGAATCACACTTCTCTTCTAAGTTTTCGACTTGTTCATTAAGACGTGTTGGATTCTTACAGTAGCTCAACAATTTATATCGTAAATCATCTGGATTTAACCGTTCCAATTCTACGGAGTGGTAGAGTCTCATCTGGTTCTTGGCTCTACTTGCCGCAACATTAAAACGTTGTTTATCAGAGGATTTTGTTAAGGCTCTAAAATTCCGATCAGGAGCTACGACCATGGATAGAAATACTATATCTCTTTCATCCCCTTGTAAGGTGTAAGGATTCCCGCAAATGATTTTACGTTTTACAAAATCACGGTCCCCAATTTTTTCACGAATCAAATTCTCGATTAGTCTATGTTGTTTCTGACCTTGGAGGGTTATGACACCAATCGTTTGATCATTAAATTTAGGGTCTTCGATCATTTCTGCGATGTCACCAACGATGGCCTCCGCTTCTGGAAGGTTAATGTCTTTATTCCTCTCATCATTGTAGCCTTCATCGACTTTTACAGCGTGCACGGGTGGATCAATTTTTTCATCTTCTAACGGCAATCGCAAAGGAATCATTTCCCCACCGTAGCTTAAGTCATTGGAATACTGGATAATCTCGGGTACACAACGGAAGTGTTCACGTAGCATTAACTTTCCTTCTTTAGGGAAAGTTTGTTCAGCAATTTCATATAACGAGATATTCCCATCAAACAAAGTTGCATTCGGGATGCCCGTCATGTACCGTCTTGTGAGGTCATAAACGTCCTCTTGATTGATTCCAATTGATTGAGGACTAATTTGTTCATCATCGCCCACTACAATCACTTTATTTCCCCGCATTAATACATTGACGGAGAATAAATCGCATTGGCTACTTTCATCGAAGATAATGACATCAAACTTATTATTGGTAACAGGAAAGTTTTCAATCACTTGGTTGACTGGCATAATCCATACAGGGATCGCGCTTTGAGCCGTTTTCATCTCTTCTCTAGCATCCTGTAAATGGTTCTGCGCATACTTACCTGTTCCCTGGCCAAACCGCTTAATATAAGACTTCCATGCAGACAGTGCTCTCTTCTCCCTCGCTGTTATAGATTGCACTTGATTCTTCCAGGTGGCCGCACTTACGATTTCGCGCACGAGTTTTCTTTGTTCTTTATGCTCGTCTTCTATTTGGCCTTTTAGAAAGGCAACATTCATATCCTTTGTTTCATCTAACCACGTTTGCAACTTCTTAAGCTCAAAGGCTTCTTTGTATTCTTCTGGAAAATCAATTCGTTTTCCAACTGAAAATTCGATCCACTTTCTAGTTAGAGGCAAGGATCGTTTTAATGGATCGAGCAACTGATAAAACTGTTTTACGTTCACTTGTTTCTCTTGCAATGTTTGTAAACTTGTTAAAAGTTCACTCCATTTAGCACGATCCTTTCTCTCAAATGCAGCCGTAAACTCTTCCGTAATCGGATGCATCTCTCCCTCGTCACTTAATTCTTTTAAAAGTTTATGCTCCTTGTAAAACTCCTGGTCCCAATTACGGTACTTCAGGTGTTCAATGGCTGTTTCCATCTCTGCTTTTAACTTTTTATTATCTTTTGGTGAGTATGGATCTAGTTCATCAAAGTTATAATCGGCAACTTCCTCTTTGAATGAAATAACTGCATCAATCGACTCTTGGATTGATTTAAGTTCATTTAACCGATCCTCTAGAAGGTAAGGGAACCTTTTCTCTTTCAGTTCTATGATGGAATGCCCTATCTCTTCCATATTTCCATTGAATTTACGAGCGGTTTCTTGTTTAAGCTCTTCATATTTCAGGTAGGTTTCAAGCGGCACAATATCCTCTAACGTGTTGACTGACTTCCCATCAATCACAGGTTCTTCAAACAAATACTTGCATGACTTCCCCTTAAGCATAAAAAAGAAGAAATTTGGCTTTTTGCCAGACTTTAAGCGTTCTTTCGCAATTTCTAATTCTTCTCTTAAAACGGATAAATCTTTATGAGGTAGATCTACTTTATGAGTAACAAGTTGGTTGTAGTATTCAAATAGTTTTTGCTTCGCGAATTCTGTTTCCTCAATTAATGTCCGCCAACGCTGCTCACGTCCGCCTCCCGCACGTAAGTCTTCAATAACAGCTTGATATTCATTATCACTTAAGATCTCTGAAACATGGATTGTTGCGTTGATACTCGCTAGTAATGGTTCAAGTACAGTTTCATTACTCGGAAGCTGATAGGTTTCCAATATGTTCCTTCCAATATCGTTAGAATCAACTAAACTTTCTCCTCCGTCCATGAAAGAGGAGAACGATTCACTATTCCTAATCTGTTCATCTACCACTGGAAGTTTCTTAAGAACTAAAGATAAATCATCTTTATGTAACTCACCCCTTAAAGCCCACATTTCTTTAAAATCTGGAGCTTGCAACGGAAATCTCCCGTCTAGAGGCACGTCATCTTGGATCCAGAAGTAATCAATAGTAGATTCTGAAAGACGTTTAGCTACATCATACTTATATAATCTTTCTCCTTTATATTGAATGGAAGTACCCTCTTTTTCGGCATATTCTTTGATTTGGCTTTTTAACTTTGATTCATTTCGCTTGCTTCGATCTAAATTATCCTTATTTCTCTCAATCACTCTTTCAAGCTTTTGAACATCTACTTCTCCTAGCTTTTCACTAATGGTACGAATAGATTGCTCAATTTCTTGCAAGGATTCTCTTCCTCCGCCAAGTACAGGTACACATAAATCACGAATTTCTTTAGGTATCTTGTTCTTTAATACTTTTAAAGGACTCTCCTTTTGACTCGTGATTAATATCTTTTTCCCTTCAGAAAGAAAATGTGATACGAGATTCGCGATTGTATGAGTCTTCCCTGTTCCTGGAGGTCCTTGAACAGTGACACCATGATGATGTTCAACTCTATTAACGATTTCTTTTTGTTGTTCATTAGACTCTAGGGGAAAATATAGATTTTTCTCCATTGAATCTAATTTATCTTTTTCAGTCTCTTCTACGTTATCTTCTGCAAGGTCACTTTCTTCACCCAAAATGGATAGAACCGTTTCAGAGAGCTCAAATTCTTCACCTAAAGAAATTTCTTCGATTATTTGCTCTAAATCCTCTCGTAATACCCTTGTATTTTTGCTTCTTAAAGAAAAAATAGAATAATCATAAATGGTAGGATGTTTTTGTGGCTTGATATTAGTAGGTTCTGCTATGTATTCCCCATTGGCATCTATTAAATTAACGAATTGGGTATAGAAGTCCGAAAAGTCTTCGGTTATCCCGCTAGCTTGGATGCTAGAAGTCAATTCATTCACTTGGTCCATATTTGGAAGTTGCACGCCCGAGAACATTTCATTTTCAACCTTTATGGTTTCATCGACTTGATTGGCAGTGATGATACCTCTATCAGCATCAAGCTCCAGTTCCAGTTTTGTTGTAATAAGTGGAGAACGAATAGTTCCAATTTTCGGATCTGGATGCTTCCAACAGAAAATTCCAGTTCCATAAATAAATTCGAGAGCCTCTCCCTCTTTTTCAAAGCGAGAAATCAGCTCAAAGTACTCCTCATAAAGACGCAAGACAGTTCTTTTCTCTTTTAAATTAGCCGCCCATTCCTTCCATTCAGCAACCCACGCCTGGTAGGATTGCTTTCGCTTACTGTTTTCAGAAAATATTTCTTTAATTTGGTTTCCATCATCATCTGTAGCAACTTTTTCAACTTTATATGATGGATTGCTAGTTTCATTGTTATAATCAAAATTAATCCACTGAGAGATTAACTTGTCTGGCTTTGGAGGTTTTTCATCTCTTTCGTTAATGACCGGTCTATGTATCTCTAAAACATGCTCCTCTTTCTGACAATCTTCAAAGGTATAACAGCCTTCCAAATCATTAAGTTCATTCAAGTCCCAGTTTTTATCAAATTCTTTGTAATCTCTAACTACTTTCCCAACAAGCTTATTCAAGGAAAGCATATATTCAAAAAAATTCTTAGCTTTCTCCATGGTGTTAATTGATTTCAAACGAAATACCTCACTTTACTTTTGTCGATTTACTCTTCTTACAATTTTATCAAACTTTTGTCTTACCTAACACCGATACCGCTATTTAATAAATAGTAATTAAACAATTTCTGTAAAAGTATATTTCAATGTGATCCAATTCTAAAAAAACCCGCTACCCACTACACGATGGGGCTGCAGGCAAACAATATAGTGATAAATTATAAGGCAAATATAAAGATATTCAGTTAATTAATTCATAGGTCTTTAGTGAGAAGTGCTTCTCCAATCTTATTCAGTCAAATTATTAGAAGCCTTTTTTCAAAGTAATGATGCAATCGGTACTCACAAAATGGTGAATATGATCAAGAATTTCCTGTAGAAGTCGTTCTGTATGGAGTTTTACTTCGTTACTCAATCCTGAACCTCAACGAGATAGATTTGTTCTTTAAAAGCTCCTCTTTTTTCGGCTTTATCCTTACGAATCCCCTCCACCTTATCCATAGATGCCCCATGAAAATTTGCCAAGGCATGCATTAATTCTAGTAAATCAGCCATTTCCTTTAATGCTTCCCCATCATTTTCCGCTGTAAAGTATTCGTTTAGCTCTTCCTGAAGTTTTTCCTTCAGTGAATCTATGTATTCTTTATCATCCAGAATTCTCGTTTCAAATTCCTTCCCTGTTTTTTCGATAATTTCTGGAATTCTATCACGCACTAGCTTGTTATAGACTGGCATACTATTCTCTCCTTGCATAGTTATGGTTCTGCTTAACTTTATTATAATCATATAAACAATTTAGACATTAACACCTACATAAAAAACCAAGCCATCGTTCACCCAGAACGACGCTTGGTTCTTAAGATATGATTCTATAACACCAATTCTAATATTAATTGTCTCCCTCTTTCTTAACCCACGTATACCCGTAACCTGAAAGAACAACAGAACCTTCTACTTTTCTATTATGAAATAAATCGGTTCCCTTGAATGGCATCTCTACTTCAACCTCTTCCCTTGACGTGTTAACAACAAAGAAAACTTCCTCCCCTGACTTAGGATCCATTCTCTTTAAAGCAAAAATACGAGGATCTATATTGAGTACTTCTTGATCTGCATACGGTGAAAACGCCGCTTCTTTTTTACGAATCTCTATCATTTCTTGAAGTCCTGAAAAGATACTAGAACGACGGGGACCCGTTTGAAGTTCCTCACGAATCTTATTAACTTGGAGCTTTTCTCTATTGATTCGGCGTGGAATCCCTGACTCTGCCATACCATGCTCATCATTTTTTGAACCTAGTAAGGAATGATAGTAAATAGCGGGTACACCGATGACGGATAGTAAAACGGAATGAGCTGCTAGCATTTTTTGAACTTCGTCTTCTACGGTAAGGTCTTCTTCCTTATTTTTTAAGGCTTCCGAATAATTGATGTTTAACTCATAGACAGATTGGCTTCCGTCTGGATTACTTTTATACGAAACATCTCCGCCATTTGCTTTTACCTGATCGACGAGCTCTTGCTTTTCGTCTTCCTTTAACAATCCCTCTGTAGGGCGCATGCCTATGCCATCATGACTGGCCAGGAAATTGAAGTAAGTAGCTTCTTCAGATACGGGTTCAATGGTTTGAGCCCATTGGGTTAGCTTTGATGCATCATGCTTCATGAAACTATAAAGAACCAGTGGGGGCAGTGTAAACTGGTACACCATGTTCGCTTCATTCGTTCCGCTCCCAAAGTAGCTAATGTTTTCTTGGTGAGGAACGTTCGTCTCAGTAATGATCTGGGTATTCGGCTGAAATGCATTCATGACCGTATTCCATAACTGAATAATGGCATGAGCCTGTGGCAAGTGAATGCAGGACGTTCCTGATTCCTTCCATATAAAGCCGATCGCATCTAACCGGATACTGGTTGCGCCTTGCTGGGCGTAAGACAGCAGGATATCTGTCATTTCGATTAACACATCTGGATTCGCAAAGTTAACGTCTACTTGGTCCTTACTAAAGGTTGTCCAGGCTGTTTTCCCTTCCGTACCGTATTCATGATAAAGCGGCGAAGTTCTAGGGCGCACTACATGTTCACTAATAAAGTCTGGATCCTTGGGAATAAAGAAGTTTTTGTACTTGGGATCATCTTCAAGATACTTTTGAAACCATTCACTGGATTGCGACATATGGTTGGCTACAAAATCAAACATCAGCCGATAATCATCGGAAAAGTTTTGAATGTCACTCCAGTCTCCTAACTCTGTATGAATCGTTCTATAGTCGCTTACGGAAAAACCATCATCCGAAGTGTAAGGGAACATCGGTAATAGATGAACATCCGTAATGGTGCCGCCGACTTCTTCCTTCAAAAATTTGTGCAATGTCGGGAGAGTTGGTCTCCCCTCTTCGTATATGCTGTCACCATATGTAATGAGGTAAATGTTCTGTTCTGTTGGCGCAGCTGGGGTCGTCCACTCTTTTTTGGACCACTGTTCCATCAGTTCTTGAAATTTATTGATCACCTCGCCATCCCTTTTGCCATAAATGTCTTCAAGATGATTGGCAATCTGATCGATGAGTTCATCTTTCATACATGTCCCCTCCTCTTTACTATTGATGTAAATAAGCACGCTTCATTTGTGTCCAGGAAAGCTCTGTTGTATCGTTTACCATCAAATCCGCTTGGTCAAGATAGGAGCCCACACCTACCGCACACATGCCGCTCGATTGGATCGACTGAACCCCAACCTTCGCATCTTCGACCCCTATCGAGTGTTCAGGATCCGCTTCCAGCGCTTCACATACGGTTAGGAAAATTTCCGGATCTGGTTTGGATTGTTTAATTTTAGCTGCATCCGCACAGTAATCAAATAAGTGCTCGATTTCCAAGGCATGCAGGACGGTTTGGGCGTTTTTTGATACTGAAGCTAACCCAACAGGGATGTGTTCACTTCTAATCTCTTCAATTAGTTCCTTCATGCCGGGTAACATGTCCTCAGGGGTAAGCTGCTGGATCAATCTTTTATAATACTCATTCTTTCGATTGGCTAAGTCTTCTATTTCCGAATCCGTATAAGCATCTGCCTGGTTTCCATTGGCTAGAATCAGTGTAAGAGACTCGACTCGGCTTACACCTTTTAGGTTTTCATTAAAGCTTTCGTCAAAAGGAATTCCTAATTCATCAGCCAGCTGTTTCCAAGCTAAATAATGATAATGGGCGGTATCGGTTATCACCCCATCCAGATCAAAAACGACGGCTTCTATTTGTTGTGATTTCATCGATTAAGTCCTTTCTTTGTGCAATTCATTATCCTTATGCAGGGGAATTTCAAGATGGTCGATTAACTGATAACGTTGCTTCCCGATTTCCAAATCAATCGGGTCTCCTCCAACTTTTTCAAGCCATAACGCATCCTGATTCATCTCCACCGTAATTTTTCTCCCTTTATAATGGAATGGGAATTTAAAGGAAGACCATGCTTGAGGAAGTGTAGGATTCAGTTTAATCCGTTCCTGTTCAAACGATAAATTCAAGAAACTAAAGACGGCCAACCAGATGGAACCTAACGAAGCTGCATGAATCCCTTCATCTGAAGAGTGAGGGTTCGGTCCGAGATCAATTAAGCAGGCTTCCTGGAAGAGCTGGTAGGCCAGTTCCTCCTGACCACATCTCATCGCCAGAATGGAATGAATCGCTTTACTTAACGAAGAATCATGGATCGTCTTCTCTTCATAATACGTAAAGTTCCTCTCAATGGTTTCTTTAGAAAATAAATCAGGAAAAAGATATAACAGCATGACGACATCTGCTTGCTTCAAGATTTGCATCTCGTTTACTTCGCCTCTGGAGTAATCCAGCAGAATCGACTGGCTGCCTTGATTCTTTTTATACTTGGATAAGTCAATCGCAGGTTTTCTTAAAAATGTACCATCTTGGGGAATAAGCTGGTCAGCATTCTCTTTCGGTAAATACAAACGGTTCAGAAAATCTTCCGCTGCCTTTCGAAATTCTTCATTCAGCTCGTTGATTGCATCCAATACTTGCAGTGTTTGTTTTACAATATAATGGGCCAAGTAATTCGTATAAGCATTGTTATCAATAAACTCTGTATATTCATCTGGACCGATAACGTTTAACAGGTGCAATTGACCGTCACGTTCTGATGTGCGGCTCAGCCAAAACTTGCTCGTTTCTTCAAGCATCGTCAACCCTTTCGCTGCCATGAACTCCTCGTCATTGGTTACTTGATAATAATGAAGAACAGCATAGGCGATATCGGCTACAATGTGATGCTCCGCTAAGGCTGAGGCCACTTTTTGCCGTTCGCCGGTTTTTATATTGATGGCCGCATAAGCAGGGGTTTCTTCCTTTCCTGTCCGTGCGCTCTCCCATGGAAACTGGGCCCCCTCATGTCCATTTGCCTTCGCTCGCTCTCTGGCTTCTGGTAACCTATTATACCGGTATTCCAGCAATTGTTTAGCTGCCTTTGGATCATTATAAAGATGATAAGGTAAGATAAAGATTTCTGAATCCCAGAAAACGTGCCCTTTATAGCCTTCACCCGTTAACCCTTTCGCTGCCACACTAAGGTTAGGGTTATGTTTCGGAGCCATAATCTCCAAGTGATACTGAGCAAAATCAATCGCCTGCTGATCCATAGGATTGCTGGAATGGATCTCAATTCGCCGTTCGTTCCAGAAATCCTCCCAGGCGTTTTCTGATTGTTGTAGGATCCGTTCATATCCTTCTTCGGATAATTGTTTCACCTTTGCTAAGCCGACTTCTTTTAGATCATCAACTCTTTGATCGATACTTGTATACACCGCATTGAGTTTTTCCATATGAAACGGTTCGTTTTTCTTTAATGCAGCTGTAGATTCACATAGCAGCTGGCGGTTTTTTGCAAAAAAATGGACATCACAGCTCTTTGAATAGGTGCATGTCGAAAATAAGCCAATGGTTTGATGCGATCGTGTTGTTGTGTACGTACCTTGCATATAGGTTTCGTCATGGACTTGAACATGATCTTCCAGCAAATGCTGGCGGCCAAAGTTCGTTTGCTGCGCATCAATGCCTGTCCGCAATGTAATCGTTACGTCCCTGTTCAAGCTCTCAATACTCACTTTTGAAGCTAGCACCTGGACATCGTGTTTAGAGGCTAATCTGCGAAACGTAAATTGCAGACGTAGGCCATCTTCTCTTTCCCAAACCACATCCTTTGTTAGTTCTCCTCTATCCATGTGAAGTGTTCGGTCATAAGAAATCGTTTTTCCCTTCAATGAAGAGAAGACTTCTCCATCAATTTCTAGATCTATCCCCATGACATCTGGAAGGTTCACTATTTCCTCGGGTTCTTCTGTGCTCGAATTGTTATAAATACCTGCGACAAATAATCCACGCTTTTGAATCGGATAGTCTTCCTCATGTGTGCCCCGAATGCCCATGTATCCATTTCCGAGCGTCATAAGCGTCGCATATTTGTTTATTTTTTTGAGATCAAAATGGTCTTCGGAAAGCTTCAAATTCCTCATAAATAAATACTCTCTCCTATTTCAGCAGATCTGTATAACGCTTCAACTAGTTTCTGAATTTCATATCCTTCTGCACCGTTTGTAATCCATTCTTCCTGTGACCCTAAGCATTTATGAATAAAAGAATGAATCGAAAGTCGTTCACGGTCATCTGTATCTGCAGGGCCTTTTTCATACAGGGATACGAGTTCCCCCTTCTCGTCTGTATAAATTTCTAAAGGATACAAGGTGGCCCCGGCTTGATCTCCCGCAAACTCAATATTCAGCTTTTTCGTTTGCTTCATATGAAGCGCAAAGGAAGTATCGATTTGAATCAAGCCGCCATTCTTCAGTTCAATCGTGCCAAACAGCGAGTCTTCTACCTCATATTTTTCAGGATTCCATGTGCCAAAAGAACCTTCTGATTTATACGGTCCAATCTTTTGAAACATGTTCGCCGTTACCTTTTTTACTTCTGGAAATCCCATGATGAAAAACGCGCTATCCAGCATATGTATGCCTATATCGATTAATGGGCCGCCCCCTTGAAGGTCTTTACTAATAAAATTTCCCCAGCCTGGTACGCCGGACCTTCTTAAAGCAGAGAGCTTGGCGTAATAGATCCCACCAAGCATCCCTTCTTGAACTTTGTTACGCAGCATAGCCGTTTCCTCTGAGAAACGATGTTGAAAATTATAAGCTAGCACCAAGTTTTTCTCTTTCGCCAGGTCATTCATTTCTTTGGCCTCAGAAGCAGCTATACTCGGAGGTTTCTCACAAAGGACATGACAATTCGCTCTTAGGGCTTCCATCACATGATGGTAATGATATTTATTTGGTGTGCAGACACTGACGATATCCGGCTTTTCCGTACTCAGCATGTCTTCCAGGTCCGTGTAGGCATGAGCAATTTGATTGCGCTCAGCGAATGAACGAGCCTTCTCTTCCCTTCTGTTTAGTACAGCAACGACTTCAACACCTTCATAACTCCGGTAATTCGGAAGGTGTTTCGTCTCGGCTACGTCCCCGCCACCAATGATCGCGACCCTCATTGTTTTCAATGGATACCCTCCTTCAGCTATTCAGTAGTGACTTTAGATAAGCGATCGATTTCTTGTACGCTTCTTCCTGATGCTCGCCCCTGATCCGGCCCTCGATCGTTACATAGCCTGCATAGTTGTCTTGACGAAGCTGTGCAAAACATTCCTCGAAATCAATCGAGCCAGTACCTGGCTGGTAGCGGTGATTATCCGCGATATGAATATGTTTGATTAAGTCCCGATTGGCGTGTAATGATCCGACGAGACTGTCCTCTTCAATGTTCATATGATAAAAGTCACCAATGATTTTTGTATGCTGTAATCCATTCTCTTCAATATATGTTCTAGCATCGGCAATCGTATTAATCATATGATCTTGATAACGGTTTAACGGTTCCAGGAAAATGACCGTGTCTGTTTCCTCTGCTGCTTTTTCTAAATGAAGCAGGGAATCACTAACAGCTTTCCAGTCCTCTTCCTGGCTTCGTGGTGATTCCATTGGAGGTAAGCGATACGTAAACATTCCCCAGGCTGCCGGAACGACGATTCCTTTTCCTCCTACATATTGAAGAGCTTTTAAGATTTCCGTGATTTCCTTTAACCCATTTTGACGTTTCTCTTCAGAGAAATCACCTATCCAGCCGTCATATCCCCCGCAAGCTGCATTGACGACAACGTCTGTTTCATCGATGGCGCTTTTAATTTCCTCTTTATGATCCACTAATAGCTTTCCGTCTATCTCAAACGCGTCAAAGCCAAGCTCTTTAATGTACTGAAATTTCTCACTGATCCCTTCAGGAAAAAAGCTCTGATTTTGCGTTGCGAGTTTCATACTCTCCATCCTTTCTTTATCCGTGTTTAACTCCAAGCTTGATACTAAGATTCGGTGATTGATCGACATATTTCATATAAGCCTCTGCACTATCTTCAAAGCTTACAACCGGATCAATTATTTTTTCACAGTCCAGATGACCGTTCATAAGTAACTGCCAGCATGTTCGTTCGATCCGCTTCCGATCCCAGCGCGGATAATCACGATTTGGTTCACTCGCTACCCTTGAGAACACAAGGTTGGCATTGTTGAAATGGGCTTCCCGTCCAAAATTAAGCCCCTCTGGAAAAGGCTTAGCAAATGCGATATAGGAGATCGTTCCTGCATAACCGGTTCCTTTTAAAGCATCCTGAAGGGCACTGCTGATCCCGCTTGTCTCGACCCAGGCATCCACACCCTGTTTATCCGTTAGTTTTTTCACTTCAAAACCGGCGTCGCAGATAGTTGGATCCAAGCACACATCGGCCCCTCCTTCTCTAGCAATCTCTCTTCGATGTTCAATCGGATCCACACCTATCACTAAGCTGGCTCCCATTTTTTTCACTAATTGAATCGCAATTTGGCCAATCGCTCCTAAGCCAGAAACAGCGACACAGTCCCCCGGCCTAATATGCGCATCTCTCACTGCACCTAGCGCAAACTGGGCAGGGTCATAACAAACTGCATTTTGCCACTTTCCGTGCTCCGGCATTTTTAATAGTCTATGGTTGTTACTAGCATTCACAATCACATACTCAGATATTGGTCCATACGTGCAAACACGATCCCCTACCGAAACGTCCGTGACCTTATGGCCGGTTTCTACGATTTCACCGACCACCATATTTCCTAGCTTGAACTCACCGAACACAATTCCTTTTTCCGAGGTATCTTCCCTTGGAACAAAGCTTCTCCACTCCTCTGAAAACTCTTCATCCATGAAAGGAGTAATTCCCCGAAAGTCCACAACCTCCGTGCCGTGTTTCGGAGCTGAAAATTCAACCCTTATTTTCACCTCTTCTTCCCCTAGTTCAGGTGCCTCAACGTCCAGCAAGGCAGCTTCTCTTGGTTTTGTAGCGACAAGTGTTGTGATTTGTTCTTCTTTTGCAATCATCCTTTAACCCCTCCATCTGTTACATTTCCTTTAATTAAGTTCTCTGATATCGCATACATAATCACGACAGGCAATGCGGTAATAATCGACGCGGCCATCATTCTTCCCCAAACGTAATCAGGGGTACTAAATAAAGCATATAACCCTACAGGTAATGTGAAATTCTCTGCGCCTGAGAAGAAAATCGAAGCGAAGAGGAAATCATTCCATGCGACCATAAAGCAATAAACAAACACGGAAACAATACCTGTAAAAGACAGCGGGATAATAATGTAGAAAATCACCTTAATTCGATTTAATCCATCTATTTTGGCCGCTTCCTCCAAATCTTTAGGGATCGTTTCAAAATAACTGTTCAGCATCAATATGGCTGTCGGCAAAGTCTGAACAATCATCACGATAATAAGTGATGTTTTTGTATCGTATAGACCCAAGCCGGCAATCACTTTAAACAATGGAACCACTAACAGAATTCCTGAAAACATATAAACGGTGTAGAAGCTGGCATTGATCGCCAGGCGCCCTCTGAAGTTCAGCCTTGAAAGGGCATAAGCTCCGAATATCGCAATCCCGACAGAGATGACAGATGCGGTTACGGAAACAATAAAACTGTTCTGTAAATAATGAAGGTATGGAAAGATCGCCGGGTTAAAGATGTCAATAAAATGCTGGAGCGTCCAATCCTTCGGTAAAAATGTCGGATTCCTTGAAATGGCTTCCTCAGAGCCTTTAAATGCCGTCATAAGCATGATAAAGAAAGGAAATAGGCAAATGCATAATAGAACGATGACTCCTAAATAGAAGGATGCTCTTCCTGCAATTTTCGTCGATCTCGTCTTAACTGCTGGCATTTAAGTTCACCTTCTTCCTAATAGCAATAATTAATGTACTAATCACTAAGAATAAGATGACAGAAATCGCTGATGCTTTCCCTAAGTCATTAAAGGCAAACGCGGTTTCATATAAATAGACTCCTAGTACATTCACTTTATTTGTTAATAGATAGACGTCCTCAAACATATAGAACATCCAAATCGTCCTTAACGTGATCACCGTAAGCATGACCGGCATAATGGCAGGTAACGTAACCGCTTTAAACTTTTGCCAAATATTTGCGCCATCCATTTCTGCTGCTTCATATAAAGTAGGTGATATCGTTTGAAGAATGGCCAAGAACGCGATAAAGGCATAAGGAAAGTACCTCCAAATCGCAAATAACACGACAAGGATGAAAGCGCTGGTAGGATTATCAAACCAGAGTGGGGCCCGATCAAAAAGATGCAAAATATCTCTGCCAATGTAATTAATGATCCCGTATCCACTATTGAACATATACTTCCAGACAAAGATCAGTGAAATGGATGGAGTGACGTAAGATAAAATGATCAGCGAACGTGCAACCTTTCTAAATCGAAATGGCCGATTGAACATGATGGCTACATAAAGACCCAGGGCTGTACTCCCCACAACCACTAACAGGGTGTATAGGAGAGTGATACCAAGTGATTTATAAAAATCAATATTCGTCAATGTTTCTATGTAGTTTTCAAACCCTACAAACTCTGCAGGAAACTCAGGGTTAATAGGCTGCTCAAAAAAGCTTATATAAAAGTTAGAGAGCATGGGGTAGCCAATTAGCAATAGTATTAAAAGGGTGCTCGGTAATAATAAAATCAAGGCTAATTTTCCATCTGACGTTTCTCGTTTGACCTTAAACAATAGGTTGACCACCTTTCTAAACAAGGTTTAATTCTGGCTGCAGAAACCAATGATCCGCAGCCATCTATTTTAAAAGAAATTTCACTTATTCAAGAACTTTCTCCAACTGTTCTTGGGCTGCATTTATCCCTTCTTCAACACTAGCATCACCAACGGTTACTCGGTTCACCATGATCGGAATCGCATTTGAACTTGAAATTTGACCCATCTTCACGAAGTTTTTATTTTCTACTAAACCGAATACTTGAATTTCATTAAAGGATTCGGCAATCTCAGTAGATAAATCACCAAAGGCATTAATGACTTTATTAGATTGATAGGCTTCACTTGCCACTACACTTTTGTGGACTGGCTGAGCCCCGCCTGGAGCCATTAGAATCCACTCGGTCGCATTTTCGGTTTTGGAAAGGAATTTCACAAACTTTTGTGCCGCTTCTTTCTGTTGTTCTTTTAGCCCAGTTGGAATCGTTAAAGAACTAACTGTTCCAAATACAGCCTCTTGTTCTTTTTTCGGTATGGCAAATCCTAGATTACTAGGATCCCCTTGAGCGTAAACAGCGGGTAAAATGTATGTAGAATAGATGGCCATTGGAGCAGTACCATTCATAAACGCATCTCTTACCTCGGTTACACCATTTGAGCCTGGCATCGTATATTGCGACAATTTCTTATAATACTCCAAGGCTTCTTTCATTTCGGGAGTGTTCAGAGTGATTTCACCATTAGCATTTAAGATGTTGGCCTTATTGGATAGGGCGAACTGTGAGAAGGCTTGCTCTGACATTCCAGCCTCTACAGTTGGCATGGCAATCCCATACTTTTGATTGGCCTTATCCGTAAATGCTTTCGCAACCTCTAGCAGCTCCTCCCAGTTCTGTGGTTCATCAAAACCTTTGGAAGCGAGCATTTCTTTGTTATACCAGATGCCTTGTACCCACCCACTCATCGGGATGCCTCTAAAACCTTCCCCATCCTCTGTACGTACGAGTTTCAATGCTCCGTCAAAGTACTCGTCTTTACCAATGTCACTAATGACGCTTTTCAAAGCTTCCGTATCGACAAGAGCATTTTTATCCAGCATCTTTGCGTGCTGCTGCCCAACCTCAATAACCTCTGGTAACTCGCTAGCCTGAGCTAAGGTAATGATTTTGGTCGATAGACTGCCTTCCTCGACGACAACTGGATCAATATTGATGTCAGGATTGACCTTTTCAAATTCCTCTATTAATCCATTTACCACCTTTAAGCGTTCCTGCTCTACAGAAGTATGCATAAATTCAATGGTTACTTCTCCTCCCTTTGATTGGCTGGTTTCACTAGAGCAGCCAATTAAAGTTGCAGAGAGTACAATGAAAGCCATTATTCCAAACCGTTTAAGTTTCATGTGTCAGCCTCCTGGATAGTTTTTGCTGCCTTTACCTTTGAGGAATTCATGTTCTACTTTCGCATTTTAGGGACCGCTCCCAAAAACATTCAAAAAAAATATGACAGCGTTACCATTTGTGAAGATCATAATATACATTTTGTTTTTCTGTCAACATAATATTTCAATAAAACGCTTAGTTTAAGCACCTTTTATCAGGATAAATATTAGTTATTTTATGGTAATATCATTCTATTTTTTGCCTGAATTAAAAGTTATTCGGTGACATATTTTTGGAAGTTTGATACTATGTAATGGAACCGGTACCAAAAAGAGGTGAAGCATGATGAATCCAACGATCTACGATATAGCAAAGGCTGCAAACGTATCAAAGTCGACTGTATCTAGAGTCTTAAATAATAACCCTAATATATCTGCTAAGAGCAAAGATAAAGTACAAAAAGCGATTAAAGAACTGAATTACCAGCCAAGTAAAATTGCCCGCGGACTTTCTTCGGGTTTCGATGCTATTCTTGTCGTTTCAAGGTCAACGACCACAACTAAAAACAACCCTTTCTTCTCTGAGATTCTTCACGTCATATCGAAGTTTTCTGACCAGGAAGATTATGATGTTATCCTCCAGACCTCCCAAAATGACGTGGAAGAAATCAAACGTTGTATAGCAAAAACGGCTTCCAAAATTGTAAAGGGCATTATTATGCTAAGCTCTCCGTCTGATGAAGATTACTTTAAAGAAATCGATAAGTTTAACATTCCCACGATTGTCATCGGGAAAGTTGTCGGGGAGTATCAAAACATATACTCTGTCGATACGAATAACTTTTTAGACAGCTATAACCTCGTCCAATATATGATCGATTTAGGGCATAAGGATATTGCATGTCTGTATTCACCACAGGAGTATCATGTGTCGATTGATCGATTAGAAGGCTATAAACAATGTCTTAAAGATAACAACATCCCTGTTCAAGATGAGCTCATGATCAACTGCGGTTTTACCATGAACGAAGCTTACGAAAATTCCCAAAAGCTTTTCGATAATCAAAGACTGCCGACAGCTATCTTTGCTACAGATGATCTCAAACTACTTAGCTTATATAAGAATTTAGATGAGCATGGAATTTCGACTCCATCGGATATTCTTATTGGCGGCTACAGCAATACAGAGATCACATCTTTCTTATTCCCATCTATTATCCAGATTGAAAACCCAACTAATGATCTTGGAGAAGTGGCAACGAAACACTTGTTTAAGATTATTAAAAACAAAGATGTAAATGATCGCACGGTTATCATTCCTACAACACGGACTGTCCAAGGATCGAAATATAGAACGCAGCCGTTCCCGAAATAGGATGACTCCGTTCTATGTATCGTTATAGAAAGAGCCTCACAAGCCATCCTTTTCAAGAGACAGCTGTGAGGCTCTTATTTTTTTATAGAATTCCGATCGATGCTAATAGAATCACTACCGCAACAAAAATAACTGGAATTACCTTTGGCCGTGAGTTTCTTCTCTTGCCAGCGTAAATACAAGTATCCTCCGACTGCCATAATGATCGGCCTTCTTATTACGGAAAGCGTTATTTAGATACTGTGCCTGCATCGGCCGGATGTACTCCATGACGATAGAAATCGGCATCAATGGGCTCCAGCGGTTTACGTCCAAGGATGAGATCTGCTGCCTTTTCCGCCAACATCAACACAGGTGCATGTATATTGCCGTTCGTAACGTAAGGCATGGCAGATGCATCGACCACTCGTACATTGTCGAGCCCGTGGACCTTCATGGTTTGCGGATCTACGACAGACATGGGGTCTGAAGCAGGTCCCATTTTTGCGGTGCAAGACGGATGAAGTGCCGTTTCAGCATCTTCTTTCACCCATTCCAAAATTTCCTCGTCTGTTTGAACAGTAGGACCAGGTGAGATTTCCCCTGCATTGTAAGGTTTCATAGCTGGTTGGGACATAATCTTCCGGGTGACTCTTATCGCTTCCACCCACTCGCGTTTGTCCTGTTCAGTAGAAAGGTAGTTGTAGACCATGCTTGGATGCTCTTTAGGATCTTTCGAACGAATCTTCAATGATCCCCGGGCATCAGAGTACATAGGTCCGACATGTACTTGGAATCCGTGATCCGTTGGCGCTTTTTGGCCATCGTACCGTACCGCTACCGGAAGGAAGTGATACATCAAATTCGGGTAGTCGACGTCCTCGTTTGAACGAACGAAACCTCCGCCTTCGAAATGATTGGTCGCTGCCGGCCCAGTGCGTCCGAGCATCCACTGCAAACCAATCCAAGGCATACGCGCTTTATTTAAATTAGGCTGTTCGGAAACAGGTAGCGGACATGCGTGTTGGATGTAGACTTCAAGGTGATCCTGGAGGTTTTCTCCTACACCTGGAAGGTCGGCTACCGGTTTAATGCCAAGTGAGCGAAGGTGTTCGGCATCTCCCACACCTGATAGTTGAAGGAGCTGGGGCGTGTTGATAGCACCGCCTGAGAGGATAACTTCACCTGCTTTAACCTGATGAGTCTTCCCGTTTCGTTGATATGTCAATCCTTTGGCTCGAGTACCTTCGAAATCGATACTCTTAACGAAAGCACGAGTCTTCACCGTTAAGTTCTCACGCTTCATTGCCGGATGCAGATAGGCACGTGAAGCTGACAACCGCTGGCCTTTGTACACATGCTTATCAAACGGTCCGAATCCCTCCTGTCGAAAGCCGTTCACATCAGGGGTTCTTGAGTAACCAGCCTCTACACCTGAGTCAAAGAAGGCTTGGAATAAAGGATTTTTAGCTGGACCGCGTTCCAATTTGACCGGCCCGTCGTGACCACGAAGCTCATCATCTCTTGATCCTAATGCATTCTCCAAGCGTTTGAAATACGGAAGACAGTGCGCAAAATCCCACGTTCCCATACCTTCGTCGGCTCCCCAGCGTTCATAGTCCATCGGATTTCCGCGTTGATAAATCATACCGTTGATGGAACTAGAACCTCCGAGTAGCTTCCCTCGGGCATGCTTGATCCGTCGGCCATTCATATAGGGCTCAGGGTCAGATTCGTATTTCCAGTCGTAAAGGCTTTTGCCTGCTGGAAACGGCAAAGCTGCCGGCATTTGGATCAATAGGTCCCATGAATAATCACTGCGCCCGGCCTCCAAAACAAGGACACTTTTATTCCCATCTTCACTTAGACGATCGCCGAGTACGGAACCCGCACTCCCGCCGCCAACGATTACAATATCATAGGTTTCAGTCATCTATTGTTCCTCCTTGATGTTGAAAATGGAAAGAAGGGATCCAGACAATAGGAGAAGCTCTAAAACCCTTCTTTCATTTATTAATTCGAGTTAGTGTATTTATAAAACTATTCCTTAAACCAATTCAGCAGCTCACGCTAAAGCTTGATTCTATAGAAATGAATACTATTAGAACCAATTGATAGGCTCTGGTTTAAGGTTTTGGAAAATATGCTTTGTTTCTGTATATTCTTCCATACCTAGTCTGCCTAGCTCGCGGCCGATACCAGACTGCTTAAATCCACCCCAAGGGGCGTGTGGGAAATAAAGGTTGAATTCATTAATCCAAACCGTCCCCATGCGCATCTTCGCTGCACAGCGTTCCGCTTTTGCAATATCATTTGTAAACACGCCGCCAGCCAATCCATAGATCGAGTCATTCGCAAGCTTTACGGCATCTTCTTCGGCAGTGAATTTTTCAACCGTAATAATGGGACCAAATCCTTCGTCTTGAACGATCCTCATGTCTGTTGTGCAGTCTGTGAAGATCGTAGGCAGATAGAAAAATCCTTGTTGTAACGCAGGCTCTTCTGGGCGTCCGCCGCCAACGGCAACTGTTGCCCCTTCTTCGATCCCTGTTTCTACATATTTTTCTACTTTTGCAAGATGTTCAGCTGAAATAAGCGGTCCCATTTGGGTATCTTCTTCAAATCCGCTTCCCAGCTTAAATTCTTTCACTCGCTCTACAAGCGCCTGAACGAACTCATCGTGAATGCTTTCTTCTACAATCAGCCTTGTACCAGCGGAACAGATTTGTCCTGCGTGGAAGAAAACTCCGTTTAATGCTTGATCGACTGCTGTTTCAAAGTCAGCATCAGCAAAGATGACATTCGGGTTTTTTCCGCCCAGCTCAAGGGCGAGCTTCTTCACATTTGCGCTTGCCGCTTGCATAATTTTCTTCCCGGTGTCAATGCCGCCCGTGAAAGAAATCAGGTCTACGTCTTCGTTATTGGAAAGCTCTGATCCTACTGTATTGCCCGCGCCAAGGACTAAGTTGGCAACACCGGCAGGTACACCCGCTTCTTCTATCAGTTCAAATACTTTTATAGTAGTAAGCGGAGTAATTTCACTTGGTTTCATGATTAACGTATTTCCCGTTGCAAGTGCTGGAGCCAATTTCCAGGACGCTTGTAGTAAAGGATAATTCCATGGTGTAATTTGTCCGCAGACGCCTACAGGTTCATGTACCACTTTACTGATCGAGTTTGATATCGGAGAGTCGATCAGCTCCCCGCCGTCTTTGTCCGCAAGTTCTGCGAAATAACGAAATACCCCTGCGATATCATCCATGTCTCCGCGGCTTTCTTCTACTGTCTTGCCTGTATCCAATGATTCTAAATAGGCAAGTTCTTCTTTGTCTCTTTCAATCAATTCAGCAATCTTCCTTACAACAACCCCTCGCTCCGTTGCTGGGGTAAAAGCCCATTCCCCGTTATCAAATGCTTCTCTTGCCGCAGCGATTGCTGCTTTTGCATTCGATTCATCACCTTCGGGAACAACAGCAATAACTTCCTGATCAAATGGATTAATAATCGTACGCGTATTCTCAGAGTCCGCGCCAACCCATTTACCATTAATATAATGTTGTAGCTTCAGTTTCAGATCCAATTTAATCAACTCCATTTTCGAAGTATATTAACTTTATTAAGAATTTATTTAACGTTTTTAACACTAGCACGCCTTTTTATGGATGTCAAAGTCATTTCAAGCATTAAGCGCAGAAATATTGAAAAGTAACTAAGGTAGTATAAGAAGGGGATAATAGACAGATGCCATGATGCCACCCCTGAAGGATTACATTTGACATTAAATCTGAACACGTTATCATAAAGCTTGCAAAGAACATTTGATAAAAATTTAACGAGGTTTACTTTTTATTAAAGGAGCGACCCTATGAGTGAATCTACCGAAAGACCGAGCCTCAAAATAGAAGATGCCAAAAATAAAGTTATAGGCGCCATTGCAGAGACAATGGATTTATATGGGGTAACACCAGCTGCTGCAAACTTATATGCGACCATGTACTTTGAAGATCAGATGACACTTGATGAAATGCGTACAGAACTCGGAATGAGCAAACCGAGTATGAGTACTAGCGTCCGCAGGCTCCAAGAAATAGAAATGGTGAAAAAAACATTTACACGCGGTTCCAGGAAACATACGTATGCAGCGGAGAAAAATTTCTTCCGTTCCTTTATGACGTTTTACTGTCAGATGTGGGAGCGTGAAGTGAAAATGAATTTGAAAGCCATTGAAGAGGCACAAGAAGATCTCATAGAGGTCAAAAAAGATTCCAACAGTACGACAGAAGTTGTTGCAAAAGCACAGAAATACTATGACCAATTAGAAGAGTCTAAAACATACTATCACTGGTTAGATGACCTGGTTGTAAGTATAAGAAGCGGTGAAATCTTCGAATTCTTACCGAAAGATCAATAAAAGTAAGCTTGACAAGAAGTGATCAGGTAGTTTATTGAAAAGCAGCTTAAGACTACCTGATTCCATCTTTGTTCCACTCTTACCTATAAAAGAGTGGGCTTTATTTTGCATTATCGTTAAATAAATTCTTAATACATTTAATTTAAGATGTATTTGAATAAATATACAAAAAGGGGAGTTTATCAACATGAACAAGTGGAAAGGAAAACTTAGTTTTATTGTAGCGATCCTAATGGTTGCTGTCCTGACAGCTTGCGGAAGCACTAATGAGGAAACTACCGCATCAGAAGAAAGCGATAAAAAAATCAGCATTGGTCAGATCAACTGGGCTGAAAACATTGCGGTCACAAATATGTGGAAAGTCATTTTAGAAAATAAAGGATATGACGTGACGTTAAACAATTTGAACATGGGTAGTACGATGCAGGCGTTAGAAAGCGGCGATCTGGACGTCAGTTTAGAAATATGGTTACCCGTTCAGGATGCAAACTATTTAAAGGAATTTCAAGATACCGTTAATTTTTCAGAGGCTACTTGGTATGATAATGCAAAAGTAGGACTTGTTGTTCCAACCTATGTAGAAGAAGTGGATAGTGTTGAAGACTTGAATGAACATAAGGAAATGTTCGATAGCGAAATCGTTGGGTTTGATCCTGGCGCAGGTACGATGGAAGTGACGCAGCAATTAATTAAGGACTATGAGCTTGAATTTGAACTCCTATCAAGCTCTGAACCTGCGATGTTAGCTGAAATTGGTAATGCAATAGAAAACAAAGAACCTATCGTAGTCCCTCTTTGGAGCCCGCACTGGGTCTTCTCCAAATATGACTTAAAATTCTTGGAAGACCCGAAGAAAACATACGGTGGTGTAGAAAAAATTCACCATGCGACGAGACAAGGATTTGAAGAAGATCATCCAGAAGTGAGCCAATGGCTGAAAAATTGGAAGATGAATGATCAACAAATCGGTAAGCTTATTGAGTATGTAGAAAATAGCGAGGAGCCTATTGCTGGAGCTAAGAAATGGGTGGAAGAAAATCAGAAATTAATTGATGAATGGGTGAAATAAAACTATAGGCGATTCAGTTTTGTTATTATGAAGAGGGCATTCTCGTTGGGGAATGCTCCTTTTTTATACTTTTCTGGACTTTTAGGGGAGCGGCCTCAAATGTATTGGCTCCGTTCTGTGGATAATTATATAAAAAGCCTCATAAGCCATCCCTTTTCATGAGACGCTTGAGAGGCTCTTATTTTTTATAAAATTCCAATCGATGACAACAGAATCACAACAGCAACAGAAATAACCGGAATCAGTACAGCTACAACAAAGATATCTTTGTAACTGTCTTTGTGAGTCATACCGGTAATCGCGAACAACGTCAGAACCGCACCATTATGCGGTAAGGCGTCCAATCCGCCGGATGAAAGCGAAGCAATTCTGTGGAAGGCTTCCGGACTGATGCCGGTATTCTGTGCAATTTGATAATATTTGTCCCCTAGTGCTTCGAGGGCGATGCCCATCCCGCCGGAAGCGGAGCCGGTTGCCCCTGCGAGAATGTTGACGGCGATAGCTTCTGAAATCAACGGGTTTCCTTTGATCCCCATTAGTAATTCAGTCAGGCGCTGAAAGCCTGGGACTTCTTTTACAACGGTACCGAAACCGACGGCTGCACTGGTATTGATGATAGCGATAACTGAGCCGTTGGCGCCGCTGTTAATGGATTTGATAAAGCGTTTGAATTTGTCGATGTTCAGAAGCATGATCAAAATGATTCCGGCCACGAGTGCGGTGATTACATCCCAGCTGAATACATTTAAGGTTATAAGTACGGTTAATAAGGGCAGGACCGATAAGAGAAAGTGGGGATCTTTTTCGTCTTCAACTTTTTCAACAATTTTCTTATCCTTTGGTTCTGTGAAAACTTCTCCTTTGGCCGTGAGTTTTTTCTCTTGCCAGCGTAAATACAAGTATCCTCCGACTGCCATAATGATCGCGGCGATGATCCCCATCACAGGTGCGGCCATCGGATCCGTATTGAAATATTCCATTGGGATCAGGTTCTGAATTTGCGGTGTGCCTGGAATGGCAGTCATTGTAAACGTGAAAGCCCCTAAGGCGACAGTGGCTGGGATCAGTTTTCTACTAATGTTCGCTTCACGAAATAGGGACAGGGCGAGTGGATAGACCGCAAATACGACGACAAACAAGCTTACCCCGCCATAAGTAAGGACGGCGGCGGAGACGAGCACGCCGAGAATCGCCCGACTTGTGCCAATGACTTTTGTGAAAGCAACAGCCACCGATCTGGCCATCCCAGTATCTTCCATAAGTTTTCCAAATATAGCCCCAAGCATGAAGACAGGGAACCAGTCTTTCGCAAACCCGACGAACCCGCTCATATAGGAGTCCTTATAGGCTTCTAATAAATCAAGACCGCCTGTGAGTGCCACCACTCCTGCTGCGATTGGGGCTACCCAGATGATCGACCAGCCGAGATAGGCGAGCACCATTAACACGACGAGACCTAGTAAAATTCCAAACATGATGTTTCCTCCAATCGTTTAATAGATTCTTTCCTTAGCTAGCTATTGGGCCGTGTACCCACCATCTATGACGACCGCCTGACCCGTCACCCCTTTTGCCTTGTCACTAGCCAGGAACAAGGTATAATCCGCAACTTCCTTAACAGACAACAGACGTTTTTGCGGAACCAGCGGGTAAATGACTTCTTCCAGCACCTTTTCAAGTGATACATCGCGGTTCTTGGCCAGATCCTCGAGCTGGTTGCGAACGAGCGGTGTGTCGACATAACCCGGGCAGACGGCATTTACCGTGATGCCGTGTTCCGCCCCTTCTAATGCCGTCACCTTCGTTAATCCGATAACACCATGCTTTGAGCTGTTGTAGGCCGCTTTTCCAGCAAAACCAATCAGACCGTTGATCGAAGCCATATTGATGATGCGCCCGAATCCTTGCTTTTTCATAATCGGGAAAACATGCTTGGTCGCCATAAATGGGGCAACGAGCATGACCTTCGTAATCAACTCGAATTTCTCGGTTGGAAAATCTTCAATCGCGGCCACATGCTGAAGCCCGGCGTTATTAATCAGGACATCTAACCTGCCATACTTCTCAACTGTATGATCAATCGCCTGCTGCAACTCCTCCTCTTTGGTCACATCACACGTAAGCCCAATGCATTCATACCCCTCCCGATTTAATTGCTTGGCCGCTTCGTTTACTTTTTCTTCATTAATATCACTAAGCGCGACTTTCGTTCCGTTTTTCGCAAATTCAACGCCGACTTCGTAGCCAATCCCACTTGCAGCTCCTGTAATGAACACGACTTTGTTTTCTACCATCATTCATCACCTCTCACAAAAAAAGTTCTTAGTAAGTTACTTCTATTCCAACAGTTTATTTTGCTTTAAGTACGTTTCGACCAATCGAGGATCAGATTCTTCGGGGTTCCTACAATATCCTCCTCCGTCCATGATTGTTGAATGTTACTGTTCTGCACATAATGTGTAAAATGTTTTCATCCTATGACACTCCCCCTCTCCATTTATTAATGCAAGGAGCGTGCCAACATTCGTTTTTATCGTAAAGACAATATTGAATTGACATTCATCCACGGGGAAAGAACTAAACTAATTCCGGTTTTTCGGAAAAATAAATTAAACCCTAACCTCATAATAATGGAAGCCCTTTCTTATAAAGCGAAAAATAAACCATTCCAATATCTCGGAATGGTTTTCCGGATTTATAGAATGGTTTATGACTTGTAATTTTTAATTTATTTTCAGAAGATAAATACAAATAGCTCTGACCGTAAAACCTTATCATACTGACTAGCCCATTGCGTGGAATTATTCAATGAAAAGTGAGTAAAAGAAGGCCGCCGTAGTTAATGGTCGGTCAAACGAACGGCCGCTGATAAACGATGGCCTTCTAAACCTTCCACTTCCGATTGAAGTGTAGAATGGCGAGATAAATATTCTACCCCTTCCCCTGTGATTTCTTGATGCGTTGCAACCTTAACGTAGTTACCAACCCAAAGTCCCCCCGTATAGCGAGCAGCTTTCTGTGTCGGTAATGTATGGTTTGTTCCTGAGACTTTATCAGAAAATACTACAGAACTATCCTGCCCAAGAAATATAGAACCATAATTGTGAAACTTATCCATAATACTACGACTATCTTTGATATGCAGATGAAGATGTTCAATAGCTATTTCGTTACATATGTTTATACCTTCTTCCAAAGACTCAGTATATATGACTTCTCCCATGTTTAACCATGATTCATGAGCAGGAGAATCAGAGGAAAATTCTTTGAGATACTTTTTAATTTCTTGAATCGTCTGTTCTGCTATTGAACGTGAGGTAGATACTAGAATAGCACGAGCATTTGGGTCATGTTCCGCTTGGGCTAAGAGATCTGCTGCACATTTTTTGGGATCGGCTTTTTCGTCAGAAAAAACAAGAACTTCACTTGGACCCGCAATTAAATCGATTCCTACTTTCCCGAACACTTGTCTTTTTGCTTCGGCAACAAAACGATTACCTGGCCCTCCAATAATATCTACCTCTGGTACTGATTCAGTTCCATGTGCCATAGCTGCAATAGCTTGAGCACCACCAATTGCATAGATATGAGTAGCACCTGAGCACTTAAGCCCATAAAGAACGGCTGGATGTATACCACCTTTGTAATTAGCAGGACTGCAAGCAACAATTTTCTTAGCGCCCGCCACTTTAGCTGGAGCCACTACCATAGGACCGGATGAAAGAAGAGGAAAGCGCCCCCCTGGGACATAGGCTCCCACCCTTTCTATGGGAATGATTTTGTGCCCCATACGGATACCAGGACCGAATTCTTGTTCAAAAGGGGACAGACAATCTAGTTGAGCCTGGGCAAAAGTTGAAATCCTATCTACGACACGTTCAATTAATTCCTTTACCTCTGAAGAAAGTAAACTAATACTTTTTTCAATTTCATCCTCATCTACTTTCAGGGGACGAAATGACTTACTTAAAGTTTCTTCATATTTCTTTACTGCTACATCCCCATTTGCTATAACATTCGAAATAATATCTTTCACAATTTTTTCAGTTTCAGCTGATTGATTTTCTTCTTGCTTGATAGCTTGTTTTAGATATTCCATACTTTCACTCCTAGCTATTTTCTTTAAAAAAGTAAAACATCGGGTTAGGAGACCCCTGTAAAGTTTCCATCTTCAGTTGTATTTTCTACCTCTTCTTGGCCATCTTGCCCCTCTTCATTGTCCTTTTCGGTGTGAATTTGTCTTAAAACTTCCATTCCGTCAAATAAAAACCATTCTTCGGTAATCTTTTCATCTTTTATCTTGAAGTGATTAATTCCAGTGATTTCAATTGGTTTTCCACTTGGCGTTCCAAAGTATCCGGTACCTTCATGAATACCTTGTATTCTCCACCGAACAGCTACATCATACTCGCGGTCAGTGTCTCTCTTGTTACAAGTTACGCGGTCTACTAATACTTTTGCGTTTGGTAATGAGGCAAAAAAACTGATAAACATTCCTTGAATTTCATTAAAACCAACCAAATCCCTGTTACATATAAAGTGAACGGTTGCGTTATCTTCGTAAAACTTTTTAATATAATTAATCGAGCGTCTTTCCCAAATACGATTGAAAACTTGAAGCACAAAATCGCCGATTTCAAAATCTTTATGCTTAGGAACATAAACTTCAGGAGGCAGCCCTACTTCTGCCGTCTCTGACAGGCCAAAATTCATAGGAGGTGCTAGCTTTTTAGTGCTTTTAGCCATAATTTTCGCTACTTCAATTGGATCGTACCCTAACTGCTGAACAAGATGATAAGTATCCATAACTAGCCATTCTTCATAAATTTTATTTGAGTGAATAAGGCAATCTGCTGTGGTTCTAAACATAACTTTCTTTCCAGTTGCCGGCCCGTAAAAACTATCTCCAGTATTAGTTGCTATGGAACGACCTCGGTGAGAGGTGAAAAAGCCATCTTCATCATTTCCAGACCAAATGACGCTCCACCCTGAGCCTTTTCTATCTGGAAAAGCTTGCAAGGTCTGCAATGTACCAGAGATTACTTCATTGACCCCGTGACTATTAATCCGTCCCTTATGAATTTGTATGTCCGTACTATAAGTGTCATATATTAACCCAATATCCTTCTCCTTCCAAATCTGCCGTGTAATCTTCACGATGTAATCGACAATATTGTTATAATCATCGTCAAAACCTTTCATACTTTGTTTTTTCTGCTCTCCCTGACTCATGTTTAAATAATCGTAATTATCCCTGTGGTCAATTCGATTTACTTCCTTACTGTCAGCGTAAAAGATTTTGTTACGTGTTGACTCAGAAGCCTTTTGACTTTCTTCGTTTCCTATCTTCACATTTCTTTGTTCTTGATTGTTATCAACCTGGTTACTATCCTTTTTTTCCATCCTAAAATCCCATCCTTTTGAAATGATAATTCATCTGAGTTTTCCTACAAATTGGTACTTTTACTTAATTGAACCTGAGGTCATACCTTGGACAAATTGTTTACGTACCAACAGCATAAATATGACGGTCGGCAGTACAAAGAGTGTTCCAGCGGCAGCCATTTGATTCCAGATGACACCTTCTTCCCCGATGAAAAATTGTAACGCTACTGGTAAAGTAACCGCTTCCTGGTTGGTCAAAATTAATGAAAACATAAATTCATTCCAAATAATAACAAAACAAAACACAGATGCTGTTATAATTCCCGGCTTGGCAAGCGGCAATAATATACTCCATATAATTCTTAATCTTCCAGCACCATCAATACTCGCCTGTTCTTCTATATCTATTGGTATCCTGTCCATAAAACCCTTAATAAGCCAAATAGCATAAGGGATTGTATGGCCTAGGTTTACAATAATTAGACCCAAGGTAGTGTCTAAGAGACCCCAATTCCTAAATATGACGAAATAAGGAATCACATTAATAATCAGAGGGATAAATTGAGTAGCCAAAATAGTAAACATTATAATCTGCTTCCCCGGAATATTGAATCGAGAAAGACTGTAGGAAGCCAATATACTCACTACCAAAGTGATTAAAAGAGTAACTATAACTACAATGGTGCTATTTGAATAATATTTTCCTAAATCGAAAGATGAACTAAAAACAGCCATATAATTTTCAAAAGTAGGCTGGAAAATTACACTTGTCGTAAAAGCCTCTTCATAAGGCTTTATTGAAGTAAGAAAAATCCAAAAAATTGGAACAAAAAGAAACAGCACAATCAATATAACGCTAATATTTTCGAGAAGAGAAGGCAGTTTATTTAATATAGTACTCTTCCCATCTAGTTTTTTTTGTTGTACTAAGTTTGTTCGAGTATTCATTAGTTCCACTGATCTCCTTTCACAAGCCTTCTCATATAAACAATAACGACTATAATCGTTATGCCGGCTAAGATATAACCCAATGCAGCAGAATAACCCAAATCAAAAAATCTAAATCCTGTTTTATAAATAAAGAAGTTTAAAACTGAGGTTGAGGATCCAGGTCCTCCTTGAGTAAGCGTAACTATAGGATCAAAAGCCTTTAGGGTAAACATTGTAGTCAGAATCGCTGCGATGAGAATAATAGGTTGAAGCATAGGAAGAGTAATACGGAACAAAGTTTGTAATGAAGAAGCTCCATCTACTTTGGCTGCTTCGAACACTTCTTTTGGCATCCCCATTAGAGCACTGATAAACATCAAACTTATAAAAGGCATAAATATCCAAACCACTACAGATACAAGAGCTATCATCGCTGTTGATTCATGAGATAACCAAACCACGTCTGACAAGGCAGGGATGAAAAAACCAATAATCTTATCAAATAAACCATAGTCTGGGTTTAGCATAAAACGCCAAGAGTAACCAATTAATGCCGGACTAACCGCAAAGGGGATAATCAATACAGCACGAATAAACGATAGATGCTTTTTATCTTTACTTAGTAACAAAGCTACAAAAATGCTTAATACAATCGTTGCAATTACTGTGCTAACTGTGAATATTAACGTTGCTTGCAATGCATTCCAAAACTGGTAGTCAGAAAAAGCGCTGATATAATTATTAACGCCAACAAACTGTCCCATTTCAGCGGATTCTTTTAAATCCCATTCATGAAGACTAATCCAGAATGACCTCAAAAGTGGGTATATTGTCGTTAACGCTAACAAAATAAAAGCCGGGATTAGTAAAATATATTTAAATAATCTATTGTTCAATGTAACTCACCACCTTGGGTTTTATAGTGGTAAACAAGGCTTTTATATTATACATTTTTTCCAATTAAGATTAGGAGGTTAATGACCTCACTAATCTTAATTAGAAAATTTTATCGATATTCTTAGCTACCTTTCTTATAATAGCCCGCTTCTTTCATCAGTTCTTCTATTCTCTGTGCTGCCTGATTTAAGGTAGGCTCAACAGCTCCGCCTGTTGCCATTTTGTTCACAGCCGTACTAAGAATATCAGCAACCTGGGGCCATTCTGGGATGGTTGGAAAAGTCTTAGCACTTTGAAAGTTTTCATATCCTACATTATAAAACCCATTCGAAAGCTCGTTTAGCTTATTATTCTTTAAGTTGGCTTTTTGGGTTACAACGATTGAGTGCTGCTTAGGCGGACTTTCGTTAGTTAGGGTATCCATTACTATATCTCTTTCTAATCCAGGTTCTGCCAACCATTTAAGGTATTCCCAAGCAGCTTGTTTGTTTTTAGATCCTTTCATCATGGCCATTGGGAACGAAATTACGTTTGAAACGCTTTGCTTTCCTTCCCATTTGGGGACCTGAGCAAATCCAACATTTCCTGATAGATCTGAAGAATCACTATTGAAACCACTGTATGCCCACCACCAGCCTATCCACATAGCCGCTTTGCCCTGTTGAAAATAGGTTCTAGCATCTTGTTCTCCAAAAGTCTTTGACCCTGAGGGAGCGATTTGGTCCAAAAGATTAATGTATCGTTCGGTAGCTTCGACACCTTTCTTCTTGTTAAATATCGGTTTCATATCCTCATTAAATATATCTCCACCATTACTCCATAAGTAAGATGTCCACATGTAAAGATTTTGTCCATTGTTTCCTGCACCGTAATAAGGTACGATCCCGGATAAATCTGTTTTTTCTTGAACTTTTTTACCTGCTGCTACTAAATCTTCCCAAGTTTCTGGTTTATCGATATTTAATTGTTGAAAAATATCTTTGCGATAGAATAGCATTTGAACATGTGATCTTACTGGTAAACTGTACATTTTATTATCATAGGTAGAGAGATTGAGAGCGGCTTCCGGCCAACGATCGAATTCAAAATTACCTTTCTTGGCATAGTCATTTAGGGGTTCTAAAAACTGTTGGATGGAAGGTCCCATTGTATCTAGGTAAGCAACTACATCATAAGTGCCTTGTCCAGAGATGCCCGCTGTAGTAATATCTTCTAGAAGGTTCTTGTAAGGGACAATAATATATTCTACATTGATACCTGTTTTCTCTGTAAATTCTTCTGTCCTTGCTTGCCAGGCATTAAATTGTCCAACTTCCCCCGCTGAAAGAAGTACTGAAATAGTTTTATCGTCTTGTGATTGACTAGCTTTATCTGAAGGACTGCAACCTACTGCCATCAAGGAAATAATCAAAAGTAAACTGGTTAATTTAAAGGCTGTTTTTCTTTTCACTAACTAACCATTCCTTTCAAAAAAATTAGAATCAGCCAGAACTTTGCGACATGCGCTTTCCTTATGAGGTGATTTTCTCCCCCTTTGTCTTTCCATTTATCACCACCTAAACTTAAGTTTACAAATACGTATTCCGTAAGTTTTGATATTCTTTGGAAGAGTTAAATTGTTAGAATGTTTAAATAATTAAAAATAAGGTGATCTCTAGCATGTGAATTATTCTCATTTATTTATACTTGTTTGAATATTTCATTCTTTTTTTTGTAAAAATCCGTTAAGTATTCTTTTTCATAAAAATATGCCGTTTTTATCAATAGATCTTCTCTGAAGTGATTTGCGACGAGTTGTAATCCTACCGGCATTGAATTTTTCGTTGCGCCACAAGGTATAGATAAGGCTGGGTGTCCGGTTATGTCGAATAAACAAGTATAACGAATCATACAATCGCCCACTTTTTCTTTTTCTTTGCCAAACTGCACCTCATCCACCCCTAACTTAGTTGTTAGAGCTGGCAAAGTGGGGGTTAAAAGAATGTCTATATCTTCATATAGCTCAGTTAACTTTTGGTTCATATAGTCCCTGCTTTTCAGGGCTGCGATATACTCAAAAGATGAAATTGATTGGCTTCTAGTAAAAGTTTCTCTGGCCGCTTCACCATAAAGATCGAGTGATGTCTTTCTTAAATCCTTATGCATATAACCTGCTTCCGCTGTTGCTATGGTTGAGGCGACATTTATTGATTCAGAAGCAAACGGTATGTCGACTGCAATGAAGTTCACTCCTAACTTTTCAAACTCTCTAATGGCTTTTTGATAAATCTCTCGTACTTCTTCATCGATTTTTTCATTAAAGTACTGATTAGGAATTCCAATCTTTAAATCCTGCAAGTCATCTCTACCTAACTCAACATTAGGCTTCTTAGTAAGTGCCTCCATAATAATAGCTAAATCCTCAACATTTCGAGTAATTGGGCCAACGTGATCAAGTGTCCAAGATAATGGCATGATTCCATCCATTTGAATAAGGTCATATGTCGGCTTTAAACCAACCACTCCACAACAAGCGGAGGGAACACGAATCGAGCCACCCGCATCCGTCCCTATCGATGCCATAGAAAGGTTCGCCGCCACAGCCGCAGCAGACCCTCCACTAGAACCGCCAGCCATATAACGAGTATTCCATGGGTTTTTTATAGATCCATAAAAAGGGTTGTCCGAGGTAATTCCAGTTCCAAATTCATACATATTAGCTTTCCCCAGGTTTACAACACCTGATTTATTTAGCATTTTTACTACGTTTGCATCCTCAGTGGGAATACGATTCTTATTAATTAAGGACCCGCTTGTTGTTTTAATCCCTTTTGTATCAATTGAATCCTTATAGGATATTGGGACTCCCTGCAGAATACCTATTTCTTGATTACTCATAATATTTTCTTCAATCCTATAAGCACTACTCAAGGCGGTTTCTTCAGTTACAGTTATAAAAGCATTGTATTGGGGATTATAATTCTTAATCTTGTCTAAATAGTCTCTTGTAACTTCCACTGGTGAAAACATTTTACTCTTGTAGCCTTCAAGCAATTCCTTAATGGTCATATTAATCATGATACCTCACGCTCCATTTAAATAATAAAATGTAACAATTTTGAAACAGAGCCTATCTTCCAGCATCTTCTGGTAAAGAAGTTATGAACTAACTTCGGCTTTTTTTGACTTAGCTACCTTTTCTAGTGAAGACATAATTACTGAATTCGCCACAACTCCCATGTAAGAAGCTCCTTTAGAGAATCCCTCAATTACACCAATTTCATTTCCTGATACTGCCCCCATTCGCAAACCATTTCGCTTTCCTGTTTCAAATAAGTCTTCGATAACTTTTTGTACATTTGCGTGTTTAGTATCACCTGAATAACCCATATTCACAGCTAGATCAGTTGATCCGATAAATGCCACATCAATCCCTGGGACACTCGTTATTTCTCGGAAATTTTTCACAGCTTCGCTCGTTTCAATGTGGACAACAATTAAAACATCCATGTTCGCTTTCTCTAAATATTCTTTGCCTTTCTCTTTTCCAAATCTAGCCGGACGTATGGAAAAAGCTGTTCCTCTGTTGCCTAATGGCGGATATTTTGCTTTTTCCACTGCATCTTTCGCCTCTTTTTCATTGTTCACCATAGGCACTTGAATTCCTTTTGCTCCACGATCTAGTGCTTTTTGGATACTGGATGGATTATAAGAAACACGTACTACCGGAGCCATATTAACAATTTCAGCAGCTCTAATCATATTCTCTAATTCTGAGGAGCTAAAGCTACCGTGCTCATCATCGATAATGATAAAATCGAATCCTGCGTAACCGATGATTTCTACCAATGAAGGAGCGTACATATTGATGAAGGCTCCAAGAACTCTTTCGCCGTTATTAATTTTTTCTTTTAAAATATTCCCCATAATTTAGATGACTCCCTAATTTTACGGTTAAAATGATAAAATAACCGTCGTAGATTAAGAACTTTGTAACCAATATTGTAAAACGGCCGATACTGCCTGTGGCTGTTCAATACTGCTTAAATGTCCGCACTGCTCAATTGTTACAAGCTTGGCAGAAGGAATATCCGATGCTAATTCTTTATGCATCTCCAATGGGCATACGGTGTCTTCAAGGCCAACCATTACAAGTGTTGGACATGATATTTCAGTCAGTACAGTGCGACCATCGGGTTTATTTATAAGCGCTCGCATTTGACGAATCAGTGCGTCTGCCCCCACCTGGTCTGCCATTTTCAAAATTTCCGAGACAAGTGTTTTGTTGGTTTGGCTTTCAGGGCGAATCAGTCCTGGCAACAAATGCTTCTTCGTAATTTGCTTAAATTGACCATTTTTAGCCATTTCGATAAATTGTCCCCAGGCTTCAATCTGCTCTGCCCGTGGTGGGTTTGGATTTGTATCAAGTAGCGCGAGGCTTGTTACTCGGTCTGGTGCTCGCTTAACGATTTCTAGTGCTACGATTCCTCCTAAAGATAGCCCTGCTAACGAAAAACGTTCTGGCGCATTTTTTAGGACTGTAAGCGCCATATCTTCAATCGAATCATCTTCCGTCAGCATATGGACTGATACATCAGTTAAACTAGAGAGATGTTCAACTTGATGCTCCCATAACTTTTCATCGCAGAGGGTTCCAGGTAACAGGATTAATGGTGGCTTACTCATCTTATCCAACCTTTCAGTTGCTTTTCACAAACACCAATTCAGCTCACCAGTAGACAAATACTACCAGTTCCAGATATACTATTGATTCACTTTAAACCCTACCATTTTTAAGTTTGTCATTTCTTCTACTGAGTATTTTATACCTTCCTTACCCATACCGCTGTTTTTAACCCCACCATACGGCATTTGATCAACACGAAAGGAAGGAATATCATTAACCATTACACCGCCAACTTCTATTCGATCAGTAGCATCAAAGGCTTTATCCATTGAATTCGTAAACACTCCAGCTTGCAAACCATAAGATGAATCATTCACCATTTCGATTGCTTCATCCCATTCATTATAAGGATTAATCGTCACTATTGGTGCAAATGCTTCTTTGGAATTTACGGATAGTTCAGATGATCCCTTTGTAATAATTGTTGGTTCAAACAATGCTCCTTCTCGCTTTCCGCCACTAAGAATTTCTGCATTTGAATTCATTGCTTCTTCTACCCATTTTTCTATCCGTGTAGCTTCATCCATATGGATCATTGCAGAAACGTCTGTGTTCTCTTCTCTAGGATCCCCCATGACCAGTTTCTTTGTACGTTCTACAAATTTTGAAACAAATTCTTCATAAAGATCTTGCTGAACATAAATGCGCTGTATCGAAATGCAAACTTGTCCTGCATAAGCAAATGAACCTTCTATACATCTGGAAACCACACTATCTAAATCATAAGTACTGTCAACAATCAAACCTGAGTTTGAACCAAGTTCAAGCGTAACTTTCTTCAAACCAGCCTTTGCATTTATACTAAGTCCTACCTCTAAACTCCCTGTAAAAGTAACCATCTTTACTCGGGTATCTCTGACAAGAACATCCCCGATTACACTTCCACGTCCGGTTACTACATTCAAAACACCAGGGGGCAAACCAGCTTCTTCAAAAATTTCCGCTGTTAATAATGCGCTGAGCGGAGTCTGATTGGCAGGTTTCAAAACGACTGAGTTCCCTGCAGCAATAGCTGGCCCCAATTTATGTGCAACGAGGTTAAACGGGAAGTTAAAAGGTGTAATGGCAGCTATGACCCCCAGTGGCTCCCTTCGAGTATAAGCAAACCACCCTCTCCCGGAAACTGCTGCATCCATTGGTATCGTTTCTCCGTGAATTCTTTTGGCTTCCTCTGCTGCGAATCTGTACGTTTCGATCGTTCGGAGAATTTCTCCTTTTGCTGCTTTAATAGGTTTTGCATTCTCCTGGGTCAGTATTTCTGCACATTCTTCCAATCTTTGTTCAAAGATATGAGACGCTTTTTCAAGTATTTTAGCCCGCTCAAGGGAAGTCATTTTTTTAATTACTTCTTTTCCGCGGTCCGCACTTGCCAAAGCTTCTTCAACTTCCTCCGGGGTAGCAAGTGGGACTCTAGCAATTATTTCACCACTGTATGGAGACTTTAGATCATAATAGGAATTTCCTTCTTGCCACTTACCGTTAACATACAGTTTTGTTTTAGAATCTTTTAACATTACCTTACGCCCCTATTATTCATGAGTAGTGAACCATGATAAGCATTTTGATAAATATCAAGGATCTTGTCCCTGGACAAAGTATACGGAGTATTTGATAATAGTCGATCAACCTTTGAGGCTTGGTCAGCCAACAAAGGCAATGATTCTTCTTCAACACCTAGATCCGAAAGAGAACTCGGGAGATCTAACTGTCCTAATAATTCATATAAAAAATTCACTACCTCTCCCACTGCTTTATGTGGACACTCGTCATAATCACCCAGCTGCAGAAATCTTGCTATTTGGACCATTTCCTTTGAACATGTTTTTCCTGTCACTTCAAAAACATACGGTAAAAGCAGAGCGTTTGCGACACCATGTTCGATCTTGTACTTACCACCCAACGGGTAGGCTAGTGCATGCACTGCACCCACGCCCGCATTAGCGAGTGAAATACCTCCTAATAAACTGACCCAACTCATCCCGTCCCTGGCTTCTAAATCTTTATTCCCATTATGAACCGCACGGTGGATGTTTGGTGCAAATAATTTCATCGCTTTTTCTGCATACATTTTCGTTAACAATGTCGCATTCGTAGCCACATAAGATTCAATCGCATGAGTAAAGGCATCCACTCCAGATGCGGCCGTTACCCTAGCCGGGCATGATAAAGTTAACGCGGGATCGACAATGGATACGTCGGGTAATAAAAAGCAGCTGATTATACCACGCTTTACTTCCTGTTCTTCATCTCCGAATATCGCATTCATGGTTACTTCGGAGCCGGTCCCAGAAGTCGTTGGGAGTAAGATACAAGGAACCGTTCTAAACTCGATCACAGATTCGCCGCTCAAATAGGGATGGAAGTCGTCTTTATCCATTAAGGCAGCAGTGGCTTTTGCTACATCCAATGCACTTCCCCCACCAATCCCGATAATCAGTTCGCAGCCTTCCATTTTCATCTTGTTTACGACTTCACCAACCAGTTTAAAAGTCGGTTCGCCTTGTAAATCTGTAAATGTAACAATAGAAACACCCAATGGAGTTATAGAGTCTATCACCCTTTTGACCAACCCAGCTTTCTCCAAGCCTTTATCACTTATAATAGCTACTTTCTTAGGATGAAAATTTTCGACTTCATCAGGCAATGTACAGAAGGAACCTGATCCAAACCGAATTACTTTTGGCATATTAAAATCCGAGAAATTGTTAAGTGTCAAGGTCATCCCCCTTTAATATCGTGTGTTATGCATGGAGTTCATAAATTCACACCTTTTAAGTAAACGCTTACCTATTACCCATACGGAGTTTCTCACCCATTTGTTTTTCTAACTCTTTGAAGTTTTCCGGTGGGATCATTTTTCCTTTCTCATCTGCATTAAAGCCATGTTCAGCAGCTTTCTTAATTACTTGTGGCGACCAATAAGGATCTCTCCCATCGAATGCCTCGTGTTGTTCCAAAACTGCAAAGCACCACGCGTCTTCATCACTAATGTTCTCAAATCCTCTATAAAGATTTGGCGGCAAAGAAATAAGATCCCATGGACCGATAACGGTTTCTCCTTCAATTTCATCTGGACTGTTTCCCCAGTAAAAGCGCCAATCTCCTGTCAGAGGTAAAAAAGCTTCAATATAATCGTGTGTGTGGTAAGCAGGGCCGTTTCCAGGAGGAGCTTTAACCATGCCTATCTGGAAACCATGTGGTTCAGTAATGATTGGATTATACTCTGGATTTTCACTCGCTGTATCTCCCACCACAGCATAGTTTACACGTTGATGACCCGGAATGATGCTATCAATAAACATCAAAGGGATTCCTCTTTCTTTCATATCATTGAATCTTACAATCCAATTGCTTTCCATTTCTTCATTTGTAACATTCGTTTGTTTGTTTGCTTTCATCTTCATTCCCCTTCCGAATATTTTATCGAATACGTATTCGTTATTTTATAAAAAAATTTCAGCTGTCATTTACCAGACAGTCCAGCCACCATCAACGCATATTGTATGACCTGTGACCATATTCGACGAATCTGATGCTAAATAAAGTACAGACCCATATATATCCTCGGTCTTAGCTAGTCTTCCGAGTGGAATCCGATTTAGAACCTGAGCTCTGAAGTCTTCATCTTCAAACATAGATTTTGTCATCTCTGTTTCTATAAAAGTTGGAGCTATTGCATTTACATTAATCTTCTCCTGTGCCCATTCGATTGCAAGAGACTTTGTTAATTGGGTTAAGCCACCTTTACTAGCACTGTAGGCACTTCTTTTATAATAACCGACAAAAGCCATCTGGGAGGACATATTGATAATTTTCCCATGCTTTTGCTCTCTCATAAAACGGCCTGCTTCCTTGCATAAAAAGAAAACACTTTTTAAATTTATGTCCATCACTTTATCCCAGTCTTCTTCTGTTAACATTTCTGCATCTTTTGCAATATTCAGCCCTGCATTATTTATTAAGATATCGATGTGACCAAAGTGATCTTTTATTCGTTCCACCATCTTCGGTATTTTGCTTGTTTCCGTAAGATCAAAAGGAACAACTATCGCATTTCTCCCTATTAAGTGAATCTCAGCTGCAACCTTCTCCAACTCACTTTTATTTCTCGCCACTAGAGCAATACTAGCCCCCGCCTGTGCTAAGAGTCTTGCCACATCTTTCCCTATCCCTTTGCTTGCGCCTGTCACAATGGCTACTTTACCAGTAAGATCAAATAATTGCTCAGGTACCATTGTATCCCCTCCTTTCAAGAATTATTTTGTTAGGAGTAGATGTTGTTTTACGTACAATTAACTCTGGTTCCAAAGTCAATTCAGCAGATACAGGATGTGGATCTTTTTTTACTATTAAATTAATGAGTTTCTTTAAAGCAAGTTCAGCCATATTTTCTTTTTGCTGTGAAATTGTCGTCAGGCCAATATATTGGTTTGCAGAGATATTCATATTGTCAAAACCAACCACAGAGAGTTCATCCGGTATCTTAATATTTCTACTTGCTGCAGCATCCATTACTGCAAGAGCCATCTGGTCTGACGTCGCAAAGAAACTAGTCGGCCTGTCAGGATCGCTTAACAGATTGTAGGAAAAATCGTAAACCTTCTCATAATCATATTCACCATCATAAACATGTTCCTTATTTAGTACCAATCCACGATTTTTTAAAGCTGCCTCATAGCCAGCGTATCGTTCATAAGTGGTCAAATACTTCGTAGGCCCAGCGATAAACGCGATACTTTCATGTCCTAATTCAACCAAATGATCAACAGCCAATACTGCCCCTTTATAGTTATCCAAGACTACGGAATTCGATGAGTCGCTTTCTACCCTACTGTTGTACAAAACAACAGGAAATCCGGCATCATGCAATTTCTTTATTCTTATACTTGTACGACTAATAGAAGAAATGATGATTCCATCAACACGCTTAGAAATCAGAGTTTGAATGGCATTTTCTAAATTCTCATCATCATGATCCGTGTTACTGATAATTACATCATACCCCTGTTCCTGCGCTTTCCCTATGATGATCTTAGCTGATTCAGCAAAAAATGGGTTTGAAATATCACCCACGATTAATCCTAATGTATTTGTTTTGTTGGTGACCATGCTTCTGGCCACAGAATCCGGGGTGAATTTCAGCTCTTCTATAGCCTCAGAGACCTTTTTTCGAGTTGACTCTTTTACCCCTGAATAATTATTGAGTACTTTTGAAACCGTAGCCTGTGATACATTGGCGACACGTGCTATGTCGTGAACCGTGATTCTCATTCGATTAAGTTCCTTTCAACTCCAGCTAAATTCCATTCTTTAACCTTTAGAATAAAGCTATAAAATTCTTTAGAATACGTATTCGAAACAATTCAAGTGTAATTGATAAATTCTAAGTTGTCAATAAATTTTAAATTTTTTCAATATGGTTAAAGTAAAAAAAAGTTCCCCTTAATCCTCAACTTAAAAATAGTTACCTCCATCTCCAATTAATCTCTCCATCTTCGTAAACTGCTGGCAGGTAGATTCCTCTTTTATTTTGTTGTTTGTCCACGATAAACCAATTTTTATCTTCCAACAAATCCTCACAATATTTGTCTTCTTGAAAATCATTCTCTTCATTCACAAGAGCTTCTAAAAATCCTTTATATTTTTGCATACTTTCATTCGGGTTGAGTGAACCATACATCCACATGCCTTCAAGCTTAATATTTTTTATTTCACCCAGACTTTCAGTTTTAAAATATAAAAACAAATTACTCACTCCTTAGGAGAAATTTTTATAAACTTGCTAGGTACTTCTCCTTTAACTAAATATTCATTATCTCTATTGGTCCAAGCTAATGCCCTTTTTTTCCAAAATTGCGATGAATTGTCCCTTTCTATTATTTTGTTTATTTGCTTTGGTGATAAGATTGCAATATCTTTTACCTCACCTGATTTAATAGCCTTTCTTAACAAAGAAATATCTAGCTCAATCAAATTATCACCGTAATTTTCTACTGTACCTTTATTAATGGTAAAACTAGTGTAAGGACTATTTGATTTTGCCCCTCGTCTGTAACCACCTAAAATATGTTCAGTGACAGTAACTTGTCTACCTTTATAGATTCCACTACTATTAGCAGGCACTAAATTACCTGACTCTGATATGAATGGCTTTCCAACACCATTTGCTCTTGCAGGAGAATGTAATAAACTATCTCCTCTGTATAAATTATTAGAAAGCTGACCTAGCCTTTTACTAACAGCTTCTACAACCTCATCGCCATTCTTAACAACACTACTAACACCCTTAGCCCCTTTCCCCGCCAGCTTAACATATCCCCCACCTATAATAGAGGCAGCTAGAAGGGGTCGTTCCCAGCCTTCATACTCCACACCCGTAATCAGATTCTCTCCGGTCTTCGTCTCAATAGCCGCTTTGATATTTCCGACAATCGGGATAAAATCAAGGCCAAAGGAGAGCGTCTTTTTCCACCAGACGACATCCTCTTCCTCCGCCGAAGCCACTATTTCTTCCCTTGTACATACTCCTCCTGAAGTAATTTCATACTGCAGCGAAACAGGAGCCTGGCTTTTTTGTTCCATTATGAAATGGTTCACTTCAGCTGGGGAAACTGGCTTCGCTGCTGTTGCTTGATTGATAGATTTCCAATCTTCCATCGATTGAAGCTGACCTGGTTGATAGCTTCCAATACTAATATCCCCTGCTTCAAACTTTGAAGAAATGGATTTGATGTATTGATTCATGGTGGAGAGGCTTTGCTTCAATTCTGCCAACTGGTTCGACTGAGTTTGATCAAACTCATGTAACTGTTCCACTGTCTGATTCTTCTTTTCCCTAGCCTGTTGAATCTGTTGCAAAAATGCGCTGTCGTCAACGGATGGTAAAGATACAATATCTTGTACGCCACTAACGACCTGGTTAACCTCTTGAATCAGTTCATTCGTGACGGTACTCGTTTTATGTAATCCCGCTTCCACCTCTTGCTCAAGAAAATCTTCTCGAATGACACCGTCAGAAGAAGGTTCAAATTGATTCATCGAACTCACCATCTTTTGAATCGCCGCTTCATATTGCGAAAGAAATTGTTCCAAATAACTCAGGAACGGGAGATGGGCTTCCTGATAAAACATCCGAATGGCTTTCCCGCCCTGCCCGCTAAGCGAATCTTCCAAATCAATAATGGCTTTGATACTGGTCTTTACCTGATGGATGGAATTTTTCATGTTGTCTAACATATGTATCGTTTCTTCTGCACCGTTCTGCAGATCTGAAACATCCAACACTTTCATGTAAAACATCCTCTTTCCAGTTTATTACCATTAAGTATATAGAAATTTTGCCTATAAAGAAATACTTCAATCTGATTCCTTTATTCGTTAAACGAAAGGCAAGGTCGGAATCGATGGCTCGAATCCCGTTTAGTTCGGTCCAACGAAAAGCTTTTACTGGAAGTAAGTTCACTTTTTTTCAGGAAAACTCCTTATATTGCGGTAATGATTAGCAAGCAGCTCCCAATCTTCCATAAATAACGACTTTAAATTAGGACGGCGTCTCACAGCTAAGGGATGGTAAGCCACTGCCGTCGGATACCCTTTTACTTCATGGACTTTGCCGCGCAGTGATTTTACATCAGCGTCCGTATCTTGAAAAAAAGATTGGACAGAGACATTTCCCAGGCAGAAAATCAGGTCGGGTTGTTTTGTCTGAAGCTGCCGTTGAAGATGACGCATGCAGATGCGGCGTGTATCCTCTTTATCATATTTTCGAACAGGTTTTCTTTTTAGAATAAATGTTATGTACAAATCGCTCATGGTGAGGCCAACTTCATGGGCGGCTTGTTGCAAGGTTTGTCTCGTGCCGCACACAAATGAATTTCCATCTCGGTCTTCACGTGCTCCCGGGTTATCGAGAATGATTATGATAGGTGCTTCGGGGTTGCCTTCTCCCCAAATCATTCTCGACCCGTGTTCATAAAGACCGCAGTCCGTACATTTTATCTGGTTTTCCGGTGTGGGGTCTTCCGGCCATGGGGTGGAACAAATATCGGACAATGCTTCTCCCTCCTACTACGTAAACTTGATAAATTTAGGATACCCAGGCTGCGGTTTTCTTACTAATGGTATAACGTTTACTGTTTAGAAAATCTCTAACCAGGAGAAAGTAAGAGAAACAAATAAGGAGATGCTTTTATGAAAGAAAACGATAATTTTACCGTTGCATGCACAAATATTGATGAGGTTAAAAGGAAAAATGAGCAGTCTGGTATGTCCTACAATGAAGCCAAAGCATTTATGGCTAAAACAACAAGAGGACATGGCACCAATGCATATAGTGATACCAACATTGAAGACGTGAAAAGTAAGAATCAAAATAAGAAATAATACTGAGCTCCGCTGGTGAATTTTAAACCAGCGGAGCTCATTTATTTTTTCGTCATATTTTCTTGAGCCATTTTGACCATTTCCTTGACCATGTTTCCGCCAATCGGCCCTCCAACTTTTCCAGCTTGCTCTGAGGTGATTTGACCGTTATATCCTTTTTTCAATGGAATGCCTTGTTCCTTTGCGACCTCGTATTTTACGTTATCAGAATCTGTATTATAGCCTTTTCCCTTCATGACCCGCGCTTTTAATAAATCCAAATCTTTGCGGGCTCCTGGCACTAAGATTTTATTCCTCGCCATTTTCATCGCCTCCTTCATTTGGTAGGGTCTCCTCAAAGAGGTGTTTTTATATAAAAAAATAACCACCGCGTCGCACGGTGGAGCCTTCACATTTTTAAAATGTTGGCAAATTATCTAAGTTATTGCTCTTGATACCATCTGGCTCACTTCGGAGAATATCGCGGCCATATTTATGAAAAACGTCCACATGAGCCAGTTGGCCTTGCTTTGCTTCCTCTAAAGCGGACACATAATCAAGCTCTCGCCCTGTACTCGTTTGAACCGCAATGATGTCGCCGTCATCATTTTTTCGTACCGCTGCAATCTCTTCTTGCCCTTCATTAGCTGTGTTCTGACTTTCTTGAGACGCTTGTTGTTCTCCGTCTTGCTTATACTGGTTATAGATCTGCTCGAAATCCGGCACGGATCATCCCTCCTTCGCTTTATATTCTTCTCTATAAAGAGAAAAATATAGATGGATTCTTAAATGAAGACCGCTGATTCTAAAATAACTAGAAGTGATTGTTAAATAACGATCACTGTTCTTAAATAAATAGGACTAATTCTAAAATAACGTATGATGATTCTGAAATAACCCGTCCTGTCTAACTTGTTAATCGGTAGCTTCCTCTTTTGCCACATTACGGCACCTTAATCTTAATTTATGTAAAAAACTAAAGTGAGATAGGAGACAAAATTCCTATCTATAAGTGAGCTACATAGTCATATATGTTGGTTTTAACCAATTAAAGAGGAAACTCCCCTAAAAGTGTAGAAGATTGAAAAATAAGGAAGAAATGAAAGGAGAAAGGTATATGAAAAAACGTGTAATTCAGCTGCTTATTATAGCTTTCATAAGTCTCCTCCCCTTCACTTTCCTAACAGAAGTGTCGGCAGATGAGCAGCAGCAAGAGCAAAGTCCGTTTAATTCAGAGCATTATGATTACACGACTTATCAGGAAATCGAGGGAAAGTTACATAGCCTCGATAAAAAAAGTAATCGTGTAACACTGGAGGTCGTCGGACAATCAACGAATGGCCATAACATTTATTCTGTCATCGTTAGTGATCCGCAAGCGAAAGGAAAATACGGGAAAATCCAGGCATTGAGAAAGAAGATGTTCAAGCATCCCGGCAAGGCACAGGAATGGGCGGACAAGCATCCTGATTTCAAAGTGCCGTTCATGATTAATGGTTCGATCCACGGCAATGAATTTGTCGGTTCTGATGCTGTTTTGCAGCTAATCGAGCGCTTTGCGTTCGAGGATGATAACGTAACCAAGGACATTCTTGAAAAGAACATTTTGATCTTTAATGTCGTCGTTAATCCAGATGGACGAATTAACGCCACTCGTTTTAACGGAGAAGGCATTGATTTAAACCGTGATTATATTACTCAATCACAGCCGGAAACTCAAGCTTCTGTTGAGATGATTACAGAATGGAATCCAATGGTGTTTCTGGATTTACACGGCTATGTTCAATACTCCAGCGAAAAGCCAGGATTAATTGAGCCAACTACACCGCCGCATAACCCAAATTATGAGTACGATTTATATTCAAAATGGGCGCTTGACCAGGCAGAAGCCATGGAAAAGGAAATTGTAACTCATAAAGAAGACTATACTTCAGAGCTCTACAAAAATTTAGAGGGTGTACATATTCCCAGGCGTGATGCCGAATATGGCTGGGATGATTACCCGCCTATCTTTGCACCCATGTATGCGATGTACCACGGTGCTTATGGGGCTACCATCGAAGCTCCGAACAATACATGGGATGGGGTGGAATGGCAAATTAATGCCGTTATGGGGGCATTGAAATTCGCCACCAACCATAAAAACGAAATGATCAAGGACCAGATTGAAGTATTTAAACGGGGGATCAACTTCCATCACCCTACTCACGAGGAAGGCTTCTTCCCTCACGCTTACGTGCTCCCGGTAGATGAGAAGGACCCAACGGCTACTCATAAAGCCGTCAAGCACCTGAAAGCTAACGACATTGATGTCGGGAAAACCAAACAACCGTTCGCGGTAAATGGCAAACAATACGAGGCAGGAACTTTTATTGTTCCAATGGACCAGGCTAAGGCCGGTCTTGCTAACACCATGCTCTGGGATGGGGAAGACATTAGCTATGACACGCCAGCAATGTATGACATTTCAGCTTGGAGCTTACCTGAATTATGGGGGTTTGAAGCGATCGCGGTTGATGAAAACCTCGATGTCCAGGCTGTTAAGGTAAACAAAATTAACCATAAAGGTGAATTAGACGGGAAAGGACCTTATCAGATTCCGAACAGTTCGGTTCAAGCCGTTGCTTTAGTCAACCAGTTGCTCCAAAACGGTATTCCAGTACTTCAGGACAACCAAGGTGATTATTATGTGGAAAATCAATCTGGAAATGATCTGCGAAAAGCCGTTGCGGAGTCTGGACTCACTTTAACGACGAGTGAAATTCCCGACGAGGCTCAAACACTGGACAATCTTAAGGTAGCGATTTTGAAAGACGGCGGAATGTGGAAATCACAATCACATTCAGGGACTAAGATTGCCCTTGAGCGACTCGGTTTTGAAGTTGACGAAGTCCACCCTCGTCAAGTCGCTGAAGATGGCTTATCAGACTATGACGTCTTTGTTTACAGCGGAACAGATCGCTTAATTTCTTATGAACTATCTAAAGCCAACCAGCCGTTTGGGCTAAAAAACGAACAGCAATTTGAGAACTTTAAACGTCATATTAACGCATTTGCCACAAACGGCGGAAGCTATATTGCTGTAGGGGCAGGAGCATCTCAAGCCACTAAAACACTCGGCCTAACGGATGTAACCATCAACCTTGGACAATCAAACAGCAACGGTATCGTTCGTGTCAATTACGAGCACACGCCGTTAACAGCAGGTTATGACGGTACAGACATCGGTTTTGTGTATAATCCAGTATGGTATACGAACATAACAGATCAAACAGTTGCCGCATCTTTTAAGCAGCAAGACTTTTTCAAAGCCGGCTTCTGGAAAAATCGTGAAGATGCACGCGGTGAAGCGGTCATCATTCAAGAGAATGAAAAAGATGTAACCTTAATTGGGTTAGAAGCTGGTTTCCGTGATCATACGGACTACTTGTATAGATTGCTTTCTAACGCTATTTTTGAATAACTAGCTATGCTCAGCTTGTAGAGAAGCCCAGCGGCTTGTCTACAAGCTTTTTCTATGTTCGGCAATTTAGCTATTCTTCATTACCTCTCGTTCATTCAATAATTGAATAGGGCGGTTATTACTTGGGAATATTTGTTTGAAAACGTCAATTTGTTCCTTAGATATTTCAATAGTATCCTCAAATATAATCCACTTTACATCCTCAGAACATGGAGGTGTAGTTAAAGACCCGCTATAGTGGAAGGTAGTACTGCTTTGCCGTGGTAGTAAGCTTGCTAAGTCAACCGGTTCATTCATCATGATTTCCTTCTCCGTCTTTTCAGAAGGAACTCCTCCCCAAATACTAGCGAGTTCTTTATTTTGGGTCCCTTCTTCAATCATTAAGGTGGTTACAGCCAATTCATTATTCGGATTCTTGTGAACGAAATGCATTTCTACAGGAAAATGTTTCCCATTAAATTGATGCTCGCTAGGAGTATGAAAATGAAATTGGATGAGCCTATAGTTCGTTTCACCAATCGTCATCGAGTTATTCATTTCGTTAGGAAGGTTAAATTGAGCAGTATGACCATTATTGATCACACTAACTTTGGCTGGTTCATAATGAAGTTGAATTTCGGGTAAGTCCTTTTCTTCCTCTACCTCAGCGAATTTAACGTTCACTGGAGATTGTTCATTACCTTTCTCACATGCAGCGAATTCTTCTGCAAGATCTCCCCAGTGTTTAGGACCTCTTTTCCCTTCATATGACCACTGAACCTGTTTAGGTTCTAGTGCCTGGTCGGTTTGTTTACCCTGTTGATTCGTTTCTTTTGTTTCAGTAGATTCCGTTTTTTCATCCGAGTGGGTCTGCTGTGAACAAGCTGAGATAAACAAGACTAGAAGTAGATAAATAGTGTAATAGAGAAGCTTTTTCAATTGGTATTCCTCCTTAGAACGTCAAAATCATTTTGAGAAAGGGGAAGTTGATCGTAATTTACTGTAGTAGCCCTTTAGTTCACCCTACTGCCCTCCTTAGGCTGTAACTCTTCTTTCTAATACTCGGGGATACCTTCTCTCACCTCCATTATTTACAAAAAATTAATCTCCCTGAAATCATCTGACTCATAATAGAAGCACCTCTTGAAAGCCGCATACCTGCGTTCCAAAAGGTGCTTTTCCTGTATCTCATATAAATCTTTATCAAGTTACTTGTGCAACCGTGTATGAATCAATCACTACCGGTTATGTTGAGATCATCTTTCACCGTGGCTAAGATTGTATTTGTGTCTACTTCCTGACTCTCAAGCACTTCCAAAGAAGCAATAAGACCGCTGGCACCTATCCTTATTTCCTCCAATAGACCATCATGATTTCTAACTACAAATAACTTCTCCCATTCATACACATAATCATTTTTCTGAATTAAGATTTTTTCAATTCTGCCATGACAGGGACTATAAACCACTTCTACATGCTGTCTCAAACCATATCCTCCTCTTTAAGTGCTAATCATTTTCCATCACGTTGTAAAGATGAATAATTATCCGATGGAAATAACACCTGTCAGTACTGCAACAATTGTCATAACAATAGTGGCGAGACTTGCCCACTTTAACATCATTTTCTGGAGATCACCGAACTCAACTCCAGCCATCCCGACTAGCAGATAAGTCGAAGGTACGAGCGGGCTTAGTAAGTGAACCGGCAGGCCAAGCAGAGAGGCTCGTCCGATTTCTACTGGATCCAGCCCGTAAGTAGCAGCAGTTTCTGCAAGTACAGGTAGTACTCCGAAATAAAATGCATCATTTGACATGAAGAAGGTAAACGGTGCACTTGCAATCGCTGTGATAACGGCAAAATATGGTCCTAATTCTTCAGGAATGATTGCAATTAACGAATTGGCCATGGCATCGACCATCTCCGTTCCTGTAAGGATCCCCGTAAAGATACCTGCAGCAAATATCAATGACACAACTGACAGCACATTACCTGCGTATGTTGAAATTCTTTCTTTCTGCTGATCCATATGTGGATAGTTGATCATAATCGCAATCGCAAAGGCTACCATAAATAAGACGGGCGTAGGCAGCACTCCGACAACAAGCGAGACCAGAAGGGCAATCGTTAAAGCAAAGTTCACCCATATTAACTTCGGACGTTTTATACTTTCATCTTCTTCAACTGTTGCAGAAGCCGCTGCCATTTCTCCGGCTGCTACCTCATCAATAGCATCTTGACTGATTTGAATGACACCTAACCTTTTTCTCTCTTTCCGTCCATAGTGAAATGCAACAAATAAGACCACCAGGACTCCGCCAATCTGGGCCGGGATCACAGGAACATACAATTCTGATACACCGACTCCTAAAGCACTCATGGCCCTGGCTGTCGGTCCTCCCCATGGTAGTAAATTCATAACTCCAGATCCTAGTACTGCGATACCGGCCAGTATAAGCGGATTCATGCCAACTCGTTTATACAATGGAAGCATGGCCGAAACCGTAATCATATAAGCGGTTGTTCCATCGCCGTCCAGGGATACAAAAAGAATGAGACACGCGGTTCCCATTGCTACTTTCAAAGGGTCACCTTTTACAATTCTAACAATTTTTTCAACTACTGGATCAAATAAACCAGCATCAATCATGACCCCAAAAAACAAAATCGCAAACATAATCATAATGCCTGTCGGTGCCACACTCTTCACACCGTCTAGCATCATTTTGCCAATTTCTCCTCCAAAACCGCCAATTAATGCAAAAATGACTGGTATAACCATCAAGGCAATAAGTGCAGAGAGCCGCTTTGTCATGATTAAATACATGAAAACAGCAATCATTAAAAATCCAAGTAAAGCTAGCATCGTTTCCACTCCTATTCTAAGCGCTTACATTTTCGAAAAGTTAAATAACTGCAGTTTTTTCGAATGATTGGTACCGTTTTCAAAGCTTAGAAACAGCATATATCATCGTTCATGATCTGTAACCTTTTTAAGTTTACTGTTTTTAAAAAACTTTCTGACTATTCATTTGCCGATTTTGGCCACCAAAAAATGCACAATGGTCAAAATCCATTGTGCAAGTAATGTAAGTGCTATTTTTTGGCTTACCTGTGGTACTTACGTTCGGGGCGTCCGACTGAACCATATTCTACTCCTGAACGGCACTTGTCTATGGAAATTAAATATTCTAAGTACCTTCTTGCAGTCGTCCTGGAGGCTCCCATCCGTTTCCCGATTTCCTCTGCAGACAAACCCTCCTGGCTGTTTTTAAGAACCTCCAAAATTTTATGGAGGGTGTCTCCATCTATTCCTGTGGGTAACTCGTGAATGACTTCTTCCTTCTCCTCTTCCGAATTCTTGAATAATCTGTCTACAACACTTTGATTGATCTCATCCTCGTTCTGTAATAAGTGCCTTCTTTGAATATACTTGTTAATCATGTCTGTAAAGCGTTCCATGGTAATTGGTTTGATTAAATAATTTTCTACACCGTTTCTCATAGCTTTTTCAAGAAAGGCTTTATCTGTTGCCGCCGTGATTCCAAGTCTTCAAAATCCTGTCGTATCGTCGTTAGAATATCGGTTCCCAGCTGGTCCGGCAAGTAAATATCGAGCAATAAAAGATCAGTTTGTTGAGAGCGTAAAAGTTCCAGGGTTTTTTCAGCATTTAATGCTTTTCCCACGACTTCAACACTAGGTATTTTCATAAGAAATTTTTCATGAATATCGGCTACGCGAAAGTCATCTTCTGCGATCGCCACTTTTACAGTTTCCATCCTTGTCCTCCTATGAATGTTCTTTGGGAAGGTATACCGTAAACACCGTACCTCTGCCTGGTTCACTATGAAATTCAACCATCCCCCCAAGTTGATTGACGGTTTCCTTTACATTAGCCAGCCCGTATCCTCTTGGCGCATGAGACTTTTTATTTGTGAATCCTCTATTAAAGAGCAGGGCATGGTTTTCGATAGGAATGCCAGCTCCATTATCATGGATTTCAAAGATAATATCATGGCCGAGGTCCGTTCCAAAGAATGTTACCGTTGGATTCTTATCACGATCCGCAACAGCCTCAAACGCATTGTCTACTAGGTTGCCAATCATCACGATGAGGTGGGTCAAGTTAATATGATCGGGAAGCTTCTGTAAGGAACTGTTTGAATCCACTTCAAATTTAATTTTCTTTTCCGAAGCCTTCCCAATTTTCCCAAGTAAAATAGCCTGTACCCTGCTATCCTCTATTTGGTTAAAAAGAATGCGGTTTTTCACCTCAACATTTGTCGTTTCATTCTGAATCATATCAAACGCTTCATCATACTCACCGAGCTGCAGCAAACTTGACAATACGTACAATTTATTCGTAAATTCGTGGGTTTGAGCCCGTAAATCTTCAGAATAACGTTGAACTTCAGAAATGGTATTGAGCATTTCTTCGATTTCCGTTTTATCACGAAACGAAGCAATTACCCCCTTCACCTGATCTTGGTGAAAAATCGGTGCCCGATTTACAATTATTGTCTTATCCTCCAACAGCAGTTCTTGGTCCATTTGAGCTTCTCCTGTCTCGAAAATCTGATAAGGATGAGAGTCAGGCAAGAGCCTTTCAATTGTTAAGTGACGAAAATCTCCCTTAATATTCAATAGTCTTCTCGCGGTCTGGTTTATCATCATGACTCTTCCCGTTTCGTCATATGACAGCAAATCCTCTCTAATGGACTGTATAATTGCATCTTTTTCCGTGTACAAGGTAGCGATCTGATAGGGTTCTAATCCCATCGTGTCCTTTCGAATATTCTTGGCCAGCAGGACACTTCCACCAGCAGCTATAAGGAGAACGATTAATGATTTAAATGAAACCCTAAGTACATTATGAAAGATTTGCTCTTTGATATCCTTTATAAGAAAACCAACAGACACAATCCCAATGATTTGACCATTGTTATCAAATATCGGTGACTTGCCTCTTAGGGAAGGCCCTAATGAACCTACAGCCCTTGAAGTGTAGTACTTCCCCTCAACAAGAGCCCGATATTATCTTCTCCAACCATTTTTTCCCCGATCCGTTCAGGTACAGGGTGGGAATAGCGAATGCCTTCTTTACTGCCGACCACAATAAATTCTGCTCCGATTTCTCTTCTGATTCTTTCAGCTATAGGCTGAATAATCTTAGCAGGGTCATTTGTTTGAATGGCGCTGCCTACTTCAGGCATAAACGAAATGGTCTTAGAGATCTTTAAGGCCAACTGGGCTTTTTGCTTTTCAATCTCTTTCGCTTCCAAATAGGTAAAGGATGCGGTCAACAGAATGATAATCAAAAAAGCAAGGGATAAAACTAGAAACAGTATTTTAGTTTGCAGCGATAGTTTCAAAGAATTCAACATCCTTCTAAATTTATAAATTCCTCTTTTCGTATAAGTACGTTTTCAGGGAAATAACCCTCTATTGTTGTTCATATTATCATAAATGATGAACTGAAGAGAGACGTTGCAACAGGGAAAAAGGGGAAATCGGTGAGCCAAAATCGCCACTGTTTAGTAACTAAAATATCGTTAAAGTCTCTCCATCTCTTGACAAACCCTTGATCGGCCAGTATGATCACTATCAATTCGAACTTATTTACGGAGAGATAAAGATGAAAATTTATGTAGATGCAGATGCTTGTCCGGTAAAAGATATTATTATCTCTGAAGGTACGAATGAAGAGATCCCCGTTATCCTTGTTACCAGTTTTTCTCATTATTCTAATGCGGACCAACAATCAGGGGTGGAAACCATTTATGTTGATTCTGGCCCAGAGGCTGCGGATTATCGGATTATGAAGTTAGCAGAAATGGGTGACCTCATTGTTACCCAGGATTATGGCCTTGCTTCGCTAGCCTTAGCAAAAGGTTGTACAGTTCTTCATCATAAAGGGTTTATCTATACAAACGAGAACATCGACCAATTACTACAAACACGTTATTTGAGTGCAAAAGCTCGAAAAAGCGGAAAGCGTACAAAGGGGCCGAAGCCTTTTACATCGGAGGATAAGGAGAAGTTTAGAGACATTTTTAAAACAGCCATTTCAAAGTGAAAAAATGTTCAATCTCAAGCGAAACAGGGTACCCCACAAGTGTATTTCACTTATGAGGCACCCTGTTTTATTATCAAAACCTACGTATATAATCATTCACTTGAATGCTTCTCTAAGTAAGAATGTACAGTCTCATTTTACTGCTTAACAATCGCCCTCCGACTAAACAGTCATTTAATGACGACTGTTCCTGAAATCCAATCATAGATATTTTTCCTTTTTTTATTTGTAAATGGAATGAATAGATACAATATTATGGTGATATTGACGGCATTCAATATGATCAAAATGGTGATCCCCGAAAAATCAGTAGGAAGCATCAGCTGCCATATACCGAAATGGGCCACTTCCCAGGGTAGAAATTTGATTGCTGTTCGAACAGCTGAACGCCCTTTACCAATACGCCGCCCGCTATGATCAACAACACGGATGCTCATTTTCCTTTTTCCCCATGTCCCTTGCCATTTGGACTGTTCGCCTATAATAAAGTAAAGAGAAACGGGTAACGTTATCATTATAAAACCTGTCAATTCAGCGGTAACGGGAGAATTTGAGAATAAATAATTTATATACGATCGAAATACAAATGAAATGGTGCCTAAAACAAAAATACCGTATATAACAATAACAAGGTAATCTAACAGGAAAGCATAAATTCGCACTTTAAATGGGGCGTAAGACATATTAGCCAACTCTCCCACTTCAGTTTTTTGAAAAGCAACCTCACTTAGTAACCTATTACCATGAGCGGTTTTCACTCTACCGAACGATACAACCCGCGAAGAATGAGCAGAACCCTTTCTCTTGCAAAAGTGCTCCTTTTGACAAATGCCAATTATCCTTTGGCTTTTTTTGGCCAAACGAAATGACTAATCGCAATGACGAAATCAATGCCTAGTACCACTGTCCAAAGCTTTAATACTTTTTCTAATGCCTCCGTACGAGATGGATCACTAATAAAGAAAATTACGATGGCTAGAAAACCTGCCCCTATCACATAAGCAAGCACATGCTGACCCCAGCTTTTAAAATAATGCTTTGCATGGTCCATCCCTACACGCTTCTTCGGTGGCGGCCCTTGTCTGGTTATATAGTATTGAAACCGAACATCTGCCCATTCAATCATACTTTTACCGAATGCCACGGAGACTCCGATATAAACAGCAGCAATGGCATGGGCCATAGTAGCTGTAGATCCGCGGAATAAGTCTACACTTGTGGTGACTAATAAGATCAAATCAATCAATGGTGTTAAAGCTAAAAAGAATAAACCTAGTTTTTTAGATTTAAACACATACCGTGTAACTAAGCCTAATACAATAAACACCCAAAACCCAATTTCACTCGCAATAATCAACCAGCCAATTAAATTCAACTATGCTCACATCCCCTGCCTAGATTCAATACGACTACTTCCCTGTATTTATAAGACGTATGCTAATCTCACTGTTTTTTTAAAGCTTAAAGATACCGGCACGCAATATATATTCTTAAATATTGACCGTAATCCTTAAAACTAAAGTTTATTTTAAAATAACGGCTGATGATTCTTAAATAACCAGAGAGGATTCAGAAATAACTAGCGTGGATTCTCAAATAACAGTTTTTTTGCTCTATTACGTTACGACTGAATCAAGGAAAAGTTTCACACTTGTTTAATCGCTTTACCGATACATTTTAAAAAAGCGGGGTCTTTAATTCAAGAACTTCCTCTAGGTATTTCCTTTTTTGAATAACTCTCCCTCCTAGTTCTCATGAACGTGTTAATTGTTTAGCTCTCTGTTCTTGGCACAGTAATCCATGGATCACCCTTGTCTCTCAGCTTGTCAAAAATACGCTTATTTTTGTCTCTTAAAGATTCTTTACTATGGCTTTCTACACCCTCTTTTACCTCAGCTATCTTTCTTACACCCTTCTGCTTCCATTGCCTTAAAATCCCATCAATGTACTGGAAAAATAATTTATTTTGGCGTACAGCAATTTTCAAAGCTTCCATCACTAATTCTTCCGACAGCTCCTCACACCATTCTTTCATCATCTCTGCGATGAACGGAGTAACTGTTCCAATATTTTGTTCGTAAAAAGAATGGAGATTTGGGCCGACTACTTGTACTACTTCTTTCTGTTTCTTTTTTTGTTTAACTAATGGGGAATCATTACGGAAAGCACTGTAGTCCATTATTGTCTGCACGGAGATCATCTCGTAGACCGCACTCAAATTTGAACCCCTCGCTTTATGGATAATATAGCCTTTTTGTTTCAACTCATTTCGCGCTCGTTTGAAAGTCCCGTCACTCAAGCCTGCTTTCGAACATAACACTGATGCAGCTACCGTAAACTCCTTTTTCCACCCGGCTTTATTGTTAATGTGCAGAAGCGCATGCCATAACGAATTCGCTGATCCAGATAGCGGGTTAACCTCAAGCTGATTATAAAATGCATTGATTTCCTTTAAATAGTTCATTAGTAATTCCTCCTTGATATGGTCATGAAGGTCAGCCAGCTCTCTTTCTTAGTCGCTAGCTCCTTCTATACCTATAATCGTATGCCGCGCGGATCAGGTGTCTATGAAATTAAAATATAAAAAAGTATTTTTCCAAGGCTTCCTCCCAGGCCTTGCTCATCAAAAAGCTCCCCGTCAGATCCTGACGGAGAGCTTACTGAAAACGATATGGCCATTCATCGAGACCTATCGATGATTTAAAGCTCTAATGAGCAAGTAACAAATAAACCGTGCGACCATGCCCGCTGCGCATGCAATGATAATACTCATAGCAACATGATCTGTAAGAGATAAACCTACTTGAAACCCTACTGCCATCATAATACCTATGAAGAATCCCGCCATCAGTTTCTGGCTATTCGAAAAATCCATTTCAACCGTCCCTTCTCAGCCTTGTCTATTCAACAATCTGGATAGATGTTCTTGTATCTATCGTATCCCAATTTCTCCTAATAAAACCATTAAGGGGAGCGGCTTATTGCATTAGAAAAGGAAGGACCAGATCATTCCTGGCCCTTCCTTTACTGTTACCTATTTAGTACAGAAGTTCAGAACAGCCCTGTAAAAGCTGTTCTGATCCCATTTTTTATTGATATTACTTCTTTTGAAGAATGTCTGATTCTTGTTGGTATCCTTCTGGAATAAGTTCACCATCATTCATTCCGCACTCCGGACATTGGCACCAGATAAAAGCTGCCTTTTTGTCATGAAAATCCTTACGATCCACTTTCAAGATTTTCGCTTCATCGTGGAAACATTGTCTGCACCGCTTCTGTATCAACTCTCCTGATTGATAATCACTCACTATTATCTCCTCCAGATTAGGTGACTTCAACTAAATGGTAACATGTGAATCAGGTGATTAACATGTCTATCACCTAACAGTTTGATTACATTTTGAAGGTAAGGTAATACTTGCAGCAGATTATGATTTAGATGGGCGTTATATAATAGAAAAATTACACCTATACTAGATTAGCATACGCACAAGAAAGGGTATAGAAGGAAATATACACAATGCCATATAGGAGTGTCACAATGAAGGAGAAGTACAAACTTCAAACTATAATTAAAAAGTACAAAAATATGTCTAAACGAGAAAAATGGCATCAAATCTATTCTAACCTTTGGGTGACGCCGATCATCTATGCAGGCATCGCTCTGCTGCTTTTTGCTGTAACTGTTTGGGCCGATCTGAAGATGGAATTTGGGCAGATGATGCCCTCTGTGCTTAGTGCAGGCTTTCAATTAACCAGTACGATTCTGAGTACTTTAACAGCAGGGCTATTATCGTTAACCTCCTTCACTTTTTATGGTGTCTTAACGGCTCTGACTACCTTTGCCAGTCAATTCTCACCAAGAATACTCAAAAATTTCATGATGACGAGAGGGACACAACGAACTCTAGGAATCTTTATCGGGAGCTTCATGTATGTCTTGCTTTGTTTATTGTTCCTTAATGGGGAAACCACCTCACAATATTGCCTGATTCCGGTCACGGCCACCCTTTTAACTGCTTTATCACTAGGTGCTTTCACCTTTTTTATTAATCATATCGTTACCTGGCTTCAAGTATCCAATATGACCGGGGATATGAAACGCGAATCACTTAATATCATTAATAATTCCCTGCTTAGCGAGCTTGAGCCTTACAGGGTGAAAGATAACAATACAATTGTCGAACAAATCCCTAAGGATCAGGGGCATAGTATCGGGATTGACAATTCTGGGTATTTGCAAACTATTGATTTCGTTCCAATGATAGAACAAGCTAGTAAGGATGATCTTATTATTCACCTCGAATATAAAGTTGGAAACTTCGTCTTTGCTTCCACCCCCATCCTAACCTATTGGAAGAAAAACGAGACCACTACGATTGATGAATATAAGTATAAAGAGATGTTTCATATGGGAAAGAGCCAAACAGAAATTCAGGATATTGAATTCAGTATAAATAAATTTGTCGAGATTGCGATCCGTGCCCTGGGGAATGATGATCCTAAAACAGCGTCAGGGACCATTTATGAAATTGGCGATTTATTGATCAACATTTCGCAAAAAGCCAAATTTACACCTTATTTAACTGACAAAGACCAGAATCTTCGTCTCATTTTACAAAATCTCGATTTTGAAGACTACCTCTATATTGGGTTCGCTTCCATACGTCATTATGCAAGAAACAACGTGGTTATCACAGTTGAGCTTCTGAGGGTATTGGATGCGATTGCCCGAGGAGTCAGCAAACGAGATCACCACCATGTCTGGGACTTTGCCGTCTACACAGCTAGTGGATTCGAATATGAATATATGCATCATTTAGATCAAAAGAAGTTTTATGATGGGTTATATAATATCGCAGAAACAACAGGAAATAAGGATAACTATAAGAACCTGATTGAACATATATCCAAACAATCCGAAAGGTCTTATATGAAATATGATGAAAAATATTAAAAACATTTCAATAATATTAAGAAATCTACTTTATAAGGAAACTACGTTTATCTTCCCCATCTATTGAGGTATTGTACGAATAACTTATTTAAAGGAGGAATTGAAAATGGCAACTAACAAAAACACGAACAAAATGAGCTATGAGGAAGCCGGACAAAAAGGCGGAAACAAGACCTCCAGGGAACATGACAAGGAATTCTATCAAGACATCGGGCAAAAAGGCGGAGAAACGACTTCTCAGGAACACGGTAAAGATTTCTATCAAGACATCGGAGAAAAAGGCGGAGAAACGACTTCTCAGGAGCACAGCAAGGATTTCTATCAAGACATCGGACAAAAAGGTGGAGAAACGACTTCTCAGGAGCACAGCAAGGATTTCTATCAAGACATCGGACAAAAAGGTGGAGAAACGACTTCTCAGGAGCACAGCAAGGATTTCTATCAAGACATCGGACAAAAAGGTGGAGAAACAACTTCTCAGGAACATGACAAGAAATTCTATGAAGAAATTGGCGCAAAAGGCGGTAAACGAAGCAGCGGTAACAATAACCAATCATAATAATCTTAAAACGAAGGCCTGTTCTATTAAGGACAGGCCTTTTATTATCAGGGCTGCATAGATTTCCCGTAGTACTTTTAAACGTTACCCATCCAGGCGCTGAACTAAATGTCCACTTAAAAGTGACCAGTTCCACTAGCTAATGGTTAAAAAGCTGCTAATTAACAGGAAAGACTAAAAATACGCATAGCATTTCACTAAAACGAGGAGGGTTTATCTTGAGTCACATACCGCACACATCTAACTCCCTGTGGAGAGATTTACCAATTGAAACATTTCCGACACTTTCTGAAGATAGACAAGCTGATGTAACGGTCATTGGGGCTGGGATTACCGGGATTACAACAGCTTATTTGCTGACGAAACAAGGGCACAACGTGATTTTGTTAGAGGCCGGCAAGATTATAGAAGGTACAACTGGATATACAACCGCAAAGATTACCTCCCAGCATGGGTTAATCTACTCCCATCTTATGGAGACCTTAGGGGAAGAGAAGGCTAAGCTTTACTATCAAGCCAACCAGGACGCCTTAACGTTGATCGATCACATCCGCTCCGAGCATGATATCGACTGTGACTTTTCCTATCAGGATGCGTACGTTTATGGGGAGACCTCCTCATCGATAGAAAAAATAGAGCAAGAAGCGCAAGCATATGAAGCATTAGGTATAGACGGCGGGCTAGTACAGGACCCTCCTCTTCCCTTCTCCGTACAGTCTGCGATTAAGTTAAATGATCAAGCACAATTTCATCCCCTTAAGTATCTGAGGTTCCTGGTTCGAGAGCTGCAGAAAAAGGACACGCTGATCTTCGAGAACACTCGAGCGGTGGATATAGAGAAAGGCAGCCAACCCGAAGTAACGACAAGAGATGGCTATTCCGTTACTTCCGATCATGTAGTGATGGCTTCCCATTTTCCTTTTAAGGATATCGATAATATGTATTTTGCCCGTCTTCACGTCGAACGTTCCTATTCGATTGCCGTTAAAACTTCCAGTAAAATCCCAGAGGGAATGTACTTGAATGCAGACCAGCCTAAACGATCTTTACGTTATGCCAAAGACGATTCAGGTGAACCCCTCCTATTAGTGGGCGGCGAAAGCCACACGAGTGGACAGCACGACGATCCTCTTGCCCATTATGAGAACTTGTCCTCTTTTGCAGACGAGCACTTTGAAGTTAAGGACATCCCGTATCGCTGGTCATCCCAGGATCCAAGTACAATGGACAACCTGCCATACATCGGGCCGATTACAGAAAAGCAACCGAATATTTATGTCGCCACAGGGTTTGCTAAATGGGGAATGACGAATGGAACGATTGCAGCAACATTGATTAGTGATCAGATCAGACAGAGGAGTAATCCCTACAAAGAACTGTTTTCCCCATCACGTTTTCACGCTAAGCAGGATCTGAAAAATTTTACTAAAGAGAATGCGGATGTCGCAAAAGAATTTGTTAAAGGAAAGTTAAACCGAAAAGATAAGAAGCTGGAAGAACTCGAGCACGATGATGGAGCTGTTGTCCATTACAAGGGGAATAAAGTCGGAGCCTATAAAGATGCAGCCGGCAACCTGAGCCTTGTGGATACGACATGTACACATATGGGGTGTGATGTCTCTTGGAACAAGGCTGAACGGTCATGGGACTGCCCTTGTCATGGATCAAGGTTCACGACAGACGGAGAAGTAATCGAAGGCCCTGCCACCAAACCATTGAAAAAGTTATCTGAATAACAGCTCACTCCATACCAAGCAAGCATGGATTCCCCTAGTGGGGCGACGAGAATGGTAATCGTACGGGGGCCGTTATAAAATGTATATGCACAAAGAACGCTTACCCCCTCATTATTGGTAAGCGTTCTAACTATAAGTGTATTCATACGACTAAGCGTTACCTTTTTCAGCATATAAAACATGCAGAATAGCATTTAATTGGAAGGCTTTTACGTTATATCCTTGGGTCTCAAACCAATCAATGAGTTTTGAACGATCTGCATAATATTCATCCTGTATCGCCTCAATAGCTTCCTGATTTCCTTCCTGCTCATACCGGCTCAGCACTCGAACCTTCTCTTCTTCATTTTCAAACATCAGATCCGCTATCGCAATCCGACCAGACTCCATTAATACCCGATTCATCTCAGCCAGTGCCAATTCCTTTTCCTGATCAGGAATATGGTGTAAGGCATAGCTGGAAACGACAAAATCAGCTTGATGATCCATAACTGGCAGTGACAGAAAATGGCCGTGGCGCAAATCCATCTCAGGATACTTTTGAGAACAGACTTTTAACATTTCCTCCGACTGATCCACACCAATGATATTTGCTCCATTTTCTATGAATTTAGCAGCCAAATTACCTGTTCCCGTCCCTATATCTACTCCCCATTCCTCGGGCGCAGCCTTGATTAATTCGCTTACCTTCCCTAGCGCCTCCTGGTAATGCTCATGGACATTAAAACGATAGCCAGTCGTTTTAATACTTTGGTCATACTTTTTTGCCTGCTCATTAAAGTTCCATTGATCCTCCCAGCTTTTCCGCATCTGTTTCGTCACTTTAAGTTGATGTGCCAAAGTAAAGATATCCTCGGTCGTAAGTGTCGTTTCTTTTTGTTTAGATAGCATTTCATCTATAGTTGTAATCATGTCCTTGATTTGAAGCCACTCCTCATATAATGCTGAACGCTGCAGATTTAAATAGGCTTCTCGATCAACTTCCCCCTCCAACGCCCCTTTTATCTGCCCAGTTGACATTCCCACTTCTCGTAACGCCAAAATCGTTTGCAGTTTCCACAAATCCGCTTCCCCATAATACCGATAGTCATTTTCACCTTTTCGCGGCCTCACTAATTCCTTTTCTTCGTAAAACCGAATAGTTCTTGGCGTGGTATGTAAGACTTTGGCTGCTTCAGTAATTTTCATTATGTATTATCCTCCCTTTCTTTTACCTACTATAGAGGGTAACGCAGCGTAAAGGTAAAGGAATTTCAGAAAAAATTCCATAAGAAAAGAGCTTGATTTTACAAGCTCCTTCTCGACGACCGTGTATTCTTAACTCTTCGCTCACTTTTCTTACTATTGACTTGGACTCTTTTCCTTCGAATCACTAAATATGTCACGGTCCCTATACACCCATCAATAAGTGCAAATCCAAGCCCCATCCGAGTTGAGAATTCAAAACCGATAATCAATGTGTAAACATTTAATATTATAATAGCTGTTAATATCATGTAGCCTTTATTCTTATGATGAAGAAATATCGTAGAAAAAATAACTAATGCCAAACTAAAGGCTATTAGATGCCCTATGAAAGCTGTTGAATAAAATACAATATCGCTGTTCATGCTACCACCTCCACTTACAGCCGGTACTATTTTACCAACTTAACAGCTCATAAGGCAATAATCATGTTCGAGATCATACCGTGAAAAAGGAACGGCTGCAAGGAACTGCTTCTCCACTGTCTCTTCTTTCTTATAATTTTGTGAAGAACCAAGCAAGTCCCAAGACAGCGTCTGCCGTCGCCCATTTGAAAGACTGTCTTTTACAAAAAGGCATTATCACAGATACTACCTTAGTTAGATGTACTCTAGACTTAACCCAACATAAATGATTAGGGAAACAGCGATAAATCCCGAAAAAAACATAACCTTGTGAAACTTAGACCAGTTTTTCATCCAGCCCCAGCGTTTTCGGTTGACATCAATCCAGAAGAAATCCACTAAAACAGCTAATACAATGAGTAAGAAAGCTGAGAAAGTACCCATATCGTTGTGATCCTCCCATTTGGAAAATTTTGTCCGTTATTCATTTTATTATATCATAAAACAGACGTTTACTTCCAAATAGTTCCTATTTATATTTTCTCTCACCGTAACTTACCCACACTTATTCCCTGTCATTGTTATTCATCAACTGCCCGCGTGGAGCCTTGACAAAACAAATGGAAATCATTCATAACCTGAAAATTCCTCTGTACGGATATTGGCTTCGTTAGCTCCCGCCTCAGTCAGCATTTTACGCATATCTTGAACCATACCAGCAGGACCGGATAGATAGTAAATGGGGGCGCTAATATCTGGTACATGTCTTTTCAGCATATTGGCGTCAATAAAACCTGTTTCTCCATTCCATTCTCCGGCCTGAGTTTCAGTCATAACGGGTACAAATGAGAAATTTGAATTCCTTTCTGCAAAGCCCTTCAAATCGGTCATGAACGCTACATCTTCAGGCGTATTATTCGAATACATTAAGGTGATCTTGTGAGGCATCTTATCGTATGTCGCCTGAGCAATGATGCTTCGTACAGGCGTGATACCGATCCCGCCGATAATAAATACAGCCGGTGTAGTGTCAGCATTGTGCAAGGTGAAATCACCACTTGGCTCACTAAATTTCACTTCTGCTCCTTCCGGGAAATCCTTCAAAAGCTCTTTAAAAGTTGAATCAGACATGCGAGTGGCTGTCACCACATCTTTTTCAAACGGGGCGTAAGCCATTGAAAAGACGCGCTTTTTCTCTTCTTTCGTCACCTCTGAGTTGGCCAGGGTCATCTCACAATGCTGCCCGGCTTTAAATTCAAACCCCTTCGGCTTTTCCCAATGAAAAGCCATCGTATCGTTCGCTATTGTTTCTTTTTTTAGTAATTTAACATGATAAGTCGCCATGAGTTACTCCTTAACTGCTAGTATTTTTTTCGCATGATAGATGCTGACTTCAGTTACGTACTAGCCGCTTAATTGTTTATATCCTTTACCATTATGACGTGTCATATGTATTTAAATAAAACCGGTAAACGAGACTACTTGAAGTACTTAACGAAGATTGAATCTTGGGTAAATACCCCAATTGATATACTCCTTTTAATTAGAGAAAGCTTATCCATTGCCAATACAAAGTCCTTTTTGTAAAACATTACAATTTGCCCACCTTTTAACATTACTTTTTTACTGTTTTGTAATTTTCTGAAATAAAAGAAAGGAATTTGTAACATAACGACAGAAATACTTGTTAAGAGCTTTAAAAAAGGGAGAGCAGTCGAATCTCTGCTCTTTTTGTACACGAAAAGGAGGTATCGAGCACTATTAACCATAAGCGAGTAAGAACTTTTATACATAAACACTGGTTTTCTATCTTTTTTATGCAATTGGGTCTTATCCTTTTTATTACATTGATTGGTTTAATGAATTTAACTTCTGCAACGAATGCTTACTTCACCGATACAGAAGTGGCCTCTGGTACTATTGCGGCGGGAACATGGGAAATTGAAAATGAGAATGCGGAGCCAGTCAACGAGGATACACAAAAAACACCCGATCAAGATATCAAGCAGAAATCCTCTGTTCCAGAAGCCAAACAAAAGTCCACTGACCAAGAAGACAAGCCAAAGAACAAGGAACAACCAGAGACAAAAGAAGTAAAAAAGGATCAAACTAAAACAACAACAGATGAGCCAGACCTAACAGAAAAAGACACTACAGATAAAGAAACTTCAGAAAAAGCCCAGGACACGGAAGAATCTATTCAAAATGAATCGGCCAATAATAGTCAGTCTGCGGAGAAGAAACAGGATGAAACGGCCCAGGAAAATTCAAATGAAATGGACGCTGGAGATAAAAAACAATTGCTTAAAAGTGAGGAGAAAAAATGAGATTCCGTACTCTTAAAAATTGGCTAAGCAGCGCAGTGACCACTCTTCTGTTTATTCTATTAATTTTTATGGCTTTTGTGGTTATTTCCTCAAAAGTGTCCGGTGGCGAACCCAATATTTTTGGTTATCAATTTAAGACGGTTTTATCAGGTTCGATGGAGCCAGCTTTTCAAACGGGATCGATTATTGCAATAAAACCCGTTAAAGAATCAACCACATTAAAACAGGGTGAAGTGATTACTTTTAAGACCGACAAAGGCACAACCGTCACTCACCGGATCAACGAGGTTAAGGGTACTGATAATTACCCCGTATATATTACAAAGGGCGACAACAACGAAAATCGCGATTCGAAACCCGTTCTCCCGAAAAATGTTGAAGCTGTTTATACCGGTTTTACAGTCCCATTTGTTGGTTACCTTTTACACTACGCTCAATCGAAAGAGGGCAGTGCACTACTGGTAGTCCTGCCTGGAATTTTGCTCATCTTCTATTCAGTCACCATGATTTGGAAAGCCTTTAAGGAAATCGATGAGCCTGAGAAAAAGAAAGAAGCATCCACAACTGACGCTTGATATCCCTCTAAAGGGGTTCAAAATATTAAAGCTCACCTATTCCCAGAATAGGTAGGAAAAGGAGAAGGTTAAAGTAATGGGTATTAAAAAGAAATTAAGTTTAGGCCTTGCATCAGCAGCCCTTGGACTATCATTAGTAGGAGGTGGAACGTACGCATACTTCAGTGATCAAGAAGTATCCAACAGTACATTCGCGGCTGGGACCTTGGACCTTTCCACGAGTAAAGCAAATATAATTAATTTGGATAGTATGAAGCCAGGCGATGAAATTATTAGGGAGTTTTCTCTAAATAATATAGGTAACCTTGATATGAGTGAGATCATTCTAGAATCGAATTATAGTGTAACTGATGTAAATGGGGATAATACAGGTGACTTTGGTGAACAAATTGAGCTAAGTTTCCTCATTAATGACTCGAAAGATTATACAGTTGTCTATGAGACCACTTTAGCGGACCTTTCAGAAGAATCCCTTAACCTTGTAAGAGAAAATGTAATTGACCCAGAAGTTGACGGCCACGGAGCTGGGTTAGAAGCGGGCGAATCCAACTTATTCGCTGTCAAGTTTGAATTTGTTAACAAGGATGAGCCGCAAAACCAATATCAAGGAGATTCTATCAATCTTAAGTGGACGTTTAATGCTAAGCAACAAACTGGCGAGTAAGTCTACCCAATGAGTGATTATTCGTATCAAAAAATCTCAAATGGGTTTATTCGTATTTGAGTACATACTTTGGGATATGTCGGCAAAATCGAAAGGGCAATCTATTTTTCAGTATTGCCCTTTTTAAAATTATCTACCTTTTTTAGGGGGGGAATGAAGCCTATTCGAGCTATTTAAATTTGATTGGATAGAAACACTTATTTATGGAGGTGAAGAACCTTTTTGCTTATTAGCTTATTAAGGTATAAATCTACCTCTTTGTACGAAGGTGTGCAACTGAAATTTTCAGGATCCTGGGAGATTTATAGATAACCTCTCCATATTTCAGCTTTATATTATTTTTCGCTCCAACGGAAAAAGCGTGACGCCAGGATGACAGAAACAATTCCGATCCCAATCAGCACACTGACTTCTAAGCCGTAGTCCGTAATGGGAGCTTCATTCCATGTTCCCCTCAGTAATTGAATGACATAGTAAAGCGGCAGGGCTTTGGCTGCATATTGAAGAACGGTGGGCATGAATTCTAGTGGAAAGGTAGCTCCAGATAAAAATAGCATCAGGTTCAGGAATAGAGCACTGATCGCAGCAGCAGCCTGTGTATTTTTAGCAAGAGAGGTCACAAATAATGCGAATGGGAAGAAGGCCAAAATACTAATGATCAATCCGAGTATCGTACTCCAAATATAGTCTGGAAGCGTAAGATCATACATGAGCATGCCGAACACCATGAGCAGCATGGCCGATATGAAGAAAATCACAGTTCCCTGAAACGTATGGGCGGCGAGAATTTTCCACGGTTGGAGCGGGGTAGATTGATAACGTCTTAACACACCTGTTTCCCTATATCCGGCTAATACAGTGCCTAGGGTGAAGAATGATGTGGTAACGATGTTAACACCGATCCAGGAAGGAACAAACATTTCAGCGAAAGCCAGACCGCTCATTTCACCTCCCACAAACATGGAACCGAAGAGCCAAATCATAGCAACCGGGAATAAAAACGTCCAAAACACGTTAAGTCGATCCCTAAAAAACATTTTAGTTTCGATGCCAGACAGTTTTATAATGGCTTTCATCTTATTACCCCTTTTCCAAGTAATGTATGAACAAATCATCTAGTGATCCTTTTTCAAACTTAAAGTCTAAAAGTGCGACTTCGTTTTCCTGACAGTAATGAAACAGATGATAAGCAGTCTGTTGCCGATCTTCGCTAACGAGGACAAACTGCTCCCCTGCTTGTTCAACACGTACGACGCCAGGCAATGCCAGCAAGTCATCATAGTCCAGCCTATCGCTTTCGACGATGAGGGATTGACCGGCGATTTGGTGCAGCAATGCTTCAGGCGTATTGAGAGCCTTCAACTGCCCGTTATAAATCATGGCAACACGATCACAAAGTTTCTCGGCTTCCTCCATATAATGCGTTGTCATGACAATCGTAGATCCTTGTTCCCTCAGCAGGCGGATCAATGACCACATTTCCCTGCGCGCGTGAGGATCAAGCCCCATACTGGGTTCATCTAGAAACAGCAGTTCTGGCTTGTGCAGGGTCGCAAGCGCGAGCGTGACACGCTGCTGCCAGCCGCCAGATAAGTCTTCAAAGTGAGCGTTCATTTTTTCATCTAATCCTAATAACTCAGTCAGGTAATCCTTCTGGGTTGGTCCTTCATAAAAAGATGAAAAAAGGTCTAACGCTTCTTTTACTTTCATTTTCTTTTGGATGGCCGTCGCCTGAAATTGAACACCAATCCGCTTGTTTAAATCTCTGAGGTGCTTACTGGGAATAAGTCCAAGCACATCAATGCTGCCCTGGGTCGGCTTACTTATTCCTTCAAGCATTCCGAGTGTGGTTGTTTTCCCTGCCCCGTTTGGACCGATGATGCCGAAGATTTCCCCTTTTTGTACTGAAAACGATATGTCCTGAACAGCCTGCACCTCGCCAAAAGACTTGGATACATTTTCGACGGTGATTACATGTTCCATGGTTCCCTCTCCCTATAATAATAATGTGATCGCACAGCTCTTGTAGTAATACGTTCGATGTGTGGGAAAGTTTCATGAATTTTTCAAAAACAAAGCCTCTCACCAATTTAAACTGATGGGAGGCTTTGTCTATTATTCTTTTTTTCTAATATTATATTTCCAGGCCTGATCTTCATCCATCATCCGCTTCGCCGCGTAAATGAGGATAAATTGAATAAAGATAATTGGCAGTCCCATTAATCCTGAGATCACTTCTAACGGTGCTAATCCGCCAATCCGCATCAGAACAAGGGCCACGCCTGTAATAACCACAGAAATTACAATACGCAGAAGCTTTGGTGGTTCATGTTTACTCATGTCCCTCGTGCTGGTATATGCCGCTACCGTGTATGTCGTGGAATCAAGCGTTGTCGTTAAGAAAATGAGGGCAACGATCATAAAGATGATGATTGAGATAGCCCCAAATGGAAGGGTCGATAAGATCTCTGGGATCGCGGCCATTCTTGCTTCTTCCTGAACAAGTTGTAAAATTGACCCATCTCCCGTGAGATATTTGTGAACCCCTAGGCCGCCAAGTACACCTGTCGCCATCCAGGAAAGCAGGGTTGGGGCGAGCAGATATGTCAGAATCATTTCTTTGATCGTTCTGCCTTTTGAAATTTTCGCAGCAAATACGCTGTGAAGCATGGCCCATGTCGCACTATAGGCAAACCAGAAGACGGTGTTGCTTTGCATGTGTGAGGTTTGTCCTTGATGGACCGACTCTGTGTTTAAAGAAATCGTTAGATAATTAGATAATAGAAAAGAAATAGTGTCCGTAAAATAGCTTAATATAAACACTCCAGGACCTGCTACCAGAATAAATAAAGCGAAGATTCCTGCTAAGTACATATTAAGTGTACTTAACCGTTTGATCCCTTTATCAACTCCTAGATAGGCACTGAGTGAGAATAGCAATACCCAGACGACTGTGACAATAATGGTCATGGTAAAGTTTACTTCTATACCTAAAAGATTCGATAAGTTATGAGTTATAATCGGTGTCCCCAGCCCTAACGTTACGGCTGCACCTGATAGAATACTAATTAAAAATAGGATGTCGAGCATTTTTCCGCCCCATCCATCAGTAAAACGATCACCGAAGACGACTCGACAAGCTTCAGATATCCTCATCAACGGCCGTTTTTTAACGTGCAGGATATACCCCATTGCCGGAGCGGCCATCACAAAAATAGCGAAAACCTGGAATCCCCATAAAAACATACTGTAGGCATTTCCCCACAGAAGGGCTTCTGCGGAACCTGGTTCTACCCCTATTGGAGGATCGTTCGCTACCGACGTCCATTGGAGCATCCCCGTTCGCATAATCGTCGAACCAACCCCCATGGCAATCAGAATCGACGCATACTCAAAGAATGTAAAGTCAGGCTTTTCATTCGGATCCCCGAGAACCACCTGACCATATTTAGAAAATGATAAATATAATCCTGCAGCGACAAGAATAATGCCATACCAGAGATAGCCCCAGCTGAACACCTCTACAATATAATCAAAGATAGAATTTAGTAAGGCTAATGATTCTGCCTCATATAAGGCAAAAGGTATGCTGATCCCGATTATAATCAATAATGCGGGCACAAATATTTTGTAGTCAATTAAGTTTTTACGATTCATCTAATCCTCCTCTGTTTGTTCTTTCACGGTGCCTCCTCTTCTTCTACCCGCTTAAGAAAAGTTTATAACAGAGAAAATTACATAAATTAAAACGGACCTTCCCTAATCAGGGAAAGACCGCTTGTTTTATGCTTATGATCAGCTTTTCATTCCGCAATCATGCAAGAATATTTCCAGTTGACTTTAAACTAGTCCTCCGTTTGAAGTGTAGAGATATATTGTTTCACTACTTCCAAAACGTAGCCTTGATTGGCCGCTGCTGTATTGGGGTTGTATTCCCCGCCATTCGTTTTATTATTGGAAAGAATTCGGATCGCCAGGAAAGGAACCTCATAAGCTTTAGCGATTTGTGCAGCTGCAGCACTTTCCATTTCCTCAACAGATGTCCCGTATTTTTCATGGAACCATTGAATCCGGTCTATTTCATTATTCCAGACATCAGCAGAGCCGATCGTTCCCTCGACCACTTCGCCTTTTGTGTATTGATCTTTCACGGCGTTAGCCGCTGCGAGTAGATCCTGATCTCCCTCGTAATAACGGATGCTCTCTGCATCAGGGTCTTCCCCTGCACTCCCTTCAGACGCCATTAAATCCATCGGCTTCCATTCTTTTGGAGCGATTCCTTCCCCATCTTTTCTATGACCCGTCTTTAATGAACCTATGTTCGTCGTTCTTTTTCCTAACACAATATCAAACACATGTAATTCAGGGTCATGACCACCAGATGTTCCTTGATTGATGATCGCAATTGGATTATATCTTTCAATGGCTACAGCTGTGGCAGCCGCTGTGTTCTCCATCCCTTTCCCCGTTTTCGCAAGAATTACAGGATAATCGTCGATCGTTCCCTTATAAAATTCAAACGTTCCTGATGTTTCTTTTTCCATATTATCCAGTTTCTCGAGAAGTTTCTCAATCTCGATCGGCATTGGTCCTTCAATTAATATCGGCCGCGGTGTTTCTTCCTGCTGAGCAGCTGTAGATTGTGAAGAAGATGAGCACCCTGCCAGAACCGCCAATACGAATACAGTTAAAATGGCTGCTTTCAAGTACTTGTTGAGCATGTTGTTGTTCATAACTGTTCCTCCTAGATGTTTGATCTACTCGAAGTATTGCCCGAATAAAAAGATCCAGAATGTGTAGAATGGCTTCTACCTTCCAGACCTGTAGGAGTCAGAGTATGTATAGCTAAGCAAAAGTAAAATATATGCCAGACTTGCAGCGGCAAAAAAGCCGAGCAGTTGCTTAATACTTTAACTCGTAGTCCAGTTCTTTCATTGGGAACGTGGTAGAGACACTCAGACCATATTACCGAGCATATACGAGTAATGATATTTAAAATGATTACGATCTTAATATAGCAAATTCTTAAGCAGGGATCAACAAAAACATGAACATTATTTCACCTTATTAACATATTGTTCGTGTTTAAGGTTATTAACCCCCTCATCTCGGTAAACTGATTTTTTTCGTGGGAATCGTTCATTCATGACCATGAATGGTATAGTAGTGATGTATACCAGCAGATATCCACTGGACGTTTTGATGAAGTACGACTTTAGTAAAGGAGTTCATGTTATGGCAGAAGAACAGAAGAGCAGCCTTAAACCATTTATATCGCTTATCCTTTCAACTAACATTCCAAAATTGGCCTTAACTTTGGGCTTGATCGGCAGTCTTCTGACGACAATGGTGGGCCTTACTATCCCGCTTTTAACAAGGGAAATGGTCGATGGCTTTTCCGTCGATTCGTTGAGTATTGCCCTGATTCTCCTCATTGGCGCCGTGTTTATTATTCAGGCAGTGATTGATGGCTTTTCCACCTATGCTCTCGCCTATGTGGGCCAAACGATTGTGGCCAAGCTAAGGGAGAAGATGTGGTTCAAGCTGATTCGCTTGCCCGTGGGTTATTTTGATACAAAAACGAGTGGTGAGTCGGTCAGCCGGGTCGTGAATGACACGGGGATCGTGAAAGATTTAATCTCCCAACACTTTCCCCAGTTTATTACAGGCATCATTACAATCATCGGCGCCATTATCATCCTTTTTATTATGGACTGGAAAATGACGTTGATTATGCTGATTTCGGTTCCGATCACAACGCTGATTATGATTCCTCTAGGAAGGAGAATGGCGAAGATTTCTCGCGGCCTGCAAGATGAAACAGCCAGCTTTACAAGCAGCATTCAGCAAACGCTAAGTGAAGTTCGATTAATGAAGGCGTCTAATGCGGAGAAGTACGATGAAACAAAGGGAATGACAGGCATCAACAGCCTGCTTTCTTACGGATTAAAAGAAGGGCGAATATTTGCCTTGATTGGCCCTCTTATGTATCTCGTTATTATGGCCGTTATTGTTGTGATAATCGGCTATGGAGGTATTCGAGTGGCAGATGGAACGATGACCACCGGGTCTCTGGTCGCTTTCTTACTTTACTTGTTTCAGATCATTTTTCCAATCACTTCATTCACGATGTTCTTTACTCAGCTGCAAAAAGCGACAGGCGCTACAGAGAGGATCATCGAGATTCTGGATGAGGATGTGGAACTCGGCCAGACAGGTAAATCGATCGATATCACGAACCTTCCTATTCATGTGAACCAGCTTTCCTTTTCCTATAACGGCAAGGACCAAATATTAGAAGACGTATCCTTCGATGTCCAGCCGGGCATGATGGTCGCCTTCGCTGGCCCAAGCGGCGGTGGAAAAACGACACTATTCGGCTTACTGGAACGGTTTTACGAACCAACGTCAGGCGATATCACAATTGGAGATACCTCCATAATGGAGCTATCGATGAATTCATGGCGTAGACAGATCGGATATGTTTCCCAGGACAGTCCTATGATGGCAGGAACCATCCGCGAAAACCTCTGCTATGGCTTAGAAAATCCTGAAACCATTTCCGATGAAAAGCTGTGGGAGGTAGCCGAGATGGCGTATGCTAAACAGTTTATTAACGAATTTCCGAAAAAGCTGAACACCGAAGTAGGAGAACGCGGGATCATGCTTTCCGGTGGACAGCGACAGCGAATTGCCATCGCACGCGCCTTTCTGAGAGATCCAAAAATCCTTATGATGGATGAAGCGACCGCCAGCCTCGATAGTCAGTCAGAAAGAATGGTCCAACACGCCTTATCCCGATTGATGGAAGGGCGCACCACTTTCATCATTGCGCACCGATTATCAACGATTGTTAACGCAGATCAAATCGTGTTTATCGAACAAGGAAGAATTACAGGGATAGGCACTCATCATGACCTGGTCCAGTCTCATGACTTGTATAGTGAGTTTGCAGAGCAGCAATTGAGATGAAGGATTTGAAAAATCGAGCTTAGCTATTTTCCTATTAAAAAATAGAGCTTCCTAATGGCTTGATTACGGGAGCTCCTTCATTCGACTTTTTTAATTCTCCAAATCAATACTCGCTGAGAAGACGCATAATGAAAAAGGAGTTTTTCCTTGCTAATACTATCAGGTAAGAATGGAATGAGGGTATAAAAACCTTCTACAGCCGCCTTTGCATCGTGCACTTTCCACTGCTTATGATGAATGTCACCCCTAAATAGCACCCCTTTTTTTATAGTCCATAAATGGTATCTTTCCAGCAGCCAAAAAGAAAGACTATCATTTCCCGGGTAATAATACGTCGAAATGGGTCGATAACTCCCTTTGAAGGAAGCTTCAGTACTACCTTTGCGGACACTTTTGTAGTGAAAGTCATCTTCTCTCCCTTCATTCATCGTCATATTGGCATAATAGTATGGAAGTGTTGCTAATCTGGCACCTAATATAGCAAGGATTTTATCAGCATCGAGACTAAAAAAGTAGATGCCAGAAAGGCCGTTGCACCTTACATAAGTCCGTACATTTAATTCTAAGTATGATTTCAAATAAGGAATGGATGGCAGGTTTCGCAGGCGCATATCACTAACCATAAAAGGAATAATTGTGATCCAAGCCTGGCCCTCGAACGTATCTACTTCTAATTCTTTCGGAATATGTTGTGCCAATACTTCTTTGGGAACCGGCAAATGCATGAACAATAAATGCTCCCATTTCTGTGTCATAACCCAGGGGCCGCGGGGTAACGGGGAAACACGGTGCTGTATGCTTTCCAGGATGTTCTTATACATCACTATTCTCCTAACGCTTATGTATAGATACATATATTTTGGGCGGAAGGTTCAAAGTTTATTCTTGAAGCTTCCGCCCTATAAGCATTACTTTTTTCTTTTAGGTCTGGAATTATCTTCACGCTGTGGACTGATATCGCGCTCTGGATCGTTCTTTTTCAACCTTTGTTCCGCTGAATCCTCACTGTTTTGATGTTCTTTATTTTCAGACATCCTTCCACTCCTTTTCGCAAAAAATGGATTAGTTATTACTTTGTCCCTTAGAAACTTCGCTTACGATATCTCCGGCGATTTGACCAGCGTTCTCCACTCCTAAATCGCCGAGTGTAACAACACCATTAACAGCTTCATCTTCTACTACCAACAGGCGTTTGACCTGGTGATCCTGCATTAAGCGGGCAGCTTCCTCTACTTCCATATCAGGGTAGCCTGTGATCACGTTCTCTGTCATAATGTCTTCAGCTTTCACATTCTCCGCAGAACCTTTAGCTAATCCTTTTACGACGATATCACGATCTGTTACAACCCCAGCATATTTTTCGTTTTCTACGACTGGAATAAACCCAACATTCTTTTCTTCCATCTGCTGAGCTAAAGTATTCAAATCATCGGAAGCCTTACTACATTCAATAGTGGGGCTCATATATTCTTTCAAGATAGCCATTCATGATCATCCTTTCTTGTAATAAAGTATTAAGGTTGACCCTTATTCATTAGTTTGGATTTAAAAAAAATTTTTAAAAATGCCTGGATGAAGACTCTTTCTTCACCCAGGCATTTACACACTTTATCAAATCATTAAGAAACTTTTACCCAATGAGCGGCTTCATTACTAGATGGAGAAGGGGGGAATTGCTCTCCTTCCTCTACCTTGACTTCCGTGTCATCTTGATTAGAAGATCCACCGCTGACTAAACTCTCCACCTTGTACTTCCCGCTTTCTGGTGCTTTTTCACCTGTTTTGTACGTTTGATTGTTAGCCATCTTACTCCACCTCCGTTGTAAATTTGGAAAAGAAATCAGCTGATCTCTCTTCTACAAGACTCATTCCCGGCACTCACATGAATAAACGCATTTAACCTAATATTAACAATCCGTAAATAAATTGTAATTTTCACGGCAAACAAACTAAAAAAGACTGGCTCCAGGTTGCAGCCAGTCTCCTTGCTCTATTATTCATCCAGTAGAGGCGTTCCCGGTCAGATGCTTTTCCTTAAATCTTTCACTTCAGTTTTTAACTTTTCCGTGTCATAGCGATCGCCAACATTTCTTTTCATGACGACGGCCAGAATAGTCAGGACGATGATAAGTCCTGCCAGAACAAGCAAGTTTACAGGTTTAAATGCCAGGAGCCCTGAGCCGAATACGCCTAACATAATAGAACTAGGCAGCATCCCTACTAATGTTGCTATTAGATGTTTAGACCCCTCCACTCGTGTCTTTGCACAAATATAAGTCAGCAAATCAAAATTAATCGCAGGCAGGAGGCGAAGCATTAATACTGCTTTAAATTGCTGTTTCTCGACATCTTCTTTCAACCGTCTCAGGTTCTCTCTGCCTTGTCCTTCGATATTAATTTCCTTGGCGAATCTCCTTAACACGTAGAACGAGACCGCAGTACTCAGAACCATCCCCACTAGGATATATACCGTTCCCCAATAAGGACCGAACGTTACTCCACACGTAACGGCAATAACCGAAAATGGAAACAAGGTGAATGGTCGAATCAGAAATAATATCATGAAAACAAGGGGTCCCCACGCCCCTAACGCCTCTGTCCAGCTTTTAATATCTATCGGCTGAATATGGAAATAAAATTTATTCAAAAGTAATAAGAACCCAGCTACCCCTAGAAGTATAGCGATTTTAATGATAAAGCTTTTAAATTTACTACTGTTCAATGTGAATACCTTCTATCCGCGATTTCTTCCGCTTTAATTTCAATTATACAAAAAAGACACCTTTTCTGGTGCCTTATTATAGGAAAGTATATGTTTCGTTCACCAAAAAAGTGCAGGCAAGTCGTACCCTCAATTGACCTAACCCGTGTACTTCTTGAGCAAGATTTTCCTCTAGCCTACCACACCTAAGAAAAAAAGTCTTTTCCCCCGCTTCTTCTGCCATAAACCACTCATACCTCCATCGTCAACTAGCTTGGAGCGTTTACGGAAGAACGTTTTTACGATATTCTTATCCCTACATTGACCTTCCCTTTATTCCTTACGATTAAAGGAATCTATCAAAAAGGAGAATTAGAATGTCTCTTATCGCTATAATCTGGCCGCTACTCCTCATAACGGGGATCTCCGCCGTCTTAGCGGCACAATTTAAGCCGGTTGTTATGATAGCTATTCTTTCCGTTACATTGATTGGATGCACCACTACGTCGGAAGAACCAGCAAACACAGCTGAGCATACTTACCAAAACAATGATGAGGATCCGAATCACAAGGATAAACAAAACCCTAAGCCTAACGAAAGCTCAAATGATATGTCTACTCAATCAAACGCCACCGTCACCCGGGTAGTGGACGGCGATACACTTGAAGTGACTATGAATGGAAAAACCGAAGACGTTCGGCTGCTGTTGATCGACACGCCTGAAACCGTGCACCCCTCCAAGCCTGTCCAGCCGTTCGGACCTGAAGCCTCTCAGTTTGTAAAAGAAAAACTCACCGGGGAAAAAGTTAGAATTGAAGTTGGTAAAGAAGAACGCGACCACTACGGACGGCTGCTCGCCTATGTGTATTTTAATGGGGAAACGATCCAGGAAAAACTTTTGCAAAAAGGACTCGCACGGACTGCCTACCTGTACAATGACCTCACGATGCTCGACGAGTTTCACGAAGCCCAGAAGCCTGCAAGGACCGCAAAAATTGGGGTATGGTCGATTCCTGGCTACGCCCATGTGGATCACAACCATGGGTATCACTATCAGGAAGCATCTTCGGAAAAAGAAAAAGCAGAGCCGAACTCAGACTTGAACTACGATCCCGATGGACCAGATCGCGATTGTGGAGATTTTACTACACAGCAGCAAGCACAGAACTTTTTTGAAGCTGCTGGAGGTCCTTCTTCTGATCCCCACCGTTTAGACGGAGAGGGTGACGGCCTGGTTTGTGAAGGATTGTAAATTATGAAAAAGGTCAGTACCCCGCTGTAGGCAAAACTTGCGGTCCTGACCTCTTCTAATTAATACGGGATAGGAGTGAGGTCTTTTTTAAGATACAGAGGATGACGAGGGTGTTTGCCGTTTTTCGTTTTTTTAATACAGTGAAGGTTATATTTTTGTAGCATTTGAAGAACCTCTACTTTTCTATTTCTTATAGAAGTGTATTTTTCTCCCCACGCCAAAACGATCGTCTTCGATTTCTTAGCAGCCTCACGGATGTATCGATCAGTATCGACTCCTATAGGATCCTTATGTGTGAGAAGTATTTCCGGACTTTTCGAAACAAGGGCAAACAAATTGACGATATACATACCTCCATATCCCCACCTTTTCGTGTAATTAACACATCTGTTTAATGTAGAATCACATATGTCAGCATCAGCGGTGCTAGGGTTGAGCATCACGAACGTTATGTTGGCTTTGGCTTTACTCTCACCGAAAGTGCACTCCAATAAATATCTGTAATTCGACGTTTCGTCAAAAATGACATGTACTTGTTCATCCTCCCTCCAATAACGATCACCCATTTTCATTTAGCCCCCTGCCTAGCATTGATTTTGGCACCAAAATCTCATGCCAGTATTCAGTGTATGCAAGAGATCAATCATACATTTCTGAATCAGCCCCTTTTCCTATTACGGAGAAACCAAAGCGGCAACAGCATGTTCGAGTCGATTGATCATGTATAATGGATGGTACAAAACTTAGTAAGTTCAAGATAAGATGGAGGTGTTTACGGTAGATCAACTATACTTCACATTACAAGATGATAGAGTTCAACACTTGTCACAGACCGATCCAAAGTTACACCGTTTGATGAAGAAAATTGACGTGATTGAAATTCCGTTAAAGAGGGATTATTATCAATCCGTAGTGAAACAGATCGTTGGTCAGCAGCTCTCCCTGAAAGCAGCGCACACGATTAATACAAGACTCGAAAACATCTGGCCAGGCCTACAACCAGGATTATTAAACGACCTTAGTGACGAACAAATAAATAGTGTCGGAGTTTCTAGACCGAAAATCAGATACATTAGGGAATTAACTCAAAAATATTTAACTAAGGAAGTGGATTTCTCCCATATTCACTCCCTCGAAGATGAAGAAGTCATCCAGACCTTAACCAGCATAAAAGGTATTGGTAAATGGACAGCCGAAATGTTTCTCATCTTTGCACTGGGACGGTTGAATGTGCTGTCTTATGGGGATGTTAGTATCCAGAATTCGATCAGATGGCTCTATGAGATCGACAAGGACGAACCCCTGAATTTAGATTATTTTCACGAAAAATGGTCACCCTTTAACTCTGTAGTTTCTTTGTATCTATGGGAAGCCATTAATTCAGGGATGGTTAAAAATCCTCCACCTAAAGAGTAATTTGGACAGAAACGTAAACCGTTTTTAAGGATTGCAGTAAGATATTCTCGATAATCTGTTTTATATCCATAAAAAATGAGGTATAATAAATATAGAGAATCATACAATAAAAAAAGACTGAACGGTGCTGTCAACACCATTCAGCCTGAGTGTAATAGCCCTTCAAGGGGGCGGCTCACATTAAAGTGTCAAAATAACCACCCTAAATGCTTGCTAGGCGTAAGGGTGGTTATTTTTTGTTTGACAATATCGCAACAATTAAGGTTGCAAATGAGATCATAAGAAACAAAGCCTCAAATACTGTCATCAGGCATCACCCCCTTTCTAAAAAGGGAAATGAGCCACCACCCATGAAATAGCCTTATTACACTGTCCTATGATTATATCAAAATTTTCTGTACAATTGGACATTTCTAATAGAGATCTTTCAAACTATTAAGCCTCCGGTAAAATTCCGGAGGCTTTTTTAATAGGAATAGGATGATCAGATTATACAGGACTATTTTGCTGAAGAAAAATGTGTTTCGTAATTTGGTTTAGGTGACAGTAAAGAGAAAATAGCAGCAAGCAACGGGAGCAAAATCATTACCCACAGGATTTCCTGATAACCTCCGAACCAATCATAAAACAAACCAAACGGAAGAGGTCCAAACGCCGATCCTAACACCATCACCGTTTGAGCAACTCCCTTAATACTTCCTAAATGTTCTCTTCCAAAATAATTTGGCCAAACAATGCTGAGCACAATGCGCTCAAACCCATTAACCACTCCCCAAACCACACCATACAGCATGGCCATGGTCCAAGAATTTACTTGCAAGAGAATGAGCAAAATTGCGATATGACCAACAAATCTGATAGCTAGCACATAATGCACGGAGACCCGATCAACTAGATACCCTACAAGAAAAGTGACTGGAAATCCGATCAGGGCCATCATAGATAGGACAAGGGCTGCGACCGAATCCGACAATCCTTTCCCTTCAGCAATAGAGACAAGGTGGAAAGTCACCCCTGTATTGACTAAGGCAGGCACACTCACACAAAATAAAATCATCCAAAACGCTCTCGTGTTCATAGCTTCCTTCAAGGTCCAACTTTTTTCATTAATTTCGACGTTAAGATGTTCCTCTCCATCTTGAACTGCACGTTTGGGCGTCCCATCAGGCACTTCCCCTATATCCTTCGGTTGATTGCGAACAAATATGAAAGCTAAGGGAACAAAAACGACAAGCAGAGAGATTCCCCACGTCGTCCACGTTGTCCTCCATCCAAACATATCAATCATCCACGTATTTAAGGGCGGTAGTAAAGCAGAACTTGCAAACCCCCCAATCGCCATCACACTTAAGGCTCTCCCTCTTTTTCCGATAAACCATTGAGGAACTAAAGTATTCGGAATAAGCGTTAGCGATCCCTGCCCGAATAACCGAAGCATAAAGAATCCTATAAACATCATGACCGCGCCAGTCAGAAAGGCATTCCAAAAACAAGCGACAGCCAGTAATATCCCGGCTGCAGTCATCATCACTCGCTGCCCAGCCGATCAACCAGCCTCCCTACCAGGAAAAGTGTTAAGCCTGCACATAATGTAGCTGTTGAATATAAGCCCGACACAAGTGATCTGGAATAATTAAAATCGCCTATATTATAATGTTCGATAAAGATTGAAATGGAGTACGTTTGCCCTGGGCCAGAAAAAAACATGCTTAACCCTGCAGCAAATACAACCATCCACCCGTAATAAAAAGGGGTACCTATAGGTGCTTGATTGTTTCTGTTACTTACCATTGTTACCGCACCATCTCCACAAAATGGGCAAGAATTTTTCCGGTCAGCCCCCAAATCACTTTATCTTCATAAATATAGAAATACTCATCGATTTGCCTTGTACGCCAATCGTAATCCTCTCCGCCGACAATGAGGTCAAACGGGAAGTCATCCTCCGGTTTCGCCTCAAAGTCCACCTTGTGAATTTGCGGCTTGGTCTCCATAAAGAATGAAAGAGGAACTGTGAAGTAGTCTTCCACTTCCGCCAGGTTCAACTTAATCGATTCAGGGTCATGAATAAACCCTGTATAAGGATAGACGATCATCCCAAACGGGGAAACCATGTAGTCCAATGGAAAAATATCTGAAATATCCGCTTCATCGATTCCTAATTCTTCACTCGTCTCCCTTAGGGCAGCGGCTTCCTCGGAGGTATCCTGCCGGTCAATTCTTCCTCCTGGGAAACAAATATCTCCTGGCTGTCTGCGAAGCTGCCTGGAACGAACTTCAAACAGCACATGCGTTTCGTTATCTTTTTGAACCAAGGGTAATAAAATAGCAAACTTAGCAAAATTTCGACTGCCAAGAATAGTAGGGGTATGTTGTTGTACTCTGTCTAGGATCATTTTTGCATCCATATTTTCACCTCAAACTTCTTTCTTTTACTATAACAGGTTGTCAGGGAAAACTCGTCCAAATTGATTCGACCTGCTCCTGTTTGTCTAGTGTTCCATATAATCAGAATATGTAGGTTACTTATAAAACATGTGCCCCGTACTCTGAATGATCCCCTTCGTAAGCTTGATCTCCTTTTTTGAGAGGTGCCGTCGGTTGATAACTTTTTTAAAAGGACAGCAAACCTTCTAGTTTAATAGTCAATTCATATAAGATAAACTAATAGTAAGAAATTTCACACTATTAATGAAAGAAACTACTGAAAGGGAGGAATTTTGCATGAAAGAACAGTCAAGTCCACCAGTACAATCAGAATCCGTGAAAAAGGTTCATGAAACAATTGATGAGTTATGGAACGAAGCCCATCTCTTTTTAAAAACCCTCGGCTCCTACCAGAGCACACTAGGAAATGAGCAAGAGGTTCAAGCATTTATCCAGAATCATCTAAGGGAGATGAATATGGAAACAACGTCATTTGAACCAGACCCTGAGGTGCTGTCTTCCTATAAAAATTTCGGCCATCCAGAGTGGTCGTATAAAGGGCGCCCAGTTGTGGTAGGAGAATGGAAAAGTGATCAGCCTAAAACCGGTAAAAGCCTTATCCTCCAGGGTCATATTGATGTCGTCAGTGCTGAACCCGAACATCTTTGGGAGCATGACCCTTTTTCACCAGTAACCATCGACGACCGCATGTATGGCCGTGGAGTGCTGGACATGAAAGGCGGCGTAGCCTCAATGATCTATGCTGTTAAAGCTCTTCAGCAGTCCGGAATTCAACTGGGAGCGGACCTTCAAATTCAAACCGTTATTGAAGAAGAATGCACTGGTAATGGCGCTTTAGCTTTGCTGGACGCGGGGTTCACGGCTGATGGAGCACTGATCCCAGAACCGACAGCGCATCGTGCCATTAAAGGACAAGTAGGCGTTCTCTGGGTGAGAGTCACCGTTCAAGGGGCAGGCGCCCACGTTGAGCGGGCAGAGAAAGCTCATAATGCCATTAACAAAGCCGCTTATTTAATTCAGTCCCTTGACGAATATAGAGAGTATATTAATGCTCGACCTAAACATAGTGATTTTACCGACCATCCTCACCCGTTAAACGTAAACACCGGCGTCATTCAAGGGGGAGATTGGGCTTCAAATGTTCCTTCTGAATGTACGTTCGAAGCTCGAGTAGGCTTCTATCCCGACCAGAATCCAGCTGAGATCCAAGCGGAAGTCAGAGACTGGATCTTGGCAGCTGCCGAAAAAGATGACTGGCTGCGGGAAACCCCGCCAGACGTATCTTTTTACGGATTTAGCGCACCAGGATTCTCCACCTCCACGGACAATGACCTATTCAACAGTCTTGCGGAAGGTCATAGACTCACGACCAATCAAGAGTTAGAATCTATTGCCTTTACCGCTACTACTGATATTCGTGCCTTTGAAGAGTTCGGAATTCCAGCAACTTGTTATGGACCAACCGGCGCTAACATGCATGGACCGAATGAATATGTTGATTTAACAAGCCTGAAAACGACGACAAAAACAATTGCTGCGTTTATTTTGCAATGGTGTCAAGAAAAAGAGAATTAATCCAAAAGATAAAAGCCCTGTACCTGAAGGAGTGCAGGGCTATTTTTTAGAGTCAGTCTCTTACTCTACCAGAGTGGTTCTTCTTCATTGGATAATTCAATGGGTAAACTCCCGCCAGTACGAATAGCAATCCAACCAGGATAAAAAGCACAGCAAGTGGACGGTCAAGGCTTCAAATACACTCATGGCCTCACACCCTTTTTTCTCTGACATGGGGCTAGCCGACACCCTATTCAATTTGGACAACTATCTATAATATACCATATACACGAGTTGCATTACTTAAAAAAACTGTATTTTAGAACTTGTAAAACCGTTGCTATATAAGGGTTTGTGGCGTTACAGCTTCTTCCCTATTGCTAATACATCCAAAAAGATCCCGGCTATGGGATCATAATCGAGATCTTTTAGTAGAAAAGTGTTCCTACTTCCCTTCAATATACGCATATTTGTACGTATAATCCGGACTCATTGGATTCGCTGTAACATTTTTCACATAAGGTTTCTGAAGCTGGGCCATTGCACGTTGGTACAAAGGTACAAGGACTGCATCTTCCTGAATAAGCATTTTCTCAGCCTTAAGGAATGTTTCAAATCGTTTCACAGGTTTCTTAGCCAATTCTGTACCTGCCTTTTCTATTAAAGCATCATATTCTTCACTAGCATAGCCAGTTTTGTTGCTTCCGCCGCCAGTCATCCATATATTTAAGAAGGTATTCGGGTCCATGTAATCTGGAGCCCAGCCAGTACTTTGGATGTCATAATCCATAGTTTCATCACGATCCAGCTTGACTTGAAAAGGAAGACTCTCGACGTTAATTGTCAGCCCTTCCAGTTGTTCAAACTGATCTTTAATATAGGCATCAATTTTCTGGGATACTTCAGTGTCTCCCCCAATATAACCTAACTCTACCTGTTCAACACCTAATTCTTCCTTTGCTTTAGCCCACAGTTCTTGTGCTTTTTCTAAATTTGATTCTACTAGCGGGCCATTTACTTCACGGAAATCCTCGCCCGTTTTCGGATGCTTGGCGAAGTTTGCCGGGACTACTCCGCCCGTAGAAATCGAACCATTATTTAAAATTACATCCACCATACTTTTGCGGTTAACAGCGAGCTGTAGGGCTTTCCGTGCATTGACGTTAGACAGAATTTCATTCTCTTGATTTAATTTCAGATAAAACTACAGTCGGCTCTTCAATTGTCCGGAATTCTTCCGAAGTACGGTATTCATCAACGAATTCTGAAGTTAAGTTCACTCTGTCCACTTTACCTGTTTCGTATAAATTAACGGCAGATGCCGTTTCTTTAACGATGCTCACGTTGATTTGCTTAAGCTTAACTTTGTCGGCATCCCAGTAATCTTCATTTTTCTTCAGTACAAATTTCTGACCATGGTCCCATTCAGCCAGTTTAAAGGGTCCGTTTGAAAGGACTGTGGCTGCTTCAAGACCATACTCCTCTCCATGCTTTTCAACAAACTCTTGATTTAATGGAAGGAACGTACCGAACGTTGTCATCGATTCAAAGTAAGGTGTCGGTTTTTCAAGCGTTACCTTTAATGTATAATCATCTACAGCTTTAACCCCAAGTTCTTTAACAGGGGCTTCCCCTTTGGAAATCGCTGTGGCATTTTTAATCACGCCACCCATCATGTAGGGTCCGTACTCAGATCCCGTATCTGGATTAACGGCACGCTGCCACGCAAATACAAAATCATGCGCTGTTACTGGATCACCATTTGACCATGTCGCATCATCACGCAGTGTAAACGTCCAAGTTAGACCATCTTCACTCACGGTATGGTCTGTAGCAATTCCCGGCTCTGGTTCGGCGCCTTCTCCCAAGCGATACAAGCCATCTGTCGTTGTCGCCAGCCATTGCATGGTTACAGCATCAGCAGCTAAAGATGAATCCATCGTTGGTATTTCCGCGCTTTCTATGATATTTAAAACTTGTTCACTGTCAGCAGCCCCTTTGGTATCTTCGGCTTCACTGCTGCCTGAACTCGCTTCTTCTTTACCACTATTGCACGCTCCCAGAATCATGGTCAGCACTAACAACATCGCCAACCACAACCACTTTGCTTTCATCATGAAAAACCCCCCAAAGATATTTATCTACCAAAATTAATTATACTAATTTTCCAACTATTTTAATAGATCCCATTCGTCCATAAGTTGATTACCAGTATCATTCAAATAGATTATAATGGCAGCCTGATCATTTCCTGCCCAGCTCTAAGTAGATGTTTTGCCCGCCCGAAAACCATGATAAGATGAAGGTAATCAGGAAGTGAAGGAGCCACAGGTATGAGCCATTCATCAAGTCAATTAAACGGATTTTCAGATGGACCGGAGTCACCAGAAGGCCTGGCTGATCGAATCGCAGAGATTCTTGGCTGTCCTGTCACCATTGAAGACCCTAACCACCGCATCGTTTCTTATAGTAAGCATGAACATAATGTAGATGAGGCGAGAACGGCTACCATCATGAGGCGCAAGGTTCCAGAACGTGTCATTAATGGATTGTGGAAGCACGGAATTATGTCCAAGTTATTCGCAAGCGGAGAACCAATAGTGGTCAAAGCGATCGACGAAATCGGTCTGGGAAATCGGATTGCTGTTTCAGTTCGAAAAAATAAAGATGTGCTTGGATTTATTTGGGCGCAGGCGAATGAGGTAAGGATTACCGAACATCATTTACAGTTGATCAAGGACGCCTCCAAGCTGGTCAGTCGCCATCTGCTTCATCATCAAGTGAAAAAAAGAAAGTCAGAAGAAAATCAGAAGGAATTTTTCTGGCAGCTTCTGACAGGCACTCTTCATTATAAGCCGGAAATTATTCGCCATGCCAAACGTTTTGGAACAAAATTAACCGGACAGCTTTGTGTGGCCGTATTTGAATTCGATGAGAATATGAATCAATCCGTTGAACGGCACGCCTACTACTTGACGGAAACCCTTCAACAAACACGGATCGTCAGCCGAATTTTTGACGAAAATCAGTTGATCTTACTGGTGCGATCAGATGAGGAAGAAGATGCTGCTCGTATCTGTCATGCCTTTATTCATGATTTCACCCAAAAAATGAAGGAACGCTTGCAATTCGAAGACGTAAAAGGATCATTCGGGATTATTTACGACTCCCCAGAACACGTGAGTGACAGCTATAGGCAAGCATTGAAAGTACTCGAGTTGAAAGAACAATTCACTAAGGACCTGCAGCACGTGTCCAGTTATCAGGAACTTGGCATCTATCAATTTATAAATGAGTTAGCCTCCCTTCGCAGCCGCGAGCAGTATCGGAATGATTTTCTTGAAAAGTTGTACGACTATGACCGCAGGAACAAGTCTGAACTTGTCGGAACGCTGAAAGTTTTTCTAGACTGCAACAGCAACGTTCATAAGGCTGCCGAAGATATGCACATTCATACCAATACATTGAATTATCGACTAAAAAGGATTAAAGAGATCGGCTCGATTGATTTAAAAGATCCTAATCAGAAAACCACCTTATATTTAGATTTACTCATTCATGAAATGGAAAGGGATGATTTGTGATTTTACACAAACCATCTCTTTTATTTTGTGTAATCTTCCTAAATCAAAAAACGAGAACGCGAGATATACTAGCTTTAACATGTACTAAGAAAGGCAGGGAATAGAGATGATTATCGGCATTCCGAAAGAAATTAAGAACAATGAAAACCGTGTAGCGATTACCCCGTCGGGAGTCGTCAATGTCATAAAGGCCGGTCACACTGTTTTGATCGAAACCAACGCAGGACTCGGCAGTAATTTTACAGATGAAGAATATAAAGCATCTGGTGCCACAGTTATTGAAAGCGCTTCAGATATTTGGACAAAAGCAGAAATGGTCATGAAAGTAAAGGAGCCTCTCCCTTCTGAATATGGCTACTTCCGTAAAGGATTAATCTTATTTACGTACCTTCACCTTGCTGCAGAGCCTGAATTGACAAAAGCTCTAGTGGAAAACGAAGTAACCGCCATCGCTTATGAGACGGTTTCCGTTAACCATACTCTCCCGCTTCTTACACCAATGAGTGAGGTAGCCGGACGCATGGCTTCGCAAATCGGTGCTCAGTATCTTGAGAAATCTTATGGTGGAAAAGGGATCCTCCTAAGTGGCATCCCTGGTGTTAATCGTGGAAAAGTTACGATCATTGGCGGCGGAATTGTTGGAACCAACGCAGCCAAAATTGCTGTCGGACTCGGCGCACACGTCACGATCCTCGACTTGAACCCGAACCGTTTACGCGAATTAGATGACCTGTTCGGATCTGACGTGCAAACATTGATGTCAAATCCATTCAATATCGCTGAATCAGTGAAGGATTCTGATCTAGTCGTTGGCGCTGTCCTTATCCCAGGAGCTAAAGCACCGAAGCTAGTATCAGAAGATATGGTCAAATCCATGAAACCAGGATCTGTCATCGTCGACGTTGCGATCGACCAAGGCGGTAACTTTGAAACCGTCGATCACATCACAACACATGATGACCCAATTTATGAAAAACATGGCGTCCTTCATTATGCGGTTGCCAACATTCCAGGTGCTGTTCCACGCACGGCTACGATCGGATTAACGAACGTGACCATTCCGTATGCGTTACAAATTGCTTCTAAAGGTGTTGTCAAAGCTATTGAAGAAAACGAAGCGATCGAACAAGGGCTCAACACCATTAACGGAAACCTCACTTATGAGGCTGTAGCACGCGACCTTGGGTATGAGTATGTACCAGTTAAAGACGCTTTAAAAGAATTAACACACGCATAAATCGTAAAGATAGTTAAACTTTTTCTGAAATTTGGTATGGTAAAGACAGAAAAAGGATGCACATAATTTAAGGGACCACAGCTTGCGACTGTGATCCCCTTGATAGTTGCTCTTTGAATAAGGTGCAGCCTAGTTAGAAAAATAGACCCACCCGCTTTTGTATAGGGGGCGGGTCTATTTTCTTATGCGCATAATCGCTTTTGAAAGACAGTCTTTTTGCACCTGTGTAGAGATACGGTCGTACAGAACCTTATTTCCATTCATTTCGACCCTGGCTCAATTTAATGAGATAAATATCTCTTATTAAATTCCCCATTTGCTTCATCCTATTATATTCACCATTGAGCAGCTCACCGACAACGAAAGATCTAACGATAGAACCAACATATAGCATAACTACAATGAACATTATCAAAATCCCCATGGTTCCCGTAGCTTCCTCTAGACCACTGATCTCGTTTGAAAAAATATAATGAATATACTGGATCCAGATAGGTGCTGCGATGGCAGCCATAATGCCCCAATTAATTAAGAAAGGAACCTTTAAGTCCTGAGCGTTTTTATCGGTTAACTCGATCAAATATTCAAAATGATGAGGTTCGACAATGCCTTTCCTCTCCAAATATGCTGCAAAGTCTTCTTTTCTATTGTAAAAAACGTCCATTGGCGAATCCTGGTTATATACTTCCTTCGCTATCCTATTCTTTTCCTTTCTTACATAAATCATAACTAATAAAATCGGAATAACCGTCAAAAGAATGATCCATTTCACTCCAATCCAAAAGGAAACGATCAGTAAGCCCAGCGAAATGATAACAGCAGTTATAACTAATAAACTAACCAGCCATTTTTTCATGTAGTCAAAATAAATATTCCAAAATGACATTCTTTTTTTATAAAAGCTGAATATTTCATAGATCAAAGTGATCACCTTTTCGCTATTTTTTAGTCAGCCCTTCTCTTTTTACAATAACATTCCAGATCTTAATAGATACGGTTAAGTTTTTGTCCCTCATCAGGGAAATAAGAAAAAACCACACTTCAGTTGTGTGGTTCTACGTGATGATCTATAATACCTTCTTCAAGTCCTTTTCAATTTTCTTCGGGTCGGTTGTGGGAGCATAGCGTTCCACAACCTGTCCCTCACGATTAATCAGGAATTTGGTGAAATTCCACTTAATGGCCGATGAAAGAATTCCCTTTTGTTCATTAACTAAAAACGTAAACAACGGATCAGCTTCTTCCCCTTTTACATTGATTTTATCAAACATCCAAAAACTGACCCCATAGTTCCGTTGACAGTACTGCATCGTTTCATCAATATCATCAAACTCTTGGTTATTAAACTGATCAGAAGGAAACCCTAAAATTTCCAATCCATCATTGTGATACGCTTTATATAGCTCTTGAAGTCCTTTGAATTGTGGCGTAAACCCGCATTTGCTTGCGGTGTTGACAATAATCATTGGCCTGCCTTCAAAATCCTGCAGTGATTTTATCTCGCCATCCGTCTTTTTTACATTATAGTCGTATACAGTGGGCAATGGTCTTTCCTCCTCTTTAGTTCAATCATTCCTTTTTTCACTTCCGGCGAAACCTAAAAACCTGCACTGATCATTCATGTAAGTTTATTCACTGAATCTCTATAAACAACCTTATAGGGAACTATAATCCGTTTCGATGGCTCTTCTTTATTAACTGTTTTTTCAATCAATGCTTTAGCAGATTGTACTCCGAGCTCATAGATCTGGATATCAACGGTTGTTAAAGCCGGACGGGTAATTTCAGATAGATAAACATTGTTAAAACTAACCAGCGACATGTCACGTGGTACATGAAGACCGTACTCTTCCAATGTACTTAAGACACCAAGGCTGATTAGATCATCACTCACAACTACCCCTGTCGGTCGAACCTTCAGTGAAAGTAACTGTTCAACCGCTTCACGTCCACCTGATTTAAGAAATTCCGTATGGATTTGATATTCCTCTACGTTGGATATGCCTAAGTTAGTCATGGCTTCTTCATAACCTGATTCACGATCCATTGTAACGAATAAGTCTTTCGAGCCTCCGATAAAAGCTATTCTCTCATGACCCTGTGCAATTAGATACTCTGTAATCTCTTTCCCGGCGGCTAGGTTATCGTTGTCTACATAGGTAATTTCTTTTGTATGTTCATAAGGTTTACCAACAATAACAAATGGAAACTTTTTTTCTCGCAGGAAATTCATCACTCGATCATTGACTCGTGAATACAGCAGGATAACACCGTCTACATAGCTGCCATACACCATTCGCTGAACTTCAGTAAAGATTTCTTCCTCTGTCTTCCCACTTGATAGGGTAAGTGAATATTGCCTGTCATGTGTAACAGAACTAATTCCTCGCAATATTTCTGGAAAGAAGGGGTTTTGTAAAGCTTTATCAGCTGACGATGGCATGATTACCCCAATGGCCTTTGTTGATTTTACGACCAGGTTGCGTGCATTAATGTTGGGGTAATAACCTAATTCTTTCATTGCTTTCCGTACTTTCTTTTTGGTAGCCAAGCTGATCCTCGGATTATCGGCAATGACTCTAGATACAGTAGAGGATGATACACCAGTTGCCTTTGCTACGTCACTAATTGTTATCAATAGTTTCACCCTCTACTTATAATTTTCTATACCATTATTGCTCATTTTATCATTTTTAACTTTCTGTAAACCTTTACACATTTCTCATCTATAATCTTACCCCTTTGACCCCCCTGCTGTTAACCCAGAAATAAGAAATCTCTGAAGGTAAAGGTACACAGCTGCGATGGGGACGGCCACTAAAATAGACCCAGCAGCAAACCTAGTAAAGTTATTCGCAAATTGATCGTTGATAAAATTGTATAAGCCCACCGCCAATGTATAGTTTTCGGAGCTTGAAAGCACAATCGTCGGAAGCAAGAAGTCAAACAAAGGCATCATAAAGTTAAATAAGGCGACAACAGCTAAAATTGGCTTAGCCAATGGCAGCATAATACTCCAAAATACTCTTAGATGACCAGCTCCATCTATTCGGGCAGCTTGGTCAAGCTCTCTTGGAATGGTATCAAAATACCCCTTGACGAGCCAGGCATTAAAGGGTATTTGGCCTCCTAAATAAATGAGAATTAAACCTGTGAGTGTATCCAGCAGCCCAATCATATTTAAAAAGATATATAAAGCTACCATCGCCATCATAACCGGAAACATTTGCAGTAGCAGAAAGACATATAATCCGTTCTTCCGTCCGACAAATTGATAGCGGGAAAAAGCATAAGCTACAAGCGATGTTAGAATAACACTTCCTATAGCGGTAGCTGCGGAAACAATGAGAGAGTTTTTATACCATAATAAATAGTCACTCTCTTCACTAAACAGCCATGTATAATGTTCTAAAGAGAAGGATTCCGGGATTAGCGAGGAAGAGTATAAACTGCTTCCCTGATTAAATGACATGCCGACTGTCCAGGCCAGAGGGTAAAATATAATGACCGCGACAATAGCCAGGATAATATAAATCGCCGTAACCTCCAGTTTAGACTTCTTTTTTTGATCCATTAAATCTCGCCCTCCTCTTTGAATGATCTTGTCCTCCTAAATTGATAAAAAGCGAATCCTGAAACAAACAATCCCATAATGATTGAAATAGCGGCTGCCATGCTGTAATTATTAGTATCAAAAGTCAGCTTATAAACCCAGGAAATCAGGATATCTGTTCCTCCTGCATTCTGTCCCCGTACAGGGGGCCCCCCTTCATTAAACAGATAGATGACGTTAAAATTATTAAAGTTCTGAGCATATTGCATAATGAGAAGCGGCGCGGTGGCAAACATTACATGCGGAAGCGTGATATGTCTAAATTTCTGAAACCGGGAGCCGCCATCCACGTCTGCTGCTTCATACCAATCTTTCGAGATACTTTGTAGAACACCCGTAAATAGCGCAAAAATAAACGGAAACCCAAGCCAAGTCTGAACCATAATGATCGCAACCCGGGCATAAAATGGATCACTCAGCCACGGTAGTCCGTCCCCACCAAATAGCGGCATAATAATATCCTTATTTATGGCGCCGAAATCATCATTGAACATGGCAGAAAATATAAGGATGGTCACGAACGCTGGCACTGCCCATGGCAAAATTAAAATAGTGCGAATCAGTTTTTTAAATTTAATGCGGGGATCATTCACTAGCAAAGCCAAGAAAAGACCAAGGCCAATTTGCAGCGTGGTTGCCACAACCGTCCAGACAATGGTCCAAGAAAATACACTTACAAACGTGTCTTGCCAGATGGGTACTGTAGCCAAATTAACAAAGTTTTCGAAACCTACCCAATCTACTAAATTTCGAGGTGGAGAATTATACAAATTGTAGTTCGTAAACGCTAATAACACGGAGAATAACAAGGGAAATATAACGACAAAGATCATGAGAACTAATCCAGGGAAGGTCATTAAGTAAGGGAAGGCATGATCATAAAATGTCCTCATGCTCTCTCTGAATCCCATCGGTTTCCATCCATTCTGAATCTTACGAGCCTGATTCCTTGCGTCCACTACATTATAAATATAAAGGGATAAAGCAAAGAAAACTCCAATTAAAGAAAGAACACCGAACACTAATAAACGGATGGAATGATCAACCCCTGGAATCGTACCTAACGTACGCAGCCCCCACAGTCCATAATTGATAGATTCCAGCAGCGTCACAATAAACGCCAACTCTACGATAATGAAAGTGAAACCTTTCATAAACCTGCGATTATACAATTGGCCCAATCCCGCAAATAGTATGGATAAAATCATAGCCACTCTAGGTTTATGTTGTTTTTTCCTGGGCCCTTTATTCGTCGTCTCTTGATCCCCATAATCTTTTAAATCTGGTATAGCCAATGAAAAGGCCTCCTTTCAAACGTTTAGAATCCCTCTTTAATCCAATAGAGGTTTGAAAAGAAAATGGGGAGAAAATCCTCCCCACTCTCTTTATACCTGTAATCTATTTATTGACTTGCACCGCTAGCTTGTATTTTTGTTTTAATTTGCCTAACGGCTTCGTCTAAAACAGCTTGTACATTTTCTCCTTCAGCTATGAACTGTAAAGCATTATTCATCGGCTCCCATACTTGAGACATTTGAGGGGTGCTCGGCATTGGTACACCATACTTAACCTGTTCCGCAAATGCGTTATAAATTGGATCTTCAATAGACTCGAGCGCATTCGTGTTCGTTGGCATTTCCCCGGCCACTTCAAAATAATACTTTTGGTTTTCTTCGTTTGTCATAAATAGGGCAAGATCCTGAGCCCAATCTTTATTCTCAGAGTAGTAGGAAACCATCCAGGACTTCACTCCTACCAATGTTTTACCAGGCTCTCCATTTATTTCTGGGAATGGCGCAAAGCCAAGGCTGTCTCCTATAGCTTCTTTATATCCAGTAATACTCCAAGGACCATTAATAACTGCCCCTACCTTTCCTGCCGTAAAGAGACCATCTACAACATCTGCCGTTGTTCCTGGTGGAATCTTTTCTGAACCAAAGAACGATTGGAACAGTTTACCCCCTTCTACAGCTCCTTCATTATTTAAACCAATGTCCGTCGTATCGAATTCACCCGTTTCACCGCCAAAAATATAACCACCATAGTTTTTAAAGAAAGGATATGCAAAATACAAATCATTTGGTTTCATTAAAAATCCATATTCATCTTTTGCTGGGTTGGTATGTTTTTCAAGAATCGTTTTTAGATCCTCAATGGTTTCAGGGGCTTTCGAGATGATATCTTTATTGTAAAAAACACCATATGTTTCAAGAACAGAAGGTACTCCATAAATAGCGGTTTCACCGTTGTATTTATAGCTGACAGCCTCAACAGCTACATCACTATATCCACTCAACTCTTCATCTGATATATTCAGAGGTTCTGCAAGTCCCTGGGCTACAATAGTTCCAAGTTGATCATGGGGTTGATAGAATAAATCTGGACCATTTCCCTCTGGGCCAGCAAGGGATAATTCCTGTACTTGATCAAGCATGGATTTAGGTACGACATTTACTTTTATTCCTTCTTGCTCTTCGTAATCAGCCGCAATCTTTTTAATAGCCTCCAATTGTTTTTCTTCGTCGTTTGCCCAAATCGTAAGTTCTTCAGGTTTTTCAGCAGTCCCCTCAGAGTTTGTATCCTGTTCACTTGTAACTTCTTCTCGATCTGGCGCACACGCTGCTAACAAGAGAAATAATGACAACAATGCTACAACCGAAAACACTCTTCTTTCCATACGATCTCCCCTTTTGAATAATAGTTTTAAGCTTTCACAAGCATTGCGAAAAAATTTGTGCAATCGCTTGCCCTCCAATTTGAACATCATTTTACAGTTAATTCAATTTACTTGCAAGCGGTTTCAGATAAATAACTAATTTTTTCGAAAATTGACTATCTATTATCGATTTCTATAATTTTGAAATGATTACGGGTTGAAAAAAGGTATAATTACCTATATACATAACGTTCATTCTCACGTACTAATTAAAAGTAACATCAGGTTTACACACAATTATAAAATTAGAGGGCCATGCTTTTGTCACCAACAAACAACCCCGACTTTTCTTTAAAAGTCGGGGTTTATTTTTTTGGAAAGGGGGATCTGCAGCGGTTTATTTAAATAAAGGAGGAGATTTATATTGGGGAAGACAATCAACATTTTTGTGAAAGCGATTGCGCTAACTCTCATGTTCGTCAGCACCTTTGTATTTACCTCTGTCCATAGTGAAGCATCCAACGATGTGAACTATTCAAACGATGTGATTTATCAAATTGTGACCGATCGATTTTATGATGGTAATCCTGAGAATAACCCTAATGGAGATATATTTAGTGAAAACTGCAGTAATCTGCATAAGTACTGTGGTGGTGATTGGCAAGGGATCATTGAAAAGATAAATGATGGCTATTTAACCGATATGGGAGTCACAGCCATCTGGATTTCCCAGCCAGTTGAAAACGTGTATGCCCTGCATCCAAGTGGGTACACGTCTTATCATGGTTACTGGGCAAGAGACTATAAAAAAACAAACCCGTTTTTTGGAAGCCTTTCTGATTTTGATCGATTAATTGATACAGCCCACTCGAATGGGATTAAGATCATTATGGATTTCACTCCCAATCACTCTTCACCAGCTCTTGAGACGGACCCTTCCTATGCAGAAAATGGGGCCGTTTATAATAACGGTACCTTATTAGCTACTTACTCGAACGATCCAAATAACTTTTTTCATCATAATGGCGGGACCGATTTCTCCTCTTATGAAGACAGTATTTATCGAAACTTATACGATTTAGCAGATTATAATTTGAATAATGAAGTATTGGATCAATATTTAAAAGAATCTATCAAGCTTTGGCTAGACAGAGGTGTTGATGGTATTAGAGTAGATGCTGTGAAACATATGTCACAGGGCTGGCAAGAATCATTGATGAGTGAAATCTATAGCCATCGCCCTGTATTCACATTCGGTGAATGGTTCTTAGGCAAAGGGGAAATTTCTCAACAAAATCATTATTTCGCTAATGAAAGCGGGATGAGCCTGCTTGACTTTCGATATGGGCAAACCATTACAGAAGTATTAAAAGATGGTACAGCCAATTGGTATGATTTTAATAAGATGATTCAAAATACAGCAGAAAACTATGACGAGGTGATTGACCAGGTAACGTTTATTGATAACCATGACATGAGCCGTTTTTCTGACGAGGGTTCGCCAAACCGCTACACAGATATGGCATTAGCTGTCTTGCTGACATCCCGTGGCGTGCCGACCATTTATTACGGAACTGAACAGTACCTCACAGGCAGCAAAGACCCTAATAATAGAAAACAGATGGAAAATTTTAACATATCAACAAATTCCTATAAAATCATTAGTCAATTAGCTCAGGTAAGAAAATCTAACCCTGCGGTTGGATACGGGGATACCCAAGAACGTTGGATCAATTCTGATGTCTATATATACGAAAGGCAATTTGGCAATAACATTGTATTAACTGCAGTAAACAGTGGAACCTCCCCTCAAAACATTACTAATTTATCCACTGCGTTACCTGGAGGAACTTATCGTGATGAGCTCAACCACATTTTAGATGGCAACAGTATTTCAGTGACCCAAGATGGCTCGGTTGAGTCATTTCAGTTAAGTCCAAAGGGTGTAGCCGTTTGGCAATTTAATGGCCCCTCTACTACTCCAATGATCGGCCACGTGGGACCGATGACAGGAAAAGCCGGAAACCCCATTACTATTAGTGGAGAAGGGTTTGGTTCATCCGAAGGTACTGTGCAATTTGGTTCTACAAACGCAAGCATTCTATCCTGGTCGGAAACTGAAATCCAAGTCCGAGTTCCAGATGTGACAGCTGGGAAATATGATATAACTGTCTCCAATGCAAAAGGTACGATCAGCAACAAGTACCACGAGTTTGAAATAGTAACAGGTAACCAAATAGCAATAAGGTTTGGTGTGAATAATGCTTACACAGAGCCTGACGAAAATGTTTATATTGTCGGTAATGTTAGCGAGCTTGGAAATTGGGATCCGGATAAAGCAATTGGTCCCATGTTCAATCAAGTAGCCTATGAATATCCCACTTGGTACTATGATATAAGCGTACCTGCCAGCAAAGAAATAGAATACAAGTTTATTAAAAAAGATAGTTCCGGGAATGTTGTATGGGAGAGTGGGTCAAACCACGTGTATACCACACCTGCTCAAGGAACTGACACAATCATCGCAAATTGGCAGTAAACTTCTTTGACAAAATTGAGTAGTTTCAGTAAGTTAAGAGTATCTAAATATAAGGGCAATGCTTTGTACTGTCACAACAACCCCGTTTTCCCATTTGGAACGCGGGGTTTTTTCTATATTTCTATGTTCCTGCCATCACATATGCCAACAAATTTCGAAGTCTTGTTCTTAATCGAGAGGAGATTTTCACATGATAAAAGAAGCCATTTACCATCGTCCAAAAAACAACTTTGCCTATGCGTATGATGCCAATACGCTTCACATTATATTGCAAACAAAGAAGAATGATATGGACTCCGTTTCCCTTGTTTTCGGCGATCCGTACGACTGGAAAAATGAGCAGTGGCAAACAGACACTAGAGAAATGTTAAAATCCGGCTCAACAAGTCTTCATGATTATTGGTTTGTTGAAATAAAACCAGAATATCACCGAATGCGCTATGGCTTTAGGTGTTCTGATGCAACCGAAACATGCTTTGTTACTGAAGGAGGAATATTCGGCTCTCTACCTAGTGAGATTGCCAACTATTTCTGTTTCCCCTACCTAAATCCTATCGATGTATTTCATGCACCATCCTGGGTAAAGGACACAGTCTGGTATCAAATCTTCCCAGAACGCTTTGGGAATGGAGATCCCGCTTTGGATTCCGAAAACACTCTACCCTGGGGCAGTAAAGAACCTACCCCAACGAACTTTTTCGGCGGGGATTTCCAAGGTGTCATCGATCACCTGGATTATTTAGTGGAACTCGGGATTAGCGGCGTTTATTTCACTCCTATTTTTAAAGCCCATTCGAATCATAAATACGACACGATCGATTACATGGAAATAGATCCCCAATTTGGGGATAAGGAAACATTCCGCCGTTTAGTCGATGAATGTCATAAACGAGGAATCCGCATTATGCTGGATGCGGTATTTAATCATAGCGGGTTTTATTTTCCACCATTTCAAGATGTGTTGAACAAACAAGAGAAATCTGAGTATAAGGATTGGTTTCACCTAGGGGGATTCCCCGTAGAACCTGAGGAAGAAAAGCTGAATTATGACACGTTCGGATTCGTTCCTTCGATGCCAAAGCTTAATACAGAGAATACCCAAGTGAAAGAATATTTATTGAAAGTTGCTAGATATTGGGTAGAGGAATTCGATATTGATGGATGGCGTTTGGATGTGGCAAACGAGGTGGATCACACATTCTGGCGAGAATTTCGTCAGACGGTAAAAAGCGTAAAGCCTGATGCCTATATTTTAGGAGAAATTTGGCATGACTCTATGCCATGGCTTCAAGGAGATCAATTTGATGCCGTCATGAACTATCCGTTTACAAATGGAACGATCGATTTTTTTGCAAAAAAAGAACTCTCTGCCTCAGACTTTGCTAATTCCATCACAAATGTATTACACATGTACCCCGCCAATGTGAATGAGGCTGCGTTTAATTTACTCGACAGTCATGATACTCCACGGCTTTTAACACTTGCTGGCGGGGAGCTCGAACGTGTGAAACTTCTCTATTTATTCCAGTTGTCTTTTGTTGGTACACCATGTATCTATTACGGAGATGAAATAGGAATGGCTGGCGGACACGACCCGGGCTGCAGAGCATGTATGGAATGGGATGATCAGAAACAGGACACGAAATTATTTCAATATGTACAAATGCTTATCAATCTTCGTAAAAACAACCCTGCGTTTGGAAATGGCAGCAAGTTCCGCTTTATTTATTCAGATGATGAGCAGAACTGTATAGCTTATGAAAAATTTAATTCGGAACACAGTCTTATTTTTATAATAAACAATAGTGAAAGTACTAAACTACTGTCTAGTAAACAATTATTCTCTACCAATTATGAGCAAATAACGGAATGGATGATAGCCGATGGATCGACGCTTAATAAAAAAATGAAAGCTAACTTATCACAAATAGAACTTCAACGATATGAATTTCGGATTTTCGAGCTGAAACAAGGGCAATAAATAAAAGTAAGTGAGCATAGCCCCACTGTCCTGCAAAGAATGTAGGTAACAATCAAATAAGTACTAGCTCGTTCTCTTCACCAGTCGGTTAAAACCATAGACCCTTCCTTAATCTTTTTAAAACAGGAAATCTATGGTTTTCATTCCTTACCCACATCTTGCAATTCATTAACCGTCACAAATTCATATCCTTTTTGTGTTAAAGAATCCAAAATCCCTTCAATCGTTTTCAATTCATTCCCGGTCTGATCATACATTGGATGCAGCAGAATAATGGAACCAGGCTTGACATTTTCCTTAACATAATTCACTTTATCCTCCACTGAAGAGAAATAAGTATCCGGCTCAAGGTCCCACGTAATTGTTTCCACCTGATGCTGATCTAGATAATATGGCAGGACAGCAAGCTTTTTGCCATATGGAGGACGAAAATCGACCTCGCCTTCATACCCCGCAGCTCGGATAACATCATTAGTCCTTTCAATCTCCTCTTTTATTGTGGAGTACCTTTTGAAAATCATAGGTTCATGAGAATAAGTATGATTTCCAATTTGATGACCTGCTTCCACTAATTGTTTTCCTATTTCAAGATTGCTTTCCATTTCTTTTCCTACTACAAAAAAGGTAGCTTTGGCTTGATATTCGTCTAGCAGAGGCAAAATGTCTTCTACTTTCTTTGTAGGGCCGTCATCAAAAGTTAGAGCAACCACTTTCTCACCAGTTTCTACTCTGTTTGTTAATCCTCCAAATAACTGAACTGTTCTTGAATTCATCAGCTTATATGTCCCATACAAGGATAATAGGATGGCTGCTGAGATCACTCCAGCTATGATCCATTTCTTTTTAATAAAAAAAACCTCCCTCACCTTCAAACCAACAAAATTACACTTATCTCTATTAAGATTACTCTAAATGTTCACAGTTTGCTAGAGTAGCCCAGCTGATATTTGTGAGGGGTATAAATGTTTAGAAAGGTTAGCACTGTTATATTGCCTATGTCTACGACAAAGCTACCACCTCAGCCTTTCAAATAACCTTCCTGGAAAATAGCCATCGAGGTAACTCCGTGCCATTGTCCATTCCTAAATAAATGATCTTTGTGCTCCCCTTCCTTCACGAACCCTACCTTCTCATACAACTTAATAGCTCTATGGTTAAATGAAAAGACTCTCAAATACACTTTATGTAGATTCATCTCTAAAAAGCTATAATTTAACACAAGCCCCATAGCTTCCCGGCCGTATCCATTACTCCAATAATCTTTCTCTCCAATATCAATAATACACTCAGCATTTCGATTCTTATAATCAATATTAATTAAAGAGACAATGCCTATTGATTTATCTTGATCATTTAGCTCAATCATGTAACATTTTGAATCACCGGAACCAGTAATTACCCTTATGAACTCTTCCGTTTCTTCCAGAGTATAAACATCTAAGCTTGGACTCGTGTTCTCCATTACCACCGGATTATTTCTCCATTTATGATAAATGTCCGCATCGCCTTCATTTACTTTCCTTAAATTTATTCTTTTACTACTGAACATCCTCATCACCTATTTCATATTTTATCGCAAGTACTTATCGTATTTATCAATATGATCCGGGTTTAATCCTGTCGTTGTTTGGGCTTCCCTTTGCATCGATTGGTTGCAGCTTTTACATACATAGCGCGCTTTAGGGTTTTTTAAAATTCGCTGATACTGAGTATCAGAGCGATCAATTGTATAGTTCTTTTTACAGAAAAAACAAATCGTTTTCAGCATATCATCACTCCCCAAAGTTTGGTTTCCTACACTATAATTCTCCAACTCCTTCTATATTCCTGCATATACACACTAAAAGGGCGCCTTCCGTGGTGATTCGGATCAGCGCCTTTAACAAAACTCAAGCTGGGGTTTACTAAAAAACCTTCTTCGTATCACCGTCCTCTTTCAAAATTTCTACTGCTTCCCTAAAACGTTGAGAATGAACGACTTCTCTTTCCCGAAGGAACTTCAAACTATCATTCAACTCTGGATCATCCGACAAGTCAATGATCCACTGGTAGGTCGCCCGCGCTTTCTCTTCCGCAGCGATATCTTCATAAAGATCGGCAATTGGGTCACCTTTGGCTTGAATATATGTTGCTGTAAATGGCGCACCGGCCGCATTATGGTAGAAGAGCGCCTTGTCATGATTGGCATAATGGGCACCAAGTCCTGCCTCTTTCATTTGCTCAGGTGTAGCATCTTTTGTAAGCTTGTAGATCATCGTCGCAATCATTTCCAAGTGAGCAAATTCCTCTGTTCCAATGTCATTTAGCAGACCTACTACCTTATCAGGAATGGTATACCGCTGATTGAGGTATCGTAGGGCGGCTGCTAATTCCCCGTCGGCCCCTCCATATTGTTCAATCAGGAATTTTGCTAACATCGGGTTACATTCCCTAACCCTTACAGGATATTGAAGTTTCTTCTCGTAATACCACATTCACTATTCCTCCCATCTGTTTACTCTGTTTAAACCTGCCATGGCCAGGGGGTGTCATCCCAATTCCAAGGATAACTGGAGAAGCTTCTGCCAAAATGCATCAATGGGCCGAACTTGCTCTCAAAGTGAGTTTTCAACTCCATAGATTTTCTGGCAAATTGATTATATTGCTGAACTGCATCATAATCAGTGGGGTGAGTATCTAAGTAAAGGTTCAGTTCGACTAAAACAAAGTCAATGGCCTGAATTTCCTCAAGCATCTGATAATACTCTGGAGGCATCTTCTTACTCATTCTCTTCACTCCCCCTCTTATGTGGGTTTGGATAAGGACTAAAAAGCTGCGGCCACAATGTTCCGCTGAATAGAGCCTCTTTAGGCGTTTGGTACTGTGCTAATCCGTACGGCTGGAACCCCATGTACAACTGGGGCGGTGTTGAGTAGCTCTTTACTTTCATAGGCGGACATGGATCAAATGGACTGTAATAGGGCCTCCAATATTTATACTGTGTGTACATAAACACCCTCCTTCCATTGATAAATGCATCACCTCATATATATGAGAACAATTCTCTTCGTATTCACTCCAACCCCTTGCAACAAAAATATCGCACACAGCCAAAAAGCGGACGCCGTCTCGTTCAAGACAGCGTCCGCTTTTTCTCGTATATCCTTATTATTTTATACAATGGCTGAACTCTTTAAAAACCCGCTTTTATAGACAGGATCAACTCATCCTGATCTCTTTTATGTACTCATCTGCCATAACACCCTCTTCTCCTCCCCTTAGTCATAGAATGTCATATGCTGCTTATCTTTTTTATAGTAATCTAACCTGTCCTCTAGTGTACCTGTATGAAATTCAAATTTATGACCATCCGGATCCGTGAAATAAATAGACTGCTTGTCTCTCCGATCTCTTGGCCGCCCAGATAAAATATTTACATTCAACCTTTTAAGTTTTTCATACATCCTATCAACATTCTCTTCTTCAATTGAAAAAGCAATATGAGTGTAAGAGTGAGAGATATCACTTCGCGGAATATCTTTTTCTTCGTTTAAAGCTAACCACAGTCCATTCAAATCAAAGTAGGCCGTCCTTCTCCCCTTCACTAAAATCTTGGCATCAAACACCTTTTGATAAAAAACGATCGACTTCTCTAAATCAGAAACTGAAAATAAGAAATGGTTGATCCCTTTCACTGTCATACTATCACCCCAAACTATAAGTTAGTACATATTTCCATCATACAAGAAACTCAATTTTACTAAAGAGTTTTCTAGGGATACGGTTGCCAAGTTGAGAATAAATGCTGTTTGTTTGACTGTGATTTCCCATCACCATATACTTAAGGCGTGCTAATTAGTATGTATAGCAACTATTTTAATGCAAGGCTTACTAGTAAAAGACTATTGGAGTAAGGAGTTCATATGAGATTAACATTTCAAGATTATGTCAGTATCAAAATCCACCAAACCGATTTAAAGCTAACAAGCTATATAAAATCTCAATTGCAGCCGTATAACCTTGCGCCAGAGCAGAATTTAATCATGATGCTGCTCTGGGAAAAAGACGGGTTAACTCAGAATCAACTGGCCCATAAATTAAATAAAGATAAAACCAATATTGCCCGAATGGCTTCAAGTTTGGAAGATAAGGGATTCATTGAGCGAAGATTCTCAAGCGAAGATCGTCGCGCTTTGCAGCTTCATTTGACACAGCCTGGTAAAGATTTAAAGGGTAAAGTGCTACCTGTAACGGAACATTTCAATGAAATCGTCAACAAAGGATTATCTACACAGGAACTTAATGAAATGGATCGACTCCTAACAAAAATTCATCAAAATATTGATGAGGCCGAGTGAGATTACTTTTTTCACGGAAAGGATGTTTAGAATGGCAAAAGAAAATAAAGCTCAACCCTTGCAAAGACAGGTCAAGGATCACTGGTATGTCAACTACAACGAAATGGGGTTTCCCTCCATACAAAAGGGATGGGTATTACCTGTCGATCGCTGGGCTGAATTCGATCCATTCATTTTAATGGCCGAAGATTGGTTTAAAAAAGGAACTTTTCCTGATCACCCCCACCGGGGATTTCAGACGGTTACCTATGTGGTTGATGGAAGGCTGGAGCATATTGATAATGGCGGCGGCCGTGATATCCTTGAACCAGGAGACGTTCAATATATGAATGCTGGATGGGCGGCTCGCCATGCAGAAGATGGTGTCGAGGATGATATTGCTCACACGCTTCAGTTGTGGCTCAACCTTCCTAAAGACAAACGAAATACAGAAACGCTGTATCAAAATGTGTACGCAGAAGAAGCCCCGGTCGTACCTTTTGAAGGCGGGTCTGTTAAAGTATTTTCTGGAAACATTGCCGGCACCCAAGGTCCTTTAGAATCCATCGTCCCGATTACGCTCAGTGAGATTACTTTATCTGAGGGAGCCGAATACGTGCTTTCATTACCTGAAAACCATAATGCATTTTTATATGTGTTAGCTGGAGATATTGACGCAGGTAAGAATGAAGTAAATATAAAGAAGCATGGTGTGGCCACTTTGTCGTTTAACGATGATGGACAGGAACAGAACCCAAGTGAACTGAACATAAAATCCAACAAACGCCGGACTAAGGTCCTCGTGTATTCAGGCGCTCCTATCAAGGAAGATATTGTCCCTTATGGACCGTTTGTGATGAATACGATGGAGGAGATTAAACAAGCTTTTCAGGATTTCTGTAACGGGAAATTTGGTCCGCCGGCAGTCTAAGGAAAACTAAATTAAGAACAAAAGCGCAATCGTCCCGCGACAAGCATAAGACAAGCGGCGCAGTGGATTGTTTTTCCTCCACAGAGACGATTGTCTTATGGCTCGATTGTCTAGGAGCTGGATGTGTCTAACTTCATGTAAGCTTATCCACAGACAAGTATTTTTATAATTTCCTAAACAACAAAAAAAAGATGACCGCAATAGTAATTCGGTCATCTTTTTTTGTGACTTATCTCGATAGTTATGTACAAGTTTAATCGAGCTGACAGAAGCTGACCTTACCTCCACCATTCCCGCTGAATGGATAAACAAAGTAGTTACCATACCTTATCCCTTGAAGGATGAGGTCACTTTTCAGCCTACAAAGGTATGGCAACCATGTTATAAATGGGCGGAAATCATATTCTTGCCACACTGGAGAGGTTACCACCAGAAATCAGCTTTGCTAAAATGACCGTAATCAATGACAACGAGTTTACCTGTTCGCGATAAAGCCAGGTTCTCTTCATTTAAGTCCCCTGGATGTATGCCTTCCTTCAAAAAGTCATCCTCTAATTTAACAAGCTTTTTCCTATGGTCTCGCTCCTCCATCGAAACTGTTCGAATCATTTTCCTCATAATTATCCAGCCATGTCCAAATTCATACACCGGGCATAAATAGTTCCGTAAATGTTTAGGGCATTCTCTAAACAGATCCATTTCAATTTCATTGGAGATGAATCCCATTCTACGCGTGACCACTTTTAGCACATAATCATTATTTAGATCGAAAACCACTCGAAAGGATCCGTGACCGAGCACGTCATAGCTGAGCCCCATTTTCTTTTTTGCTTTTCTTGCAAGCCTGTCATCACTATAATGTCCGTATTTTTCCATAGTATATAGCCAAAGCTCAATAGACCGCCATTCCTTTTTGGTTAAAAATGTGGAGTGTGGTAGCTCCCCTCTGGACATCTGACTCATAAAGCTCCCCCTCTAAACACAGCGACTTTTAAATAAGCCAGGACGAAAGCATCTGTCCTGACTTTCTCTATACTCTCCATGCACTAATCATTAGTAACGTCTTCCGAAACTGCTTGCTCCAACGATAATGAGCAAAATAAACAACACGACGATTAATGCAAAATTGTTTCTATAACCATATCCCATTAAATCCACCTCCCTGCACTAGCAATTAAGATATCTTATGCAGAAAGGTCCAACTTTGGAGAGGGAAACCGCTGAGTTTTTGTTAAAATTTGCAGCCACACAGGAACTTGACTCAGGAATAAGCGGGAGTCCAAGTTTGGTCTAAAAAAAAAGCCCCTCTAAATTGTTAGTTGTACCTAACAATTTAGAGGGTGCTGTTCATCACAAAAAGGCTCCTTGTAATATCATTCTATTAAAAAAAGTAAGAGATTATTTCAACCTGCCAAAACTCATATGTTCATAACGTCCTCGAATGATTTGGTATATCCCATACAACACCAGTCCTAATGCCACGAACCCTAACATCCACTGCCCAAAGGGATTTTGAGCCACTTCTGCTAATGCCCCGTCCAGTCCTCTAGCCTTGCTTGGGTCTCTCATAATGCCTGTTTGAATAAAGAAAAAACCGATCATTGCTAGAACTATTCCTCGCGCAGTCATTCCAATAGTACCTGAATTCTTGGCCACTTTCCTTTCGTGCCTATCCATTTCACCCATTCTGAATTTGTTCAGGAATTTTTGACTAATCCCGCTATACAATTCGTAGAGACCATAACCAATTACAATAATTCCAATAAAACAAATTATCCACGCACCAAAAGGATGAGACAACAGTTTAGCAGATAACGTATGCTTAGATCCGCTGCTTCTAGTAGCATTTATGGCGATATTAAAAGCATTGTAGGCTAGGCTTGAATAGATCAAACCACTTATAGAGTATCCAACCCTTGTTATGACCCCTTTAGCATCCCTACCTTCATCCTTTGGGTCCTTCACAGCTTTTATAAATACCCACATAATGTAGAAAATTAGACCAATACCAACCAACCATAATAAAAGGTTACCAAAAGGAGCTTGCGCCAATGAACGCAGCATTCCCGTTGTTCCTGTCGCTTTCCCTCCTATCCCTAGGGCAGCCATAAAGGCTAGAACTCCAATAAATGTATAAACCACTCCTTTTGCCATGTAGCCAGATCGAGCTAATCGCCTGATCCATGGCTTTATTTCCTCTTTTGCTTTTTCAGATAAATTGACTGAATCATCCACGTTATCTCCTCACCCCAGTTAAAATAGCTCGTTTAAAGGTAGGTTCCCTGTACCTCTGAATTAGAAACAAGTAAGATAAGGAAAAATGCTTTATTATTTCTATGGCTAAACATATTGGATATTTAAGCAGAAGGTATTGAGACAGAAGCACAACAGAACTTAGTTAAATACACCCCTCTGTATTATAGGAAGGCGTGTATAACAGGTAAGACGGCTCTTTTCTTAAGGGCTGCCTTTTTCTTCTAATTGGTAGAATGCCGTATAAATGCTAATCCATTGAATAAATGCTGAGAGCTTGTAAAAAATATAAGTAGATCAATCATGACCGCAAATGGAGCCATCGGGAATCAAATTTTGCTTGTGAAGGGGCATGACCATGGAACCCATTATATTATGGTTTTTATTAATCCTTGGATTATCCTTATTGATTATCATCATGAGGAATTTACCTTTCAAGGAATTTCTTTTCGGATATTTACTGACATCCTATTTCTCCATCATCATTGGTGTATTTGTTGTAGAAGAAGAGATGCTTCATTACCCCAGCAAATTATTAGGAAAACATTTCGATTCGAGCCTTCTCTTTGAGTATCTATTGTTTCCTGTCGTTTGCTTATACTTTTATCGAACGACCTATTATTCTTCCCATATCGGAATTCTGTTACAAGCAACCATTTATACCTCAGCCTTAACTGCAGTAGAAATAGCATTTGAAAAATACACAAGCTTGATTGAATATCATACTTGGACAGGGGTCCATACTTTTTTTAGTGTCCTTTCTTTCATGATCTTTATACGGGTCCTGATACAACTGCTTCGTTCCCAGCCCACATAACGATTTAAATTTTAAAGAAACGGAAAAAATTTAATGGAAGGGGCAATGAATTTGTTTCGTGGTGATGCACATAAATTTTACTTAAAATTGAAGAAGATGCGTGAAAGTGATATCTCTTTCCATAAAATAGAAGAAATTAACGAGGTTACGGAAATCCAGACCTTTTATTCAGATCTTGAATCACATACATTGGAAAAAATCCTTTATCGCATGATAAAAGAAAAAGATGGCTCAGGAATGATCCCGATTTTTGTATCGACAGGGCCATGGCTGCTATTCTTATTCTCAGACCAGCTGCAAGAGTTCATTCTAACCCGGGGGATGACGTGGGGCATTGGCTTCGCTGTTATCTATGTCATCATCCTCACTTTAAGTGTCATTCTTCATTTCCGTGAAAAAGCCTGGGCTTCGCTTCACATTGCCATTATAGAGGATATTCTGGATAGCAGATGAGCTTCTGTCAAAGTTCTACTCTACAGAATAGATTTTTAGAATGATGTGTTCTAAGGGGAATTAAAAAAGACATGGTAAGTAGAAAATGTTGCTTCCAAATAAGACACTACCATAAAGTTGGTTTATCTCTTTGATTAATTAGTGGGTAATTGAAATCTTTTTTGTAAATTACAGAATTTAAAAGCCCAAGAATCCAAATTTACGAATTCCTGGACTTCTGATAAGGATGCGCTCGCAAATTAAATGCTACTGGCATCCCCTCCTAGTTGTGTTTTTGTAATTAAATACTTTAGTTTTCCTTTGTTTGGGACTATTATTTTCTACTAAAACTGATTAATCAATTTTCATTTCCAGTAACGCACTGCTCATGTCACGCCATGGTGGTTGTTTTTTGTGCGCTAATATGAAAGTAAAACAACTTCACTCAAATGTTGATTTGAAAGGATAATCACTTAACCCATAGAAGGATCAACGAATCCTTTGATAATATGAATATGACCATCGTCCTCTGTTGTTTTTACCTCTGCATAATGGGTGTGGTACCCATTAGGTAAAGCAATCGGGGTACTAGTATAAGCTTCGTAATAATGAATGTGACCGTCATCAAAAGTTGTATTCCCCCACATTTTATGGACATGGCCTCCTTCTGCCTCAATCGGCGTACTAGTCACTCCTGGGTGCAAATGAACATGTTCATCCTGACATGTAGTTGCCCCACCATGCCCGTGGGTATGGCCACTCTTTCCATTTGGATTCATGGAACCTTGTGTATTATGTCTAAAATTGGGATTGGGTGGTTGTGGCTGACGAGGATATTCCACTCCAGGTGAATAAGGGGCTCCAGGCGGACTGACATAAGGGTGAGGAACATACCTGTTATACATCGATTCATCTCCTTTTTGGATATTTCATATTAAGGTATGTATCGATTGCCTGCCTTATAAGAACTCTTTCCCCTCATTAGTCAGAATCCGTTATAGATGTAATCAAAAAGAAGATTAATCCTCATTAAGAGTCTTAAATTTCCCGATAATATCTTAATGATCTATAGTTTTTCGTTCTCATTATTTCCATACCCTCTTTGTTCGTGCTTATATAAGAACCCCTTAGCTACATAAAATGGAATGCCTTTTGAATTACTTTTTTGGACAGAAACCCATTGTTCAAAAGCATGGAATTCACTCTTTTGCTGATTGGTGACTGCCTCCAGTAACTTTGTCCCAATTCCTTCATTACGTCTTTTAGGGTTTAGATATAGTACAAACACTTCCCCCGCAGTTTCGCTAATCATTCCACCTCCACAGGCACCGAGCACCTCCCCGTTTTCAACAGCTACAAAGTATCCTCCCCATTGCCTGTTCGCAGTTTTAACTTCTTCTGAAATTCTCTCTGGATCATAAAATTCTTTTATGATCCTCTCGATATATTCTTGGGTGTATATGTCTTTATATGTTGCACGTGTAGCATCTGAGCACACTTCAGATATTCCTTGTACGTGATTTGGTTTTGCTTTAATAACATGAACCATATTTCCCCTCCCTCTCCCAGTCGAATACGCAGCCCCAGTATGACGTCATCCATAGCTTACGTTTTTCTTCCATGACCCCTTCGGCTACCCCATCAACTCATGAGCCCAATCTTCCAAAGGATTCGTTTTACCATCACTCATCTTCCCTAACCTAAACGACCCAATATGTAATGCTATCTTCTATATTTCCTAGCTATCTATTATTCCTGGCTATGAACAGATAACCAATCATACCCAATAAAAGCATTTTGTGTTCCTGAGATACATCATTTGAAATTTCTACGATATCATTATCTATATCCCGAAAAATTTGTGTGTACTCATGTGGAAACCGTCCATTAAAAAAATGAGCCCAGCGATGATCATTTATATCTTTCAAGGTAAAATCACCTGAGAAACCAGAGGCCTTCACAGGCAGAATCAACTCCTCGTTACAGTCCCTAAGTTCACCTTTTATATGTAAAAGGCTCTTAAAGTCTTCTTGAACATACCTTCCCAAATATTGACTCTCTTGATCATAGACGGCTATTACACTCTCCTTGAAACCGACACGCTTTAATGTAAACAAGGTCTCCCCTGTATGCGAAATGAATGCGATGGTTACGGGGAGCATTGTTAGCAAGGATCTTTTATAGATTAAAACAGGGTAAAGATACCAAGGTAAATGAATGGGTTTATATGTACCTACAAAATACCCATTTTTCCCAAAGCAAAGTAATCGTGGAATTAACCCTGCATCTTGCTTCAGAACAAGATGGTCTATCTCCAAAATTGATGTAGTAGAATACGGAATCGATAAACCTTTAACCTTGTTATACTTCTGTCGGCTCGTAATAGCCACAGCTAACATAAACCCCAACGGTACGAGGAAAGTGGACGCCTCCACCCAACCACTAGTACTTTCGGGCCTTTCCAATACTAAATATCCTGCTACGACCAAAGTAACTACCACTAAAAGAACGTAGGCCAGGTTTTCCCTACGTTTATACATTTCTGCTATCAAATTAGCACCTCCATTAATCACCCTCCCTAGAAACTACGAATTAATCCATGATAGGTTTCAACGTGTATATAAAGTCTCTAACGAAGTTGATGACTGCTTAAAATGCAGCAGTCCAACCCGCATCCGCTGTTATAACCGTACCGTTTATAAAGCTTGAGTCATTAGAAGCTAAAAATAGGGCAGCCTTCGCAATTTCTTCTGGTTTACCCGTCCTCGGCATAACAGACTGGGCAGCCCTTGTACGACTGGCACCAAAATCATTTAAATCATTTATCGATGAAGCAATATTTGTTTCTACACCGCCTGGGGCTATTGCATTACAGCGAATTCCTTTCTCTGCATACATATAACCGGTATTTTTCGTTAATCCGATTACCGCATGTTTTGATGCCGTGTAGGTTGCCCCTGCATGAGCACCATTTAACCCGCCTGAAGACGCAGTATTAACGATAATTCCTTTTTCTTTCTCCAGGAAGATCGGCAATGCTTTGCGCATTGCCCGCATGACCCCTTTTGTATTGATATCGAAAATGAGATCCCACTTATCATCATCAATATCCCCAACAGGTTCCATACCATCCATGATACCTGCGTTATTAACCAATATATCTAACGTTCCAAATTCATTTACAGCTGTCTCAATCATATTATCAATATCTTTCAACTTTGCTACATTTACCTTTACGGCTTTAGCTACTCCACCATTACTAACGATTTCTCTTGCAACCGTCTCAGCACCTTCACTATTAAGGTCAGCTACAACAACTTTTGCACCCTCTTTTGCATACAATTCTGCTATTGCTTTCCCCATACCAGATGCTGCTCCGGTTACTACTGCAACTTTATTTTGAAGTTTCATCAAAAGTTCCTCCTATTACTATATGATTTCGATATAAAGATTCAGCAAAACTAAAACGGTTCATGCTTCCCAACTTCCCATTCCACAATATCTTAATCCTCAGCTTCGACTAGAAAAACTCGTCCATCAAACCCACCGCGCTGCTCAAACTTTTCACGCCGTATCTTTTCCACTTGCTTTAACGAAGATCCGTGAGTTTTAGAAGCAGCATCGATCAACTCCAGTAAATCAGCTAATTCCCCCAACGCTTCTTTATCGCTTTCTGCAGTTAAATACTCGTTGAGTTCTTCTTCGAGTTTGTCTCTCAAAGAGCCTATGTATTCACTTTCATTTAAGATACACGTGTGAAACGTCTTGCCTTTTCCATCGATGATTTCAGGAATTTGATCACGGACGAGTTTATGATATACGGGCACGTTTTCTCTCACCTACTTCTAAATAAATTATTATTTAATTCATAATTAGACATTTTTCTATCAGAATCCTCTTATCATCAGTAAAAAAATAGATAGATTGCATGATTTAAAATATTCTTCCAATTTGGTACATTGTATACGGTTCTATTACAATTTTAAGGGGGAAAAAGGCGGATGAAGAAAAGGCAGTTGTTGACCGTTTTAGCCGCTCCAGTCATGGCGTTCTCGTTATTTCAGGCAGATGAGGTAAAAGCTGAGACGAACTTCGACATGACCCAGTTGAGTGATACAGAGCTTTTGATCAAGCAAGATATCATTAAAGAGAAGAAGCAGGCTCAAGTACATAAAAATCCTTATGTGACGCGCCTTGACGTGATGAAGATGTTAAAGCGTGCCGATGAAATGAAAGGATTAAATCCGAAAGACGTATTTTTCTCTGATTCATCAAACAAGTCCAAAGGTTCTAGTCCTAAGGAACCAATTACTCGTATTGATATGGCAAAGCTGTTTACACTTGCGATGAATGATGGCGAGGTTCCTGAAGTGGATATTGAAGTGCTGAATAACTTCACGGATGCCGAATCTATTCCTCAAGAAGCGAAGCCTTATGTGGCTTATGCCACTCTGGCTGGAGGATTCGACATTACGTTTGAAGAAGCATTTAATCCGAATGAGCCAATGACGCTTGAAGAAGTGGCCAAAACGTTCAAACCCCTTGTCTTTGATGTCATTGATATTCTTTCTACTAACGATATTCATGGTCATATCACTCAAAATCAACAATACCAGCAAGGTGGCATGGCGATAATTGGCGGTATTGTGGAAGACTTCCGCTCTGTCAACGCGGATGGAACGGTCGTTGTGGATGGCGGAGATACGATGCAAGGAACTCTTATCTCTAATTCTTTTGACGGAAAATCTACCATTGAAACATTAAATGACATTCAATATGATGCGGGGGCAATCGGTAATCATGAGTTTGACTGGGGAATTGATGTGCTGAAACAGCGTCTAGATGATGCCACGTATCCTATCCTTGGTGCGAACATTTTTGAAGAAGCCACAGGAGAACGTCCTGAGTGGGCGAAGCCTTATACAATTGTGGAAAAAGGCGGTTATAAGATTGGGATTATCGGATTTGCGACACCGCAAACTCCACAGACAACCTTATCTACTCATGTGGAAGGTTTAGAATTCCCTACCCCTGCTCCGATTGCTGAAGAGCTTGCAGCAGAACTTGAGGCAAAAGGTGCTGATATGGTAATGGTTACTTCCCACCTTCCTGGGTGGCATGAAGAAGAAACAGAGAAAATCATGGGTGAACTTGCTCAGTTGGCAAACTCCTCTGAAGGTGGCCTCGATGCGTTAGTCGGCGGTCACTCCCATGAGCGGGTAGCTGGACATGTCAATGGCATACCAGTTGTAGAGGCAAGCCGTTACACCAATGCGATGGGACACATTCAGTTGTTCGTCGATCCTGAAACAGAAGAAATCTATGATTCTGAAGTCGATATGCTAGAAACATATGAGCATCTAGCAGGCAAAGATGAGAGCGTTCAGGAAATTGTAGACTACTATCAAGAACAAGTCGAAGAGATAAAAAGTGAAGTCGTTTCAACAACGGAAGGACCGCTGACTCGTGATCGCAAGTATGGCGAGCTTGGTGTCAGCCAGCTTGGAAATATGATCACAGATGCGATGCGCGAACGCGCGAATGCAGATATTGCCTTCCAAAACAGTGGCGGAATCCGTGCTGACATTAATGTGGGTGAAATTACGTACGGGGAAGTATTCGAGGTACTTCCTTTTGACAACTATAACGTAACTGCTCAGATGACTGGTCAGCAAATCAAGGAAATCCTAGAAGGACCGGCGCCTGATGATTGGAATTTCATGAAGATTCAGTTCTCCGGCATGGATGTTGTCTACGATCCTGCTAAACCAGACGGTGAACGCGTAACGTCGATTAAGCTGACTGATGGAACGCCTGTTTATACAAACGGCGAATTCTCTGATCAGACCTTTAAGGTTGTCACGAACAACTTCCTTTCTACAGGTGAAGGCGACGGCTACACAACCTTTGGTGAAGTAGAATGGACGTCACAGCCTGCTTTCCAGCGAGAGCTGTTTGCTGATTACTTGCGTGAGAAGCAAGCGAATGGTGAAACGATTGTTCCTGCTGAAGCGTTTGATGGTCGTTTGATTGAAAAATAACAGACTGATAATGAAAGCCAGCAGAATGTGGGGATTCTGCTGGCTTTTTTCTGTAGATTATTCCAATTTAATAAAGCTGCTAAGTTGCATGGGGGTTATCATCTGAGACCAGCTCCCTATTCGAACATACATGCTCGGATTTAGTTAGAGAACAATCCTCTAACGTTAGGGAAGAATCATAATTTGAACGGGAACAATCACGTCGAGCTAGGAAACAATCATTGAGCGTTAGAAGAGAATCCCCTTCTGTTACGGAACAATCCCCCCCCAATCCACAACAAAGCCTCTCGCCTGAGAAAACATTCATGTTTGCGCACACCTAAGTAGTGGGAAAATGACTAGACAGACGTTACATTTTAAAGGTGGGAATAATCATGAATAAAAATTTACATAAAGGGTGGATCTATTTCTTTGGAGCTCTCGGCGGTCTCCTTTATGGGTATGATACGGGGGTTATTTCTGGGGCCTTGCTTTTTATCGGCCAGGATATTCCTCTCTCTAATTTTCTCGAAGGACTAGTTGTCAGTTCCTTACTGGGTGGTGCTATTATAGGGGCCGGGATGAGTGGTTATGTAGCCGACAAATTTGGCCGAAGGCGTGTGGTCTTCGTGATCGCTCTCATCTACCTGATTGGTTCCCTCGTGTTGGCTTTTTCTCCAAACGCCTGGGTTCTGATTACAGGACGAATTATTTTAGGTCTTGCCGTTGGGGGCTCGACAGCTATTGTACCTGTGTATTTATCTGAAATGGCTCCGACTCAATCGAGAGGGGCGCTTGCCTCACTCAATCAGTTAATGATTACGATCGGGATTGTGCTCGCCTATTTGGTAAACTACGCTTTCTCTTCTATGGAAGGCTGGCGTTGGATGTTAGGTCTCGCTTCAGTACCGGCGATCATCCTGATGATTGGTGTACTTTTCATGCCTGAAAGTCCTCGATTCTTAATTAAACATAATAGAGAGAAAAAAGCTCGAGATATTATGGCGTTAACTAGAAAACATAACGAAATTGATGATGAAATTGAGCAAATGAAAAAGATTGAAGAGGTAGAGGAAAGTACCATGGACGTACTGAAATCGAAGTGGGTTCGTCCGATGCTTCTTATAGGCAGTGGTATCGCGGTCTTTCAACAATTGATCGGGATCAATGCAGTCATCTATTACGCTCCTACCATTTTCACACAAGCAGGATTAGGAAACTCTGCTTCCATTCTTGGTACGTTAGGTATTGGAATTGTGAACGTTTTAATGACACTGGTGGCGATTGCGACGATTGACAAGTTAGGCAGAAAGAAGCTGCTGCTGATTGGAAATGTAGGGATGACCTTAAGCTTAGCTATTTTAGCGGCCATTTTGTTTATATTCCAAATGACGACCACCATCGCCTGGCTGATCGTTTTATTCCTTGGCCTATTTATCGTGTTTTTCTCTGCGACGTGGGGACCGGTCGTCTGGGTCATGCTTCCTGAGCTTTTCCCATTGAAAGCAAGAGGTGCTGCCACAGGGTTTACAACCTTGCTTTTATCAGCAGCCAACCTGGTTGTCTCGCTTTTCTTCCCTGTTTTACTAGGCGCAGTTGGCACCGCATGGGTATTCGTACTCTTTGCCATTATTGGCGTATTCGCCTTTTCCTTTGTTATGAAGTTCGTACCTGAAACGAAAGGAAGAAGCCTCGAGGATATTGAGCGTGATCTGCGAGGAAGTCATTAAGGAACCAGGACCATCCATTAGTTTTTACTAGGAAATCATCAATTTTAAAAAGAGCCTTTCTTTCCGTGCCTTCAAGCACTGGAGGAAAGGCTCCTTAATTGTCTTTTCGTAAAACAAATCCGTCCGATGTAAAAATTATTGCTTACTTAGCCACGGCATATACTGTCCTTTACTGTTCGGCTGAACTCGCTGAACAAGCTCTGTCAAAATACGAGAATAGGATTGCAAATGCTCTTTCATACGACCTGGAAATTCCGATTGAATGAAAGCCATATTATCCTTCAAAGGATTGTGCCAAATTGAGCCGTGTTCCCGTGTTTGTGTATATCCATCCTGAGCCCCGATTTCCCAATTCGTTGATTCGAAATAAGTAAAAGGAATTCCCGCTTCTTTAAAAGCCGCATGGTCGCTCCAATCTCCTGTTGTTCCCTTGGGATAATGCGGATTCAGTCCAGGATTCACATGAAGATCGATGTCTAACTCATTACTGATGTCTAGCGCTAGTTCTCTGACCCATCCTTTTTTACCAGCGTTTCCATGGACGTATCTCATATCCCCCACTGCCAGGCTGTCCAAGTTAATCATGGCCTTAGTGTGATTAATCTCAGGTTTCGTCATTTGTGAAACATAATAATTCGATCCTCTTAACCCAGTTTCTTCTGCACCAAAAGCGATAAAACGAATCGTGTAAGGAGTATCTATGTTCTGGATTTTCTCTGCCACCTCAAGCATTACTCCTACACCAGAACCATTATCATCCACACCCTCCACTCGATTTACCGTGTCGTAGTGAGCCCCAATAATAATTTCATGTTTAGAGCGCCCGGGCTTGACAGCTGTAACGTTTGCAGAATGGATCTTATTTTTGTTCGGACCACTGAATGAGAAAGGCTGTACCTCCGGCTGATAGCCTAATTGTTCAAAAGTTTGATAGATATAATCCCGTGCCAATTCTTCTCCAGTTGTTCCAGCAACACGATCGCCAATTTCGGTTGCTAGATAGGATACATGGTCAAACGAAATTTCACCGTATTGTTGGGCACCCTTAGCTTGAACTCCTTGTGTTCCTAACCCTGCAAATACCCAAATAGCGAGCAATGCATAGACGAGTAATTTTTTCATAAAATACCTCCATTGAAACCTAACTAGGATTAATTTTTACCATAATATTCTGTCATATTATATTAAACTCTACCATGGTATACATAAGGGGACAAGAGCATGTAGATGAACAATTTTCCCATTATACAATAAATTCCCATAACAAAAACAGTATCACAGAATAGTTTTTGCTTATTAACGAATACTTTAAGGAGAGTTTAGATAAGGAGGTTTTACTTTGAAGAATGACTACCAGTTGGCAACTCTCTCAGAGACTGAACGAGAAAAATTAGAAACTCTTGAAAAAGAATTCGGTAAAGTCCTAATCGCCTGGGAAGGGGAAAAGTAACTCACTTTCCCAACCCATACCAAAAATCGCCAGAAACTGAGCGTTCTGGCGATTCTTATTTTTTATTCACCCGTTTCTGCAAACCGCTGAATCCGCTCCCCAATTTGATCACGAACACGCTGGAAGACTGCCCATTTTTCCCCATCTGTTCCCTCAGCTTTAGCCGGGTCATCAAAGCCCCAGTGCTCTCTTTTTACATGAGGAGGAGTGATCAGACACTTATCTGCGGCGTCCCCACATAAAGTAACCATTAAATCGGCATGATTGAAAATCTCAGGATCAATCATATCTGATTGCTGACTGGAAATATCGATTCCCACCTCGTTCATCGCTTTCACAGCGTTTGGATTCAATCCATGAGCTTCGATTCCAGCGCTTTTTACGTCCCATTCTTTTCCTAAATATTTTTTCGCCCAACCTTCAGCGATTTGACTTCTGCAAGAGTTTATTGCAGTACTTCGACAAATTCACAAACGCAGCACTCCCCATCTTTTATTAATCCCATAATGGTTAAGCGTGTTCTATCACCCAATAGCTTCAATGTTTGGGCAGCGGTTTCTAATTCAATCGTTGTTTTATCCATGAACATCACCTCGCTCAAATAGTATATTAGCATATGCCTATATTTGTATTGTATTTTTCTGTACCTAACTTTCATAACGTATAATATATCAAATTATTATTATTTTGATTTAATATTTGCTTTTCAAAATACAATCAACTACACCTTCATTAAATTAAAAAAAATTGATGAATGCCCAAGTTATTGAAAAAGAAACACGTGGTACCTGGAGTTACTATACATTAAATCATTCCGAGATCATTCATTTATGATTTTGCAAAGGGGATAGACATTATCCCCTTCGCCCTACTATGGATAATTAATTACAGTTTCCACTGATTCTATAAGTCTCCTTTAATGAAAACTAAAACTTCTCCTTGGACCACCTTGTCTCCTATTTTTACGTTCAGGTTTTCCACCATCCCGCCAATTCCTGCTGCAATATGGTCTAGGCTCCCCTGTTCTTTTTTTATTGCTAACAATGGCTGTCCTTCCTTTATTATATCCCCTAACTTGACCCGTATCTCTTCGACCCTGCCCAAAATAGGACTTGTAACAATCTCCCTGCTGTCCCACTGTATAGGCATGACTTCGTGAATGGTCATCTATTTCACCTGCCTTTTCCTGCTTTTAAAGAAAGCCCCTTAATCCAATGAAAAATTAAGGGGAATCTGTTTAATCATTTAATTTAATGCTTTAACCTTAGCCAACGTTTCTTTTGGATCCACATACTCATATCCAAGGTCACCTGCTACAGCCTTGTATGTGACTGCTCCACTTGCCGTATTTAATCCTAATTCAAGTCCAGGATTATCCGCGATAGCCTTCTCCACACCTTTACTGGCAATTTGCAAGGCATACGGCACCGTCACATTGGTCAGACCATTTGTAGAAGTCCGCGGCACAGCACCTGGCATGTTGGCAACGGCATAATGAACGACGTCATGCTTTGTATAGGTTGGATGATCGTGTGTCGTGATTTGATCAGCCGTCTCAATGATACCGCCCTGGTCGATGGCAACATCCACAACAACGGAACCAGGATTCATGGATTTAATCATGTCTTCTGTGACAAGTTTTGGTGCCTTAGCCCCTGGGATAAGGACAGCGCCGATGACTAAATCGGATTCAGCCACTGCTTCGGCAATGTTTAATGGGTTTGACATCAGTGTTTGGATCTGATCCCCAAAGATATCATCAAACTGACGCAAACGATCTGGACTCAAATCGATAATGGTTACATCTGCACCTAGCCCCATCGCAATTTTAGCTGCATTGGTTCCTACCACTCCACCGCCAATTACAGTTACCTTTCCGCGTCTGACACCTGGTACTCCCGAAAGAAGCACCCCTCTTCCACGATGAGGTTTCTCAAGAAACTGAGCTCCAATTTGAGCGGACATCCTTCCAGCAACTTCACTCATCGGCGTGAGCAAGGGCAATGCGTTTTCAACTTGAACCGTTTCATAGGCAATCGCTGTTACTTCTTTTTCTACTAAGGCCTTCGTCAGTTCCGGTTCAGCTGCTAAATGTAAGTAAGTAAACAAAATCAACCCTTTTCGGAAATAGTGATATTCGCTAGAAAGCGGTTCTTTCACCTTCATTACCATCTCTGCGTCTGCCCAAACGTTCGCTACATCTAATTCAACAATCGCCCCTACTTCACGATAGGATGCATCGCTAAATCCGCTGCCAAGCCCTGCCTCCGTTTCAATTATTACTTGGTGACCTGCATTGATAAGGCTCATGGCCCCGGCTGGTGTCAGTGCCACACGATTTTCATTATTTTTTACCTCTTTTGGAACTCCAATAATCATTTATGAATCCTCCCTTATCAGTATTAATTATTGTTAAAGATGACTAGTTTTAGCTCTGTCATTTCTTCAATGGCATACTTAATTCCTTCTCTCCCGACTCCACTTTCCTTGACTCCGCCATACGGCATATGATCAACACGGAAGGTTGGAATGTCATTGATCAACACCCCTCCGACATGCAGTTTTTTCGTCGCGTTCATAGCGGTACGGACATTTTCCGTATAGATTCCTGCCTGCAAACCATAGCGCGAGTCATTCACTACATCAATCGCTTCCTCAACAGATTTGACTTTGTTAATTAAAACGATTGGGGCAAAAACTTCCTGACAGGAAACTTTCGATTGGGCATCTACTCCGAGTAAAACGGTTGGATGTAATAGGTTCCCTTCGCTCGTTCCACCTGTTGCTATTTCCGCTCCATGTTGTTTTGCTTCATCAATCCATTCCAATGTACGATCTACATCTTTAGGGCTGATTAATGCGGACACATCTGTATCCGGATCTAACGGATCGCCAACCTTTAGATGTTTAGCCGCTTTAACAAAATGTTCAACGAAACGATCATAATTTTCTTCATGAACATAAACTCTTTGAAGCGAAATACACACTTGTCCTTGAAAGCCAAATGCTCCGGTTACACAGCGTGAAACGATTTTTTCAACCTCCACATCTTTGTCTACGATTACAGCTGCATTAGATCCCAATTCAAGCGTTACGGGCTTAAGTTTTGCCTTATTGCGAATACCAATGCCTACTTCCGGGCTTCCGGTAAAGGAAATTTTCTTTACTCTCTCATCTGTGACAAGCTTCTCCCCGACAACAGATCCACTGCCCGTTACTACGTTAAACGCTCCTGACGGCAATCCTGCTTCATGCAGAAGTTCGGCAAGGAAATAAGCAGACAGCGGCGTTTGACCCGCAGGTTTTAAAATGACGGTATTTCCAGAAGCTATGGCAGGGCCAACTTTATGGGCCACTAAATTCATCGGAAAATTAAAAGGCGTGATCGCTCCCACAACCCCAAGCGGTTCTTTCACGGTATAGGCTACTCTCCCCTCACCGCCTGGGGCCGCATCCAATAGGACCCCTTATTGGATTAGGCTTTGTGCTTTATCTATGGAGTAACCTTGATTTATATTCAATCATTATCGGCTTGGCGTGGGCTTTACTTGGTATATTGTATTTGGCTCTGTCCACCAACCTATTCAAAAAAGAGCCACCAGAAATAGAATTCGATGAACTTGAAGGCTAAAAAAACACTTCCCATACGGGAGGAATATTGTTAATCTGAATCCTTTTCAGTAAAATAGATACAATGAATCCTGTTCGATAGAAGGGAAGGAAAACCATATGAGAATGATACTATTATTAGCGTTCCTACTATTTGCAATCATCCTATCGTCTTGCGGCCAGCAGAACAACAATCAAACAGACTCCGCCAACAACGCAAATGACGACAAAGCCGAAGAGGTAAATGGTGACAAGGAAAACTCGAATGGGAGCCAGGAAGACCCCGAAGGTGATCGTCCTGGAGGGATTATTGCAGGAAAGTTAGAGACAACCCTTGAAGTAAGCGGACATCATGCCTACTTTCAAATCAAGAACCAAACCGAACGCGTTCAGAAACTTGTCATCTCTGGGAAAACCGCATACAACTACATCATTGCGGATGATGAAGGAAATACCGTGTTCGAGAATGCAAAAAGTCAGCCTCAATATGAGCCTAAAAAACCGATCACATTGAAGCAGGCAGAAGAAATCGAATACAAACTGTCCATCCCGGAAGATTTGGAGCCCGGAACCTATTCGATCACGGCTATCTTGCATACAGAGCCGGTTTTAAAAGCTAAAACCTCGTTCAACATTGAGTAAGCAGCTAAGTGATCATTACTTGGAAGCAAGCCAGCTGGGCATTTCCTCTCCCAGCTGGCTTTTAATGATTATTCCAATGCTAACATCATCTGTTTTTTAATCTTCTTTTGCATCTGTTCAGCCGCGACAAGAGCTTGCTTATCCTGCAGTATCTCCCCAGGCTTGTTTCCTTCGCCAAGAACATAGCCTTCAAAAGAAGCCCCTGCAAAACTAAAGATATAGTGAAACTGCTGAACCAAGGGAAGCCCTTTAATAAATGGCGCGTCTCCACCAACAGCGACAATGTAAGTCTGCATTTCAGACATCTTTTTTTTAAAGTTTGGATATTCTTTCATTGACTGCGACCAACGATCGATAAAATTCTTTAACGTTCCCGACATCCCGTACCAATATATTGGTGTAGCAAAAATGACCACATCATGAGAGAGCATACGATCTATAAGTTGTTTATAATCGTCTTCTACTTTTGGAAAACCTGCTTCATGATGTCGATAATCTTCAATGGGCTTAATATCGTAATCCTTCAATAGAATCTTCTCCGCTTCCATCTCGCCAATTACTCGTTCCGTCAATTGTTCAGTATTCCCATTTGAACGAGTTCCTCCGTAAATAACGGCTACTGACATGCTCATCTACTCCTTTTCCTCACTGTTTTTTCCTGGTTCGACTTCTATACTATAATGAACTTAGAAATCAAGAAAGATGATAATAACGATTATACTGATCGAATATTTCGATTAAAGGAGAAGAGATATGGAAACCAAACAATTGATTACATATAAGATGGCTGCGGAAACCCTAAATTTCACCCAAACAGCTAAGTCGTTAAATTTTGCTCAATCCACTGTAACCGCTCAGATCAAGGCACTCGAAAACGAACTTGGTTCGGTACTTTTCGAACGATTGGGTAAACGATTAATTTTAACGGAAGCGGGCCGCCAATTTAAAGGCTATGCAGACAAAATGCTCACACTTACTGAAGAAGCAAAGGTAATAACTGGCGGGTTAAAGGAGCCAGCAGGAACTCTCGTAATTGGGGCACAAGAGAGTCAGTGCACGTATCGTCTCCCCCCTATTTTAAAGGAATTCAAAAACCAATTTCCAAACGTTAAACTTATCTTTAAACCTGCCCACTCGGATGAAAAAGCAAAAGAACAACTCCTTAAGGGAGAGCTTGATATTGCTTTCATTATGGATGTCCCTAAGCCAGGAGACTCTCTGATTACGGAACCACTGATCCAAGAACAGATGAAGCTCGTATCTGCAGCGGACCATCCTTTGGCACTGAACCATGATCTTACTCCAAATGATTTAGCTCATGAAACCTTCCTCCTTACCGATGAAGGGTGTTCTTACCGCATGATTTGGGAGGAATCCTTAAGGGAACAAGGAATTCACGCCGTTAATAAATTTGAATTCGTAAGTATAGAAGCCATCAAGCAATGTGTACTTGCAAAGCTGGGTATAGCCTTTTTGCCTGGTATGGTCGTAGATCCAGAAATAAAAGAAGGGCGAATCAGTGAACTAAAATGGAATTATCCCACCTCTTCTTTTTTTACTCAAATCGCCTGGCATAAGGATAAGCTGATTACTATTCCTTTGCAGTCTTTTATAGACCTGACCAGAGAAACCTTCCAGGAAGGTGATTTCCAATAAAAGTAATCCCATATGTTCCCCTCTTCAAGTGCATGAATTTGCCTCATTAATTCATACTACTGTAAGAGGTGTTGGAAATGAAATTCATGGTTCTCCCTTTTCTCTTATTTTTTATACTGCCACAGGAAGATATGACGGATTACTTTTCACTTACGCATGATGGAGAAACCGTTGCTCGCATCAGTAGAACAGACTTTACGATTCCTTACCTTGATGAAAAGTTTGTCGATCAACAAGGATTTGAAGCATTTATGGATGACATTGACAGCAAATTAGCTAAGTCGCCTGTAAATGCCACGATCGATGAAGATGGAACGATTGTTCAAGGAAAGACCGGAACGAAGGTGAATCGTTCAAAATTAAGCAAGCAATTTTATAATTATTTTTATTCCCATGAAGAGGTGGAGGCGGAAGTGCCTATGATTCGGGATTACCCTCAAGTAGATGGCGAATTACTTGCGGATATTAGAACGAATCAAATCGGTGCCTACCAGACTTATTTTAAAAAAAGTAATCGTGAACGGACGAACAATATTTCCCTTGCTACTCAAGCAATTAACAACCACGTTGTGTTTCCAGGTGAACTGTTTTCTTTTAATCAGGTTGTAGGTAAACGCACTAAGGAAAAAGGATATATGCGTGCACCTGTCATTGTAAAAGGTGAGCTGTCAGAAGACATTGGGGGCGGTATTTGTCAGGTTTCCTCTACTCTGTATAACGCTGTAGATGAAGCCGGCCTTAAAATAGTCGAGCGTTACTCCCATAGCCGGCAGGTCCCATATGTGCCTGAAGGACGAGATGCCACAGTAAGCTGGTATGGACCGGATTTTACATTCAAAAACGAATATAACCAGCCCATTTTGATACGGGCTACCTCAAAGAACGGGCAGATGATCGTCCATATTCAATCCTCCGATCGTCTTAGAAAACGTTAACCGAGATCGTTTGATCCGATTAATCTGACCGGTTTAGCGTACAAGGAGAACACCTATTATGAACGAAAACAAGGACATTAGGAATGTATTGGAACGCTTATCGAGTTGGAATCAACGAATAGACTTTGACCATCCCATTGAGAAAACTGAGGATATTCAAGTATACCTGGACTATTATGGCTTTGATTTAGAGAAAGTTGATTTTCATTTTGGAAAGATGGAGATTGATGAAAAAGAAATCGCCGTGCAGATTTTTAATCCAAGGCGAAGTAAAGCGACCGTCTTTTTATTACACGGATATTTGGAACATGTTGGATACCTAGGAAATATCATTCAATTTCTCAATGATCACCACTACCGTGTAGTCAGTTATGATCTACAGGGACACGGACTTTCAGAAGGAGAAGCTGCTTCAATCGATCACTTCTCCACTTATGTTTTAACGTTAGAAAAATTAATGAAAAAAGCAAGGGACGAGATGTCCGGACCGTTTTATGTTATCGGACATAGTACCGGTGGCGCAATCGCAGTCAATTATCTATTAAAACATCACGATCACAATTTCGATAAAGCTATTTTGGTGGCGCCGCTGGTTCGATCCAATCATTGGTGTTTAACAAAATTAGGATTTTACCTGAGTAAACTTTTTCCCTATATCAAGAGGATTGATAGACGATTTAGGGAGAACTCGTCAAACCAAAATTATTTAAAGTTTATCCAAAAAGACCCATTACAATCGGAAACCATCCCGATAGAATGGCTAAGTGCACTAATAAATTGGAACAAAAATATCCAGACTTATCGTGCTACGGACATGGAGACCTGTGTCCTTCAAGGAACTAAGGATGAAACAGTTGCCTGGAAGTACAATCTCCGTTTTGTCATGGAGAAATTTCTTCATCTGAAGATCGTTTATATAGAAGATGGAAAGCATTCATTATTTAATGAATCGAAACATATCCGTGAACTTGTGTTTGCTAACATTCATCAGTTCTTAATGGATTGACAGTCAGAAATAACAACGTCAGTGTCTTTTATTAGGACGTTCTTATACTCATTTATGGTTATGGTAACTTTTGTAAATTATATATTTTTCTTTTATCGGGTATTGTTTTCGACAAAACCCGTGCTATACTGTTGATAACATTTAAATAACGTATTTTCATATAATCGCGGGGATATGGCCTGCAAGTTTCTACCGGTTTACCGTAAATGGACCGACTATGAAAAGCTGCAATGATGAGATGATGCCTATTTTGCGCTCTCTTATCATTTCATTTTGTTTTTTCAAAGCTCGAAAAAACTTGCTTTCCTCATAGTTGGTGCGGAAGCAGGATTTTCGGGCTTTTTTATTTTTTACTACAGAAGGGTGATCATTATGGATAAATTAAAACAGAAAATCATCGAGGAAGGTAGAGTATTATCCGAATCCGTTATCAAGGTTGACTCCTTTTTAAATCATCAGATTGATCCGGTCTTAATGAAGCAAATTGGAGAAGGATTCGCTGACCAATTCGCTAATGAAGGCGTTACGAAGGTATTAACATTAGAATCATCCGGTATTGCTCCGGCTCAAATGACAGGGCTCACATTAGGTGTCCCGGCGATTTTTGCAAGGAAACGTAAATCTCTAACCTTAAACAACGACCTCTATTCAGCAAGCGTTCATTCGTTTACGAAAAATGAATCGAATGAGATCTCGGTATCTAAGGATTATCTGTCTGGCGACGATACTGTTCTCATCCTGGATGACTTCCTAGCGAACGGACAGGCTGCACTAGGACTAATAAATATTGTTAAACAAGCAGGAGCCTCCCTTGCTGGTGTCGGAATTGTGATTGAAAAGGGCTTCCAGGATGGCGGTAAACTGCTAAGAGAACAGGGTATTCGTGTCGAATCACTTGCCATCATTGATTCATTAGCAGATCAGAAGATTACGTTTCATAAAGAGGGGGCATCCGTGTGAAAACAGTAACATTAGGAATTCAACATCTCCTTGCCATGTATGCCGGGGCTATATTAGTCCCGCTCATTGTTGGAGAGGCTTTGGGTCTGACTTCCGAGCAGCTCACCTATCTCGTTGCGATTGATATTTTAATGTGCGGTGTAGCTACGATCCTGCAAGTGTTAAATAATCGCTTCTTTGGAATTGGCTTGCCTGTAGTTCTTGGCTGTACCTTTACAGCTGTCGGTCCGATGATTGCGATTGGTGGACAATACGGGATTTCGGCTATTTATGGCTCTATTCTTGTATCTGGTTTATTTGTCGTTCTCATTAGTCGTTTCTTTGGGAAGTTAGTCCGGTTTTTCCCGCCGGTCGTTACAGGGACTGTAGTCACAGTAATAGGGATTACCTTAATCCCGGTTGCAATCAACAATATGGGCGGCGGACAAGGTGCAAGTGATTTTGGTTCGATCTCTAATCTCTCTCTATCCTTTGGGACACTATTATTTATTATCCTCATGTACCGATTCACCAAAGGATTTACCAGATCGATTTCTATTTTACTTGGTCTGATTGGCGGAACTATTATAGCCGGGTTGCTCGGCAAAGTTGATTTTGCTGCCGTTGCAGAAGCTTCTGTGTTCCATATGGTGCAGCCCTTCTACTTTGGGATGCCAACCTTTGAATGGTCAGCGATCTTGACGATGATCCTGGTAGCTATGGTATCACTAGTCGAATCAACGGGTGTCTATTTCGCCCTTGGGGATATGACAGAGGAAAAATTAAAGGAAGAAGACCTTTCTAAGGGGTATCGGGCAGAAGGCTTAGCCATACTACTTGGCGGAGTGTTCAACGCATTTCCTTACACCGCCTTTTCTCAAAATGTCGGCTTAATGCATATGACCGGAGTTAAATCCCGAAAAGTGATCCTCGTTACTGGTGTCATGTTGATTACTTTAGGATTCATTCCAAAAATAGCTGCCTTAACAACCATTATTCCTACTGCTGTGTTGGGTGGAGCGATGATTGCCATGTTTGGAATGGTCATCGCACAAGGGATTAAAATGTTAAGTAGTGTCATCACAGATTCTCCTGAAAACTCAATGATTGTAGCATGTTCCGTCGGGATGGGTCTTGGAGTAACAGTGGTTCCTGAATTGTTCGCACAGCTGCCTCAGAGCATCCAAATTTTAACGAGTAACGGAATTGTGGCAGGCAGTGTAACAGCTATTGTCCTGAATGTAGTTTTTAATATGACTCAATCAAGGAATAAAGTAACGAGGTTAAGGGAACAGAAAGCTTCCTGATCATAGTATTCTCAGCTAAAGTGGAATCCAGCAGTGTCCCATACACTGCTGGATTTTTTTGAATTACCTTTTGCTGTTATGAGTTATTGAATGTTTGAGATATTTCCTTTTCAGCTAGTTCTGCATTGGCAGCTTCCAATTCCTTATGTTTATCTACGGAATCTCCGGCATAACTGCCTTCCGTTCCCAAACTATTGGTTCCAGTTCTAACATGTACTTCACCACTGGTGTTTGCCTGGATGGGAATATTGAATGTCTTTTTTGGCTGTTTTTTCATGATTATCACCTCAACCCTAGCATGTGTTTCCCATTGTTTTTAATTCCTCCAAGTATGGAGGGGCAGCGTTTGAAGCTAAACAGTCTTTCTAAACTCCTGATACATGGCATTCTCTTTTTCCCGTCTCGAGAACAATGTCACAGCAACAACGGTGATAATCGATATAGGAAACCCGATGAATACTGGATGAGCGCCAAACGGATGACCCGCTATTTGCCATATCACCGCAATTGACAATCCCAGCCACATTCCTGAAATTCCTGCGGCTTTGGTCGCCTTTTTCCAAAATAATCCGAACAATACAGGTGCTAATAAGCCAGAAACCAGCATCGCACTTCCTGTTACCCAGAGAGTGACCAAGGTAGGAATGTAAAGAGCTAACAGCACAGCAATGACCGATACGATGGCGACCGATAAGCGACTGTATAATAGCATGTTATGGTTTTCTGCCTTATCCCCTAATCTTGGTTTAACAATATCATTAACAATGGATGTTGAGGCTGCCAGGAAAAAAGAATCGGCACAAGAGATAACTGTTGCCAGAAGAACAATGACCATAATAATGACGAGCGCAAATGGCAGTACGGCGGCGCTCAATTCATAGTAAATTAACGCTGGGTCAATATTCGTCATTTGCATGCCGAATTTCCCTAGAACTCCAATGGCTATAACCGCTCCTGCTGTCAAAAAGCCAAGGATAATCGCTGCCCAATATCCATTTTTAGCAATGTTAAGATCCTTGGCAGCCCAGAAACGCTGCCATAAATCCTGCCTGACGAACTGATAAGCACCAATCGTAAATAGAAAGACAAAGAAGTCATAGGTGGATATATTGAAAATACTCAGTGCATCGGTACTGCCCATAGCAGCAGCATTTTCGGTAACATTGCTCCACCCGCCTGAGGCAAGCCACACGGCAACCAGTAGAACCGCGACCCCGATTGTTTGAATCGTACCGTGAATCGCGTCCTGCCAGATGACGGAAACTAAACCGCCGAAGTATGTTTTCAGCGTTAATAATACCCAGCTGATTAGAATGCCGGTTGTCATATTTAAATCAATCGTCAGATTCAAGATCGTCGCTATCGCTACAAATTGCATGCCGGTAATCGAACAATACGCGACCAGAATACTGAGTACGGTCGGAATCCGAGCGGCTTCCCCGAACCGTAATGCCGTGAAATCACCGATCGTGACCATATTATATTTTTCCCCTAAAATCCGAATTCGTTTCAACATAGAAAACGCCATAATGATCGACGTTAACGTAAAACCAATGGCAAGCCACTGCTGACCCATTCCGTATAAATAACCATTCGTCATGTAGCCAAGCAAAATGGAACCGCCAATTGCTGTTCCTGTAAATGTCAGGATAAGCGGGAAGAGTGAAATCGTCCGCCCTGCCACATTATAATCATCGTACGTTTTAATTTTCCTATTAATATAGATGGAGAGACCAAATAGAAAGAAAAAATAGACAACTACAATGAAAAACAATATTGTTTGCTGTTGTGCGGAAAACATCTCATCACCCTTTCAAGACTTCTTCATACGACTGGCTTTGGCTGAACGTCAAGTCACCTTCCAAATAGGTTTGCTGTACCTTCATTTCTTTTAAGTGGTCAGGCTTAACTTCCAGCGGGTTTTCACTGAGAACGATAAGATCCGCTTTAGACCCTTCTTTGATAACCCCGAGCAGCTGCTCTTCACAAGAGCTGTAGGCCGCATCTACAGTAAACGCTTTCAATGCATCCCAGACAGAAATTTGCTCTCCTTGCTCTACGACTTGTCCACTTGAAGTTTTTCTAGTAACTGCACTATAGATGGATTGCCATGGATTACCGCTATTAACAGGCAAGTCGGAGTTCCCAGGAGCAACAATTCCGTGTTCTTTAAAAGACTTATGCGGGAAAAGATGGTTAACACGTTCCGCCCCTAATTTAGCCACATAGTTATCACCAATATGGTACAGGAAACCTATCGAGGAAGCCGCAACTAACTCTAAGTTCTTCATGCGTCTCAAATGATCAACTGTGGGCATAACGCAATGCTCGACCCTGTTGCGCATTCCTGTTATATTTGTGTTGTTATGAATCTGTTCAAATGATTCGATCGCCACTTCAATTGCGCGGTCCCCGATCGCGTGAACGGCGACACGCAGCCCCGATTCTATTGCTTTCTCCATGAGCGGATGGATTTCTTCGACCGAATTGTACAGAATTCCTTTTTCCTCTGTATCTACATACGGATCATGCATGGCAGCAGTCTTCCCGCCCACGCTTCCATCCAGCATAAACTTCATACCTTGAATTTTCACAAGATCATTCCCGAATCCGCTTCGCAAGCCCACCTTTAACACTTCATCTAATGAACCGTCAAAGCCGTTTTGATCAATCGCCCATATCCATGGCCGCACTCTGACTCTTAATTCATTTTGCTCCTGCAAATATTGGAATAATTGCAAATCTGTTGTTTGAGTCGACATGTCATGAACAGTCGTGATTCCCCATTCAGCGAACTGTTGCTGAGCCAGCCTCATTCCTTCGGCCATGTCTTCAAGATCATAACGAGGAACATCTAGCAGCCCTTGCGCTTTTTCCTGTAGTAATCCCGTTAAGTTTCCATTTTCGTCTCGTTCAATATGACCGCCAGAAGGATCAGGGGTTTCTTGTGTGATCCCACTCATTTCAAGCGCCTTGGAATTCGCTACGGCCATATGAGCACAAGATCGTTTCAACACCACTGGATGATTAGGGGCAGCCTCATCTAACTCCCACCGTGTCGGATTACGCATTTCTACTAACTTACTATCATCCCAGCCAAAACCTCGTATCCATTCATCTTCAGGAGTTTTCACAGCTTCTTCGCTCACCTTTTGTAAAAGGTCCTCCATCGCAGGAGTTGTTTCTGGCCTGCAGTCAATCTCGAGCAGCGTACTTCCGTAAATGGTTGGGTGAATGTGACTTTCGATGAATCCAGGCATTAACGTTTTTCCGTTTAAATCGATGATTTTTGTATGTTCCGTTTTCCAGTCGAACACATCTGACTCGTCCCCAACAGCTACAATCATTCCATCTTTCACCGCCACAGCACTGGCTTGAGGAAATGAATCATCCATTGTCAGTACATCGCCGTTGAAGAAAATAACATCAGGCTTCCTCATAATTCTCTGCTCCCTCCTACGTGAACGCCTCTCCTATTAGAAAATTAAATCCAGTTAAAAAGTTAACTGGATCTGTGGAATTGTTCTTTATTTTATAATTTTCTAAATATTAAGTTATCATCAAACTGGCTCTCTGTAAAGCATCTCTCAATACTCGACAAAATAGAACAATCCGGCAGAATATGGAGGTTCTGCCGGATTGGCTTTTAAGATAATTCTCAGCTAAATAAAAAGCTACTATACTTTCTTTCTTCTAACTTCATTTCACAAAACGAATATTATCATTTGACGCTCACTATTTCTTTCACTCTTTGTCTAACTCTGTATCTTCTTCTTCCGATTCTTTTTCTGGATCTTGTTCTGCTTCTGGTGCTCTCTTGTTTAATTCCTCAGATGCCGCTGCTTCTTGATAATGACTGTCAGGAGAAGGATCAAACGGATTAACGTTCCCGCGTGAAACATAGCTCTCAAGCATGGCCTTCAAGTCCATTCCGGTTGTTTCCTTCAAAGATTCCTGAATGCCAAGCATGGTTGAAGTTACACTATTCGCCACTTTGGCAGACCCGCCTTGAGAGTTTGATCCGCCCATATCAATCACTTTCATATCCTTAATTTGTGACAGAGGTGCAGATACCTTCTCTGCATAATCAGGCAATACGTTGATCATCATTTCCATAATGGCTGCTTCCCCATACTGTTCCATTGCCTTAGCCATACGTTCTTTCGATTCTGCTTCAGCTATACCACGCTGGCGAATAACCTCTGCTTCTGATTCACCTTTAATGCGCTCCTTCTCTGCTTCTGCTTCCGCCTTTTTAGTCGTTTTGTAAGCCTCAGCATCAGCAATGGAGCGGCGGCGTTTATTTTCTTCCTCTTCTAGCTCAACAGCCCGTTGTTTCTCAATATATTGTACTTTCAACTCTTCATCCTTAACCTGCTGAGCTAACTTCTGCCGTTCGATCTCGCCTGCTTGTTCTGCATTGGCTTTCGCACGGTTCGTATCCTTTTGAAATTCAGCTTCTTTAATATCCTTTTCTTTTTTCGATTCAGCCACAGCAGTTAAACGGCGAATTTCTTCATTCTGGGCTTCCTGATCGTTCTTCGCCTGATAGATCCGTGTTTCTTTTTGCGCATCAGACTCCGCCATATTCGCCTTCTTCTGTACTTCGGCAATATGGGGACGCCCGAGGGCATCGATATAGCCATTCTCCTGGTCAACATCCTCCACGTCATTCAAAGCGAACGAGGTGATTTCAAAGCCCATCCCTTTTAAATCAGATTCAGCAATTTTTTTCACCTGTGTATTGACCTCTTTAAAGTCATTATAAATTTTCTCGATGGGGAGCGAAGCAATGATGGAACGAAGGTGGCCGTTTAATACATCCTTCAACTCGGATTCACGCTCCCCTTGCTTTTTCCCTAAAAATTTCTCCGCAAAATTGGCCATGATCTCCAATTCACTGCCGATACTAATAACAGCCGTACTCGCTACACGTACCGGAATCCCTTCCTTGGTGTACGCTTTTTCCGAGTTGACTTGCAGCTGGAAAGATGTCAAATCAATAGGTGTAGCCGTTTGGAACATACGAAGACGATATCCGCCCCCACGAATAATCTTTACCGAACGTCCATTATCATCTTCAAACACATTCTTCTCTTTCTCAGGATCTCCTAACTTTGGTCCCGTGACAATCAAAGCTTCATTCGAGCTCGCCGTTTTATAACGAACCTTAAAAATAATGAACGTAATAATCCCTCCAGCAACGACTAAGAAACCGATAATTCCTAAAATCACAAACAGTAATGCACCTTCAAGCATTTCCATTCCCCCTTCTTTTTCTAAAAACCATGTTAAGTAATGTATGTAAAAATCAGCTTCCTATATAACCGATTTTCCTCTTGGAAAAGTTCCTGTATGTATTGTATTTTTAAATAAGTCGTGAACTCCCAACTAAAAGACCTTTTTATTAAAATACGATTGAAACATTATTTGGTTTCAAAAAAGCCAGCAGAAATTGGAGTTCTGCTGGCTAAAGCATAATCTGGTTTTGATTGGCAGATCAGCTAAAGTTTCAATTTAATTTGTCACCTTTTTTATCTCTAATCAAAACCTTGTAAGGAATTTTTTTAATGGAAAGTTCTTCTCTTTTTATCTCAATAATTTTCTTTACGTATTTCTCAATTTTTGCGGCTTGCTCCTTCGTTCCCCATGAATACCACCTATCAGATAGGGAGGTTTTAATAATAATTTGCAGCGGTTCAGGGTGGAAAGAGTAAGCAAATCCTGTAACTTCCTCGAATCTTTTATCTGCTTCTTCCATGATTGCTCTGAAAATAGGTGACCATTTCATATCTCTCATTTCTGCTTCGCTTCTCCTTGTTACTTTGACTGTATAATTTAATCCTTTTTTAGCATATATCGTGTCGTGTACAATTTTTTCGATATCTTCCTTAACGTTATTGTAGTAATGCTTTGTCCCTTCAATTTCAATATTCATAGCTTGCTTTGATTTCCTTGAATTAAGACTCATTGTACTGACCTTGTTATACCCCTTTTCCTTTAATATTTTATGAGCAATTTCAAACAAATCGCTTGTAAGCTGATGTCGCTCCCTATCCTCTTCACTTAATTCCTCCATCCCCCTGTCCTCTACTCTTATATGAATGGCCACCTCACCAAAATTGTAAGATGTAACAAGATCTTTAATGAGTTGTTTCATTTCACTTTCATGTTCTTTTTTATATGGTTGATCTTTAACACTGATTGTAATCGAAGGAGATTTAGAAGAGAAAAGGTCATCTATTGAGGTAGAAATGCTGCCTTGAAATCCTTTTTTCTTGAATTTATTGTGCAGCTCTTTGCGAAAAGCTTCGATCTTTTCTTTCCTTTCTTTGGTTTCCTTCATACTCTGTTTAATATTTTCCTCCAGTTTTTCACCCTGCACCATTTGATTACTACTAATAGAACCAATCAAAAAAACAGCGACCATACATGTCAAAACTATTCCGGCTATAACAGTTATCCTCTTCCCCATTCGCTCCCCTCCACTTATGGAAAAATCATGGATAATATGGCTTGTATTAAATATATAAATTTTTGACTTAATTATGAATGCACATCATCGAAATCTTTTAATCACCTCAGGTCTTTAATTTACCGAATTTTTATGTTCATCTTATTTTCTATTATTATTTACTAGCTATGATAGAATCGAATTAAAACTTAGGGAGGTTTTAGCGTGCATGCCACAATTATGAAAAATCTATTCTTTTCCTTGTTGATCCTTTTCACTGCCCTCTGTGCAGCAACACCATTTGAGGATGTAGCAGCCATGAATCATCAAGAAGGTAACCGAGAACAAGAGAACCTTTCATTAGGACAGAAAAACTTGCCAGAATCACGTAAAACAACACAACTAACCAAAGGAGTCACCCATACAGAAATTTCTCGAGGCTACTATTCTCAGAACGCATACTACACGGTAGACATAGCCTTTCTAACCTCAAAGAGGAAAGCAAAAACAGTGGCCCAAAGCTTGAGAGATACTGGCTATAAAGTCGAGATACATAAAGTGAAGAACAAACATACGAAATACACAGATGTCGAAGAAAAGAATATTGGATATGTGATTCGGTCTGGAGAATTTACTCATAAGGAAGAGGCTGAAAAACTAGCTGACCGAATTAGTGACGATGGTTATAAGAAAGCAAGCGTTACTTTTTCAGAATTTGATGGGACTACGAAAACCACAGGTCCATGGCAAATTGACGTCATTGAAATCAATCCTGAAAAATTTGAAGGTGAGCTGACCAACCTTCTCGCAAATGGAAAAATCCCTGGACGTGAAACAGTATCTTCTATGGCCGCTCGGAGTAAAGCCATAGCGGGAATAAATGGCGGCTACTTTGTCGTCGGTTCACAGGATGGTACTCCTGGGGATCCAGCCGGCATTTCAATCATTGATGGCAAACTTGTAAGTGAATCTGTCGGGGATCGAACAAGTTTGTTGCTTTCAAATAATCAGGGAGAAATCGGGGAAGTAAGAGCTAAATTAAGCTTGGAAACCTCAACTGGAGCTACAGAAGTAATTGATGGAATGAATAGGGAGCCCGGACTGATTAGGAACTGCGGTGGAACAGATGATAAACCTACAACTAAACCTAAGCATGATGTCACATGTACTGATCAAGAAGAAATCATCCTATTTAGCGCTTATTCTGGTGATATGACCCCAGAAGGCGAAGGGTTTGAAGTGGTCGTAAACGAAGAGGATAAGGTCGTAAAAACTTATCCCCAGCGCGGACACAAAATACCGGAAAACGGCAGCGTCCTTTCGGCCACAGGGGAACAGGCGAAATGGTTAAAGAATGCTGTTTCAATTGGAGATAAACTTCGTATATCAAAAAAGGTATATTCTGATGGAAAGCTCATTAATACTCCGTCCAGTTTAGATGTGATTAATGGAGGCCCCCAACTCTTAGAGGACGGAAGAATTGATATACAAGCTAGAGAGGAAGGATTTCGTTGGAGCAAAGATTTCTTTTACCATTTTGCCCTCTACCGTCACCCTAGATCCTTTGCAGGCATTAAAGAAAATGGAAATATCCTGCTTGGAACTGTAAATGGTCGTAATCCGAAAGAAAGTATTGGAATCAGCTTTTTTGAAAGTGCCAAAATACTCAAATCCCTTGGAGCAGTTGAGGGAATGAACCTTGATGGAGGTGGATCCTCGTCGATGGTTGTGGAAGGTCAACTCGTCAACGATCCCTCGGACACAACGGGTGAACGTCCAGTTTCAGATGGGATATTTATTTTAAAGTAATTAAGCAAAAAGATCAGGCTTATTGACGGCTGACCTTCTAAATTTTCATTCACATAGTTCATCCAGCCGGAGACTCCTTCGGGAAATACACTACGCTTTCCCGAAGGAGTCTCGGTGTATTTCCTGCGCTGGTATGTTGAGACGAAAGTTTATGTCAGTTCGAGGGTTAAAGACATGAAAAGAGCTAACAGTAAACAACCAGCAGAATGTTGAGGCTCTGCTGGTTGTTTACTTGATGAATGATTTAACTTTGAACAAAAGGCGAAAGGTGCAGTCCCCTTCTAAATCTTTGATTTAGGTAGAAAGGTTCACTTAACCGTTCACACTACCCATATTGCTTTCTTTTAAGGGGGCTGATGGGGGAATACCACGGTTTGCAGAGGATGCTTTTATACCGCCATATCCCAATCTAACACCTATAAAACTAGTCAGTAGTAAGAGCAAGTCTTTTTTAGTAGCTGTCAATGACATATCCCCTTTTCAAATAGGATAGAAATAGAAATAGAAACAGAACCCGCCGACATTATCAAAGGACTGTAAAGATTTTACACGAAGCTTATTTTTCGACTGTTCCCCGCACTTTATTTTCTGGTGATGATTGGATCGATTTCGCTCCCGGACGACCGTTTTCAACTTCCCATGAAGTCAGAGTATATGCTCGTGCATTTGGATCGCCTGCCGAAGATACGACCCTATAGTCACTCTTCCAGGAATCGTGCGTTACATGGCAGCGGACATATCCACGCATGTCGCCATTAAAGAATTTGACGTGGGGATTCTCAGGAAGGGCTGCTTCCACTTCCCTGGCCCAGCCGCATCCGGAACTAATTGAAGTTCCAACGAATTCGGTGGCTACTGTTGCCGAATCTGGATTGCTGAAATCTGACTTGAGGTCGTTTACCCAGCTGGAATGCCAGTCCCCGCTAATAACTACTGGATTAGATGGCTGGCGCTGCTCGATAAAGTTTAAAACTTGTGCTCTTTCACCAGCATAACCATCCCATTGATCATGATTGACACTGATGCCAGGCCCATTATCATAATCAAACTGGGCCATAATCGTCTGTTGGGCAAGGACGTTCCAGCGAGCATTTGAGTTGCTGAGGTTGTGTAATAACCATTGTTCCTGATCTGATCCCATCATGGTTCTTGATGGATCCAACGCCTCTGGTTCTCTAGTGGCCCCAGGAAATCCTTCGCTTACTTGATCATCACGGTATTGTCTAGTATCCATGACGTTAAATTCAGCTAAATCCCCAAATGTAAACTTTCGATAAAGCATCATGTTAGCGCCGTGGGGCTTCGAACGCATTCTAAGGGGTAAATGTTCGTAATAGGCCTGAAAAGCATTCGCCCTCATTTCCATAAAATGCTTGTTAGACTCCTCCCCGTCCGGCTGAGAATGTTCATCCGCCCAATTATTCTCAATCTCGTGGTCGTCAAACGTAACGATAAACGGAAATTTAGCATGTGCTGCTTGTAAATCTGGTGAGGTTTTGTAAAGAGCATGGTTTAGACGAAAATCAGCCAGCGATTCCGTACTCCCTTTTTCGTATGTATAGTCTCCCAGATGCACAACAAAATCCAGATCCTCCTTAACCATATCTCGGTAGGCGGCATAGTTTCCTCCTATCCATGCCTGGCAAGAGGCAAAGGCAAATGAAAGGGTGTCAACATGTGTGCCAAACACTGGAGCGGTTTTTGTTCTTCCGACTGTACTGATCTCCTTACCCGCCTTGAAACGATAATAGTATTCCCGTCCAGGTTTTAAACCATGAACCTCTGCATGAACAGAATGACCGAACTCCGGAGTGGCCACTTCTGTCCCGCGCCGGACAATTTTATGAAAGTTCTTGTCTTCCGCGACTTCCCAATGAACAGGGAAATTTCGTTGAATCATTCCCCCGCGGCCGTCTTTCGCAAAAGGCTCTGGAGCCAGCCTTGTCCATAATACAACTCCATCAGGAAGCGGATCGCCTGAGGCCACTCCTAAAGTAAAAGGATAGTTTGAGAACTTTGGGGATGCCTGGGCATGATCTTTAGCAAAAGAGGATGGTATCGTGAAGGCCAATGCTGTCGCCATAGCTGTTTTACCAGTTGCACCAATAAAGCCTCGCCGATCCATTTCTTTCGATTCTAATTCCTTAAGCCATTTCTCATAATTCAATGTTCACCAGCTCCTTTAGTCCGTTATTTAATCCTTTCACATTTAAAATAGCACAGACTAAGTTGGTACGTTCCGAATTTACAGAAAACTTAAAGAGCCTTTAAGAAGTTAACTTCAATTTAATTTAAAAAGTTAGCCTTTAGCAACGTAGTTGTAGTATAGATATCCCCATTGACCACCCATAGACATAAAAATAGCTGTTTCAACCGTAAGCAGCTAATTCCAAGTGACGTGTCTACTTCTACCCTGTTAACACATCTTCCTCCGGGTGACGAATCTTCTGTTCCTCCCTGCGTGCTAGCGATAATACAACGGATAATGGTCCAACTAAACCCACATACATCATACACATAATGATCATTTTTCCTATTGTACTGAGACTCGTAGTAATTCCTGTTGATAAACCCACTGTTCCAAAAGCAGACATCACTTCAAAGAGCAAGTCAATAAATGGTTTATTCTCAGTAATCGTAAGAGTAAATAAAGCCAAAAAGATGAACGAAAGGCTGGTCACGACAATAGCCTGGGCTCGATACACAACCCCAACTTTAATATTTCTATTAAACAAAACAGGACTTTGCGATTTATGCTTTAAGTAAGTTCCAACGGCAAATAGAATGATGATGAAAGTTGTTAGCTTTATCCCCCCAGCGGTTGAAACACTGCCGGCTCCGATAAACATTAACATTGCCACAAACATTAAGGTAGGGTCTTCTAACTCCCCGATAGGAACTGTGTTAAATCCTGCTGTTCTAGGGCTGATTCCTTGAAAGTAGGCTGCCCAAAGCTGTTCACTGTCGGATAGCTTTCCTAATGTTTCAGGGTTATTTATTTCGAGCAAGTAGAACGTTACAATGGCAACCATATTCACGGTGATGGTACCTATGACCATTAATTTAGTATGAAGGGTTAACAACCGAAACGTTTTTTTTGACCCAAGGTCGTTTATAACAGTAAAACCAAGTCCACCTAGCACAAACATTAAGGTAATGACGATATTCACAACTGGATCGCCGACATAATCACTGAGACTATCAGGCCAAAGAGCAAAGCCGGCATTATTGAAAGAAGAAACAATATGAAACAGGCTGTAATAGATTCCTTTCCAAAGTCCCATCTCCGGCACCCACCGTACCGATAAAAGGATGACTCCAACTGATTCGATGGTTAAGGCAAAAATGACAAGTCGTTTAACAAGACGAATAATTCCACCTAGTGATGTTTGTAATTGCTCTTGGATAAGAATACGTTGTTTTAAACCGATTTTTTTCCCAAAGATCATAAAAATTAAAATCGAAAAGGTCATGAAGCCAAGCCCGCCGATTTGGATGAGCGCCAGAATGACAACTTCTCCGAATAACGTGTAGGCTGTCCCCGTGTCGACCACCCATAATCCTGTGACCGTTACAGCAGACGCGGAAGTGAATAAGGCATCTATCCAACTGACCGGCATAGTGGTTGCAATGGGTAACTTAAGTAATAGACCTCCTAGTAAAATTAAAAAGAGAAACCCAAATGCGATGAATAGAGGTGGGTTTAATTGTACGTTTTTAACCTGTTGTTTAATGACTCTCATTAAGCCGTCCATCGACATTCTCCTTCAACCTCATCTAGTAGTTCATCATTTCTGTACGATCATATTAGTCATTGTCCAGCATGTTATTCCTAAATCGTTTAATATCGGCTTCTGCCCCCATAATTACCATCAGATCTCCTTCCCCTAAAACTTTATCCGCTTCAGGAGAAACATCGATCTCTTTCTCTCTTTTAATAGCTAAAATATTAATGCCATAGTTTGCTCGTACATCTAAATCAGCTAAAGATTGGCCAATCATGCTCTTCCCAATGAGTACCTCCACGACACTGTACTCATCTGACAGTTCAATATAATCCAACATACTGGAGGACAATATATGATTAGCTACCCGTTTCCCCATATCTCGCTCAGGATGCACCACGTTATCAGCACCAATTCGGTACAAAATCCTTCCATGGTATTCCGTAATAGCCTTTGCTGTTACTTTTTTAACATCTAACTCTTTTAGCATAATAGTTGTTAGTAAGCTTGCTTGAATGTCGTCACCAATAGCAACAATGACATGATCAAAGTTTCCTATTCCCAAACTTTTCAACATGTTTTGCTCTGTCGTGTTCGCAATAATCGCATAGGTTGCGAGATCCTTATATTCGTTAACGATCTCCTCACTCTTATCGATGGCCATAACTTCTTGTCCTTGTTCACTTAGGGTCCGGCAAATGCTGCCCCCGAACCGTCCAAGCCCAATGACTGCATATTGTTTTGTCATGATGATTCCTCCCACTCTTGCTTTCTTGCTGTCATATAAAAAGCCATGAAAAGAATGGCTTTTCATGGCTCGCAAAATTGGCATAATTATACATACTAATCCAATTTCATTCTTCCCTTTCCACGCTTATGAGGTTAGCTGTCGGATTCGGGTGTGAAAAGGTCACCCTACCAGAAAGGAAAACTCTTTCCGGATTCACCCCAGGTAGCCAGGCTACATTATTGGGTCCCCCACCTTTCTAACAAGAAAGTTAAGCGGTCATCTTTATTTAATTGGCATGAACGTATTCTACTCCTAGAGAAAATAAAAGTAAATAGGTTTAGGGGAATTAGGTTTGTAAAAGTTATGTGAAGCACATGAACCCTATGATCACAGGGAATTCCTTATGAAAATGTCTATGCTACTAACCTTTGCTGGCTATATGTCATGATTCGTTATAATTACACAAATACTGGAAATAGTAAAGATAACAATAGATAAAGGTGGTTTATAATGGGAGATTCACAACACGTGCAATTGACAGCTACTGAAATCGGGATAATTTGGTCGTTGTATCAATTTAAAACGATGATGATCAGAGTGCTAGAACACTTTAAAGAAACGGATGACAAAGAATCACAAAAGATCCTCACAAAGCTTTATGAAGGTGAAGTTCGTATCGTGAAAGAATTGACGGCGATATTGGAAAATGAACAAGCGATTGTCCCCATCGGGTTCACAGAGCAGGATGTCAGGAAAGATGTTCCCCGTTTATTTGACCAGGATTTTGACCTGATGTATATACGTACGATGGCAAAAGTCAGCATTGGGTATTATGCCTTGTATAGTACCATGTCCTATCGAAAGGATATTAGAAGCTTAAGCAACCGTTTGACTAAGCACGCGCAGAAAGTGTACGACAACATCACCGAGGTCTTGTTAAATCGAGGTACATTGGTGCGTCCGCCTCACATTTCCGTACCGAAAGAAGTGGAAATTGTAAAAGACCAAAAGTACATTAGCGGATTTCCATTTTCACAGGAAAAGAGACCTTTAAACGCCATGGAAATCGGTCATTTATGTTATGGCATCGAAACGAATACAGCTGGTATTCAACTGATGACGGGCTACGCTCAGGCAGCTAGAAGCAAAGCTGCCAAAAATCATTTCCTCAAAGGGAAAGAAATCGCCAAGAAAATAGTCACAGAACTCAGCGACATTCTGTTGCAAAGCGACATCCAAGCCCCAGTAACTTGGGCAGGGAAGGCGACGGACTCGATCACCCCTCCCTTTTCAGACAAGCTGATGATGTACAATACCAACTTACTGAGCACCTTTGGGCTAGGAAGCAATGTGATTGGCGGTGCCTTCAGCCTTCGTCCAGACCTTCCTGTCAAAATGGCAATGCTAGCCAAGGATATCTTTACCTATTCAAAAGAAGGCGGAAAAATTATGATTGAAAACAACTGGATGGAAGAGCCGCCTCAAGCAGAAAACCGTAATGAGTTAATCAATAAAGAGAAGTGAAAATGGGGGGCAAAAGTATAACACCCAAACCCTAAGTCATAACGACTTAACGGAGAAGCATAACGTCCAAATTAAAATATCTTGGTTCTCCGTCTGCTGGCAAATAGTCGTTTGCTTGCCGTCAGCGAGATTCAAGTGTTTTTGTGTCTTCCCTGTCTTGGCTATTCGGTTAGCACCATACTGACCTCCCCTTTTCCCGTGGTCTCCTTCAAGTTTTACATTAAGAATCTCTCATTTTACGAAACTTTCCACCTAATGTACCGTATGAATAAAGGGGCAGGGTTTAGATAGCCTTGTCAAAGTACAGCACAAACGCTGTACACTATCTTGAAAGGGGATTACATATGAACAAACGTATTGTGGCAAGTATTATCGCCGCGAGTATATTGCTGATTGCGATTGCATTTCAGAGTGTCAGCTTTTTCATGAATCAAAGTTTTTCTGAAAATACAACAGAGATGTTTTCAGTAAGCCAAGCACCAAAGGAGCAAATTATTGAAAAAGGTTCGACCGCTAACCGAATTGTCCAGCTTGAGGTAAATGGCACGATTATAAATAATCCAGGATCAAGTTCTAATCCTTTCGGGTCTGGAGGGTATCAACATGAACAGTTCCTCAAGAAATTAGAGGCCATAAAAAAAGATGACAGCATAAAAGGTGTGCTGCTCTATGTGAATTCACCAGGCGGCGGGGTTTATGAAAGTGCCCAAATCCATGATCAGCTACTGGAGATTAAAGAAGCTGGCAAAACCATTTACGTTTCAATGGGTGGAATGGCTGCTTCAGGCGGGTATTACATTTCAGCCCCAGCGGATCGAATTTTTGCTTCAAACGAAACGTTTACGGGGTCGCTTGGCGTGATTATGCAAAGTATTAACTATCAACAATTAGCCAATGACTTTGGCATCAAGTTTAATACCTTCAAGAGCGGAGAATTTAAAGATATTATGAGCCCAACGAGGCCTATGTCTGAAGAAGACCGCCAAATCATTCAGGCTCTTGTCGATGAGTCTTATGAGCAGTTCGTCGAAGTGATAGCGAAAGGGCGCAACATGCCAAAAGACAAAGTATATGAACTCGCGGATGGGCGGATTTATTCTGGTAAACAAGCCGTTGAAAACGGACTAGTGGATGAAATCGGATTTAAAGACGAAGCACTGAATGCATTGCAGAAAAAAGTTGGAGGAAACCCGCAAGTGATTAAATATAAACAGAACAGCATCGGTTCCTTCTTTAACCTGCCAATGGCCAAAAGCCTTCTGCCTAATAGCGAAGTCCGCTTCATCAAACAGTTGATTAGTAACCGTCAAGGACCGACCTTGATGTACATGTATAGCGAGTAAGGAGGGACAAATATGGAGACTACCGAGCACCACCCCAATGATATGCCGCTCAATACGATGTTCAAAAGCCAGAAAGACGATATCCAACGTGTGTTTTACGCTGGTTTCGGCCCCCGTTTTGTCGCCTATCTAATTGACCTGATTGTCATCTGGGGCGTTAATTCGATTGTGACTAGGCCGATCCTTCGCCTGCTGAATCTCGAGGGGGCAAAACTCTGGATCAACATGTTCAGTGCAGCAAATATCACGACATCGATTATCTTTTTTCTTTATTTTATTTTGATGACAAAATTTTTCCGTGCCACACTTGGGAAAATGATTCTTGGCTTATCTGTCGAATCACTTCACACCCATTCCCTCACGAATGGCCAGATTATATTCCGTGAGTGTATTGGCAGATACATCAGCATGGCACTTCTTGGCCTTCCCTATCTGGTTGTGGCTTTTACGAAACGTCACCAAGGCATTCATGATTTATTTGCAGATACCTCTGTTATTAAAAATAAATTCAAACATCTCAATGATTCCATTGAAAGGGACGTTGAATAATGAAACAGAACCCATCCTGCTTCGTTAAGTAAGAAGCAGGATGGGTTTTTCTCAGCTCCACAATAGGTTGTATCACACTTTTGACTAAATTGTGAAATAGTGAGCAAGTTCCTTGTGTATTGACTTTGTTCCGATTATACTAAGGTTACAATCGAATATGTGAATTATTTCACAAACAATAACTAGGAGGATAACCTTATGAAAATCGCAGTCATTGGATGTACACATGCCGGAACAGCAGCTGCCACTACGATTGCCAAGCTATATCCTGATTCAACGATCACTGTCTATGAACGAAACGATAACGTATCATTCTTATCTTGCGGCCTAGCTCTATATGTGGGAGGCGTTGTCCAAGACCCTCAGGGACTGTTCTACTCCTCCCCAGAAAAAATGAACGAGTTAGGCATTACTATGAAGATGCAGCATGATGTTAATCATATCGATACAGAGCGACAATTGATTCATGCCACGAACTTGGTTACGGGAGAGGCGGTTGTCGACGGCTATGATAAACTCGTTATCACGACAGGTTCCTGGCCTGTCACCCCGCCGATCAAGGGGATAGACCTTGAAAACGTACTACTGGCCAAGAACTTCAATCAGGCCAGTACTATCATTGAACGTGCAAAAAAGGCGGACCGAGTTACTGTTGTCGGTGCAGGTTATATCGGTGTGGAACTAGTAGAAGCATTCGAAAAAGCTGGTAAACAGGTAACGCTAATCGATGGGGCTGACAGAATCTTAAATAAGTATCTCGATGCTGAATTTACTGACGAAGTAGAAACAGAATTCCGCACCCGCGGCATCGAACTTGCCCTATCACAGACTGTTGAGCGCATCGAAGGTCAGAACGGTTCTGTGCAGAAAGTCGTAACAGACAAAGAAGAATATGAGACAGACCTAGTCATTATGTGTGTAGGCTTCAGACCTAATACTGGATTATTGAGGGAAAAAGTCGATATGATGGACAATGGAGCTATTACTGTTGATGAGTATATGAGAACAAGCAATCCATCCATTTTCGCAGCTGGTGATTGCTGTGCAGTTAAGTATAATCCGACTGGAGGCCATGCTTATATCCCGCTCGCTACAAACGCTGTTCGTATGGGCACTCTCGCCGCACGGAACTTAATGGAACCAACTGTTGCAAACGTTGGGACACAGGGTACCTCTGGACTGCATATTTACGATTTAAATATGGCTTCTACTGGATTAACAGAAACATCTGCCTCTCTTATGGGCATTCATGTGAAAAATATCACAATTGAGGATACTCACCGTCCTGCCTTTATGCCTACAGCAGAAAACGTGAAAGTAAAAGTAGCTTTTGCTCCTGATACTAGACGCCTTCTGGGTGCCCAGGTAATATCAAAAGCAGATGTTACCCAGGCCATCAACACGATTTCTGTCGGTATCCAGCAGGGGATGACAATCGATGAATTGGCTTTTGTCGACTTTTTCTTCCAGCCGCACTTTAACCAGCCATGGAATTTTTTAAATAAAGCAGGTTTGGAAGCAATTCGCACGCTACAACAGCCTGAGCTTGTATAACAGCACTACAGAAAATAAGCTAACAGAATTTATCATTCTGTTGGCTTATTTATTCTGCGAATCGAAGAGCTTCTACCTCTGCCTCAAGAACTAATGAGATTTAACAAGGTATCATTATCAACAATCATAATTTTGAAGACTTACTTTTTATCTAGACATTTTCATTTGCTGATGGGTAAAATTTCTCTGCAATCCCCTTATATTCTTCTATGTTATTAGTAATCTTAGCAAGCTCATAAAATTCCTTTAACAAAAAAGTCTTATCCAATTCGTAGATGAGTTTATTCTCAATATGGTCTAACGTATTACAGCCAAACCTCCATATCACCTCATGTTTAGATTCCTCAATAGAAGCTGCAACCATGGCCAGGCCACTAATGATCTCAGTAATAATCAAGTGATTATCTCCGGCATAGTGACGAATATAGCCAAATCCCCGATAAATATAGTATTCAAATGTTTCTTCTTTCATAATGACGCGAACTTGTTGATTATCATCGGCCAAGTATGGTGTAAATGTAATATAACTATTTATTGAAAGCATAAGCTCTGTCATCTGATGAATAGTATTTGTAGCTGTTTTAGGATCATCATTTCCAAGAGCTTTAATGGCAATTTCAGCTAGTTTATGCATCCCCATATGAATATCCTGAATTTCCGTTTCTTTATGACCCATTTCCACCATTTGAAGATACTTATGCCTGTCAACATTCGCAGCACCCGGGCCCCAGAAGCTATACAGAATGTTTCCTTCTAAAATATGATCTCCCACTTGTGAATGTAACTCTATCATAATATTATCTTTCCTGGCCTCTGTAACCATCTCTCGATAATTGACCAGCTGTAAGTAACCTGAATCCTCTATTTTGACTTCTTCAGCCTGTTTACGGTCCTCTTCCATCAGGTCACCTTTTTCATTTGTACGGTACGGTTCCAGCTCGTTTCCCAACGCTCTGTAAACAATCTTTTCGGATACTTCCCTCATACTATCGGTAATATTATGAACCTGCATCCAAGTAATTGCATGATTAATAAAATAAATAAAGGTTACGGCTGTTATGAAGGCAAGTGTAATAGTTACGATCGGGATCGTGACAAATACTTCCTCTTTGGCACTTCCAATAAACAAAAACAATAGCAGAACGTAGACAAAGCTACCATTAAAAATGCCGAGAGCATGCTGTGTTTGCTTATCCGATGTAAAGTTCAGAAGCATCCTTGGCGAAAATTGACCACTAAAGGTAGTAAGCACCACTAGTAATGAGTTAATCGTGAACGCACTTAGAGTTAAGATACCTCCGATTAGCGTGCTGACAAGCGTTCTCGTGACAGGAGCATTAAAATGAAAAATTTCAAAAGTGTACGGTGCTAAATTTACAACTAGATCAAGAAATAAAGTGATGGCAACTAGTAAAACAGCTAACCCTATGTAAACGATAGGCATGTACCATAGGGTCGACTGCATTTCATTTTTCCGCTGTCTCTTCGACATTTTTAAATACTTTTTTAATGATATAGGTAATAAATCGAGTAGCAATTAATTTATACCTCCTTTAATATAATAGGAAATTATTCTCTTATTCCCTCGTGGGTGAGAAACAAACTAAAAAACAAATCCTTCTTAATTGGTAGTGTCATTGGAGGACGGCTTTTCCTCTATGACAAACCTGTACTTCTCTGGAAACATATTGGATGTTTTAATACTATCTATAAACTTTTGCGCCTCCTCATAGCTTTCAAATTGAAGTTCTTTCTCATTTTGATCAAACTCTATCCTTAGTCCATTTTCATCTGTAGCAATAATTGTAAACATTGTCCATTTCTCCTTTTATTTAGGAAATATCTTAAAAAAGATTAAAAAAGCCGAAAAGATATAATATCTTTTCGGCTTATGTCCAGCTCTATTGTCCGGCTCATTTCTACCCCTTATCTGGTTTTAAAATAAAGAGGATATAGCTTTTATCCTTCTCAAAATCCCAGTCTGCGAAAACATCCAGTACTTCTTGCCCTAAAATACTTTCACAATGGGATTCTCTTAATAATGTTTTCTCCAAGTTCCGTTTCGACAGCTTCAGTGTCTCTCCGAATCCATTGCGAATTAATTCCTTTTCGATTCTCACGAGAATCCCATCACGAACGACCAAAAGTGTTCGAGAGTTTAACATGTAAGAATCAACCTTTTCAGGAACTTTTTCCGCTAATTCACTCACCCGGCTGATTTCTTTATGAATTTTCTTTTTAGTAGCATAATCGGGAAGATCACTGTAGCCTTCCGGTTCATCCACATTCGAAAGAACACCAAGAAACATCCCGGACTGATTAGTAAGGGACCAGTCATAAAATAAATCGCCCAATTCAATCCCTGCCATATGTTTGAGCGTCGCTTTAATCTCCGGCAGAAGTTCCATCATCATTAAGTCCCGGGTTTCCTCCACTTTCATACCGTTGTCCTGCCCAACGAGAACGCGTTCCATCGGGGCCAGAAATTCACGAAGGTATACCGTAATGTAGGGTTCTTCAATTGATACATATACAGAGGAAGGTCCTTTACCAAAATTATCTCTTAGCAACTTTCCTATGTAGCTTGCTACTTCGGATTGCAATGACTTCTTATCCATTCACTTCATTCCTTTGTTGAGATCGGGCTTTATTTCCCACTCTCCTCCATACATTCTAAACGTTATGTCTGCTCGTGACAACCTCCCTTGCCCAGGCCTAACAAAAAGCTGCCGGCTTTTGCCGACAGCTCCTCTCATAACTTAACCCGTATTACGCAAACCAGCCGCAATGCCACTGATCGTAAGCAATACTTCCGTGAGTGTATCCTCATTGTCGTCATCATTTTCACGAAGATCCTTTATCAGTTCAACCTGCAGGAAGTTTAACGGATCTACATAAGGATTTCGCAGCTTAACCGACTCTTGGATTGTCGGCTGCTGATCGAGCAATTCTTGGTCCCCGGTAATTTGCAGAAGAACTTGTTTCGTTGTCTCATATTCCTCCACAATATTTTGGAAAATTCGTTCCCCAAGCTTCTGATCATTTACTAGGGCCGTGTACTCTTTAGCGGTTTGGATATCCGCCTTCGTCAAGGCCATCTGCAAATTATGAATCGTAGAGCGGAAGAAAGGCCAGCTCTCATACATTTGCTGCAATTGCTTCACATGGTCATCGCCACGGGAAGCATAGTCCACAAGCCCTGTCCCTGCTGCATACCATGCCGGAATCAGCTGACGGTTTTGTGTCCAGGCAAAGACCCATGGAATGGCTCGTAAATTCTCAAATTTCATACTGTCCTTCCGCTTCATTGGACGAGAGCCAATATTTAATTCACCAAGTTCCTGAAGCGGTGTTGCCTCATTAAAGTATGTTAAAAAGTCTTGGTCAGCGAAAACGAGTGATTGATATTTTTCAAGTGAGACATCTGCCATTTCTTCCATGGCTTGTTTCCAAGTCTCTTCAAGATCATTGACTTGCTCGGTCTCTTTCGATACATGTGCCGCTCCTTCAACTAACGTCGATACTCCTTGCTCAAGACTTCTGTAAGCAATATCACGCAGAAGGTAGCGGGAAGATAATACCTCACCTTGTTCCGTGATTTTCACACCATCTCCCAACGTTTCAGCTGGCTGTGATAAGATGCTTCGATTTAGAGGTCCGCCGCCTCGACCAAGAGAGCCGCCGCGTCCATGGAAAAATTTCAAGCCAACGTTGTACTCTTTTGCCATTTCATGAATCTCTTGCTGGGCTTTATACAATTTCCAGTTAGCTGTCAGCGTACCGCCATCTTTACTGCCATCAGAATAGCCTAGCATAATTTCCTGATGATTATCTAAGTCTTGCAAATGCTTGCTATACACATCTTTTTCAAACAGTGTCTTTAATATTTCCGGTCCTGCTATTAAATCATCAACCGTTTCAAGCAGTGGCGCAATGTTTAAATTGCTCTCTACTCTCCCATCAGCATGCAAACGGTATATCCCTGCTTCTTTCGCCAGCACCATTACTTCTAGCAGGTCACTAGCTGATTCAGTCATACTGATTAAATAGACTTCAATCGAACGTTTACCGAATTCTTTATGAGCGTCACGAATCAATTGGAAGACTTTCAACATTTCCTGAGTCTCTTCACTATAATCTTCATTCAGAAGAGTGATCGGACGAGGATCTTTTAAGACATCCTCGAGCAGCTCCACTTTTTCAGATTCAGAAAGATTCGCGTAATCATTATGAATACTCACTTTTTGCAGAATTTCTGTGATCGCTGCTTCATGCTCTCCACTATGATTACGAATGTCGAGCGTGGCTAAATGGAAGCCGAACAGCTTCACTTGACGCACTAGTTTGCGAAGCATCTTCAATTCACGCTTAGTCGGCTGGTGATGTTTCACACTGTCTTGAATTAAGTACAGGTCAGCCAACAGATCGTCTGAGGATGGATAGCCTGTTTCCGATTTTCCTACCTGACGCAAACGCTCCAGGATCACCGCAAATTTACGACGGTACACCTCTTCTTTGACCCGCCACTTTTTGTCTGTGGGGATACGAGACTCGTCCTCTTCAACTGAAGCAATGAGTTCGTCACTTACGTTCACGCGATTCGTTGAATGACTGAACCGCTTCATTAATTCAACCAGTACACCATCATATTTTTTCAAAACTAACGTTCGCTGTTTCTTTAATGTTTCCCATGTAAGCTCTGGCGTTACATTCGGGTTACCGTCACGGTCTCCGCCAATCCAGGAACCGAAGCGAAGGAAGTTTGGAACGTTCCAGGTATCCTCGGGGTAGCTCTCCTCGAGACGGTCTTCCAGTTCCTGATGGATATCAGGCAGTACATCAAATAACGTCTCATCAAAATAATACAAACCATTGCGAACTTCATCCATGACCGTTGGTTTACGCTGCCTTAATTCATCGGTCTGCCATAGCACGGTCACTTCGTTAAACAGACTCTCCTCTATCCGTTTACGCTCATTTTCTGTTAACTGAGGATGATCAAGCTGGCTTAGTATCGTGGCAATACGTTTCTGAATTTCAAGTACTGTCCGTTTAGTCGCCTCAGTAGGATGCGCTGTAATAATCAATTCCAGTGATAGTTCATTGAGCACATTCTGAATGACTCCTTTATCGATTTGGTGGTCTTTCAGCGAAAGCACCGCACTTTCTATCGAAAAAGGCTGCACCCCTTGATCTTCAAAAAGCTGGTATTCACGGCGCCTGCGAACACGGTGGTTTTGCTCGGCAATATTCACGAGGTGGAAGTAGATTGAGAATGCGCGTATGACTTGCGAACGCATCGGAGGTTGAAGGGTTTGGATTTCAGTTTTTAATTGCTCATAGGTGGAGGTATCGCGACTTCTTCTAAGTTCTTTCGTTAATTTACGGATTGTTTCCACTTTGTTTAATAATTCTTCTCCACCATGATGAACGAGAATCTCACCAAGCATATGTCCAAGGAGACTCACATCGCGTCGAAGTGGTGTTGTATGATCGTTTTTTTCTTTTTGGATTGTCACTCTTTCACCATCCTATAATAGTCTTTTTCCCTGAGCGATGACGATAGACCCGCTCATATTTTAATTATGTTATCAGAATTTTTTGGATAGTCAAATGGAGTGATTCCTTAGTAAACATTTGTAAGCGCTTGCTTTTATGATGATGTTCAATCTGATGAAAGCGGATTCTTTCCAGATATCATAAGGGATACAATAAATTAAAGTTTGATCAAATTTTACAGAGGCCAATTTTTTAAAAAATTATTTTCTAAATCATTTAGTCCTGTAAAAAAAAAGCAAGGGAACCCAAAGAATGAGCTCCCTTTGCCTCTAATTATTTGTTTTTATTTTCCATACTTGACTCAGCTAATCTGATCATCTGCTTGACCATTTCGCCACCCACCGATCCGTTTTCGCGCGCAGTAGTGTCCGCTCCAAGCTCAACACCAAATTCTGTTGCAATCTCTTCCTTCATACGGTCCATTGCATGTTCTGCACCAGGCACTAACAATTCATTCCGATTGTCTGCCATCACTAATCACTCCCAGTGGGGATTGGAACATAAATAAACTGTTCCATACGTTTAGTATGGGCTACATTTATATGATTACACCTGTAAATGATCCCCACACAATGAAGAGATCACCAGATATACAGCTGAAATGGTTCTAACCTTTTTCAGATTTCTTTTTAGGAGGATGGAATCGACCTACACCTAATTTTTCTCCCTCTTCATAAATGGCCTTAATGAAGCTAATGGCCATCAGCAGCATGATCACCGAGAATGGCAAAGCAGCAATGATCATTGTATTTTCTAAAGCTTGAAGCCCCCCTGTGTAAAGCAGAGCGAGTGCTATAGCTGAAAGCAAGCATCCCCAGGTTAGTTTAATGGCAGCACCCGGGTGTTGCGATCCATCAGTAGTCATCATTCCCAATACATATGTGCCAGAATCGGCAGAAGTAATAAAGAATGTTCCAATCAGTGTAATGGCAATCAATGAGGCAACCATACTTAATGGATAATTAGATAACACTCCAAATAACGACTCTTCGGTTGCGAGAGTTGAAATGGTATCGATCCCATTATGCTCAAGTGAAATAGCTGTCCCGCCAAAAGCCGCAAACCATAGGAACCCAATGACTGACGGAAGAATCAATACGGTAAAGACAAACTCTCTTATACTGCGGCCCCTAGAAACCCGAGCAATAAATATGCCGACAAACGGTGACCATGCAATCCACCATGCCCAATAAAATACCGTCCATCCATTAATCCATGTTCTTGCTTCTTCGTTAAGAGGAGCAATACGAAAACTCATGGCCGGAAGATTCTGCAAGTACGTACCGATCGAGTTTGTGAACAAATTCAATTGAAATATCGTTGGTCCTAAGATAAAAATAAATCCGAACAAGAGGACTGCTATAATCATATTAGCATTACTTAAAATTTTTATTCCTTTATCCAATCCTGACCATGCTGAAATCATAAAGAGAACAGTAACCACAGCTATGATAATAAATTGAATGATAATATTAGTAGGTATCCCGAACAAATAGGATAGTCCCCCATTAATTTGGACTGCCCCAAAGCCAAGCGTTGTCGCTACCCCTATCACTGTAGCAATAACAGCCAGAATATCGATGAACTTACCTAGATTCCCCTCTGCAGCTTTCTTACCGATAATTGGATGCAGAGTAGCACTGATTAGCCCTTTTCTATCGTGTCTAAAATTAAAATAAGCCAATACTAGTGCCACGATTCCATATATCGCCCATGCATGAATTCCCCAGTGAAAGAAAGTAAACCTCATCGCATCCTTAATCGCTTGTTCTGTGCCTGTTTCCCCCGTCGGAGAGCTCAGTGCATAATGACTGATAGGTTCAGCTGTTCCCCAGAACACAAGCCCGATCCCCATTCCGGCACTGAATAACATGGCAATCCAAGTGGGTCTTGTAAATTCAGGTTTTTCATCCGGCTTACCAAGTTTGATTCTTCCAAGCGGGGAAATTAAAAAGACCAAACAAACTAGGACAAATAATGTAACGACAATTAAATAATACCAACCTAATTTATTTGATATAAATGCTTGAATATCGGTTGTAGCTGTTTCCAAACCCTTAGGCCATATAACACCTATAATTACAATCACAGATATAATCCCAGCTGATATTTTAAAAACCGGTGTGAATTTTTTTAACATTACGTGAACGACTCCTTCTTTTCTGAAGTGACGACTTTATCATGTTCCTTGCATGCAACCCTAAAGATTTGTGAGCAGGAATTAAAATGATCTATGTCGTTATTATCCTTAAGGGAGTCACTTTTATTCACGCAACTTTTCCGGTGGAAATCATTCAGCTCAAGCCCTGTAAAACGAGGAGGGTCATTACACTAAACCTTTTGCTATGCGTTATTTACTTTTATAAATAAGGGAGTCTGTTTTTCAAATACTCCATGCTGATCTCAAGGCTTTCAAGTAGTGTGTTACGACTTTCATCCTGCTCTACAATCCACCACTGAACATTCATTCCCTTACCTTTATCAAGAATTGATTCAATCTCGACACCACCTGTCCCCAGTTCGGCAAAGAACTTTTCTCCATCTCTCGTCATATCTTTCAAATGGACAAGAGGCGTTCTCCCCTGGTATTTCTCGATCCATTCGACTGGGTCTTCTCCAGCTTTTTTCAACCAGTACACGTCGAATTCAGTTTGGACTTCCTTAGGGTCGGTCTCATCAAAAATCGTTTGTAATGCCGTCCGGCCATCACTTAACTTTTCGAGTTCAAAATCATGGTTGTGATAACAGAGGGTTAGCCCTTCTTGGCGGCACACTTTCCCCGCTTTCCTTAAAGTACGTATAAGCTCTTTATAGTCTGCCTCATTTTTGGGTTGAAAATAAGGACACACCACAAAGTTACTACCTAACGTTTTCTGATCTTTAATGACTTGTGACAAATTCTGTTTGATTTCTTCTAGAGGAATATGGCTTGATGCTGCCTTAAGCCCGAGTTGATCCAGTAAATGTCTTAACTCTCCCGCACTCAGGCCTCCATACCCAGCCAGCTCCACTCCGTCAAAACCAAGCTCAGCTACCTTTTTTAATGTATCGGCAAAGTCTCTTTCCGCTTCTTTTCGTAGTGTATACATTTGCACAGCGACAGGTATATTTTTTATCATTTGAAACCTTCCTTCTATAAAACTTCTAAATGTAATACTTACCCTATTAATAAACTTCTGTCTGCCCAGTCACTTCTCCTGCAAATGAAACCCAAATAGCATCTTCTTACCATATCTATTTCTTCCGCGTTCACAAGGATCAGCCACACTCTAACTCAATCTATAAAGGATGAGGAGAATTCTCCTCATCCGGACTTTTAATACGAGTGCCAAGGATTCTTTGATGGATGGGCAGATCAATCATTTTAAAAGGTTTATACCCAAGAGAGGGCATAAACGAATAAACTATTTTTATGATGAAAGGAGGTAAACGGATGTCTTCATACAATCCATATCAACCGATTTGGGATCCTTATCGTCACAACCAGGGTGGAAGTGGAGGTGCTCATGGTCACGGAGAAACTGAAGACGTTAGTGGCCATCATGGTACACATCAAGATGACCTGTACCAGATGGGCGTCCCTCAGGAAGGGCCCCTTCCTTACCATGGTCAAGGATATCCCTCCTATACTGCCCCTTCATATAACGTAACTTCTGCGGATATGCAATATATGATGCAGGCAATCATCAGACTGGAGAGCCAAATGGATAATATCAGTCAATTGATGACACAGTATAATGAACTACTTCAATCTATGCACGATCAAGAAGATACCAAGTGTGTGCAAGGCAGCGGCGGCGGAGCCATCATTGTTAGAATGTAGAGTTATCGTTCACCCTTCTTCACCCATTCCTATTATGATACGAAAAGAGTGCCGCCACAAGTTCAGCGGCGCTTTTTATTTTTTAACATGACACATAGTCTACAACGATAATTGAAGATCTAGGAACATTTAATTATTGCCCCGAATTACGATAGGGGGGTATAGTATAGAAGACTTTAATTATGAGAAGGAGGGCCTTAATGATAGGTAAAAAAAAGTGGGCTGGCATTGTGATTCTGATCTTCACCATGATGTTAACCGGTTGCAGTAGTGGTAAGGAGGAGACAAGTCAGGAAAACAACGAGGAAGATACACAAACACAATCCAGCTCTGAAAGCCATATGGACATGAATCATTCCAGCTCAGGTGAAGTTCCTGAGGAATTAAAGGATGCTGAGAGTCCAACTTATGAAGTTGGCAGCCAGGTAATTATTGAAACAGGGCATATGAAAGGAATGAAAGGGGCTGAGGCAACTATAGAGGGAGCATATAACACAACAGCCTATGTAGTTTCCTACACTCCGACAACAGGCGGAGAAAGAGTGGAAGACCATAAATGGGTCATCCATGAAGAAATTAAGGAGCCAGGTGAAGAACCGCTTGAACCCGGTACTGAGGTCACCATTCAGGCGTCACATATGAAAGGAATGAAAGGGGCCACAGCGGAAATTGAGTCTGCCAAACAAACTACCGTGTATATGGTTAGCTATACTCCCACCACGGGCGGTGAAAAGGTAACAAACCATAAATGGGTCACAGCTAGTGAATTATCTGCAGCGTAAAAGAACTAAAAGCGCCATGCATTTCTGCATGGCGCCCTTTTTAACTTACTGCACTTCGACTGTCCATTCATGACGATCTTCTACTTTCCCTGTTTGAATGCCCGTAATCGTATCATAGAGTTTCTGAGATAACTCTCCAATTTCATGGTTATTAACCACCATTTGATGGCCCAGCCAATTTAATTCCCCTACTGGAGAAATAACAGCAGCTGTACCCGTACCAAAGGCTTCTTCTAAACCACCCTCTTCGTACACTTGATACAATTCAGCGATGGAGATTTTGCGCTCGGATACAGGGATCCCCCATTTTTTCAGCAATTCAATGATCGACATTCTTGTGATCCCATTTAAGATGCTTCCGTTTAATTCAGGCGTTACCACTTCTCCATTGATTTTAAAGAAGATGTTCATGCTGCCAACTTCCTCAATGTATCGTTTCTCCACCCCGTCTAACCAAAGCACATCTGCATGTCCCTCTTTATTGGCTTTTGCTTGGGCCTGATACCCAGAGGAGTAGTTTCCAGCTGTTTTCGCTGTGCCGGTTCCGCCTTTGACAGCTCTCGTAAACTGGTCCTCAACATTTATCTTCACTGGTTTTAGGCCTCCTGAAAAATAAGGACCCACCGGCGAGAGAATGATCATAAATTTATAAGAATGTGATGGCGCCACAGCCAGATTCGTTTCGGTTGCGATGATGAATGGCCTGATATACAATGCCGTGCCTTGTGTGGAAGGAACCCAATCCTGTTCCAGGCTGATCAACTGAGTCAGGTAATACATCACCCGTTCTTCATCGATCGGCGGGATACTAAGCCGTTCGCTTGAACGATTTAATCGCTGCAAATTTTGAGAAGGTCTGAATAATAAAATCCGATCGTCTTCCGCGCGATAAGCCTTTAATCCTTCAAAAACAGTCTGTCCATAATGAAAAATCATTGCTGCAGGGTCGAGCGTAAGCGGTTCATAAGGAACTATCCGTGGATTATACCAGCCACTGTCCGTCTCGTAATCCATAACAAACATATGGTCTGTAAATGTTTTTCCAAATGGGATTTGATCCGTCTCTGGCTTCGGCTTCTTGTCTTCTGTTTTTACGATTTCAAGCTTCTGTTCACTCATTGACAGGACTCCTTACTGAAATTGGTGTTGGTTTACTTCTATGACGCTTAAAAGTCAAAAAGTATAATTAGTAACTATTGTACGGAATCCGTCTTGCATATGAAAGCCTTTCGCACCAATTCACCAAAATTCTGTTAGTTTATCAACATTCCTCTTTTATTGACTTACACCAAAGGATATCCTAGGATGGGCAGCAGTGTACCATTGATGGCAAAGCATGATGATTAGAAATATGTCTATGACATCTCCTCCGTAGTACATGACCATCGCCCCCAGTTCGCCACGGTCTTGAGGTACACCACCTGGAGGCTGGCCGTAGATGTATTTTGATAATATACTATGCCCCGCCAAAGTTAGAATTAAAACCACCGCACGATAAACGAAACTATACCGATGAGGAGTCAGATCAATATAAATTATAGCTGCAGTAAAGAGATATCCAGCCAAAAACATATGTATATGGACGGCCATCCCTACCCAAAAGTTATGGTGCATGGCTTCGTACAAACTTGTCGTGTAAAGAATCCACAAGCCGCCAATGTTAAGAATAGAGGCAGAGACCGGATGACTGACTATGCTGACAGGCCAGCTTTTCAATAGTCTCGAAATAGCTTTTGCAGTTCGAACAGGAACTGTGCGCAACAATAAGGTCACCGGGGCGGAGAGTACTAACAGAAGCGGAGCTAACATGCCAAGTAATAAATGAGCAATCATATGTGCCGTAAAGTCATCATGGGCTCTATTTGCTAAAGGACCGGCTATCGCTGCCCCGGCACATAGCAAACCAACACACCAGCATACGTACCTGTGGAGCGGCCATGATTTGAGCCGGCTGCGCTGACTGGATGTGATTGCTGCCCAAATGTATAACCCTAACAGCATGGCAAACGGCAGGACTGTAATGAGATCCGGGAGAAAGCCGCTCCCTTGATGTAAGTAATCACTGCTCATTATCTCCCCCCTTCCCTGTTGATTGTAATTTGCGCCTTGTATAAGCAACAAGGATCCAGCCGATAACGATCATAATTACAGCAGAAATATTCCATATTAGGTCATACACGAGTAGATTTTCTACATAGCGAATTTGATGGAGCTTCATCAACTTATGCTGAATGATTCCATCGTAAAGTTGGAAAGCACCGGCCCCCACAAATACGCCTCCCCACCATCTTTTTAACCAAAATGCACTTCGACGGCGCAGATCCGCAACCATAAACAACGAGGCGATTGTCGCAAACCAGCTGAATGCATGAAAGAGACCATCAGAAACCAAGCCCACATCCGTCGTAGACTTATCGTAGAAATGATGCCAATGTAAAAGCTGATGAAAAACCATTTCATCTAAAAAAGCAACCAGCCCAATACCAAACAAAATTCCTGACCACAAGTTACGAGCGGAGTAGCCAGCAGAAGTTAAATTGACTGATTTAGTTTCCATCTCTAAACACCCTCCAAACTATACCTCATCCTTGCTATTTTTCACCATTTTACCCCTGACAAAAGATTATAAACATGAACGAATAATTGAGAATCACACCTCCATTCACATGGGCATGCAAAAAAACAGATTTTCTGGAAAGGATAAGTGTAGATGACAATAGGGAGGTGTAGAAAATGGATAACTCCTACCGTGAATATAGAACAGGTCAAGGAGTACCTAAGACGGGAGAGTATATGTGCCAATCAGGAGAGAAACTAACATTTAATAAAAATGAGGACTTTCCCGTTTGTCCTGTCAGTGGAAAAGAAACATATTGGAAACATGAAGATCAGTAATCATGAATCTAACTTGAGAGCTAAAGTAAAGAACTTGGAGAGAAACCATCTAAGCTCCCTTCAAGTTCTTTTTAAATGAACTATATAATTCCCTTTAAGGATAGGGTAAACGTTACAAGAAATCACATTGGACTTCCATTATCATGTACGACAATCTTTAAAAGAAGTGAGGGCCTAACCATGATCAGTACCAGTCTGTCTGTTAATGCCGCTGATCTTTATGAAATACAACAGAAGTGGTTCGACACCCATTATCATTATTGGGTGGAACATGTGCTGTTCTCTTTTAACTGGTGGTTCCTCCTGCTTCTAACATTCATTCCATGGATCATCTGGTGGACACTTGTAAATAAAAGCCGATTATTTGAAATGATTACACTGGGATTATTTGTTGCCGCAATCGCTGCATTTTTGGACTCTGTTGGGGTTATATGGGGTCTATGGACATATGAATCCAAGATGATCCAGATGCTTCCTGAGTTAATTCCCATAGATTATTCGGTATTACCAGTGTCCCACATGCTCCTTTATCAATGGTTTCCACGCTGGAGAAGCTTTGTCCTCGCACACATCTTTCTCTCTGCAGCTGGTGCATTTATAGCTGAACCTTTATTCGTCTGGATGGACATCTATGAACTTCATGCATGGAAACACATCTATTCTATTCCTATTTACTTTGCCATTGGGGTAGTAATGAAATGGTTTGTAAGTGAACTCAAAATGCGTACATCAAAGTAGAGAAACACCGCCCTATTCTCAATCCCAGCTTTCTCGAAGGAGGGCGATCTCTTCTTGATGGGAAACCACTTCTTTCGGTGTTTCCAGGATAAAGGGTATATTTTTTAATGGTGGAGTTCTTAATAGTTGGTCAAATTGTGTGGCGGTTATGTAACCGTGGTCGATAATATTGGCATGCCGGTCTTTCCCTGAACCACTCTCATATTTAGAATTATTTAAATGGACAACTTCTAATTGTTCAAAATACCCGAGTTCTGCCCCTTTACTCCATACCTCTCCCCAATCATCCCCATTCCATAATCCACTTGCAAAAGCATGGCACGTATCAAAACAAAACCCAATTTTCTCAGGATCATCACATAACTGGCGAATTTGCACAAGCTCCTCAAGAGTAGTCCCAATTGTGCCGGGCTTTCCAGCATTGTTTTCAAGCAGAATCTTACATTCCCCCTCCCACTGGTCGAGAATTTCATTAAGCACGTCAATCATTAATTGATAGCTCACGAGTGGATCATCCTGGCTGATTTCCTTTCCAAAATGAACGACTACCCCTAGCGAACCGCACGCATTCGTGATTTCAAGATCGTTTAATAGCGACTGAACCACTTGATTTCTTTTGCTGGTACTCGTTGGCGTCAAATTTGTCGGATAAGGAGAATGACTTACAGAAATAAGATTATGTTTTTCGCAAAATTCTTTACATGACGCAGCATCCTCCCTGTTGACTTCTTTGACAGATAAACTTCTTGGGTTCTTAGGAAAATACTGAAAAGCAGAGGCATTCATGGATGCAGCTTTCCTTGCAGCACCTAAATAACCTTCACGTATGGAAACATGGCTGCCGAAATTCATAGTCATCCTCCCTTATTAACTCTGGCATTGTGGACAATGAAACGTTTTGCGAGATGAAATTTCAATTTGTACAATCTTCTCCCCACACCTCTTACATGGCTTCCCCTCTCGATCATACACATAGGTTTGTGAATGATAGCTTCCTGTTTTGTTATCACCCTTAAAAAGAGGCTGATCCATGTACCCGCCGAGCTGAGTGGCCCGAGGAAGAATGAAGCGTATGGATTGATACAATTGAACTTTCTCCGCTTTGTTGAGCTCATCCATATTTCGCTCTGGCAAAAGTTGAGCATGCCAGGCAATTTCATCTGAATAGCAGTTACCGACCCCTGAAAGAAACTCCTGATTAACGAGAGTCGTCTTGATCATACCCCTTCTCTCTTTTACCAGATCTAAAAAGTGATCGAGTGAAAAATTTACATTTAGCGGCTCTGGACCTAAATCAGCTAATTCTTCCTTGGCCTCTTCTTGTGTAAAAAGATGCAAATATCCCAGCCGTAAACCAATAAAGTAAAGGCTCTCTTTACCAAAGGACAGTCGTATTTGAATGGTCCGTTCAGGTTTTTCCTGCTCAGTCCCATAAAACAATATGCCACCCAGCATGAGATGTAAGACTAAGATATAGCCATTTTCGAGATGAAACAGTAAATGCTTAGCCTTCCTCTCTATCTCTGCTACTTTCTGGGTTTGCACCTGGTTCATGAAATTCTCTGGGTCCACATTAATGGATTTATCACGGTTAATGTCGACATCTATAATCGTTCGCCCTTTAATCTTTTGTTGAAGCAGTATTTTATAGTTTTCCATTTCCGGCAATTCTGGCATAATTATTCCTCCATTGAAAAGCTGTTATCCTATTATTCCCATATCTGTCTAAACATACAATCGTAACTTATAAGTTAAATGGAGACCGAATGAATCTGTAAGTAGTTTTCCAGGCCTAGGATTGGTTATCTTATCATGTATAAAATGATACTTTTCGTGAAAAAATACGAACATTAGTTCGATTGTCGGTTGTGAAATCTCGTTCTAAACCCTTATTCTTTAGAAAGGAGGCTGATAACATGTCCAAAAAACCGCTCGATTTATTTTTGCAGCATGACGGCCATTACGAAGCTTTTGCACTAGCGAGCAAAGATCCAACGACCAAGAATCGCAGTCGTGTGAATCAGCTGTTCTACCATTACCAAATTGAAGCAAGGTTCGTGACCTATATGAATACAACAATGTGGCGATGCGCAAAGGATTATCAAAAAAAGCGACAGCGTTGGCATGAATCTCATGCGCTCACACTTAATCAGTCAGTTGGTGAAGATCTGACCGTATTGGATGTGATGACGATCGAAGATACTAACCCCGCTGGCTGGGGTGAGGAAAGTGATCCATTTGAGCTTGTCACGTGTCCACAGCTACAAACCATAATCAGCCGGCTAACTGTTCAGCAGCGCTTGATTTTATATGACCATGTCGCCAATCAACTGTCGTTCAGGGAAATTGCTGACAAGCTGGGTGTTTCGCAACAGTCTACATCCAAATCGTTTCACAGGGTCATGAAAAAACTTCGTAAAGCTTATCAGGAAGGAGAATGAATATGATAACGATCGAATCCTGGATGAGTCTCGCTGGAAACATTGGTTTCCCCATAGTAGTTACATTCTTTATTCTATTTCGGTTGGATCAATGTCTGCAAAACCTTGATAAGTCCATAGATCATTTAACGGAAGAGGTGAAAAGGAAACATGAGTGAGATGTACGAGTTGTTATTACAAGCAAAAGAGGAAGATGAAACAGCTATGACTGAACTGATTGAGAAATTTGAACCGAAAATAAGAAAATTAAGCGGATCTTTACCTGCGTCTGAGCGTGAGGATATGGAACAAGAATTGAAGATTCAAATGATTAGATCGATACGAAAGTTTGATATTGATAAACTCACCCCATTTTGGAGTTGTTATGGAAAAAAATAGCCCCCTCCCTTACACAGATTCTATTCTTATTTAAGGCACGCCAGTTTAGGGAAAGAGTTATTACTCTGTCAAAAAATCCCGTCTCCTGATTTACAGAAGACGGGATTCTCTATTAGCCGGCTTTCCGGGCCGCAGATTTATCATGTTTGATTCTCTTGTTCTTCATCAGCTGGCTAATAAACCAGGTAAGAACAGCGACCCAAATAACGCCTCCGATCACCATCGATGTTCTATAAGGCAGATCAAATCCTTCTGGCGCATAGAAAATATAGGAACTGACCACCGCAGTCATAAATAAGGCTGGAATACTGCAAATCCAGTGGAATTTCTGATGTTTGATCAAGTACATGGCTCCTGTCCATAACATAACAGTTGCCACAACCTGGTTGGACCAGCCTACATAACGCCACAAAAAGCTATAATCCATCTGCGTTAACAAAAAGGTCGGCACAGCAACGGGAAGGACTAATAATCCATTGGTCCATTTTCCACGTTTTTTAAGAATAGGTGTAAGGAGATCTCCCAGCATCATTCTCGAGGACCGCAATGCCGTATCCCCTGTAGTAATCGGCAGGATAATCACACCCAGTACAGCGAGAATTCCGCCTAGTGTGCCAAGAGTTGTAATACTGATTTCGTTCACAACCCCCGCTGGTCCGCCATTGGCAAGAGCAGCTTGCAGCCCTTCCGTACTTCCAAAAAACGCCATACCGGCGGCAGCCCAGATAAGGGCTATGATGCCTTCACTAATCATCGCACCGTAAAAAACTTTTCGCCCTTCACTTTCTTTCTTTAACGTTCGTGACAGAATCGGGCTCTGTGTACTGTGAAAACCTGATATTGCCCCACAAGAGACTGTTACCATAAGAAGCGGCCACATCGGCAGCTCATCAGGATGCAAGTTGTCCAGCGTCAAGTTTGGCACAGGGTTGTCGAAAAAGAAAAGCCCTACCCCGATTGAAAGCGCCATAAAGATAAGAATGGCTCCAAAAATCGGATAGACTCGTCCAATTATTTTATTAATAGGCAGCAAAGTGGCCAGTAAAAAATAAGCAAAAATTAAAAGTAATGAGGCCGTGAAACTTAGTGGTGTAATTTCGGACATTAGCTGGGCAGGACCTGCGGTAAACGCAGCTGCCACAAGGATCATCAGGCCAATGGAAAGGACATTGATCATGGATTGCGCCGGCTTTCCTAAATATTTACCAACGATAGTCGGAAACTGTGCACCATTATGTCTAAGTGACAACATACCTGAAAAATAATCGTGTACAGCGCCTGCGAAGATGCACCCCACAACGATCCATATGAAAGCAACTGGACCATACAGTGCACCCATGATCGCACCGAATATCGGACCAAGACCAGCAATGTTAAGCAATTGAATGAGGCTCGCTTTCCACCAGCTTATGGGTGTATAGTCAAACCCATCGTTCTCTGTGTACGCAGGAGTTGGGTTTTGGTCGTTGATACCGAAAATGCGCTCAACCACCTTTGCATAGAAAAAGTAACCTAGTAGTAAAATCATGATGGATGCAAGAAATGTAACCATCGCGAAGCCTCCTTTCAATAGTAAATAATAAGGAGTATTGTAAACCCGTTTTTATCTAATAGCAACCGTTTTTCTGAAAATTATATTTATTCCCATTTTTTTCTTAAAGATCAATCGCTTTCATTAGAAAAAGCCGGACTTGTTTATGGACAAATCCGGCTTTCGTATGTAACCTGCCATCCCCGAGATTGGTTAAGTTTCCCGCAGTCGATTACTAGACGGGATGGCATTGATAAGAATGTATCATAGCCACCACTCTTTAGCAACTTAGAGACAGTCAAACTGAACACGGTGAAATAAAATCAACACTTAGTCAAGAATAAAACTTCCCTTATCGAATAGAAATCAATAGACAGGTTCTATTATGAATGGAGGGGTACACCATGGACCGCAACAGTGAATTCATTATAGGATTAATTGGCGGAATTATTGGTTTTTTCAGTGCCATTTTTGCGATCTTCATTGGAGAAATTGATGCGGCTGTCAGTGAGGCGGGAACAAGTGCCATCAGCGGGCTTGGCTGGTCAGCCTTCTTGTTCTCCACTCTCGCAATTGTAGGGGCCATACTTGTTAAGAGCAAAACAAAGGTAGGAGCGATTATGATGATTGCCGCTGCCCTGGGGGGTCTCGTCAGTATTTCGATGTTCTACTTAATTCCAGCAGCCTTACTGCTTATCGCTGGGATAATGGGGATTGTACGTAAAGACAAAGCAGTCGCTAAAAGTCCATAAACCTTAACAAACTAGCACCTCTAAGGTGCTCGTTTTCCTAAAAAGTCATCTATTGATTGACCGAAATATTTCTCATATAGATGTTTGAAAATATCCACACACTGGGAGAAGCTTCGATTATACTCACCTGTTTTCACATCAACGGTCCAGGCACTGGATAGCACAGAATGAGCATACCCCCAAAGCAACAATCGTTTCACGTTTAAATTTAACTCGTGACTCAGTTGTTTCACTCTATTTGCGATAATCTCATAAGCACCTTCTTCCGGCAAACAGTTCATCAGAAATTGGATTAGGTCATACTCTACTTCTCCTATTAGCCCTTTCGGATCGATTGCGATCCACGAACCAGTCCCATCAGACAGAATATTGTAATGATGAAAATCACCATGAAGAAGCTTCGAAGCTGGCATGGTTGTATTCATATTCGCAAACACATTTAATGCTCTTCGCAACGTTTTACGGGAGAAAGGTCCGAATCCAGTCGGGTTTTCTTCATAGATGCGAGCTAAATCATCTTCGCGGTCTTTTGTCGTAGGAAACTCTTTCTCCATTTCAGCAGGAGCCACAAGGCGCTTCATCACCATGGCAGCTATTTGACATACATCCTCTTCACATTCAACGGTTGCAAGCATCGTTCCTGGCTTCACCTTTTCTAACAAAAACACCCCACGCTCCCGTTCAGCATCTAAAAGTTGAACTATACCTTTGGGGTTGAGGGTCTGAAGTGCATCAAGTTCGTGATTAAACCCTTGACCTGGCAAGCCAATTTTGACCACAACCTCACTGCCGTCCCTTCTTACGGCTGGCGCCACATAATTAAACGACAGAGTGTAAGGGTCTTTCATCACCAAGTCCCACTTTTTCTCACAATAGTTAAGCAGCCATGGCAAGGCTTTCAACCATTCTTCTCCCTGCTTACGGAAAGAAAAAATAACGTTTTCAACAAATTTGTCCTGCAGCTCCAAATTGACACCTCATTCCTGAAATCGGAGTCTTAAAAATTTCACAAGGTTTTTCAATATGACTTTCAATACGGAATACAACGGAACCGCAATGACCATACCAATAAACCCATATAAGGCAGCGGCCACGACTAACAGCAAAATAATTGTCAAAGGGTGTAAATTCAAGCGGTTGCCAAGGACAACTGGTGCAACTAGATTCCCCTCAAGCTGCTGAACCACTACAAGGGTAATTAAAACATAAACGGCCATGACGGGATCTTGCGTCAAAGCTACCAATAAAGCCGGAATGGCACCCAGTATCGGTCCGAAAAAAGGTACAACTGCTGTAATCATGACAAAAATCGCGAGCACTAATGCATAATCTAGCCCGATCAGTAAGTAACCAATATACATAAGTACACCATCAACTACAGCTACTGTAATTTGGCCAATAATATAGGCAGCCAGTGTTTGATCAATATTTTTTAATAGGTTCTTCCCTTCTCTCCTATGTTTCTCGGGAATCGCTCTTAATAAGAAAGGAATTAAACGATCGCCATCTTTTAGAAAGTAAAATAAGACAAACGGGATAATGACAAGAACAGTTGCAGCACTTGCAATCGTGGAGACTACTTCAGTCAGATGATCACTAATTTGCTGGACAAAGCTTCCAAATAAACTGGAAAATTTTTGACGCAGTTCTCCGACTGAGAGAATTCCTAAATTGTTACTTTGGATGACTTGTCCCGTCTGTTGTGCAGTTTCTTTTAATTTCTCTGGTAGATTTGAAATACTGGAAACTTGCTTTTGAATCGTATCCGCCAAATAGATCGAGGCTGCATATAGCAATCCAGCAATCGCAACAAAGACAATTAGAATCGCAGCTACTTCCGGGATATACCTGGGCTTAGACAAAAACCTGACAAAGGGTCTAATTAAATAAAATAAAAACCCGGCGATTAGAATGGGGTAAAATAACGTACCGATAATGGTTTGAACAGGCTGAAAAAAGTGAAGAATATGTAGAAAATAAATACAGATTAACACCAGAATCACAGCTGTTATATACTTAAAAAAGGGGTGCCTCAGCCACATATTGTTTTCTCCTTATCTTAGAATATATTTTGATGTTTACCTAATCTACATACCACAAATCTTCCGATCCCTAACATGAACTTAATAAAGCAGAAAGGCCCCGGATCCGAGGCCTTTCTGCTTTCCGCTATCTAACCATACGATCGTGGCCCTTCCAAAACTTTTTACGGAGAACGACTTTTTGGATTTTCCCTGAAGCTGTTTTAGGAAGCTGGTTCACAAATGAAAAACTCTTAGGGACTTTGAAATGAGCTAATTTCTTCCGGCAATAATCGATTAAATCAGCTTCTTTCTCAGCATAGCCTTCCCTTAACACAATAACAGCATGAGGAACTTCTCCCCACTTTTCATCAGGCACAGCCACAACAGCAGCTTCTAATATCGCGGGATGGTCATACAGCGTCCCTTCTACCTCAATAGAAGAAATATTTTCTCCTCCGCTAATAATAACGTCCTTTTTTCGATCCACAATCTCAATATAACCATGATGATCGACAACCGCCATGTCCCCAGTATATAGCCAGCCATCGCGAATCGTTTTATTGGTAGCGGTCTCATTTTTATAATACCCTTCCATCACGTTATTAGAACGGGTCGCAATTTCACCGATCGTCTTTCCGTCATGTGACACTTCATCCCCCATCTCATCCAGCACCCTGACTTTAGATCCTACCATCGAATAACCCGTTTTCGCTTTTAAAAGATATTGATCTTCCAAAGGTAAATCGAGTTCCATTGAACGTGGTATCGATGTTGTAATTAACGGACTAATTTCTGTCATCCCATAAACTTGAATGAATTCCCACTTGAGATCTTCTTCTACCTTTCGCACAAAAGCCGGCGGTGGAGCAGAACCGGCTATCACAACGCGCAAATCCTGTTCCAGTTCCAGTGGGAGTGACTCATATTCTTCAATGACCATGTTTAAAACGGTTGGGGCCATGTGCATGACGGTAACACCATTGTCTTTCACTTTTTGCAAAATTAATTTCGGATCGACCTTCCGCAGCATCACCTGCGTAGCTCCATTCATTGTATAGTAAAAAGGCGAGCCCCAGCCGTTCACGTGAAACATAGGCAGGACATGCAGCAGCGTATCGCTATCCGATACGCGCAGGTGATGCATTGATGACAAAGCATGTAAGTAGTTGGCCCGATGGGATAGCAGCACGCCTTTTGGATTTCCCGTCGTACCACTTGTGTAAAGTAAACTCGCTATATCCGTTTCTTCTAGTTCAGCACGATCGAACGTGTCCGGCGAAAACTGAGTCCGCCATTCATCATACCCCTCACGGTTATCCACTGCCTCACCATGAATAATCACTTTTTCTAAAGAAGGAATATTCCTTAAGACCGGTTTTATAAGCGGATACAGCTCCTCATCGACAAACAGCACTTTGCTTTCACTATGTGTTAGTATGAATTGATAGTCAGCCGGCTGCAAACGAGTGTTTAATGCTGTCATGACTGCCCCCACCTGAAAAACACCATAGAAACCTTCCAACATTTCGGTAGTGTTCGGTGCAAGGTAGGCTACTTTATCCCCTTTTTTTACCCCAAGACTTCGTAGTCCTCTTGATAATTGATTAACCCGACCGTTTAATTGGCGATAAGTCAGGATTCGTTCATCATCAATAATTGCAGGCTTTTCCCCATACAGTTCAACTGAGCGATCCAAAAAATCCGTCAACAATAGTGGTACATGCATCCCTTATGTCTCCTCCCTCTTTCATAAAAGCGCTTTCAGAAACTATTGTAAGGAAAACAGTGTTATATAGCAATAATAAATAGATAACTGATTTATATAACAGGTTAATAATTCTATGAACGCACTTTGTTCTGAAGGGACCTGTTTTCACCATTTCTCCTCCTATAAAAAAGTACTCTTCGCAGATGGAAGAGTACTTTTTCTTCATGCTATTTATTTTGATAATCTTTCGGTTTTACTTCTTCTCCATTCTTTCCATTGTAACGTAAGCCCCAGCCTGTCAAAGCTGCGATGAGCATAACGATGAGTAGTCCCCAACCTTGAAAGACATAAGGGAATACTTCAGCTGGACTAACCACTGGTATATTCTCATATTCCTGGGCAGCACCTTTTATCGTAGCCCAAGCCAGAAGCACACCAGCACTCCAAGGGAAAATGTATCCTAAGGAAGAAGTTACCGTATCAAGGAAATTTGCTCGACGGTAAGGGTGGATATTCATTTCCTTTCCAAGCTTTCGCACAAATGGAGCTGCTGCAATTTCTGCTGCCGTATTGATCGTAATAAACACATTTAAGAAAGCAACAATACCATACATGGAAAGCTCTGCACGTTTCACTACACCTTTAATAATGCCAAGGAAGAAATCCCTGATCGTGTCCATCGTACCAGCTACTTCCATTAGATGGGCAGCTGCTAATATAAACAGAATTAATATTGCCATATTAAAATAGCCGCCGATACCATTCATAAGGGCACCTTCTATAACAGCCTCCCCCGCATCATTTTTATAGATATGAATGATTTCGGTAAAAGGGGTTCCGGAAATAATGATAAAGACGATTGAAGCGACAATGCCCCATGTCAAAGAAGTTAATAAATGATGACCTGACAATGCTAAATATAAGACTAATGCGAACGGAATCAGCAGCAATAGTCCGTGTGGTGATACTTGCTCCTGAAGTCTCGCCATAGCTTCTGTATTTTGCGCATCTCCGCCGCCACCGAGAATCACGAATAAGATAAGAGCCGGGATAGCAGCCGTAATAGAATATTTAAATCGGGAACGGACAACTCCTGGCACATCTGCTTCCTGTGTCGTAGCGGAGACTATTGTGGTATCAGAGACAGGTGCGAGGTTATCCCCAAACACTGCACCACTTAAGATAGCTGCCAGCAGTAAGACTGGGTCTGCTCCTAGGATGACCCCTGCTGGATACATTAGAATGCCAAATGCTGCAACAGTTCCGTATCCAGTACCAACGGCTGTTGCAAATAATGCGGACAGCAAGAAGGTTACTCCAACAAAAGCACCGCCCTCGAGCCCCGTCTGAAACCCAAACCAAATGAGTCCATCAACAAGTCCGCCTGCTGATAATAACTTGGCAAACATTCCTGCCCAAAACCAGGCAATAACAGCGATAACCCCAATAGGCTGCGCCATCCCTGAAATTAAAGCTTGTGCGTAATCCGCCCACTTTGATTTACATAGAAATAAACCGATGGCTACACCGATTACCATTCCGAGAACCAATGCTTCTTCAGTGACAAGCTTCGTTACACTTAATGTAATCGCCCACACTATGAAAAAGATTAGTGGGACTGTGGCTGCAAAGACGCCTCCATGGAATTCTAATCTGTTAATTGACTTTTCTCCTATTGCTTCATCAATGACTTCATCGTTTCGTGAATCTGCCACAAGTTTCCCTCCTTCAAGTGAAATCCCTAAATAGTGTATCATTAAACGCGGTTACATGTAACCGCTTACACCAAACTAGGCTATCTTATCCTTCGATTGGTAAATTACTCTAACACTTTTAGGTAATTATACCCCTCTAACACCCTTTCACCACCGAGTGAATCTGCCTGTATCAAAGTAGATTTTGGAAATCTTTGATAAATTCCCCTATAACAAAAACACTCAAAATGGCGGTTGATATTAATTTAATGATAAAATTTTCAGTTTGTAAAGACAAAATTTTCGGTAAACCATTAAAAATTCCTAATAGCAAGACCTGACACTACTCAGCAATATTTCCCGGGAAATGATTTGTTTCTCCTTTCTTCTGCATGATCTGTATTTCCTAAACATTCTTAGCGTGATAGGATATTTATTAAATATACATAAGAGGAGTGATTCACTATGTTTAAACCAATCTCAACAGACAAAGCCCCTGCTGCCATCGGGCCTTATTCGCAAGCTGTCGATGTCGGGGATCATATTTTTATTTCCGGACAAATCCCGCTCGATCCCACTACTCAGTCGTTTGTGTCGGAACATGTAGAAGATCAAGCTAAACAAGTCATGAAGAATATTGGCGCAATTCTAAACGAAGCTGGCCTTTCATACAAACACATCGCAAAAGCTAATATATACCTCGATAACATCGACGACTTTGCTGTCGTTAATGAAGTTTATGCGAGCTATTTGAGCGAACCGTACCCAGCCCGTGCCGCCGTCGAAGTAGGAAAGCTTCCAAAAGGAGCTAAAGTTGAAATCGAAGCCATTGCTGTTAAAGAATAACCCTAAACGCAGAGTCGTGCCCATGGCTCTGCGTTTTTCATTCTCTTCTCAAAAAGGTTTACTAATTTGTTATAGTGGTAACATTTAATAGAAGAAGTTTGGAGAGGAGAATGGTTTCGTGATCATAGATAATGTAAGAATCTATCAGCCTTTTAACGATAAGGACAGGGGTAAGACGTATGCCATTGAGTTTGACGACGGTGAATTTCAGGCTATTCATCCAAGTCCCTACAAGGGCCAAAAAACAACGATTGACGGAAAAGGAAAGCTGGTTGCGCCTGGTTTCAATGACAGTCATATGCATTTACTTAGATATGGGCTATTGAAAAAAGAACTTGATTTAACAGAAGCCCAAAGTTTTAAAGAAGTGAAGGAACTGATCGAGAACCATTATGGGAGCCTCGAAGAAAATCAGTGGTTTTTCGGAAAAGGATTCGATGATGCTCAATTTGAAGACATCGACCAATTATTAACAGCACAGGATCTGCACAAAATTCACGTAAATGCTTATATCTTTTTGTTGCACGAAGATGGACATGAGTGTGTGATTAGTGAAAAGGCATTAGAATTGTTAAGGGAAGAAGAAGATTTCAAAAAAGAACCGGATATTTTCAAGGAAACAGACGATCAAGGTCAGTGGACAGGACGATTTAAAGATACGGCCGTCCATTACATTAAGCGTCATTTCTGGGGACGGTCTGTCGAAGATGCCAAACAGGCTCTGAGGGCTGCTTTTCCTCACATTAGCGAAAACGGCCTTACCTCCGTGCATACCGATGATTTAAATTTCATTAGAAATTATGATCGGTTATGGAGGGCTTATACGGAACTTGAAAATGAAGGCGAACTCCCAATTGATGTTCAACTACATCATTATATATTTGATATTGATGATCTCAGACAATTCCTTAAAGACCATAAGGTTAGAACGGGGGATGGGACGAGTCAAGTGAAAGTTGGGGCGATCAAAATCTTCTTAGATGGCACTCAGCGTCTTCATACATCGGCCATGAGAAACCCTTATCCAGAAAACCCTGAGACAAGTGGTACGCTCATTTACACCCAGGAGCAAGTAAATGAAATGGTGGCTGAAGCTGGTTCAAATGGGATGCAAGTTGCCATGCATGCAATTGGAGACCGGGCCTGCGAGCAGGCGATTGAGGCATTGGAACAGAAAGAAGCCTATACTAGAGAGCGACGGCACCGAATCATCCACGCTCAAACCCTTGCCCCTGACCTCATGGATCGGCTGCGAACACTCAAGCCGTATATCGAAACACAGCCTTCCTTTTTGCTGGGCGAGTGGGATAAAAAGGATAACTGGACACCAAAAGAATTGCTTCCTTTTTGTGATCCCTTTAACAGTTTAGTGCGTGACCACATTCCTGTTACATTAAGTTCAGACTTGCCGATCGGCTCAATCAATCCGTTTGTGACGATCAATACGGCCGTAAATCGCACAGATCTCGAAGGGAATCCTGAAGGTGGCTGGATGCCCCAGGAAAAATTAAAGGTGGATGACAGCTTTCATGCTTTCACAGCTGTACCGGCGGAAATTGAATACCGTGAAGATAGTAAAGGAAAGATCAAACCTGGATATCAAGCCGATTTCGTCCTGCTTAATCAACATCCTCACGAAGTTTCACCTCAAGACCTGCACCATATAAAAGTTCTGGAAACGTGGTACCGCGGTAAAAAAGTATATGAACGTAAATAAACAGAGCCCATAGGAGCTCTGTTTTTTAATCTTCATCTTTAATGTCCGGGTCTGGAGGTAACGGTTCACTTAAGTATTCCTGGAGCATTAAACGATATTTCTCAACCTGATCAAAGTAGGTATCAAATTGGCTGCTATTGATCATATATGATGTGCCATCATGGACAGCACGTATTCTTTTATCTCTTATTAGGGATTCAATATATGAATAAGGCACATCCAAATATTCGGCAGTTTGCTGGATGGTTAAGTACACCTTCTCTCCCCCACTTCATTTTATAGATTACCAAAGAACCGTTTTTCACATGAAAAAAGCCTTCCCATTAAAGGGAAAGCTTTCGATACTTTGTCGCGTACGTACCGGCGACCACATTCGCCGTTTAGCCACGATAGGCATATACGCCGTCTTACACAAATTAGCTCATCGCAAGGTTAATTATACCACGGAAGACCGTTTTAAACAATTCCTTTTTTCCTTTCCTGTGCCCCCTGTGCTATAATCGACAAATGATAAAGAAAGCTCGAGGAGGCACTTATGTTATCATTTGAAGAAAAAATAGCCATTATTGAGGAATTTGACCAGCTTGAGAAAAAGGAAGTTTCACTCGGCCGCGTTAATTTTCATTTTGAAAATAGCTTATACGATAAAAAGAATATCGTGTATCACCTTCATCCAAACGGCAACGGATTCGTCTATGCCGGTGAAGTTGAAGGCTATCCGACTGACTCAAAAGGAATGGTCAACATCCGTGATTTTGGAGCGGACGAGCTGCGAAATCTCGTGCAGGAAGCGATCGAATCGCTATCCGCTACACCCGCTGAGAAAAACCCTGTCCTGGAAGAATGGATGAATGATTTCAATCAATCACTCGTCTTAATGCGTGAAGAAGATGGATATAACGTATATGCGGACGAGGCTCTTGAAGGAACTTTCAACTCCTATGAAGAAGCTGCCAATTTCCTTGAGCAAGAAGGATTTAGCCGAGTATAACCATCTTCCGTCAAAAAATGTTGCCCGTATAAATCAGCACTCTACTTCCTAGTATTAGTTCGAATAAATCGCCGATCTATACCAGGACCGATCCAGGCAAATACAATCGCAAAAACAATGGGTAAATATTTAATCCCCATTAATTTACCAAACCATAGGTAACTGATCATTCCAATTAATTCTGATACTACGATTCCTGTCACTATCCCAGCAAGGGCAGCAACGATTATAACCATGGCCTTTCTCATTGAGATTCCACCTCCCTCATCGTCCGCCATGACTGCACAGTACAGTAAACGGAAATACTGAAGAGAAGCATGGCTAAGACGGGGTGAAATGCTGCCCCCCATGATATAAGGGCGCCTACATATGCCGAAAAATACATCAAATAAACCAAAAAAAACATGGCACCGCTTTGCCAGCGGATGCTAGCAGGCATTTTGCAAACAAAGGACAATACTAGAATCAAAAGGGCAAGCTTATCAAATAGATGCACAAAGAAGCGATGGTGCTCCCAATGCAATGGCGTATCAAAAATGGCTAAGCCGGCAATAAATATTTGGACGACAATGCAAGCTGAAAAGACCCCAACAATCACCGAAAATATTTTACTGCCTTTTTTCGTACCTTTTGTTAACTGAGAATCATTCACTATTTATAACCTCCTGTCTACTAATAAACAAGATACAGGATCGTGCTTAAAAAAAACTTAATGAATGATTAAATATTTCTTAACTATAAAAAAGGAAGGAATCTTCAATCGAAGATTCCTTCCTTTTACTTTATAAACCGGTAACCCGCACCCCATACTGTTTCCAAGTACTGAGGCTGAGAGGGGTCTTGTTCAATTTTTTCACGGATTTTTCTAATATGAACGGTTACCGTACTAATATCTCCAACAGAATCGAAACCCCAAATCCGGTCAAATAATTGCTCTTTGCTAAAAACGTGGTCAGGATTCTGTGCCAGAAACGCCAATAAGTTAAATTCCTTGGTGGTAAGCACTATTTCTTCTTCATTAACTTTTACTCTTCGTGACTTACGATCGATGTGGAGCCCGCGAATTTGAATATCATGGTCCAGCTTACCAACTAGTCGCTGGTACCTTGCGAGATGTGCTTTAACGCGAGCAACCAGCTCACTTGGACTGAAGGGTTTTACTATGTAATCATCTGCTCCTAAGCCAAGCCCCCGAATCTTATCGATATCCTCTACTTTGGCCGTCACCATTATAACGGGAATATCCTTCTCCTTGCGTATAGCTTTACAAATGCTGAATCCATCCATACCAGGCAGCATGACATCCAACAATACTAAGTCCACATCTTCAGTCAATGCGGTGTTCAGTCCGGTTGTCCCGTCCAAGATGATCGTAACCCTATAGCCACTCATTTCCAAATAGTCCCTCTGTACTTCCGCAATACTCTTTTCATCTTCAATGATTAAAACGTGATTCATTACATCATCCTTTAAATTCGTGATACAGGAAGCGTAAAAGTCACGGTTGTTCCATGACCTATTCTGCTGGATGCATTGATCTCTCCCTCATGCTCTTGGATAATTCGCTTAGAAATAGCTAGTCCCAGACCGCTTCCTCCTTCTGAAGTCCTCGCCATGTCTGAACGATAGAACAATTCGAACACATGAGGCAGGTCTTTATTTAGAATACCCGGTCCGTTATCTTTAATCTTTACAATAATCTCATCAAATTTTTCTACCAGATCAATATGAATTTTCTTCTCTGCTTTATCCATATGTTTTAAACTATTATTCATTATATTCACAACTACTCTTCTTAACTGATCAGGGTCAACTTTTGCTCGAAAGTCTTTTTCTTTTTCAGCATCAAAGGAAAAGTCTACCTCATCCCACTCAAGCTGATACTCTTCCATCAGATCAATAAGAAATGGCTGTAAATTGATCTCTTTAAATCGAAAGGCAAGTCGTCCCATATCCAGCTTAGAATGCTCAAACAGTTCGTCAATGAGGCGGTCCATGACAATGGTCTTAGTATGAATGGTCTCAATATAAGCATCCATTTTCTCCTCAGTATCTGTCACACCGTCACGGATTCCTTCTATATGTCCTTTAATCGAAGTGATAGGTGTTTTTAAGTCATGAGAAATATTCATCATCAATTTATTACGGTTTTCCTGATATTTTTTCTGAAGCTCTTGAGATTCCTGCAGCCTCTTTCTCATCGTTTCAAAAGTATCGGAAAGTTTGCCAATTTCGTCTTTTCTCATTCGTTCAATTTTAAAATCCAGATTTCCCTTTCCGATTTCTTCTGCTGCATGGGTTAATCGGTTCACAGGGCGAATGATACTTTTCGATAAAAAGTATGTAATGATTCCGTTCGTTAAAATTAATATGAGAAGTAGACCTATGAAATGAATAGAGATGAATATTTTCTGTATCTGATCTCTACTCTCGATCTCTATCACATTCATCAGCAGGTAGCCGGCGATTATTTCTACTATAAGCAGTAATAAAATAGGCCCGACAACCATGGCTATGTTAGATAAAATCAACCGTTTGCGTATCGACAAAATCCCCGCTCCTTTCCTATCTTTCTCTTAAGCATATACCATTATAAGTGAAGTCGTCTATATTGTGCCAGCAAATATGGTCCTAAAGGAAGGAAGCCTTCCTCTTATATTCGTTATCGCTCATTTTTTTGCAAATCTCTCAACAGCCACCTTTTGCATAAAAAACACGGTCTACCTTTACGATAGACCGTCCAGATGTAGAGAAAATCTATAAAATCCTATTTTTTGGTTTTGCTGTTTTCACATAAATAGATACCAACTGGGTCCGCCGGTGATACAGACTTCGCTTTCCACGGGGTAATGAGCCCGGCAATTCCTAATGGCTTACGGATCGTGTAATTGAGGAACTGATCACCAACCTGATAAGCATCTTCAACGAGTCGGCTTGATACCATCTCTGCGTAAAGCCTAAAGTTTTGCGCTGCGCGAGCCACCATTTTTTTCGTCTGAAAATCAGAAGACCTGTATCGTACGATTCTAGCGGTGCAATCTCATCAATATGTTCATCAATGACTTCCGCAATTTTGTAAATGTAGTTGAGCCACTCCTTCAGTGGAAGATTGCCACATTCTCCTTCAAAGGCTTTTCTCGCTGCCTGAACAGCCTTTTCAATATCCGCACTCCCGAAGCGACTTGATTAATTTTTTCATTGGTAAACGGATTCACATTATCAAATTGTTCCTTACTTTCGGCATCTACGAATTCGCCATCGATATACAGTTGAACATCATGAATTTCAGAAATGACTTTCTTTCCAACTTCATTGACATCAGCCAATCTTACGTCACTCATTGTTATCCTCCTTTTTGATAGCGCTTACCCTTTCTGCTAAAATTAATTTAGAAATATTCTAAATTTTTGTATATCACACGTATAACAGCCCTTAGTATATTAAAAATATTAAAAAATATTTCGCATATGTTTTCCATATACTTGTTTTTCGATGGATTATTATACAACTGAACGGAGTGATCCTGATGGATTTGAGACAATTGCGTTATTTTCGAACAGTAGCAGAGGAAGGGCAAGTAACTAAGGCAGCCAACAAACTCCATATGGCCCAGCCTCCGCTTAGCCAGCAAATTAAAATCATGGAAGATGAACTAGATTTGAAGCTGTTTGACCGACAAGGACGTAAGCTGGAACTTACCAACGCCGGAGAAGTTTTATATGAAAAAGCAGGAAGAATTCTTAATGATTTAGAAGAAACGTTAATTGAAGTAAAAGAAACAAATGAAGGAATCAGCGGCACCCTCCATTTAGGTTCCAATAAATCCTGTTTCTCCTTTCTTGCAGACCCTTTGCAAAAATTACGTGCTGACTTTCCAAACCTCACCTACCAGCTGCGGGAAGGGGATACCTTCTTTTTAGCTGAATGTATACGCAATCGCGAAATTGAAATGGCTGTCGTCCGTCTCCCTATCAATCTTGATGATTTTGACATGGTATCTCTTCCTTCAGAACCTTATGTCCTTGTTACACCACAATCGTGGAAACTGTTTCCTGCAGATGTAACCGAAGTGGAGATTGAGAGACTCGAGAATATTCCTTTAATGTTGCTTCATCGAATTAGTGGGACGGGGCAGTTTGAGCTGATCGTAAACGAATGCCGTAACCATGGGTTTGATCCCCATGTCATTTGTGAATGTCCTGATCCGACCATGCTTCTTTCCCTGGCCGCCAGTGGTGTAGGAGCTACCATAGTTCCCAAGTCCACTTTATCGGCTTTTTCATTCTCGAACATCCGAAGCTATGAATTAAAGAACGCCGGGGTCGTAGCGGAATCGGTTATTATTTGGCACAAAAATCGGTACTTAACAAAGGCTTCCCAGAGGCTATTGGATTCATTTGAGAGGATCAATAAAGACTTAGAACTTATCTAATACAAAAAAACGCCGTGTGCCTCCCATCACACGGCGCTTTAAAGTGCATTTCTAAGCTATTTTCACGTCTGATTCTATTCTTTCATTAAAAATTCTTACTTAATTACTAAAAAAGAATGTCTTGCTTAACGAACGGCGTCCACCTCTTTAGTGTAAAAACAGAAAACCAAAAAGAAGTAGCCGGGGCAATAACTCCTTCCGGAAATAGATAGGCCAAGACAGGACAACCCCAACGATGACACCAAGGCACGCGCTTGTTTCTAGTTCCGATACATCATCAGGCAATGGGATCGCCATTTGATGGCCAATCACCGTGTTTTGTTAATATATAAAATCGGCGCCTTTGGAGGTGCTTTATATGGATCCTTTGTCAACTCATCCTTCATGGCTTCCAGCGTGCCTTTGTAATTTAGTACTGTCCTGTAAATAGTGCCTATCACAGGTGCATCCCATTTACGCTCTGCCCTATATAACTTCTCTTCCTTTACCTCAACACCCGTATCTTCTACCCGAACTTCAACCTCCTCTACTTGCAACTTTCTACTAAGCTTTGCCTTTGCTTTATACCTCACACTTACCTCTGTTCTAACAAAATAAATAAACGTAAAAACAACAAAATTTTCTGAACTATCTCATGATTACAAAGTAACATTCCTTTCTCCATACATAAAATATTGATAACATTCGTTTTACATATAAAAAAAGCATGCTTATTGAATTGTTCACTAATAAGATGAGGGAACACACTTCTAAATTGGGCGTATGATAAGCACAGAACCATAAAAGGAAAGGTGAGGACCATGTATACTTATCCTTATTTAATGAGACAGCCTCTCACGATTCTTGCAACAGAAATGGGAGATGTAAACGGAGATGGCATTCCTGACCGCGTCTATTTATTAGGCCAGCAGCCGGACAATACAAGTCCATTCGTGACTGACATTACACTCGTGATTCAAGATGGGAGAACGAATGCTTCGTACAGTATCCCCTTGGAATCAAATGCAGGTTATCAGCCAACGCTCTTCTTAGGAGATTTTACTGGGGAACATGTTGACGATATTTTGGTTAGTATTCAATCAGGTGGAAGCGGCGGCTATGGTTATTATTACGCATACTCATTTTTGAATAATCAAGCGAGGGAACTTTTTAATTATGAGACGTTCAACGACTTTTTTGTGTTCGATGTCATCTATAGAAATAATTACAAGGTAGACGTTATTAACAAAACCCTTGATCTAACGTTCACGATTGACATTCAGAACAAAGGAGAAGAATATTTATCTGAGATTTATAATAGTGATGGAACATTGAAAGAGCCGCTTGAAGGCTGGGTTTCTGGGTTGAATGTTCTTTATCCAGTCGACTTTGACGGAGATGGAGTGTACGAATTGTTTGCCTTTCAGGAAATTGCGGGGAGGTACCATGCAGATGGGTTAGGCGTTGTGCAAACTCCTCTTAGCTGGAATGGGCAACAATTTACAGTGATGAACAACCTACAGTATGTAGCGATTTATGGGGCAAATTCCATTTAATAAAATTAAAAAGGAGCCAGCGCGGCTCCTTTTTATCTTCATTTTTTTTCATTTAAGATCGTAAAGCGCGGGAACCTGAAAGCAATGGCCAGTAATCCCGAGATCCCTATTAACATCGGATAAAAGCAGTACGGGACAATCGCTACAGGCGAAATACTGGCAACGCCTGCCACTGCTAGCATTTGCGCACCATATGGAAGCAGACCTTGTATCGTACTTCCGAAAATATCCAGCACACTCGCTGAACGACGCGGTGAAATGTTAAAGCGCTCAGAGATCTGTTTTGCCAAAGGCCCAGTCGTAATAATCGAAATCGTATTATTGGCCGTGGATAAGTTAACCGTACTTACTAATGCTGCGATGCCAAGCTCGCCGCCTCTGTCACTATTAATTCGCTTGCTGATGCTTCTGAGCAGAAATTCAATCCCGCCATTTTGCTTAATTAATTCAACGAGACCGCCTAAGAGAATGACCATTATTGATAGATTCAACATACTTGCAAATCCATCACTGATTAATGTGACGAAATCCATCAAGGCGATTTCATTTAGAATGAGTCCGACGGCCCCAGCAAATAAGATGCCCCCAAATAGTACATAAATGACGTTGACCCCGGCAATAGCAAATACGAGTACAGCCAAATAAGGCAATACTTTTATAAAATTAAAAGACTTCGCTTCCTGGATCGCACCTGAAGCATCAGCCGTCATCACGTAGAAAATGATCGCCGTTATGACCGCAGCAGGCAGTACAATGAAGAAGTTGGCTTTAAATTTATCTTTCATTTCTGCTCCCTGAGTTCTTACAGAAGCAATGGTTGTGTCAGAAATAACCGACAAGTTATCGCCAAACATCGCACCACTAATAATCGTCCCCATTGCGAGAGCGACGTGAATATCTGTCTGCTCAGCTATACCTAAGCCAATCGGAGCCAGAGCTACCACTGTTCCAACAGAGGTCCCCATTGAGATAGAAATGAAACATCCGATAATAAACAGTCCGACAATAATTAAGTTCCCTGGCAGGAAAGAGAGCCCCATATTTACAGTGGAATCTACCGCTCCTACCCCTTCAGCTACTTTGGCGAAAGCGCCGGCCAGCAGGAAAATCACTACCATAAGAATGATATTAGGGTGTCCCCCGCCTTCGCTCAGCTGGTCAATCTTCGTTTGAAAGTTAGTTTTTCGATTCATGACTAATGCGACAAGAATAGACACAAATAAGACAACTAAAACAGGCATTTTATAGAAGTCGCCTGTCAGAATGCCAGAACCGATAAATAATAAGATGAATATAGCAAAAGGAAGCAATGCCCAGGCATTTCCTTTATGTTGTTGTTCCATTATTTAACCTCCTTGGTCAGTCCAAATTAAAAAGCCTTCTTGAATGAAGAAGGCTTGGTCAATCAGTCTGTTCCTTCTTATCTATCAAGTATACGTACTTGCTGGATGTAGCACCATTCCTAAAGGTGGTTGCTGAAGCTTCACCGGGCCAGCCCCTCTGCTTCTCTTGATAAGAATATATTGATTTAAAAAAGTCCATTTCATACTTTACATGAAAACAAATCCGAACACAAGAAATTCAGAAAACTGGGAAATCCCCCCACCTCAGGTCATCCAGAAACTGGATGACCTGAGGTGGGGGATATTGGAATTATTGGTAATCGGGAAAGGGGCCTATATTTACTTGACCGATACACAAGTAGCCCATAGTTGAATAACCTATAAGGAGATTGTTATAGAGAACAGGAGGAGTTTAGAAATGGACTCAAATTATATGAATGCCAATTACATGAACGCTAATCATATGGGGAATATGGTTGCTGATCCGCAGCATTTAGAGCATATGTATCACGTCTGCAATCAGCACAAAAATAAAAATGTGCATATTCAAACCGTATTTGGTGACTCTTTTCAAGGTCGTATTGATCATGTTGATATGGAAAACGTTCACATGACTTTAGCTGAAGGACAGTCGGAGGAAAATTCAAGATTATGGGGCGGATTCGGATACCCTGGCTATGGTTACGGTGGATATGGTTATGGTTACGGCTATCCTTATGGTTATGGAGGGTATGGCGGCATTGGAAGACTGATCCTTCCGTTGACAGCCATCGCTGCATTATCAGTTCTGTAGATAACCAACCACCAAAAAAGCAGCTCTCGCTGAGCTGCTTTTTTAGCATTAAGATTCAGAGGATTGGCAACGTGAACTCTCCTCTAGATTCCTATCCCCTCTTAAAATTCCTCAGATAATTCCAAATAAATTGCGTAGCATCCGGATTTGAATGCACCTTTCCTGCCATAGCAGAAGCCTGCGATTCAGGACCTCCAGGCCATGTGTGTCCTCCGCCTTTTATCGAATAATAAACGGTTCCCTCATGCTGATGAAACGTATGTTTCGTTATAAGACCCCCATCGGCGACAGGAAATTCTTCTTTCAATGCTAGCACAGATTCTGGCCAGGATTTGGCAAAAAGCAAGGCTGTATCGTTTGCCGATAACAACCCGTCGACCATAGACTCCGATTGAACCACACCATCATAGGGAACCACGGCATCCTCTGTCCCCATAAAGAAAACCATCGGCATAGGATGATGCCACTCACAATTCTGTGCTACTTCTGCTGCGACGGGCCCTGATACCCCGCCCACTCCTGCGAACACGTTCTGACATTCGATCGCGAGCCGCATACTAAAAGAAGAGCCGTTAGAAAATCCTGTGGCATATATACGATTTTCATTAATGGAGAATTTTTGCTTAAACCAGCCAAGAAGTTCCATTACAAAACCAACATCGTTAATATTCTGTGCATGCGCAGGATTTTTCTGCCTTCCCTCATTCCATTGCCTGCTCATCTGATCCGATTTATTCAGTTGAATCGCTTCAGGAAAAACGGCGATCATTTGCTGTTCTTCAACATTTTCATGAAACTTAGTGATTTTCATATGATGAAGGGCATTGCTTCCGGCTCCATGAAAGCAAAATAAAACAGGCAGAGGTTTGGTGAATGTTTGAGGAAGACTATAGTAAAAAGTTCGGTCTTTCCCTTCACATTCAATGGATTCTTTATATGTATTCATACACACTCCTCCTCCCACAGAGATTCCATCACTTCATAAAAAGCATGGAAGGCTTTACATTACCTTCCACGCCAATAAGTCTTTCGTAAACTCCCCCATGATTCACGGTCCAGACACCGACTGCTGTTCTTCTATATGCACCACGTCTTCTTGCTCAACAGGAGTTAGCGTAAATCCTGTAAATCCATATATAATAGAAAAGATTGGGGAAATAAAGCAAATAAACGCGAATGGAATGTAGCCTATTCCTATATTCAACGTCGTCATCACAAACGCGCCCGTCACTCCCCATGGAATGAGCGGATGAATCATGGTTCCCGCATCTTCAAGCGTACGTGACATATTTTTCGGATGCAGATTGGTTTCTTCATAGCACTCTTCTAACATTTGGCCAGGTAAAATAATTGATAAGTATTGTTCCCCCACAACGACATTGATCCCTAAACAGGAGAGGACCGTGGATAAAATTACATTCCCGCGGCTTCTTAGGAAGTCCCTCAACCCTTCAATGATCGCATGTGCCAAGCCGATCTCCCGGATAATACCCCCGAAGGAAAGCGCTATCAAAATGAGTGATACGCCAAACAACATACTGTCCAACCCTCCTAATGAAAGAAGGCTGTCAATCGCTTCATTACCTGTTTCTGCGGTATACCCGAAATGCGCAGTGTTCATAATCGTCCCGAAAGTTACCCCTGGAACGGTATAGAACGAAGTCAGGACCGCTACAATTAAACCGATAATCAGCGAAGGGATCGGGCTTACCTTTCTAAAAGCTAAAAAAATTATTAACAACGGAGATATCAGAGCAATAGGTGTCAGCATAAATTCACTATTCAAGGTTGCCATCATCGCCTCGACTTTACCTGTATCCGCTGCACTACGGTCAGTTGTAATGCTAATAACGGAAAAGATCGCCAACGTAATAATCAAACTTGGAAGCGTTGTCCAAAGCATGTGTTTGATATGTTGAAAAATATCTACTTTCGCCGTTGCAGCAGCTAGGTTGGTTGTATCGGAAAGAGGAGAAAGTTTATCCCCAAACATGGCCCCGGATACAATAGCACCAGCGGTCATGGCTGGAGATATAGACATGCCGTAAGCCACCCCCATTAAGGCAATTCCTATTGTACTAATCGCGCTCCAAGAACTGCCTGTCATCGTGGCCACCACTGCCGTAATGATTACTGCAGTCACCAGAAAAATAGAAGGAGATAATACTTGCAAGCCATAATAGGTAATCGTTTGAACCGTTCCATTGAGAACCCAGACCCCTACGAGAATACCGATCAAACTTAAAATGATAATCGCAGGGATGCCATAAGATACACCCCTGGTCATGGCCTGTTCTAATTCCTTCCATTTATAGCCCAGTTTCAGACCGTAGAGCCCCACAATGATTGCAGCTAATACAATTGGAATATGAGGTGCTGCCCCATATACTAGAATACTTACTCCCAAAATAGCAATGATAAAGAGAATGATGAGACTTGATACAAGAAATGAAGGCTTTCTTTTATCCATGAAATTCCCCTCTCTAGTTTTTTCAAATCCAACCGTCTAGTATTCTTTTCAACATAACAAGGTCATCATCCTTTGTGGATGGCTAATGAGTCGATATCTTCGATTGATTCTGTCCATGCTTCATATAAACTGGGGTGAGGATAGAAGATGGAAGTCAAGTCTTCCTCCCGTGCCACCATTTCCAGGGCAAGCACTCCCTGGTTAATTAACCCGATCGCATCTTCACCTACCGCATGAAATCCTAGCAATCTTCCAGACTCCTGTTCACTGACTGTTTTGACAAACCCATTCTTCTCATTCAAAATTTCGGCATAACCGCTCCCCCGCATTGAAAACTGTCCTGTCTTGATCTCATATCCCAGTTCTTTTGCCATTTCTTCACTGAGACCGGTTGTGGCTACGGGCTGCAGAAAATGGATGACATGAGGAATGATAGACGTGTCCACCACACTAGATTTCCCTGCACAATTTTCAGCGGCTACTTTTCCTTGCCGGATCGCTGTAACGGCTAAGGATTGATAACTTGTCACATCACCTATAGCATAAATCCCGTTGACAGAGGTTTCCATCGCTTCATTGGTAGCGATCAGTCCATTTTCCAACTGATCGATCCCAGCGGTCTGGATCTGCAATTCTTCTATATTGGGGGAAGGTTCTGCCGCTACATACAAATGGGAACCTTGAACCGATTTGAACTCCCCTTTGACCTCAAGGTCGACTTTCACTCCTTCAGACGAAGCGGTAACACCGTGAACTTCCGCCTGTTTCACACATTTAATCTTAGCTTTCTTCAACTGCCTGAACAGTTCCCGATTAATGGCAGAATCATAAGGAAACGCTGTTTTCCCTTCATCCATAATGATCGTCACATCAGTTCCAAAAGCTGAAAAAGTTGAAGCCACTTCAAGAGACAAGTAATCAGATCCATAGACTAGCAGGTGCTTCGGAAGTTCTTCGACTTGATAAATGGAGTTGGCATCGAAAATTAACTGGTGATCAGGCTGCATTTCCGCGGGGTATGTATAACCGGATCCAGTAGAAATAATCACATGCTCACTTTCATATAAATCAAATGCCTCTCCCCTTTCCACTCCGATCCGCTCGGCTGAAATAAACGAAGCCTTCCCCTGCACCACTTCAACACTATACTTTTCGAGTAAAGCTATAACTCCCTGGGATAACCGCTCAATGACTTGTTCCTTTCGCTGCTGCAATAAAGATAAGTCAAAGTCAATTGAGCCACCCAGACGAATCCCTAGTTCATCCAGGCCGCTCATTTTTCGAATCTGACGGGCTGCATGCGCAAATAGTTTAGAAGGAATGCATCCTTCATTGAGGCAGACACCCCCGATTTTCTCTTTCTCTACCAGCAGCACTTCAAGTCCGAGCTGGGCCGCCCGTATCGCTGCATGATAGCCACCCGGGCCCCCTCCAATAACAATCACCTGTTTGTGCGTAACAAATTCACCAACGACCATTTATATCAACTCCACTAGCATTAAATGAGGATTCTCAATATAGTCCATGAACTTCTCTGTAAACGCTACGGCTTGAGAACCATCAGCCGCTCTGTGATCAAAGGTTAACGCGAAATTCATCATCTCTCTGATCACAATTTCGTCCTCCACTACTACAGGCATTTTTTTCGTTTTGTGAAAAGCCATGAGGCCCGTTTCCGAACTATTTATAACCGGTGTAAGTCCGGTACTTCCTTTTGCCCCAATATGATTAATCGTAAATGTTCTTCCCTCTGCCTCCTCCGCAGACAGCTGGCCGTCAATCGCCCTTTGCGTCAAAGTCCTCACATATTCATGAATGGCGATGACTGATTGCCGCTCGACATGTTTTAAGACCGGAACTACCAATCCATCACTCGTGCTTGTGGCCAGGCCGATATGACAGGCTGATTCCAGGTCAACTTTCCCGTTCTCCTCATCGAGCTTAGAATTAAAGATAGGGAAGTCCCTAAGTGATAATTGCAAGGCTTTGATTAAAAAAGCTTGCACGGACACGTCGATGCCTTCTTGTCTCGAAGTTCCTGCTTTTAGATATTCTCGCCATTTATGCAGCTCCGTCATGTCTACCTCATCAAAATGCGTCACAGGTTGAGACGTGGATTGCGTTGTATGCTTACCACCTCTTAATGGAATCGTCTTATTCTCTCGACTTTCTACTACTTGGGCTTCCGTCTCTTTAATATCATGTTGAGCAGGTGAAGGTTTTGCTTCTGCTTGAATAAAAGCAAAAATATCCTCATCCAACACACGCCCAGCCGGGCCAGTTCCTGCTACTTCTTCAATCGTAACGCCATTTTCCCGCGCTACTCTTCTTGTATGAGGAGAGGCCATCACTCGATTGACAGGAAGAGTCATCGTTAACGTTTTCTCAGGTGTTTTAACAGCCACATCAAGTTCCTTATGTGACAGTGGTTGATCCGGAACTGGTGAAGCAGCCTCTTGTTCCGTCTTAATTGTCAAAATTGTCGTTCCTACTTCGACCACCTGACCCAATTCGAATCTAATCTCTTCAATGATCCCTTCGGAAGGGGCCGTCAGCTCCGCGGTCATCTTATCAGTTTGAATCTCAACTAACGGCTCATCATTTTTGACATGTTCCCCTTTCTTCACAAAATAGTGAAGAATTTCTGCTTCATGCATGCCCTCGCCAATATCATGTAATTTTACTTCCATCACCAAATTCCCCTTTCCTGACAGCTTTCTAGTACGATAACGTCATATTGATGGCGTGGATTATTTTGTCACTGCTTGGCAAATACTCGCGCTCGAGGGAATAAACAGGAACTGGTGTATCAAATCCTGTAACCTTCTGAATCGGAGCTTTCAAGTAGAAAAAGGCCGTGTCGTTAATGACAGATATCACGTCACCATTGACTCCTCCTGCCGATGGCGCTTCGTGAACGATTACCGCTCGGCCTGTTTTCCTGACAGATTCAGCAATCACATCTTTGTCTAATGGATACAATGTTCTCAGGTCAATCACATCACAAGTTGCCTCATATTTTTCCTCATATTTTTCAACAGCCTTGACCGTATCCGACACCATCGCTCCCCATGTCAGTACTGTCACATCATGACCTTTTTTAACATAAGCAGCTTTACCAAGTTCAATCGAATACTTCTCCTCCGGCACCTCGGTTCTTGAAGATCGATAACTTCTCATCGGTTCTAGAAAAAGTACGGGGTCAGGATCTTCTATGCTTGCAATCAGCAGCCCCTTTGCGTCGTAAGCATTTGAAGGAACGACCACCTTCAAACCAGGGATATGAGTAAACAAGGCTTCTACACTATCCGAATGAATTTCTGGGGCTTTTACCCCTGCCCCATATGGAGCTCTAACCACCATGGGTACTGTAAACCGCCCCATCGACCGTTGCCGCATCCGTGTCGCATGTGTCATCAACTGATTAAAGGCCGGGTAGATGAACCCCAGGAACTGCATTTCAACAATTGGACGGAAACCATTTACTGCTAAACCAATCGATGTCCCCACAATCCCTGATTCTGCAAGTGGTGTGTCAATCACACGATCCTCACCAAATTGCCCAATCAATCCATCAGTGGCCCGGAACACACCGCCATTGATTCCGACGTCTTCCCCCAGCACCAACACTGATTCATCCTCTTCAAGCATCGTTCTCATCGCATCGGTAACCGCCTGCACCATCGTTAATTTTTTCACTTGCACAGCCGTCGTCATTATACCTGCCCCCTCTTGATCGACATATGATGTTCTCGTTGCTGTTCAATTGTCCATGTCGGTTTTTCAAACACATGATTGAATAGCTGCTCGATCTCCGCTTCCGGGACATCATCCATCTCCGCCAAAGCGGTATTGATTTCATCAGTGATTTTCTGTTCAATACTAGCTAACCACTCTTCATCCCAGCTGTTTTGCTGCTTTAAATATCTTTCCAGTCGAAGCAGCGGGTCAGTAGTCGTCCGTCTGCGGTCACTTTCTGACTGATCACGGTATTTTGAAGGGTCATCTGCCGTTGTGTGTGCTCCGTATCTCCACGTAACTGCCTCAATTAACGTTGGACCTTCTCCACTGCGCGCACGCTCAACAGCTTTTTGGGTCTCCATAAACACCGCGAGAATATCATTTCCATCGATACGAATACTCGGAATATCATATCCTAAACCTTTCTGGGCTATCGTCTTAGAGTTCATCTGTTTCTCTGTCGGAACACTGATGGCATACCCATTGTTCTGATTAAAAAATACGACTGGCGCTTTGAAAACGCTTGCAAAATTAAGCCCTTCATGGAAGTCCCCTTCCGAAGTGGCCCCGTCACCAAAATAGACGAGCGATACCCGGTCTGTGTTTTTCTTTTTCTCTGCCCAGGCTGCCCCAGTGGCATGCAGCAATTGCGAGGCAATTGGCACGGCAGGCGGAAAAATGTTCTTCCCTTCTGGCGGAATACCCCCTTCGATTCGTCCGACCCAATATAACAGCAGGTTGCGCAGTGAATGGCCAAATGTCATCGTTGCTGCATGATCCCGGTAGGAAGGAAACATCCAATCCCCTTCCTCGATCGCCAGCGCACTTCCCACTTGCGCGGCCTCCTGTCCTTCATACTGGACATACGTGCCAATGCGCCCTTGCCGCTGCAGATTAACACATTTCTTATCCATCATTCGGGCACGCAGCATTTTTTCATAAAATATTTTAATTAGATCGAGGGAGAGACCCTCTTTGATATCTTGCCTAACTAATTCTCCCTCTTCGTTTATATACTGTGTGATTGGAAATCTTTCTAGCATATCCACGTAACCACATCCTTTCCGTTTAAGACTGATGAACATTTGATTTATTTTTTTCTAGAAAGCTTTGCAGACTTTCAATGAAACGTTCATTATCTTCCTGTTTCCCAATTGTCACCCGAATCATCGTTGGATAGCCCATTAAATGTCCTGGCCGGATAATAATCCCCTGATTCAACAGAAATTCATGGACCTCTTCCGCTGGTTCACTGACATCCACCATAATAAAGTTGGTTTGCGTCGGAAAGTAGCTTAAGTTCATGCGGCCAAAACTGTCATTCAGGTAATCGCGTCCTTCCCGATTAAGGCTGATGCTTTCATACATAAACTCGTCATCATCTAATGAAGCTGAAGCAGCTGTCTGGGCCAGTCTGTTTACATTAAACGGCTCTTTCACTTTCCGTAAATGGTCCACCATATCGGTGCACATGAGCCCGTAACCAATTCTCAATGCTGCCAGCCCGTACACTTTAGAAAACGTCCGTAATATCACCATATTTTTGTGCTGATCTAAAAGCGGCAGTGTTTCTAGGTACTGCGGAGAATCCGCGTATTCATAGTAAGCCTCATCCATGACGAGCATAACGTCTGATGGTACTTTTTCTATAAACGCTTTTAGTGCTTCCTTTTCCACAATCGTCCCCGTCGGGTTATTGGGATTACATACAAATACGATCTTCGTTTTCCCATTGATGGCCTGATACATCGCGTCTAAATCATGGGTGCCCTCCTTCATCTCTACCTCAACGGGAACCCCGCCTTCGATGATGACATTCGTTTTATAACGGGGGAACGTGACGCCGGCCATCACGACCTCATCCCCTTCATTTATATAGGTTCTGGTTAACAGACGGATAATTTCATCTGATCCGCTGCCAAATAAAATTTGATCTGGAGAAACTTCAAGCCTGTTCGCAAGCTTTTCAGCCAGCAAAGGCGCTGTAACTTCCGGATAATACGGAATCTCCTTCATTTCAGCCTGGATAGCTTCCGCTGCGCGCGGCGAGTATCCAAAAGGATTTTCGTTTGAGGCCATCTTAATGATTTTTGATAGCCCTTTCTCTCGTTTTAATTCTTCAACCGGCTTTCCCGGTGAGTACATTGCGATTTGATTAATTTGTTGACGTGGCTGGACCATGTAGAACTCCTCCTTGCCCTGAAATAAAACTACATCATACTCATCTTAGAATTATCTAAATTTTCCCTCAAGAATGTCTTTTAAAGCTAGACTACTTTCAAGCGCTAAACTATTGGAATAGATTATTTCGATAACCGCTTTAGATCAAGCTTTAACTTTCATAAAGCAAAAAGAAAACTGTCAAAATAACACGATAATTTTTTCCAGAAAAAAAGCGTCCCGCCAAATGGAACGCTTGAAAACTCTCATTATATTTCGTGATGCTGCTTTTTTTATGAAGATGATTTAATCACCCGATAAAATATATCTAACTTCCCCATCTTCATATCTTCGGCAACTTTGTCAATTACTGATGTAATCTCACCTTTATGCTCCTTCAGAAATTCTTCTCCTATAACTTGTACCGTCCACTGATTGTCATCATACGAATAATAAACGGCCGCTTTCGTTATCGATCGCTTTTGAAACTCCTTCTGAAGTTCATTCATAAAGCCTTCAACTGCATCCTTAGATTTCTCCGATTCTTCCATGTTCAGAGTCAATGCTCTATATTCATGATTAGATTGAACCAGTAATCCGACCGTTAGTAAGATACCCGTACCAGCGATTCCAATTAAGGCACAAATCCATTTACTTATGACAATTCCCCCCCAAACAGATCCCCTTTTTAGTTATTTATACGTTTCGGCGCAACCAGCCATGACAAACATAAAAAGCCTGGTCAGCCAGTTAAGCACGTCATGCCTATAACGTATTAACTACTTAAAAAGATTAAGGAGGCAGCAATTTCTCTCATATGATGCTGATCTGCCCACAAGATAAAGTAATGATAGGTTTCACCTTGAATTTTTACAGGCTTCGGATACTTTATAAGAAATGCAGACTGCCCCATCATCTCAGAAGATTGATCTGCAGAAGGAAAAATAAAGCATACTTCTTGATTATGCATACGTGTCGGGTAAACTGCCGGCATGGAACCATAAGGTCGTAATGGGTGCAAAGCTTCGTCATGACAGACTTCTTCGATTGTTCTCTCTGAAGAAATGGCTGATATTTGAAAAAAACCGTCCATTCCCTGAAATCTTAGGTCGTTCACCTTCTCCCAGTGCGAAGGATAGTTAAGCCTGACTTGATATTGCTCATTGATGTACGGCGTTCTTCGCCATCTTATAAACGGTGACGGTGCCCATTGCATGGACATGATGTTAACTCCACTTATCAGCCGAGTAGAAGTAGCCTGAGAAAGGTTTAACACCAGCATTTCGCGGGCAAATTCTTGCTCCGTACAACCACTAAGATAGGCAATTTGTCTGCCATCCGGGGACCAGCTTACAGGTGTTGCAAAGCAATTAGAATTTACCCAAGTTCGTTCATTTTCGCCCATGCGTCCCACTGTACGTATTTGCGAAAAATACCCGTTGTTTTCATCAAAATTTGTGGCGCTATAAGCAACTCGCATGGAATCAGGCGACCATGCCGGGTAATAGTTTTTAGCCAGTGGTCCTCCTTCCACTTCAAAGACATTACCTGTTGAAAGTTCTACCGTCCTGATTAACGAGATACTCGCTCCAGGCGTCGTATATAGCACAAAGGTGCCGTCGGGAGACAGCTCTATATCATGAAGTGGTCCTTCCTCATTGCTCGTGATCTGCCGCACATCAGTTCCATTGGTTCGAATACGGAATAACTGACTGATCCCTGACTCATCAGGTGCCTGAAAGAGCAGCTCCCTGCCATTTGGAAACCATTGAGGATTTGAAGACCCTGGGTAATCAATAAACTGTGCTCGATGAGATAATACGTTATACAGTATGATTTGATCGTGCTTCGTATAGACCAGCTTTTCACCATCGGGAGACCAATCAAATTCAAATCCGGCCCCTTCTTCCAGCTGATCGATCTGTGCAATCGCTCCAGTATAGACATGAACTACATAGAGAATTTGTTGTCCACCCACAAACGCAATCTTGCTGCCGCCTGGTGACCAAACAGGAATGGAATACGGAGCCCCTGCCCCATTTGTCAGTTGCACACTCATTCCGTTAGCCAAGTTATATAACCAAAGATCAAAGTGACCACTGCGGTCAGATAAATAGGCAATGAAATAACGATACATAGTAACCCCATCCTTATGAATAAAGTCAATTGCCTATATCCTATTCAATTCACAGACGCATCAGTCCAAAAAAATAAGGCCTAACCTTTTTCCGGTTAGACTTTACCTTCAAATTTCTAATTCACTTTCTTGTCTTGATCTACAATCGATTGATAAATATCATCCAGTGACCACGTTTTACCCCGTTCATCATTATAAACTACATGTTCCCGATTAAAATGCACAGGTGATTCCAAACCCGCCGCTGCGGCTATTCGGAATAATCCCTTTCGCATCGTAATAACATAATTCGCTGTCCGCCATTTCTTTTCCTCAATGACGAGACCTTTCTGCAATTCAGGATCTGTTGTTGCCACCCCAACCGGACAGGCATTAGAAGCACATTGAAGAGCCTGAATGCAGCCGACTGTAATCATAAACCCTCTTGCAATGTTCACAAGATCGGCCCCCATAGCCAGAGCAATCGCTATTCGGTCAGGTGAAAATAATTTTCCGGAGGCGATAATCTTAAGCTGATCACGAACCCCATATTTTTTCAAAGCGTTGTCTAATAAAGGCAAGGCAGACCTAATTGGCAAGCCCACACTATCAGCCAATTCTTGATAAGAAGCTCCCGTACCTCCTTCAGAGCCATCGACAGAGATAAAATCAGGACATTTCCCTGTTTCCTTAATGCTCCTGGCTAATTCCTCAGCCTCAAAGGCACTTCCAATCACCACTTTCATACCAACTGGCTTACCACTATGCTCCCGAATTTGTTCGATAAATTCAAATAGCGATGGAAAGTCACTAAATTCACGAAAACGGTTTGGGCTGTCAATGGATTTAAATGGTTCCACCATACGAATTTCGGCAATCTCCTCTGTCACTTTTTCTGCATCAATGTGACCGCCACGAGTTTTTGCCCCTTGCCCGAGTTTAACCTCAAAAGCTTTAACTTCAGGGATTTCGCTTTTCTCTTTTAAAGCATCCCAACTAAAATTACCTTCCGGGTCTCGAACGCCAAACATCCCGGGGCCGATTTGCATAATAATATCTACGCCGCCCTTGAGGTGGTATTTCGAAAGACCGCCTTCCCCTGTATTCATCCACGTCCCCTTAGCGATCCCAAGACCCTCTGATAAGGCGGTAATCGCGTGATCACCAAGAGATCCATAGCTCATCGCAGACATTCCAATCTGCCCTCTGACATGAAAGGGATTTCTGGCGTTTTTTCCAATCACAATCGTATCTTCTTCGTTAAGTAGATAAACTGGAGATTCATCCTGCTCCAATTCTTCTTTTTTCTGGGTAAATAATGGCTCTTTCAGCAGTAAATAACGGTCCGTCGTTACTTTTGTTTCCCTGTCCATCCTTAATTCTTCAGACAGCTTCGGAAACATTGAGTTCCTTACATAATAACCCTCTTTTTCAAAATCCCGCTGTGAGCCAAATCCAAAGACATCACGTTTATATTTTGCTTTATTCTTTATATGTTCATAGTCGTTCCGTGAGAAAGGTTTACCTTCGTTGTCATTGTTAAATAAGTAGGACCGCATTTCCGGACCAATTTGTTGAAAAAAATGTCTTGCTCGTCCAACAACGGGATAATTACGCAAAATTGGGTGCATGTCTTGCGTTCTGTCAATAAAATATAGATAAATTCCAGCTATAATGATGATCAGCAATAGAATCGCACATGTAACAAAACCGATGACTGTCATGATGTCAGCTATATTCACTATCAATTCCTCCTTATGTAATTCATTGTTAGGATTAACAAAAGAACGTAAAAACATTCGTCATCTGTAAAAGCATTTCGCACTACAGTTCGCCCATTATCATAAGGTGTAAGAAGTTTTCTAAATCTTATGGACTTGGAGGTTGTACAAAAAGTGAGTGAATATTACCTTCATCCTTACTACAGGAACCCGTATCCTCAGGTGAATACTGACTATTTTAAGCAATCATTACAGGCTTATCATACTTTATTCGATCAGGCTAAAACGATTGTGAACCATCTCTTGTCTCACCCTGAGAAAATGAGAAATCTTATGAGTTCAGCCCAGGAAAATGAGCAAGATGAAGTGGATCGTATCATTAAATCCACCGGAGTGCCTTCAGATGTTAAGACGACTTACACTCCTAACTCCGTAACTTTTACCTTATATGCAGATGCGGATAATTTTGAGAATTGCTGTACTTTAACGATGAATTTAGTGTGGGGATTCTATTGAATAGGATTAAAGACAGGCGCCCTGGTTATGTAAGGTCCAGGGCTCTTGCATAAGGATAACTACCTCTCTTTTTGGAAAAGCTTTTACTACGAAACCAAAAGGATTAGGAGTTATGACATGCACACTTCCCGTCGATATTTATCAAGAAAAATGGTAGTCGAGCCGTTTCATGACAAGAAACTGCTGAAAGATATGTGGGGTGAGAACTGGGGCGTGTCCAATGATATACAACCAGTCAAGAAAGTATTAATGCATCGTCCCGGGAAAGAAATACTGAGTTTGCATAGTAATGCCCAGCAAATCGAATATGGAAGTGTTTTGGCGCAAAATATAAAAGGAACGCCCCCGCAAGACGAACAAACTACAGGACTACCGAATTTAGAGAGCTTGCAATTTCAGCATGACCAGCTTGCTGGGGTGTTAACTAAAGAAGGGATTGAAGTCGTCTATCTTGAAGGGGAATCAGAATCTTGGCCGGAGCGAACTTTCACAAGAGACTTGGGGATGGTGATCCCCGGAGGAGTGATCCTTCCCCGCCTTGCCCTTTATATCCGATATGGGGAAACTGTCTTCGCTTCGCAGACATTCAGTCGTTTAGGTGTACCGATGCTAGGATGCATTCAGGGAAACGGGTTTGCTGAAGGCGGCAGCTTTAGCATGTTAGATAGCACTACAGCCATTATCGGACGATCTGAACGTGTAAATCCGGACGGCATTGAACAAGTAAGGCAAATCCTTTCGCATCAAAACATCGACCTAATTAGCGTGGATCTGCCCTCAACGATCATCCATTTGGATGAAGCCTTTCTTCTGCTCGACCAGCATACCGCCCTTATAAACCAGGCTCTTCTGCCTTTTTGGTTTCTGGATGAGCTACATAAACGAAAGCTGAACTTGTTACACGTCGATCCTCGAGATCCCGCCCTTTCCATTAACGTTCTGCCGATAGCTCCCGGAAGAGTAGTCTGTCCGAGCTCTGGAATTAAGACGAATGAACTCTTAAGATCATGCGGGATAAAGGTGATCACAGTAGATATCAGCGAGTTTTATAAACTAGGAGGCGGTATTCACTGTCTGACTTTACCGTTAACAAGAAATTAGCCCCAGCTTAGGAGGAAAAGCCAGTGCATGAATTAGATTTACATCATATATTTTCACTTGTACTAATCTTAGTTCTGATTGCAGCCGGGATTACTGCATTTGCAAAAAAATTAAAACAACCCTACCCGATCGCCCTTGTCATAGTTGGAGCTATCATTGGTTTGATAGATGTCCCCATACTTACCCCTTTGAAAGATTTTATTACCGAAGCAGAAGTGTTTAATTTTGCGATTATCACACTATTCTTACCTGCGCTATTAGGAGAAGCTGCCTTGAAGCTCCCCTTCTCCCATTTAAATGAGAATAAAAAGCCCATCATCGCACTCGCATTTGGAGGCACCTTTTTATCCTTTGTCGTGATTGGGTTTTCTTCCATGTGGCTTTTAGAATTTTCAATTCCCGCTGCTTTCGTGTTTGCCGCCATTATGAGTGCCACAGATCCGGTCAGTGTATTATCGATTTTTAAGAACGTGGGCGTAAACAACAGACTTGCCACTGTTATTGAAGGTGAAAGTTTATTTAATGATGGGCTGGCCGTTGTCCTTTTTAATATATCTGCATTCTCTTTACTGGCCTATACGGAACTTGGGTTGATTGGCGTCGGCAATGGACTATGGGAATTCATTAAAGTTGTAGCGTTAGGCCTGATCGTTGGAGGAGCACTAGGCTATGTAGGGTCACGAATCACCCAACTCTTTGATGATTATCCCTTGGAAATTATTTTCAGCATCATTTTGTTTTACGGGGCATTCCTCCTTGCTGAAACAGTTCACGCTTCGGGAGTTATTGCGGTTGTGGTTGCAGCACTTATCTTAGGGAATTATGGCGCAAAAATCGGGATGACACCTGCGACAAAGTTGAATATCAGCAACTTCTGGGATGTCATCACACTACTCGCGAATTCCCTCGTATTTCTGATGGTAGGACTGGAAATCACACGCATCGATGTCACAGACAAATGGGGATATATCTTTTTGGCGATTCTAATTGTACTTTTGGCTAGAAGTGCTGCTGTATATTTAAGCTTACTATTTGTCAAAGGAATCGCTGCTTCGTGGAAACACATTTTAAACTGGGGTGGATTAAAGGGATCATTATCCATTGCACTTGTGTTGAGTCTACCTCGTGACTTCACAGGACGTGAGGATATTTTAATTTTAGCCTTTAGCGTGGTTCTGTTCTCCCTAGTCTTTCAAGGGCTCTCAATTAAACCGTTGATCACATGGCTGGGAGCTAATAAGGAAGAAGAAGGTTTTATAGAGTATGAAGAACTTATAGCACGTGTTTATCGATTTAAAAAATCCATTTCAGAAATAACTAAAGTAAGGGAGAACCTGTTCATTACTGAAACGATAACGAAAGGAATCATTGAACAATATGAACAAGAACTGAACCAATTGCATACCGACATTGACAACCTTTTTGCAAACCATCCCGACCTTAAAGAGAAACAGCAAACCACCTTGCAAAAGCATGCCTTATATGCGCAGCACGAAGCTGTTGAACAATTGTTAAAAGAAGATATCATCTCAACTGATGTGGCCGACCGACAACTTAATGTCATTACAGACCAGCTTGTGGAATTAGAGAGTGACGAATAATTAAGGCTAAACACTAAGTGTGAGCAAAGCTAGAACTTATAAAAAAAGTTCTAGCGAATAGTTTGGCTGTGACCAGAATCTTTATTTACAACTTTCTGAATAGATCATGCGTTGAAAAAATCCTTTACGTCCATTAAATCCATTGTTTTTGCCGTAATAGATGAAAAATACGTTCAGATGAGGACTCTTCAGATTCCTGGTCCGTATGAACAACTAGGTCTCCCTCATGCGGTGGTTCATATGGGGAATCAAACCCTGTAAAGGATGGAATCTCACCTATTCTAACTTTTTTATATAAACCTTTAGGATCACGTTTCTCACAGTCCTCAATCGGACAACTCACGAATACTTCAAGGAACTCATTCTCTCTGAATTTATGACGAATCTGGTTGCGGTCTGAACGGAAAGGAGAAGTAAATGCTGCCATTACAATTGTCCCGCTATCTACTAAAAGCTTGACTGCTTCTCCAACCCTTCGAATGTTTTCTTGTCGATCCCGTTCTCCATAACCGAGGTCATTGTTCAACCCGTGACGTACATCATCTTCATCCAGGACATAGGTTTGCACCCCTTGATCATAGAGCTTCTGATTAATAAGTTTGGCTATCGTAGACTTTCCAGAACCTGATAGACCGGTAAGCCAAACCACACCACTAAAATGCTGATTTTTACGGTGATAATCAATCTTTGAAATAGAAGCAGTATCATGCCTGGCAATGTTTGTATTCATGGTCTTCCCTCCTTAGGTTGTGATCAGGTAGTTACTACACCTCACTCCAGCTGAATGGTGCGATGGCATTGTGTCCATACTAAAACTCTTGTTTTAAGGATCGAGGTTTCCCTTTTGGGGTCTGGACAGCTGCCTTCCTTCCAAAGCCTGTCAGAAGCAAAGTGGCGAATATTCCGCAAGCCATCATAACAACTGTATAAAAATTTGACCTCAAAAAGACTTCCGTTAAACAGTAAGCAAGAACCAGGGAAATAATTGGAGAAGTGATCCAGACTTTCAAAATTTGATAAATAATTCTCTTTTTCCAAATTTCGCCCCAGTTCTTCGTTGCCCCTATCCCCACAATGGCTGATGTCGTAACCTGTGTCATCGGAATGGGAACTCCTAATAAGGAAGCACCCACTACCAATACGCCCGATGTCCCTGACACCATAACCCCATCTGTTAAGGTTAATGTGGAAATGCGCTTGCCATTTGTTTCAAGCACTCTTCCTCCTAATAAAATACTTCCAAGGGCAATAAACACCCCTCCTGCCAGCAGTCCTATTTCTTTTGGTAAAACACCCGCACCGACAAGAGGGCCAATTGCATTCGCTACGTTGTTCATCCCAGCAGCAAAGGCCTCTATGAAACCAGTTATAATTAACAAAATGGAAATCCACTTGGAAATTTGTCTACTCGCTGAAGACTTGTGCTTCCTTCTCCAGTAATTTCCGATTAATCCAAAACAAAATGTCAGGGTAAAGGCAGCGACAGGAACAATTACCCAGAAGGTGACAATGTGAATCAGAGTGTCAAGGTAAAGCTGCTGCAAAGAGATCCCTACCCCGACTATGGCTCCAACTGTTACCTCACTTGTGGAGAGCGGAATGCCAATCATGTTCGTAAAAAATAATGTAATGGCCGCTACAGACAAGATAATGACAGCCGCCTGAACAGTCAGCAGTTCTGATGCTATGAGCCCCTTTCCTATCGTTTCCACTACCTCTCCGCCCCACAAAGCACCAAGCAATCCCCCCACCCCGCTTAGGAGAAGAGCTGTTCGTTTCTTCTTGATAACTTGAGCTCCATAAGCAATTCCCATCGTTGCAGCTGAACCACTTGCCCCGACATTAAATGCAAAAAAGCAAGAAACGGCCAGCCCTATAATGATCAGGGTCATGAACGGGAGTCCTTAGGAGATCCGGTGTGCAGACCACATTCTGTTTTAGCAAATCCTTGCCATCTGCCTGAACGATCATTAGGATCCTCTGAAGGGGACGTGCAAGGCATACAGCCGATACTGGCGTATCCTCGATCATGAAGTTCATTGTATGGAAGGTTACGAGTACGAATATGCTCCCATACGTCCTCCCAGGTCCAGTGAATGAGTGGACAAACTTTGATCGAGCGAAAACGGTCATCTTTGTTCACAAAGTTTGTTTCACTTCTGCTTGGAGATTGCTCGCGTCTTAACCCGGAAATCCAAGCCGTTGCTCCGTTTAAAGCGTCTTCAAGCGGTTTAATCTTCCTAATATAACAACATTTATCAGGATTTCGATTCCACAATTCATCGCCATGCTTACTGGCTTGTTCCTGCAACGTTAAGTCCGGTTTTTTCATCGTAATCTGCAAATCTGGAAATCTTTCTTTAATTGCATTGATGAGATCATAAGTCTCTTGAAAGTGAACATCCGTATCCAGGAATACAATGGCTGCATCCTTTTTCACCTGAGAAATCAAGTCGATTAATACAATCCCTTCTGCACCAAAACTGCAGGCATAGACAATATCATCATAAGAACGATAGGCCCATTGTAAAACCTGGAATGCTTCTTGTTTATGATCTTTTGTGATGCGATCAGGGAAAGGATTTTCAAAAGCAGAGTCATAGGTTACTACGTTATTAGTCATCGTTGAATCCTCCTCAAAAGAAACAGTTAGTATTTGTGAAAAGCAAAGAAAAAAGGCAGCACTGCTCTACTCTAACAAGCAGCACTACCTCTAGTTGTCTAGTCAGCAGTATCATCATTAAATTAAAAAAATCCTCTTCTTAAACAGCAATAAGAAGAGGATTTCAGACAACGGGATCCGTCTCTTCTTATCTATCAAGCTAATAGCTTGTTGGAGTTAGCACAGTACTATGACTAGTCTGTTGCCGAGGTTTCGTCGGGCCAAGTCCCTCCACCCCTCTGGATAAGAAATTGATTTAATTTTGTTACTGGAAAATATACAACAAGTATTCGATCCTGTCAAAGAGAATTTGTAAAATTTATTGCCATTTAAATCCTAAAACCCTTTATTCAAAGTGATTTAGTCGGGTTTAATAATTTTTAAATTCTTTTGACAATTACCCTTGATTCCTTGTTTTTTTTCGTGTAATGTAAGTCGCAACATCTGAAACAAGATTTCAAATCGAGTACTAGATGATTTACAGAAGTCATAAACTAGGCTAGAAGAATTCAACAGAAAGACATAAAGTTTACTCTTGAATCCATTGTTCATTTGATGTAAAGTAAGCAATTATAAATACCAAAAAATTACATATGTTTTCTTATCTAGAGAGGTGTAGGGACTGGCCCGATGAAACCTCAGCAACCACTGGTATTACCAGTATGGTGCTAAATCCAGCAAGTTATTTAAACTTGAAAGATAAGAAGAAGCATTAAGTATCTTAAAGTCTTCTTCTTACAGAAGGCTTTTTTTATTTTTATAAAAGGAGAATGCTCATGTCTACCTCACGTACGGAAACAAAGTTAGTTCATACAGGCAAAAACAATCTGGATGCTACAGGAGCCGTTAATGCTCCCGTCTATTTCTCAACTGCCTACCAACATCCTGGCATCGGTGAATCGACTGGCTTTGACTACTCAAGAACAGGGAATCCCACAAGAAGCATTCTCGAACGATCCATTGCGGAAATTGAACATGGAGAAATGGGATTTGCATTCAGTTCAGGGATGGCGGCAATTCAAACTGCACTTTCTTTATTCGCCCATCAAGATGAGATCATTGTGTCAGAAGATTTGTATGGCGGCAGTTATCGTTTATTTGAGCACCTCTCTACTCAATATGGTTTGAGATTTCATTATTGTGACAGCCAACATTTATCCGACTTAGAGGAATATATCACTGAGAAAACGAAGGCGATTTATATTGAGACACCTACGAACCCGCTTATGCATGTTGCAGATATTCCGGCCATAGCGAGAGTAGCCAGGGAACATGGTCTTCTGCTGCTTGTTGATAACACATTATATACACCGCTCTTGCAACAGCCTTTACGAGAAGGTGCCGATATTGTGATCCATAGTGCCACCAAATATTTGGGCGGCCACAACGATACCCTGGCCGGACTACTTGTCGCAGAAGACCCTGTAATTTGTGAAAAATTAGCGACTCATCAAAATACAACCGGCGCAGTCCTCTCCCCTTTTGACTCGTGGCTGCTTATGAGGGGGATGAAAACCCTCGCCTTACGAATGGAGCGGCATGAGCAAAATGCAAAGGCTGTTGTTTCCTATCTGGAACGCCATCACGCTGTTACACACGTCTTTTATCCCGGCCGGGGCGGAATGCTTTCATTTCGTTTAGAAGCTGAACATTGTATCGATCCCTTTTTAAGAAACTTGAAAGTCATTACTTTTGCCGAAAGTCTCGGCGGAGTAGAAAGTTTTATCACCTATCCAGCGACCCAGACTCATGCCGACATCCCGGAAGAAAAGCGGAAGCGCTATGGGGTTTGTAACCGACTGCTGCGTTTTTCAGTTGGCATTGAATGTATTGACGATCTAATCGAAGATCTCGATCAGACACTGAACAAATTACAAAGGGAGTCATAGATGATTGGAATCGATCTCATATCTTTACTGAAGACAAAAGCTCCATTAGACACAGCAGAGGAAGTTCGACTAAGAACGGCACTTCCTTACTCCCCCGTGTCTTGTGGACAATAAATCTTAACAAATATTAAAGACAGGAGGAACATCATGGACCTTAGAGATGCCCTTCAAGAAAAGACAGTTGTTGGTGATGGTGCTATGGGAACATTGCTTTACTCTTACGGCATCGACCAATGCTTTGAGGAATTAAACCTTTCTCACCCAAACGAAATCCTGCACGTTCATCAGGCATATGTAGATGCTGGTGCTGATATTATTCAAACGAATACATATGGAGCCAACTATATTAAGCTGGCGCGTTATGGGTTAGAGGATAAAGTAAAAGAAATCAACACAACAGCTGTCAGACTAGCTAAACAAGCTGCTACAGACAATACCTATGTAGTGGGTACAATCGGAGGAATTCGCAGCATTAGAAAACAAGCCGTTTCTCTGGAAGAAATCAAACGGACCTTCCGTGAGCAACTATACTGTTTGCTGTTTGAAGAAGTAGACGGTATTTTACTAGAAACGTTTTATGACTTAGAAGAACTTACAACCGTTTTACAAATTGCCCGAAAAGAAACAGAACTTCCGATCATCGCTCAAGTGTCTATGCATGAACCTGGTGTCTTACAGGAAGGCACCTCCCTCGCAGAAGCTTTAGCGATTATAGAAAAAGAGGGTGCGGATGTGATTGGGGTCAATTGCAGACTGGGGCCTTACCACATGGTGCAGGCGTTAGAAAGTGTCCCTCTTCCCGAAAAGGCCGTACTCTCTGCCTACCCAAATTCCAGCTTACCAGCTTACCAGGATGGCAGATTTATATACAAAACAGATGCAGAGTACTTTAAGGCTAGTGCCCGCGCCCTTTATGAACAAGGTGCAAGGCTTATCGGGGGCTGCTGTGGAACAACACCTGAGCATATTACTGCGATTGCGAATGAAATAAAGGGTGAAAAGCCAATTGAGCAGAAGACCGTGTCAATTCAAAAAAATGATTCGGCAGCCCCTCCTGAGAATAAAGATACTCGTCCACACCTTTACGAAATAGCAGCGCAAAGACCGTCTATCATTGTTGAGCTTGATCCACCGAAGCGTCTCTCTACTGATCGATATTTAAAAGGAGCTCAGGCACTCCAACAAGCTGGAGTTGATTCAGTGACGTTAGCAGATAATTCACTGGCCAGCCCGAGAATTTGCAACACAGCCGTCGCCTCCATTATCAAACAAAAATTCGATATCAACCCGTTAGTCCATATATCCTGCCGTGACCGCAATCTGATCGGCCTGCAATCTCATTTGATGGGGCTGCATACACTCGGAATCACCCAGGTACTTGCCATTACAGGGGATCCCACTAAAATCGGTGACTTCCCTGGTGCCACATCCGTCTATGATCTGTCTTCGTTTGATCTGATTCATTACATTAAACAGCTCAATAAAGGGATCTCTTTTTCTGGTAAATCGCTTGGTATGAACACGAATTTCTCCGTCGCGGCCGCTTTTAATCCAAATGTCCGCAACCTAAATCGAGCGGTTGGCCGTTTAGAAAAAAAGATCAAATATGGCGCAGATTACTTTATCAGCCAACCTGTGTACAGTAACGAACAGCTAAAGGAAGTATATGAAGCGACCCAGCATATACCAGTTCCTATCTATATTGGCATCATGCCACTAATCAGCTCGCGCAACGCGGAGTTTTTGCACAATGAAGTACCAGGAATTACGCTTTCTCCGGAGATTAGACAGCGTATGGAAGCTTGCAGCCACGACCCCATGCTATCTCAGGCAGAAGGAATTGCCATTGCAAAATCTTTAATTGATACCGCTGTTGACTATTTTAATGGAATTTATTTAATCACACCCTTTTTACGATACGAAATCACAGAAGAACTCACTCACTATATTAAGCAGAAAACACAAGCAGACACAGAAAGGAAGGTTGCGAATGGGAGCCACATTATTTGAACAACACCTCGCAAAACGAATTCTCGTACTAGACGGAGCCATGGGGACAATGCTGCAAAATGCCGGTCTTGAAGCAGAGGACTTCGGCGGAGAGGCCTATGAGGGTTGTAATGAATACTTGAATCTAACAGCTCCAGAAGTGCTTGAACACATTCATATTCAATACTTGGAGGCTGGGGCAGACATTATTGAAACGAATACATTCGGAGCAACAGATCTCGTTCTCGACGAATATGGATTAGGTCATTTAGCGGAGGAAATGAATCTTAAGGCTGCTCAAATTGCTAAAAAGGCAGCCGAACACTTTTCAAAAGATGGGCAACCCCGTTTCGCAGCTGGGGCTATGGGGCCCACAACCAAAACCCTCTCAGTGACAGGAGGAACAACATTCGAAAAGTTGGCCGATTCCTATGAAGAACAGGCAAGAGGATTGATCAAAGGTGAAGTGGACCTGCTCTTGTTAGAGACTTCCCAGGATATGCTGAATGTAAAAGCGGCCTACCTCGGAATTACTCGAGCCTTTACATCACTCCAGCAAACACTTCCTTTGATGATTTCGGGGACGATCGAACCGATGGGCACAACACTTGCGGGTCAGTCGATCGAAGCCTTTTATTTATCACTGGAACATATGAAACCTGCTGTTGTCGGCTTAAACTGTGCAACGGGTCCAGAATTCATGCGCGATCATGTTCGCTCACTTTCAGAGCTGGCTACCACCTCTGTAAGTTGTTATCCAAACGCCGGGCTGCCTGATGAAGAAGGTCACTATCATGAAACGCCTGAATCTCTAGCTATCAAAGTAGCCGGCTTTGCTGAAAAGGGATGGCTGAATGTCGTGGGCGGCTGCTGCGGAACAACCCCCGATCACACAAAAGCCCTCGCAGAAGCTGTAAAGGGGATCGAACCCAGGAAGGTGCCATCTTCCCATCCGCATGCTGTTTCTGGAATCGAGCCCTTTATCTATGAAGATAAAAATGACCGCCCGATTCTGATTGGTGAAAGAACCAACGTAATCGGCTCCCGTAAGTTCAAACGGTTAATCGCGGAAGGGAAATTTGAAGAAGCTTCGGAAATCGCCCGGGCTCAAGTGAAGAAAGGTGCCCAGGTCATTGATATTTGTCTGGCGGACCCAGATCGTGATGAAGTACAGGATATGGAAGCTTTCATGAAACAAGTCATTAATAAAGTGAAAGTTCCCTTGATCATTGATTCAACCGATGTAGACGTTATTGAGAAAGCCCTCACCTACTCGCAAGGAAAAGTGATTATCAATTCGATCAACCTTGAGGACGGCGAAGACCGCTTTAAAGAAATCCTTCCACTTGTTCAACAGTACGGTGCAGCTGTCGTGGTCGGAACTATTGATGAGGAAGGTATGGCCCTCACAGCCGAGAGGAAACTTGCGATCGCGGTACGCTCACGCAACCTTTTAGTCGATGAATATGGTCTTGATGAATCCGATATTATTTTTGATACGCTTGTCTTCCCTGTCGGAACTGGTGACGCACAATACATCGGCTCTGCTAAAGCGACCATTGACGGGATCCGTTTAATTAAGGAACAGCTGCCAAATTGTCAGACTGTTTTAGGGGTCAGCAACGTCTCCTTCGGCCTTCCGCCTGTTGGAAGGGAAGTTCTGAATGCCGTCTATCTTTATCAATGCACAAAAGCAGGTCTTGATTATGCGATTGTAAACACAGAAAAACTGGAACGATTTGCTTCCATTGCTGAAGAAGAAATTAACCAGGCGAATGATCTGCTTTTTCAAACGACTGATGCCACGCTCGCTTCCTTCACTGCGTTTTACCGTGGGAAGAAAAAAGAAGTCAAGGCACCAACATCAACGATGAGTTTACCTGAACGATTAGCCCACTATGTGGTGGAAGGAACAAAGGAAGGGTTACTTCCAGACCTTGAGAAGGCACTGGGAACGTACCCTGCCCCGCTAAAAATAATCAATGGGCCACTCATGGAGGGAATGGCTGAAGTCGGACGATTATTCAACGACAATCAGCTCATTGTAGCCGAAGTTTTGCAAAGTGCAGAGGTGATGAAGACTTCAGTCGCTTTTCTTGAACCTCATATGGAAAAAGACGATACGTCCAATAAAAAAGGGAAAATACTTCTCGCCACCGTTAAAGGGGATGTACACGACATTGGGAAAAATCTTGTAGACATCATTTTAAGCAACAACGGTTTTGATGTCGTTGATCTCGGAATCAAAGTAACTCCGCCTGAGTTAATCAAACAAATAAACGAGGAAAAGCCTGATTATATTGGATTATCTGGACTGCTCGTCAAATCGGCCCAACAAATGGTATTAACCGCTCAGGATCTGAAGCAGCAGCAAATCGAACTGCCCATTTTGGTTGGCGGCGCTGCCCTATCAAGGAAGTTTACGAATACAAAAATCGCTCCTCAGTATGAGGGTACGGTTTTTTATGCAAAAGATGCAATGGACGGACTTGGCCTGGCGAACCAGCTCAGTCAAAAGGAAGAAAGAGAGCTGTTAATTCACGAACAAAAAGAGAAACAAGCCAGGGCCGTGGCCAAAGGAAATGAACAAACCCAAGTTCAATCAGCAACGGCCGTAGCTGAAAAGCCAGTATCTAACGTCTCTAAGACCGTTCCTATTTACCAGCCGCACGACTTCGAACAGCATATTTTGCGTGATTATTCTATTGCCCATATTAATCCTTTTATTAACATGCAGATGCTGATCGGGCATCACCTGGGGCTAAAAGGGAGATTTTCCAAACTATTAGAAGAAGGAAATGGTAAAGCCCATCAGTTGAAGGAGGTTGTCGATGACTTACTGTTGAAGGCGGAAAAGGAAAACTGGATACAGCCGTCCGCTCTCTATCAGTTTCTTCCCGCCCAATCCGATGGGGATGATGTAATCATTTATGATCCTGCTGATCAAAAAACGATCCTGGAACGTTTTACGTTTCCCCGCCAGATCAAAGAGCCATTTCTTTGCCTGGCAGACTATCTGCGCTCAGTATCCAGTGGAGAAATGGACTATGTTGGATTCTTCTCCGTTACAGCCGGTAAAGGCATCAGGGAGCGTTCTCTGGACATGAAAGAACGTGGGGAATATTTGAAGAGTCACGCTTTGCAAGCACTCGCACTTGAAACAGCGGAAGGATTAGCGGAACACATCCACCAGCTCCTGCGAGATAAGTGGGGGTTCCCTGACCCGACTGATTTCACAATGCAAGAGCGATTCTCAGCCAAATACCAGGGTCAGCGGTATTCCTTCGGCTATCCAGCCTGTCCCGATTTAGATGATCAGAAAAAATTATTCCAATTGATTGAGCCAGAACAAATTGGGGTTGAATTAACTGAAGAATGCATGATGGAACCTGAAGCCTCAGTCACGGCAATGGTTTTCGCCCATCCTGAAGCGCGGTATTTTAACGTTCATTAAGTATTGCAAAAAGGACACGATCCCTAAAGGAGGAATTTTAACTATGAGTGCTTACAATGATCGATTAGAGACCAAATTCATCCATTCTTCCACCAGTCATGATCATACAGAACATAACACAGGTGCTGTTAACGTCCCTATTTACCTGTCATCTACCTACCACCAGAAAAACTTTGATCAATTTGGCCCGTATGATTACAGCAGATCTGGCAACCCAACAAGGCAAATATTAGAAGATACCATCGCGGACTTAGAGGGAGGCCAAAGGGGGTTAGCGTTCGCATCTGGCATGGCGGCCATTTCCGCTGCCTTTATGCTTCTCTCCGCCGGTGACCATGCACTCGTATCTAAAGACGTATATGGAGGCACATACCGTCTGATCACAGAAATGCTGGGAAAGTACAATATCGAACACACTTTTGTGAATATGACTGATCTCCATGAAACAAGCAGCGCCATCCAGCCAAACACAAGAGTGCTTTATGTCGAGACGCCTTCAAACCCATGCCTGAATATTACCGACATAGAAGGAATTGTTAAATTAGCTAAAGCGAATGACTGTCTGACCTTTGTTGACAATACGTTTATGACACCCCTTTATCAGAATCCACTGCAGTTGGGGGCGGATGTTGTTCTTCATAGTGCAACTAAGTTTTTATCTGGTCACAGTGATATTATTGCAGGCTTAGCCGTCACGAAGACTGAGGAGCTTGGTGAACAATTAGCCTTTATTCAAAACTCATTTGGTTCAATCTTAGGGGTGCAGGATGCTTATCAATTAATCCAGGGCATTAAGACCTTAGGTGCCAGACTCTCACAATCCTCAGAAACAGCGGAAAAAATAGCTGTGCATCTTAATGCTTACTCTTTAATCAGTGAAGTTTACTATCCTGGTTTATCTTTTCACGATGGATATCCCATCCATGCCAGACAATCAAAAGGCTCAGGAGCACTTCTATCCTTTCGATTACCGAATAAGCCCGCCGCAAAAGCATTTGTGGAAAACATTCGCCTCCCGGTTTTTGCCGTAAGTCTTGGTGCAGTCGAGTCGATTCTTTCCTGTCCGGCAACTATGTCACATGCAGCCATGCCAGAAAAGGAAAGAGAGGCAAGAGGCATTACGGATGGATTGTTAAGACTCTCTGTTGGATTAGAGCATGCAGACGACTTAATACAGGATATCGATCAAGCACTTGAAGCTGCCACTCAGGGTATGAATACGAAAGGTATTTTGCTGTAAAGTCCAAATCTTATGTGTTGTCAAACTTACACGAAAGAAGGTATAACCATGAATCAAAGTCAAACTTTCATACGAAGAACATTGAAAACGTCACTGCCTCCATTCCACGCTGATCATGTGGGAAGCTTATTAAGATCGCAGCGAATTGAACAGGCCCGTCTTCAAAAAGGGTCCGGAGAGATTAACGCAGTAGAGCTGCGTGCCATTGAAAACGCGGAAATTACTAGAATCGTAGAAAAGCAAAAGGAAATCGGACTTAAAGCCGTAACAGATGGTGAATTTCGGCGAGCCTGGTGGCATTTTGATTTCCTTGAAGGATTAGACGGAGTGACGGGATTTGTTCCGGAGAAAGGAATTGAATTTCATAACACCGTTACCAAGGCTTACGGGGTAAAGGTCACAGGCAAAATAGATTTCACCGATCATCCTATGCTGGAAGATTATAAGTTTCTTCACAGCATTGCCGGCTCACATACGGCAAAGTTTACGATACCAAGTCCCAATATGCTGTTCTTCAGAGGGAAAAATCAAGAAGAAATCTATAATACTACTGAAGAATTCATTCACGATTTAACCCAAGCCTATAAAAAAGCCATTCATGCCTTCTATGAGGCTGGGTGCCGCTACCTTCAGCTGGATGACACAGCATGGTCCGTATTTTTCTCAGAAAACGGCCCCAGCCTCATACAATCGTGGGGATTTGAACCAGAGGAATTGAGTACTATTTTTGCAAAAATGATTAATGATGCTGTAGCTGATCGACCTGATGATATGAACATCACGATGCATATTTGCCGTGGTAATTTCCAATCAAGCTATGCCAGTTCCGGGGGTTATGATGCTGTGTCAGAGACCATTTTTAATGGACTTCATATCGATGGCTTATTTCTGGAATACGATGACGACCGCTCTGGAAGTTTCGAACCCCTCCGCCACGCCAAGCGATCCGACTTGCAAATCGTTCTGGGGGTCATCACTTCTAAGTTTGGGGAGTTGGAAGATAGAGAGTCGATTAAGCGAAGAATTGAAGAAGCCTCTCAATATGTTGATCTGAACCAGTTGTGTTTAAGTCCTCAATGCGGATTTGCCTCTACGGAGGAAGGAAATCTAATAACAGAAGAAGAACAATGGGACAAGCTTGGACAGGTCGTCACTATCGCACGGGATGTATGGGGGTAAATTATATTCTTTTTATAAAGAAAAGCGAGAGTTAGATGGATACGAACCTCGTCTTCTTACAATTAAAATGGAAAGGGTGTTGAAAATGAAAAGATCGTTAGAACAACGTCTGCAGGATGGTCCGGTGATTTGTGGGGAAGGATATTTATTCGAACTTGAACGGCGTGGATATTTACAAGCAGGTTCATTTGTGCCCGAAGTAGCTCTAGACAATCCTCAGGCATTAAAACAGACTTACCGTGATTATATGCTGGCAGGGTCAGATGTCGTTTTAGCTTTTACGTACAACGCACACCGTGAAAAAATGCGCATCATTGGTAAAGAAAATTTATTAGAGCCTTTAAATCGACAGGCCATTCGACTGGCAAAAGAAGTAGCGAAGGAGCATCCAGAAGAGGAAGCGCTGGTAGCAGGTAACATTTCAAATACAAACTTATTTAACCCTGAAGACCCATCATCTATAGAAAGTGTACGCAGTATGTTTGCTGAAATGGTCGGATGGTGTAAAGAGGAAGATGTCGACTTTGTAAACGCAGAAACCTTCTATTATTATGAGGAAGCTAAAATTGCCCTGGAGGAAATCACTAAACAAGGATTACCTGCTGTGATCACATTCGGACTCATGGGCGAAAATATTCTTCGAGATGGCTACACCGTCGAAGAAGCCTGTCGCTTACTAGAAGATCAAGGCGCTTTAGTTGTAGGCATGAACTGCTTCCGCGGTCCAGCCACTATGCAGCCTTATGTGGAAAAAATTCGTGACACGGTAGATGGTTATGTCGGAGCGTTGCCCATTCCCTATCGAACTACAGAAGAACACCCTACATTCTTCAATTTACCCGACGGGGGTTGTGCTTGCAATCTTCCAACGGAGACGACATTTCCAACATCACTAGATCCGCTCTATTGTAATCGTTACGAGCTGGCTCAGTGGGCAAAGGCCGCTCATGAAGCAGGTGTTAACTACCTTGGCCTGTGTTGCGGGGCGTCCCCGAGCATGCTGAGAGAGGTTGCAGAAACCGTTGGACGCACTACTGTAAACTCAACCTACTCTCCAGATATGGAAAAACACTTTTTGTTTGGATCAGATGACACGCTGCAGCCTCATATCACTTCCTATAAAACGAAAGCCTAAGCATACTCCTGTGATCTGAAATGATCACAGGACTTTTTATTACTAAGGCTATTGTTCAGTTCAAACGGTCTTCTCTCTTTTGACTACATGTAAACCTGATCATCACTCTTAAGTGTGCGATAATAATTATAGTCTTACTGACAATGAGGTGAACACATGGAAAAGATTTTTTACGGAAAAAATGAAAACCAATTTGGTGAATTGCGTCTCCCTGATAACGAAGGCCCTCACCCCGTTGCTATTGTTATTCACGGCGGCTTTTGGCGGGAACCGTTTGGGCTCGATAATATGACACATGTGGCAGAGGGTTTAACGGCAAATGGAATCGCCACGTGGAATATTGAATATCGACGTGTTGGCCAGGAAGGCGGCGCCTGGCCAGGAACGCTCACAGATGCAGCTGAGGCTAGTGACTACCTTATAACCCTTGCTGATACATACCCGCTGGATTTAAACCGGGTCATTACGATCGGCCATTCCGCTGGAGGACATCTGGCATTATGGCTCGCTGCCCGCCATCGTTTGTCCAAAGACAGTGAACTTCATACAACAGATCATCCCCTTGCGATTTCCGGAGCGATCAGTTTAGCGGGTGTAAGTGATCTGGAACGCATGTATGACGTGCACCACTTCCGGGAAAAAGCTCTAGCTGTGGAGCCCAATAACCCGACTGCCGAGCTGCTTCAAAGAACACCAGAACAACAACCTGATCGTTACCATGATGCTTCTCCTATCGAACTGCTGCCTTTAGGTGTGTCGCAAGTGTTAATTCATGGTGCACTAGATATCAATGTTCCGATTGGCATTAGTGACCACTATCATCGTGAAGCCCAGGAAGCTGGTGATTTTGTTAAATATGTAGAATTGCCCGAAGCCGAGCATTTCATGGTAACCGATACAACAACTGAAGCCTGGAAAGTCGTCCGTGAAGAAGTTAAAACGCTCTTATTAAACGTATAGAAGGGATGTCTCAAATGGGGAAATGTAATATTGATCATTCACATGCGGATGTGGTGAATAAACTGGAAAGTCAGGAACAATTCTTGCCAGACCATTTAGTTGAAGGGGCCTATGCCTTTTTGCAAAAGGAACATGATCAGGAGACGCTAAACGACTTGTTCCACCTTTTGAAAAAGTATGATCTCTCATCTGAGAATGAACAAGAGGATAGAAATGTTCAATTAACAAAAATGATAGGCTAGACATAGAAGGGTCTAATCTTTGCATGTAAAGATTAGACCCTAATACACCCACTGCTATATATTTTCAATAAATAATCGCACGACATCTGCCCCGCCAATGAATGTTCCCAGCGAACTGCCGAGGTTCGCTAACACTACGACGAGTAAAATACGAGTTGCTTTATTTCTCCAGAATCCTTTCACACTATGAACATCATCTGTAATCCTCTCAAAATCTCCTACATTTGGTCGTACAAAATACGCTTGGACAAAGCCTGCAAACCACCCTGAAGCTGTGATCGGATCGAGCGAGGTGATCGGTGCTGCCACAAAAGCTGTAAGAATCGCAAGCGGGTGTCCTAATGCAATCGCGGTTCCTATCGCTGACAAGGTCCCGTTCCATAACACCCAGCTGATCGTCTGTTGCAGTCCTGCAGACGGATCTGCGCTAAAGGTAAAAGCAATTAGTGCGATTAAGATAATCGGAATCGTCCAGGCAATGATTTTAGGAGCCTTTGACTTAGGCGGAAGTTCATTTAACCGAGTTAAATCATGTTCTTCCCTTATTTCCTCTTTAATACCAGGAACATGAGCAGCTCCGAGCACAGCCACAACCTTGTTGCCTGGTGCCTCTTTAATTTTTTGTGCTAAAAATTGATCTCGTTCATCAATAAGAGGCCGCTTCAGTTTAGGAAACGCCTCCGCGAATTCATTCAAGACAGAATTAATCGTATCTTTCTCCTTCATCTTCTCCAGTTCTTCTTCAGAAATACTCTCCTTGCTGAAGATACTGGCAACCACTTGGGTAAGCAGCATCGCTTTCCCTTTCAATCCTAGACCTCGCCAAATACGAGCAAACGTAATTTGGATATTTCGATCGGCCAGAACAAGCTCAGCCCTGGTTTCCTGAGCTGATTCAATCCCCTGAATCATCTCTTGCCCAGGCTTAATACCGAACTGCTTGGCCATACGATTCTGGAAGGAAGAGATCGCAAGGTTCATTAACAGTAAGGTAGCTTTCTTTTCTTTAATTACCTTGAAAATGTCCATGTCTCTCCAGCTGTTTCCGTCCTTGATCGACTGGTAACGCTGTTCATCAAGCTCCACGCAAACAGAATCCGGCTGTTCGGCTTCGATCACTTCTTTCACCTGCCCTGCACTGTGTTTGGAAACGTGAGCCGTACCTATTAAGATCAGTTCCTTATCATTTAACTGTATTCTCGTAATATTTTCCTCTGACATAAAGTATCTTCCTTTATAATCCTGTCGTTTATGAAAACAAACTATGATAATCTTTTCCATTATACAATATAAAATTGTAATATTAAAACAGAGTCAATCCCTTTATTACAAGAATACATGTAGGCATGCTCTACTGCCACAGAGTGAAACAGTTATTCTGCTTTCTCTCTTAATTCGCTAAGCAAATCTATAATTTTTTCATTCTGGCGAACTTGTTCATCACTATTTACTTTAATCAACCTAATCCATCTGATTATGAAGGTAATTAACAGAATAATTGCCAGGTAAAACAATGTCCCAATAAACATTCATGTTCATCCTTTCTCCTATATGTAATATCTTTTGAGAAATACCTTATCATATTTGCTCCGAAAAATTTCACTCCACTCTAAAAGACTGTATATGTACACCCAAAACATGAATGCCCCGTAATGAAGAAAAGCATATGTTAAAATAATAGAATCATAGAACGAAGGATCATATCCGAACAACTTAGGAGTGAACGATCGATGGACAAAAAAGACATAGCCGGCATCCGCAGACAACTAAAATTAGACAATGACTTACTGAAGATCTCTGACATTTTTAACGTATATATTATGAAAGAAACGACGGACATTTATCATCACCAGAGCCAGCCGTTCGAAATGCTGGACAGAGACCAGCAAGAGCTTTTCATGAATAATTTCAAAAAATTACTGACAGGGCAGCTGGATGAAAAATTATTTGAATTAAAATTTAAGCGCGATGCTGAAAATCACAGCCAGCTTACTTTACACAAAGGACTGCTAAGCAACGAAGTCGAGGACTGGAAGGAACAAATGTTGCAGATGACAGAAAAAATGATCAAAGACCATCCATATGAAAAGGATGTCGTCATCACCTTCATTCGCGCCGAATATATGAAACCAATGAAACGCCGTAATGAAGAAGCGGAAGAAAGTGAACGGGACGCCGTTTATTCGAATCCCTTTATTCTTTGCAGCATCAACCAGACGCAAGAGCCTAAAAAAGAAATAAAGTTCGACTATGTTGAGAAAGAGTTCAAGTACAAGATCGAGGTCGACCCGGTCATTGATCTCAAGAACCCGATGACAGGATTCCTATTTCCCTGCATCACAGATGGCGCCTCTGATGTGAATCACGTTCTCTACGCAGCGGGGAAGGCCAATGAGCCTGACTATCGCTTTATTGAAGACGTATTAAACGGAGAGGAATTTATAACAGCGAAGGAAGACAAAGCGGTGTTTGAGGAAGTGATCAAGGATGTCGTAGGAGATCAGCTCAATCCCTCTACCCTCGCTACTGTCTATGGTGAAATCAACCGTACCATTGAAGAAAATGAAGAGGACGCAGCACCCAAGCTCGACTATAAGGACGTGGAGCGTGTGTTAAATCAGAGCGGTGAACAAGTCGATAGCGAAAAGGTGAAAACCGCTTTCCAAAGAGTCACCGATGATGAAACATACGAGCTGAAAGCAAGCAGCATCGTCCCCAAATACAAATCAAAATCGATTAAAATCAACACGAAGATAGCCAAGATCGCAATCAGCCCCCAGGATCTGCAATACGTGAGGCAGGTCAACTATAAGGGCAAACGCTGCATTATGATTGAAGTGGAAGAAGATGCCGAGATTGATGGGTTTAAAATGCTTCCGGAAGCTTTTGGTGAGTGAAGGAATTACTTCTAAAGGGGCTGACCGCTTAGTTCGTGGTTAGCCCCTCCATCATAAGCAAAGAAACGCGCCTGATACAAAAAAACCTGGCACACAGCCAGAGTCGTAGGAAATGCATTAGGACTGATTCGACCTTAACAAAATACTTCTGTAAAACTTCAAGAAACCGACAAAGATAAATAAAGAACCTAATACATTAAAGGCTGCCCGAAACCAATGAACAATTAAGAATTCATTGGCGGTCTGTTTAAGAAATTCTACTGAGTGTACCTCTGCTCCTTCGATAAACATAATTTCGTTTCTTGGCCATTCAAAAATGATTGATGTTGCTCCTTCAAGTACCATCATCAATATACTTAAGAACACCCATACTCTTGCAGGTTTATAACCCCAACCGAGTATTAATGCGAAAACACCTGTAATTATACTAGCTAACCCCAGAGGCGGGAAGTATGTGTGCGGACTGGCCACCTCCATGAATTCCATTCCTACCTCAAAGGAATGAGGGATATCGTGAAAAATATTCGGATAAACCATAAAGGTATCCAGCAAAATACTTCCAAGCATAATCCATTGAATCCACAAATGGGATCCGATTGATAGTCCCGTTACTTTTGTTTTCACTGTCAAACAACTCCTTTCGTTCTTTATCATATAAAGAGAAAAGAAATTGCCTCTTATCTAATTCTTAAATATTCCTTAAATATTTAAATGAAGATTATCTAACTGTGTCACCGAAATTCTCCCAAAAAAATAGAGCTTAAGGAAAGCCCTCTTGAATTATTTTTTCATTTTAAAGCTGATCATGGTCCTCTTCGCTAATTAATGTCTTCTTTTCCAGTTCCCATATGAATTGAAACCCCCACTTACTTGCAATGGTGCAGCAAATTTTTCAAAATGCTTATCGTTAAAATAGAATGTATTATCTCCGTTCAACTATGAATTCTGTCTCCTGTAAACCTTTTAAAAACATTGTTTTCCCCTAGTAAAACAAAACTTCTTGATAAAATATAAAGTCACTGATTCATTTACCCAGCCATACACTACAAAAGCGCCAAATTTTTTATCGAAGTGAGGAGATAATTATGAGCTCTTCCGTAGATTATTCATCCCCTTCAGCTCAGTTTACTTTTGACGTTAATCAAAGTCCGCTTTTTATTAAGGACCAACAGAACTACATTAACATTCTGGGGATCCAACAGTTGAACACGCTGGAAAACTCGTCGTTGCTAGACATTTTCTTAAGCTCGGGTAATGTCGTTGAACCCCACTATCATCAAAATGCCGCTGAGTTGGTTTACTGTATTGCCGGGGCCGCCGTCGTTTCGATGTTAAATCCTTTTACAAAAGAGATACTTAACTACCCAATTACTCCAGGCCAAGTGGCTAATGTACCACAAGGGTGGTGGCATTACGAAGCGGCCACCAAGGACAGTACTCATCTGCTTGCCATTTTCGATGCAGATACCCCTGAAGTCATTCTAGGTTCAGACATCTTAAAATTCACACCGCCTAATGTAATGGCACACACTTACTGTATGGATGAAAAACAGTGGAAAGAAACGACAGCTCCTGTTCATCCGACCACTTATATCGGTCCATATACAGATTGTGAAATGTCGAAAATGACACCCTATCAACAGCAGAAGCACTATCAGCCCTATCGATACTATCCGTATTATTACTAAAAAAAGCGATCGACGTCCTCTTAAACGTCGATCGCTTTTTATATTAAAAGTTAAATCATCTCGCATTAGAAAAAAACACATAAGTGATCACTCTCGTGTTTTTCTTTTATAAAAGCCTATGATTTAGGGGTTAAATAGGTAACACCCTCAACATGAGCTGTCTGCGGAAACATATCTACAGGCTGAACCTCTTTCGTCTCATATCCCCCATCCTCAAGCACACGCAAATCACGCGCAAGTGTCGACGGATTACAGGACACATAGACAATCCGCTCCGGTTCCATATCAAGCATGGCTTTCAACAGTTCCTCATCACAGCCTTTTCTGGGCGGATCAACAACAATCACGTCTGGACGCAGCCCCTGAGTTCGCCACCATGGCATGATCTCCTCTGCTTTCCCTACATAAAACTCTGCGTTATCCATTTTATTCAGGCGAGCGTTTTTCTTAGCATCGGTGACGGCTTCTGGAACGATTTCGACTCCATACACTTTTTTCGCTTTTTGGGCTAAGAACAGTGAAATAGTGCCTATGCCACAGTACGCGTCGATAACGGTTTCTCCGCCGCGCAGATCAGCAAACTCTAGTGCCTGATCATACAGCTTCTTCGTCTGGGTCGGATTAACCTGGTAAAAGGATTTTGGTGAGATCATAAATTTCACGTCACCGATCGTGTCATAAATGTACTCATCCCCCCAGAGGACTTTTGTTTCTTTTCCGAGAATCACATTGGTCTTGCCGCTGTTGATGTTATGAACGATTGATTTCACGTTAGGAAATGCTTCGCGCAATTCATCAATCAGTTCCTCTTTATATGGAAGCTTCTTCGTGCGTGTTACGAGAACGATCATGATATCCTTTGTTGTTTGCCCAGTTCGTACCATAATATGTCGTAATACACCACGATGAGATTCTTCGTCATACGCATCTATCCCGAGGCGGCTGGCGATGCGCCTTATGGATTCTACCATGCGATCGTTCATTTCATCCTGGATTAAACAGGTGTCCATATCAATGATGTTATGGCTGCGCTTCTGATAAAATCCGGTCATTAGCTGGCCGTCTTCTTTTTGACCAACAGGAATTTGGACTTTATTACGGTAGCGCCAGGGGTCATCCATTCCAATTGCTTCATGGACAGGAACGTGGTCGAGGTGCCCAATTTTCTTCATGGCGTTTTTTACCTGATTACGTTTCATGTCAAGCTGCATGCTGTAGCTCATGTGCTGAAGCTGGCAGCCGCCGCACTGATAGAACACGTCACATGGCGGCTCAACACGTTCCTCACTAGCTTGGTCCACCTCTAACAATTTACCGAAGCCGAAATTCTTCTTGACCTTCACCACTTTGACCTGAGCAGTCTCTCCAGGAAGACCGTAGGGAACGAACAAGGGATAGCCATCGACTTTGCCTACTCCATTCCCTTCATGGGTTAAGTCTTCAAATTTGAGTTGAATGGTTTCATTTTTTTGTACAGGTGGCTTTGGTTTGGCCATATTTGATCCGTCCTTTACATTTCTTTGCTGTTCAAAGTTTATCACATTTAATTCCGTTTGCGGAAGCAGAGTACGCTCTAACAAATTAAGTTATATATGTATTGTTGTGAAAATCAGGAGATAATATAAATAACGAAAAACCAAGGAATTTGTCGAAATTAATTTTATAAATGATTTTGTATAGATAATCATCTATTTCGCAAATAAATATAAAACAGTGAATTTTTATACAATATATCTCACTTTTTATACTATTCCCTATGTTCTGTCTTTTTTATTATGTTATGTTTAAAAACGTGTTTGCTTTCATTGCCTTACATCTCAGCCAATAAACAGATCTACAAAATGTATATCAATGAATACTAGCAGCTACTTCAAACTAGACACATAACAAGCGATACATGGAAACAAGTGATCGAGGAGGTGACGATGTGGATTTCGATTTAACCCTTGCAACTTGGTGTTGGCTGCTTATCCCAATGCCGCTATTAATTGTATTATCAATCATTACCTACTTTAAGGAAAGAGGAGAGAGCTAATAAAACAATGGATATAAATTACCAGACACTAACCGCGATTATTATTTATCTAGTTGGTATGCAAATTATTGGTTATTTGGCCGCAAAACTTACCAGTAACTTATCAGATTATGTACTAGGTGGAAGACGATTAACTCCAGGAGTAGCCGCTTTAAGTGCTGGTTCTTCTGACATGAGTGGGTGGCTCATGCTTGGTTTGCCGGGAGCTATGTATGTAAGTGGTATGGGCTCTATCTGGCTTGCCGTAGGTTTGGCAATGGGTGCCTACTTGAACTGGCAATTTGTTGCGAAACCATTCCGCGTGTACACAGAGGTTTCAAATGACTCCATTACGGTTCCTGATTACTTCGAAAATCGTTTCCGTGACCATTCAAAAATACTTCGTGTTATTTCTGCAGTAATCATCTTAGTCTTCTTTACCTTCTACACTTCATCTAGCCTTGTAGGTGGAGCGATACTGTTAGAAAGTTCATTTGGAATGGATTACAGACTTGCCCTATGGGTAGGAGCAGCTGTTATTCTTTCTTACACGTTGTTCGGCGGGTTCCTTGCCGCAAGCTGGACAGACTTCATTCAAGGGATCTTAATGTTCTTAGCCTTAATCATTATCCCAATTGTCGCCATTGTTGAGCTTGGCGGCTGGAATGAAACGGTTAACACTATCGGAAGTATGGACCCTTCTTATCTCAATGTCTATTCTGGTGCCACGTTTGTAAGTGTGGTTTCCCTGCTGGCCTGGGGACTTGGTTACTTTGGACAACCACACATCATCGTTCGATTTATGGGAATCAGATCTACGAAAGACATTCCAAAGGCACGCCTCATCGGTATGTCCTGGATGGTTATCTCTCTATTCGGTGCCATACTTGTCGGCTTTTCAGGTATTGCTTTCTTTGCTGACGCACCACTTGAGAACTCTGAGACAGTATTTATCATGTTCTCACAAATTCTCTTTAATCCATGGGTAGCTGGTTTCTTACTTGCCGCTATTCTATCTGCGATTATGAGTACTGTGGATTCACAGCTGCTTGTATCTTCAAGTGCTTTAGCACAAGACTTTTATAAAGCGATCTTCAGAAAGAGTGCCAGCCAGAAAGAAGAAATGATTGTAGGAAGAATCGCTGTGCTGGGAATCGCGTTGCTCGCTGTCTTATTAGGTTATGACCGTGATAGTAAGGTGCTCGAGCTTGTAAGTTACGCGTGGGCAGGATTTGGTGCTGCATTTGGTCCTGTTATCATTCTAAGCCTTTTCTGGAAGCGTATGACCAGAAATGGTGCACTAGCCGGAATTATTGTCGGTGCAGCCACCGTCATTATCTGGAAACAGCTATCTGGCGGCATTTTCGAATTATATGAATTAGCCCCTGGCTTCATTTTTGCAGGCCTAGCCATTATTATCGTTAGCCTTCTTGGTAAAGAACCACCACAAGAAGTTCAAACGGAATATGACGAGTTCAAAGCTAAAATGGAAAAAGCTTAATAGTAAATATCGATCTCCTGTGCCCTCAGAAATGAGGCACAGGAGATTTTTTTCGTGAAACCTCTTGGTAAAAATTAGAGGTGATTTTTATACCATAACGAATATTATTAAGGATTGGAGCGTGATATATTTTGGAAAAAAGAATGAAATTAATGCAACACAAGCAAATTAGCCTCGTTACTGGAGCACCTTCCCCCTACTCATTTCAAACGAATAGACGTTCATGAACAGTACGCCATAAGGTCTGCAGGTCACTTAGGAGAAACCACCACTGATCACTTTCTTGTTCCATACCTTCACTCAGAGAGATACCATATTATCCAGGACATTCGACTCTTCGACGGTATCCAACATTTTCAAATCGATTGCCTCATCCTCAATCCATCCTTCGTCTCATCCTTGAAGTCGAAAATTTACGTGGAAAACGTACTTTTGACGGTAAAAAAGATACATTTTCAGATCCCAACCGAAACAAATTATCCCATCCGTGACGGATTTAACATCTACTTTTAACAGGGAGTATTGGGAAAGTACGATAATAATGCAGGTCAACGAGTTGTTTTGAAAAAGAAAACACGCCTTACCGAGGGGGTTCCATTCTTGAGCGTTTTGATTTAACGGTAGAGGATTTAATAAAAGGCGTTCAATGCCAAAAATGCAAAAGATTCTCTATGGAGCGAAAGCGAGACCACTGGGTTGTCCATGGTGTGGATTTAAATCGAAGGATGCTCACTTAGCGGCGTTGCGAGATTTTCAACTGCTTATCGGGGCTGAAATCTCTAATGTTGAATTCCGGGAGTTCGGTCAAAACGGAATATGTAGCAAAAAGAATACTATTAGAAAACAGTCAAAGCTTTTCCGGGCGCACTAAAGACCAAAAATATAGGCTAAAACCTTGAGAATCCAAGCAGTTAATTTAAGAATCGATTTACGTTATTTTAGAATCAGGAACATTATTTAAGAATCCTTTGCCCACACAGAGGCAGAACCTGAGGCTCTCCCTCTCATAAAAGCGGAAAAAGCCAAAAAAACCGCCTCAAGCCTTTGTCCATTTACAAAGGCTTGAGGCGGCCGGATTGAAATCAGTCACTCATTCAACTCATCTTCTTGCTCTAGTGAGAATTTATCTTCTGGTACAAAAAACTCGATATGTTTATACAAGTTGACGAATTCTCCTGGCAAGAGTCCGCCAAATTCTCCGTCAATGTTAAGCTGCATCTTCTCTTCTGTCTTCACTTTAATCCGACTTGCGGTTTTGTGAATAAATTTCGGATGGTTCATGTGCGTGCCTTGTATGGCCAGCGTGGCCAGCCTTACAAATTCAGCGATGTTCATTTTCTCAATAATCATTAAGTCAAATAAACCATCATCCATTTGCGCCTCAGGAGCCAGCTTCTCAAGCCCGCCAACTGAATTTGTATTAGAGACGAGGAACAACATAATATCACCTTGATACAACTTGCCATCGTACTCCATTTCCACATACGTAGGCTTGATCGAAGGAAGCATCTCCATTCCCTTTAAGTAATAAGCAAGCTGACCAAGCATTGTCTTAAGTTTACTTGGGACTTCATAGGAAATTTCGGTAATCTTTCCTCCCCCGGCGATGTTCATGAAATATTGATCATTGACACGGCCGATATCAAGCGGCGTTGAATATCCTGCTAAAATGACGTCAACGGCTTTATGAATATTGCGCGGAACATAAAGTGCTCGCGCGAAATCGTTCGTGGTTCCGACTGGAATGATACCAAGCTTCGGTCTAAATGGCTGTTCAGCTATGCCATTAATGACTTCATTAATCGTTCCATCCCCACCTGCTGCGACAACGACATCGAATTTGCGTTCGACGGCGATCTCAGCTGCCTCCGTTGCATCACCGGCACATGTTGTAGCGTGTGTAGAGGCTTCATAACCAGCTTGTTCAAATCGCTGCAGAATGTCAGGGAGAACTTTCCTGATTACTTCTCTTCCTGATGTCGGATTATATATTATTCGGGCACGTTGCATAGTAAGCCCTCCTTCATCCAGGTGTGCTCCAAATTACATCATAGCTTTTTTTCTAAAATTTGCAAGCACTTTTTTCTTAGGGAGCTCAAACAAACGGCTTGCCCTGCCATACAAAAGCACGCAGGGTTAGTGCGTGCTTTTGACCAGAAACCTTATCGTTTATCCATTTCTTCAAGGATGATCTTATTGACCATTGGCGGGTTCGCCTGACCTTTTGTTTCCTTCATCACTTGTCCGACTAAGAAACCAAGCGCTTTATCTTTTCCATTTTTATAGTCTTCAATGGATTGCTGATTGTTATCCAGGATCTTCGTAATGATTTCTGTAAGCTGTCCTTCATCAGAAATTTGAACGAGGCCTTTGTCTTTCACGATCTTCTCAGGATCGCCGCCTTTTTCAACTAATTCACTGAAGACCTTCTTAGCGATTTTCGAAGAGATCGTTCCATCTTCAATTAATTTCGTCAGCTTGGCAAGGGATTGTGGCGTCAGTGCTAAATCACCGAACTCTTTCTGCTGCTTGTTCATGTATGCAGAAACTTCACCCATCAGCCAATTTGAGGACTGCTTAATGTCACCGCCGTTTGCGATTGTATCCTCAAAGAAATCCGACATTTCTTTATTATTGGTAAGTACCATTGCATCATACGCCGGAAGCTGAAGCTCTTCGATATAACGTTGTTTACGGGCATCAGGCAACTCTGGAATTTGCTCTCGAATGCGTTCTTTCCAGGCTTCATCAATATAAAGCGGAATGAGATCCGGTTCAGGGAAGTAACGATAATCATCTGAACCTTCTTTAACTCGCATCAGAATCGTTTCTTTCGTTTGTTCATCATAACGGCGTGTTTCCTGCAAAATTTCTCCGCCATTAAGAAGAACTTTTTCCTGACGCTTTTCTTCAAACTCAAGTCCTTTTTGTACAAAAGAGAATGAATTCAAGTTCTTTAGCTCTGTCTTCGTTCCGAATTCTTCTTGTCCAATCGGGCGCAGAGACAAGTTAGCATCACATCTTAGTGAGCCTTCTTCCATCTTACAGTCCGAAACACCTGTATATTGGATGATGTTCTTCAACGCCTCAAGATAAGCATATGCTTCTTTCGGTGTACGAATGTCAGGTTCTGAGACAATCTCTACAAGCGGTGTACCCTGACGGTTATAATCGACAAGGGAATAGCCATCATCACTGTGAGTCAGTTTGCCGGCATCCTCTTCCATGTGAAGCCGTGTGATCCCGATCCGTTTTTTGACTCCATCTACTTCAATATCAATGTAGCCATTCTCGCCAATTGGTTTATCGAATTGAGAGATTTGGAAGGCCTTCGGATTATCCGGATAAAAGTAATTCTTACGGTCGAACTTTGTATCGGTTGCGATTTCACAGTTCAATGCCATTGCGGCTTTCATGGCAAAATTAACCGCTTCTTCATTGAGCACAGGTAGAACACCTGGGTATCCTAAGTCAATCGGGTTAACATTCGAGTTCGGTTCATCTCCAAACATGTTGGAGGATGGGCTGAAAATTTTAGATGCTGTTTTAAGTTCAACGTGTACTTCTAATCCAATAATTGTTTCGAAATTCATGACTGCGCACCTCCAAGGGACGGGCGTTGTTTATGGAAGTCTGTCGCCTGTTCAAAGGCGTGTGCTGTACGATAAACCGTGCTTTCATCAAAATGCTTGCCAATGATTTGCAGGCCGATTGGCAATCCATCTGATGATAGACCACACGGCACAGAAATCCCCGGGACGCCGGCAAGATTGACAGGAATGGTCAAAATATCATTTGCATACATCGTTAGTGGATCATCGATTTTCTCGCCCACCTTAAAGGCCGGCGTCGGAGTTGTTGGTCCAATGATCACATCATAGTCTTCAAGCACTTTTTCAAAATCATTCTTAATTAATGTACGGACTTGCTGGGCTTTTTTATAGTAAGCATCGTAATAACCAGAACTAAGCGCGAACGTTCCTAGCATAATCCGACGCTTCACTTCGTTGCCAAACCCTTCTGAACGGGAGTTTTTGAACATATCCAGCATAGTATCTGCATTGTCGGTACGTACACCGTAGCGGACTCCATCAAAGCGGGCCAGATTTGCAGAAGCTTCCGATGAAGACAACAGGTAATAAGTTGCAACAGCATATTTCGAATGTGGCAGAGATACTTCTTCCCATGTCGCGCCCAATTCTTCATATTTCTTAAGAGCAGCTTGTACCGCTTCTTTGACCTCAGGAGTGACCCCTTCGCCCAAGTATTCTTTAGGGACGGCGATCTTTAACCCTTTAACATCACCAGTTAGAGCATCAGTATAACTAGGAACTTCTACATTTGCTGAAGTAGAGTCCATTTTGTCATGCCCGGCAATGTTTTCTAATAGAAAGGCGTTATCCTCTACGGTTCGCGTAATCGGTCCAATTTGGTCAAGGGAGGAAGCGAAAGCGATAAGGCCAAAACGTGAGACACGGCCATACGTTGGCTTAAGTCCTACGACTCCACAGAAAGCAGCCGGCTGACGAATAGACCCGCCTGTGTCTGAGCCTAGCGAAAAAGGCACCTCTCCCGCTGCAACCGCTGCAGCTGAGCCTCCGCTTGACCCTCCTGGAACGTAATCGGGATTCCACGGATTACGGGTTGCAGTATAACTTGAGTTCTCATTAGAGGACCCCATCGCAAACTCGTCCATATTTAACTTTCCAATCGTAACGGATTTTGCTTCATTTAATTTTTGAACTACGGTTGCATCGTAAAGTGGATCTTCCAAGTTACGAAGCAGCTGGCTTGCTGCTGTAGTACGTAACCCTTTTGTGACAATATTATCTTTCACACCAATCGGCAGTCCAAATAGCTTGGCAGCATCATTACCGCGGTCAGCGTCTAATTCGGCAGCCTGGTTTTGGGCAGCTTCCTTATTTAAGGTAAGAAATGCCTTCACTGCATGATCGACTTCCTCAATTCGCTGATAGGATTCATCGACAAGATCAGTAACAGTAATTTCTTTGCTATGTAGCTTCTCCTGAAGCTCACGTAAGGTATAGTCAAATAAAGCCATAACTTACACCCCCTCCTATTCTAAAATTGATGGTACTTTAAATTGCCCATCTTGTTTATCCGGTGCATTTTTTAGTGCTTCTTCTTTAGTAATCCATTTCTTTGGCTCATCTTTACGCATCACATTTTGTAAATCAAGGACGTGAGTTGTCGGCTCGACTCCATCTGTATCCAATTCATTCAATTGCTCGGCATACATAATAATGTCGTCAAGCTGTTTCGTAAACATATCCGCCTCTTCTTCATTAATGGAGAGACGCGCTAAATGCGCCACATGTTTTACTTCATCTTTGCTAATACGGGACATTTCTGTTACCTCCATTCGAACACACATAATATATGATCATACCAAAAAGCTAATTTAGTATGCAAACAGACCAGTTTTCACTTTTCCTATTTTAACATAAATCAATGCTGATTGTTTTACCCTATAAAAAAAGGAAAACGTGACATATGGGGAAATAGTATTTTTCAAAAAAAAGAGCCCCAGGCAAATAGCCGAGAGCTCTTCCTATCCTGTCTTAGCGACGTTCTGCTTCTTCGAATTCTGCAATTATTTCCTTAGAAGGCGTACCAGCCAAGCTTACTAGTACAGATACAATCAAACTAAACAGGAATCCTGGTACAAGCTCATAAAGATCAAAGATTCCACCACTTAAGAAGTCTCCCCAAACAACTACTGTAACCGCACCAACGATCATACCAGCTAGCGCACCATTACGAGTAATTCCTTTCCAAAACAGGGATAAAATGATCAGTGGTCCAAATGCAGCACCAAATCCTGCCCAAGCATAAGATACTAGTTGAAGTACAGAACTACCCGGATTTCCGGCAATTAAGATCGCGATTAGAGCGATAGTAGCAACAGCCACACGCCCAACCCAAACCAATTCACGCTCAGAGGCATTCTTACGGAAGATCGCTTTGTAGAAGTCCTCTGCTAATGCAGAAGAAGATACAAGCAATTGGGAGTCAATGGTACTCATAATCGCAGAAAGGATCGCTGCTAATAGAATACCTGCAATCACAGGGTGGAACAGAATCTGGGAAAATGTAATAAAGATTTTTTCAGGGTCTGCAAGCATCCGCATACCGTCTTGGGATACGACTTCTACTCCAAATCCTGCTAAACCTGCAAGGTCTTGTGTATTAATAAAGGCAAGTCCGAACAAACCAGTAAAGATCGCTCCATAAAGGCCAATAATCATCCAGCCCATTCCAATAAAGCGGGCTTTCGGCACATCTTTAGCTGAACGAAGCGCCATAAAACGTACAAGGATATGCGGCTGACCGAAATATCCGAGCCCCCAGGCAAGTGAGGATATGATTGTTAAGGCTCCAACTCCTTGAACCATGTTTAAATGTGTCGGATCTATATTTCCTACAGCGTCCACTGCAGAACTCCAGCCACCAAGTTGCTGAATGGCCACAATTGGAACTGCAATAAGTGCCAAGAACATTAGAATCCCTTGTACAAAGTCTGTCCAACTAACAGCCAGGAACCCACCTAAGAAGGTATAAGAAATGGTGACAATTGCACCAATCCATAAAGCCTGTGTATAACTTATTTCAAATGAGGCCTGAAACAATTTTGCACCGGCCACCATACCAGAGGAAGTATAGAAGGTAAAGAATAACAGGATGACAAATGCAGAAATAACACGTAATAAATGAGAACTGTCGTGGAAACGATTTTCCAAATAATCCGGAATCGTTATAGAATCTTTTGCGACCTCAGTATAAATACGCAGACGACGTGCCACAAACTGCCAGTTTAAGTAGGCACCAATAGCAAGTCCTACCCCGATCCAAGCTCCAGACAAACCAGAAGCATAAACAGCACCAGGCAGTCCTAATAATAGCCAGCCACTCATGTCTGATGCGCCTGCACTAAGTGCGGCTACTCCCGGGCCTAATCGACGTCCACCTAATACGTAATCTGATAAATCACTTGTTAAACGATATGCAGCAAATCCAATTAAAAGCATACCGACTAAGTAAACAATAAACGTAATTAACGTTGGTATATCCATGTTTTATTATTCGCTCCTTTTAGTAAATAGTGTAATAATTGATAGAATAATTAAGATTGGCATTGGTACGAATAACCAAAACCACGTTGGTCCGGCAATAGAATATTGAGCTGCAATTGATAATAGTTCAACCACGATCTCACCTCCACTTCACACATTTTATGCACTTCTATGCAAAAAGCACATCTGATTCTAAAGTCATAGAAGTAGAAAATTCCAAACATATGTGCAACTATATCATAGTACATTAATAGGAACATTGCAAAAAGTTAGTCTATTTAGCCTATTTTGTATTATTATGCAAATCTATTGATTGTATACGGGCATTCGACACTTATAAACAATATCTATACATCAAATCTCATAAAAAAAGATTACATAAAACATCTAAATTTCCCTTATGTGAACCAATTTCAAAACTCTAATTCCGAAGCGGCAATGGGGTTTAAAATTAATAGGGATATACCTCCCCAAAATGATACCTCTTCTAATCATTTGTTAAACACGGAGACTCCTACAGAAACAGCGGCCAAAGGGATGCCCCCAGGGCGGAAACGAAGTGACGGTGCAGGAGGCTCACCGGTTGCCCGTGGTAAGCGAAGTGTAGGTCAACCGCGGGTTAGGCATTCAAAAGAACCTCTTTCCGTCAGTATACGGAAAGAGGTTCTTTTACTCATATTATTACAGCATTTCGGAAGTTGTCTTACCTTGCATGTGATGAATCAAATAATCTGGTCCGCCAGCTTTTGAGTCCGTACCCGACATGTTGAATCCTCCAAACGGATGATACCCGACGATTGCTGCTGTACAGCCGCGGTTAAAATACAAGTTACCAACTTGGAAGTCTTCACGAGCTTGTTCAATGTGTGAGCGATTGTTCGAGATAACTGCACCAGTCAGACCGTAATCTGTATTGTTTGCTATGTCGATCGCTTCGTCGAAGGACTTCGCTTTTGTAAAGCCAACGACGGGACCAAATATTTCTTCCTGCATAATTCTTGCATCTGGTTTCAGGTCGGCAAAAACAGTCGGCTCGATAAACCAGCCTTTACTGTCATTTCCTTTACCTCCTGCCAGCAGCTTTCCTTCTTCTTTCCCAATATCAATGTAGCTTAAAATCTTATCGTAGGCAGCCTGGTCAATAACCGGCCCCATATAAGTGTCGTGTGCTGCCGGATCGCCGTAAGAGACCGATTCTTTCGTCTTACTTACCACTTTATCTAAAAGTTCGTCATAGATGTCTTCGTGAGCCACTACTCGTGAGCAGGCCGAGCATTTCTGTCCGGAGAATCCAAAAGCAGAATACGTAATCGCATCTGCAGCCAGCTCTAAATCTGACTCCTTGTCTACGACAATAGTATCTTTCCCACCCATTTCGATAATCGTACGCTTCAGCCACTTTTGACCTGGCTGTACTTTGGCAGCCCGTTCAAAAATTCTTGTCCCAACTTCGCGCGAGCCTGTAAAGCTGACAAAGCGTGTGCGCGGATGATCAACGAGATAATCCCCAACTTCTTTTCCGCTGCCAGGAATATAGTTAATAACTCCAGCCGGCAGACCTGCTTCTTCAAGCACTTCCATCATTTTATAAGCAATAATAGGAGTCGAGCTTGCTGGTTTAAGCAATACCGTGTTTCCAGAAACCATTGAAGCCACTGTAGTACCTGCCATAATAGCAAACAGGAAGTTCCACGGGGAAATCACAACTCCGACTCCAAGGGAAATGTAGTGGAAACGGTTGTTTTCAATAGGGCGGGAGTTTACCTCTACCCCTTTATCGATTTCAAGCATTTGACGTCCATAATACTCCATGAAGTCGATCGCTTCCGCTGTATCAGCATCCGCTTCCTTCCATGGCTTTCCACCTTCTTTTACAAGATGGGCGGTAAATTCATGCTTGCGACGCCGAATAATGGACGCTGCACGAAATAAGATATCAGCACGGAATTGCGCCTTTGTCTTGCGCCACCACTGGAAAGTTTCGTCTGCAATTTTGTGGGCTTTTTCAGCGAGATCCTGGTTCGCTTTTGAAACATAACCAATAACTTCTTTCTTATTAGCGGGATTGACAACTTCAATCTTGTTGTCTGTCATAATGCGTTCTCCGCCAATAATAAGAGGGTAATCATTGCCTAGATCAGCTTCAACATTTTTAATCTCAGCCTCTAGCGCTCTGCGATTCTCATCCAAGCTAAAATCAGTAAATGGTTCATGTTTGTATGGTACGACCATGCTAAAACAACCTCCTGTAGTGAGTTATGGGGTTTGAAGCTTTGTAAATTGTGTGAAAATTACCAATTTAAGCGCTTCCACAAATTATTTTATCGTAACTCCTTACCTACTTCAAACTATATCCTTTCCAAATTTATTTTATCTTCTTAACCGGATTATGATTATAGACATGCTGAATTGAACGATTTCGGCATTTTGGTGTTTTCTGAAATTCAGTTTTTTTTATTGTTATCCTAGAGATATAGCCTTCTAGAGGCAAAGATTTTAGATTGTTGCTATCTGGGTCAGCCGGTGATACACACTTCGCTTTCCACGGGCAGCCAGTGAGCCTCCTTTAACTCCACTATCGTTTCGTTCTGCGGGGTCTCTCTCGTCTCGCTTTTACCGTAGGAGTCTTCGTGTGTATCAACGGCTCTCATCTGCTTAATTTGTCTTTTTAAAAACAATTATGATTTATAAAAAAACCTTTTGTTTCAATCAGAAGAGATCGATAAAATGAACTAAAAAAGGCTAATCCTCTCTTCGTTCAGAAATAAGAGAGGATTAGCTTTTATCACCCGTGCCTAGCACTATATAAGCTTATAAAGAAAAATACGAGGCTTCTCTCCAAGCTGAAAGCCGCGATACATCGGGGATTTGCAAGTTAATCATAAATATAAATATACGGTTTCTCGTTACCTGGCTCTTTAACGATGAGGCTTTCCTGTTGATCCATACTCTTAATTCTTACTTGGACAGCATAGTGATCCTCAAACATTTCCATAACGAGACTATAGATATATTGAGTAAAACCGACGACTTCTGACTGTGAACGGAATTGAATCGGAATATCAATCTCTACCTTTTTAAGCTCTTGATCAATATAAAATCCATTTGCAATCATACCTACGAAATTCGGGAAGTAATCCGAAACCTGAACGCGGAAATCAGAAAATAGCTTGGCATGATCAAAGTAGTTCTCTTCAGCTTCATCTGAAGGAAAGAGAACATAATTTTCTTGGATTGACTTCCAATCACCTATCGAATTTTCAGAGGCTTCCACGTAGGTCTTGCTTAAGAAATTCCCGGCAGTTTTTGCGTTGTCGCGCTCTTCTTCAAAAATCGCAAATACGATAGGAACCCCTTGAAGCGTCTCTTTTTCACGAAGTCGTTTCAGAATAGTATTGGCATATTCTTTCCCTTTTGCTAATACTTTTTCAGTCGATAAATTTTCGGAGTACTCCCGCCCATCCGCAGTAAAGTTGTACACTGATCGCATAGATATTCCAATGGTAACTCCTGCTACTTCGACCACATTATCTTCCTTTCGAACAAGATAATCTTGTTCGATAATATTTGAAATGTAGCGAGGTTTGCTGCGGAAATCTTTTTCAGACGCTTTATCCTCATCCAACACAGGATTCAGCCCCTTAGGATTGTCCTCCGATTTACGCGAAAGCCAGTTTAACAAATCGGAATCCGTTAAGGTCTGGCCAGGCTGAAAGTAATATTTCTTCGGACTGAAATATTCTTTAGAATGGCGACGCAGGCCATTTTCAAACGCCGCAATATCTAAGCGATTATCCATCTGGTTGGTCGTTACACCAGGGGCAGAAGAAACTTTCGCACTGTCTTCTGTCAAAATCATCCGATAAGTTTGATCGGAAAGACTATAGTTTGGTATGATGGCTGACTGGTTATTATTATCACTTCCCGTTTCACGAACCACTTCATCCGTATTATCGTAAACGGGTGTACATGCGCTTACAAGAAGCAAGCTACTAAGTAAAAGCAGGTGCAGCTTCCTCATTTATTCCACTCCCTATTAGGAGCTGCCCAAAAAATCACCGAACAATCGATAGCCATTTTTTGAACGCCCTTCTTATGTTAAAGCTTTCGCAAATTCTTCTTCATCCCAAATATTAACACCAAGCTGTTCAGCTTTTGTGTACTTTGAACCAGCATCTTCTCCGGCAATTAACAGATCAGTATTTTTACTGATGCTCCCAGTTACTTTCCCCCCAAGATTTTGAACGATATTCTTGGCTTCAGACCGCGTATAGTGTTCCATCTTTCCTGTAAGTACGACTGTCTTTCCTTTGAAAGGAGAGTCTTCCGGCCCGTCGTTTTTCTTCGGTCCCTTGTATTCCATGTTCATTTCAATATCCTCCAATTCCTCCAACAACTGGATGACCTGAGGTTTGGAAAAATAACGTGCAATAGAGTCGGCCATTTTTTCACCGATTTCAGGAACTTGAACCAATCTTTCTTCACTCGCTTCCACAAGGCTCGCCATTGTTTCAAATTCCTGCGCAAGCGTGTTGGCTGCTTTAGTCCCGACATAACGGACTCCCAGACCGAATAATAGACGCTCTAAAGAATTTTCTTTTGATTGTTCAATAGCATTCAACAAATTTTCGACAGATTTTTCACCCATACGCTCAAGTTTAAGTAACTCTTCTTTTTCCAATCTATAAAGGTCCGCAATGTTATCAATCAATTGTTCGTTGAAAAGCTGGATAATTACTTTTTCTCCTAACCCTTCAATGTCCATGGCATTTCGTGAAACAAAATGGATTAAAGCCTCTTGCAGCTGGGCATCACAGTTAGGATTAATGCACCTTAACGCCACCTCTTCTTCCAACCGGACCAATTTGCTATCACAAGCTGGACAATACTCCGGCATATGAAAAGGTTCTTCCTCACCCGAACGCTCGTCTATATGCACTCGGACGACTTCTGGAATAATATCGCCTGCTTTTTTAATCACTACAGTATCCCCTATGCGGATATCCTTCTCACGGATTAAATCTTCATTGTGCAGCGAAGCCCGCTGAACAGTCGTTCCGGCAACCTTTACAGGGTCAAGGATAGCAGTTGGAGTGACGACGCCGGTTCGACCGACACTTAATTCGATATCGGTAAGTTTAGTAACAGCCTCTTCAGCCGGGAATTTGTAGGCAGTCGCCCAGCGTGGACTTTTGGCTGTGAATCCAAGGGCTTCCTGCTGGTCCAGGCGATCAACTTTAATGACAATTCCATCGATTTCATAATCCAGATCGGGACGGCGCTCTACCCAGCTATGAACATAGTCGATCACTTCATCAATATCGTTACACTTTTTCCATTCCGGGTTCGTTTTCAATCCCAGATTTTTCAACTCTTCCAGTCGTTCACTGTGAGAACGTTTTGTTTCACCCTGCCACTCTCCGACTCCATATAAGAAAATATCCAAATTACGCTTTGCCGCAATCTTCGGGTCAAGTTGTCTTAGTGAACCTGCGGCTGCGTTCCTCGGGTTTGCAAATGGCTCATCTCCATTATTTTCACGTGCCTCGTTTAAAGCCAGAAATGACTTCTTCGGCATAAACGCTTCACCGCGTATCTCAATGGTCTCAGGCTGTTGCAATCGAAGCGGAATGCTGCGAATGGTACGCAAATTCTTAGTAATATCTTCTCCTACTGTGCCATCGCCCCGAGTAGCCCCACGAACAAGGACTCCTTCCTCATAGCGTAACGAAACAGCAAGACCGTCAATTTTCAATTCGCAAACATACGTAACGTCTTCCCCAGTACCTTGACGAGCTCGGCGGTCAAAATCTCTTAGCTCCTGTTCATTAAAGGCATTTCCGAGACTGAGCATGGGGACATTGTGCCGCACTTTCTGAAAGGCCTCCAGAGGCTCGTCCCCCACACGCTGTGAAGGTGAGTCCGCTGTGACAAGAGCCGGAAATTGCGCCTCTAAATCAAGCAGTTCCCGCATCTTTTGATCATATTCATAGTCCGAGACACTAGGGTTGTCCAGCGTGTGATATTCATAGTTATACTGGTTAAGTTTTTTGCGAAGGTCTTTGATGACTTCTTCTGCTTCGTTATGGTTCATTATCGCTCCACATCCTTACGATTTCGTTATCGGTGCAAATCGAGCCAGGAGACGTTTGATCCCCGTTGGAGCCGGAAAAGCAATATCAAGCTCCATGGCGTCACCTTCTCCTTGGACTTTAACGACCGTTCCTTCGCCCCATTTCTTGTGGCTTGCTTTATCCCCTGGCTGCCAGGAAATTTTTTCACCGCCTGATGAACCTTTCTCCACCTTCTTCGCCGCCCGCTTTGGTTCATGCTTAGGAGGCTGGGGAGAAAAAGCTGCTGATTCACGTCTTTTATTGAAAAAGGGCAACTCTTCCTGTTTTTCTTTTCCATCCACGAGATCTTCTGGTATCTCATTAATAAAACGACTGATTGGGTTCATGTTGGTCCTGCCATATAGTGTGCGCATCTTAGCATGCGTCATAAACAGCTGACGTTCTGCACGCGTAATTCCTACATACGCAAGGCGTCGTTCTTCTTCCATCTCCTCATCGTCCATAAGAGAGCGGGTGTGGGGAAAAACGTTCTCCTCCATTCCGATTAGAAAGACAACGGGAAATTCCAGCCCTTTCGCAGAGTGAAGCGTCATGAGAGTCACCGTATCATCACTCGTCGGGTCTTCATTCATTTGATCGATATCAGCAATCAGGGCCAGGTCTGTCAAGAAAGCTACAAGTGTTTTATCTTCACTATTTTCTTCAAAATTTTTCGTGACCGATTTAAATTCTTCAATGTTCTCTAAACGGCTTTGAGCTTCAAGGCTTTTTTCATTTCGAAGCATTTCTTCATAGCCTGTCTTATCAATCACTTCTTGTACCATATCGGTCGCTGATAGAAATTCCTGTTGCTGTGTCCAGTTTCGAATCATCGAATAGAAGTTCATAATCGATTTAGCTGCTTTTGCACTAACGCCTACAAAGTCGATTTCTGCTGAAGCTTCGTAAAGAGAAATATCATGATCAGCAGCGTATCTCTGCAGCTTCTCAAGACTAGTCTTTCCAACTCCCCGCTTCGGTTCATTAACTACACGCTGATAGCTCAAATCATCATTCGGGTTAGCAATTAATCGTAAATACGCAAGCATGTCCTTAATCTCTTTACGGTCATAGAACTTCGTACCGCCGACCATTTGGTAGGGAATTCCTGCTTTAACGAAGGTTTCTTCAATTGTACGGGACTGAGCATTCGTTCGGTACAAGATGGAAATATCTTTATACTGAAAGCGGCCGCTGCGAACTAGATCTTCAATGTTGTCGGTTACAAATAATCCTTCCTCGCGCTCCGTTCCAGCCTCATGATACTGAATCTTGTTCCCGCCAGAATTATCTGTCCAGAGATTCTTCGCTTTACGCCCGCTGTTATTGCCGATTACATTGTTGGCTGCATTCAAAATAAGCTCCGTGGAGCGGTAATTTTGTTCAAGCATAATGGTCTGGGCGCTTGGATAATCTTTTTCAAACGAAAGAATGTTTTTAATATCCGCCCCTCGCCAGCGATAAATCGATTGATCAGAATCCCCAACTACACATAGGTTCTGATAGCGGCTGGATAATTGCGTAACAAGTTGATACTGAGCATGGTTCGTATCCTGATACTCATCGACATGGATATATTGAAAGCGGCGCTGATAATACTCGAGCACTTCGGGGAGACGATCAAATAAGTTCAATGTCTGCATGATTAAGTCATCAAAATCGAGGGACTGATTCTTGCGCAGCTTCTTCTGGTAGCCTTTATATACTTCTGCGATTTTTTCTTCATGGATGCTCGCTGCATCGCGGGTGTACTCTTCGGGCGTCAGTAATTCATTTTTAGCATTACTGATCGCTCCAAGCATGGCTCGCGGAACCCACTTTTTAGGATCAAGGTTCAGTTCCTTCAACACTTGTTTAATCACGGAGAGCTGGTCACTTGAGTCGAGAATTGAGAAATTCCGGTCATACCCGATCCGATCAATATCTCTCCTTAGAATCCGCACACACATGGAGTGAAATGTCGACATCCAGATCTTTTCACCTTCAGGTCCAACTAATTCCTCGACACGTTCTTTCATCTCACGTGCTGCTTTATTGGTAAACGTAATCGCCAGCACATTACGAGGAGCGACCTCCTTCTCACCCAGTAAGTAAGCGATACGATGAGTTAAGACTCGTGTTTTTCCACTTCCGGCTCCGGCCATAATCAGCAGTGGTCCCTCGGTATGGGTCACCGCATTTCGTTGCTGTTCATTCAATCCTTTAAGGAGAGGATTCATTGCTTGCGTCATGTGGACACCAACCTTTCTAAATTGTTAAGTAGGAAAGAGACATCTGGCAAAAACCATCTTCTTTTATTTTTTGCAAGCCTGTACCGTTTCAAGGGCAGCCTGAATATTTTCATATATAATATCACCAACGACAATCACGTCCGCGTATGGTTTCATTTGTCTTGCGTCAGCTTCAGAACGAATTCCCCCACCATAAAACAGCAGCGTCTTATCAAGTTGTTCTGCTATCTCACGTACGAGGTTCACATCCCCAAATCGTCCGCTGTATTCAATATAAAAAACAGGCAGGTGAAACATGTGCTCAGCCATTCGCGCATAAGCAATCACATCTTCATAGTCCGGCAACGTACAGTTCGCTGCCTGAAAAACTTTCGCCTGTTCATTCATCACACAATATCCTTCGACAAACATGTCATTCCATTCGATAAAGTCACCGTATTGTTTGACTGCTTCATGCTGTACATCAAGCATATAGCGTTTCTCCCGGCTGTTCATTACCATTGGTATCAAGTAGCCATCAAATTCTGGAGAAATTGCTTCAAGAGCTGAAACCTCAAGCAAACATGGCAGCTCAAAGGCTTGCATTCTCATGAGCAAAGCTGTCACATTGTCATAAGTAACGCCATCGGTTCCTCCTATAATAACAGCATCTGTCCCCGATCGCCCTACCAGGTTAAGGTCGCTGTCAGACAGGTGCTTATTCGGGTCTAGTTTAAAAACATGGTTCCATTCTTTCACGTTATTGTACACCGTACAAATTCCTCCATAACCTTTATCCATTCATATATTATAGCAAAGATCCCGTGCCAGAACGAAATCATATTTGGTTATTATCGATGAAAAATCTGACCCCTTCTACAGCCGAGTTACTTTTTATCCAATCATCTATTAAACTGTATGACCCTAACCATCTGAAGTTGTCCGTACTTCTTAATTAAAAAAGGCTGCCTCATCAATAAGGCAGCCTCTATCATTCCATTATTTAGTTTGATTTGCCTGAACACGATCCAATGCTTTCGTATAAGCGTCATTTCCATAATTTAAGCATCGTTTCACACGTGAGATGGTTGCCGTTGAAGCCCCTGTTTCGGTTTCAATTTTATGATACGTAAAGCCTTCTCTCAGCATGCGTGCTACTTCTAGACGCTGTGCTAAAGACTGAACTTCATTCATTGTCGCTAAGTCATCGAAGAATTCATAGCATTCCTCTACATCCTTCAGCGATAGAATCGCTTCGAAAAGCTGATCAAGTGTTTTGCCGCGTAGTTTATCAATTTGCACGATGACATCCCTCCTTTTATTCAGCAGTGACGATTCCCGATCGATCTGGAACTATATTCACCCATGTTTGACCAGGAACGAAACTGACAGGTTCTCCATCTTTAAAAGGTAAAATTCTACCATTGTGATTCTTCCATTCTACCTCTATGATTTGCCCTCTTTGTACTAAATAACCTTCACCGCCTGAACTTAAATCAATTTCACGGCGTCCGGCATTATCAACCACCTGGTGCTCGGTTTTGACAATAAAGATATTATCAACGGTGATACGTTCACCCGTCTCTTTCTCGACTGTCGGTTCTCCATCGCTTGAACGTTTGTATTGCTTACTAGCGCTGTCATACGTATACGTTACTGTTTCTTGTTCATCATAAACCACTTGGACCTGCTGCGCTGATTGCCCCTCACTGGATGGCTTATCCGCAAATGGAAGAGGTTCTACTTCTTTAGTTGACTCATATCCCTTTTTGGCTAATAGATCTGCTACACCTGAAGTTAAGAGATACGAATTGTGTGGTGCCCGCCGATCTGTGGAGCGTTTAAATAGTTTCCCATCATTATCGTATAAGGATCCATTGGCAAAATCAATCCCGCTGGCATGAACCATTTCGTTTATAAATGTTGCAGCACCGTGATAGACGTACAGGGCATCATACCCAGAAGCTAATTTAAAGTAATACGGACGCGCACTTCTCACCGGACCAATGACATCGGGAACATCACTATGAAATAAGGCAAGAAGCCTTGTGATCTGTCCTTCCGCCAATACTTCGTACACGATATCTGCACGACTTAAACCCGTCTGCGGACGAGCATTTGTATGGTTATTTACCATCACGGAAAGCACACGATGATCCACTGAATCATTAGCCGGTTCCCCAGTTAACGGATAGATGTTCTCATTGCTCGTCCCTTTTGGTTGTTCAGTCTCCTCTACAGAATTCTCCTTCTTGTCTTGATTCTCCTGCTTATTTTCATCTTCTGCTGGGTTTGCACAAGCAGTCAGAAGCAACATAAATACGGCAGCTGCCATAAACCATACGATATTCTTCATTAACGTCCTTCCCTTTGCACCTGTATATTCTTCTTTATTTTAACGCATCATCGCAGGATAGAGTACCTCTTTCTTCTTCACATCCATTATCCCCTGAGGAGTTATTCTAATAAAAGGAAGATGCATGGCTGATAGAAAGAGCAGTGTATACACAGGATCCCCGAAGGCGTAACCATAAAAGTTGAGGTGCTCTCTTAGTCTATGCTCTTCCTCTATTAAAGATGACATCGATAGATCAGACATCATTCCGCCAAGAGGCAGCGGAAGCTCATAGACTATTTCCCCCTGGTCAGCCAGGACAATACCGCCACCTAATTCTTTCATGCGTTCAAAGGCCAGTTTTGTATCCTCTCTTGAATTCCCTATTAAAATAAAGTCACCTGTATTAGAATATGAGCTGACAAGTCCGCCTAGTGAATCGGTAAACCCTTTTAACAGTGTATTGACATGCCATTTCCCTTCACGATCAAGCAGCGTCAGAAATGCTTCTTTCGATTCGGTTGGCAGACGGGCTACTGACGCATCACTATCGATGGCGTAAGGCTTCATGATAACCTCGTTTACCATTTCCATACCGATCGGCATCGAAAATTGAAGATCATCATCAGTCAGTTCCCAGTCAATATCCAGTGGAGTTACTCCATTTCTTTGCCAGCTCACTTCTGAATCGGATTCTACGTCTCTATGATCACGTTTTACCCATTCTCCTTTTGCTAATACAGAATGCGGGGTTGGGTCATTAGGATCTGATAGAAAGTTCAAGTGGGCAACACGCCCTGGAGCAAGACTGCCTACTCGGTTTTCTATACCGAAGTGACGAGCAGGGTAATAGGATCCCATCAAGTAGGCATCAATAGCAGGCAGTCCTGCTTCAATGGCAATCTTTATACAAACATTGATCAGTCCATCCTTTAAAAAGCCAGGTGTGGACCCGTCCGTTGTGTACATTAATTTATCAAAAGTCGTTAATTCTTTTTCAAGAAGCCCTTGCAATATGCCGGGTAAATCCGGACGAATTGATGAATAGCGCACGCCCGTTTGATACCCGTGTGTCAGTCGTTCTATCACTTCATCTGCTGTCATTGACTCATGTTCTGAATCAAGTCCCAGCAGTTTCATTTTTACTAGGGTTTTCCATGAAGCTCCAGGTAAATGCCCTTCCAGCGGCTTGCGTGATCGCTTCGCTTCCTGCATCCAGTGAAGCATCTGATCATCACCGCCATGAAGAACGTCTGGCCAGGCTGTCAATTCTCCACCTTGTATCACAGCATCATGTTTGAGCCAGGACAACACCTGACTATTGAAATTCTCGCGATCATCATCCTGCAAGGCTGATTGAGAATCAAATCGAGCCCACCAAAATATAGAAGCGGACAATTTAGCGCAGTCTTCCAATAAAGAAAACGCTTTCTTTTTGTCCGTTAAAAAAAGCCACATCAAGTTATCATTAATCAGTGTTGTGGTTCCTGTCCTTACAGCATGCTCAGCTAAACTGTGAGGATTATATAACTGGAAAGGATGGACATGTGGTTCAACATAGCCTGGGACAACATAACTGTCCTCACCGTCAATGACATCCGTTCCATCCGTCAGAGGGGGAAGCTCTGGACCTGAATAGATAATCCGATCCTCATAGATCCAGATATGACCGGTCATCCATTTCTTTACGAAGACATTTAAGTAGGTTGTATTTTTGATTAGTTTGGTCGGCGCGAGTTTTCCTTCCACAACAGCTACGTGTTCACGAAGCTGTCTATTCCGCCAACGGAAGCGTTGTTCATTCACTAGAGAGCCTCCCTGATTCATTTTTTCTATCTTAACACATGATCATCAACTTCGCGAAGCAGAAAAGTTCACATACTCTATAATAAAAAATCCGCCCGAATAGGCGGATTGATCTACTTATATTCATCAGGGGAGACTTCTATTTTTACGACTTGGTTTCGAACGATCTTCCGATATCTTTCCGATAAAAGAACCCTTCATGGTGATCAAAACAGGTTAACGACTGATAAACAGACGTCAGGGCCGTTTCAAGAACTGGAGCCACAGCCCCTACAAGCAGGACTCTGCCTCCACTTGTTATATACCCGTCACCATCGTTCTCCGTACCAGCATGAGTAGAGAAAACACCTTGCTCAGACCATTGTGGTAAGCGGACACCTTTTTGATAATCTCCTGGATAACCTGCAGAGGCTACAACCACCCCGGCACATGCTTGCTCAAACCATGTTAAGTTTGGATCTTTATCTTCCAGTACATCGGTGATGACTTGGGCGAGATCATTAGCAAGAAGCGGCATAACCACCTGGGTTTCTGGATCTCCAAATCGTGCATTGAACTCGATCACCTTTGGACCCGCAGGTGTCTGGATAAGTCCAGCGTATAAAATCCCGGTAAAAGAGCGTCCTTCCGCTGCCAGGGCTGAGGCTGTTCTTTGCAGGATCGACTCTACTGCATAATCATAATCATCCCAAGGGATATGAGTAGCAGGAGCGAAGGCGCCCATCCCTCCAGTATTAGGGCCTTGATCTCCATCAAAAGCCCGCTTATGATCTTGAGCTGTTACCATAGGATAAACCTGTTTCCCTTTTACAAAGGCCATCAAGGAAAACTCTGTACCTTGCAGAAACTCTTCTACGACAATTTCTCGGCTCGCCTCGCCGAATTGTCCAGCAAGCAACATATCATCGACGGCTTCACATGCCGTTTCCACTGTCTCAGCAACCACCACGCCTTTTCCAGCGGCGAGGCCATCTGCTTTAACCACAATTGGAGCGCCATGTTCATGAATATACTCCTTTGCCTGGCTTGCATCAGTAAACGCTTGATAATCAGCAGTCGGAATGTCGTACTTTTTCATAAGCTGCTTAGCAAAATGCTTACTGCCCTCAATTAACGCAGCGTCTTTCGTCGGCCCAAAAACTTGAAGATCAGCTTCCATAAAACGATCGACAAGACCATCAAGTAACGGATTCTCCGGCCCGACAATTGTCAGGTTAATCTGGTTCTCCTTAGCGAATGCAACGAGTTCATCCTGATCCGTTTCCTGAATGGGAAGACGGGTAGCTTGTTTTTCCATACCAGCATTTCCTGGAGCCACGAAAATCTGTTCAACTTGTGGGCTTTCTGCAAACTTCTGGATGAGGCTATGCTCACGTCCTCCGCGTCCAATCACAAGGACATTCATGATTCGTATCCCCCTCTTTAATGTTTGAAATGGCGCATTCTTGTAAATACCATAGCTATTCCATGTTGATTACAGGCATCAATCGAATCCTGATCACGTTTGGAACCACCTGGCTGAATAATCGCCTTCACTCCGGCCTGTGCCGCCGTTTCAACTGTATCAGGCATCGGGAAGAACGCATCGGACGCCATAATAGCACCTTCCGATTGATCGCCAGCTTGCTCGAGAGCGATCTTGGCTGCTCCTACACGGTTCATTTGTCCGGCGCCAACTCCAAGCGTCTGATCTGACTTCGCAATGACAATTGCATTGGATTTCACATGTTTGACGACCTGCCAGCCTAGTGCTAAATCCTTAAGCTCCTGTTCGGTAGGCAGGCGCTCGGTCGCTACCTCTAATTCCACATCTTCGAGCGACCCTTCGTCCGTGTCCTGAATGAGTAAGCCCCCACTTACAGAAGTAAGTTTATGTGATTGAGTTTCAGGCTTTTTCATCTCTATTTCTAGTAAACGGAGATTCTTTTTCTGTGTAAGTAAATCAAGAGCCGCCTGACTAAAGGAAGGGGCAATAACAATCTCGAGGAAAATTTCCTTCAGCTTCGCTGCGGTTTCTTCATCGACTTCCCTGTTCAAGGCAACAATTCCGCCAAAAATTGAGATCGGGTCGCCAGCATAGGCTTTGCCATAGGCCTCAAAAATTGCACGCCCAGTACCCACACCGCACGGATTCATATGTTTCACAGCAACTGCTGCAGGTTCCTCAAATTCTAGCACTATATCCAAAGCTGCATTGGCGTCCTGAATATTGTTATAAGAAAGCTCTTTGCCATTTAGCTGCTTAGCATCAGCCAGTGAAGCTCCACCGTAGTTCGCTTTCTGATAAAATGCAGCCGTTTGGTGAGGGTTTTCTCCATAACGTAAATCTTGAACTTTTTCATAAGTCACCGTATAAGTTTCCGGATAAGCTTCTTGAACTGCTTCTGTGAAATATTCGGCGATCATAGCATCGTAATTGGCCGTGTGGCGGAACACCTTTGCGGCCAATTTCTTACGAGCTTCAAATGAAAGCTCTCCTTCTTGCAAACCAGTGATAACTTGCTCATAGTCAGCCGGGTCGACAACGACAGCTACATCTTCAAAGCTTTTGGCGGCAGATCGCAGCATCGTCGGACCGCCAATATCAATATTTTCAATGGCGTCAGCTTCTGTAACTCCTTCTTTTGCGATCGTTTCTTTGAAAGGATACAAATTGACAGCTACAAGGTCGATCGTTTGGATATCAAGTTCATCCAGCTGGCTCATGTGCTCGTCGTTGCCCCTTTTAGCAAGCAGGCCGCCATGAACAGATGGGTGTAACGTTTTTACACGCCCATCCATTATTTCAGGAAAGTTTGTAATATCGGAAATAGATTTTACAGGAAGACCTTCTGCTTCAATCGCCCGCTTTGTCCCTCCTGTAGAGACAAGTTCATAATCTAGTTCAATTAATTTCTTTGCAAAAACAGTTAACCCTTGCTTGTTGGATACACTTAACAGGGCGCGTTTACGCGTGCTCATCTGGACTCCTCCTTGATCGTTAATGACTGGATGACACGTGGATACAATTCGTGTTCAACAGCTTGAATTTTTTGTTTTATATCATCTTTTGTATCTTGTTCATGGATACGGACAGCCTCCTGATCGATAATAGGACCCGTGTCCATGCCGTCGTCGACGTAATGAACTGTTACACCGGTTAATTTCACTTGTTTATCATAGGCTTGACCGATGGCATCTTTACCTGGAAAAGCCGGCAGCAAAGACGGATGAATATTCAGAATTCGGTGTTCGTATGCCATTAGCAGGGTTGAACCAATGAGTCTCATGTAACCAGCAAGAATAATCCATTCCACCCCTCTATCCTTACAATCTTTGAGAAGTGCTTTTTCAAAAGCTTCTTTATTTGCAAAAGATTTAGGGTTGAATACAACTGTATCGATTTGTCTCCTCTGAGCTTTCTCAATGACTCCGGCATCGATTCGATCTGAAACAAGCAGTGAAACGTTTGCTTCTAGTTTTCCGTCTTCTATCGCTGTCATAATCGCATCAAAGTTCGATCCTGTTCCTGACGCAAAAATAGCTAGATTCATCATGACCAGTGGATTCCTTCCTGTTCCGTGACATGTCCAATTACTTGGGCTTTTTCTCCAGCATCCTTCAGAGACTCAAGGGACGCTGGGACATCTTTTTCAGACACGACAGCCACCATCCCGATCCCCATGTTAAAGACTCCAAACATTTCCTCGTCCGTTACCTCACCTTGATCACGTAGAAATTCAAAAATTGGCGGAACACGCCAGCTCGACTGGTCAATCTTGACTCCTAAGCCTTCCGAAAGAATCCTTGGAATATTTTCATAGAATCCTCCACCTGTTACGTGGGCCACACCTTTAATAGAGACGAATTGTTTTAGAACATTAATCGATTGTACGTAAATTTTCGTAGGGGTTAAAAGAACTTCCCCTAATGGTTTGTCAAAAGGGGTATAGACAGCTTCGAGGTCAAGCTCTTGTCTTTCAATAATTGTTCTAACAAGCGAGAAGCCATTTGAATGAACTCCGCTCGAAGACAGGCCGATTAATACATCTCCAGCTTGAACATTCTGCCCTGTAATCAGCTTGTCCTTATCTGCCATTCCAACAACAAAACCAGCTAAATCGTATTCATCAAGCTGGTACATGCCAGGCATTTCAGCGGTTTCTCCGCCAACAAGTGCACTGCCTGCCTGCTCACAGCCATCTGAGATTCCTTTTACTATCTGCTCAATTTTCTCGGGTTCATTTTTACCGCACGCAATATAATCAAGAAATAAAAGCGGGTCTGCTCCTTGAGCAACAATGTCGTTGACACACATCGCTACGACATCGATGCCGATCGTGTCATGCTGATCCATTTGAAAAGCAAGTTTCAGCTTCGTTCCTACTCCGTCTGTCCCTGTAACCAGAACAGGATGCTCATAGCTCATAGAACCGATGTCAAAAAGGCCGGCAAACGAGCCCAGTCCACCAATAACTTCCGGACGCATCGTTCTAGCCACATGTTTTTTCATTCGTTCGACTGCTTCATAGCCTGCTTCTACATCTACACCGGCCTGTTTATATGATTGACTCACGTCGGCTCCCCCTTCCTTTAGGCTTTCTCATATGGTAAAACGGTGTTCGGATAAATTTCTGTTGGATAGTTGCCCGTAAAGCAAGCCATACAGCCTCCGTGTTCAAGCGATTCATTGCCTTCATAAATAGACTGATTTAAACCATCAACAGATAAATAGGATAGACTGTCAGCCCCTATCTGCTTCTCGATTTCTTCGACAGAACTGTTCGCCGCAATCAACTCGCCGCTCGTGGACGTATCGATTCCGTAATAGCACGGATTTTCAATAGGTGGCGAAGCAATGCGTACATGTACTTCTAATGCTCCAGCTTCCTTAAGCATTTTGACAATACGGCGGCTTGTCGTCCCGCGCACAATCGAATCATCGACCATTACGACACGCTTCCCTTCGACAATACCACGGACAGCAGACAGCTTCATTTTTACACCTTGTTCACGAAGCTCCTGGGAAGGCTGAATGAATGTGCGTCCAACGTAGCGATTTTTAATTAAGCCGAGCTCATATGGCAGACCAGCAGCTTCAGCGTAACCGATGGCTGCAGATATGCTTGAATCCGGTACCCCTGTCACAACATCTGCTTCAACCGGGGCTTCGTCAGCCAGAGCCTTGCCCATTCTCTTCCTAGAGGCGTGAACATTTTTACCATCGAGGTTACTGTCAGGACGGGAAAAATAAACATGTTCCATTGAGCAAAGTGTCCGTTGAATCGGTGCAGCAAAACGTTTGGATTCTAAGCCATTTTTATCGATTACGACCAGTTCCCCTGGCTTAACTTCACGTTCATATGTGGCCCCAATGATGTCAAACGCACAAGTCTCAGAGGACACGACCCATGAATCACCGAGATAGCCGATAGACAGCGGTCTTAGCCCGCGCGGATCATTAGCAACGAACAGTTTGTCCTCTGTCATCATTAGAAAAGCATAAGCCCCTTTAATCATTGACAGCGCCTGACAGATTGCTTCATCGACTGGAACGTGGCCAGCTCGCTTGATTAGATGTGCAACCACCTCTGTATCTGAGGTCGTTTGCAAAATAGAGCCTTGAGCCTCAAGCTGGCCTTTCAAAGCTTGAGCATTGACCAGGTTACCATTATGAGCGAGAGCAAGGCCGCCTGTTTGCGAACGGAACATTAACGGCTGAATATTTTCATAGCTTCCATCTCCTGCGGTAGCATAACGAACATGACCAATGGAGGCAGATCCGTCAAGCTCATCCAAACGATCTTGTGAGAACACATCATTAATTAAACCATGCCCTTTCGCTACCTTCATTTGTTCACCATCTGAAGTGACGATCCCCGCCCCTTCCTGACCGCGATGTTGAAGAGCATGAAGTCCATAATAAGTCAGCTGTGCTGATTCCGGATGACCCCAGACGCCAAAAATTCCGCATTCTTCGTTTAAGCCTTTGATTTCACCAAGCATGGAATAGCTCCTTTCCATAGTTGCTTTAATTCCCCTGTCTGCTCTTCCACGACGACTTCATCATTTGCCTTAATACGGTACATTCCATCTTCTGTTACTTTTCCTAGTAAACTAGCTTCACTGCTCACTGCTTCAAATGCCTGCTGGTTTTCCGGAGAGACAGATACGAGAAAACGAGATTGTGATTCGGAGAAGAGCGCAGCAGTTACATCGTCTGACACCGTTACTTCACAACCCAATTCTTTATCAAAAAGGCTTTCCGCTAACGCTACAGCAAATCCGCCTTCGGAGATATCATGTGCTGACTGAAGAAGTCCCTCTTGAATCGCTTGCAGCAGACTGTTTTGACGGGCTGCTTCCACTTGCAGATCAATCTCTGGTGCTTTACCAAAATGACGTCCCTCCATCATACCTTGAAGCTCACTTCCACCGAATTCAGGCTTCGTTTCACCAATGATATAGATGAGGTCTCCTGCTTGCTTCGCACTAGAACGCGTAATATGATCTGTTTTTTCAATTAAGCCCACCATCCCTACAACTGGCGTTGGATAAATGGCCTGTCCGCCTATCGATTCGTTGTAAAGGGATACATTCCCACTGATAACCGGAGTGCCAAGTTCCGAACAAGCTTTACTCATCCCGTCGACGCTTTTTTCCATTTGCCAGAAGATCTCAGGATTCTCTGGTGAGCCAAAATTGAGACCATCTGTTAACCCGAGCGGCCGTCCGCCGGAACATACGATATTGCGAGCTGCTTCAGCTACAGCGATTTGTCCGCCTATTTCAGGATCCAAATAAATGTAGCGGGAGTTACAGTCTGTTGTCATAGCCAGCGCCTTTTCCGTACCGCGCACACGCACGACCGCTGCATCGGAACCCGGTCTAACCACCGTATTCGTCTGAACCATGGAATCGTACTGATCATAGACCCACTCTTTACTGGCTATCGTTGGCTGCTTCAAAAGGTCAGCTAACGTTTCACCATAATTTGAAATGGCTGGATTATACTCCTCCATTTCCTGATATTCCTTATAATAAGCTGGAACGGTTGAAGGCTGATGATACACTGGTGCATCTTCTGCAAGTGAGTCAACTGGAACATCGGCAACAATTTCCCCATGGTGCTCAAGGCGGAAACGCTTATCCTCTGTGACCTCACCAACAGATACAGCTTCCAGGTCATACTTGCGAAACACTTCTGCAATTTCGTGCTCGCGGCCTTTTTCAACTACGAGAAGCATACGTTCCTGCGATTCAGACAACATCATTTCGTATGCCGACATATTCTCTTCGCGCTGTGGAATCAGGTCCATATTCATCAGCATGCCTGTCCCCGCCTTACTAGCCATTTCACTTGCAGAGGAAGTGAGACCAGCTGCTCCCATATCTTGAATACCAACTAACGCTTCGTGATGAATCACTTCAAGACAAGCTTCGATTAATAGTTTTTCCATAAAAGGATCACCAACCTGGACGGACGGACGTTTTTCTTCAGACTCTTCGGATAATTCTTCTGAGGCAAAAGTAGCGCCATGAATACCGTCCCGCCCGGTTTTTGCACCGACGTACATAACTGTATTTCCAACACCTGCTGCGATCCCTTTTTGAATATCCTTATGATCAATTAAGCCGACACACATTGCATTGACAAGTGGGTTTCCGTTGTAGGCATCATCAAATTGAAGCTCGCCTCCCACCGTTGGGACACCGACACAGTTGCCGTAACCAGCAATCCCTCGTACAACTTCTTCAAATAAATATTTGACACGCGGGCGTTTCAGCGAACCGAATCTGAGTGAATTTAACAAAGCTACAGGTCGCGCTCCCATCGAAAATACATCACGCAAGATCCCGCCAACGCCAGTTGCCGCCCCTTGATAAGGCTCCACAGCTGAAGGGTGGTTGTGGCTTTCAACCTTGAAGACTACGGCTTGTTCATCTCCAATATCAATAATCCCGGCCCCTTCACCAGGACCCTGAAGGACATGCTGACCCTGAGTGGGGAACTTTTTCAATAATGGCTTTGAATTCTTATAGCTGCAATGCTCGGACCACATAACTGAAAACAGCCCTGTTTCCGTATAGTTTGGACGGCGCCCTAAGATCTGTGTGATCGACTGGAATTCTTCCTCACTCAATCCCATGTCGCGGTATAGCTGCTGTTGTTCAATTTGTTCTGGACTAATCTCAAGCATTGATGGCATGGTTATTCCTCCAGTGTGTCAAAATTGATTGAAATAAACGGAGTCCGTCCTCACTTCCCACCAACGCATCAACGGCACGCTCCGGGTGGGGCATCATTCCAAGTACATTGCCTTGTTCATTGGTAATTCCAGCGATATCAGCGACAGAACCGTTCGGGTTGGCTGCATACGTAAAGGCAATTTGATGGTTGTCTCGTAACGTTTGATATGTTGCTTCATCGCAATAATAGTTTCCGTCTCCATGAGCAATTGGAATACTGATTTCTTCTTTGACCTGATAAAAATCAGTAAACAAAGTTTTATTATTCTCAACGATGAGCGTTTCGTCATGACACATAAATTTCAAGTTTTTGTTAGGCAGCATAGCGCCCGGCAGCAAACCCATTTCAAGGAGCACTTGAAATCCGTTGCAGACACCGAGTACGGGCTTACCGTGTTCAGCCGCCTGGCGAATTTGTTCAATCACACCTGAAGTAGAAGCGATTGCACCGGAACGTAAATAATCTCCATAAGAGAAGCCGCCTGGCAAAAGAATTCCGTCGTAGTCTGATAGATTTGCTTCCTGATACCATACTAGATCCGCTTCTTGACCTAAAGCTTCCGTAATAGCAAAAGCCATGTCCCGATCACAGTTCGATCCTGGAAAAACAACGACAGCAAACTTCACTTAGACAACCTCCTCGATCGTGTACGAGTAATCTTCAATAACAGGGTTAGCCAGCAACTGGTCACACATTTTCTCCACTTGCTGTTCGATATTGTCTTCATCCTCCAGCATAACTTCCATATACTTGCCGATTCTTACTTCACCGACATTCTTATATTCAAGGGAATGCAGAGAATGCTGAACAGCCTTCCCCTGAGGATCAAGGACACCTTCTTTAAGAGTGATATAAATTTTTACTTTTCGCATGTGTACTCCTCCAGTCGTTGCAGAATCGTCTCATATACTGAAATTAAGTCACCAAGGTTTTCCCGAAACACATCTTTGTCCATTTTCTCGCCAGTCTCATCATCCCAAAGACGGCAAGTATCAGGAGAAATTTCATCAGCCAGGACAATCGTTCCATCAGCCAGGCGCCCAAACTCTAACTTAAAGTCGACGAGGTCAAGGCCTGTCCGCTTACAAAGATTAGCTAACAGTGCATTCACTTCAAGTGCCTTTTCTTTTATAAAGTGAAGCTCTTCCTTATTTACATCTGTTAAATGATAAGCATGCTGATCATTAATGATTGGATCATCTAATTCATCTTTCTTATAAAAAAGTTCAACTAACGGGGTGTTAAAACGCTCTTTCTCCGGTATACCAAGTCTTCTCGTAATACTGCCGGCAGCAATGTTACGGACAACTACTTCAAGAGGAATGATGGTCGTTTTTTCCACGAGCTGCTCTGTATCATTCAGCGTTTTAATAAAATGAGAGGATATATCGTTCTGTTTCAAATAATCAAAGATTTTAGAGGCAATCAAATTATTTAGGCGTCCTTTGCCTTCAAATTGATCTTTCTTCTTGCCATTAAATGCGGTGGCATCATTTTTATAAGATAAAATAAGCTGCGCCGGCTTACCCTCAACATGGTAAACCCTTTTCGCCTTCCCCTCATACAAAAGAGAACCCTTCATACACGTACACCTCACTTGGGATTTTATGGATGACCTGAGGCCGCGTGACCTGGTCATCCATATTATGGTATTCTATAAACCGATGCGGTCGAAGATGCGGTCGACGTTTTTTAGGTGGTGCTTGTAGTCAAAGCATGCTTCAATTTGTTCTTCGGTTAGTGTGGACGTAATTTTGTCATCCGCTTCAATTAAACCGCGGAATGGCACTCCACGCTCCCATGCCTCCATTGCCTTGGGCTGCACAAGATCATACGCTTCCTCGCGTACCATCCCTTGATCGATCAGCGTCAGCAATACGCGCTGAGAGAAAATCAAGCCGTACGTTTTCTCCATATTCTCCTGCATACGTTCAGGGAACACAGTCAAGTTTTTCACGATATTTCCAAAGCGGTTCAGCATGTAATTAATCGCAATCGTCGCATCAGGCAGGATGACTCGTTCCGCAGACGAATGAGAAATATCACGTTCATGCCATAACGGCACATTCTCAAATGCGGTCAGCATTTCCCCACGCAGCACGCGCGCCATCCCTGTCATATTCTCAGACCCAATTGGATTTCGTTTGTGCGGCATGGCCGAAGAACCTTTTTGACCTTTCGCAAAAAACTCTTCCACTTCACGAGTTTCTGTCTTCTGCAGGCCACGAATTTCCACAGCAATTTTTTCAATGGAGGCTGCTATTAAAGCAAGGGTTGAAACGTAATGGGCGTGACGGTCACGCTGCAAAGTTTGCGTAGACACAGGTGCAGCAGCAAGACCCAGCTTGTCGCAAACATACTGCTCTACAAATGGATCGATATTGGCGTACGTGCCGACAGCTCCAGATAGTTTGCCAACTTCTATATGTTTTATCGCTAGATCGAGGCGCTCAAGGTTCCGCTTCATTTCCTCATAGTAAAGCGCTAACTTCAGTCCAAAAGTTGTCGGCTCAGCATGGACACCGTGCGTACGTCCCATCATGACCGTATGCTTATGTTCACGAGCTTTATCTGCCAGAATATCAATGAAAGCGACAAGATCCTTACGAATGATTTCATTAGCCTGCTTCAGCTGATAGGAAAGGGCCGTATCCACAACATCTGTAGACGTTAAACCATAATGCACCCACTTGCGCTCCTCCTCCACTGTTTCCGAAACAGCGCGGGTGAATGCGACAACATCGTGACGCGTTTCTGCTTCGATTTCATGAATGCGATCAATACTGAAAGAGGCTCCCTCACGTAATTTTGCTACATCTTCTTTAGGAATGACCCCGATCTCACTCCATGCTTCACAAGCTAGCAGTTCCACTTCAAGCCATGCCTGGTATCTATTTTCTTCGGTCCAAATGGAACCCATTTCAGGTCTCGTATAACGTTCTATCATCGTCTTCCTCCTTATCGCTTACCACATATGAATTTGATTGTTTTTGATGTGCTCATCCAGTTCTTTCAAACTATTTCCAACGAAAGTGATATGGCCCATTTTCCTGTTCGTTCTAGCCTCATTTTTACCGTAGTCGTGGACATGAAACCCATAATACTGCTCGAGTTTGCTGTGTAAAATATCTTGATGTTTTCCAAGTACGTTAACCATCACAGCGGCAGGAAAGGAATGAACAGGCAGCAGAGGCAGACCGCAAATCGCTCGTACATGTTGTTCAAACTGCGATACACTGCAGGCTTCAATGGTATAATGCCCGGAATTATGCGGTCTAGGTGCCAGTTCATTAATATAAACATCGTGATCTTTTACGAACATTTCAACCGCAAACGTACCGACAATCCCCATCTTTTCAGCTAACATTTTAACAGCTTCCCTTGCTTTTTCAGCCACTTTTTTGGATACTGTGGCCGGAACTCTCGTTTCATGCAAAATATGATTTTTATGAATGTTTTCGGCTACAGGGAAATGAGTGATGTCACCTTCTTGACCTCTTGTGAATACTTGGGAGATTTCCAAATCAAACGGAACCCATTGCTCAACGATATACGTTCCGCCATCTTCCATAAATCCCTCTACTTCGTCAAAATCTTCTTCATTTCCGAGTGGAAGCTGGCCTTTCCCGTCATAGCCCCCGCTGACCGTTTTTATAACGGCCGGAAAATCGATCGTCTTGATCGCTTTTTTAAATTGATCAAACGTTTGAACAACCTCATATTTCGCCACAGACAGACCAGCATCGACAGCAACCTGCTTTTCTTTCTGCCGGTTTTGTGTCACCTCTAGTGAATAAGCTCCTTGAGGAAGCTTTCCTGCTTGTTCGAAAAGTCGAGCCACTTTGAGATCCACATTTTCAAACTCATACGTAATTACATTGCTCAGTTCACTTAGCTGTTCTGCAGCTGCTATGTCATCATAAGCAGCCACAATATGCTCGTCCGCAACTTGGGCACAAGGGCAATCCTCCGTCGGATCAAGTACAGCAATACGGTAGCCCATATGCCTTGCAGCAATTGCCATCATTCTTCCAAGCTGTCCTCCACCTAGAATCCCAATCATTTGCCCAGGTCGTACGATATTATTGCTCACGTAACTCCCTCCTCATTTGAGATACTTTACCTTTCATCTGCTTTCGGTAATCCGCAAGCCGCTCCGCTATTTTATCATCAAAAGCACCTAGCATTTCTGCCGCTAGAATTCCCGCATTTTTCGCTCCAGCTGTGCCGATTGCAACCGTTGCCACAGGGACACCGCCAGGCATTTGCACTATAGAAAGTAAAGAATCCAAACCATCCAGAGCTTTGGATTGTACAGGGACGCCGATGACCGGAAGCGTAGTTTTCGCTGCTACCATCCCTGGCAAATGGGCCGCTCCTCCCGCTCCTGCAATAATCATTTTAAGCCCTCGTCCTCTCGCTTCTTCCGCATATGTGAACATATCTTCAGGCGTTCGGTGCGCAGAAATGATCTCAGTTTCATAATCTAACCCCAAGTCATCTAATACGGTACATGCCTCTTTTATTGTTGACCAATCTGAAATACTACCCATGATAATACCTATCTCAGCCATGTTCTTCCACCTCTTTACGCTTGATGTTGAACTCTTTTTGTTAATGAAAAAGCCTGCTTATTCCCCTCAAATGAGGAGAGATAAACAGGCATACGTGTGTTCAGAATGAGATGCTTGATCTCCCCTCATAGTCCGGAAATTTACGGTATCCGGGTAGAAACGTACGGGCCATATCCCCGTCTTATATGAGGTTCTTCTATGCAGTTTCTGACTTAATCATAGCAATATTCGATTACATCTGTCAACGCAAATTACGAACAATAAAAAATAAAAAACTAAATAATGTTCGTCTTTAACCCTTAACCGCATGAAAAACAATGGTTCTTCCTACAGGTTCCAAATTGCTTTCTCCATTATCAATCACTTCCTGAAATATTGGCTCTTCCGCACGGCGAACAGGAATGTACCCCTCTTTACTTATGCGGTTCAGACATTGATCGATCGTTTCATTGTCTCGAACTTCAAAGCGCTTCTTGCTTTTCTTGGCCATTACGCAACCTTCCCCTCTTCACTTGCTTCACCCAGAACCCACCATGAATCTGTTTCGGTTCATAAGCAATGATGAAGGCTTTAGGATCAATCGATTTGATCGTTTCATACAACATAAGTTCATATTTCCTTGGTGTTAAAATTTGCATCGCCAGACGGTCACCTTCCATACCATAGGCGTACCAGCTCGTCACACCATATCCTTTATCTCTAAGCATTTTCGTAAACTCAATTTCCGGATCAGATGAAATTACGTTGACTGTCGTATAACCAAGGGCCAGCTTCTCTTCAATTTTCATGCCGACAACAACACCCATCCCATAACCAACAGCGTACGCGATAACGTTTTCGATTTGATCAAGATTATCAAGAACCAAACCTAAACCTAAGATGTAAACAACAATCTCAAACATACTGATAAATGCTGCAAAGTACCGCTGCCCCTTTAAAGTGAAAATCATTCGAAGGGTGAAAAATGACACATAAACAATGTTGACAACTAAAATGATGGTAATCATCACCATGGTGTTATCCAGCATGCATGTATTCCTCCTGTATTATGGGCCATCCGATAACAGCTGCGCCTTTTCATCTGACAGTTGCAACTACTTCACATCACCCAAAAGATCAATCATGCATACACTATATAACATCTTGTATTCATGGCACAATAAGATTTTTTTAAATCATTTGCCGAAAATTGGAGGGAGATCAAATGAACCAATTTAATGATTGGAAGAAAAATTTAGATCACTTCTTTGGTCAGGACTTTTTCAGTGAATTTGAAGGGTTTATGAAGCCTTCAATTCCTCAAATCAACCTCTATCAATATGATAATGAATTGCTTTGCATGGTGAACGTTCCTGGGATGAGTCACCCGAGGAATGTTGATGTTGTCGTTGACCATGCGACACTTACATTAACGGGACGAATTGAAATTAACCACCGCGGCGGCCATCAGCTCAAGTCGGAAATTGCCACAGGTTCGTTTGAACGAAGCATTGACCTTCCCTTCCCAGTACGAAGTGATAAAATTGATGCTACTTATAAACACGGATTACTCATTATCCAGCTGCACCGCTTTATTTCTGATTCAACAAAACAGAAGCCGATTCGTATCCGCCACCTTGAGGACGAATAACGCTTAAGCTAAGAAAATAAAATACAGGATGAAGATCACGAAAAGCAGATACATGATCGGATGAATTTCTTTTCCTCGCCCTTTTAACCACATCGTGATCGGATAAAAGATAAAGCCGATAGCGATTCCGGTGGCGATGCTGTACGTAAGCGGCATCGTAGCGATAGTGAAGAAAGCAGGTACGGCAATCTCGAACTGATCCCAATCAATGCTTTTCAAGGTTGAAGCCATGAGCACACCTACGATGATCAGTGCTGGTGCTGTAACTTCTTGCGTGACGACGGCTAATAATGGTGAAAAGAACAGGGAGAGAAGAAAGAATCCTGCTGTAACAACGGATGTGAAGCCTGTTCTTCCACCTGCCCCAACTCCAGCTGTTGATTCAATATAAGAGGTTGTGGTCGATGTTCCGACAACCGAGCCAACCACCGTTGCTGCAGAGTCTGCGAATAAGGCACGTCCTGCTCTTGGCAGTTTGTTGTCTTTCATGTACCCGGCTTGGGTGGCAACAGCTACAAGGGTCCCAGCAGTATCAAAGAAATCAACAAATAGGAACGTCAGGATAACGACTAACATTTCCAGTGTAAAAATATCTCCAAAGTGTGTCAGTGCAGCACCAAAAGTAGGAGCTACGCTTGGTACAGGCCCCACCACTTCACTCATAGTTGTAGGTGGCGCAATCAAACCTGTCACCATCCCGGCTATCGCTGTAAGGATCATTCCATAGAAAATACCGCCTTTTAATCCGAGGGATAGAAAGATAACCGATGTGACGATCCCAAAAATTGCAAGCATAGTTGTCGGCTCAGTTAAGTCGCCAAGCGCGACTAATGTTGCATCACTATTTTGAACGATTCCTGAGTTTTGAAATCCAATAAAAGCTATAAATAATCCAATACCGGCACCTACGGCCAGCTTTAAATTTCCAGGAATTGCATTAATGATTCTTTCTCGGAGTCCTGTTAAAGTTAATACAATAAAAATAAGTCCAGATGCCAGTACTCCTGCGAGAGCTGTTTCCCATGAAATTCCATATGTGAGTACAACTGTGTAGGCGAAAAAAGCGTTCAAGCCCATTCCTGGTGCTAAAGCAATCGGATATTTAGCCAGCACACCCATAATTAATGTTCCAACAGCTGCGGCAATCGCAGTTGCTGTGAAGACAGCTCCCTGGTCAATGCGGGTCACGCCTTCCGGAAGTTCTTCAACCCCAACGAGTGCAAGCGTCGATGGGTTGACGAATAAGATATACGCCATAGCCAAGAATGTCGTCATTCCTGCTAGAAATTCTGTTCGATAGTTCGTCCCAAACTCCTCAAATTTAAAAAATTTCTTCATGTTTATGTTCCTCCCCTAGTTTACTCATGATGGTTTTTCTTAGTTGTTTATATAACCAAACGTCTTTTTCAGGAAACTTCCCTTTCCTGAAGCCCTTCAGGAGGCAAATCCTTCCCAGACCAAGAAGTAAAACAAAGGCTGTTTTCGACTAGATTGCTGCTCTGATCAAAAAAACACTCCTGGCATAATAGGCCAAGAGTGTTCTACGAATCTACTAGGAAAAATAACCGACACGTCGCTAGACGTGTGGTTACATTCTTAAAACGTAGTCAGATCCATTTACGGCGGTCTGGTAGAAACTTATGGGCCATATCCCCAAAATTATACGACAGAACTATTCAGTTATTATTTTTCAATCTTACAAGTTTCGACGTGGTTCGTCAACATCAAACACGAACATTCCAGAGGTGAAACAAACGAAAAATTCGTTTATTCCCACTCGATCGTTGCTGGCGGCTTACTAGTAACATCATAAACGACACGATTGATGTGGTCGACTTCATTTACGATTCGAGTAGAAATTTTCTCAAGCACATCCCATGGGATACGTGCCCAATCAGATGTCATTCCGTCAACCGATGTAACAGCACGAATTCCAATGGTATGGTCGTAAGTGCGTTCATCTCCCATGACTCCAACGGATTTGATGTTCGGCAGCACCGTAAAGTATTGCCAAATATCACGATCCAACCCTGCGTTTTTCACTTCTTCCCGCAAAATGGCATCCGATTCACGAACAATCTCAAGCTTATCTTCGGATACCTCTCCAAGAATTCTAATGGCAAGTCCCGGTCCTGGGAATGGCTGTCTCCATACGATATGATCAGGAACTCCGAGCTCAGTACCCAGCGCACGAACTTCATCTTTAAAAAGAGTATTCAGAGGTTCGATCAGTTCAAATTGCATATCTTCAGGCAAGCCGCCAACATTGTGGTGAGACTTGATCGTTTGGGCTGTCTCTGTACCACTTTCGATAATATCTGTGTAAAGGGTCCCTTGAGCAAGAAAGTCAATATTTTTGAGCTTGTCTGCTTCGTCATCAAATACATAAATAAACTCATTACCAATAATTTTCCGCTTCTCTTCAGGGTCTGATACTCCAGCAAGCTTCCCGAGGAAACGATCTTTTGCATCAACCTTTATGATGTTCATTTGGAAACCGTCACCTAAAGTACGCATTACGTCATCTGCTTCATGCTTACGAAGAAGACCATGGTCGACAAAAATACAGGTCAGCTGGTCCCCAATTGCTTTATGGATCAAAGCCGCTACAACAGAGGAATCGACGCCCCCGCTCAATGCACATAAAACTTTGCGTTCCCCTACTTTGGCACGGATTTTTTCCACTTCCATGTCTACCACATGTTCCATCGTCCAATCATCGGTAGCTTCACAGGCTTCGAAGACAAAGCTTCGTAAGAGGTCGTTGCCATACTCTGAATGACGCACTTCCGGGTGGAACTGCACGCCATACATATTCCTATCCACATTACTCATAGCTGCAACAGGACACGACGAACTCGTAGCATCGATTCTGAATTCTTCTGGCGGAGCGATCACTTTATCACTATGACTCATCCACACTGTTTGCTGCTTTGGAGTTTTACGAAATAATAAAGGATCATCATGGACAGAGATGTCTGCCTTCCCATATTCTCGTTCTTTAGCCCGTTCAACTTTGCCGCCGAAATGATGGGTCATAAGCTGCATCCCGTAACAAATTCCCAATACAGGGATTCCTAATTCAAATAATTCCTCATCACAGCGAAAGCTATCCTCTCCATACACACTATTCGGGCCGCCTGAGAGAATGATCCCACTAGGGTTCATATCTTTGATCTCTGCAGCTGTCAATTTATGAGAATGCAGTTCACTGTACACCCCAAATTCACGAATGCGACGCGTGATTAATTGATTATATTGACTGCCAAAATCCAGTACAAGGATCATGCCTTTTACTTGTTCCATACACATTCAACTCCTTAATAACTAGGCTCCCCGTTTTAGACGAGCGTAGCCAGCTTTAGTTTGATGACTCATGAATCTATCAAACGACCCATATAAAAAATGGACTTCTGCCTCCGAACTGATCCGGTGAAGGCAGAAGTCCATGTGTAATACATCTCACACGATTCCTGCCTTCATAGTCAGAACGTTTACGGCGTTCCGGTAGAGACTCTCGGACCAATTTCCAAGGATATATGAAGGGTCATACCATTGATTTTCATTCATTCTATCAACAGCATGATGCGGAATCAAGACAATGCTTTTTTAATTAAATTTTCCCATAATTCTGTGACCTTACGCCAATGCTCAATTCCTTTTTCATTTCGATACAAAGCACGTTCATAATGATTGGTTAACTTCCGCATGTCATTCGATTGAAAATGAGCGTCGACCTGTCTCGCATAGTCCCGAAGCGTTTGGTTTGGACAACGTTTAATCCCTTTTTTATGAGCCAGAACCCTCAATAGATAATGATAGGCCCGATCATAAGTATCTTCACGGTCCATTTTTTTAAACCTTCGAATTAAAATGGCAGACATCCACCTGAACCTTGTGAGGTAGAGGACGGCCGCAATGAGCAATGCCGCTATTAAACCGGCCCATAATGATATCGACTGCTGACCGATGCTTACATCCGATTGACCAACGCTCGTATCAGCTGATTGTTGCTGCATTTGTTCTGGTCCGCCCAACGTTTCGTCCTGTTCTGGTTCATCAGCACTTGCAGGAGTGGCTTCCTCATTATCTGTATCTTCGATGTCCATGTGAAAGTCTGTATTGTTTGTGAAACCCTGGGTCGGTTCAAATGGAACCCAGCCGATTTCCGGGAAATACACTTCTACCCATGAGTGGGCATTTCCACTGGTTACTTCGTAAATGTTTAACGTTTGATTATTGACTGTCGCTGTTTCACTTTGGCGTTCCCCACCGGTAAACCCTTTAACCCAGCGGGCGGGAATGCCTTCTGCTCGCAGTAAAACAACCATAGAGGTGGAGAAGTTGTCACAATAACCAACTTTCGATTCGAACAGAAATTGGTCAACGTAATCCTGATTTTCATTTGGAACCGGGACATTTGTAGTTGAATATTCATAGTCATTAGCAGAGAAATACGATTCAACAGCTTTTGCACGGTCATATCTGTTTTCTTCGCCGCTGACGATCTCACTTGCCAGCTCCCGAACACGTGCTGGCAGGTTGTCCGGTAACTGCAAATAGCGCTCCTTTATTTCTTCAGGATCCTCACCGTCAGCTTCCCTTAACTGGTTATATTCAAAAGAAGGCGCATTATATTGAGTTACATATTGCTCAACCTGGTCAGGATTCCCTTCCAGCAAGGTATCCATCTCTCCTGTGTTCTCGTGTAAGGCAATATTGTACCGGTCTGGAAAACGTTCCATGCCTTGGACTCCATACGGATAAACCAGTTTATTAAACTCGGCATCATCCGTAAAATTTAGTAAGGCGACATGCTCCTCCGTTTCCACTTGTTCCGTGAACGTTTGAAACTCAATATCCTCAGGTGAAACTTTCGTTACCTGTTCATCAAGAGTATCGACCCATCCTTTTCCTGTATAAGTGTCCTTCGATTCAATTCGCCAGTATTGCTTACTATCGGCTACTGCCTGAAACACTACCGTGTCATCCTGAACAAAGGATCCGCCGAGCCTCGTATCATTTTCGCCATAACCCACCTTCTGGACTCTGCCTCCCGGTCCACTCCCTGCTCCACTATCACTACTAGTTAAATAGGGAACGGGATCTGGCCATTGAGGCTCTAACTTCGGAGCTGCATATCCGGCTAAGGTAGAGAAAATAACCACCCCTATTAGCGGGGCAGCCCATAAGTGGGCTTTCTTCACACCCCTTAAGGATATCTTCTCCTTGTCCATTTCCTTAAAGAAATGAGACAGACCTAATGAGACCATTCCTAATATAAAGGTACGGATGATAGCCCACTGTCCATCATAAATCGTAAAGGTGTCAACAATAGTGACATATACAAAGGTTAACGTCACAAAAAACAGCATCCGTTTCGCGATGATTAACCAGTAATATAGCAAATAACTCATGAGCCATAATAAAATTAAGAATAATAGACTTCTAAACAACGGGGTCATTTCCCACCATTGCTGGCCTTGAATCACTTGAATATTGTAAATCACTTGATTATAAACGACCGCAAACCACTGCCCGCTGAAAATCTGTTCGGCAACATACAAGCCATCAATAATGAACATAAGTCCAAGCAGCTTTAAAGGGACGGAGATCATCCAGTTTACCTGCAGAAACGAAATGAAAAAGCAAAAACCTGCATAAATGAAAAACACTTTTACATTTTGTGTCTCTGAAATCATTTCTAACGGCCTTAACCATTCACAAAATAGTAAAAAACCGCATATATAGATAACAATTTGATAGATCTGGCTTTGCTTTCCCGGTGAGATGCCCATTATGTGTTCACCTCAAATTCTAACTGTGTTAATTCTCCTTCTGAGATGGTGTTCACAAGGATTCCATAGTTTTTCAACTGCTTAAGCCATTTATGACCTTGAAAATCTATTTGGTTCTGGGGTATGACATAAAAGAAAACAAGCCGCTTACTTTTCTGTGCTAGTCGAGATAAAGTGACGACCATTTGAGCATCTAAGTGATGGCTGACCAAAAGGAGCAGCATCCCTGAAAGGTTCTGTGCAAGCTCCCGCTCCAGCTGTTCAACGAAAGGCATTTTTCCGTTGGGACGAATTTTAGCAAGGTGTTCTTGAATCATATCTCTCTGGGTATAATCTTTTTGGAAGGGGAAATACCTCTTCTGCTCTCCAAGTGTCATAAAGGCGAGCTGTGACGACCTGCTGTGCATCTCATCCAGTAACGATGCACTAAATTCAACTGCCCCTTCAAAGCTTAACGGATTCATATCCGACTCATTCACGGCATTTAATATGACCAGCATATCTACACTTTTTTCCTGCTCAAATTCCTTTGTCATCATTTGGTTACTTTTCGCTGTCGTCTTCCAGTCAATCCAGGCGAAGCGATCCCCAGGGACATACTCTCTAACCCCTGATACAACATTTGTGTTTTTCTCATTTAATTTAAAAGAGGGACTGACACCTTGCTCAAAACTTTGCGCACTTTCTTTCAACCTCACTGGTCTTTTACGAGGAAAAACAAGAAGCTTGTTGTTTAGCTGGTAGGTTGCTTCTTTTGTGATAAATCCAAAAAAGTCTCCGGTCTTTACTCGAAGCGCCTGCAGATAGTGCTCACCTCTTGGTAACTCCTCCATTTCATACTGATACCGGATCGTACGCTTAAACCAAGGAAAGGCTACTTTTTTTATTTGCCGCGACTGAGTCAAACTCGCCGGATTATCCATGTTTCGGTATTTATCAACATGATTATCCCGCTTCATTAATGACTCCGGAAAAAGCTCTTCAATCACACAATAATACATCGGGAACAGAAACCTTCTCGTAATCACTACCTCTACATGGATGGTATCCCCTGCTGTAGCTACTCTCTTAGAAAAATGACGATCGACTTCCCAATTATCCATTGAATAAAAGGTTAGCCCAGTCATATAGAGGAGGAATGGAAGGAAACTATAGAATAGAAACCAACTCACAAAGCCACCCTGAAACATGGCATAAGAGAATAAGACAGCAAATATAAGCAAGATCGTTACTAACCTGCTTGCGAATCGAAGAGATGGCTTCATTCACTCACGTTCCTCTGCACCGGTATCGATGTTACGGTGAGAAGCTCTGCAACAATATCCTCTGCGGTTGACCCTTCAAACTTAGACTCTGACGTTAGAATCATCCGATGGGCTAATACATAGGGAGCTAAATATTTGATGTCATCAGGAATTACATAATCCCGATCCTGTATAAAAGCATAGGCTTTTGCTGCCTTCATAAGCGCGATCGAACCACGAGGGCTTACCCCTAGATACACCCCATTATGTTTACGTGTCCCTGTTACAAGTTCCACAATATATCGATTGACCGTCTGATCGATATACACGTCTTCTGTCTGCTTCTGAAGATCAATCAGTTCCTCTCTTGAAATCACGGCCTCAATCTCATGAATCGGATGGCTTACTGAGGTTCGCATAAGCATGTCGACCTCTTGATTAGCTGATGGGTAACCCATTTTAAGTTTTAGTAAGAAACGATCCAATTGAGCTTCAGGCAACGGATATGTCCCTTCATATTCAATTGGGTTTTGTGTAGCCATTACGAAAAACGGCTGGTTTAGAGGCACGGATTCCCCATCAACCGTTATGCTCGTTTCTTCCATCCCCTCTAATAAAGCAGACTGCGTTTTAGGTGATGTTCGGTTAATTTCATCCGCTAAAACAACATTCCCTAAAATCGGACCGGGGCGAAACTCAAATTGAAGATCTTTTGGATTATATATCGAAACACCTGTTACATCAGAAGGCAACAGGTCTGGTGTAAATTGAATACGTTTAAAATCACAATCCAGTGACTTGGCGAGCGTCCGCACGAGCATTGTCTTCCCTACTCCTGGTACATCTTCCAGCAAAACATGACCCCTGGCAAGCAAGGCAATGACACTTAAGAGTGCTGCTTCTTCCTTACCAATCATTACTTTGTTAATATTCTTTAAGACTTCAGCAATCTTTGGTTGATATAATAGAGTTTGCTTCGTCATTCGGTGTACCCCTCTCTAGTTTGACAATATATTCTGAAAAGTCACGCTCACTCTAACTATACTACAACTATAGACATACGACAAAATATGTGCGTCGTTTTTACAGAGAAAAAATCTTTTCTGCCATGAGCGGAATTTATTCTTGATAAAAAGTTTATTGATTTTCGCTTGACTGGGTCATGACTTTAAACACTTATCATTGAACACAAGAGACCATAATTTCCCAAAACATACGATAATATAAGTCTATAGACATGTTATGAGAGTTTCGAAAAATACATTTAGGGGTATTTTATAGTAGACTTGTAGAAGAGGGGGGCGGAGTAGTTGAGGATGGATCAGGAATTAATCACTCGAATTATACATAAAGATAAGCAGGCACTCGACCAGTTGTACCATAAATACATCCATTTTTTATATCCTCTGATCTTAACGGAGTTAAAGGATACTAAAAAAACGGAACAAGTCATCACATGTTTGTTCAAGGAAATTTGGAGCCAGCCCCACCTTTTCGAAAAAAAGTTTTTTTCATCGTGCCTTCTTAAAAGATGCAGGCTTTTAATGCATCTTCGCTGATCTGCTTGAAGCCTCCACTCTAAACATAGCGTAAATGTCCCGATTTTATTATTCCAACTAGTCATCAGCCCTTCCGCCATTCCAAAGTTTTCATAAAGTACTTATATAGATTAAAAAGGTGGTGAGATTATGGGTTACGGAAATAACGTTGGTGGCTTTGGCGGAAACAATGTCGGCGGCTTTGGCGGCTACGGAAATAACGTTGGTGGATTCGGCGGTTACGGAAATAACGTAGGCGGATTCGGCGGTTACGGTGGCTGCGGTCATGGCCGCAGACGCGGTAACAACTTCGCCTTAATTGTAGTGTTGTTTATCCTTCTCATTATTGTTGGTGCTTCATTCTACAAATAATAAACATTTAAAGTAAAGGAAAAGAGCCAGAGGCACCCGCCCTGGCTCTTTTCCTTTACTATACTCCTCCCCACACCGTACAAACTTATTAACCTGCCTGTAACGTTTCGCTATAATGATTTCTTGATAATGCCCACTACTGTTCTTAAATCTTCAAGAGGGATTTGCCCGGGCGCGGAACTTTGGTGTCCAACTGCAAACGTAATCATGGAACCAAACCTCCACCCAAACATTCTGCTGATTGATCCATTCCCCCCCATTGATATGGCTACTACAGGAATACGGAGATATGAATCCAGACTATGAGTAGCTTCCAGCACAACTAATACATCCTTCATATCATCAGGCATAACTGCAAATTTTACAAGGTCCGCTTCATATTGCTCCGCCTGTTCTCCTTTTTCAAAAAGGGACTCCAGTGGAGGTGTTTGTTCAAAGTTATGGTAAGAAACCATGAGCTTTACATCATGACTTCTGGTTACTTCACGCAAATGCTCTATGTATCTAGACTCATTGTGCAATTCGTAATCCACTAACTCAATCTTACCTGTTTCTATTAAACGTGTGAGCAAATGAACTTTTGCTTCTTCATTTAAAGGGATTGGTTCCCCACCTTCAGTAACCGAACGAATCGTAAATAAAATTGGAATTTCTCCTGCCAAGTCTTTAATCTTCAAAAGTGCATCCATCACTTTAGCTTCCTCATCCAGCTTCTCAAAAAAATCCCCACGCCATTCAATCAGGTCAGGTTCTTGTGCAACAATTGTCTTTAATTCTCTTATCAGCTCTTCCTCATTCGTTCCAATCAACGGAAGACAGATCGCGGGAGACTGTCCGTCAATCACTTTCCCCTTCACTGTCAATTCTTTGCTATTGCGCTCCATATGAAGGTCTCCTTAATTCAATATTGTTTGACTAATATTAGTGTCATTCTATAAAACTTCTTATAAACTTACAATTCTTTTTTAACGTTAATAGCTTACATCCCTCCGGACACATAGAAAAAACTAATAAAGGAAGTGCATATTAGTCAATAGTGCTTGTCCCTGAATCTATCTTTTTGCCAAAACGATGTGCAGTATAATATAATCAATCCAACTTTTTATTTGTTCAAGCAATTCAAATCTACTAACTAAAGGATGCTTTATCTATGGGGTATATAGAAAATTCACTAAGAGAAATTCCATTAAAAGAAAAAAGTATTGTGTTTGTAGGCTTTATGGGGGTCGGTAAAACTACAATTGGGAAACTGGTTGCCCAGAAGCTGCATCGAAGCTTTATTGACGCCGATTCAGAAATCGAGCGTAAATATCAGATGCCTATTCCGAAAATTTTTAAAACGTTAGGTGAAAGCGAGTTTCGTAAAGCGGAAAAGAACCTCATTACCGAGCTTTGCCACCAGAATCTTAAAGTCATCTCTCTTGGAGGAGGGGCTTTTCTACAGGAAGAAATACGTGATGTCTGTCTCAGTCATTGTATTGTTTTTCATCTGGATCTTTCATGGGAGATGTGGAAAGAAAGACTCGATATGTTAATTGAAACCCGTCCAGTTTTGCAAGGGCGTACAATAGAGGAGATCGAATTGTTGTTTCAAGCTAGAAGAGAGACCTATGCAGATCATCATTCTAAATTAATAACAGATCAGCTTAGTGAAGAAGAAGCAGCGAATTATATTGTTGATTCATTGAAGTTATCCTGGAAATTATACAATTAGATTATCATGAATGCTGGATCAAGGGGTGATTGCCCTCGATCCAGCATTGCATTTCTCGATGGAGTTTTTAAAAAACAAATCTCTAACCTATGTTCTCCACGGCAACAGAAATTCCTTGCCCAACACCAATACACATTGTAGCCAGACCTCTGGCGACATCGCGCTTCTTCATTTCATGGACCAAAGTTGTTAACATCCTCGCTCCGCTTGCACCTAAAGGATGGCCAAATGCAATAGCTCCTCCATTTACATTAACCTGTTCCCTATCTAGGCCAAGCTGGTTTATACATTCTAAGGATTGAGACGCAAATGCTTCATTTAATTCAATTAAATCAAAATCATTCACATTTAGGGAATTTTTCTTTATAAGCTTTTGCGTTGCTGAGATAGGTCCTAGTCCCATGACAGATGGTTCAACTCCTGCAGTTGCTGAGGCTGTGTACTTGGCCAAAGGCTGGAGCCCAAGTTCCCTGGCGCGATCTGCACTCATTAGCAGTAAGGCGGAGGCTCCATCATTGACCCCGGAAGCGTTTCCGGCAGTAATGGTTCCATCAGGAAATAAAGACCGAAGTTTACTAAGCTTTTCTATTGTTGTCTGAGGACGAAGGTGTTCATCCTTATCAATCCATTCTTCATTTCCCCGTTTGTCCCTGGACAGCACGGGGATGATCTCTTCGGCAAACCGATCCGCTTCAACAGCCTCTTTGGCACGCTGCTGACTCATCAATGCGAACTCGTCCTGTTCTTCTCGGGTGATATGATATCGCCTGGCAACATTTTCTGCTGTCTGCGGCATCGAATCTGTCCCATACATTTCCTGTAGTTGCGGATTAATAAACCGCCATCCTATTGTCGTATCATAGAGTTCCATGTTTCCCCTAGGAAACTCTTTTTCGGGTTTAGGCATGACGAAGGGGGCACGTGACATGCTTTCAGTTCCGCCGGCAATCATGATGTCTTCCTCTCCCGATAGAATCGATCGAGCTGCCATACTTACGGCATCAAGACTGGATCCACAAAGGCGGTTTATCGTAGTTCCGCTAACCTCCTGGGGTAAACCAGCTAACAAAAGGGCCATTCGCGCAACGTTGCGGTTTTCCTCTCCCGCCCCGTTGGCATTACCCAATATGACATCCCCCACCTCCTCAGGAGGCAGACTGGTATTTCGATCCATCAACGCTTTAATTACAGCAGCCCCGAGGTCATCTGGTCTTATATTTTTTAAAGCTCCTTTATACCTGCCTATTGGAGTTCGAACTGCGTCGACGATTACTACTTCATTCATTAACGATTCTCCTTCTATAGAAAAGTAACGGCTAGTATCGTATAAAATTTCTTCCGGAGTAATCTCTTCACTCTTAAGGAAGTCCGGCTAAGTTCGAGAAAAAAACTATGTTTTTAATTTAAATCGTTGTATTTTCCCTGTTGCTGTTTTCGGAAGTTCTTCAATAAACTCGATTTCTCGTGGATATTTATAAGGCGCCAACTGATCCTTCACATACAATTTTAGTGATTCCGCTAATTCACCGCTTGCCTTTTCAAGTTCTTTTAAAATGACATAAGCCTTAGGATGAACTAGATTAGCTGTATTCGTTTCTCCGACAACTGCCACCTCTAACACATCCTCGTGCTGCAAGAGAGTTGATTCAATTTCAATCGGAGAAACCCAAATCCCCCCTACTTTAAGCATGTCATCGGAGCGGCCACAGTACCAGAAGTAGCCATCGTCATCCTGATAGTACTTGTCTCCTGTATACATCCACTCCCCTTTGAACTTATGGTAATTCTCAGTGAGGTTGCACCAATAACCCGAAGCAATGCTGTCACCTTTAATAACTAAATCGCCAACTTCATTTGCACATAGTGTTTGTCCATCTTCATTGACAATTTTAGCATTGTACCCGGGAACAATTTTCCCCGTACTTCCTGGCTGAACTTGTCCGCTTTGGTTAGAAAGGAAAATATGGAGGGCTTCAGTTGAACCAATGCCGTCTAAAATATCAACGTTAAACAGTTCTCTCCATTTTTTGACGTAGGAGGCAGGCAATGCTTCTCCTGCAGACACACAAACACGTACGCTGGACAGGTCAGGAATGCGCCCTATTTTTTCCACGTAATTAATCATTGCTCCATAGAGTGTAGGAACACCGAAAAATATAGTCGGTTTTTTCTCTTCGATCGTCTCGAAAACCTTTTCAGGTGTAGGCTTATCTTTAAGTAATATAGCTGTCGCTCCGGATCCAAACGGAAAATACATACCGTTGCCCAATCCGTACGCAAAATATAGTTTCGACGCAGAAAAGGCAATGTCATCTGATTGAATATTCAAAATATTTACAGCGTAATTATAGTATGCTGATTCCATACTTCGCTGCCGATGTATGACCCCCTTTGGAGTTCCAGTGCTTCCCGAGCTATATAGCCAAAATGCTGAATCTTCAGAGGTAGTTGGATAGGACTCATCTAGTTGATGAGAGGCTTTTGCTATAAAAGTGTGGAAGTTTAATTCCTCTATGGATGATCCCTTGTCCGATACAATAATGACATGCTTCAGAAAAGGGAAACGATCCTTGTATGCTTTTAACTCTTCCCACAGTTCTTCATACACAACAAATACTTTCGCACGGCTGTGGTTTAAAAAATACTCATAATCATGGGGCTGAAGGTTTGTATTAACAGGAATAGGTACGGCACCGATTTTTACCGATCCGAAAAATGAAACCACAAATTCAGGAGAATCAGGAAGAGATAGTAAGATTCGGTTCTCTATTTCTAAGCCAATATCTAATAAAGCATTTCCGAACTGATTCATCTGATGTGACAGTTGCTGATAAGTCAGTTCATCTTCCCCACACGCGATGGCTATCTTATTTTGATTACCATTCTTCACATTATCGTCAACAAAACGGACAGCAGCATTATAAGAATCCTTTATTCCTCTCAATGTATCAACCGACTGTAACATTTTCTCCTCCTATCTATTTACGAAAGCGCATTCAACAGTTGGCTTAGAAAAAGAGTTAAGGCAGAATAAGTTCAACCTTAACTCTTCACTACTATAACATCGTCCCTTATTTTCCGCTCCAGTCAGCCTCGCGTTTTTCTAAGAAAGCACTCAAGCCTTCCTGAGCATCTTCGGAACGGAACAACAGATTCTGCAATTCCCCTTCGTAACGGATCGCTGCGTTCAACGGCATTTCCTTCCCATTCATGATGGATAGCTTAATGTTAGAAGCAGCATATGTCGCTTGGCTGGCCACTTTCTCGGCATAAGCTAACGTCTTTTCACGTGTTTCCTCTTGTGGATACACTTTGTCCACGAGTTGGATGTCCAGCGCTTCTTGCGGGGAAATCGTATCCCCGGTAATATTCATATCCAGTGCTTTAGAATGACCAACTTGACGAGCCAGACGCTGCGTTCCGCCTGTCCCGGCTAACACACCAAGACTGATTTCCGGGAGTCCGATTTTCCCTGCGGCATCGCCCATAAAACGAAGGTCGCAGGCAAGCGCCATTTCAAGGCCGCCTCCTACGGTATGGCCTTCTAAACAAGCTATCCAGATTTGCGGTGAACGTGCGATTTTATCTAAGGTTTCATTACAGAACAGGCAAAACTGTGTTTTGAATTTCGGTTCAGCGGATTTCAGGAACGAAACATCCGCCCCGGCTGAGAAAAACTTCGGCATGTCACTCATGAGCACGGCGACCTTAATGTCATTATCGAAGCGGATCTCATCAATCGCTGCATTCAATTCGCGGTAAAAATCCAAATTGTAAGAGTTAGACTTGTTCACGTGAATGTGGACTTCTGCAATCCCATTGTTCTTTGTTACCGTCAATTTGTTTTCAGTTGCTGTTGTCATGTTTCATTCCTCCTAAATAATTTAAAATTTTATATTTATTCAACACCTAATATATTAAGTGGTTTTTTCCCTACATAAGAAACAACACTCTTCGTTTCAGAGTACAGATCCAATGTTTCAGCCCCTAATTCACGGCCAAAACCGGATTGCTTAAACCCGCCAAACGGAGCTCCTGGAAAAGCAGAGATCGGATTGTTTACCATCACGATACCTGCGCGCAAACCAGAGGCAAGACGATGGGCTTTGCCATGATCCTTTGTCCATACTGCGGAGCCAAGCCCAAAGATTGAGTCATTCGCTCGTTGAAGCACTTCTTTTTCGTCCGTATATTTCATTAATACAACAACGGGTCCAAACACTTCTTCCTGAGCAATCCGCATGTCATTGCTTACATTTCCAATGATGGTCGGCATATACCAGTGCCCATTTTGATAGGCTTCTCCTTCAGGTCTTTTTCCGCCGTAAAGAACTTCTCCTCCTTCTTCCTGTGCTAACTTAACGTAATCATCTACGGTCTTTTCATGACTTTCGGAGATTAGCGCCCCCATGTGCGTCGTTTTATTAAACGGATCTCCCACCTTAATTCTCTTTGCCTTTTCTATAAAACGATCGACAAACTGATCATAAATCGATTCATGGATAAACACTCTTGAACGCGCCTCACATGATTGTCCTGTGTTATAAAAGATACCAAACAGGGATCCGTCAACCGCGCCTTCCAGGTCACAATCTTCACAAACGATGCTTGGAGATTTGCCGCCAAGTTCTAACGTGACACGTTTCAGCGTTTCAGAAGCTCTCGCCATAATATCCTTGCCCGTATCTGTTTCACCTGTGAATGCCACTTTGTCAACGTCAGGATGTTCCGTTAAGTAAGGACCGATTTCGGATCCACTGCCGGTAATAACATTTAATACTCCATCTGGAAGTCCAGCTTCATGACAAATATCTGCAAGCATGAAGGCTGTAATTGGTGTATAGCTTGCCGGTTTCAAAACGATCGTACACCCTGCTGCTAAAGCAGGTGCAAGTTTCCAGGCAGCCATCATCAATGGATAATTCCAAGGAATAATTTGAGCACAAACTCCTACTGGCACTTTCTCTGTATAGTTGAAAAATCCATTCGGTACCATGGGATTGGTAGCCCCGCCAAAAGTGGAAATCGCCCCTGCATAAAATTCAAAGTCCTCAATCGCCTGACTGACTTGGCCCTGGGCTGCTGCTACCGTTTTACCACTATTCAATACCTCTACTTCTACCAGTTCGTTAAAGCGCTCACGCATAATAGAGGCAATTTTATTTAACAGACGTGCTCGCTTTGCTGGTCCTTGCTTTGGCCATTTTCCAGAAGTAAATGCATTTCTTGCTGACTCCACCGCAAGATCTACATCTTCTTTTGAAGCTTTTGCTACTTTAGCAATTGACTCTCCAGTTGCAGGATTGTAAGTTTCAAAATAGTTGCCGCTAAGGCCATCAGTGTATGCCCCATTGATTAACAATTGATAAGTATCTTTTTCTACCTTTACTTCAGTGGTACCTGTAGCCATTAAGAAATCCTCCTTAGACATTTTGGTAATTACTTGAATGGTTTAACCTTTGCTGTTCATAGTAGTACAACCCTTTACCCGAAGCTCTTCCCGTCCAGCCGGCATAAACTAATTTGCGTAATAACGATGCAGGCCGGTACCTCTCCTCGCCGAGTTGACGATAAAGTCCGTTTAATACAGCATAAACATTGTCAATCCCAACCTTTTCCGCCCACTCTAATGGACCATCAGGATAGTTGGTGCCTTTCTTCATCGCGTTATCGATATCCTCCGCACTTGCTGTTCCCTCAGCTAAGGCAAAAATAGCCTCATTAATGATTAAGCTGAGTATACGGGGATAGACGAGGCCCGCCTCATCTTCCACCATCTCGATTTCCTTCCCCATTAGCTTCAATTGATCCTTGGCCAATTGAAGGTGTTGAGGTTCAGTTTGCAAACCAGGTGCTATTTCTATCAACTGAGATTGACCCACATCAGCAAAAGCGCCAAAACCAACTAATCTTTCTGGATGAGTCAGCCAGGAGGCTACTTCAGTTGCGGTCCACTGCAAAGTAGACGATAATATAGTAGCTCCTTGGGATCCCAGCCCATCAATCCTCTTAAGATTATTGATTTTCTCATGGCGTTCCAAATTCTCCGTTTCAATAATCAGTTCGGCATGGGCAAGCTGGCTGTCATTATTCAGGGAAGCGCTTTCAAAGTAATTATGCTTCAAAAGGGTAAAGATCGACTCCGCCGCTTGGTTTCTGCCAATAATACTAATGTTCAGCTGAGGCATAATCATAAAACCCTCCCTCTGTTTTACGACCAAGCCGGCCGGCCTGGACCATCCGCTCCTGATAATAGTGCGGTCGAAAGCGATTTTCTCCATAGAAACTACTGTATACGGTTCTGGTAGTGGCTAAATTAATATCAATACCAATTAAATCCTGCAGTTCAAACGGTCCCATTTTAAAACCGCCGGCCTTTTTCATAATTCGGTCTATTTGCTCGACACTTGCTACTTGATCATTCATGATCCTTAATGCTTCATTATAAAACGGCCTGGCGACTCGATTGACGATAAATCCCGGAGTGTCTTGACAAACCACTGGATATTTATGAATCTTTTCTGCAAAATCCTTTAATCTGTTGATTGTATCTTGATTGGTGGATATTCCCTGGACGATTTCAACTAGCGGCATGAGTGGTGCCGGGTTAAAAAAATGAAATCCAGCCAGCCTCGATGGGTCTTGGATGTATCCCGCTATTTCTGTAATCGATAAGGATGAAGTATTGGTGGCAAAAAGGGTTTCAGGTGAACAGATATCGTTTAACTGGTGAAAAATTGATTTTTTGATGTCCAATTTTTCAGGAGCAGCTTCTATAACTAAATCTACCTTTTCAAGGCTTTTTAAATCAGTAGTTACCATCAACTTCTCCTTAGCCTGAATAGACTCTTCGTCCAGAATCCTGCCTTTTTCAACCAACCGCTCCAAACGTTTAAATACTTGTGCTTTAGCCTTTGCTAATTGTTGTTGATCAATATCATAGAGAATAGAAGAATAACCATTCTGAATGGCAACCTGGGCAATCCCTGCTCCCATAGTTCCTGATCCAATGACAGCTACTTTATTGACACCTTCCATGACTATTCATCACCACCCTTCACTACCCATGGGAAGCGCTTTGCCATTTGATATATTCAAAAACGCTTTTACAATGGTTACAGTAGTATTGTCTGACAAGCTGTGCTGTCCCAAAAGGAGCAATAAGTTCTACATCTCCAGAAGAACAAAATGGACATTGAATGTCTTTATCACTCTCAGGCATGAGTAACGGACCTTTCACCAAGTACCTCGTTAATGGTCGGTTCAAATGATTTTCCTAGATTACTAGATTCGTCAACAGCACCCGCTTCTTTCAAATGAGTGTTTTCTTCAATTTCTTTTATCCATGTACTTGCCGATTCGTAGGCTTTCTCCAAATCAACTTGTACTCTCCTCGGTATAGAACCTTTATCATTGATCAGTTGTTTGCACCAATTCTTTGAATAGGTAATATGTTCGTTAAGTTCATTCGCCATCTTACTGAATTGAGCATTTAAATCTTTTCCTTTATTCTTTATTAGTTCCTGCATGATTAAATCAATAGCCACATTATTTACGTATAAGCCAGCGATAAGCTCTACCCAGTTCGAAGCATTTACGATTTGATCGAAGGCTTTTCCCGTTTGTTCCTTTACATCTAATTTTCCAGCCCGTAGACCCTGAACTTCATACGACCATCGATATAATAGACGCGCATGACCAAGTTCGCCCTGAGCCATGGATATAGATGCAAGCGAGGCTTCGAGATTAGGCCCACTGACGCCAATTTCTACCAGCTGTTCTCCCATAATGAACTTGTTATCAGCAATAGTTTCAGCCAAACTTACTAGTTCATTAATTTGTTCTTCTGTCATTTACTTCACCCCTTCCTTTTCAAATAGCCCTTTCGGCAGCCGAACCGGGACCAGATTGGATGCCTTAACCACATGCATCTCTACCCAATCTTCTTCGTCATATATCTTAGCTGCATAAATTTTGGCCAGTTCATCGCTGGCAGCTCGGAATGAACCAATCTGCATTAAATCATCCCCGCGCTTGATGCGTGTAAGGAGGATATAGTCTTCATTTTTTTCAATTGGGGATGTCATGACCTCACTCCCCAATTCTGCATTTTACTTCTGCCTTCCTCAGTCATGTCATGGACTGTCCAGGCAGGATCCCATTGAACTTCAATCTCCACCTCTTTTACTTCTTCCTCCGAAAGTAAACGCTCTTTGATATCGCTTTCAATCCAGACCATACAAGCACAGCCCGTGGATGTATACGTCATCGTCACTTTGATGACACCTTCCTCTAGCTGTGCAATATTTCGAATTAACCCCATATCTACTACGCTTATAGGAAACTCAGGATCCATAACTTCCTTTAAAGCTTCCCAATATTGTTCGGCTGACTGATGAATAACACTCATTGTTACGAAGCCTCCTCCTGGCGCATTTTTTCTAATTCCTTCACACCTTTTTGAATTCGCTGCACAAACTCTTCGTTTTGAGGACCACGTTTCTTAAATCTTTCGATCATTCCCGACCATGTGTCAGGTTCATCATGTAACCATTTGCGATTCTCGAGATCAAACTTGCATGGGAACGGAACATCTACTACATATTTTTCTTGCTCTTCGTCATAATGTGCCGGTACATCTACTCCAATAGATTCACAGAATGGAACTGCGGTAGACATCCATTTTTGACGTAACTCATCATTCTTACTTCCTTTTATTCGGTAATCAATTTGTGCCGAGCGGCTCTTATGTGAATCTGATACACCGAAAAACTCGAGCCCCATCATAAACATCCAGTCGGCAGCTTCTTGGACTTGTTTGGCTGTTTCCGGATTCTTCATTCCTTTTTTCATAATGATTTCGCCATTACGTAAGTGGAACAATTCTTCTTTATCTACCTTGACCAGGGCTCGTTTCCATGGTCCATATGAAGTATGTTCGAAAGCATCCCCCAAAAGGGTATATCCAGCCCTGTCAAACAAACCGTTAAAAACTCCAAGTTCAATCCAATTATTTAATGGAAAGTCAAATGCATAAGGGTTTTTCCATCGATTTGGAGAACGTTCATAAAGCAGTTCATCTACATCTTCTCCCAGAGCTTCCAACAGCCGGTATGCAATATGTGCATGCCCTAATTCATCCTGCATAACGGCGAGGGCAGTAATTTTATAATTTAGATCTGGTGCATCGTTGTACACCGTCAGCAGCGGCGGCACGCTGAGCAATTCTGTATCCCCAACTATGGTGAGGGTTTGCATCAATGCTTTTTTATAGTCCTCATCCATGTCTTCCAATCGTTCGACCATAAACCCCTTTTGAACTTTTTCCATTAAAACTTCCGCCTGGCTCATTTCTCCACCTCTTTTAATTATGTTTTTTGAATTATCGTTGTTAAATAATAATATAGAACATCGGCGTTTTTTTGTCAATCACTTTATTATGTTTTTTTGACGAAAGTTAATATTATACTTACTCCGCCGATGCGCAAAAAAAATCACGAAGGAAAGTTCCCTCGTGATTAAGTAACCGTTTTATGGATATGTTCGTTATAGATTGTTCCTTCATGATCTTTCCAAGTTCTTGTCCGCTTCTCTTCTTCTAAATAATGCAGATGAGCAATCGTCTCAGCCATTGCAAACCGCCATTGGTGCGGTGTTAAATCCCGATGCGCAAAAACAGTTGAAGCAATCTGATAAGCCGTCAGCCCACCCGCCAGTTCTTCCATCTGTTTAAGTCGTTGATCATGATGTTCAATAAGCTCATCGATTCGCTCCTTCACATTGTGGATGGGCTCTCCGTGAGCGGTATAGGCTGTTTTCACTGGCAATCTCTTTATTTTCTGCAAAGACAAATGATAATCGTGAAGCGGTCGTTGACTCGCGCCCGGCCACACGCTAATGTTTGGTGTGATTGGATACAAGATCAGATCAGATGAGAACACCTTTTGTTCCTGTTCGTTATAAAGGCAGAACATACCGTCACTATGGCCAGGAGTATGAAGAACTTGCCATGACGAGTCCATAAAGACCGGATCATGATCGAGCTCTTGAATGTCAGGCAAGGGTCTCATCTGCTGCGACATTTTATCCATATGATCAGCAATCTCGCTGCTAAGTGCAGCAGGAACACCGTGTTTTTTCATCATTTCTTCTATGCGGGCAGTTTGCACAGTTCCCTTGCCCCACACTCGATCCATCATCTCCCGGTCACTTGCGTGCATATATATTGCTGCACCCGTCTTTTGCTGCATCCAATGCGCAAGGCCCGAGTGGTCAGGGTGAAAATGAGTAACATAAATAGCCCGTATTGAAAGCGGGTCAACAGTAAGTTGATCAAACACTTCCTCCCATGCTTCCCGTGCTTTTCCATAATTGTAGCCCGTATCAATCAAAACATAGGAATCATCACTTGGAAGCAGATAACAGTAGACATACTTCATCGGAAACGGGACTGGAATACCTATTCGATACCCATTTCCTTCGATTTTATTGAGATTCATTCAGCTCCTCCTTTTAACGAGCTTTAAAGTTGGCTTCTCTTTTTTCCCTAAAAGCCTCTAATGCTTCCACACGGTCTTCAGTCGGAATAATCATTTCATAGGCTTTAGCTTCAATCGCTAATCCAGTATTCAGATCTGAATTGTTTCCATGATTAATGGCATATTTGGCTTGTGTAACAGCTAACGGACCATTTCTCATGATTTCCCCAGCCAATTGTCCGGCTTCAGACATTAGCTCTTCAGCCGGGCAAACTTTATTCACCAACCCCAACTCCAGTGCTTTATCGGCATTAACGCGACGAGCGGTTAAAATAAGTTCCTTCGCCTTCGATGCACCTATCAGCCGGGCTAACCTTTGTGTTCCTCCTGCTCCGGGGATTATGGCCCAGCTGACTTCGGTCAACCCCATGACAGCGCTTTCCGAAGCATACCTAAAATCACAAACAAGTGCTAATTCAAGTCCGCCGCCTAAAGCGTAGCCATTCACGGCTGCAATAGTCGGCGGGGCTAAGTTTTCAATCTCATTAAATACTCCCCGTATCATTCGTACATTACGCCGGACTTCCTGCTCAGAAAGATTTCTTCTTTCTTTCAAATCAGCACCGGCACTGAACGACTTTTCTCCCGATCCGGTTATAAGTACAGCCCGTACCTCATTGTCCATTTGAATCTGTTCTACAGTCTCCCTGAGCTGCACTAAAGTTTCATAATCGAAACAATTTAACTGCTCTGGCCGATTAATGGTTATGATCCCTAAGTATCCTTGCTTTTCAAAAAGTACCTTTTCCATATATAAAGCCTCCAATTTCCTGGCGCTTACTACATATAAACTTTATTAAACGGATTGACGGCTCTCTCACGATGCGGCTCCACTTCCCGGTCCGGGGCAGATTCATATAAAGACTCAAAACAGCGAACAGCCGGAATGGAGATCATCTGATGGATTTTCCAAAACAGCTCTCTCGCTTCAGTTCCCCTAAAGTTCTCAGGCAACAGATCCACAGGAAAAATGGGATCATTAAATAAGAACTTCCGATATTCATGAACAATTTTCGTTCGTTCAATAAAGCTTTCCTCATCGGTTAAAGTATTTTGGAGCGCCTTCTCACGTAAGTAATCATATATTTTCAAATGTTCTTGGATAAAACGGTCATACTCATCTGAAATATGCTGTAAATCCCAGCCTTTATTAACAATTTCCTGATTATCATGTGACATTACTTTAGAAGAAGTGAACAACATCATATAGTCTCCAAGCTGATGGCGTTCCATTAGTTCCATCACCTGTTTTTCAATAGGGTTAGGGCTGACCCAAGTGCTGTTGGAAATAGCTCCAAAGCCTGTCCAGTTCAATTCCTTCCGAATTTCATTACGCATATCACGTTTTGCTTCAGGGAAAGAATATGTCAAGATTCGCCATTGTCCGTCCCACTTTGCATTTCTTTCACTGTATACACGTTTCACACCTTCGTTAATTTGGTTAATTCCTTGTGGTGTAAACGAATAATAGCTCCGATTACCAATTTTACGAACTTTCATCAGGTCTTTTTGAACCATACGTAAAATGGCTCCTCTAACTGACGATTCAGATACTCCAAAGCGTTCCATCATCTGGATAAGGCTTCCTACCCATATCTCACCGCCGTAATTTTGTACATATTCTCCAAAAAGTGTAAACATAAGTGACCTCGGTTTCATTTTTTCACCGTCCATTACTTCGATGTATAGTATATTGACACGTTATTTTTATTATAGAGGATTAGACCGTATTATGCATTAAACTGTGGCTTTTTGAAGCTGGTATGTTTGTCTGCCTCAAGCAAGAGTCTGGCCTCTTCTGGGATGGAAACTGCTTTAATACCATGACCGTATTTTTTCACCCATCCTCTCAACTCGTACCCATGACCTGTTAGGTCCCCATCTCGATATACCTCATGGGTTAGTTTGATCGTTTTATTATTTACTTCTACCGCTTTAGTGACGACGGTCATTAAATCATCATAATAAAGCGGCTTCTTAAAGGTACAGCGGGTGTCCATCATCGGTAAGATGATCCCCTGTTCTTCTTCAAGTTTTTTGGGTGACAACCCACAGCTGCGAAAAAATTGGTGCCCCGCTATATCAAACCACTTAAAATAGTTTGGATAATAAACGATACCTGCCATATCCGTATCGCCCCAATTAATTAAAAAATCGATTTCGTTACTGCGCATTACTCTTCCTCCTTTCTATCACCCTGTCCAAAACCCATCTGGATCAATGGATCGTATGACATTCAACTCTTCAGGCTGAGGTGGAAGGGTCTCTTTTAAGTCATTGGCCTCCTTCAAATCCCATCCTGTGCTTTCGTTAACTTCTGCTTTTGACACACCTGGATGAATCGAGGATAACTCTAATTCATTGTTATCGCCGGGACGCATCACTCCAAGAGTTGTGATTAATGCTCCAATCCCGCCCCTTGGAAGACCCTTTTCTTGACGCCAGTCTCCTCCTGTCCCGGCACCTGGAGAAGTAATGTAATCGACTCGATCCGTCAGGCGTCTTTTTTCATGGTTCATAATGACAAGCAACCGTTTAGATAGACTTGCAATGTCAGCAGCCCCGCCACTTCCAGGAAGTTTCACGGCTGGCTTTTTATGATCCCCGATATAAGATGTATTCACATTTCCATACTTATCTATTTCTGCTCCGCCAATGAATCCGCAATCTACGTCTCCACGCTGCATCAAAAACATCAAGTGATTCGTAGAAGTACACCATTTAGCTCCTTCTATATTCGGTGTGTCTCCCATCGTGTAAAGTAATTCTTCTGAGGGGAAATCCCTTACAATACCACATTCGTAAAAACCAACGGCATTAGGTGCATGAGTTCGTTTGGCTACGGCGAAAGCAAGCATAGGAAGCCTCATTCCTACAAATACCACTTCTTTATCCTGGATTTCCCTGGCAGCAGCTACAACCATTAATTCCCCTGTTGTATAATTCATTTTTTCCCTCCTCCTTTACTCAGCCGAATAATTGACGGGTGCCGCTAATTTTTCTTCTTTAATTTGAAGATTCTCTAATCGTTCCCTCCCTACTTTTTGCAAGTACTCTTTATGGGAGTTCATTCCTAGGACATATTGGTCCAGCCAGGAAAGATAACCTTCTCTGGTTTTGGTCTCTTTATGATACGAATGGAAGAATTCATGGTCCCGCCTGTAGTACCCCTGGACTGGGGATGGATGCGCAAAGCCTGGGCACGAAACAACCGAAGATACCTTAAAACCAGGTACTAAAATACGGTTTGGGTCACTGTCAATTTCATGACTCTCCACGATTTCTTCTGCAAGTAATATAATTTTTTTACTTGCCATGGCCGCATCCTGTGCGATACCCAAATTCCCCCACAAGTGAGCGTTGCCTTCCTTATCAGCTCTTTGTACTCCGAGAATAGCTACATCGGGTGTTATCGCCGGCACAAAAACGAGTTTTTCTCCTTCATATTCCTGTGTCTGCAAATGGGGATTGCTATCTAACAGATTCGTCCCTAATAAAGAACGAGTTGGTAAAAACGGGACCCCCATCGCTCCAGCCAACAATGCTAATCCAATTGAAAAATTACTGTGATCCTCGATTTCAATCGGAAAAGGCACACCCTTTTCAACGGAGCGACGATAATTATGGCCTAATCCTGCACTCACATTTCCTGCCCAAGCCGCTGTTACTTTTTGAACGGCCCCTGCGCCAATTAACATATCAAATAAAATATCCGAGATCGGCGCTATTACATTAAGCTTTTCTTTTTGCTGTCGAACCAATTCATGTGCTGCAGCAAAAGGGATCATCGGCTCTAAACAAGCTCCCATTACGACCGAATCACCATTTTTTACGTGGTCTTTAATGGCTTCATCTAATGATTGAACTTTTTCTTCCATCGTCCGTCACCTCCATTAGAATAATCGTGCGCTTCACAATGACTAAAAAGGCGATACCGGAACACCGATACCGCCCCTCCTCATCTTAATAATCCAAAATTTACTTCCCGCTCCAGTCCGCCTCACGTTTTTCTAAGAAAGCACTCAAGCCTTCCTGAGCATCTTCGGAACGGAACAACAGATTCTGCAATTCCCCTTCGTAACGGATCGCTGCGTTCAACGGCATTTCCTTCCCATTCATGATGGATAGCTTAATGTTAGAAGCAGCATATGTCGCTTGGCTGGCCACTTTCTCGGCATAAGCTAACGTCTTTTCACGTGTTTCCTCTTGTGGATACACTTTATCCACGAGTTGGATGTCCAGCGCTTCTTGCGGGGAAATCGTATCCCCCGTAATGTTCATATCCAGTGCTTTAGAATGGCCAACTTGACGAGCCAGACGCTGCGTTCCGCCTGTCCCGGCTAACACACCAAGGCTGATTTCCGGAAGTCCGATTTTCCCTGCGGCATCGCCCATAAAACGAAGGTCGCAAGCAAGTGCCATTTCAAGGCCGCCTCCTACGGTATGGCCTTCTAAACAAGCAATCCAGATTTGCGGTGAACGCGCGATTTTATCTAAGGTTTCATTACAGAACAGGCAAAACTGTGTTTTGAATTTCGGTTCAGCGGATTTCAGGAACGAAACATCCGCCCCGGCTGAGAAGAATTTCGGCATGTCACTCATGAGCACGGCGACCTTAATGTCATTATCGAAGCGGATCTCATCAATCGCTGCATTCAATTCGCGGTAAAAGTCCAAATTGTAAGAGTTAGACTTGTTCACGTGAATGTGGACTTCTGCAATCCCATTGTTCTTTGTTACCGTCAATTTGTTTTCAGTTGCTGTAGCCATTTTAATTCCTCCTAAATTTCATTATTATTTAAAAGCTAACGTTCTATATACATAATATAAGGAATGTAGGCTGCTTTTTCAAACCCTCAAATTGCCCAATATATTACAGTTAAAGCCGTGTAATTAATCGTTATCTTCCATTTCCTTTTATATACTGCCATTTTTCTGAATCTTATATATTTTAAAGGCCTTAATGTGACTACTCATTGCATTCCAGCTGATTTATGACTGCTTTTAGATGGCTAAAAACCATTTGACACCTTAGGAAACCTGTTATATATTATTTATAAATTACGATAGTAAATAAAACATAATATAATTTGGAGGGATTTTATTGCACACGTTCTACCAGGACGAAAAGGTGTATGACATTACGATTATTGGTGGAGGACCAGTAGGACTCTTTACTGCCTTTTATGCAGGAATGAGACAATCATCAGTCAAAATTGTAGAAAGTTTACCGCATCTGGGCGGTCAGCTTACAGCATTATACCCAGAAAAATACATTTATGATGTAGGAGGTTTTCCTAAAGTAAAAGCCCAGGACCTAGTTGATCGTTTAACAGAGCAGGCTAATTATTTTAACCCTACCGTTTGTTTAGAAGAAATGGTTGAGGATTTAGAAGTTCTGGAAGATCAGACCCTCAAGTTAACAACAAACCAAGGAGTACATTATACAAAAACCGTCATCATAACAGCAGGAAATGGCGCATTCAGCCCTAGAAAACTAGATTTAGAGAATGCCCTACAATATGAAGGGAAAAACCTTCATTATCATATTAAAGACTTAAATCGATTCCAGGATAAAAACGTCCTGCTCTTTGGAGGAGGGGATTCCGCTGTTGACTGGGCCCTCATGTTAGAGCCTTTGGCGAAACAAGTTACTCTTGTTCACCGAAGAGATAAATTCAGAGCCCATGAACATAGCGTTGAACAACTTTTTAATAGCAAGGTTTCCATTAAAACCCCATATAAACCCGAACTGTTTAATGGAAATGAGGAATTAATCCATGAAACCGTAATCAGACACACTAAGAAGGAAGACGATCAGCATTGTATTAAAGTAGATGACGTGATTGTGAATTTTGGATTCTTAGCCTCTCTTGGGCCCATGAAAAATTGGGGATTAGAAATTGAAAAAAATTCAATTGTCGTTAACTCCAAGATGGAGACAGCTGTTCCGGGGGTTTATGCGGCTGGAGATATTTGTACGTATGATGGAAAAGTGAAGTTAATTGCCAGCGGATTTGGCGAAGGCCCTACCGCCGTAAATAACGCAAAAGCTTATATGGATCCTAAAGCCAAGGTTCAGCCGAAACACAGCACAAGTGTGTTTGCTTAAAAATTTTTCACAGGAGGTCGATAAAATTGGCTAAATTTACTATGGTTGATAAAGATACATGCATCGCTTGTGGAGCATGTGGTGATACGGCTCCTGATATTTTTGGTTATGATGATGAAGGATTGGCTGATGCTATTCTGGACGATAACAAAGGTATCACTGAAATTGTTGGAGAATTAGCAGAGGATTTACTTGATGCCGAAGAAGGCTGCCCTACTGAATCTATTAAGGTTGCTGAGGAACCCTTTCACTCTACAGTAACGAGTAAATAAGTAAAGGTGGGAATCAGTTAGTTAGGGCGGTAATGTTTTAAAAAAACCGTTATCTCTTGATTAAAATGGAACGCATCTATTAAATGAGGTATAATTCTAGCAAAAGATCCCTCTGCGGGGTGAGTAGAACTTTATAAAAAGGGGCGTGGTCATACTGATTGAATCTCAGACGACTACTTTTAAAATTCATCCGATATGTATCCCCACTCCGGGGAGTTTAAAAACAGTAAATTTCTATCTTCTTTCAACAAAGAACCAGTTACTGTTATTTGATGCGGGCTGGACAGGAGATTCATACTGGTATGCACTTAAGCAAACTTTAAAAGAAAACCAATTTAAACTTGAAGATCTCACAGGCATTGTCCTCAGTCATCACCACATCGATCATTGTGGTTTGGTGAATCAATTAGTTGCACAACATAATATCCCTGTTTACGCTCATAAAAAGGCCTTTCCTCGCTTGCAAAGAGATGAGGCATTCCTAAAAAAACGTATCCAGTTTTTTTACACATTATATGAAGAGTTTGACTGCAAGGAAAAAGGTGAGGAACAAGTTAACCACTTAAAACGCTCTCTGGAAAATAACCGTCACCTAGCTGTAAAGGCAGACCTTTCGCCAATTGAGGAAGCCCCTCTTGATGGTTTAAGCGTTCTCCACTTTCCAGGACACGCTCCTGATCAGATTGGGCTCTGGGAGGAAACATCACGGACTTTATTAGGAGCTGATGTCCTCATTCAACACATCTCCAGTAACGCTTTAGTCGAGCCTGATGAGAACGGAGAACGACTGCCGACGCTAAGCCAAAGCGTCGAATCATTGAAGGCTATTGCTTCCTTACCCGTTCAACTTGTCTATTCTGGCCATGGGTCTGTTATTCATAACCCACAGGCATTAGTTAAAAAAAGGTTAAACCGTATCGATCAAAAAGGAAATAAAATCATTTCCCTTATTGAAAAGGGCGCTTCAACAGGCAGAGAAATCGCTCAAAACTATTACGGCTCTACTTACGAACAACAATTCTCCTTAGTCATGTCAGAGATTATTGGGCAACTCGATTATTTAGAAAAAAAGGGTAATATTAATAAGGTGTTGAGAAACGGTGTATATCATTATGCCGCTTTGTAACTACTGTGGCTAGATAAGTAATCCCGTACCACTCTGAGGGTGGTACGGGATTTTTAGGTTTTCCTGCTCCTCCCTGCTTTCATTTTTTTATCCGGTTTTTTCGTTCACATTAGATGGATTAATAAATTTCTTCCATTATTTAAAGGAGACGAGTCCCTTTTTTCCTAATAAGCAGTAAACAATTGTAATGTTTGAGTAACATTCGTAACAAAACTTTGCCGTTTCAACACCTGTCAACCTAAATGCATTGTTAATATTTTTCTACCAAATCATAAATATTCCAATGCATGATGATTTTATCCATGAAGGGCAAATTAGGTAATCCCCCGTGTCATCAAGGATTATTGGAGTCATTTAATGTAAATAGCTAGTTTGTCAGCTTATTCGTACTAGAAAAATAGAGTTAACCAAATTTATCCTAATATATTACAAAAATCGGATGGTAGTATAAAAGAGTCGGAAAGACAAAAACCCAAAAGGAGGAAGTAAAACATGAAAGGTATTTCATTTATCATTTCTGGAGCCGTAGCGGCATCGCTTTTATTTGCTCCAGCAGCAACACAAGCGTCAACCGCAGACCAGAAGAACATTAATATAGATTGTGTGACAAACTGGGAGTCACTAATCGGGAATTTCCAGGAGGGCAGCTCCATTCAATCGATTTTAAAACAAATGGAAAAGACCCAGACTGGATCTGAAAAACCTGCTCCAGCTAAGCAGCAAACAGAAACACCTCAGAAAGCTCAAAAACAAACAGAAGAGCCTAGCACACCCGCTAAAGAAGACCAGCAGCCACAACCGGCTAAGGCTGAGCAACAACCAGCCCAAGCTGCAGAGCAGCCAGCTAAAGCTGAAGCGCAGCCAAAACAACCAACTAAAGCTGAGGCTCAACCAAAAGCCGAAGAAACAGCTCAAGCTAAGGAACAAACAGAACAAGCTGCCGACAATTCTGTCGTGTCAGCATTTGAGAAAAAGGTTGTAGAACTAACGAACGCTGAGCGTACTCAAGCAGGACTAGAACCACTGAAATTAGATGTAGAATTGAGTAAAGTAGCAGGAGACAAATCTCTTGATATGCAGCAAAAAAATTACTTTTCACACAACAGCCCGACATACGGGTCACCGTTTGATATGATGAATGCATATGGTATTGACTATCGTAGTGCTGGAGAAAACATTGCGATGGGACAAACTTCTCCACAAGAAGTGGTTCAAGGATGGATGAACAGTGAAGGCCACCGTAAAAATATCATGAACCCTTCCTTCACACACATTGGTGTAGGGTATGTGGAACAAGGAAACTACTGGACTCAAATGTTCATTGGTAAATAAGAGAACTATTATTCTACCTGCCGGGGACTTATCCTCGGCGTTTTTTTTATGTCTAATTAGTAATGATTACAAGAGAAGAGACTAATCATAAGGTTAAGGGGTGTTTTTAAGTTGCTTTAATGTATTTTCCATTTCCGTTTTAATGATGTTCATGACTTCTAAGTTAGGTGAACGTTCATCGAGCATATAGACTAATTCATATGATATATACCGATAGCCTTCTAACAACTTATTAAAAACTTTATAATCTCCAGGATTCATTTGTTTGATATCAATAGTCGAATCGATAGTATTTATTTTACTTGATATATAGTGACCAACCTCTTTTGAGATTTTTTTATCGAAGTTTGTGTCTATTACTACCTGGACCTTGGAATGAATTAACTCAAATTGATCTATGAATTGTTGGGAAATGATCTTAAAATAGTCGTCTTTATCTCTTGTTCTCAGTCTTTCCTGCCATACAATCATCTTTTTATTTGCACGCAGTGTGATCAGACCCGCAATTAATGCTCCCAGAAATGCCCCTATTAATGTCCCCCCACTCGTTATCCAAGCATCAGGTGAAACACAGGTCCAAAATCCTCCGCAGTGATACATATGGATTCACTCCCTCTATTTATTTCTCCCTGACATCCTTTGTTTTCTCTCACTTCAATTATTATGCAGTTTAAAAAAGAAGTTCCATGATACTTTCTTATTAGGAGTAACTAGTAGTAACTCCCATCATGTTTTACTTCAATCCTTATCAAGCGGTTTGATCCAATCGTCACCAGCAGGGGCAAGGCGGTCAAGACCGGCAAGGTGGCGGAATGCCAGGCGGTGGTATGTTTCCTCAAATCCCGCTCCCTGGCTAAGGCGGAGGGATGTCTGGAAGGTGGCATAGATATAGAGCTCCGTGGAGTTTTGACCCGCGGCGTCAATACTACTGGTAATTATGAAGTGTAAATTTCCTAGGTAAACTCAAGAGCACTTATTTTCTTGTGGTTTCCTGGAAATGAATACTGAAATGGACCTATTAATGCTGACAGGAAAGCCTTTTGCCCACGTGTGTATGCCCCTTTAAAAACGAAGCTGCCAAAGTCATATTGAATTTCTAGCATTGGCAGCTTGGTTGTTTTATTTAGTTATGTTTTGATTAGGTCCCTCTAGTCATCCTGAAAGCCCAAAAACGTATATTTTCATATGCATAAAATTTATAACTGCTTGTCGTTATGGTCGCATTTTCCAAAGTTTCATTGGATCTTCCTCTCCTTCATCCAATGGCATTTGTATCATCGAAAGCATACGTTCCCCTTTTGTTTTTTGTAAATCCTCATATATAATTTTTGATTTTCCTAACCCTGCTTCCACCGCATTTTCAACTGACGCACAATAAAAGACCTTTTCGATTCCAGCAAAATACATTGCCGATAGACACATTGGACAAGGTTCTCCACTTGCATACATAGTATAACCTGATAGGTCATTTGTTTGTAATTGTTCTTGCGCGCGCCGGATAGCCAATAATTCAGCATGGCCGCTAACATCATAAGCTTTATGCAACTCATTCACGCCTTCTGACACTATCTTGTTATCCTCCACAAGTACTGCGCCAAAAGGCTGGCCGCTCTCACGAACATTTTCTGCTGCTAATTCTACTGCTCGTTCCATGAATTTGTCCATTTTACCCCTCCTTACTAGTAATAAAGATGATAAAAATTCATTCTCCAACATCGCCGTCAAATCTACTTCTAATTATCGCTCTTCTATTTTTTAATCGTCCAAACATGTCCTGAGGAGGAAAAATTACAGGTTGTGAATCAATTTCTAAATCCCTCCAACCTTGTGAAAAATCCCTTGAGAAATTGATAAAACCTCTGTTCAGTTGGAAGCAACTGACGTTCACTGGAACTGATCACACCGACCGTCCGGGTCATTTGCTGTTCACATAGTTCTGCCTTCACTGTATTTCTGGGCAAACTGTCGACTAAGGTTATTTCCGGGATCAGAGCTATTCCGAGTCCTGCCGAAACCAACCCTTTTATAGCATCAATATCCTCCCCTTCAAAGGTAACGTCAGGTTTAAAACCTATTTTTAAACATGCTTCAAAAATAATGTCACGTAATATAAAACCTTCGGGAAACATAACAAAAGCGTCCCCTTTCAGATCGCTAATGTTAATAACATGATTATTAGCAAGGGGGTGATCAGCTGGCAATAAGGCAACAATTTTTTCAGAGAAAAGAATATCCCCTAGGATTTTTTCCTTATTACTAGGAAGAGGGGCCAGCAAAGCCAAATTTATATCGCCCTTCATAACCCTTTCTATAAGTTGATAATAAGAACCTTGACTCAAATTGAATTTAACGTCTGGGTAAATCTTGCGGAAGGCGGATATAGCCATTGGCATGGTAAAAGCGGCCATACTACTTGGAAAACCAATATTTATCGTGCCTTTTTCAGGATCTGAGTACTCCATAACTTCTCTACGAGCATTCTCAATGACCACTACTGCCTTTTGCATATGCTCATAGAAAGTTTTCCCTATTTGTGTGAGACGTACATTTCTGCCATCTCGAACAAAAAGATCTACATTTAATTCAGACTCCAAATTGAAAATCTGTCTGCTGACCGCAGATTGTGCAATATTCAAATTAAGCGCTGCTTCTGTAACATGCTCATGTTCAGCTACTTCCATAAAATATTTAATCTGTTTTAATTCCAAACTCATGAGCACCTCTTTTCAAAACGATCTGATTCTGATATCGATTCTATCTGTTTATTGCATTGATTAGATCAGTTATAAATTATAAAATATTTCGGTAGATATAACAATTATTTAAATTATGTGAAATCATATTCATAAAGAAATTCCAATCGAAAGGAGTCCCCTATATATGGCTATTCAAGAAAAAATTAAAAAACCCGGGACACAAGTGGCGGAGAAATATGTAGAAAAAGTTCTAGAGGTAGTAAAACAACGCAACCCGCATGAGCCTGAATTTTATCAAGCAGTAGAAGAGGCTCTCAAATCGTTAGTCCCGGTTTTAATCAAGAAACCCAAATATATGGAACATGGTATTCTTGAAAGAATAGTCGAACCAGAAAGGATGATCAGCTTTCAAGTGCCATGGACGGATGACCAGGGAATGGTACAGGTCAACCGCGGTTTCCGTGTTCAATTCAACAGCGCAATCGGGCCTTATAAAGGAGGGCTTCGTTTTCACCCTTCCGTTAATTCAAGTATTGTTAAATTCCTAGGGTTTGAGCAAATATTCAAAAACTCCCTCACCGGGCAGCCCATTGGTGGAGGAAAAGGAGGATCAGACTTCGATCCTAAAGGAAAATCAGATCAAGAAATTATGCGTTTTGTCCAAAGTTTCATGACTGAACTAGCTAATCATATCGGTCCAGATATTGATGTCCCAGCTGGAGATATCGGTGTCGGACCGCGTGAAATTGGATATATGTTTGGTCAGTACAAAAAACTCCGCGGTGCCTATGAAGCAGGCGTTTTAACTGGTAAGAGCCCAGGTTTCGGGGGAAGTTTAGCACGTACAGAGGCGACAGGATATGGAACCGTCTATTTTGTTGAAGAAATGCTTAAAACTAAGGGATTAAGCTTTGATGGAAAAACAGTGGTTGTCTCCGGTTCAGGTAACGTATCGCTTTTTGCCATGGAAAAGGCGCAACACCTAGGTGCAAAGGTCGTGGCCTGCAGTGATTCCAACGGTTATATCTATGATGAGAATGGGATTGATCTCGACACAGTGAAACGACTGAAGATCGAACGCAATGAACGGATCAAACAATATATTGATGAATATCCGAGCGCATACTACTTTGAAAACTGTAATAATATTTGGTCTATCCCTTGTGATATTGCTCTTCCATGCGCGACACAAAATGAACTTGATACCGAAGCAGCTTCTGTACTTGTTGGGAACGGGATTTCTGCCGTCGGGGAAGGAGCAAATATGCCTTCCACTCTTGAAGCTATCGAAATCTTCCACAATAATGATGTACTGTTTGCACCAGCAAAAGCAGCAAATGCTGGAGGTGTAGCTGTATCTGCTCTCGAAATGGCTCAAAATAGTGGACGTCTATCCTGGTCTTTTGATGAAGTAGATGCCAGTTTACACAAAATAATGGTTAACATTCACAAGAACAGTGTTAAAGCAGCAGAAGAGCATGGATACCCAGGTAACCTTGTAATTGGTGCAAATATCGCAGGATTCATTAGGGTTGCTGATGCCATGATCATGCAAGGAATTTAAATAATAACTTCGCTGAGACATATAAATAATTAGAAATGGCCCGACTTCGCATCCCGTGAAGTTGTGTGCCATTTCTCTTACGAATGACGTGGCTTCTCTACTCAGAGATTTCACGTCATTTTTATGTTTTTAATATGGAAAAGACAGGGTACTATTTTGTCTAGTTTCAATGCGTTATATTCATACACCACTTGCTAACTCATAAAGCGTTAAGTTTCATCAACTTCATGACTTTAAGACTAAATAGGGAGGTCTAAAGTCCATCCCTATTCCTCTCCAAAGTTTATTAATCCATAGTGTTGCCATGTCATATAATCCCCTCTTCTAATGAAAAATGTTTTGAATAGACTAATCACCGGGTTTACCTTCCTAAATGGAGACCGAATAATTTATAAGAAAATTTTAGATTTCTACAAAAACCGACGGAATTTTCGTTTCTCCTCCTTTATACTCATAACTAGACTAAAAGATTCTGACTTATCAAAAAATAGTGCTTTCCCCACCCTACATAATTTTAAAATTAGAAAGGAATGATGACCATAACACAGATCTTTGATTTATTTCAGTCTGCAGTTTTACGCTCTAGTCTACATGAGTTTGTCTATTTCCAAGGTTTAGCTGAAGATCCCGGGGACCCAGGGATGGGGTGAAGCAGTTATTTTAAAGAGATCATACATTGGTTAGATTGTTCTCTATGTCCTCCCATACAAAAACACAAACGTAAACAGCTAGTGTTTACGTTTGTGTTTTTAGGATAAGAATTATTTCACGGAAATAAACTTGTTCTATACATGACATGTGAGGTATTTGAATTCTTCACATGTCAAAGAAATGTAACGATCAATTACTGTTGACCCTTTTTCACCCATGAAGCGATAGTAACCGTACGTTTGGCTTGATGTTTAACGGCTTCCTCTACATCTTCTTGCATGTTTCCTTCCTGATCAACCGTCACACTAACACCATATGGGTTACCTCCTGAAGTAAATTGCACAGGATCTGTGTAACCAGGTGCAGCAATGATCGCACCCCAGTGCATCATGGACGTATAAAGTGCTTTAACTGTTGCCTCCTGTCCACCGTGTGGGTTGTTTGCTGAAGACATTCCGCTAACCACTTTATTAATCAGCTTCCCATTGAACCAAAGTCCCCCTGTTGTATCAAGGAATTGTTTCATTTGGGCCGGCAAGTTACCAAAACGAGTTGGCATGCTGAAAATATACGCATCTGCCCATTCAAGATCATCTAAAGTGACTTCCGGTAGTTCTTTCGTCGCATCCACATGGGCCTTCCATGCCGGATTAGACTCAATTGCTGCCGTCGGTGCAAGCTCAGGGACTTTGACTAACTTCACTTCAGCACCTGCCTGCTTGGCACCTTCTTCTGCCCATTTTGCCATTTCATAATTTGTGCCCGTGGAACTGTAATAAATGACTGCTAATTTTACGTTTTCCATTGTTAAATCGCTCCCTTTTGTATCTTTTCTAAAAAAATCTAATAATCCCATGTGGTATATCTCCCATTCAAAAAAATTCCTAAACTAATACTTCAGTTGCAGTTAATTCACCCAAACCTCAGTTTCGTAAAGTTTACTTTTTAATCGAGGTTGCCCTGTACCATTCAGCCGCTTTGTCAATCTCGCTTTTTGTGAGTTGATGCCCTTGATTCTCCCAATGAACTTCTACAGTGGCTCCGGATTTTTCCAGCATTTCTGCTAATTCCCTAGTTTCTTCCGGGCTGCAAATCGGATCATTTGTACCCGCACCGATAAATACAGGCAGTCCCGTCAAATCAGGTAGTTCAATCCCCCGACGCGGCACCATAGGATGCAATAATACGGCTCCCTGTAAAGAATTTTGGTAGTGGAAAAGCAAGCTAGCGGCTATATTCGCACCATTGGAATAGCCAATGGCGAGTAAATGATCCCGATTAAAATTATGATCATCAGCAGCTGTATCAAGAAATTGATGAAGTTCTTTCGTTTGCTTAATTAAGTCCTCTTCATCAAATACGCCCTCAGCAAGCCTTTTAAAAAATCGAGGCATACCGTTTTCACTGATGTTGCCACGAACACCCAATACAGATGCAGAATCATCAATCATACCCGCAATCGGTAATAAATCCGTCTCTGTCCCTCCAGTACCATGCAGCAGAAGGAAAGTTGGTTTCTCTAAATCTGTTCCTTTGTGGAAAATGTGTTTCATGATTGCTCCTCCTTACGTTCTCGAACAGTAATAGGTGTAAGAACCTCTTCAATTCTCGTACGATGAGTTTCCAGCCATTGGGGAAGTTTTAACTCTTCGCCTAACGCGTCGAATGTCTCATCACGCGTGAATCCTGGCGGGTCGGTTGCAATCTCAAACAATATTCCACCATGTTCACGGAAGTAAATGGCGTTAAAATAATCCCGGTCTTTTACGTCTGTCGGGAAATATCCTTGATGTGCAATATGGCTCTGCCATTCTTTATGGTCTTCGAAATCTTCAGCTCTAAATGCTATATGATGGACGGTACCAGCACCCATTTCGCCTCTTGTGCTTGCCGTTAATTGAATATCAACGACATTACCCAAATCTGCATAAGAACGAAAACGAAGGTAGTCATCTTGTTGTCCAACCTTTTCCATCCCCATGACATTTTCAAGTAGGTCTGCCGTTTTATATGGAGCTGCTGTATTTAGAATAGCCCCGCCAAATCCTTTAATAGCAAATCCAGCTGTAACACTGCCATCTTCCCACTTACTATTAGGACCTTCTTCTCGTGCAACGATTTCAAGGTGTAATCCGTGCGGATCATTAAATTGGAGAAATTCTTCCCCAAAACGAGTTTCTTTTCTAACTGAAACATTGAATGTAAGAAGCCTCTCTTCCCAGAAACCCAGGGTGTTTTCGGGCACGACAAATGTCGTTGTACCTACCTGACCAGTACCAATCCGGCCATTACGGGCACCTGCCCAGGGGAAAAAGGTCATAATCGTACCCGGTTGTCCCTTCTCGTTTCCAAAATACAAATGGTAAGTGCCTGGATCATCAAAATTCACGGTCTTTTTGACCAATCTTAACCCAAGAACAACTGCATAAAAATCAACATTTTCCTGCGGATCCCCTACAATCGCTGTAATATGGTGGATACCTGCCGTAGCTTTTGTCATGGCCATCCTCCTATCGTTTGTATTATGTCTTGTCATTTTACTTTCAATTCACTTATCTTGAATTAAAGATAATAACCTAAAAAAATTTAATTTTCCTTCAAAGAAAGACCTAGCCTTTTTAATAAAGAAATCAGTGTTTCCTTTTCAGTCTCATCCAATTCCCCAAATATAGATTGAATACCTTTTGCATGTTTTGGAAAAATACCATTCATCAAATTCTTGCCTTTGTCTGTGATCCTAGTATAAATAATGCGTCGGTCCTCTGGACATCTAATACGTTGCAAAAGGTGCTTTTCTTCTAATTTATCAACCACATACGTAATACTGCCGCTTGCCAGCAGGATCTTTTTCCCAATACGTTGTATCGGCTGGTCACCTTTGTGGTAAAGCAGTTCTAATACGGCAAACTCCGTAGGATTCAAACCATGCTTTCGAATATCTTCTCTAATTTTTCCTTCCACAGCATGATTCGCACGAGAAAGAACAATAAATGATTTTAAGGACAAATCTTTTTCATCATACTGCTTCATGAGCATCAAATCCTTAATTAATTTATCTTTAATTCAAGATAAATTCTATAGAACTTCGTTAGATTTGTCAACTCTAAACGTAAAGTTCCAGACACGTTAAAAAAGACAATTCACCTTATCGGCAAATTGTCTTCTAAACATCGAACCAAGTAACAAAAACTATCCATATTCACTTAGATGGATGTTATTGCTTCCTTAATAAGTTTCGTTCCACTCACTACTTGAAATTCCTTGCCGATCGTTGTCTCATTTTCCAGGCTTGAAACGATGACACTTGCCACATCTTCTCGAGGAACTTCAGCCCTGTCTACTTCGTATGCGGCCTCTACTTGACCTGTTCCTTTATCATTTGTCAGCAGGCCAGGATGGATAATCGTATAATCTAAGTCTGTTCTTTTCAACCATTCATCTGCATAATGCTTTGCTGCAACATATGGCGAAAAGGACGAAGGAGCTGCCTGAATTGCTTCACGGCTCGTGTCAAACGAACTAATCATGATAAGCCGTTTTATTCCAGCAACTTTTGCCGCTTCAATAGTTTTTACGGCACCGTCCAAATCAATTAAAATGGTTTTGTCTGCCCCTGTTTTCGGCCCAGATCCTGCAGTGAAGACGATCGCATCCACTCCCTCAGCCGCTGCTGCAATCGTTTCGATATCCTGTTCCAAATCCACCACCGCGGTTTCCGCACCTAAATCTTCGAAAAAGGAGGCTTGCTCCTGTTTACGAATCATAGCTTTCGCTTCCTGGTTATCGCTATCCTGAATAAATGAAACGAGATGTTTTCCAATTTGACCATTTGCTCCAACAACAAGAACTTTCAATTTCTCCACCCTTTCTAATTAAACTAGATCATTGATGATACAATCGATACATGTCCCTTCCCTATTATCGTAAATGGAAACAGATGAAGATGTCTAGAACTTCACCTTGACGCCTGATCCTGCCTTGCCTTTTTTTATAAGGTTACGATATATGAAGAGGACTCCCATTAAATCATGTGCTTCTTTTTGCTCTATTTGTGTTAAATAGGGAGAAAAAAGGGAAAGAGTATAAATGGACTTTAATTTGAATACTAGAAAAAAGGAGCGGAAAATGATGAACAACAAACAATTCGGTAAAATAAAGAACGGAAACGGATTTATCGCTGCCCTCGACCAAAGTGGCGGTAGTACGCCGAAAGCATTAGCAGCGTACGGTGTACCAGAAGATTCTTATTCTGGTGAGGATGAAATGTTTGATTTGGTTCACGAAATGCGGACAAGAATTATCACATCTCCTGCATTTAATTCCGACCATATCCTTGGCGCCATCCTATTCGAGCAGACGATGGACCGCGAAATCGAAGGCAAATATACAGCGGATTACCTCGCTGATAAAGGAATTGTCCCTTTCCTCAAAGTGGATAAAGGACTTGCTGAAAAGGAAAACGGTGTACAGCTCATGAAACCGATTAATAATTTGGATGAGACACTAAGACGTGCTAACGAACGAAACATTTTCGGTACTAAAATGCGCTCTGTCATTCACGAACCAAATTCAAGCGGAATTAAAGCTGTCGTTGAACAGCAATTTGAAGTCGGAAAACGTATTATCGCTTCTGACCTCATCCCGATTATTGAGCCGGAAGTCAATATTCACAGTGAAGACAAAGAAAAATCGGAGGAAATCCTTCGAGATGAAATTATTAAGCACTTAAATGACTTAACAGAAGACGAAAACGTGATGCTAAAGCTAACGATTCCAACAACGGCCAATGCCTATAAAGAATTGATTGAGCATCCTCGCGTTGTACGGGTCGTCGCTCTCTCAGGCGGTTATTCTCGTACAGAAGCAAATGAGAAGTTGAAAGAAAATGATGGGCTCATTGCGAGCTTCTCCCGGGCACTATCTGCTGACTTAAATGCCAATCAGTCTGAAGAAGAGTTTAATACAGCATTGAAGAATGCTGTGGATTCGATTTACGATGCTTCTGTGAATAAAAGATAGCAGGAAAAAGGGTGGAAGTACAAAGGTGTACTCCTTATCACTTTCTTTCTCTTTAGGATCCGAAAACTTAATGAAATTAATAACTTCTTATCTTGAAAAAGCTTATGACTAAAGAATGTGACCACAACACGTTGTTGTGGTCACAAATTATTGGCATAATAGGGTCTTTGAGGATCGGTATACATCCTGTCCATGGGTTCAAAGCAAAATACATTCTTGTAGCAGATGATGAGAAGAAATCGCGGATTTAATTGCGATTCATTTAGAGAAGGAAGGCTATCAAGTATTTCAAGCATTCGTGAGGAAGGGCATTAAATGTCATACAGTCTCATAGCCCTTCTTATACTCTATATTTTATAGCTAATCCTTTTAAGAAATTCCTGGCGTATCGATCACCACACTCTTTATAATTCTTGTGGCCTTCTTTTCTTAATAACGCGCTTAATTCCCCTTTTGTTATCGTGACACCTGCGCCTTCTAGGATATCTATTATATCCTCACTTGTTAACGTTAGTGCTATTTTCACTTTTTTTAGCATGACGTTATTAACACTTGAATAATTCTTTATTGACCGGTCTGGTTTATTTGGTTGTCCAGGTTTTGGTTCTTGTGGTCCTCTTTTAAAAATAATCATGCCGTTTAAAAATGACTCTAACATACTGTTCGTGCATTTTATATTCTCTTCACTTTCAGCTACATCACCATCATAGTCAAGCTCATCATCGTACCCGTCATCTGATTTTGTGAGTACCTTTAACACTTCTTCTTTTGTTAGGTCAATGCCACCAAGTTTGAATATTTTTATCATATCTATATCTTTTATATCCAGGGCATATCTTAATCTAATTAATATATCATTATTATCCATTTATACACCTCCAATAATATGCCTAATAATACCACAGCATCTTCATAAGAACCACCAAGCCTCCCTTTTACATAATTTCGTTGGCATTTTTCCCTTTTTAACTCAATTCTTTACTTAATAATATGGCGCAAATCTTATTACGAGATTTGGCTCTTTAGAAGAAAAATGAGTGCTAATCTTTATTAAAGACGCTTGATAATTGAACAACGGAAATATGAAAAAGAGCCCCCAAAACTGCTCACCAAATAATTCATACCATATATACTTCAAAAAAGTTTTGAAGTATGGAACAACCGCATTAACTGAGTGATTATTTACATACAAATATGGAAAATTTTAAATGTAATGTTTACATTACATAAACCCTCATATATAATTGAATTATGTAAGGTGCACATTACAATCCAGGAAGGTCGTTAACGATGAAACATGGAGTACGTAATGCCGTAAAAGATTTTAGAAAAGAAATGGGTTTCACTCAGGATCAATTGGCCGAAAAGATCCTCGTTACCAGACAAACGATTATTGCTATAGAAAAGCAACGTTATGAACCATCCATTGGAACAGCCATTAAATTAGCTACTGTACTAGATTGTTCTTTAGAAAATTTATTTTGGATCGAAGGAGAGGAATGAAAATGAACGTAACCTATAGAACAAATTTCCTGTTGAAAATAGGGATTCCGTTAATTTTATTTTATATGTATTTTTTTCAGTCTCACTCTACAATGACTTTAGTTGCTGCGATTGTAGCTACGATTCATTATGGGGCCTTTGGGATTGATATTCACAAGAAGGGAAATTGGACCAAAGTTAACCTTGAGCATGATCAGCGCACACGTTCTAATGCTCACTTTGCCGGATACATTACCTGTTGGGCTATTATTCTACTCCTATTCATAGGCGGTGTACTCGTACTCCACACGGATATCCCTCTTACTTTTCCTAATGTAATCGCCTATACTATTCTAGCTAGTTTCGTTTTAAGATGGATTATACGAGACTATCTTAATAATCGTGAGGAAATAGAAGATGCCCTCCCATTAAATTGATCGATTAAATTTACTTGAATACGACCTTATGGCGCAATTCTTATTCCAGAATAGCGCCATATCGTCCAACTGAATAATCATATAGTCTTTTAATAGCTGACCAGAACTTAGACACTATACACCTTCGTTCAGCCATTTATTATTAATAGATTTTTTCAGACTAGAGATAAACTCATCTATTTGAACTTCTTCCGACCCTTCTTGTCCGTATTTTCTTACATTTACAGTATGATTCTCACGTTCTTGGTCCCCCACTACAAGAATATTTGGCACCTTTTTAATTTGAGCTTCTCTCATTTTATAACCGAGCTTTTCCTCGCGTAAGTCATGTTCCACTCGTATTCCTTCTTGTTTCAACCGTTGTGTAACCTCGTCTGCATATTCCTTATGAGCTTTATTGGATACACCTATTACTTTTACTTGAACAGGTGCTAACCAAGTAGGAAATGCACCGCCGAAATGCTCAATTAAGATACCTAGAAAACGATCAATGGACCCAAAGACAGCACGATGAATAACAACTGGACGGCTTTTTTCGTTGCTCTCATCCACATAAGATAAGTCAAATTTCTCCGGCATTTGAAAATCTAGTTGGACTGTAGCACATTGATGACTTCTCTTAAGTGCATCTTTAATATGGATATCAATTTTCGGACCATAAAATGCTCCATCACCTTTGTTGATTTTAAAGTTATAGTTAAGTTCGTTTAAGACATTCTTTAGGGCGCCCTCTGCTTTATCCCACAACAGCTCATCCCCCATGAAATGACTTGGTCTTGTTGAGAGTTCAATTTCATAACTAAACCCAAATGTACTGTACACGTAATCAATTAATGTTAAAGCTTCTGTGATTTCCTGTTCTATTTGATCTGGTGTTACAAAGATATGGGCATCGTCCTGACAAAATGTACGTACTCGTAACATACCATTCAAGGCCCCGCTGAATTCATGTCGATGAACTTGCCCAAACTCAGCCATCCGAATAGGGAGATCCCGATAGGAATGAAGTTTATCCTTAAAAATAAGCATATGTCCGGGACAGTTCATTGGCTTTAAGGCAAACTTTTGATCATCTACTTCAGAAAAGTACATATTTTCTTTGTAATGGTTCCAATGACCTGACTGTTCCCATAGCCGTTGGTTCATCATTATTGGTGTACGTACTTCTTTATAATTATATGAATGCTGCAAATCCCTTAAAAAGGACTCTAATTCATTTCGAATAAGTTGACCATTGGCTAAATAAAAAGGCATTCCAGGTGCTTCTTCTGAAAACATAAATAACTCTAGTTCCTTCCCTAATTTCCGATGATTTCTTTTGTTTGCTTCTTCAACAAAGCGAAAATATTCAGCCTGTTCTTCTTTTGAAGCAAAAGCCACGCCATATATACGCTGAAGCACTTTATTTTGGCTATCCCCTCTCCAGTAAGCCCCAGAAACATGAGTTAGCTTAAAAGCTTTGATAAATCGTGTAACAGGCAAATGGGGACCCCGACATAAATCAAAAAACTCCCCTTGACGGTATACTGTAACCATATCTTCTTGTGGAATATCCTCTAACAGTTCTAATTTTAAAGGATCATGTGTAAAGATCTCCATTGCCTCTTTACGTGAGACTTCTTTACGTTCAACCTCAAGATTTTCTGAGATGATATTACTCATCTCTTTTTCGATTTTAACTAGCTCATCCATTGTAATGCTATGCTCTACATCAATATCATAGTAAAAACCATTTTCGATGACGGGTCCAACACCTAAATGAATGTTTCCATACAGACGTTTAACAGCTTGTGCTAATACGTGCGCGGTTGTATGCCTCATAATCTCGATACCAGCCGAAGAACTTATATCCAATAACTCTATTTCAGCATCTTTACCAATACTTCTCTTAAGGTCATACAATGTCCCGTTAACTTTACCTGCCAAAGATTTCTTTCTTAAACTTGGACTAATGGAGTCTGCGATTTGCTCTAAGCTAATACCCTTTGGAAACTGTTTTTCATTTCCGTCTGGAAACTTGATTACAACTTCTTCTTGTTTCATAAATCAACACTCCTTTTTAGGATATAAAAAAACACGCCATCCCTAAAATAGGGACGAGCGTGTATCATAACTCGTGGTTCCACCCAACTTCCCATCATATCCTAAAATCATGATGGCTTTGTTTAAGCTATATCGTAGCTTCTACGGTACCGATTACTGTGTTTTCACCAGTACTGCTCTAAGGGGGTAAGTTTTTCCGCAGCATTAGGAAGTTTTCAGCCGTGTCTTCCCTCTCTGTAAACCGTTAAAAATAACTCATGTCCTTTTCATTGCATTACTTGTATAAAATTAAAATAAAAAACACACATTCATCCCTCAACAAAAGGGACGAGTGTGTGCGGTCTCGTGGTTCCACCCAGATTTCCACCACCTAATTAAAAGGTAATGGCTTCATATTGCTGTATCGTAGCACCTACGGTATTGATTACTTTTGTTCACCAATACTGCTCTAAGGGGGTAAGCTATTCCACAGCGTTAGGAAGTTTCCAGCCTTGCCTTCCCTCTCTGTAAACCGTTAAGAATGACTCATGTCCTTGTCATCGCCATGTTTTAATTTCATCCTAATATATAGGATAATCTACCACAAGTCAATATATTTACAAGTATTCCTTTTTTAGGAACACTCGATTTGTTTAAGTTTGTCTCCTCATGATTGAAAAACCCTTTAATTTTGGCGGTATGGTTAATGTCATTTTAACCACTTAAACCATTTTGATTCCTGCTATTTTTAAATCTCATTAAACCCAATATGAACAACGTTAAAGGTATAACAGCACCCATCAAAATATTGAGAGGGACATAGGATTTAAAGAGAAATTCATTCAGTTCTGGGTAGTTACTGGCAAATAGAATGGACCCTACTCCAATCAACCAGGCTAATGGAATAACTAAAGGTCGGTATGTATTTAGTCGAAGAGCCTGGGCTAATCCTAAGCTTAGTCCGTAGAAAAATAGCGATATTCTAATCATTAGACCGACCGTCCATAAGATTACCGCAATAGCATCAAAGCGATTGATGACATTTCCAGCTTCGATATAACGGACCTCTGAATAGGTTGGTAAGGACATCTTCGCAGCCTGTTCGGCACCGAATAAAGCTACAGGGCCAGTGATAGGACCTAGAAAAAAGATTAAGGTAACAACGGCTACCCCAACGCCTGTTTTAACCAATTTTTCCGGTCGTTGAACATAGGGGAGGATCATGCCCAAAATCACAAACTCACCGAACCAACCCATTACCGATAGGGAACCTACAGTAACAGGCATCAGCCCATCTCCCATGATTGGTAATAAATTTGTATAATCCTTTTTTTCACCCATGGTAAGGAAAACCACTGCCATTGCTATAATTACTAAAACCGGGAGCATAATTTGATTGAGTCTCCCCAAGGTTTCTAACCCCAGATACACAATATATGTTGTCAAGAGCAGAATAACCGTAACAAACGCCCACATTGGTGTTTCATCCATGACTTTTTTAAACGCTTCAGCAAACAATCTCGTCCCCAAAGTAACCATAATGAAAAAATAAACCAGATAAAGCACCCCGATAATTTTACCCGGCCACGAGAAATGTTGAAATAAAATCTCAATTAATGTTAGACCTGGGAAATACCGAGATAGTTTCACCAATGTAATAATCCCAATCAACCCCAAAATGGCGCCTCCAATAGCTGCAATCCAGCCATCCCGTCCGCTTTGTTGGAGGACTAAGGTTAACAAAATTAAGTGCCCAACGATCGTTAAGGATGTAATGGCCAACATGGCTGCCTGAATATTACTTATTCTGCCTTTTTCAATCATGGTTGGTACCTCCGTTTCTTTTCCTACAAGGGGCTCAACATATTTAATAATTTAGATATGGAAGGATCAGAAAGATCATAAATCGCCAGTATGCTTAGAATAATCGTGAGACTAATGATCCCAAGTTGGGCAGCTAACATTTTATAATGGTTTCTTTTCCATACAAAATGGATATGGGTGCCTGTGGTCAGTACAATCAACACTACAAGAAGTAAACATAATAAACTATTCACCTGTTACTCCCCCTCATTCGCTCTGATTGGATCTTTAAGCAGTCCATATCGAGATATATTTGCCGAGACTTTTAAATCTACTTCCGTATTCTTTAACAGGCCGTTTCTCCAAAGAGGAGCTATTTGTTCCCACTTGTTCGGGTAGTTTCGATAAAAAGATTGACCGAATCCAAAAATGTCCGTTTGCCAGTGGTTCTTCGCCTTGCTCAACACACTGGTAACATCTTGTACAACCACTCTCTCAAGGTGTTGATTTAAACGGTCAATTTGATCGGTATTAACGTTGAAATCAGGACAAGTCAATTGACCGATGTCGGCCTCAACTTGAATATCTACACCTATCTTGGTTGTTCCGCCAGATAGTTCAGGTGTGAATTTCGATTTTGAGTTTGTGATATTTAAGGTAACTGTTTCATTGTTGTTTTCTCCACAGCTTAAAACAACAATTTCATCTTGGAGTTCTCCTTTTACCCATAGTAGTCCACGTGTTTCCCGTTCATCGAGAAAACCTTGCAATTGCCCACCCTTAAACGCGGCGGTACCTTTTAGACTTAGTACCTTTGGTATATCTTTTTGATTTTTTTCAATTGTATTGGCTGTTGCTTCACTTTTTTCAGTATCAGACTGCTTTTTTGTTTCCTTTTCATTCTTTCCTATTTCTATTCCTTGCTTTTCGGCTGCACTGATGACACCTGTAATTGGGTCCGTTGTATTACTGGAAAGTGCCTTCATAAATTGACTAATGTCCTTCACCATAGCCGTAGTAGCATACCGGTTTGAAAGTACTAAATCGTCCAGTTCCATCCCTAGTGTTACATTGAACTGAGGCATCGTTTTGACCAATTGTGATGCGGTTCCTCTGGTTACCAGTAACTTAGTACTTGGACGAAAACCGGTTTGTCTTTTGAAAAAATCTAAGGAGGATACCATCCTTTCACGTGCTGCCCGTTCTCCAAACACGATCGCATTGACGTGTCCAAAGTAAACTTTTTCAGAAATGGTACTTGATAAATTACCTAGCGCTTCAAGAATGCTTTTACCTGTTGTTGTTTCAATCAGAAACTTATTTTGTTCATTGCCAGCAACAGCGGTTTCTGAAAAAAGGGTATGGGGTTTAACAATGACAGCTGTTACCTCAACTTGGCCGGAATCCGTTTCATCAATTCCGATGAGATTGATCGTGGAAAGGTTATTGATTTCATCCGCATCCCAACACCCTGAAAGTGATAAAACCATTACAAGTAGTACTAGCGCTTGAAATAGACGTGTCCATTTGAAAGGCTTATTTTTCCTCATGACGATCCTCCTCACCAGTTTTTGGAGGTTTGGAGATATTATCCTTCCCTGTACGGTCAACATTATCCACTCCAAGGCCCGGCGTACGGGTATCCATTGCCCACCATGGTGCCCGCATAAATACGTCTTTCCATCCCTCTTTTCTTGCAGGGGAAACGGGTGAAAAGTAAGGGACACCAAAGGAACGTAAGCTGACGAGATGAGTTAACCCAAACATCAGGCCGACAATGATCCCCATAAAACCAAAAAGTCCTGCCAATAACAGTATGGGAATACCACAAAAGCGTATAATTTGATGAAATTCATAATTAGGTAAAATAAAGGACGTTAAAGCCGTTACTGAAACGACAATTGCCATCACGGGACCAATAATCCCTGCTTGTACCGCAGCTTGCCCTATTAACACGAGTCCTAAAATGGTTACCACAGGACCACCGAATATTTTCGGCATTCGTAACCCTGCCTCCCGAATTAGTTCATATGTCAGCAGCATAAAAATGCCTTCGACTAACACAGGGTACGGCAAGGCCTCCCGATTGGCGACAATCCTCATTAGAAAAGGTGTCTGTAATAAGTCTTGATGAAACATGGTCATCCCCACAAAAAATGCTGGAAGAATTAAAATGACGAAAAGCCCTAAAAAACGTACCCAGCGAATAATTGTTGCGATTAAGGAGCTGTCATAATAATCTTCGCTTGAATGAAGAAACTCGACAAACATCGCAGGTGCCGTTAAAGCAGAGGGTGTACCATCCGTAAGAATGGCTACCTTCCCATCTAACAACCCGCCACAGACACGATCAGGACGTTCTGTGCTAAAAACAGTGGGAAAAGGGGACCTCGGGGAATCCTTTATCATCGATTCTATATAATGACTGTCCAACACCCCATCAATGTCAATATCGGTCAATCGACGTTGTACCTCATTTACGATTTCCTCATCCGCGATCCCTTTCATATACACAACGCTTATTTGTGTATTTGTTTGTCTGCCAAGGGTTAAATATTTCACCTTTAAAACAGGTGTTTGTATTTTCTGACGGATTAACTGCAAATTTGTATGAATGTTTTCGACGAACCCTTCTTTTGGCCCCCGAACAGTCCGCTCATTATCTGACTCTGTCACTCTTCTACTTGTTTGGTTATTTGAACTGAACAAAAAAACATGATCTATTCCATCAACTAGAAGAATAATTTGTCCTGCCAAAATTTTTTTAATGATGAATTGAGAATTGTCTGATTCATCCATACTACTTAATGGGAAGTGACGGCGAATAAGTTCGGTGAAGGATTCTTTTGAACCCTGCTGGGTATGAGGGACTGAAGAAGAAGAGAGCCCTTTTTCTATTTCAAACAATGTCTGATTGTTGATCATTTCAGATAAGTAAACTAGGCAACCAGATTGATTACCGAATTGCGCTTTGCGAAAGACGATGTCGTCACATGAAGTAAATGTCTCTTTTAACATAGAGAGGTTTGACTCAAGAGACAAAGATAGCAGAATAGAAGAAGTTTCAGTGTTTAATTGCTCATTATCCTTGTTGTTTGGGAGAGATCTACTCATCTACCGCACCTCCTTTGAAAATTAGTTTTTCATAAAAGAGGTTAATTATTCCCGGTATTTAAAATTCAGAAGTTAAAAACCTTTCTTTACAATCCAAAATCGCTGCGATGGTCATCAATCTTGGCAAAAGAAAAGCTAGGGGTAAACCTACCCTAGCCTCTGCCATAATATTAATGAGTTTTTCGTAAAGAATAAATCCATACCTAAAAAATATTCTTTGGAGGAACTTAATTATGACTGAAAATCGTACGAAGCTAACTTCTTCTGAAATAAGTTCTGTTTGGACTTCTTATATGAATGATAGCATGTCCAAATGTATTTTAAAGTATTTTCTCAAACATGTAGAGGACGACGAAATTCGACCTATTGTTCAGTTTGCTTATGACATTTCATCTGCACACATAAAAAAGCTAACAAGTATATTTCAAATTGAAAATATACCATTGCCGACAGGTTTTACAAAAAAGGAGGATTTAAATTTAAATGCCCCTAGGCTTTATACAGACATGTTCATGCTAAATTACATCAACCATATGGCTAAGGTTGGATTACTTGCCTACAGCAGTTTTATCGCTATGAGTGCCCGAAAAGATATACGAGCTTATTTTATGGAAGGACTGCAAGAAACGTCTGATCTATACGACAATAGTACAGACGTACTCCTTTCAAAAGGTTTATTTGTTAGAGCACCTTATATTGCCTATCCAACTAGAACGGACTTTGTAGACTCAAAAAAATATATAAATGGATTTTCTCTTCTCGGTAACCAACGGCCGTTAAATTCAATTGAAATATCTCATTTGTTCATGAACACTCAAACTAACATGATAGGAACTAAACTAGCCCTTAGTTTTGCTCAAACTTCACCGAATGAACAGGTTCAAAAATGGATGTTAAGAGGGGCAGATATTTCAAAAAAACATGTTGAAATCTTTACAAAAGCACTTATGAATAATAACATACAGCCCCCTGCCTCATCGGATGTTAGTATTACAGACTCAACTACCCCACCATTCTCAGATAAATTAACTTTATTTCATATGGGTTTATTAAGTGGGGCTGGAACTGGGAATTACGCGACCGCAGCAGCTGCAAGTCAAAGAAACGACCTTATGGTAAATTATGAACGCTTATCCATAGAAATCGCTCGATATGCGAAGGATGGCGCCGACCTCATGATTAAAAATAGATGGTTAGAACAGCCACCTGGAACAATAGATAAGCAAAAACTTACTAAATCAAAAGATACAGAATGATTCTGGCGTTTCACTATTTAACCCAGCGCTTTAAAATAACGAAAAATAAAGAAAGCCCATTCTCGTTATATAAATTAGGAGAAAACGGGCTTTCGAGTAGCGCATAATTTCAAGGCAATACCGTTAATAAAATGGATCAATAAACACCCTATCATTCCGGCAACATCACCTTACTAAATTCTTCTATAAATGCTTCGTAATAAAGTGTGGTGGCAATACCCGTTTTTCCTGGTTTACTTGTTGGTCGAAGGTCAATATAGGATTGTCCTCTTGCTTCTATACCCTCTACAACATTTGCATCATAGTATATGTAATCAACAATAGTAGGATTTTTAACGAGTATAATAGTGAGAAGATCGTGAATAGGTGCACCTAATATACCTGGTACACTTTTTTTATAAAATTCGTAGTAATACTCAAAGACCGGCGCCATCATGGAAGCATAGACGTTTTTCTCGTTTTTGGAAATGGTGTCTACGATATCCGGAGTGATAATGGCGAATTGAGTGACATTTAACGGAGTTATCGTCAGGTTATGTGCAAACTTAAGAACATAGTTAGATGAAGTCGGATCTCCATAGAAATTTGCTTCCGCTAGTGCCGTTACGTTACCTGGAACAAAAAATGCCCCGCCCATTACATAAAAGGAATTAACCCTATTTATTTCATCGGGAAATAGAATAAATGCAGTTGCCAAGGTAGTCGAACGGCCTGTATCTACAATGATCAGCTCATTTCTATATTTCTCTATGATGATACGAATGGTGTCAAAAGGATAAATCTGATATTGCATGTTACTAGGAGGCCGTATTGGACCGATTCCTTCCTCACCGTGAATTTCAGGATAGAACATCATTTCTTTCTGGTGAACTGGATTGGAAGCACCAGGGATAATGGGAATGTCGTTTCTACCCGCTAATTGCACCAAATAAGCAGCATTGGCTGTAGCCTGGTCTTTTGTTACATTACCATAACTAGTGACGATACCAACCAGTTCAATTTCAGGATCCAGCATGGCATACATAATTGCTAAAGAATCATCAATTCCAGGATCACAAAATAAAAGAATTTTTTTCGTAATATGAGACCCCCCTTTCTATTCTATATATTCCATGATTCATGAATCATGCCAAAAAGTGAGGAATAAGGACGGTTCTATACATCAATGAAATCTTGGACTTACCTAGATGCTTTAATGTTTCCTATCGCATGTTATTGGGAACATCGAATGTATGGTTGTAAAGAGGTAATATTATCCTTACCAACCAATCTTATTATGAGAAAGGTGGGGTTGGATGTTTTCTCACAAAAAAGAGCTACAATTTCATGCTAAACCAGAACGCCCAGATCCGGTATACGCTAAAAAGTTACAAGAAATCTTAGGTGGACAATTCGGTGAAATATCAGTCGCTATGCAGTACTTATTCCAGGGCTGGAATGCTCGAGGGGATGAGAAGTATAAAGACTTGATTATGGATACGGGAGCAGAAGAAATGGGTCATGTAGAAATGATCGCTACGATGATCGCGAGGCTATTAGACGATGCACCTATTAACGAACAGGAAAAAGCAGCCGAAGACCCTGTAATCGGCTCGATCATGGGAGGAATGAACCCTCATCACGCTATTGTATCAGGACTTGGTGCTATGCCTGAGAACAGTACAGGTGTTCCTTGGAATGCTGGCTATATCGTAGCAAGTGGTAATATGCTGGCGGACTTCCGGGCGAACTTAAATGCTGAGTCGCAAGGAAGACTGCAAGTAGCTCGATTATACGAAATTACAGATGACCCTGGAGTGAAGGATATGCTTTCCTTCCTTCTAGCTCGTGATACGATGCACCAAAACCAATGGATTGCTGCTATTAAGGAATTAGAAGAAAAACGGGGAACCACAGTACCGTCTACAGTCCCATCTGATTGGGAAGCAACTGACTTTTCTTATAGTCTTATGAACTTTTCTGAAGGAGAGGAAAGCAAAAAAGGAAGCTGGGCTTCTGGGAAGGCTCCGGATGGAAATGGGGAATTTGACTACGTGAAAAAGCCGAAAGCTCACGGAGGTAAACAGGAGTTAAAGCCAGCCCCATCCTACGTCCATGGAACGCCTCCCCTAGATTAATATAATAGAGCAAAGAGACTGATTCCTAACTAAGTCAGTCTCTTTTTTTATCAGGATAACCAAAAAAGGTATAGTAATGAGTATTATAGTTACATTTTGTTTACAAATAGTAACTTTCACCATTAAAGACGTTTAGTCCCTTAAGTGGAGGGAACAAGTTTAGTAGAAAAGAAAACAGCTTAATGTCTTTTCTAAAATTTATATCGGAGGTGGAGTAAGATGGCTAATAACAATCAGACGTATAAAACAGGTGAAAAAGCACCAGAAAGCGGTAAGTACAAAGTACAGAGTTTAGTCAACGGTGGTTCTTCTAATCAAGATGACACGGAAGTCAAGGTAGAGGAAGGAGAGCAGTTCCCCCCTTCTCCATCAAGTAACGATGCAGCAAACTGGGTAAAAGTCTCATAACTATATTGAAAAAGATAGATAAGTACCTGGGAGAAGAAAGGAGTTCTTCCCCCAGGTACTTTTTTTAAATTTTAAGTCAATGGAACCTATATCGTTAGAGGTTGTTTCACTCATAGCAGTCGTTATCACAATCAGCAGTTGAAGCTCTTTTCTAGCTCCTTTGAACTTCATCAAAAAGGGTGAAATAAAAATAGCAGCCCTATTAAGAGCTGCTACTTGGTGGTTTTAATGACTATATGAAGCTCTTAATCTCTTGTTGGCGCCAAGAGGTTTCTTTGAAATATAAGAATGGAAGAAGTATTCACCTATTGCAATTGCAACAGCTGAAATAGCAGCTTCCCAAATCATCGTTCCTAGTCCCATACCTGTTAAGACCGTCCCAAGTATCCAAACAATTATGAACGTGACTCCCAAATCTGCCATAGTAGCTATCATGTTATTGGTTTTAGGTAAAATATAGAGATCCCCTAGAAGATAGGAGACTGCACCTAAAACGACAGTTAAAATGAGCGTGTTAATAAAAGAAATTCCAAACCCCAAACTAAGGATTACATACAGGACTATTAGGGTCATGATCCCTTTGATTGCAAGTGCCTTTACATGTTCCATGATGTCTCTCCTCCTTTTTTGTTGTAAAAGATCTTGTATAGACTCTATAAGCCTTCTTCAATCCCCACCATCAGGTCTTACTTAAGTTTTATGTGGGTAACGCCCAGATTGTTTCCTTTCGTTTCTCATCTTCCATTAATTACTACCTATAAATTAGAAATAGAGGAAATAAAAAGAAAGGCTTATATAATGCGTTCCCGGGAGACATGGACTTAAACGTCCTTCTTCATCATTGGCTTCTTTTCTCGATTTATGAATTAGTTCAAGATACCTTCCTTACTCAACACGGATTCAATACCTAGCCGTGCCCCCTGTCATAACAGATTCACTCCATTTTTCGTCATCTGGGTAGAACATTTTCTGAAATTCAGATTAATATCCATTGTGAACGTCTTCTTCTTCCTCCGCTCCCTCCCCACACCCTACCCCTTAATATAATACTAAGTCGAAACGTACACCCTTCAGCACTTGAGGGAATATTAATCAGTAAGTATCTTTTTTGACAAAGGATGTATTCCAATGCTTTGGATCACTAAAGACAGTAAGACAGCAGCAAATGTCAGAGAGAGGATGAATTCTGTGCCTTGAGCTTCTTTAGCCTGTAGACTTAAGATCAAAAAGACAGACATAGAGCCTTTCAATCCTGACCAGCTGAGAAGGAGGGATTCTTTCCAATTGATTTTGTCTCTCCAAACCGGGAAGGACTGAGTCGTACCAGCAATAATAAGAAATCTTACCAATAAAGATGCAACAAATATAAGAAAGGCAAGCCCCCAAGCATCAAATAAAAGATAGTTAGTAGATTCAACACCTATGAGTAAGAATAATAAAGATAAGATCGAGAGTTCTACCACTCCCCAGAAACTGTCTAATGATTCACGGAAATGGTCTTCCTGATGGGAGCGATTAAATTCAATGGAAAGCATGATACCAGCAAAGACGGTGGCTAATACCCCTGATACGCCTAAATGCTCTGCCAAATTAAAAATTCCATAAGCAAGGATAATACTCAGCATTACCTGGTATTCTTTATGATGAGTAATGTGTATAGCCTTACTAAACAGCCACCCAAATCCTAAGCCGACAAGCGTTCCTCCAATAGATACAAATAAAAATTCACCTAAGAAAGCACCGATAGAAAAAGTCTTATCATGAAGATATATACCTAAGATTACTGTGAAAATGACGATACTTGTGCCATCGTTAATGAGCGACTCGCCTTCGACCACGTCAGCCATCATCTTATCTCCGGAAGACTTCTTAAGAATGGAAACGACGGAGACAGGATCTGTGGGTGTCAGCATAGAAGCAACCAATAAAGATCCAACAAATGATAGCGCGAATAGACCACTGATCACATAAATTGTCCAACCTAATAAGAGGACAGTGAGCATAATTCCTATCGTAGCCAAGAAGGTTATAATCCCAGCATTCCTTTTAAGGGCATCGGGAGAAAACCGGTAAGCTGAAGTAAACAACAATCCTGGTAAAAAGATGTGATAAATCATGTCTTTCGTAACTTCAATAGAAGAAAAATAAGGGATAAAAGAGAGCCCAATACCGACGAGGACTAGTATGAGTGGTACAGGGAAATTTTCTTTCTTTTTATCAATGGTGAAGATGATATAGCCGATAAACAATAAAATCAGGAATGGTGTAATGGACATTTTCAATTTCCCCCATCTTCCTAATGGAATAAATATACTTATTTATTCCAGAGTTGTTTAGAGTCGCTGAGTTCAGCATCTGTTCTTTTAAATATCTTTTTATGATTACTGCCAATCGTTATTATTTAAGCATGTTCAAATACTATAGAAGGCCTGTCCACTCTTTGGAACAGGCCTTCTCTCTAATAGATTTATGAGCTTTTTCTATTATTATTTTGCTTACCGCCTTTTGACCCGATTTCCTCGTAGAATTCTTTATTATGCTCTTGGGAGGTAGTTTCTCCGCCTTTTTGACCTATATCTTGATAAAATTCCTTATCGTGTTCCTTGGAGGTCTTGTTTCCGCCCTTTTGACCTGCTTCCTCTACAGTCATTTTGCGATTGCTATTGTTTTGTTTAGCCATTTTCAATTCCTCCTTTTGTGTTGTATATATACCATTCCTCCTTAGCTATAGGGTTAAAACATATATTAACCATAAATGGATATTTTTAATTTCTTTGTAATATTCTATCTCTAGGGGAGCGTTCTTCGTGTTTTAATATTTCTTCAATGATATTATTGTAATCTTCTTCATTCCCTGTTGTTTTTGCGATATTAAAAAGCCCATCATAAAATTTTCTGTTATCTAGGTGATGCATGTATTCATATTCGAATCCACTTGCCGTATATACGGCAAATTCCCAGACAGATTGGTCGTCTCGTTTACTCACTGCTCGTGCAATCGCATCAAGGACTTTAAGTAACTCAACGGTAATGACTACGTTATCCCTTGCATAATGCCGTATAGAGGCGAACCCGATATATAAATAATCTTCAAAATCGAGATTCTGTAAAATAAGACGGAGGTCATAATTTTTATCGGTTAAATAGGGAGTGAATTTTGCCTTCTGAGAAATGTTTATAAGTAAATCCCCAATCTCATAAATAGTATCAGTGGCTGTTTTGGGGTCATCATTACCCAAAGCCCGAATAGCGATTTCCACGAATTTATTGATACTGAACTCAATGTCCTGAATTTCTGTTTGGCCCTTTCCTATATGAAACATATTTTTATATTTAAATTCATCAATAGTTGTTTTTTCTTTCTTCTTCCAATAGGTTAACAAAGGTGTAGAGCCAAAGACGAAATTCCCAACTTTGTACTCTAGCCGAATAATGAGATCATCCTTACAAGCTTCCTCAATCAATGGAATAAAATCCATAGTTTGTAAATAGCCAGAAGAATCAATACTTATTTGGTGTCCCTGGTATTCCGGGATTTGGCCTTTTATTGTCGCTTCATCCTCTACCCTGTAAGGTTCGAGTTCATTAAGCAAGGAACTTTCAATAATTCCAATGGATTCCCTTTTCATATCACTCGTCATATTTGATACTTGAAGCCAGGTGACAATGTGATTAATAAAAAAAACAAATGTTCCTAAACATAAAGCTGTCAGAAATGTAGCTGTTACTGGAATCAAGGAATATTGGGAAGCTGTTTCCCCATTAAGAAATAATAGACAAAACAATACATATAGGAAGCTCCCGTTAAAAATCCCAAGCGTTCGCTGTGTCACATTCGTCATCATAAAATTCTTTAGTATCCTTGGAGAATATTGGCCGGCGAAGGTCGTTAGAGCTGTTAACACACCATAAAAGGTAAAGGAGTTTAATGATAAAAGTCCTCCTGTTAGAGTACTTAATATGGTTTTGGTCAATTGATAATTTGCACTTAGAATCGAAGGCATCATGTTGCCAAACTCCATCTTCAGATCTGCCCACACGGTTAAGACAAAAAGCAATAGTGATAACCCTGCATAAATAATGGGTGTAACCCAAAGGTTTGAGTAAACCCGGTGCCATTTCTCTCTTTTTGACATGTTTTTGTACTTCTTTTTATTTTGGAGTTTATTCCGATTCTTCATCTCGACACTCCTTTAAGGGCATGATATTCCCTCTATCCCCCTCTTTGTCGTGTTCTAATCTGTACAAGGGTGTTGTTGGCTGATCGAACGTCGTCTTTCCTGCTATAAAATCAAAAAAAACCCCGCGTGTTAGGGTTTATTGCCGGGGATGAACTCTATCTATGAGCTGTAATTAAAATGTTATGGTATCGACATTTTATATTTCTTATCCCCCTGTCTACACAAAAAAGCCCCCCTTCTCGAAAAATTAGAAGGGGGGCTTTCAAATTTAAATAGAAAACCGACTCTCCTCATCTTTCAAGTGCATACGCACCTGTTGGAGTTGGCACAGTTTCTAATGAACTACATTAGTCCCGCTGCCGAGGTTTCAAAGGGACAGTCCCTCCACCTCTCTAGATAAGAAGATAAGCTTATTTTTCTTAAAATTATGTGAACTATCTAGACATAGTCTTTTGTCAATTCATGTTTTTCTTACACCATGCCGCCCATGGTATATGATTTCTTTTCCTTCTATTTATACTGAATCAAAGAGAGCCTTCTAAAACGTTATACTCATATTGAAATTTATAGTTACCTGAACCGATGTGAACAATAACATTTTCTCCAGAAAACTGATATTCACCGATGGCCTCCAAAAAAAGCTTTTGATTTTTGACCGGTGAAGCTGCACCAGGCAAGGTAACAGTAGCAGTAGTATTTGCCGGAATAGAAACATTATAGGTGAATACTTCACCTTCGAATGTCCAGCTCGATCCAATCTCCCCATACATGGAATGATAGGTGGATCTTAACCATGTCAATTCCGCACCTGGTTTTGGAGCAAGATGAATATGTTTGTAACCAGGCTGCGTTTGATCAGTATCTATCCCAGCCAGAACTTTGTACATCCATTCACCGATCGAACCATAGGCATAGTGGTTGAAGGAATTCATATCATCGCTCCAGAAGCTACCATCTGGCTTGATACTATCCCAGTGCTCCCATACCGTCGTAGCCCCTTTAGTAACCTGATACAGCCATGAAGGATAGTCTTTTTGTAAAAACAGACGGGAGGCGATATAGTGGTATCCGTTCTCACTCAAAACTAAATTTAAATAAGGGGTTCCCACAAAACCCGTCGTCAAATGAACACCTTCTTGTTCAATTAATGTTACTAAATCAGCCGCTATCTTTTCCTTTGATCTCTTATCCACTAAATTAAACATCAAAGTTAAGACATGGGCCGTTTGTGTTTGGACTTGTAAAGAGCCATTATCCTTCAAGAAACAGTCTTGATAAGAGTCTTTAATTTTTTTATACAAGTGCTCGTATGCTTCTAGATCATCATTAAGTTCCAGCACCTTAGCGGTACGGATCAGTATCTGGGTTGAATAGGCAAAAAAAGCGGTGGCAATCAAAGTTTTATCTGTTACGCCTGTATAAGTATCAGGTTCGGAGTCAAGGCCCAGCCAGTCTCCGAGTTGAAAGCCCGTATCCCACAGGTTTTCGTCCTCTCCTTGCGACCTCATATACTCTACCCATGCCTTCATACTGCTATATTGCTCTTCAAGAATCCTTTTATCCCCGTAACTAACATAAAGCGTCCAAGGGATGATTACAGCAGCATCTCCCCAAGCAGCTACGGAATGCGTCACACCTCCAAGATTCCCATCTGTTTTACTGATAATGTCTGGAATAACATAAGGAACGCCACCATTTGAGAGTTGATCAGCTATTAAATCTTTTAACCATTTATTGAAAAAAGGCCCCACATTTCTCAAGTAGGATGCTGTTTTGAAAAACATTTGTGCGTCCCCCGTCCATCCCAATCGTTCATCGCGTTGAGGGCAATCGGTTGGGACATCCAGGAAGTTGCCTTTTTGACCCCAGACAATGTTATGGTGGAGCTGGTTAACTAGTGGATTGGATGTTTCAAAGTCTCCCGTACGTTCCATATCCGAATGTAAAACCTCTCCTGTGAAATCACTGAGATCAACGTCCTCTGGGAAATTAATCAATTTGACATAACGAAAACCTTGGAAGGTGAAATGCGGTTCAAAGACTTCCTGCCCCCCGCCTTTACATGTGTACGTTATTTTCTGTTCGGCTTTTCGTAGATTGCCAAAGTAGATATTTCCCTCTTCATCTAGAATCTCAGCATGTTTCAAAGCTATTTGATGACCCTTTTCTGCTCTTACATTAAATTTGATCCATCCGACCATATTCTGCCCCATATCAAGGACGGTATCTCCTTCACGTGTGGTGAAAATCTCCAGAGGTATCAGCTCATCGATTTTTCTTACAGGTTCGTTCTGCTGATGAATGATGTGATGCTTGGGATAATTCACGACTTCCACGGTCTCAACGTTATGGTTTCGTTGGTCTTCTAAGCGAGCATCATAGGTTTCCCCATGATAGATTTCAGACATAAGGATTGGTGTCGCAACTGCCTGCCAGTCTTTGTTTGTAACGATCTTGACTTTCGTTCCATCCCCATAGGTAATATGCAGTTCGACCAATGCTGCTTTCGTATCTCCATAGATTTCTTTTTTTCCTTCAAATCCAAATGGACCTTTATACCAGCCGTTTCCTAGCGATACGCCAATTTCATTATGATCGGCTGTTAAGTACTCCGTCACATCATAGGCTTGATATTGAATACGATTATGATAACTCGTCCATCCCGGTGAGAAATATTGATCTCCGACTCGGCTGCCATTAATACTAAGCTCATAAACACCTAGACTTGTTGCATATACCCTTGCTTGAGAAATTTCCTTCCTACTATTGAAAGAATGATAGAGATAAGGCGATGCTTCTGATTTTTCCATTTTCTCAGGGGCTGTAATCCACTCGCCTTCCCACTCTTCATTCATGAAACCTGTTTCCCAAAAACTTGCCGGTGACCAGTCGGTAGGGACCTCACCCTGACACCAGATCTTCACTCGAAAGTAGTAACGAGTAAACGGGTCGAGCTTCAAGTCCTTGATTTCATTTAGAATGGATTCATGACTCTCAAATCTTTGATCATAAATGGGGTTTTCAAAACTTTGCTTCTTGGATACCTGTAATTGGTAAGCCGATTGCTTTACTTCCTGTTTGTCAGACTCGATCTGCCAACTAATGCGAGGATTCTGTGTATCTAATCCAAGCGGTTCTTTAAAATATTCACATGTAAGGTTTTTAACTTCGATCATTTCTCTCCACTCTCCTTTTTTATTTAAAGTTTCTTATCCTTTCACCGCGCCACTTGTCATCCCTTTCATAACTGTCTTATTCAAAAAAAGGTAAAGGATTAAAGTGGGTAGTACAGCCATAGAAATGGCAGCAAAAGTAGGTCCCCATTGGCGTTGTCCATATTCGCCGGAAAAACTCATTAACCCTGTTTGGATGGTCCTTAATTCGGAATCACTAATAAAAGTCATAGCAAAAATCAAGTCATTCCAAACGAAAAAGAATTGCACTAACGTTACGGTTACGACAGCATTCATTATCATAGGCATCGCAATACTGATGAAAATCCTGTAGATACTTGCCCCGTCCATGACAGCTGATTCAATCAATTCATTGGGAACTGCCTTAAAGTAGCTGGTAAACAAAAAGATGGTTAATGGTAAACCGAAGGCCACATAAACTAGAATTAAACCTAGGAGGTTATTCAATAAACCAACATTAAAGAAAATCGTGAATAAAGGCAGCAGTACTATGGGGACAGGAACCATAATCCCGACTAAGAAAACTAATAACATCCCCCGGCTGATTTTCCATCTCATTTTTTCAATAGCGAAAGCTGCTGCCGCTCCAAAAAGGATGATAAACAATAATGACGGGAATGTAGCGATAATACTATTCCTAAAGTAAACTCCCATATTCCCATCTTTCCAAGCATCGATGTAGTTCTGGATGTGGAAACTTTCTGGAAGAGTATACATCGGAGACGTACTAAATTCTCCAGGAGCTTTTAAGGAAGACATCAATAACCAAAAGACCGGATAAACCGTTATGACCACGATAATAAAAACTAATAGCTTGCCTAAAATATTTCCGATCCATTTTCCACCGCTTGTGTTCATCGAAATCACCCCATCTTATTATGTTTGATCTTTCCAGGAAACTTTATAAACGATCAAGGTAACCACTAGTGTCATGAACAATAGAAATAAAGCAACCGTACTTCCATAACCGTAATTTCCATTCGTAAAGGCATGCTGGTACATATAAACCGAGAGCGTTGTAGTGCTTTTTCCGGGTCCACCTCCTGTCAGAGCCACGACCTGTTCAAAGACTTTCAGCGTCCCACTCAAACTGAAGATAATTGCAGAAATCAAGATCGGTTTAATGAGAGGCAGGATTATGAATTGCGTCATTTTCCACCCTTTAGCCCCATCAATTTTGGCTGCTTCTAATACATCTTCAGGGACATCCATTAGCCCAGCATATAAAATTACTGCATAAAAACCCATCGCCTTCCAAATTTCCATGATACATAGAATCCAGAAGGCTGTTTCCGGTTGTCCCAGCCATGCTTGCACCCAGGTTTCTAAGTGAAAAGCAGTCAGAACACTGTTTACTAATCCATAGTTAGGTGCAATCTCGAACAACTTGGCAAACAGTTGTGCGATGGCAACCGTGGGCAGGACGACCGGGAAAAAAACCAGTGTCCTTATTAAAAATGATGCACGTTTGATATAGAATACGTACAGCAAGGACAGCATCAATCCAAGAAAGACTTGTCCGGTTGTAACAATTAATGTGAATTTTAAGGTAATCCATAAACTTGAAAAGAAGTTGCTGTCATTGAATAATTGAATATAGTTCTGTATTCCGACAAAGCTGAATCCTTTGATTAACGAACCTTCATAAAATGTATACACGCTCGACCAAACAATAGGCACTAATAATATGACTATATAAATCAGCAGAGCCGGGAGCATAAATAGAAGAATAGCTTTGCGATCTCCTAATACTTCTTTCATAATTTCACCCCTTATGTTGGATTCACATATGATCATAAGTAGAAAGGAAGGTCATTGGTCGACCTTCCTTTCTACTTATTTTTCCAATTGACTCTTTAACGCTTCTAAATATTCTTCTGGAGACATTTGACCTGTCAGTAATAGTTGGGCATTGTCTTCCGCGAGCGCTTTTGATTCGGCATCCATCCTTGCTTCAAACCATAAAGCTGCATTTTCTACACTGTTGATCTTATCCATGGTTTCTTTAGTTAATTGGCTTATATCATCTGGAATTTCTGATGCTTTGAATCCTGTAATTATTCCTTCTTCCATAGCTTTATCCCCATACTCTGAGAAGATCTGTTTCATCCATTCACCCATTTGCTCATCATACTTTTCTGCAGAGGCGCTTAATGTTAAACCTGCATTCATCGACCAATCGTCAAGCGTTCCTTTTCCGCCTTCCACTAATGGGATATTGAACATCCCGACATTTTCCAGGCCGATTTGGTTACGTTCAGGGTTATTGAAGTTAGCTAAATCCCAGCTGCCGCTGTAATACATGGCTGCCTCGCCTTGAAGGAAGATATCTAAGGCTGTATCTGCATCAATCGTATTGGTACCTTTACCAAAGTATCCTTTTTCATTCATTTCCTGAACTAGCTGGGCACCTTCTACAAAACCTTCATCGGTTACACTCAATTCACCCTTTTTGACTCTTTCCATAACGTCTGGTCCATAGTAACGAATCACATAGCCATTCAAAAATCGAGTAATCGGCCATTTTTCTTTTCCTGCTACAGAGAAGGGCTGAATCCCTGCTTCACTTAACTTTGCGCTAACCTCCATCATCTCTTCCCATGTGGTTGGAACTTCTAAATTGTTTTCTTCAAACATTTTCTTGTTGTACCAAAATCCTTCGATATTCAATTCAACGGGTAAAGCATAAAGGCCGCGGTCACCACTGAGCTGTGTAAGTAAATCAACCGCTCCTGGTGTAAGCTCATCGTAGATCCCTAAATCTTTGAAGGTTTTTTCCATATTAATTACTTGTCCATTGTCAATGAGTTCCTCTAATTGAGCGGATTCATATTTAAATAATTCCGGCAGATCATTACTCGCTGAAAGTAAAGAGATTTGCTGCATGATGTTGGCATGTTCAATCGTTTCAGTTTCCAGTTCAGTTTCCGGAATCTCTTCATCCAAATCCAGTAGAATTTTACTTTCTCCCTGATCAGGACGGTCTTCCGTTAAAAAATCAATTGTTCTTGTGCCGTCTTCGGAATTGGCACTTTCCTCGGAACTGCAGCCAACAACTAAGAAAACCATCAGCATTCCTAACAAAATCATTCCGATTCTATTCAACTTGTGTCCCCCTCTTTTCATTTGGTTAACGTCATTGTAAACGCTATCATCAATAGATATAATCGCTTCATTTTTAGGGTGGTGTACGGATTTTTCAGATACATCACAAAAAGACCTTAAATAATACCATATTTAGGTATCATTTAAGGTCATGGTTATATCTTCTGGTAGATTTTTTAAATTCACCAGGAGAATATCCAGTTTGTTTTTTAAAATTATTGGAAAAATGCCTGTAAGTAGTATAACCCACTTTGTCACTTACCTCTGATACCGTTTCTCCTTTTTCAAGCATCCATTTCGCTACAACCATCCGATACCTGGTTAAATATTTGATATACGTAATCCCCATCTCTTCTTTAAAAAGCATGCTAAAATAATTAGGATTCATACGCACGAATTCAGCTACTTCATCAAGGGAAATATCCTGTGCGTAATGCTTTTTGACATAATCACAGGCCTTCTCAACAGCCGGATGTTTTCTCGTTTCACCAGCGTTCGGCAACCACTTCGTAATCATCTGCAGTTGTTCTCTTAACCAAACCATCATTTGTTGTTTCGTCGTAAGGTTTTTCAGCTCTTGCTGTGGAAAGTAATGGTGAAGCATATCCTCTGCACCATCAAAACCTACTTCTTTGACAGCATCCATGGATAAGTAAATCAATCTTAAGATTTCCCTCTCGGCTACATCCGGATGTAATGGCTTCTTTTCCAATTCCTCTACATATTTTTCGAGTGCTGCTTTTAAGGCGTGCGCATCATCAATCCGAATCGAATAAAGTACAGCTTCCTCTTTCGGTTCCAAGGATTCCGAAGAATTGATTTCATTCTTCAAGTCATCATACCTCCAACACCCTTTTCGATTGGAAAAGGTAGCAAATCTTAGTGCATACAAGGCCTCTTTATAGCTTTGAGAAGCATCGGCCAAATTTTCATAAGTCCTGCCGCACCCGACCGTAACGGAGGAATATTCCAATGTATCCAGAAAGGTTTCCAAAAAAGCATTTGCATTGGTTTCCAAATGAAAAATCACCACAAGGGAGTTCGTACCATCAAAAGTGGAGACAATTCGAGCAGAATCAGAATGAGGGGCACCTCCCAACTCTGTTCCTGTATAAGCAAGCACTGTGCTGGCCTGAATGCCTTCAAATGTTTCCCAAGCTTGGACTTCTCGCTTTTCCACTCCTTGCAGCACAAGATCTAGGGCAGCTTTCTCCGTCACTATACGTTTGGACTTTTCCCATTGATCCTCCAACTGAGATAGCTTTTCCTTTTCATGATGTTTTTCGTTGATTTTCCTTAATGATTCTTCAATCATAGGAATGGTAATCGGTTTTTCCATATAATCGGTCACGCCTAATTTTAAGGCCGTGCGCGCATATTCAAATTCATTAAACCCGCTAAACACAATACAGATCGTATCCGGTGCCGTCTTCATAATTTCTTTGACTAGATCCAGCCCATCGATCCCCGGCATCCGGATATCGGTGAAAACGACTTCCGGTTCAAATTCGTGAAACAATTCGAGAGCGGCTATCCCATCACTTGCCGAACCAATCAACTCAACATTATAGTGAGACCAATCAATCATTTTGGTTAACCCTTCTATGATGATCGGTTCGTCATCAATTATGATGGCTCTCATCCGTATCACTCCTTCTTCCTTTTTCAGGGTCAAACTTGATTTCAACACTGGTCCCTTTTTGAGGGGCACTCTTAATCTTAAATGAGCAATCCTCTCCATAATAAAGCTGCAGACGTTCTTGAATATTCCCAATGCCATAACCATTTTTGATGACATTCCTATCCTCGATCCCGACTCCATTATCAGAGATATGAAAGACAACAAACCGATCGATCTTTTTTCCTGACAGTATAATCGATCCATGACCAACCTTTTTCTCAAGCCCGTGATAAATCGCATTTTCAACAATCGGCTGAAGCAGTAATTTCAGTATCGGAAGGTCCATAATTTCAGGGTCAACTTCAGAATGGTAGTATATTTTTTCTTTATGGCGGAACTTCTGAATCGTCATGTAATGGTCAATGTGTTTCAACTCTTCTTTTACAGTGATCGTTTCTTTCCCCTTACTTAAAATGATTTTGAAGCTTTCTGAGAGTGCAATGGACATCTTGGCAATATCCTGATGATTTTGGATAATCGCCATCCAATAAATCGTATCCATTGTGTTGTACAAAAAGTGCGGGTTGATTTGTGCCTGAAGAACCCTTAGTTCCGTTTCCCTTTGTTTCAACTGTGAGCGTGTCAACCGCTCGCCAAGGTCCCTGTTTTCGGCGGCCATTTGCTTAAATGTTTCTCCAATTTCCCCGATTTCATCATCTCTATATTTCTCCGTAAATTCTCTTTGCCCCAGGGCCCAACGGACAATCATGCCTTTAATTTTTCTCAATGGCTTTGTAATCGTGTCCGAGATATACAAAGACATTACAATCGCTGAAGCAGCAATAAGACCAGCGATAAAAAAAGTAACGGTCCTGATCTGATGAGATTCTTGCAGTAAGATATCCTCCGGAATTGTATGAATAAAACGCCACCCTGTTTCTTCATTGGTGAATTGACTATAAACATAACCCTCCTTCGTTAATTCATCGTACACCTCTGATAAGGAATGGTTTTCGGCAAGCTTGTTTAAGTAGTCATTTGAGGAGTAGACCGTTTCGAGGTCATTGTCCTCCGGTTTCACTATCAGTAAACCATTGGACTCGTTATTATTATTTAGAACCTCTTCAAACATGGATTTATTCATATTTACAATCAATATACCCAAAGGCTCTAAGCTCATATCTTCAGGGTCGAGCATCCTCTTTACACTGGAAAAAGTATGTTTCCGAGAAGGTTCCAGCACGTTGTAATTCAGGAATACCTCTTTTCCTTCTGCTTGGACGGCTTGTTGATACCAATTGGAATTCATGATGTTCAACACTTTATATTTGCCGTTATATACCCCTGCATTATCCGACCTTCCATAGCAAACGAACCGGAATTGTTTGTCCATTAAACAGATCGATTCCACATGCCTATTCTCTATTAAGTATTCGAACATAATTTGCTGTAATTTATTAGATGTTCTCTGTGCTTCTGCTCGACTTTTCTCCCGTTCAATCAGTTGGTCTCTAATCTCTTCATTGGATAAAATATAGCGGTTCATTTTAATAATGTTCACGAAAACCATTTCAATATTTTTATTGAATGTCTTCAGTTGCTGCTCATACGCTTGAATATGAGTATCTACTAATGAATCCGAGGAAATATTGTAAGCGATTACACCAGTGAGAAAAATAGGGGGAACTGTTAAAGCTATAAGAGCAGCTAAAAACCGGGTTTTAATCTTCTTAAATCGATATTTTTCCACTAGACGTTTCAAATAGTTTTTCATGTCGTCTATCCTTCTTGGAGTCGTTTTTTTACTATCATATCATTGATTTTCTAAATTGAACAAATAATCAAAAAATATGAGTAAAAACAAAGATATAAGAAGTTATATTTTCCAATATGCGATATTAATTAATCTTAGTCTGACTGTAAACAAACGAACGGGTAAATAAATAGGGGATTGCCTACTAGTAGAAAAGGATACTAACTTTCATATTATATTTTTTCTTCTGATCAACCTATTAATAAAAAACCCCTCAAAAGTTCCAGTGAACTAATGAGAGGCTCTTGCCATTTAGTGTATTCTTTTTTAGATATTACAAAATAGGGATTACATGTTGCTATGACCCTTCTATAAAGTGTTATGGGAGTTATTACATCATGCCGCCCATGGATTCATCTAATTTAATATAGCAAATTTAACTTGAAAAGCAACTTTTATAAGGATCCAATCCAATACCACAAATAAATGGATATAAATATATATGAGCAATAGTATGTCAAAAATTATGTCATTTAACCAGTGGTATTCACATCTTAACTAGTATCTTAGATAACCTCTAAACAAATTTTTTGATCCTTTATTTATATTCAAAAAATGAGAGTTCTTTGATTAAATATTTTTTGGTTATATAATACGTCTAATGGTGGTATTGATTTGCTGGCTGTTGAAAAGTATTTTCCAATTCTAAACCCCATATACATAACGACATTTTCTGTAATTGATAACCTGTTTTGAATATGGGCTTATACCCCTTCATTAATCTTCCACAAGCCCCAATGTCATTCCACCATCAACGACAATTTCTGTTCCCGTGCAATATGAACTTTCATCAGAAGCAAGGAATGCTACAGTACGAGCAATTTCAACCGGCTGTCCGATACGTCCTAGAGGAACAGAATTGTAAAAATCGGGAACACCTTTACCTTGGGTGGCCATTTCGGTTTCAATCCCACCCGGATGGACCATGTTTACTCGTATTCCTTTTTTTCCTAATTCAATGGCTGCTGCTTTAGACATCGCAACTACAGACGCTTTTGTCGCAGCATAGGCAGAAGAATTACTGATTGGGTCAAACGCAGAGATTGATAAATTATTTATGATAGAACCTTTTTGCTGTTTTTCCATATGCGGAATAACAGCTTGCATCCCTCTAAATACTCCGAGCTGATTCACATTAATCATCTGTTGATAATCATCTATGGTTATGTCTGTGAACGGTTTACGTATCAGGATCCCAGCATTATTAACGAGCACATCTATTTTACCAAATTTACCCATAATCAGATCCATAGCTGCTTCCCACTGTGATTCCTTTGTAACATCTAACTGCACCGGATATGCATGGTCTTTACCTATCGCCACTGCCACTTCTTGAGCCTGGTCATGATTTCGGGCACCTACCCCTACTATGCCACCTAACGAGGCAAGGTGCTCAGCAATAGCTTTTCCCTGCCCACGATTCGCACCAGTAATAAGGATTACTTGTTTTTTTAAGTCAGCCATACTCTCCCTCCCTTAGTTATTATGTTCTTCTAACATAGAATGAGCTAATACAAGATTATTATGACTCACCTGTCTAGAAATCATCAGCTTCGGTATTGATTGTTCAGTATAAATCATATGCGATTCCGTGATCATCCCCCTTTGGCCCTGTTAAGGTCGTTTAAATTTATACAAAATCGTCGGGTTATAAATGTACAATAGTGGCACCTTAGTTGTTGCCTTTTTCATTCATCCGATAACTGGGTCCACTACAGAAAAACTTTAGAATGGTGAAGCAATCGATCTAATATTGCTGTCGCAATAATTCAATCCCCCAGTACTTCTCCCCATTGGCTGAAAGACTTGTTGGAGGTTAAGATGATGGAACTATTTTCATATCTTCGACTAATCATTAATGGGAGCTAATATAATTTTTAAAATCTAAAAGACGAACTGACGAATCAAAACCCGGTGAAAGTGAAGATGTCATCAATAATAAGACTGTATACAAAAAAAGCGCTGATCCTATGGAAAGGATCACGCTACATGGGGAATTAATTCTGACGAACCATCACATCCAAAAATAAGAATAATACGATTCATTTTTTTGGGATAGTTTCATTTGTTCATCCTTTAGTTTAGTTATCGGTAAAAAGTAACTTAAACAGATGCTCGTAATAGCCATAGCCAACATAAAGTAAAATCCATAAAGCGAATAACTTTGTACAATAGCCATAAACAACACAAAGACACTTAGACAGGAAAATAATATTCCATATAGCAAGAACATTTTTCTATAATCCACGTTTATCCTCCTCGTTTTATAGCACATGTGCAGTACAAAATAGATTTGACGTGCTAGCTTAATCGAATTTGCTTAGCCGAAATTCAATCACGTCTACATGTCTAGGTTTTGGAATTATCTATACATAATAAATGAAAGGGTTTTCAAAATATTAGTTCACTTAATTTTATGGATCTCTACTTCCATATAATATTTTTCGACATAGACCAATATGAATCCTCTTGATTTTTCAAAATTCCTGATTAATTTATATGAAGTCTAGTATTCCATCCAACGTTGTTTTAAACGTTTCTTCGTTTGAACTAAACTATTCATCTTATGTGTGAAGGGAAATTTGGTAAACCATCCATTTAATAAGTTCCCTCTCTTTTTCTTTTAACTCACGTTCTAGCCTTTGTTCGAATTCTTTCTCGAGGTCGTTTGCGTCCATTCTCACCAGATCCTTGTATATAAAAACTACTTGTTGCCTTTACCTTAGCAAGACTATCTTCCCTCAAGAACTGTAACCATGTTTTTCTTTGATTGATCCATCTGTGCAATAATGCCTTTTCATGCTATAAATAAAAATAAGTACAGAACAATCGATTTATCGTTCTGTACTTATTTATCGTTAAGGAACTTTATGCATATTGTACAGAAACATTATATTTGTCTAATGTTTGGCGAATTTCCTTTTGCAATTCTTCTGATGGTAATCCCATAGGAAGTCTTAGGTGAGGCTCAATTTTACCCATCATGCCGAGCGCTGCTTTAACGGGGGCAGGGTTTGTATCTTTAAAGAGCACGTCATTCAACTCCATCAGCTCATAATGGAGATTTTGGGCCGTTTCCACATCTCCTTCAAACCAAGCGTCATGCATTTGGGCTACTTTTCCCGGAACCACATTAGCTGTAGCACTGACAGAGCCCACTCCGCCAATCGCTAGCATTGGATAGCAAAGCAATTCAATTCCGGAGAACAGTAGGAAGTCTCTACCGCATTTCAACAATACTCGATTAACATGTTCAAAATCTTTATTCGATTCTTTGACTCCGATCACATTAGGACAATCTTTGCTCAACTGTGCAAGGGTATCAACATGCAAGTTTTGAGCCGTACGTCCGGGGATATTGTAGATAATAATCGGTATATCAACAGAGTCGGCAACTGTTTTAAAGTGCTTATACAGTGCTTGTTGATTCGGCTTATTGTAATAAGGAACGATGACCAAGGCCGCGTCTGCACCAATTTCTTCCGCTTTTTTCGTCAGACGCATGGCTTCGTCATGATTGGTTGACCCTGTGCCAGGTACGAATGGAACTCGTCCATTGATCGACTTATAAGCCGTCTCCATAACGTTCACCCGTTCTTCTTCTGTCAAAGAGCTTGGTTCCCCTGAGGTACCCGTTACCGAAATCGCGTGTGTACCATTCTCTAATTGGAACTCAATCAATTCTGACAATGTATCATAATCTACGTCAGAGTTTGTTGTAAACGGTGTGATGACTGGGGTGACCGATCCTTTTAGTCTTGATTTGATTTCGCTATAATCTTGTACCATGTTTTATTCCTCCTCTATTATTCTAGAAAAATCAGATACTCATTTCCAACTCACGAAAGTCACGTTGAGCATGGAAAGCATCCATTTCAAAGTCAGCGATGAAATTATCCCATTGCAGCCGCACGTTAGAATGATCATCAAACAGTTGATCATGAAAAAGCGTGACCATTAACTGACCCGGATGGTGAACGGATTTCACTTCACAGATTCCTTTTAAGTGGAACAGACCTTTCATAATCGTGACTTCATACTGTCCAGGGCAAGGAAGGTAGTAGTCAGGATCAAAATTAATCGTGCACGTTCTTCCCCGTCCCTTCACTTCACCCAATACTTCATAATTTCTTCCCAAGTACTCTCGAATCTTTTCTACTTTTCCAGATGAAATTAACTCCCTTAAAAGCGTAGAACTTACCTTTTCCTCATCTTTTTCAAGCTTCGGAACGGTTGTTACTTCAAATCTCCCGGCACTGTCTATAGATAACTGCTCCATATCTCCTTTACCTTTAAAGCCATATTTGTAATCAAACCCAGCAACAACATGGGCACAGTTAAGTCCACATAAATAATCATTCACAAATTGGTGGTGAGGGATTTTCGCAACCTCTTCATTGAAATCAATAACATATAGAAGATCCACACCAAGCTGTTTAAGAACTTTGACTTTCACAGATAATGGAGTGATATAATTTTTAATGATCTTACCTTTCTTAATCACAGAGGAGGGATGGTGCGAAAAGGTCATGACAGCCAGCTTGAGATTCTTCTCATCGGCAAGCCTCTTTGCTGTTTTAATGATTTTCTGATGCCCCAAGTGTACGCCGTCGAAAAAACCTAAAGCCATAACGCAGCGTTCACTGTCTAATTGTGTGGCCGTTGAAATTGGATAATGAATCTGAATTGTTCGCATCCTATCCCACCTCCTCAGGTATTAAGTCATTTGCTTATATTTTCCTTCATAAAAAGCAAGGGGTTCGCCGTCTTGCACATTAAGGTTTAAAACTTCTCCAATAAACAGCGTATGGTCACCCGCATCCTGGGTTTGATAAACATCACAAGCTAAACTAACAAGGGAGTTTTCAATGACAGGAAGGCCTTCGAAGGTTTCAAATTCAACATCTCTGTCTTCCTTAATCTGCCCAGCGAAAATCATCGACATTTCTTTTTGCTCTCCCGACAAGATATTAACCGTGAATTTCCCTGATTGGTTAATGACCTCTTTCATGCGAGCTTTTTCATCTACTGAAATCAGAATAAGCTTTGGGTCAAGGGAGACGGACATAAAGGCATTAGCCGTCATCCCATGCACATCGCCATCTAATTCAGATGTGATAACAGTAACACCAGTGGCAAATTTACCCATTGCTGCTCGAAACATGCGATCATCCATCATTATCACCTCTCAAATCTTTTATTTATTCAATTAGATCACAAATGTTGGTTTACGCTTTTTAAGTTTAGGTTCTTTGAGTTTTACCTTTTCATTTGAATGAACATTAAGAACTTCTGTAGCTTCATTAAACCAGCTATCAGGAGCTTCATGACCCCAGAACGTTTGCCTCATCGGATCATCTAATTCCCAGCGAATTGGTTTGAAATCTGGATCACTTGTCAAATAATCTCCATTATATAACTCAATTCTATGTCCGTCTGGGTCGCGTAGGTAGAGAAAGAATGCATTGGATAACCCATGACGTCCTGGACCTCTTTCGATATTCGGACCATACCCCATGGATGCTAGAACATCACACCCGTCAATTAAACTCATCGGATCTTTCAACCAAAAACCTACATGGTGTAACCTTGGGCCCACCCCATTCATATAAGCTACATCATGGACACTAGGTTTACGGTGAAGCCACGCAGCCCAAATTTTATCTTCTTCACCCGCGGTATATTCTGAACATGCAAACCCTAACTCGTCAATATAGTAATTATACGCTTGCTCTACATCGGGAACATTACAATTAAAATGGTCGATCCTTTGTACTTTCGCTCCCTTATAAAGGTCATATTGCTGCAGCTTACGCTCCACTGTTTCCATTTGGGCATAGTATTCAACTGGCAATCCTGAAATATCTTGATAACGAAACGCTCTTCCTACAGCTTTCTGTTCACCTTCTTCAAGCCACTTCACTTCATTTCCATCATTCTGAAGTTTAGAAGCTAACTTATCTAAATCATTTTCAGACCTTACCTTATAACTAATTACCTCTAGTGCAGGAGTTTCTTTTTCTTTTAGTAATAAACTGTGGTGATTATGTTCTTCTAACCCTCTTAGAAAAACTTGTTTTTCATCAGATTCGGTTTCGATAAACCCAAGAGCATCATAAAACTTTTTGGATGCTTCCAAATCGGTTACATGTAAAATCGCTCTTCCTGAACGAATAATATCAAAACTCATATATACTCACTCCTCACACTTTAGTAAAATCCGGTTTTGATGATTTAACATTTTTTAAAAAGTCTTGAACATATTCTTTATATGGCTCTTTATTAAACTGCTCAAAGTACGTCATGCCCATCTTAATCGGATCGCCAAAGAAATAATATTCATAATGTGTTTGTCGGCTGCCAAATGCGCTCATAGTCACATCCCAAGCTAAGCGGAATAATTTAACTCTGTCGTATCCTTGTAGATTTTTCGATTGTAAGGCACGATCTAACAATGGACCGATATCTTCATGGTGGAAGTCTTCTTCTGTAGGAATTCCCATAAGTCCTGAAGCTCCAAGAATACGAAGGATTTCCGTAATACGAGGATATACTCTTGGGAACCAGTTTCTAGCTGCATTCAATGCTTCAAAGTCTGGCGTCATCGTTCCCCATTTATCTAATTTTGCATTGTGCTCCGCTTTATATAAATGAGATTTCATAGTTTCTAAGATAAGCATGACTTCTGTTCCTTTATCCTGTACATGCTGAAACTTATCGATGCCAATGGCGTCCATAACACTTAGAATAACGCCAAGGACGAATTCTGTTTTCACAATATTTTTGGCAACCACTTGGTGGGACATGTGTACCACAGCGTTTGTTTCTAGGAATGTACGGTTACAAATGGAAGAGTTTCCGCAAACAAAAACTTTCTCCCATGGAACGAACACGTTATCAAAATAAACAATGGCGTCCCCTTCTTCAAAACGACTGCTTAAAGGATGATCCCATTCATCTTTACCATAATCAAAGGATTCTCTACTAAAGTACTTAAGCCCAGGCGTATTATTTGGAACGACGAAAGCTAAGGAATATGGATCATCATGCTCCCCAGATTGTTTAACAGTCGATGGGAATACGAGGATTTCGTCAGTAATACCACCCTGCGTGGCAAGTAGACGAGCACCGTCCACTATGATTCCATCAGACTTTTTCTCAACCAAGTGTAAAGCCACATTAGCATCCTTTTGCTCATGTTGAGCTTTTTGACGGTTAACTTGTGGATGAATAAGTGTATGTGTCAGACTTACATCATTTTCTCTAGCATAGTCATAATAATTTTTAGCATTTTCTGCAAACATTGGGTCATCTTCAGCAAATAGGTCCGTAGCTACTCCCATAGCCATAACTTCAGCGTTTAAATAGTCCGGGGAACGTCCCATCATTCCTCCAGAAATGCGTGCCCATTCTTGGATGGCTTCTCTTCTCTTTATTAAGTCATCAATGGTTTCCGGACGATAGAAAGTCATTCCAACTTTATCCCCTGTTTGTGGGGAGGTATAAAGCATTTTTTCTTGTTTTTCGTATTGCGTATCATATAGTTTTGCCATCGATTGGATAACATTTTTAAATGCAGGATGAGTCGTTGGATCTTCAACTCTTTCTCCGTGAATATAAATATTGTTTTTAGCATTCTTTAGTCTTTCAATATATTCCGCTCCTGTTTTTGCAGGCATAAAGTCTCCTCCTTGATTTCTTTATTTTTTACCAAACTGAGGGATATGGTGTTCTCCCAACGCTACATGGATAATTTGGACTTCTGTGTAAAATTCAAATGCATAATGACCGCCCTCACGACCGATCCCGCTATGTTTGGATCCGCCAAATGGTGTGCGTAAGTCCCGCACATTTTGTGCGTTGATCCATAGCATACCTGAGTCAACGGCTTGAGCCACTCGGTGCCCGCGCTGAAGATCTTTTGTCCATACATAACCGGCTAGACCGTAGCGGACGTCATTCGCTTTCTCGATAACCTCCTCTTCATCCTTAAATGTCATGACGGCAATAACCGGACCAAATATTTCCTCTTGTATGACTTGCATAGAGTTTTCGGCATTTAATAGCAATGTAGGAGCAATAAAGTTCCCACGGCTAAACTCCTCAGGGACCGTTCCGCTTACCACCTGACACCCTTCCTGTTCCGCTATGTCCAGATACTTTTTCACATTTTCATAATGCTTGGTATGGATCAATGGTCCGACTTGAGTTTCCTCTTTCATCGGGTCCCCGACAACAATGTTTTGCACTCGTTCTTTAAGAGCAGCAACGAAATCCTCTGCCACATTTTCATGGACATACAGTCTTGAGTTAGCTGTACAACGTTCCCCGTTGAAGGAGAAGATTCCCCAAGTACAAGCATCGATAGCCCGTTCCATATCGGCATCTTCAAAGACGATGATTGGCGACTTGCCGCCAAGCTCCATGGAGAACTGTTTTAACGAATCGGCGCCATTTTTCATGATTTCCGACCCTGTTGTTGTTTCCCCTGTGAAGGAAATCAACTCAACATCTTCATTGGCCACCAGTGAAGCTCCTGCCGTTTCTCCATACCCATGGACAACATTGAACACCCCATCTGGAAGGCCTGCTTTATCGATAATTTCGGCTAAACGGTTAGCAGTCAACGGCGACCATTCTGCCGGTTTCAACACCACTGTATTCCCTGTTGCTAAAGCTGGGGCAATCTTCCATGTTTCCAGCATGAATGGTGCATTCCACGGTGTAATTAATCCGGCAATGCCAACTGGTTTATGAATTGTATAGTTTAAAAACTGATCATCGACTTGATAGGCATCTCCCACAAGTCGGCTCGACACCATTTCAGCATAGAATCTAAAGTTTTGAGCTGCGCGTGCTACCATTTTTTTCGTTTGACTGATCGGAAGGCCCGTGTCAAAGGATTCTAACGGGGCTATTTCCTCAATATGTTCATCAATCAAATCCGCAATCTTATAGACATAGCTTAGACGCTCCTTCAAAGGTAGGCTTCCCCATTCTCCTTTAAAGGCCTTCCTTGCTGCTTTTACAGCTTTATCAATATCATTGCGATCACCAGAGGCTACTTGATTAATCTTTTCATTTGTAAAAGGATTGATGTTGTCAAACTGTTCATTTGATTCAGCATCAACAAACGCTCCGTCAATATACAATTTTACATCTTTAATTTCAGATATAACTTCTTGACCGGACTTACTACCATCAACTAAATTTACATTACCCATTCTTTTCCTCCTCATTTGATAGCGCTTACCTAATAGGTGATATAAAATGCAAACCCTTCCAAACCAGATTTGCAAATTTTCAATAAACTTTGTATTATCAAAGTTATCACACCTAGAAGTATATTAATAATATCTATAAAATTTACTTCCTATACCTATTTAATATACTCCCAGCAGAGGCGCCCAATTGGAGCTTCATAAGTTACTAAATAACGAGAGGAGTTCAAAATGAATATTAAACAAATTCATTATTTCCAAACTGTAGCTGATGAACAACAGATTACGAAAGCCGCCAAAAAGTTACATATGGCTCAACCTCCATTAAGTCAACAAATTAAATTAATGGAACAAGAGCTAGACCTAAAATTATTCGATCGCCAAGGGCGTAAACTTGAATTAACGAAAGCAGGGGAGATTCTCTACGAAAAAGGGTCACGCCTCCTAAATGATTTCAAGGAAACGCTAGCGGAAGTAAAGGAGACAGGTGAAGGGATCCGTGGGGCCATGAATATTGGGTCAAATAAAACATGTTTCTCTTTCCTGAGTTCTACTTTAAATCAATTTAAGGTTCAACACCCACAAGTATCCTATCAGCTTCGTGAAGGAGATACCTATTTTCTCGAAAAATGTATAATAAATCGGGAAATCGAATTAGCTGTAGTTCGTCTTCCTTTGCAATTTGAAGAATTTGATATGCTACCACTTCCTTCCGAATCTTATATTCTCGTTACACCTGATTCATGGAACATGAACTCTAACGATAGTCAACAGATAGCATTTGAAGAGTTAAGGGGTATCCCCCTAATGTTACTGCACCGAATTAGCGGAGCGGGGCAATATGAGTTAGTTGTCGATGAGTGTCGAAAGCACGGGGTGGAACCAAAGGTTGTTTGTGAGTGCCCTGATGCTGCTATGCTCCTTTCTCTCGCTGCACAAGGAATGGGAGCCACAATAGTTCCAGAATCAACACTTACTTCTTTTTCTTATCCTAATATAAAAAGTTATAAGCTTTCCGATTCGACTATTAAAGCTGAATCTGTAGTAATTTGGCATAAAGATCGATATTTAACGAAAGGTTCTCAGCGATTAATACAATATTTCAAAGATCAATATTGTGAAGCTCAATTAGTGTAATCACTTCAAAGCAAAAGCCGTGTCGACCATCAAAGATAGTCACACGGCTTTATTTATTGAATAGCATCAACATTTTCACGTTCCCATTCGCTATTTTTGTTTTGTTTTTTAGATCTAGTTATTATACTCACCCCTATAAACACTATAGTTGATAAAGGGAGGGAATAGATTAAAGGATCAACATGTGTCCATGGATACGGTAATAAATAGTCTTTCCCAAAAAGGGCCTGAGAGAGTCCAAAAGCAGAAGATTGGGAAACTTTCAAAAACAGGAATCCAAATACGCTTGCTGTAAAACCGGTGATAATACTGGCTACGGCCCCTTCTTTAGAAGCACCCTTCCAAAACAACGCCCCCGTCAATGCTGGTAGAAAGCCAGCGGCACATATGCCAAACCAAAAGGCTGTGGCTTGAGCGATGATACCACCTGGTAAGGTATAACCTAATATGACAGCTAAGATAACCCCAATAATGACTCCCAATCGAGCTGGACTTATTTTATTCCAAAGCACTGTTTTGACACCTAACGTTTTAAGTATATCCTCACCAAACGCAGAGGATTGAACATGGATTAACGAGCTTACCGTTGATATGGTTGCTGATAAAAGAGTTAGTGTAAATAAATAGACGAACCACTCTGGCATTAAAGAGGTTATTAACCTAGGAATAACTAAGTCTGTATTCCCTTCAGCTACTGTAATAGCTAATTGACCGGTCGTCTCCATAAAATACACATTACTTAATGGCCCAATCATATAGGCGGCACCGGCCATAAAGAAAATAAAAACTCCGCCAACTATAACCGATCGATTTAACGCTTTATCATTTTCGACAGTCATGGATCGCATAGCTAATTGGGGTTGGGCTAAGACGCCAATTCCTACCCCCAAGATCATAGTACTTACTAAAGTCCACCACATTGGGGACCCGAATTCTGGCATACTCATCCAACCCGCATGTCCCTCTGCAGCCAACTCTTCCGGAACCATACTTTTTAAAGCACTTAAGGCTTTATGCCCGTCTAATAGCCCACCTACGGCTTGATAGGTAACTACTAAAAATATGGCCATCCCTACCAACATGATCACGGCTCCAAAAGCATCTGTATACATCACAGCTTTAATTCCTCCTGAAATGACATACAGACTTACAATCACAGCTAATAAAAATAATGCTATATTAAAATTTATGGAGAGGGACTCTTGAAGAAATCTCCCTCCTCCAATTAAAACAATACTTGTATAAGCAGGCATGAAAATAAAAATCATAGTACCTGAGAAAACAGTAATGAATCTGGATTTATAATACTTCCCAAGAAATGTAGGAAAAGTTGAAGCGTTTAGATGAAGGGACATTCTCCTTATCCTCTTACCAAATACAGCAAAAGCCACAAATATGCCTAAGACGATATTCAAGAATGCCAACCACAATAACCCCATACCATACACGGATGCTACGCCTCCAAATCCTACCATTGATGACGTACTTATAAACGTAGCGCCATAGGAAAGTGCCATGACAACTGAATTCGTATCTCGTCCTCCTACTAAATAATCCTCTTGGGTAACCGTTTTTTTATACCCATAATAAGCCAGTCCTGACATAATGCCTATATAACCTAAGACCAAGGGGATCAAGATGGTTAAGTTCACTCTTCTTCCCCTCCCTTATTCCACATATATGCTCCATAAACAATACACACAATAGGAGCTAAAATGGCCCCAAACCAGGCAAGTGCACTCCATAAATCTCCGAATCCTAACATCCTATTCCCCCTTATATCTTCTTAAGCTCATTATTAATCTTGGTTGATCACAACTAATTTCATTTCAGACATTTCTTCATAAGAATATTTCACGCCTTCTTTTCCGGTACCGCTGTCCTTCACTCCTCCATAAGGCATGTTATCGACTCTGAAGGTAGGAAAATCATTAACAATCACTCCACCAACTTCCAGCTGATCTGCCGCATCAAGAGCTGAAGAAATGGATTCTGTGTAGATTCCTGCTTGAAGCCCATATTTCGAATCGTTCACCTTCTCTATCCCTTCATCAATAGAGGATATTTTGTCGATCAAAACAATCGGAGCAAATACTTCTTGGCATGATACCTTCATGCTAGGTTCAACATTTAATAAAACGGTCGGTTGGAGCATATTCCCATCAGATTGCCCCCCTGAAGCAATGGAAGCACCATTTTTCGTTGCTTCCTCTATCCATTCTAAGGAACGTGTAACATCCTCTGGGGAAATCAAGGCTGAAATATCGGTGCTTTCAGAGAGAGGATCTCCTAATTGAAGTTTTTCCGTTTCTTTTACAAACTTCTGGACAAATTCTTCATAAAGGTTTTCATGTACATAAACCCTTTGTAATGAAATACATACTTGACCCTGGAAACTGAATGCCCCACTCACACATCTTGAAACGATCGAATCAATATCCGTATCTTCATCGATAATAAGGGCAGCATTCGACCCTAACTCGAGGGTTACTCTTTTTAACTCAGCCTTATTACGGATGGATTTCCCTACTTCTGGACTTCCAGTAAATGTAACCATATTCACACGTTCATCTTCTACAATGGCGTTTCCTACCACTCTTCCCTTTCCTGTAACCACGTTTAGAGCCCCACTTGGAAGACCGGCTTTTTCTAGTAACTCGGCAAGGAAAAAGGAAGACAGCGGGGTTTGGGAGGCTGGTTTTAATACAATGGCATTCCCTGCCGCGATAGCTGGTCCTATTTTATGGGCCACTAAATTCATCGGGAAATTGAACGGGGTAATAGCGCCTATAACCCCAATCGGTTCGTATTTGGTATAACCTATCCGATTTTTCCCGCCAGGTGTTGCATCAAGAGAGATCATCTCCCCATGATTTTGCTTAGCCTCCTCAGCTGCAAACTTATATGTTTGAATGGTTCTTTCTACTTCTCCTTTTGCCGTAGAGATCGGCTTAGCTGCTTCTAATGCAATAATATGTGCTGCTCTTTCCTTATTTGATTTTAAAAGGGTCACAAGCTCTTCAAGAATTTCTGCACGTTCAAAAGATGATAAGTTTCTCATAATTGGCTTTACAGAATCGGCGGCATTGATCGCCTCTTCCACGTCTTCCGTAGAAGCAGATGGAATTTCACTTATGACTTCTCCGCTATATGGGGAAACGAGTTCTGTATAATCGCTTCCTTCCTTCCATTGTCCATGGATAAAAAGCTTTTCTCTTTTTATGGAATCTGTTGCTGGCAAAATAAAAACCTCCTCTTTAAAATTCAAAGTCTATCTCCCTATCAGTAAACGCTTTCAACAACTTAAATACTTAAGGCACATGGCTTAGGTGGATGAGGGAATCTTCAGAAATATAAAACAACTATAGGTTATCACTGGATTATTGATATGATAAATATTAATTAAGTTGTTTTAACCAATTTTAAAAATATATTTTCGGAAAACTATGCAAAAAAAGAGCAAACTCCTTCAAAAAGCATGCCCTTTTTTAGATATAGTGGTTTATTTGAACCGCTGATGTATATTATTCGATTTAAAAGTTCCATTTTGAAACTCCACTAACTCAAGCGATAAGGCTAAATAATGTTCCTTAGAATAGCCTTGAAAATGTATTTTTATTGTTTCGAAAATCTCCTCACACGTTTCCTGTTTTTCTTGTTCACTTCGCCCTTTACCTATCTTAAAAGTGGCATGGACAAATGCATCATTTTCTTGTCCATCTGCTATGCAATAATGGTGAACCTCATGGGCTCTGCATCTAACTCCCCCTATTGGGTAAACCTCTTTCTTAGAGATTAAAACATTATTGATTTTCTTAAGTAGTTGTTGAATGTCCGTATGAGGAGAAAGATTATCCGTGTACTCTAAAATGACATGTGGCATGTCTATACCCTCTTCCTTATTCAATGATTGTATTTTTAAGCCTTCCCAGCCCTTCAATTTCAGTGATCACTTCATCTCCAACCTTCGTGTCTACTGTACCTTTTGGAGTTCCAGTTAATAGTAGATCGCCAGGGTTTAATGTCATAAAGCTACTTAAGTATTCAATTAAAGTGGGAACATCAAAAATCATATCCTTCGTTGAACCTTCTTGGACAATCTCTCCATTTACATAGGTACATAACGATAAATTCATCGGATCTGAAATATCATCAACATCCACAAACCACGGTCCTAAAGGCGTACTATCATCACGGTTTTTCACTTTAAGATTAGGCCTGTAATAATTCTCTAAATAATCTCGAAAAGCATAATCATTTGCAATAGTATATCCAGCAACATAGTCATAAGCATTATCTTTTGGAACATCCTTGGCCTGTTTTCCAATGACTACGGCCAGTTCACACTCATAGTGCATGTTCGTAACATCGTCGGGACGCTTAGTATTACCACGGTGACCTATAAAGGTATTAGAGCCTTTTAAAAAAACGAGGGGTTCCTCGGGAGCCTTAAAAGATAATTCGCTCGCATGGTCAAAATAATTCAATCCTAACGCAAAACATGTTTTCGGTTCGATGGGAGGAAGCCACACGACCTCCTCTTCTGCTATAGATTTACCATTTTCCAATTGGACTCCCTCATGAGATGCGGTCGCATGATGGATATCTCCTTCATAAGCTACACGAGCTGTTTTCATAACCCATACCTCCTGACTATTTCTTCGCGATTGTGTGTTTTAATGTACCAACATTTTCGATCTCAATGCGTACATGATCCCCGTTGGATGCTTTAGGAGCGTTTTCCGGTATCCCGATCATTAAAACGTCCCCTTTGTTTAATGTCATGAACTCTGTCACATCTTTAAGTAATTCAGAAACAGACCTCACCAGATTTTTCGTGTTGTTTTCCTGTTTTACTTCATCATTTATGTACACACTGATGTCTAAAGCGTCTACATTTTCAACTGCTTCCTTTTCGATCACCCAAGGACCGACTGGGCAAAAACCATCCCTGGCTTTTTCTTTAATAGCCGGTCGGAATACACTTTCATGGGGAATGCTGATATCACTCACAACCGTATACCCTTCCACATAGTTCAGGGCATCTTCTTGGCTTACTTTTGTGGCCTTTTGACCAATCACAATGCCAAGACTGGCCCCTATCTCCAATTCATCCTCTTCTTTTGGAAATGGTACTATTCCTTGATGTCCGATAAGGGTGTTCGCTGGTTTTATATATAAAACCGGCGCTTGGGGCGGTCGTTTATAAGGGTCCTCATTTAGTGATTCTCCCATTTTTTCTAAACTTCCTTTATAATTTAGCAACGTTCCATAAACCGTTCCTGAAACAGGCGGGTTCCATATTTGCCCCTCTAGGTCAACATTTTGCTCCTTAAGTTTTACCTGAGAGGATTGTAGATTAACTTCGAGTACTGTATGCTGCAGAGATCCACTATGGTTGGCTCTTACATATGGCATTACGTTCACTCCTTCCATTTTAATCGTTCCCTTTATTCAGAAATATCCGATAATAAAACCGTAACATTCTACCATTCATATAATAAATATTTATAAAGTTGATAATGTATACAAAAAAGATATAGATAAGAAAAAAACTAACTATCCAGGATGTAAAGTATGTTTTGATAGGGACTTTCCAGTATGTAATCACTATATAATAAGCTATGCGGAATCGGGAAGGCGCTTACAATTTGAAGCGTTTTTACGTATACTCATGAATAAGATCACGTTGAACTAATTATATAGTAAGGTTTATAGAATCCTAACAGCTTATCTAATATTAAGACTAACCAAGCAACTCTCATAAAGAAGGTGCTAGAAATGTCATATGGAAAGTCTATAGGCGAAGTTTTATATAACTCCAACCACAATGGGGAACTTTATTTGGATAATGAACGGATGATTTTAACTTCATCCTCTGTATTTGGAACACTTAGAAAAGATCTTATTGAGAATATTTGAATGGATCGGATGAAGGGATTCCTTATCCGTTATGGTTGGAACTTAGGTGCAAACGATGCCGAAAAAGCGCTCGAAAAAAACTTACCTTCTGTAGAAAAAATTCTGAAGCAAGGACCTGTTTTACATATGATGAGGGGATATACAAAGGCCAAACATCCAATCTTCAAATTGATTATCATTTGGACGGATCGGTACAATCCGTGCATGTAGAAGGAACATGGTTCAGCTCTTATGAGGCAGAAGAACACGTACATCAGTTCGGAAACTCAGAAGCACCGGTGTGTCACAACTAATTGGTTACGCTAGTGGCTATTACTCAAAAATTTGTGAACACAATGTTCTCTTTAAAGAAGTCTCTTGTAAAGGAAAAGGTGACAGTGAGTGTCGCTATGTTGGTAAATCACTAAACCAATGGGAAGGTGAAGTGGATAGTGAATTACCATATTACGAAAATACAACGATTGTACAAGAATTGGAGACAGCGTACGAAAAGCTTCTTGAAGAGCGTAATAATCTCTCGAGATCAGTATCCATTCATAAAAAATTAACGGAAGAACTCATCAATGGGAATAATTTGCAGTCCATGGCAGATGTTGTTTATCAGACAACGCAAAAACCCATTATAATAGAGGATGCAGCTTTTCACCAATTAGCGTATGCCGGATTAACTCATGAACGATTCGAAGAGGTAAAATCAGACGTTCCATCTTTTTTAGAGGAAAAGAAACACATCAATTCTTTTTATCAAACGAGTAAACGCTCGTCTGTTAATCATCAACGCCTGATGGCGCCAATTATTCTGGAGAAAAAAGTCTTTGGGTATTGTTCCTTTGTTTATGATAAAAAGAATGAGGAACCTTCTGAAGTGGACCAATTGATTCTGGAGAGGGTTGCCACCGTTTGTTCGTTATATATGCTAAACGAGAAGAATTCCTTCGAAGCCACAGAGAGAATGAAGGGGCACTTTTTAGAACAAATCATTTACGGACATTTCTCATCATCCAAACAGGAAATTTTAAAACGAGGAACTTACGTTAACCTTAACCTGGAACGACCCTATTACATTGTTGCACTTGAATATAATAATCAACACAATCATTCAAAAGAAGAGTTATTTTTCCATGAAGAGGTAATGGAACGTGTTCTTCAATATTTTAAAAATTGCTCCCATGTCTTGATCGGCCAACGGAACGGAAATATTATTTTTCTTATACAAAAGGACTTTTTAAAAGAAAGCATAAACCACTTATGCGACACTCTTATTGGCTTTCTAACCAAGTGTTTTCCGATGCATACCTTTAAAATGGGAATAAGTTCTTTAACCAAGGATATTCAACTGGCATCAGAATTTTACGATGAGGCTATTACTGCCTTGCAGATGGCCACTTCCTTTAATGAGGTAACACATTTTGAAGATCTAGGTGTCGTGGGAATATTAATTCATTCCAACAATAAAAAAGCCATCAAACAAAAAGCTAAACAACTTTTAGGGACACTATATGAACAAAAAGATGATCACGTAGAATTTATCAAAACTCTTTATGTATTTTTATCAAACGGGGGAAATCTTGAGAAGACGATGGACAAGCTTTCTTTGTCAATGAGTGGGTTACGCTACAGAATAAAAAAAATTGAGTCCTTACTTGGACAAGACCTCCGAAACCCTGAATTTGGTTACCATCTTTTTATAACGTTACAAGCTTTGGTTGTCGAAGGTGAGATAAAAATTGAATAAGCGTATATTGATGACACGCTGCAAACGATAGATGTTTATTTAGGAAAGCATTATATCATACGCCCTTTTTAGAACCTGCTTAACTGCATTTTATGCTTTTAGGTGGTTTTTTTTTGTTTAATGAGGGCCAAGATGAGCTCAGTATAATAGCAAGTTGTAGCCATTTCCTTGAACAAACGAACAAAATATATTTAATTATTAAGTATTTATTAGACAATGTTTGTCGTAGATCCTATACGTGCTGTTCGTTATGATTAATTTGAGTATTTTGATAAGTTGAAAAATTGACACTCCTTATTTAAAGGAATCCAATGACAGGAAAAAATTTAAATGATGTAGGTAACGACGAAAAAAGAGGATCTAAAACCATTTATGCGTTCCTCTATCACCCAGCAATTACACCACTTTATGAAAGCGGATTCAACCGTATCTGTATCCAGAAGATCTGATTGTTATCAAAAGGAAATTACTTGGGAAGGTGAACAAAATGGAAATTGTGCGGCTGACTCACCCTTTAAAAGAATCACTTAGTCCAAAAGAATCTCATGTTATGGCCGTGGGGTTCTTTGATGGAGTTCATTTAGGTCACCAAGATTTAATAAAACAAGCGAAACGGATTGCTGATCAGGAGAATAGAACACTAACCGCGATGACTTTCGATCCACACCCAGATGAGGTGATCAAGGAAGAGACTGACCGAAAATACCTAACCCCGTTGCCTGCTAAAGCAGAGAGATTAGCTAGATTCGGCTGTGAAAAATTGTTTGTTGTCAGCTTCGATAAGGCGTTTGCTTCTCTTCCTCCAGCTGATTTTATTAACGATTATGTTATAAGTCTTAATACAAAAAATGTGGTGGTGGGATTTGATTTTACCTTTGGTTATAAAGCAAAGGGAGATACGGAATATTTACAGAAAAAAAGCCTAAAGAAACCTTTCAATGTCACTGTGATTCCTAAGAAAACATATGACAAGGAAAAAATAAGCTCCACCTTATTGAAGAGTGTAATTAGGGAAGGCCATGTTCATCTCGTTCCATATTATTTAGGAAAACATTATGAGGTCATAGGTCACATCAACACTTTACGTTCAAGAGGAAAAACGATAAAAGTGGATCCAATTGGAAGATATCTTTTACCTAAACCAGGGCTGTATCAGGTCCAAGTCAAGGATGGAAAGCGAACGCTTCAAGGATTATTTCGTCTCTTCCCTTCTATTGAGGAAGAGAGTGAAATAACTGTAAACGGATTAATAGACCCCCATGTCAATAAGATTTCTATTCAATTTACCAACGAGATTTCAAGTACTGCAATGATATCGGGGTAAGAATAATTTTAGGGAGGTTTTAGTAGATGGAGGATAGATTATTTCGTGATGCCATGGGGAAATTTGCAACAGGTGTTACCGTTATTACTACGGAAATCGAAAATGAAGTACATGGAATGACAGCGAATGCTTTTATGTCTGTTTCACTAGACCCAAAGCTTATTTCTATATCGATCGATGAGCGCGCTGGGATGCATGGAAAACTAAAGCATTCCGGAAAATTCGCAGTTAATATTCTTTCGGAAAAACAACAGGACATTTCGATGCATTTCGCAGGTCAGAAAAAAGAAAACCGGGAAATCAATTTTGATTGGTTAAAGGAAACGCCTGTCATTAAGGATTCGTTAGTTACTATTGTGTGCAATGTGTATAGTACCCACAAAGCCGGAGACCACACGTTGTTCATTGGTGAAGTTATTCATGTGGAAACTAATGAAGATCACCCTTTAACCTTTTATAAAGGCCAATACGGACTGGAAACCAGTCATGTATGAGAAACGCTTGAACAAAGCAAGTTTTATACAATAAGAAATAAATGGAGGTTTTTTACATGATGAATGGTAAAGAATATTTGGAAAGTCTTAGGGACGGTAGAGTTGTTTACTTAAATGGTGAACAAGTGGATGACGTAACAACACATCCAGCTTATCGAAATGCTGCAAGATCAGTAGCACGTTTGTACGATGCCTTGCATGATCCAGAAACAGCCCCCACCCTTACTACTGAAACAGAAGATGGACATAGAACCTTTAAATTTTTCAAAGCCTCAACAAGCGCAAAAGAACTTTTAGAAGCTAGAGATGCTATGGCAGAATGGTCCAAACTAAGCTATGGATTTATGGGGCGAACACCAGATTATAAAGCTGCCTTCACAGGATCACTGGGGCCGTTTGCAGATTTTTATGAAGGATTCGAGGATAATGCAAGAAGATGGTATAAGAAAGCACAAAGAGAGGTTCCTTTCTGTAACCATACTATTGTTAACCCGCAAATGGATCGTGACCAACCCCTTCACAAAAATAAGGATGTCTTTGTACGTGCAGTGGAAGAGCGAGATGATGGCGTTGTTGTAAGCGGTGTCAAAATGGTGGGTACGTCTGCTGCCTTAACCCACTATAATTTCGTAGCAAACTATTCACCAGCTGATTTAGGGGAAGGCGATAAGAGTCACGCTTTAATTTTCTTTGTCCCCATGAATGCTCCAGGTTTGAAAATTATTAGCCGTCAGTCATTTGAAGAAATGGCAACTAAAAATGGAACCCCATTTGACTATCCACTATCCAGTCGCTTTGATGAAAATGATGCTGTCATTGTTTTAGATAATGTGCTAATTCCATGGGAAGACATTTTAACCTATAACAATGTAGATATCGCAAATGGCTTCAGACCGAAAACCGGTTGGCTTAATCGCTATACGTTCCAGGGATGTACTCGTTTCGCTGTGAAACTTGACTTTATGGTAGGACTGCTACTTAAAGCAACGGAAATGGCTGGAACAAGTCGTTTCAGAGGAGTTCAAGCCAACATCGGAGAAGTCATTTCTTATAGAAATATGTTTTGGGCGATTTCTACAGCAATGGCTTCTGATCCGGAAGAAGGGCCAAATGGTACTGTATTGCCAAACAGCACATATGCAACTGCTTACCGTACGTTTGCCCCAACCGTTTGGCCAAAAATAAAGGGTATTTTTGAACAAGTTGTTGCTGGCGGGCTCATTCAGCTGCCTTCTAGTTCAAAGGACTTTTTGAATCCTGAAATCAGACAATATTTGGATCAATATTATAAAGGCTCTGGCGGTGTCAGTGCCGAAGAGAGAGTAAAAGTTATGAAATTAATTTGGGATGCCATTGGAACCGAATTTGGAGGACGACATGAATTATATGAAATTAATTATGCGGGAAATCACGAAGGTATCCGTTTAGATGCACTTAAAATGGCCAACACAGCAGGACAAACTGACCAATATAAAGGCTTTGTAGACAAGGCTTTGAGTGATTACGACCTTTCCGGTTGGACATCTGATGATTGGATTAACCCGGAAAAAGAACTCCAAAAAGCAATGAGCGCCCTTTCATAAATCTAGTAAATCATTTTAACAGTGTTGAACTTAGGTGTTGATCAGGGGTTTAACTGTGAAAACTGTTAAACCCTTGGTGCTTATACTTAACTAATAAATTCGGTGAATATTGCGGCGTTAACAAAACACATAAAAGCTAAAAATTAATCTATTTTAAAAGGGTGATTTTATTGTTAGGTATGGAAGGTATCCTGATTACGGTTGCATGGATTGGAAACGTTTTAATTACCTTAGGCTGTGTGATCTATGGGGCTGTAATGTGGAACCGAGGAGGGGATGATCCCAAATGAATATCTCAATTATGATTCCTCTATTTATTCTATATGTTATTTTGATGTCGGGGTTAGCGTATTATGGTTATCGTAAAACAACATCTGAGGCTGATTATTTAGTTGGCGGACGTAATATAAACCCAATCATTATGGCTCTTTCCTATGGGGCAACACTCCAAAGTACATCCGCTATTATCGGCTTCGGCGGAGTATCGGCAAATTTAGGTTTTGGGACGCTATGGCTGGCGTTTATGAATATTTTGTTTGGTATTTTTGTTGCCTTTGCCCTATTCGGCACACGCATACGAAAGTTATCCGTTCAATTAGACACACACACTTTTTCTTCCTTATTAGGTAAGCGCTATCAATCCAAATTTATTACAGTGTTTTCGGGGGCAATGATTTTTCTTTTCATGCCTGCCTATACGGGTGTTGTCCTAATCGGTGGCGGGCGGTATCTACAAGAAACATTAAATATGAATTTTGATCTAGCCATATTCATACTAGCGATCATTGTTGGGGGTTATGTTATCAGTGGTGGCATTAAAGCGGTTATGTACACAGACGCCTTCGCTGCTTTTGTGATGCTTATCGGTATGATCATCTTTCTCATAATCGGCTATCATTCTCTCGGTGGAGTATTCGATGCCCATAGTACATTGACTGCCATGGAAAATCTAGTTCCAGAATCGCTTGTAGAGCAGGGACACCAAGGTTGGACATCGATGCCAGAGGCAGGCTCTCCGTTATGGTGGACAATGATCAGTACAATAATTATGGGTGTTGGAATTGGAGTGTTGGCCCAACCACAACTAGTGGTCAGGACCATGACAGTAAAAAATAATCAAGCTTTACACCGTTCGGTTTTAGTGGGCGGCATTTTTATGTTTTTCTTGACAAGTGGTCCATTTATGCTTGGTGCGATTAGTAATGTTCAGTTTTACAATACAACCGGGGAAATTGCTGTACAAGCTGCCGGAGGAAATATTGATTTAGTGATTCCAATGTTAATAAATGGAATGATGCCGGATTGGTTTCTATACTTGTTTACATTGACGTTGATATCACTAGCGATTTCCACGATTAGCTCCTTAATACACGTCCAAGCATCGGCTTTTGGAGAAGATATATTAAAAACATTAGGTATTACTCAAATCCCCGGGATTAAACTTAGTTTGTCCCGCCTTGGGGTTATTATTGGAATGGTAGGTGCGGTTTTTATGGCTTATTTCTTACCGAGTGGTGTAATTGCTCAAGCTACATCCTTCTGGTTCGGAATTTGTGGGGCGGGATTCTTGCCTACCTTGGTTGGCGCGCTATATTGGAAAAGGGCTTCAAGAATTGGGGCTATTTCAAGTATCAGTGTTGGTTTTGCGTCTAGTGTGATCGGCTATTTATTTTTCAACGCAAAAGTTGCTACGGCCATTGGGCTTTCTAGCGCTCTTTTCGGAAAAGAAACCTTACTGGGTTTTCCCCTAACTCATATCCATCCACTTTTATATGCATTGCCAATATCAACAGTAGTCTTTATCGTCGTAAGTTTAAAGAATCCCACAAAGGTTGACCAAAAGACATATGAAGTTGAAGATTCTGTTGTCAACCAATAAATGAAGAGAGACGTTCTGTAAGTACTGCTTATTTCGAGAGTTGTTCATCGTGATTTCTCTCTTTTTCGTGGTCGCTTGTGTTGGAATAACTAACACTACTTGTTTTTCAATTGCCATGGAAATACAAGGACATCGAGCTGGCAGTGCTTCTGCTTTATTAGGGGCTCTTCCCTACTTGCTAGGTGCCATAACAGCACCTCTTATTGGAATTGCAAGTGAGTCAACGGCTGTACCCCTATGGCAGTTATCATTCTGATAACTACCATAGTAGCTCTCAGCTCTAATATATTTCTTACTCACGGAAGGATTTAAAAGGTTACCACGCCCAAAAACAGCGTATTTCAAATTCAGTTCAATATTATGTGGTTTTTTCTTTCCAAGCATCGAGCCCAATAAAGAAAAACGTAAACGTCAACGTTTACGTTTTTCTTTATTATCAAAATGCTACGGCATATGGGGAATTAGATATGCCCTTTCAGCAATCATTTTTATTTTACATCTTGAACCAATAACTTTCATGTACTTGATAACACAACCAAACTGGGTAAATGAATGATGCAAGACTAATTTATTCACATAAGATAAAATGAGCAATTTGCCTTTCAGTTATTGGGGTATTATTTAGTCAATAAAGCTGGAGGGCCATTCCTCCTTTTTCCCCTGCATGGTTACCATGCAGGGAGTTTTTAAAAATTTAAATTCCAAGAATATGATCACTAGACTTTTGGGCTTTCTGCGAAGCACTTAAAGAATCCTGCTCTTATCTAGAATAAAATTTGCATTTATCTCGAATTCAAGTCTTCCAGATAATGGCCCGATACATTAATAAAAGCGCAATCCTTTGCTCCAGAATTGCGCCCCGATTGCTGAACTGTAAATGTCCTTTGATTACGCACACATTGATTACTCAATTTATTTAACTTTCCTCTTTTTCGTTGCCATGTTCTTGGTAAAAATACTTTTTACTTGGCTTTAATACTGAAATTGAAAAGATAAAAGATGAAAACAACATGAGAAGCGCCAATGTGACAATCGTAAGTCGTAAGGAAACAAGGTCAGCTACAACCCCAATTGCAAGTATAAAGATTACTTGAACAGCACTTTGAACTAACTGATAAACACTTGTTACTCTCCCCATGACTTCAACAGGGACGTTGTTTTGATAGAAAGTCATGATTCCTGCATTTAAGAACACGTTAAAGAAACCTAAGATTAAAAACCCGACAACAATGGATGAAAAAGACCACGAAAATGCATAAATGACATAACCAATCGTCATCATGATTAGACCAATAGTAATCATATACCTAAGTGAGAATTTGTTCGAAAAAAACGATAATAAAACCGCACCAACAACAGAGCCAATTCCAGTTATGCTAATTAACAGGCTATAATCAATTTCGGAAAGCCCGATTACTTGTTGTGTAAAAACAACTTCTTGTGTATCCATGGCAAAAGAAAAAATCATGATCATAATAAAACCAAGATAAATAAAGGATACATATTTATTGTTGAACATGAACTCACGAACAACCGTGAAGTCACGAATCACCTGTGAAATTGTTAATGTAGGGATGGTCTCTTTATCAATGTTTTCTTTCTCCGGAAGAAATAATAATAAAATTGCTGAGATTACAAAAAATATTGCATTAAGCCATAATGTCGATTCGATAGATGTTAACAATATAAGTGAACCACCAATTGCAGGCCCAATAATAAACGCTCCAGAAGTCGTAAATGAACGAATTGATTTGAAGCGCTTTCTTTTTTCTTTTGGAACGAGAATTGTAACGTATGTTATTGCTGACGGATTGAAAAAGGCATCCGCCATCTTTAAGATAACGAGTATCCCGTAGATTACCACCATATTTGGTGCAAACGGTATCATGCCGATGAACATCGCTCTAATTATGTACGTTACTATCATTACTTTTCGCTTGCTTCGATAATCGATAAAACTTCCTGTCCAGAGCTTCGTTACAATATTCGTTAATGGTCCGATGATCCAAAGTCCCGCAACAGCTGCCGCTGAACCAGTAATCTGATAGACAATGATATTTATCGCTACTAAGTAGATAAAGTCTCCGATATTTGAAATTCCGATGGAAGACAACAATATTGCAGGATGTTTCCAACCCTTTATGTTTTGTAACATGCACAATTGACTCCCTATTATGGATATAAAACTTTTCTTCAAAGTTATAATTAAAACACTATTATTTTATTCATAATTCTTTCGATGAATTTGCTTACACAATCATCTCCCTCAACCTGGTCCGATTTAAAAGTTATACGACTTATTAGATTAGGGCGCCCTATTCTGGAGCAGCTCGTATTGGATAAAAAAATTACCACAACGGTTCATCTTTATCGCTCAATTTAATTCGATAAAGAAAGAATGGAACTAATAAAAGACTTAAATATCCTAACGTGAACATCCTTTGTGTCTCAGCAGAAATATATTGTTTATGTCCACACTTGGGGCAGTTTTTCCCATTCTTTGAAAACCCGAGTGACAAAACCTCTTTGGCTTTCCATTTGTAATCACAGATGGTGCAACGTGCCACAAAATCGCCTCCATTCCTTTGCCTTTATTCCACTCTTGCGCCCGTTTGCTTAACTTGTTCAACTAACGCATCCTTTAGTTGAGGATCTCAAACTATTTTTGTTTCTTCTTTCTTGAAAATACCAACCATTAACATAACGAGTCCGATTATGAAAATAAAGGGGAAAATATACCACATTATCAATCCTGCCCAAGCATTTTCTACAATGAATGCATAGGTTAACCCTATCGCAAAAGCTAAAACTGGTGAAATTGGTACCATAAGAGCAATGCCCCATACCTTATATTTTTTATTTTTTGGTTTATCTACGCTTAGCAGAAAAGCTACAAGCGCACCTATAAATGCAATTAAATACCCTATAACAATCGCTATTTTATCAATCCTCTCTATTTTAATATCTTCTTCTTTCACTAAACTGCTCCGTTAGTTCAATATTTTCGTATTTAGAAATGGGAACCAACCATTATTCAAGATTAGCCCCCGTTTCGTGAAGACTCGAATCCGAGATACTCTCGAGTTGATCTTCAACTAAAGCACCCGTTAGTTACACATAAAGACTTACACAATAATTGCATATTATATAAATGATGTGACAATAAGTTACTATTTCTTACCTTTTAGTTCTAAAAGGATAGGTGCTATATTTAGTAAGATAGAAACAATTGTCAAAAACCATAATGCCCTTTCCATACCGGGTACTACATCTCCTAAAGCTGACCAATCTTCTGCTTTTACCCACTCAGATACAAGACTGTATTCTGCACAAAGTGTTAAGGCTGTAAATGATAATCCTAGCGCCATAGCAAGCTTATAATCCTTTCCTGCTATATACATATAAAGATTTATAAAAGTTATTACTATTGCAATAACCCCAAATATTACCCACATAATTATACCTCCATATAAAGCTTCCTTGAGTCTTCAACAGCAATGGACTATTTTTTTATAGTCATTCTATGGAGATTACTCACCTATGTTTTTTATATGTACTACCAACCACATATGTAGAAATCATTGAAAGTGGAATAAGAAGCAATATAATAAACAGAGATAAAATATGTGTCTTTGGATTTAGAGGCACAAAGGAGTTAAATATATACTCACAAATATTCCAATATAATACAAAGAAGAAAATAGCTATGACAAAATTGACGAATTTCATTACAAAACTACTCAAACCCAGTTAACCCCTTCCTTGAGAATTCCTCAGCTTTCCTTCCTATTAGCTAATAACAATTATTTCAAATTTCCATCATTGTAACAATAAGTTATTCCAGAAAAGTAGCAATAGGTAAGCCTTTGAGGTTATCGCCAGCTTTTCCCCTGCTCCACACGGAGCGTGCAGGTTTCCTCGCACTCCGCGTTCCATCTAACAAAATATACTAAGTCATAAGTTCCTCGTTACTTTTTGTTTGGGATTTTTAAATCGTTTCAAGCTCACATTTCCTTCGGAAACGGTTAACCTTATTTATCATATCACCAGTAAGCTGAAACTCCTGTATAAGTTCATCAATCATCTTTATATTAGTGGCATGAATTAGCTTGTGTATCCCTTTGTGTAGGATACGAAGGTTATTAAATTGGTCGCTTCCACCAAGAGTTAACGGTACATAATGGTGACAATGGACATCTGTCGCAAGCAATTCTAGGCCTGTAATTTCACATCTCCCCATTTTCATACTGTACCGACTGATGCGATTATCCATGTATTCCACACTTCGGTTTGGAAGTGTGGATTTCATTAGTGTACCTATTTCACTTTGGATGTCCGAACGTAACTTTTTGTGTATCATGTTTCTGCCTTCTTCGGTGAAAGGCGTCATTTTTGGAGTGAATCCTAAGGTCTTCACCGTTTTAACATCCGCGATTGGAAATAGATAAATACCAGCGATTTTAAATGTTTTAAAGTTATGATAATACATCTTTTTATAAGTCGGTGGTGGTTGGAACGGGTGACCATATTTACCAACTGGTCTAAGATGGTTATAGATGAACGCACCTAAGTCATAGGCAAGACGTGAAAACTCCAAATTAACCTTGGTAGCCCTTTTGAAATACTGATGAATTCCTAAAACAAAACTGTTAAAGAGCAATGCATTCATTGCCGAAGGCGAAGCTTTGATTCTTCGAACCAGTTTCTTCGTTTCTTTCTTGATTTTTTGCTTTTTATCTTCTTTAACACCGGTGCGGGCAACTCGCCTTTTGCCCTTTTTATCGGCACGGATGGTAAATCCTAAAAATTCTGACTCCCGTTTTCGCAAATTTACTATTTGCGATTTTTCCGGCGAAATATCAAGATTCAGACGGTCCTTGAGGTATAGTCTTGCAGCATGATACCACTTTTGCGCCGTTTTTCCATCCTTGCAAAGAATTTTAAAGTCGTCCGCATAACGGACGATATAGCCTTCTTTGAGGGAAGAACGCTTTTTGGCGTATCTTTCGCCAACTTTGGATTGATAAGGTTTAGTCAAAGGGAAGAACTCCCATTGTCCAGCTATCCATTGGTCAAGGTCATTAAGCACAATGTTTGCCAATAAAGTTGATAAGATGCCGCCTTGCGGCACACCTTCATTGGGCACCCCTTCATTGTCTATTTCAGCTTTCAACATTCTGCCAATACAAGCCAATACCTTTCGGTCTTGAATTCCCATGTTCCATAGTTGCTTTATAAGCAATGTATGATTAATATGGTCAAAGAACCCTTTGATATCAACATCCACTACAAAATGAAAAGAAGATAAATTGATAAGTTGTTGGACTCTCGCCATTGCGTGGTGAGCCGAACGAAGGGGCCTAAATCCATAACTGTGGTTGTAAAATTTAGCTTCAGCAATCGGCTCAAGTACCTGTTTAAAACTTTGTTGGATGACTCGATCCAGAATACAAGGTATACCAAGTGGCCTTTGCTTGCCATTACCTTTATCAATCCATTTTCGTCTGACTTTCTTGGGGCAATAATTTTCCAGTTGCCTCCGGATTTTCATCACCAGTTTTTCTTCGGACCACTCTTTCAGGTCATTTATCGTTTTTCCGTCAGTTCCAGGTGTTTTGGAACCTTTATTGGATTTGATAGTACGGTAAGCGAGCAATATATTTTCTCTGCATATAATGACATCGTAAAGATGTGAAAAAGATTGTTGGTTCCCACTCTTATCATACAAATCAGTAAACGTCTTAGTCATATCGTAATAATCCCAATATCGTAAAGCTTGCACTGTGGCATCCCCCCTATAGGAGTGATGTTCCCACGTTCCTACCCGACCGGTGCAATGCACGTATGGAAAATAACTTTTCATTTCATTAGACTTGGGGCTGTTCCTCCATTCCCATTACAGGAAATTCATCAGTCATGCCCCTACCCTCACAAGGATAAATGTCTTTCGGCATAAGCCTTATGACAAACGTTTCAGATGACAGTCCTTGTTTCAACGTTCCTTGCTTTCCAAGTCCCTTACAACCTAGCTATACATACTGAACTTAGGTGTCCCCTGGAAGCCTGTGAGCCGGATACCGCCTTTGTCCGGTATAGCGTGTTTCATAGGGCCAATTTTTACTACACACCACTCACCCCATCGTTGGATGGGACATAAGTTTCCCTATGTTCAAACTCTAGACCTGTATATTCGGTTATTCGTCAGTTTCATTTCTTAGAAACCATTCTCACCATATCCAGTTTTTCAGCCGTTGGGCATATCCGTTGGCATACCTTCTCCGAAGGAGTGGCTTCAGCCTTCGTTCTGCCTAATCTACCTGTACTTCAGACCCTGTAACCTGTCAGTCACAACGCATGCAGGAGTATTGACGGGATAGTTTCGGGAAACATGGTTCCGTCATTCCCATCCTCGGTTGTAAAGTTGGAATCCATCTGATTCCCCGCAGTTCACGTCATGGGACGTTTATAGCGGAACTTGTCGCGCTGGCCCGTTTGTTGAACAGTCACCTTTCAATCATAAGATCCATATCCTTATCAATAACGTTCGTTTTTGATAATAAGCATCTGAAGGAGGAAATTTAGCTCTCTGTCCTTGGAATTCCAGTTTCAAAAGACGTATCATAAACAAAGTATTAATATATACACTTAATAACCTTTTTGATAATATATAAGTAATGAATTTCAAAAGGGGTTACAATATATGTTATTTGGGTATGCTCGGGTAAGTACAAAAGATCAAAATTTACATATGCAGTTTGACGCGTTAAAGCAATATGGGGTAGAAGAGAAAAATATTTACTCAGAAAAAATCACGGGAACGAAAAAGGATCGTCCGGCATTCGCGGAAATGATGAAGTATCTACGTGAGGGAGATACGGTGGTTGTTTATAAACTCGATCGAATTGGTCGTAGCACAAAACACTTGGTGGATCTAATCAATGGCTTCCAGGATAAAGGCATTAATTTTGTTTCTATTAATGAGAACATTGATACCACAACAGCGATGGGAAAATTGGTTTTCACGATTTTTAGTGGTTTAGCTCAGTTTGAACGTGACATTATTTCTGAACGAACGAAGTCCGGATTAGATGCTGCCAGATCCCGAGGACGAAAAGGTGGTCGACCAAAAAAAGACCAATCCAAGTTGGATATGGCCTTTCGCATGTATGATAGTAAGGAATACAGGATTAAAGAGATATTGGATGCTACCGGCTTAAGTAGAGCTACTTTCTACAGATACTTAGGAGAACGGAATAATAATACTAAATAACGCTAACTCCAAAAGACCTTAAGCTAACTAGCAGTTTAGTTTAACTGGCCAAAATACTCTTACAGCAATAAAAAAATGCCTACGAAATCAATTGCGACTTCATAAGCGATTTTAATAGTTTCTTTGTGTTTTGTACTTAATAACGAAACCAGATAGTTTATCCCACACTCTTTTTAGTATTATTAATCCGTCTATGTTTTTTCTCCCGTAGTTTTTCAATATAACCTGTACCAAATAGAACACCAGCTACAATAAATACAAATCCAATTAATTGTGAAGTTGTAATTGTTTCATTTAAAAAAATAACGGAAAATACAAGACCAAAAAATGGAACAAAGTTGTTAAATATAGCTGTTTGTCCTGCACCTATCTGCTGAATAGCTGCATTAAAAACAATATATCCAATTCCTGTTGCCACTAACCCTGATACGATAAATAAAAAGTAAGTAAATAAAGATGCAGAAGTCATTTCACTGACCCCTCCAGGCTCGATTATAAAACTAATAATCAACAATCCAATTGAGCCAGCTAGGTACATTATTGTTGTTACATGTTTTGAATCAAGTGTTTCTGTTGCCTTTTTTACGAAAATAAAACTAATGGCTTGGACAAACATGGCAATAAATAAAATTAATTCTCCCTGAGATAATTGCATGTTACTGAATGATCCACCCTGAATAAAGAAGACGCCGGTTAATGCTAGAATAAAACCAATCACTCGTAATTTTGTTAATTGTTCACCTAAAAAGAGAACAGCAAGTATTGCAGTTGTGAGTGGAACTAATGCAAGAATTAAAGAAGCATTCGAAGCATCAATCATTGTTAAGCCTACTGCTATAAGCAAGTGGTGTAAGATGACACCGAATAACATTCCAAATAATGTATAGATCCATTCCTTTTTCGATAGACGACGAAATGATTTCCCCAGAACGATTATGATTAATGCTGTAATCCCAGCCATCATAATTCGAAAAGCTGTCATTGTTTGAGGGGGTAAATCTTCCACCAATACTTTAATTATAACAAGATTAAGTCCCCAAATAGCTGTAACAAAAAATACTAAACCGTAAGTTAGTAATAAGCGTTTTTGATTCACAAGTTACTCCTCCATTTTCCAAGTGTAATACTATGTTCAACTATAAGTGCTATATTACTTTAACGTGTGTATAACACTCAACACACTTTTATAACACTTATCCTTTGTGTTTTCATCTGTGGAACTTCTGTATGAAGACTTACTTAATAGCGTTTTATCCTTATGTATGAATGAATTTCATTCAAGTGTTAAAATAAATATATTAACATCTGCTATATGAAATAAATCTATAACACTAACTAAATGTATAACACTTAGGAGGATTTATGGTGCAAATTGATATTCAAAGAAATGGGGAATCACTATCTAAACAAATATATCAATCTATTGTTGACCGAATCCGTTCAGGACTTTTGGAAGAGGGATCGAAGTTGCCTTCTGTACGCAGTCTTTCCAAACAACTGGAAGTAAGTTTGGTTACAGCTGTCAAGGCGTACAAACAATTAGAACAAGATGGATTTGCTACTTCTATCCAAGGAAAAGGTACTTTTGTAAAAGCAAAAATTAGCGAGAAAAAGAAAGAAGAAGCAATACCTTTATACGATTGGCAATTATCACTTCAAGATTATCTACCAAGATCCCAGTTTGCTCGTTATCATATTGCTCCCCAAAAAGTCCACCTTTCATCGTCCATGATAGATCCTAAACTACTTCCAAACAGATACTTTGAGCATGAGGTACAACAGGTTCTTTCGGAGAATCCAGAGTTATTGTCTATATACGGGAATGTTCAAGGTGATAATCAACTAAGGAGTGAAATGTCTGCCTATTTAAAAAGGTCAGGGGTTACTTCTACACCAGAAAATATCTTAGTTACAAGTGGTCTTCAACAAAGTATAGATCTTATTGCACGTACATTTGTTGGACCTGGGGATGTGGTGGTAATGGAAGCACCGACATACCCGGGGGCAATTGATATTTTTCGGGGAAGAGGTGCTACCATACTTACGGTGCCTGTTGATAAAGATGGAATGCGAATAGATATACTCCAAAACGTGTGTGAAAAACATAAACCAAAAGTTATCTTTACGATTCCTACATTTCATAATCCAACAGGTGTTGTTATGTCTCTAAAACGACGTAAGCAGTTACTTGATATAGCGGGGAGTATCCATTGTATTATTGTGGAGGACGATCCATGCAGTGAGATTTATTTTGAAAAAAAACCACCTGTCACCCTTAAAAGCATGGATCAGTTTGGTAATGTAATTTATTTAAGAGGATTGAGCAAAACGATTGCTCCGAGTTGTAGAATAGGAATATTAACAGCTTCTGGCTCTATTTTCAATCGTTTATTAGCTGCAAAAGCAAATGCTGATTTAGGAAGTCCTTTACTTACACAAAAGGCTATTCTTCCCTTGATTAACTCTAAAAGAATGATAGATCACTCAAAGAAGTTGAGGACGGCTCTAAAAATCCGAAGAGATTTAGCTCTTGATTTACTTACAAGTCTTTCTCCTGAAGGTGTATCTTGGACGATACCAGAAGGAGGATTAAATTTATGGATCAGTTTGCCTTCTTGGATTGATAGTCATCTTCTTTTATCAGAAGCAAAAAACCAACAGATAACATTTTTGCCAGGATCAGCATGTTATCCAGTAGGGCAAGAAAATAATCATTTGCGTATTAGTTACTCATATATAAATGAGGAACTATTAACACATGGAATTAAAACATTATGTAATATCTTTCATGCTGCGATTTCATCCCAAAAAATAAGTGAAAATAGGCCAAATTTTTAAATTGAGTTATTCCTTGAAAAATAAAACAGATTGTTAGAAAGAAGAGAGAAATAAGCAAACCGTTTACGGTTGATTACTTCTCTCTTGTGCTTGAAAGATCACCATTGTAAATTGTTTAAGAAAGATAAAATGTCAGCTTGGATTTCTTCTTGATCCTCACCTAATGTCATTAAATGTCTTGAATTGGAATAACCCTTTACACTTTTACTTTCCGAAGATACATTTTGATAGATATAATCAGCACTTTCTTTATATAAGACTTCATCTAATTCTCCATATAAAATACATATAGGCTTCTCAATTCTCGACAATCCTTCCATTGTTAAGTCAATGTATTCCTTAAACTGTAATAAACTATTAAATGAAGATGCTTTTAAATGATCCAATTCACGAGATATTTGCTCCTTGCCTTTTCCTTCTAATTGTTTATAAGTTAATGCATATTTTAGGACACGACTTTTTAACATGTCTACATCTCTCTTATAAGGAACAGACATCGTAACTATACCATTAACATTTAATTTTTGACCTACGTTTAAAGCGAAAATGCCACCTAATGATACACCAATTACAGCAATAGTTTGATAACCCTCATTCTTTAAAAATTGGTAACCTCCTTCTACACTTTTCCACCAATCACTAGAGTTCTTAAGAAGTAATTGTTCGCTGGATAATCCGTGTCCCTCATATAACGGAGCGAAACAAGTATAATTTTCTTGATTCAGGTACCTTCCTAGTTTTTTCACATCCACCGTATTGCTAGTAAAGGAATGCAATAATAAAACCGCCTTTTTCCCGCCTTTTAATAAGAAAGACTTTGGTTGAACGACTTTCACCATTCATTTCCACCCCTATATATCCAGAATTTCTTTATAGTTGGTATTATATACTTTATTTTATCTGAAAACATTTGGGTTGGTTTATCAAACTTTATTTCAAAGCAACATTAAATACCTATTTTTTCTTGTGAAAAAGTGTACTTAAAGTAATGGGTGCTTTAGCTTAACAGGCCAAAGTAAAAAGTCGGTTCCTTAGCGTATGGGAATTCGACTTTTTTAGGTTGAAGTTTGCTTAGCGTATGTTTTCCTCGTTTTGTTGGTAGGACCCCCTGATTATCTCCTTTTTTTCATGAGTTGAGGAAAATTTACTATGAACCGTTCTCTTTACTCTCCTTAATGGAGTAAACCGTATTACGAGAAAGCCCTGTCTTTCGATGAATGTTTATCACCGATTCTGTTTGATTAAGTAAACGTACGACTTCATCATAGATCACTTTATCCTTTCCTTTAGCTCCCGCATGATATCTTTTCTTTCCACCCTTATAAGTGCCCTTCTTTTTGGCAATTTCAATCCCCTCACGCTGCCGTTCTTTAATCATTTTCCTTTCAAACTCTGCTGTTGCGGAGAAAATGGAGACAATTAGGTCACTGTATGGATTATCCTCTCTTGTATCAATTCGCTCTTTTAATGTGACTAGTCCTGCATTCTTTTCACGTAATTCTTGAATCACTTGTAAAATATGAATCTGTGATCGTCCAAAGCGTGTTAGATCATGACAAACAACCACGTCATTTTTACGAATCTGATGTAAAAGCTTTTCAAATTCAGGTCTAAACATAACACCACTCTCTTTTTCAATCACAATATCTTCACAACCATAAGCTTCTAATTCTTTAATTTGACGATTTAAGTTTTGCTCATTGGAACTTACTCGTGCATAGCCAAATATCATTACTTTCACCTCAATTGGGTTGAACAACCCTGAATGAACATTTTATACCTTGATATTACAGAATTTCGTTTTGTTTGTACAGGGTGTACTCAAATTGAACACATTGATCTAACGGAGAGAAGGAAGATCTTTAGCAATTTTAATCTTACTGGGACATCACAAGATGAAAGGTATTTTTCTCTGAAGTCACAGTAGTTTAAGATAAATATTCAACTAGAGTTGGAATTCCATACGAACTAACAGCATTAAAATCTTTCCACACGAATTATACTACCACAATTACTTGCTGGCTAAGCTTACAGATAGGGTATTTGCAGCAGTATGGCAACGATTAAGTTGCGAACGAGATCATTTCAAAATACCGTCATAAAGCCTCACCCCCTTTCTAAAAAGGGAATGAGCCACCACCCATGAAAGCCTTCTTACACTATGTTAACCAAAACACCGTTTTTTGGGAAGCTGCTCCAAATTTATGTAGAAAGAAAAATTTAAAAGCACAAAAAGACTACCTCCTTACGTAAGGAAGTAGTCTTTTATAACAACTAACTATTTATGCATTGTACAGCCTCACAATAAGCTAGGAGAAAGTGTAGGAAATACCCTACATCATTCCTCCCATTCCACCCATTCCGCCCATGTCAGGCATACCGCCGCCACCGCCGTTGTCTTCTTCCGGGTGATCAGCAACGACTGCTTCAGTAGTCAAGAACATAGCCGCAACAGATGCTGCGTTTTGCAGAGCAGAACGAGTTACTTTTGTTGGATCGACAATACCGCTTTCAACCATGTTTACCCATTCGCCAGTAGCTGCGTTGAATCCAGTACCTACTGCTTCACCTTTTAGACGTTCTACAATAATAGAACCTTCTAATCCAGCGTTGTGTACGATTTGGCGTACAGGTTCTTCGAGAGCACGTAGCACGATGCTTCCACCTGTAGCTTCGTCGTCTTGCAGGCCTAGACCTTCAACGGATTTGACGATGTTTACAAGCGCGGTACCACCACCAGCAACAATACCTTCTTCTACTGCTGCTCGAGTTGAGTTCAAGGCATCTTCAATGCGTAGTTTACGCTCTTTCAATTCTGTTTCTGTAGCTGCACCCACTTTAATGACAGCTACGCCGCCAGCAAGTTTAGCCAGACGTTCTTGTAGTTTTTCTTTATCGAATTCTGAAGTAGATTCTTCAGCCTGGGCACGGACTTGAGCTACGCGGGAAGCGATTTGCTCTGGGTTTCCGTTTCCTTCAACGATTGTTGTGTTTTCTTTAGTGATCACTGCTTTGGATGCACGTCCAAGCTGATCAATTGTAGTGTTCTTCAGATCTAAGCCAAGATCTTCTGTAATAACCTGACCGCCTGTTAGTACAGCAATGTCTTCAAGCATTGCTTTACGGCGATCACCGAAGCCTGGTGCTTTAACTGCTACAGCATTAAATGTGCCGCGAAGCTTGTTGACAACAAGTGTTGCTAGAGCTTCACCCTCTACATCTTCAGAGATTAATAAAAGAGGCTTGGACTGCTGTACAACTTGTTCAAGAACAGGCAGAACTTCCTGGATGTTGTTGATCTTCTTATCTGTGATCAAGATATAAGGATCTTCAAGAACAGCTTCCATCTTATCCTGGTCTGTTACCATGTATGGAGAAGCGTATCCGCGGTCAAACTGCATTCCTTCAACCACTTCTAGTTCTGTGTTAAATCCTTTAGATTCTTCAATTGTGATAACACCATCGTTACCCACGCGCTCCATAGCTTCAGCGATTAGCTGGCCTACTTCATTGTCAGAAGCAGAAATAGAAGCTACTTGAGAGATAGACTCCCGGCCTTCGATTGGCTTAGAGATTTTACGAAGTTCTTCTGTTGCAACTTCTACTGCCTTTTCAATTCCGCGGCGGATTCCTACTGGGTTGGCACCAGAGGTTACGTTTTTCAACCCTTCACGGATCATAGCTTGTGCAAGGACAGTCGCAGTTGTTGTACCGTCACCCGCTACGTCGTTTGTTTTAGAAGCAACTTCGGATACAAGCTGTGCACCCATATTCTCAAAGTGATCTTCCAATTCGATTTCTTTCGCAATGGTTACCCCATCATTGGTAATAAGCGGGGAGCCGAATTTCTTATCAAGTACCACATTACGTCCTTTTGGTCCTAGTGTTACTTTTACGGCATCTGCCAATGTATCTACACCACGAAGCATGGCGCGGCGTGCGTCTTCACTAAATTTAATTTCTTTAGCCATTATAAATGCCCTCCTTATCAAATTCGTATCGATATCCTCTATGGGTTATCCCATTGTAGATATTACTGAACGACTGCTAAAATATCACTTTCGCGAATGATTAAGTATTCATTGCCTTCATATTTTACTTCAGTACCTGCAAACTTAGAATAGATGATATGATCACCTTGTGAAACTTCAAGTGCAATCTTCTCACCGTTATCCGTTACACGACCTGTTCCAACCGCTACGATTTTACCTTCTTGAGGCTTTTCTTTCGCAGAGTCTGGAAGCACGATACCGCTTGCAGTAGTTTGTTCTTCCTCTACTAATTCAATTACAATACGATCACCTAGTGGCTTTAACAATTAGGACACCCTCCTTAATAAGGTTCGTTTCTTGTTTTGTGTCGGTTATTAGCACTCTGTAATGTTGAGTGCTAACACAATTCTTATCATAATCAATTCATCTCCGTTTTTCAAGTAAAAAAAATAGATTTTTTATCAGCAATTTTCAACAAATTTTTTATCGGGCTGACCCCTTATCCTTCCTCGTGGTTTTTAAACTATGATAAAATACATAAGGTAAATCATGTTACACCTATTTCAACAAAGGGTAAGCTTCTCTTAGGCCTTGCCCGATTTAAAAACACTACTTTGTATGAATGTTACTTGTGACTAGATCTATAGATGAACGGAAGCAGTTTATTTTTTATAATTGGAAAAAGGAGCCGTGCCTAGATGCCTAAACGATATTGGTTAATTATTCTTACTTATGTGATTACTCAGCTATCCGCGATCGTTGGAATGCCGCTTGTAGTGTTTGCTTTTGACCTGAGTAGATCTGATGCTATTGCAGTGTGGTCAGTGTTCAGCTTTACGATCGCCACCATCATCATGCTGGGTTTATTAAAGAAAGATATGAAACAGGCTTCCTTACGGGAAGATCGATCTGGTCCTGGAAAGATTGTGCTTTGGTCGATTCTAGGTGTATTTCTTGCCTTATTTTCTCAAGGAATAGCCGCCCTGATAGAAACGGAAATCTTCGGGGTTCCGGCTGGGTCCGAAAATACGATGAATTTAATGGAGATCGCAAGGAAGTCTCCATTGTTTATTCTTCTGCCTGTTGTATTTGCTCCTATTACAGAGGAAATTATCTTTCGTAAAGTCATCTTTGGTTCTATTTACAAAAGGTCTAACTTTTTTGTTGCTGTTCTAGTATCAGCGCTCATATTTGGGGCGTTCCACTTTGACTTTAAGCATATGCTTGTCTATTTCTCCATGGGCGTTGTGTTTGCCTTCTTGTACATCAAAACAAAGAGCATTATTACACCCATAATTGCTCACATGGCGATGAATTCTTTCGTTGTGTTTACTCAATTCTTTATTTCCGAAGAAGAAATTCGCCGTATGCAGGAACAGTTGCAGACGATTCTGTTTGGAGGGCTAATGTAGATGAGGATGTCACCGATATTTATGGCTCTTCTTTACTTTGCGATGGGGGTGGCTTTCACCTATATTGCCGCCCACTCTGCGGAAGAGAGTTTATGGAATTTCAGAACTTTACTTCCTGCCCTCATTGCCACTTTTAATTTCGCGGTCACGATTCGTTTAATAATCACCTACATGAAAATAAAAAAAGCTAATAAGTAATTCCTAAATCCTGAATCATTTAGTGGAGAACTAAGAAGAACTGCTTAAAGAGTATCCTGCTCTTCAAGCGGTTCTTTTTATTAAACTCTTTCTGTTTGTTGATCATTCTGCACTCCTTTTAAAATAAAGGAAAAAGGAATTGCGAGAGTAAGCACGCCAGCAGAGACGAGGAACGCTTCATTCAATGTCTGCAATGTGGCAGCCTGCATCCCAACGTCCGGAGCAGCTGCAATTTGTGCCCGCCTCACTTCATAATAAATCGAAAAGAAAACAATGCTGAGTGACGAGGAAATTTGCCTGATGATATTGTTCATAGCAGATCCTTGCGCGACGAGACTTTCAGGAATTGCATTCATTCCTGACGTTGTAGCAGGCATGTTCCCCATTCCCATTCCTAATCCGCGAATCGTATTAAGGACGAGGATCAGCCAATATGGTGTGGAGAGCTGCAGCATCCCAAGTCCAAACGTAGCTCCAGCCATGATGGCCAGCCCGGGTGGCACGACATATTTAGGACCTTTTTTATCAAGCAGGCGTCCTCCAATGGACATGAAAATACCACTTGCCACTGCAGCCGGGAGAAACAAGAGTCCTGTCATGACTTCCGATAAACCGTACACATTTTGGATAAGCAACGGCAATAAGAATATTCCTGAGAATAGCCCGATGGAAGCAGAGGAGGTGACAACAATCGAAAACGTATAAGTCGGGACTTTAAACACTGATAGGTTAAGCAATGGATCCTGTTGACGATTTTCGTAATAAACGAATCCAACTAGTGCTGCCAGTCCACTGGCTATCAGGGCTATATTTAAGGGATCTCCTAATGTCTCAATGCTGCGTCCTCTTCCTAATGCATACAAAATTGATCCGATTCCAACTGTTATGATAATAAATCCAATATAGTCAAATCGCTTTTCCGGATTGGTTTCGGTCGGTTCAAGAAACTTCATAGACAAAACAAGCCCTATCAGACCAAATGGAATGTTAAAGACAAATAACCAGGGCCAGTCCAGGAACTGAATAATAAAACCGCCGACTGTCGGTCCAATTGCCGGGGCAACCATGGCTGCTACCCCATACACTCCAACTGCCAGCCCTCTCTCCTGGCGGGGAAATGAATTAAAAATCAGGGCCATCGCAATGGGCATCATTAAACCGCCAGCCATTCCCTGGATAGCCCGCGAGAAAATGATCATGCCTAGTGATTGCGAGAATACCCCACATAAAGATCCCACAATAAAGATGCATAACCCCGTTATATACACTTTCTTTTTTCCAAAACGATCTCCAAAGTATCCCGTTAACGGCATGGTCATTCCCATTGACACCATGAAAATCGTCAGGATCCACCCGACGGACACTGCATTGGAGTCAAAAATTTCTATGAACCTTGGCAGTGTGGGATTAAGCATACTGTTGTTTAAAATAACTGTAAATGTTCCAAAGAGAACAGAAACGACGACCAGCCATTTGTGAGACAATTTCTTCATTCTTTCCCCTCCCTTCTTATTTAGACATACGAACTATTCAGTTTATACCCATTCCTTATAGGCATTAACCTCATTAATGAAATAGGAGAAAGATGGGTTCAATCACATAAATGAGTAGTGTTCATATACTATCCAAAAAGGAGGGGATACCATGTATCAATTGGCTTTGCTTTACCTGGCCTGCATTCTAGCAGGTTTCGCCTTAGCAAACTTACCAACCTCATCTGTGATTACCGCTGGAATCGTCAGCTTTTTTAATATTATCGGCGGAATTGCTATTATCGTCTTCGCATTGGCGTTGCTGTACCTTGGTGTCAAAGCTCTCATAAATAAGTAATTCTCAAGTATAAAGAGACCGCCTCCATAAGAGCGGTCTCTATATTTTGATAAATAGAACCTTACCGTACGATCCTACTCTTCTTCTTTTAAAGGGTAATGCTTTAGAAAATACACAAGTGCCTGCAGTTCAATGGCCAGGTCAATATGATGAACCCGGACGCTTGTGGGTACTGTAATCCGAGCCGGTGTAAAGTTCAGCACGCCTGATATTCCCGCTTCCACCAATCTATCGGCAATTCCCTGCGCTGCTGAGGCAGGGACTGTTAAAATCGCAACATCTATCTCCTTCATATATTGTTCTAAGTCATCAATGTGCTTCACAGGCACGCCGCCAACTTCTTCTCCGATCCTTTCCTGACTTGCATCAAAGGCTATCTCTATTCTAGTGTTATTATTTTTCGTGAAATTATAGTTTAGAAAAGCCGTCCCTAAATTTCCGACTCCTATTAGGGCAACTTTAGTAGTCTCATCCTGGTCCAATGTTTTTCTGAAAAAAGAAAGCAAATATTCTACATTATATCCATAGCCCTTTTTTCCGAGCGCTCCAAAGTAGGAAAAATCCCTGCGGATCGTAGCCGAATCGACTTTTACAGCTTCGCTGAGCTCTTTCGAGGAGACACGCAGCTTTCCCTGGCTGTGCAGATTGTTCAAAAAACGATAATATAACGGCAGTCGCTTCGCCGTCGCCTGTGGAATCTTCGTATGCTCTACATCCATTTCTCTACCTCCTCGATCCGTCTTCTCTTCGGTAATCTCCGCTCTTTCCACCTGTCTTCTCCTCTAGATAAGTAGGACCGATCACCATTCCTTTATCCACAGCTTTACACATGTCATATACCGTTAAAGCTGTGGCCGAAGCTGCGGTTAAAGCTTCCATCTCTACACCGGTGCTTCCTTTCGTTTTCACCTCTGCTTCGATCAGCAATTGATATCCATCCTTCACTTGCCAGTCAAATCGAACGTCAATCCCTTTTAACGAAAGCGGATGACACATCGGGATCCAATCCGGCGTCTTTTTCGCTGCCATGATGCCGGCAATCTGAGCCACGGCTAATACGTCACCCTTTGCCATCGTTTGGTTTTTTATTTTATGATAAATCGATTCATTCACGTTCACACTTGTCTTAGCTACAGCGGTCCGAACCGTATCATTTTTTTCAGATATATCGACCATTCTGGCGCGTCCCTGGTCATTAAAATGAGTAAATTCAGCCATGTCCAAACTCCTTTTGCCAAATCAGTTAATGAAACAGTACTCTTATTCTACCAAAAAATCAACTCAAAGTCGTTGACGCGTTTGTAAATAGAAGTTCCCCGTCTTGCTACTCTTGACCCATATAAGATACACTTAATCCATTGAGGTGAAACGACATGATTCTCTTGCAATTAAATCAATTAACGAAGCGTTTTGGGGCTGAGTTAATTTTATCGAATATTAAACTGGAAGTACAAATGAATGACCGTATTGCCATTGTTGGCAGAAACGGGTCTGGTAAAAGTACTCTGTTAAAAATGATGGCTGGAGAATTGAGCTATGATTCTGGTGATATTTTCAAGCCTAAAGATGTGACGATGGAGTATTTGGCTCAAAATACTGGACTGGATTCTGAGGAATCGATTTGGAATGAAATGGAGAAAGTATTTGCCCATTTAAAAGGGATCGAAAAAGAATTACGGGACATGGAGGCAGAGATGGCAGATCCGGAGCTGTTCGATAACCATGAGGCCTACCAGAAATTGTTGTCAAGCTATGATGAGCGCCAAGATTATTTTAAACGAGCAGGCGGCTATCACTATGAAGCAGACATAAAAGCTGTGCTAAACGGATTAAACTTCCATGATTTCGATTGGAATACGCCGATCACTTCCTTAAGTGGCGGCCAGAAAACACGGCTGGCTCTTGGAAAACTGTTATTAACGAAACCTGATGTTCTCATCCTAGACGAACCGACTAACCACCTGGATATTGAAACCCTGTCCTGGCTAGAAGGTTATTTGCAAGGGTATGAAGGGGCCGTTGTCATCGTTTCCCATGATCGATATTTTCTAGATAAGATCGTGAACACGGTTTATGAAATTGCCCATCAAGGTTCAAAGAAATACCACGGTAACTACAGTAATTATTTGCAAAAGAAAGAAGCCGATTATGAACTTGAATTGAAGAGTTTTGAGAAACAGCAGTCAGAAATCAAGCGAATGGAAGAGTTTATCCAGAAGAATATTGTGCGTGCCACGACTAGTAAGCGTGCGCAAAGCCGCAGAAAACAGCTTGAAAAAATGGACAAGCTCGAAAAGCCGAAAACAGACCAATCCTCCGCTACCTTTAGCTTTCAAGTGAATAAGAAAAGCGGTAACGATGTATTGAAACTGAATGATCTTTCTTTTCGTTACGACCCTGATTCTCCTATGTTATTTGATCATTTATCGATGAATTTACAGCGAGGAGATTCCGTTGCCTTAGTCGGACCAAATGGTGTCGGAAAAACGACTTTGCTCAAAACCATAATCGGGGAATTAAAAGCAAGTGGTACAATGATGCTTGGGACCAATGTTCAAATTGGTTACTATGATCAGGAACAAACGAATCTGAACTCGAAGAAGACTGTATTGAACGAGCTATGGGATGATTATCCTTTGAAAAATGAAAAAGATATCAGGACGATACTCGGCAATTTCCTGTTCTCCGGAGATGATGTGCTGAAGCCGGTTTCTGCTTTAAGCGGTGGAGAAAAAGCGCGTTTATCATTGGCTAAGCTCATGATGCAAGAAGCTAATTTCCTCATCCTTGATGAGCCGACGAACCACTTGGACCTTGATAGTAAAGAAGTTCTGGAGTCGGCTCTTATTGATTATCCAGGGACGCTGCTGTTCGTTTCACACGACCGTTATTTTATAAACAAAATAGCTACTCAAGTTGTTGAAATGCATCCGAAAGAAACACGGACATTCCTCGGTGATTATGATTACTATGTTCAGAAGAAACAAGAGGAACTGGAACTCCAGCAGCTCGAGGAAGCAGAAGCGGCCCAGCAAGCCACAGGGGATTCTGGAGAAGCGCAAATTAAAAATAGCTTTCAACAGGATAAAGCCAATAAGCGAGAAGAGCGAAAACGCCAACGTAGAATTACTGAAATTGAACAACAAATTGAAGAAGTTGAGATTAAAATTGAGGAAATCGAATCCTTATTGTGCGATCCCGAGATCTATCAAGATCACGAGAAATCTCTAGAACTTACCGAAAGCAATCAAAGCTATCAACAACAAATCGAAACCCTCATGGAAGAATGGGAACAACTCCATGAGTAAAACCCACTAATTTCCACCTCAGGTCATCCAGATTATGGATGACCTGAGGTGGTTTTCATTTCCATATTCGATGTATATATGCGCATGAGCTGCTTTTCGTTATCCACAGCTTATTCAGGATTACTCAATTGATATATCAGTTCTCAACAACTTTATTCACACTATCCACAAAAATAACCTTAGTTATCCACATTTTTGATAACGATACCATCTAAATTATATTCTTTCCTGTCCACACTTATCCACTGTATAATTATGCATATGTGTATAACCTCTTAACAAAAATAAACTTTCCTTCAGCTATCCAAAGGAAAGTTTATCATGTCTAATCATCGTCGTTTCGTTGACCGTATCTTTCTAAACTCAAAGCGGGATTTGCATTCAAATCATAACCCGCTCTGTGTCCCTGTTTAAAAGCTACAGCCCCTGCTGCAGCAATCATTGCAGCATTATCCGTACATAAATGTAAAGGAGGAATTAACAGTTCTGTATCAGTTCCCTCGAACTTCTCATGAAGTGCATTTCTCAACCCCTGATTGGCTGCCACACCTCCAGCTACAATGATTTGTTTTACTCCATAATCTATTGCTGCCCGATATGCTTTTGTGGATAACACATCTACGACACTTGCCTGAAAACTTGCAGCTACATCCTCAGGTTTAAGAGTCACTCCTTTTTGCTTGGCATTGTGCAACTTGTTGATAACTGCAGACTTTAATCCACTAAAACTAAAATCATAAGAATCTGCCTCCAGCCAGGCTCGTGGAAAGTTAAGAACATCCTCCCCTTCAGCTGCTAACTTGTCGATATGAGGTCCGCCTGGGTAAGGAAGTTTAAGTGTGCGTGCTACTTTATCATAGGCTTCTCCTGCCGCATCGTCCCTTGTCTCGCCAATTACTTCAAAGGAGCCGTGTTCGTTCATTAAGATCAGCTCAGTATGTCCGCCTGATACTACTAAAGACAGCACAGGAAACGTAAATTCCTTCTCTAAGCGATTAGCATAGATGTGTCCGGCTATATGATGAACCCCAACAAGCGGTTTACCTTTAGCAAAAGCCAGCGCCTTTGCTGCATTCACACCAACGAGCAACGCCCCCACCAAACCTGGACCCTCCGTAACCGCAATCGCATCGATTTCATCTGCCTCAAGCTCTGCTTCTCCAAGGGCAGCCTCTAATGTTAATGTAATTTGCTCTATATGGTGTCTTGAGGCAATCTCAGGGACCACTCCCCCAAACCTTTTATGACTCTCAATTTGTGAAGCGACGACATTAGCTACTAACTCCCGTTCATTCTTCACAATGGCTACCGCCGTTTCATCACAGCTTGTTTCAATCGCTAATACGTATTGATCTTGCTTCATTTTAACCCCACCCACATCACTAATGCATCTTCACCATTATCTGTATAATAATTTTTCCGAACGCCTCCAGGGACAAGCCCAAACTTACGATAGAGATGCTGTGCTGCTGTATTAGATACACGCACTTCTAAACTTAATTGAATCGCACCCATTTCAATCGCTTCTTCAAATGACTTGCGAAAAAGCTGTTCTCCATATCCATTCCCTCTATAATCAGGATGGATCGCAATATTTGTTACATGCGCTTCATCAATAATCAGCCATAGACCACAGTAGCCAAAAATCGTCCCATCCTGCTCAATTACAAGGTAGTGAGCATACGGATTCTCGCCATTGACTTCATTCCTAAATGTATCTTCGGTCCAGGGAACAGCAAATGTTGCATGCTCTACTGTCATCACTTGCTCGATATCATCAACCTGCATTTTCCGTATAATCACCATTTACTTCTTCTCCTGCTCCGCAAGCCACTTAGCCTCTGCCTCTGGTAAGCGTAAATAGTTAGGGACAAGCCCATGGATATCATCCGGGTCTTTCTTTATACCTGCTAATGCGATTAAAGATGGCCGAGCATAGTTGAAAGCTGCATTTGGAAAAACTGCCCTCTCCCCGAGGACGTCCATAATCGTTTCCATAAACCCCTGAATATCCTGACTTAAAAACAGAATTGGCTTATCCAAGTTTTTTAGTTGGTCCAGCCAATCATCCATCAAAATATTCACTTCATCCTTAACAAGCTTCATATTCCCGTCATACAAACCTGTGTACACCAGTCCCCTTCTTGCATCAAAAAAAGGACAAATATAACCATCGAATAGTTCACCTTGCCTTGCTACAGCTTCTAGACTTGATATGCCGACAGCTGGAATGTTCAGTGACCAGGCCATCGTCTTGGCTGTCGTTAAACCAATCCTGACTCCAGTATAGGATCCAGGCCCGTGGGCAACAGCAATACGATCAAGTTCTTCAGGTTTAGTTGCTGTCTCGCTCATAAGCTGTTCAATCGCCGGCATCAGCCGTAGAGAATGATTTTTCTTTATATTCGTGACAAGCTCACCGGCTACGACTCCATCTTTTATAACCGCAACACCCATTACATAATTTGATGTATCTATGGCTAATACATTCATTTTTTAATCTCCTTACAAATTTCCTCGAAGTGGGTAGAGTGCGGCTGCAACTTTATTTTCCGCTCCGTCTCACTCAGGTACTCGATAGTTATATCTAACCTTTCGTCAGGCAGGTACTCTTTAATAAATTGAGACCACTCAACCACCGTCACTCCGTCTCCTTCAAAAAATTCCTCAAAACCTAAATCTTCATCACTATCCTCAAGTCTATATACATCCATATGATATAAAGGGATTCTTCCCATGTACTCTTTTATAATGGTAAACGTCGGGCTGTTTACCGTGCGTGTAACACCTAGACCCTTCGCAAGTCCTTTCGTAAACGTTGTCTTACCTGCACCTAAATCTCCTTCCAGTGTCAGCACATCTCCAGGAGTTAAGTACTCAGCTAACTTCTCCGAAAAGAGAATTGTTTCCCCTTCAGACGCTGTCGTCCATTCATATCTTTTCACCTTAATCACGACCTTCTTGCAAATGTGTGTAGCCCGATTTTTCTAACCGTTCAGTCCGACCATCCATGGTTAAGTATACCAGACCTTTGCTCTCTCGTGCCTCCGAGACATATCCAATTTTCGTCACTGAAAGATTTAGCTCTTCGGCTTTTTGCTGAACTTCCGGCCATTCACGCTCTGAAATTGTACCCAGCAGTTCAAAGTCCTCACCGCCAGATAGTATCCATTCCTGATATTGGTTAGGAAAAAGCTCAGCTATGGAGGAATGATAAGGGATAGAATCGTAAGCTATATGTAGATCCACACACGAAGCTTCAGCAATTTCACTTCCCTCACTAGCAATCCCATCACTCACGTCGTTCAAAGCTACTCTGTTGAATGAACTTAATTGTTCAGCAAAAGTAATCCGAGGTGAGGGCTGACAATGTCTTTGTATCAAATACTCGTTGTCTATTTTCTTATTTATACATTCAAGACCAGCTCTCGAATCGCCCAACGTCCCCGTTACAAAAAGGATATCCCCGGGAAGAGCTGCCGTGCGATACCGTGCCTTGTTTCTTTCCACATACCCGAACACTGTAATGGAGATCGCGAATTCTTTCCCGGATACTGTATCTCCCCCGATCATATCCATCCTATATCCATCACCGAGAGAAGCCATTCCACGATACACCTCTTGCAGCTCTTGTTCTGCCCAATCCGATGGAATAACAATCGATACCATGAAAAAGGCAGGCTCTGCCCCCATAGCAGCCAAATCACTTAGATTGGCTGCTAATGCTCGGTAGCCGATGGAATAAGGTTCCATAGTTTCCCGTGAAAAGTGAATTCCATCAACCATTGTGTCTACAGCCGTAACAATATCTTGTGTATTTTGCCGAAAAACAGCAGCATCATCATCAATTCCTTTAATAAGCGAAGATTGACGGTAGCTGTCAGGCTTAATTGAATCGATAAAAGAAAACTCATCCATATAAGAACCCTCCACTGTTAACAATCAATATATTTATTATACCAATGGAAGATGATAATTAAAAAACTCATTGAGAAAAACCGATATATTATGTTATTCATCCAAAAAATAAGAAAAGCCTTAGGAAAAGTATTCCTAAGGCTTGGAAAGTTAATTTTAATGTTAATGGCGGTCCGGACGGGACTCGAACCCGCGACCTCCTGCGTGACAGGCAGGCATTCTAACCAGCTGAACTACCGGACCAGTTCCTGAAAACTGGTTTTGAAGCGTTCAAGGAGATCTATAACTTCAAGTTACTGTTAAGTATTTTGGTTGCGGGGGCAGGATTTGAACCTGCGACCTCCGGGTTATGAGCCCGACGAGCTACCGAACTGCTCTACCCCGCGACAATGTGGGTGAACCTTTTATTTGGTTCCCATAATATTCTCTGTAAATAATATAGAATGACGTGGCCGCGTCCTACTCTCACGGGGATCGACCCGACTACCATCGGCGCTGAAGAGCTTAACTGCTGTGTTCGGCATGGGAACAGGTGTGACCTCTTCGCTGTCGCCACCACATCATTCTGTTAGGAAGGGCGAACCTTCAAAACTGGATAAGAGGGGCAAGACAAACATCATCTTCTACGTTTAATAATCTAGCTTTGACTCCCATAAACGGTCGTCTCCGCTTTTTGATATAGTTAAGTCATCGATTGATTAGTATCCGTCAGCTCCACGTGTCACCACGCTTCCACCTCGGACCTATCGACCTCATCGTCTCTGAGGAATCTTACTTACTTGGCGTAAGGGGAAATCTCATCTCAAGGGGGGCTTCATGCTTAGATGCTTTCAGCACTTATCCCGTCCACACGTAGCTACCCAGCCATGCTCCTGGCGGAACAACTGGTACACCAGCGGTGTGTCCATCCCGGTCCTCTCGTACTAAGGACAGCTCCTTTCAGATTTCCAACGCCCACGACGGATAGGGACCGAACTGTCTCACGACGTTCTGAACCCAGCTCGCGTACCGCTTTAATGGGCGAACAGCCCAACCCTTGGGACCGACTACAGCCCCAGGATGCGATGAGCCGACATCGAGGTGCCAAACCTCCCCGTCGATGTGGACTCTTGGGGGAGATAAGCCTGTTATCCCCGGGGTAGCTTTTATCCGTTGAGCGACGGCCCTTCCATACGGTACCGCCGGATCACTAAGCCCGACTTTCGTCCCTGCTCGACTTGTAAGTCTCGCAGTCAAGCTCCCTTGTGCCTTTACACTCTGCGAATGATTTCCAACCATTCTGAGGGAACCTTTGGGCGCCTCCGTTACTCTTTAGGAGGCGACCGCCCCAGTCAAACTGCCCACCTGACACTGTCTCCGAACCGGATCACGGTCCTGGGTTAGAATGTCCGTACAGCCAGGGTGGTATCCCACCAGCGCCTCCACCGAAGCTAGCGCTCCGGTTTCTCAGGCTCCCACCTATCCTGTACAAGCTGTACCAACATTCAATATCAGGCTACAGTAAAGCTCCACGGGGTCTTTCCGTCCTGTCGCGGGTAATGCGCATCTTCACGCATAGTATAATTTCACCGGGTCTCTCGTTGAGACAGTGCCCAAGTCGTTGCACCTTTCGTGCGGGTCGGAACTTACCCGACAAGGAATTTCGCTACCTTAGGACCGTTATAGTTACGGCCGCCGTTTACTGGGGCTTCGGTTCAACGCTTCGCGCCAAAAGCGCTAACGCATCCCCTTAACCTTCCAGCACCGGGCAGGTGTCAGCCCCTATACTTCGCCTTACGGCTTCGCAGAGACCTGTGTTTTTGGTAAACAGTCGCTTGGGCCTTTTCACTGCGGCTCCTCGGCAGAGGAGCACCCCTTCTCCCGAAGTTACGGGGTCATTTTGCCGAGTTCCTTAACGAGAGTTCTCCCGCTCACCTTAGGATTCTCTCCTCGCCTACCTGTGTTGGTTTGCGGTACGGGCGCCTCTTTCCTCACTAGAGGATTTTCTTGGCAGTGTGAAATCAGGAGCTTCGGTACTTTAGTTCCCTCCCCATCACAGCTTGACGTTGCCGAGTGGATTTACCTGCCTCGACCGTCTTACTGCTTGGACGCACACATCCAATGGTGCGCTCTCCTTATCCTCCTGCGTCCCCCCGTCGTTCAAACGGAAAGGAGGCGGTACAGGAATATCAACCTGTTGTCCATCGCCTACGCCTTTCGGCCTCGGCTTAGGTCCCGACTAACCCTGAGAGGACGAGCCTTCCTCAGGAAACCTTGGGCTTTCGGTGAAAGAGATTCTCACTCTTTTTTCGCTACTCATACCGGCATTCTCACTTCTAAGCGCTCCACCAGTCCTTACGGTCTGACTTCACAGCCCTTAGAACGCTCTCCTACCACTGATCCGTTCGGATCAATCCGCAGCTTCGGTGGTGTGTTTAGCCCCGGTACATTTTCGGCGCAGAGTCACTCGACCAGTGAGCTATTACGCACTCTTTCAATGATGGCTGCTTCTAAGCCAACATCCTGGTTGTCTAAGCAACTCCACATCCTTTTCCACTTAACACACACTTAGGGACCTTAGCTGGCGGTCTGGGCTGTTTCCCTCTCGACCATGAACCTTATCACCCATGGTCTGACTCCCAGAACAAAGTCGTTGGCATTCGGAGTTTGACTGAATTCGGTAACCCGGTAGGGGCCCCTCGTCCAATCAGTGCTCTACCTCCAAGACTTTCTATTCTGAGGCTAGCCCTAAAGCTATTTCGGAGAGAACCAGCTATCTCCGTGTTCGATTGGCATTTCACCCCTACCCACACCTCATCCCCGCAATTTTCAACTTGCGTGGGTTCGGGCCTCCAGTCAGTGTTACCTGACCTTCACCCTGGACATGGGTAGATCACACGGTTTCGGGTCTACGACCGCATACTCACGCGCCCTGTTCAGACTCGCTTTCGCTGCGGCTCCGCTTCTGATGCTTAACCTTGCATACAGTCGTAACTCGCCGGTTCATTCTACAAAAGGCACGCCGTCACCCATCAATGGGCTCCGACTACTTGTAGGCACACGGTTTCAGGTTCTCTTTCACTCCCCTTCCGGGGTGCTTTTCACCTTTCCCTCACGGTACTGGTTCACTATCGGTCACTAGGGAGTATTTAGCCTTGGGAGATGGTCCTCCCGGATTCCGACGGAATTCCTCGTGTTCCGCCGTACTCAGGATCCACTCCGGAGAAAAGAAGATGTCGATTACAGGGCTCTTACCCGCTCTGGCTGATCGTTCCAGATCGATTCATCTATCTTCTTTTTTGGTAACTCCAATGGAGTGTCCTACAACCCCAGAAAGCAAGCTTTCTGGTTTGGGCTGATTCCGTTTCGCTCGCCGCTACTCGGGAAATCGCGTTTGCTTTCTCTTCCTCCGGGTACTGAGATGTTTCAGTTCCCCGGGTCTGCCTTCGTTTACCTATGAATTCAGTAAACGATCCTACTCCATTACGAGCAGGGGGTTTCCCCATTCGGAAATCTTCGGTGCACAGCCTACTTACGGCTTCCCAAAGCATATCGGTGTTAGTCCCGTCCTTCATCGGCTCCTAGTACCAAGGCATCCACCGTGCGCCCTTATTCACTTAACTATCTGTGAAAAGACGTTTAAAAATTGATGTTTGATGTCTTGTCATCCCGTGTTGATCTTGCGATCAAACACGTTCTGAAATATCTTATCCAGTTTTCAAGGTTCACATTGAGAAGATCGTTTGATCTCTCAAAACTGAACAACCAACCAGTGCGTCTTCCGTATGGATCAGCATCCATCAACCCGAAGGTTGTGTCCGCCTTCCATAGTTCCTTAGAAAGGAGGTGATCCAGCCGCACCTTCCGATACGGCTACCTTGTTACGACTTCACCCCAATCATTGGCCCCACCTTCGGCGGCTGGCTCACATAATGTGTTACCTCACCGACTTCGGGTGTTGCCAACTCTCGTGGTGTGACGGGCGGTGTGTACAAGGCCCGGGAACGTATTCACCGCGGCATGCTGATCCGCGATTACTAGCGATTCCGGCTTCATGCAGGCGAGTTGCAGCCTGCAATCCGAACTGAGAATGGTTTTATGGGATTTGCTACACCTTGCGGCTTCGCTGCCCTTTGTACCATCCATTGTAGCACGTGTGTAGCCCAGGTCATAAGGGGCATGATGATTTGACGTCATCCCCGCCTTCCTCCGGTTTGTCACCGGCAGTCACCTTAGAGTGCCCAACTGAATGCTGGCAACTAAGATTAGGGGTTGCGCTCGTTGCGGGACTTAACCCAACATCTCACGACACGAGCTGACGACAACCATGCACCACCTGTCACTTGGTCCCCGAAGGGAAAACCCTATCTCTAGGGTGGTCCAAGGATGTCAAGACCTGGTAAGGTTCTTCGCGTTGCTTCGAATTAAACCACATGCTCCACCGCTTGTGCGGGCCCCCGTCAATTCCTTTGAGTTTCAGCCTTGCGGCCGTACTCCCCAGGCGGAGTGCTTAATGCGTTAACTTCAGCACTAAGGGGTGGAAGCCCCCTAACACCTAGCACTCATCGTTTACGGCGTGGACTACCAGGGTATCTAATCCTGTTTGCTACCCACGCTTTCGCACCTCAGCGTCAGAAACAGACCAGAGAGTCGCCTTCGCCACTGGTGTTCCTCCACATATCTACGCATTTCACCGCTACACGTGGAATTCCACTCTCCTCTTCTGTCCTCAAGTTCCCCAGTTTCCAATGACCCTCCACGGTTGAGCCGTGGGCTTTCACATCAGACTTAAGAAACCGCCTGCGCGCGCTTTACGCCCAATAATTCCGGACAACGCTTGCCCCCTACGTATTACCGCGGCTGCTGGCACGTAGTTAGCCGGGGCTTCCTCGTTAGGTACCGTCAAGGTACCGCTCTATTCGCACGGTACTTGTTCTTCCCTAACAACAGAACTTTACGATCCGAAGACCTTCATCGTTCACGCGGCGTTGCTCCGTCAGACTTTCGTCCATTGCGGAAGATTCCCTACTGCTGCCTCCCGTAGGAGTCTGGGCCGTGTCTCAGTCCCAGTGTGGCCGATCACCCTCTCAGGTCGGCTACGCATCGTCGCCTTGGTGAGCTATTACCTCACCAACTAGCTAATGCGCCGCGGGCCCATCTGTAAGTGATAGCCAAAGGCCATCTTTTACTTCTCCCTCATGCGAGGGAAAAGATTACCCGGCATTAGCCCCGGTTTCCCGGAGTTATTCCGATCTTACAGGCAGGTTGCCCACGTGTTACTCACCCGTCCGCCGCTCATTCCACAGGCATCACCCCCGAAGGGGATCTGCCTGCTTCCTGCGCTCGACTTGCATGTATTAGGCACGCCGCCAGCGTTCGTCCTGAGCCAGGATCAAACTCTCCATAAAAGTTAAGTTTGCTTGTGCACGGATGCACTGCCTCCAACGTTGCAACAGGACGTTGCGAACCTAGTTGAAGATCCTTTGACTCTTTGCACACCGAATGTGCTTGTTTGTATTCCCTCTATATAATAGAAAGAATGTGTTGACGTACTGGTTGGTTCGTTCAGTTTTCAAAGATCAAATGTTCATGGTGGGCCTGAGTGGACTCGAACCACCGACCTCACGCTTATCAGGCGTGCGCTCTAACCAGCTGAGCTACAGGCCCCAATTGGTAGTTGTTTAAATAATGGAGCGGGTGAAGGGAATCGAACCCTCATCATCAGCTTGGAAGGCTGAGGTTTTACCACTAAACTACACCCGCATGAAATTTGAAAGTAAATCCGATGGTCGGGAAGACAGGATTCGAACCTGCGACCCCTTGGTCCCAAACCAAGTGCTCTACCAAGCTGAGCTACTTCCCGTAAAATAATGGCGCGCCCGAGAGGAGTCGAACCCCTAACCTTCTGATCCGTAGTCAGACGCTCTATCCAATTGAGCTACGGGCGCCTTTGAAAGCGACATGTTCTATCGTACCATGTTCTAGCTTGTTGTGCAAGCACTTTTTTCAAAAAAGCTTAGTGCGGCCGAGAGGACTTGAACCTCCACGGGGTTGCCCCCACTAGGCCCTCAACCTAGCGCGTCTGCCGATTCCGCCACGACCGCTAATTTGAAACGCTGTGTATTCCACAGCAAAGTACATAAGTGCGGGTGGAGGGACTTGAACCCCCACGCCGTGAAGCACTAGATCCTAAATCTAGCGTGTCTGCCAATTCCACCACACCCGCTAATGTTTGGTGAGCCATGGAGGGCTCGAACCTCCGACCCTCTGATTAAAAGTCAGATGCTCTACCAACTGAGCTAATGGCTCTTCATTAAAAATAGTTCATTCCGTTGTAAATGATGTTTCTTTTCAACTAACATCTATTCTCTTATCTCACAACAGATAATGCGAGATAGGATTTAAGCACAAGGAACATCATATAATTTTATCAAGCTTTTGTCAACCTTAATCGCAAAATAAAATGGCTGGGCCAGCTGGATTCGAACCAGCGCATGACGGTACCAAAAACCGTTGCCTTACCGCTTGGCTATGGCCCAACGTTAAATGGCGGTCCGGACGGGACTCGAACCCGCGACCTCCTGCGTGACAGGCAGGCATTCTAACCAGCTGAACTACCGGACCTAACAATATGTAAAGTGACCCGTACGGGATTCGAACCCGTGTTACCGCCGTGAAAGGGCGGTGTCTTAACCACTTGACCAACGGGCCAACAAAAAAATAAATGGCGGAGAAGGAGGGATTTGAACCCTCGCGCCGCTTGCGCGACCTACACCCTTAGCAGGGGCGCCTCTTCAGCCACTTGAGTACTTCTCCGTAATGGCTCCACCGGTAGGATTCGAACCTACGACCGATCGGTTAACAGCCGATTGCTCTACCACTGAGCTACGGTGGATCAATGTTAATCTTGTCTAACTTGTCGTATGTACAAGATCAGCGACGTTCTATATTCTATAACATTTAGCCTGTTGTGTCAAACAATTTTCAGCTAAAATTTTTGTCGATATAAAAGAACTGATCCGCTTCATTTATAAGGCTTATTTAATTTAACACGCACTACAAAATTCGTCAATGCTTTTTCTATTTCTTTTTTAATTGTCCTCTGCATTTTCCACAACGATACTTAGCTGTGTTAATTCTTCTTTGCCGGAAGTATTCGTGTGAACAACGAGTACAAGAATAAATATGTTTCAGCTTTTCTCGTTCAGAAGGTAAAGGTTTGCAATGCCTTGGAGAGCCGGTTTTCTTTAACAGATCCTTAAACTCCCGATCTTTGTGCGCGAATCCTTTCCCTTCAATATGTAAATGATAATGACATAACTCATGTTTGATAATGCCGACAAACTCTTCCTTATCCATCTCTCTTAAATACTTAGGGTTTAATTCAATCTTCCTTTTCGAAGGGATGTATCTTCCACCGGTAGTTCTTAATCGAGAATTAAAGGATACATGATCTACATAAGGCTTACCAAAAAACTCCAGAGATATGCTGTTTGTCCACTCCTGTAGTTGTTGTTGTTCAATCCACATTTCCGGAACACCTCTCACCCTTTTTGCATAGTCTATTATAAATGGGAATGTCTCCAAATACAAAAGGAGGAGTTTCAATTGCCACGCTGGCTGCGTAAACAAATGTCCAATGCCTTTTTAAATAAAGATAAATACCAAATCAAAATGTTAAATCAATGCTGGTATTTTTATCGCCATCGATACAAATAAAAAACCCGGAAGAATAAGATCTCCCAGGTTATGTGTTATTTTTTCAGCATAGTGAGTGCAATTCGTTGTTTTTGTATATCTACGTTTTCTACCCATACGGTAACCACATCACCTACTGAGACGATGTCCATAGGGTGTTTTACGAATTTATTCGATAATTTTGATATGTGAACAAGCCCATCTTGCTTAACTCCTATATCCACGAATACTCCGAAATCCACTACATTGCGAACAGTGCCTTCAAGCTCCATCCCTTGTTCAAGGTCTTCCATGGACAGAACATTGGTCTTTAACAATGGTTTCGGCAGGTCATCTCTAGGGTCTCGTCCCGGTTCTGTTAACGACTTGATCATATCTTTTAGGGTAGGCTCGCCTACGTCCAATTGCTCTGCTGTTGCGGATACATTGACATGATTCAACTTCTCTTTAATTTCGTCATTCCCTAAATCCGCAGGTGTACATTCAATTTGCTGAAGCAATGATTGAGCAGCCTGATAACTTTCCGGGTGAATGGACGTCTTATCTAATGGTTCCTCTCCCTCGAGAACCCTTAAGAAACCTATACTTTGTTCAAAAGTTTTGGCACCAAGGCGCGGAATATCTTTTAATTCCTTCCTAGTTGCAAACTTCCCAATCTCTTCACGCTTCTTCACAATGTTATTTGCAACACTTTTGCTTAAACCTGATACATATTGAAGCAGAGATGAAGATGCTGTATTGACGTTAACCCCTACCTGGTTCACAGCTGTTTCAACGACAAAAGTGAGGGATTGATTTAATTTCTTCTGGCTTACATCATGTTGATATTGGCCGATCCCGATGGATTTAGGATCAATCTTCACTAATTCCGCCAACGGATCCTGAACTCTTCTAGCTATGGATACGGCACTTCTCTCTTCTACCTGTAAATCAGGGAATTCTTCTCGTGCAAGCTTTGATGCAGAGTACACACTCGCCCCTGCTTCGTTAACGATCATATAAGAAGCGGGTAATGAATATTTCTGGATCATGTCAGCAATAAATTGTTCTGTTTCTCTAGAAGCTGTACCATTTCCAATCGCAATGAGTTCGATGGGATATTTATCAAAAATGGCGCGTACCTTCCGCTCCGAGCCCTCCACATCACTCTTTGGAGGTGTTGGATAAATTACGGATACTTCAAGTTTTTTTCCTGTCTCATCAATTACCGCAAGCTTACAGCCGGTTCGATAGGCTGGATCTACACCTAAGACTACCTTTCCTTTAAGAGGAGGCTGTAGCAGCAGGCTTCTTAAATTACTGGAAAACACTTCAATTGCCTGTTCTTCAGCGGTTTCCGATAAAGCGTTACGAATTTCTCTCTCAATAGATGGCTGTATCAATCGTTTGTAACTATCAAGGATCGCCTCTTCTAAGATCTTGCGTAATTTCTGGGAAGTGGAAGGCTTAATAACTTTCCTGTTTAATAAGTCAATAATGGCTCCCTCCGGAGGGTGAATAGAGACTTTTATAACGCCCTCTTTCTCCCCGCGATTTAGAGCTAGAACGCGATGGGAAACGATAGACCTCACCGGTTCCTGATAGTCGTAATACATTTCAAAAATAGACTTCTCATCTTTTTGGTCGTTCTTTACTGATGATTGGATAGTTCCGCTTTGATGTGTTTGCTTACGAATGGGTTCTCTAAAGTCAGGGTCATCGGAAATCCACTCTGCTAAAATATCGTTCACTCCGAGACTGACTTCCTCTAAGGTATGTAACTCGTGCTCTTCAGAGAAATATTTTTCTGCTTCTTTTTCATAGTCAAAATCGCTTTGTTCCCATACGAGCAAGGCAAGCGATTCTAATCCTTTTTCCTTTGCAACAGTAGCCCGCGTTCTTCTTTTTTGTTTATAGGGACGGTAAAGATCTTCTACTTTTTGTAACTGCACAGCTTTTTCTATTTCATTTCTTAACTCATCAGTCAGTTTTCCTTGCTCATCAATGAGCCGAATTACTTCCTCTTTCCTCTGTGTTAAGTTCTGAACATAAGCCCATTGATCTTCAATCGCTTTAATTTGTACTTCATCGAGACCGCCAGTTAACTCTTTTCGATAACGGGCGATAAATGGCACCGTATTCCCTTCATTTAATAACTCAATAACTTGGTTAATGGGTTTTGCAGCTAAACCTGTTTGCTTGGCTACAATGCTTACTATATCTGTTTTTTCCATTAAATCAGTCAAAAATAAGCCTCCTTCTATTGCCTTCCTGTTTGTATTGTATCAAAATAAATCGTTTATTTCCTATACATATGAAAGGACCTTATTCCTGGATCAGAATAAGGCCCTTTATTTATACTCCATTGCAATTAGAGTTGTATCATCATCACGAAATTGACCATAGAGCTCCTTATATTGTTCAACGATGAAATGGATATCATGCGTGTTCGTATTCTTTACAGACAAACGCCGATCACTGACTCCGTCGGAAAACAACAGAAAGATCATTCCATGCTCAGCCTTTCCACGTGTTACCTTAAGCCTTTTAGGATAACCTGCTAAATATCCGGATAATGGGATGTTTCTGTTTCGCTTGCCATCTTTCGCGAGCGTGATGATCCCTATATTTCCTATAGAGGAATAGGAATAAGTTTGTTCAATAAGGTCAATTCGGAGTATGCCTAAAACGACACCTCGTTTTCCAAGTAAGACCTCATTACATTTCCTAATAATAGATTCGATCTCCATATCAGGAAAATCTTCGAGGACTTTCATAACCGCCTGCGAGGATTCTTTGGCTAACTCTCCACTTCCTAAACCATCTGCCAATGCACATATAAATGCATCATCAGTTTCCTTATAAAAATAGCTATCCCCGCAATAGTAGTTCCCCTTTTTAGCCTTTTGATAGACGGAAACAGCTACCTGGTTTTCAATTACGGACATTAGAATGCCTCAACAGATTCTGCTTGTAATGCTTCTCTCAGCTTCCTCAATGCTCTCCGCTGCAGTCGGGAAACGTGCATTTGAGAAATACCAAGTCTTTCTCCTGTATCCTTTTGGCTCATATTCTCAAAGTAGGTGCACTGCAATATTTCTTGTTCACGTTCATTTAGAGTCGGTAAAACTTTTTGAAGGAGCATTTTTTGATCAATCTGATCGTATCCATCCTCCTGATTACCAATCAAATCTAAGATGGTCACTGTGCTGCCATCCGAGTCGGCCTCAATCTTGCGGTCCACCGATAACGCTTTGTAGCTTTTCCCCATTTCCATTGTCTCAAGCACATCTTCTTCGGAGACTTCGAGATAGTCAGCAATCTCAATCACAGATGGAGATCGCTGCAATACACTAGTTAATTCTTCAGCAGCCTTTTTTATTTTGGGACCAAGTTCCTTAATTCTGCGAGGAACATGAACACTCCAAGTTTTATCCCGAATAAATCGCTTGATTTCTCCGATAATCGTTGGGATCGCGAATGATTCAAACGATTTACCAAACTCCGGATCATACCTGCGAATAGCTGCAAGAAGCCCCAGCATTCCTACTTGAACTAAATCTTCGTGAATTGTACTGTTCTTAGAATACTTACGAGCAATCGATTCCACTAGATCACGATAGGCCAGCACAATCTTTTCCTGAATCTCTTCATCGTTTGGATTTTCCTGTAAAGTTGCTATCCAATTATAAACTTCATCATTGTGTTTTCGAGATTTGGTCGCCATCTTGACTCACCTCATTCTCATGAAGGTATTTTGTCATTAGGACAATAACTCCATATTTGCTGTTAATTTCAACCTTATCCATTAAGGCATCAATCAAGAATAGACCAAACCCACCTTCCCGTAACTCACTAATATCGTCACTGTGCTGATAAGGTCCAATATCCTCTTTAATTTCCCCTAAATCGAAACTGCCTCCATGATCGGCGACCATGACTTCCAGGCGATTTTCATAAACTCCAAATCCAATGGTAATCTCGCCTTCGCCCGTTTCCTTATACGCATGCTTCACGGCATTCGTAATTGCTTCAGAAATAGCTACTTTCAGGTCTTCAATATCTTCATATGAAAATCCCATTCGATTAGCAATTCCTGAAGTGCTTAAACGGACTACACCGACATATTCAGCCTTAGCAGGGACTTTAACTTCGACAAAATCAAATTGTTCCATTTTTACATTCCACCCCGAACTGTATTGTCGATGTTCATAATCTCAGTTAAACCTGTAATCTTGAATAAACGGTAAACACGTTCCTGCATTTGAACAAGTCTCAAATCAGAATTATGTTCCTTCGTTGATTTTAACGCACTAATAAATACTCCTAACCCTGTCGAATCCATATAATTGACATCTTGAAGGTTAACTTCTACAGTCTGACCTTCCTCTTCAGTCTCAGGCAGTAAAGATCCTTTTAATTTAGGAGCCGTAAATGCATCTACTTCTCCAACTAAAGATACATACGTCACCCGGTCTTGATTTGTTATATCTATGGTCAAATTCATTTAGATCTCCTCCCAATAATCCTAAAAAACTCATCGGAGAAAGAATACCCTTCTCAAACTTATGTTAAACATTTCTTCGCAAAATAATTAACGTAAAATCATCTCTAAGTTGAAAATCCTGTAATCGCTCAAAATGTTTGTAAACATGTTCCACTATCTCCTGGGCAGAGAGGTGTGCGTATTCTCTTATCACTTCTAATATTTCTTCTTGTTCAATGAAACGGTCGCCTTGTCGGCATTCTGTCACTCCGTCTGTCAGCAGGATAATCATATCGCCCATAGCAATCTCTCTGGTATATTTATGGTAGGTTGTCTCAGAAGAAACGCCTAATACCAAGCCGGAAGCCTCGATTTCTTCAAACTCATTTTTCTCTTTGCTGTAGTAGTATCCTGGCTCATGCCCTGCAGATGAATAATTAAACGTGTGATTCTCAGTATCATATAACCCATAAAACATCGTAATGAACATACTCGAATCAACGTTTCTTTCCACCACACGATTAAGACTTCCTAAAATTACATCCGGATCCATTCGCATTTCTGGGAAGCTGTCCATCGCATACTTGATCATCGACATGCATAATGCAGCAGGAACTCCCTTCCCGATCACATCAGCAATAGCTATCCCTAACGTTCCATCAACATCCTCAACAAAATGATGGTAGTCCCCGTTCATTTGTTTAGCAGGAATACTTATTGCGCCAATATCCAAATCCTCACGCTCAGGTTTTACAGTAGACAGCAAAGTTTTTTGCATATTGGCAGCGACTGAGATCTCTGATTTCAGCTCTAATTGCCTTTCTCTCAACGATTGATATTCCTGATAAGCCATCCCATATGAGATCATTGTTTCTAGCAAGAAACTTAAAGAAGATTGAATATATTCCGGCATATTCGGGTATAAATCTTGTAACGCTTCAATATGCACATTAATGATCTCTTCGGGTGAGATATTCTGCTGCATAGACTGTTTACTGAATTGCTCGGCTTGATAAAGGGCCTGCTCATCCTTTGTTTTAATATACTCATGCATTAACTCTTTATAATTTTTCAATTCAACCTTCAGAGTATCCATTTCTCAACCTCCCTTAACGGAGCCACTTGACCACCTTAATTTCTGTTCCTTGCCCATGCTCGGATTGAATATCAAATTCGTCCATCAGTCTTTTGACCCCGGGCAGGCCTGCTCCAAGACCTCCTGATGTGGAAAAGCCATCTTCCATAACTTGATTCAATTCTTTTATCCCTGGTCCATCATCCATTGCAATTATAATTAATCCCTTTTGATTTATTTCTTCGATGGTTTCAAAGCAAACTTTACCTGTACCCGCGTACAGATAGATGTTCCTTGCTAGTTCAGAGATTGCAGTGGCAATTCTTGCTTGATCAACTGTTCCAAAGCCTACTTTCCCGGCTATATCCCGTCCAAGCTGACGTGCCCCGACAATATCCCACTCCTTTTTAATATTGACACAGGATTGGAAGTCCATATCTACTCCTCCAGTTCCTGTCGAAGTTTGATCAACCCTTGTTCTAAATCTAGTGCAGTCGGGACATCCTGCAAATGAATTCCTAGATCAATCAGTGTCATAGCAACCGCAGGCTGAATACCCGTGAGCACCACCTTAGCACCCATAAGATCTGACATTGTCACCACATCTCCAAGAACCTTCGCGATGAAAGAGTCAATAATTTCGACCGAGGTTAAATCAATGACAACTCCTGTTGCTCCGCTTTCATGGATTTTACTAAGCAAATCCTCCTGAAATTGAATAGCTGTCTGATCATCTAAATCGATTTGTATGGAAATGAGTAAATAATTATGAAGCTTTAAAATTGGAATCCTCATTGTGTTCACTCCTTGTCTAGAGAATCGATTAATTTCTCGATATCCTTATCATTCTTTTGAGCTTCTTCAATGGTACGATTCGTTAGCTCCAATGCAGTTTGGAAGCCTTTGCGCAGCGAACTTTTTGTTGGGAACTTCCCTAAATCGATCCCAAGATTTACGATAGTTTGGGCAATTTCAGGTCTGATCCCTACTAAAATACAACGGGAACCAATTAAACGTACAGCTTCAGCGGCCTGGATAATATGGTGCGCCACCATTGTATCCACGACAGGAACCCCAGTAATATCAATAAGAACAACCTCTGCATTGTGTTTAATAACACCATCTAAAAGGTTTTCCATAATGAACTTAGCTCGCTCAGTATCTATGGTGCCAATCAAAGGCATAATCGTAATATTATCCATCACCGGAATCAGCGGGGCAGACAGCTCTTGCAAAGCTACACGCTGCAAGGATACAATGTTTTCCCAACTTCCGGAGAATTCATTTACCAAACGATTAATTACCGGATCGACCCAGTCATCAACTTCTCTTAACACTTTAGAGAAGTAATTCGAGTCGATTTGATCGGATTGGCTTAAAATATACTCCGTAAGCACCCTGCGGAAAACCTGCATGCCATCAGTCAAATAACTGAGAGGCCACCCTAAATTAATCAATCGTTCTGAGAAATCGTCCATATCAGAGGATAGTCCCTGACTTTCAATACTGGAAAAAATCACATTTACAAATTCCCGGTTCGTGTTTTCAAACAGCTCGTCCGATATCGTCGCTGTATAATCACCTTTTTTATGACTATTAACTTCTTCTAACCACATTTGTATAATGTCATTGCTATGTTCTAAAACGATATTTTTCAGCTTTTCATCCATCGTTAAACCCCCGACTATATTCTACAATTTCATTACATGCTTAAACGCGTCATAACTACCTGTGAATAATTTTATCAAACATTATGAAGATAATACACTAATTTAGTCTATTTTAACCTTGATCAAAAGGACACGGTAACAAAATTATCTACACTTTAACAATTCCAGATAAAAAGTGCAAAAAAATAAAGCTGCCTAATTATATAGACAGCTTTATCTTAAAAATCAATAAGTCCAAGGCTGATTTGCAAGGATTCGTTAACCTGTTGCATCATCGGCCCATCCAGATGTGTGATTTTATCGGTCAAACGTTGTTTATCAATCGTTCTGATTTGTTCCAGCAGAATAACAGAATTGCGTTCGAAACCATATTTTTCAGCATCAATTTCAACATGTGTAGGAAGTTTAGCTTTTTGAATCTGCGCGGTTATTGCCGCGATAATAACTGTAGGGCTGAAACGATTCCCAATATCATTTTGCAAGATGAGAACAGGGCGTACCCCGCCTTGTTCTGATCCTACAACCGGGGACAAATCAGCGAAATAAACGTCTCCTCGTTTGACTATCACAGGCTTCACACCCCGCTCACTAATTGCTCCAGGGTGTGATCTGCCTCCTCTTCGGCCTGAAACGCTTCTGAAGCGATAGTTAAATTAATTTTAGCCATTTCCATATATCCACGGCGCATGGATTCTCTAATATGGCGTTGCTTTTCTTCCCGCAAATACATTTTTGTTGCTTTACACATGAAATCGCTCCGATCACTGTTTTCGAGTTGAACATGACCATCTAATTCACTTAGTAGGCTATCTGGAATACGAATGACAATCTCCTGCATACTGTCGGACAAAACCATACACCTCCACCATCTTCTTTCAAAAGAAACCAGTCAAATAAGTCCAATTTAATCTTATCATTGGCTGGTGTCTATTGCAAAGGAGTCTTGGATTTTTTTCGTGAAAAATGTTGCATGGTGATTGAATAGAAGGAGGATTGTCTTGCATGTACTTCATCAAACCTTAATTAAAGTGTTGTCTACTTCTACCATATGCCCATTTTTCAAATACATGCGTGGTACACGATAACTTATCATACAAGGAATCTCATAATTAATCGTATCTAAATAATCGGCCAGTTCATCGGTATGAACCTCTACATTATCCTGCTTGCCAATTAATGTAACCTTAGTTCCGATAGAATATTCTCGATCTAGTTTAATCATAAACTGATCCATGCATATTCTTCCGACAATAGGGTGGCGCTTTCCGTCTACTAACACTTCAAAGCCTTGCAGTTTACGAATCCAGCCATCTGCATAACCCATAGGAACTGTCCCAATCCATTCCTCACTTTCGGATTGATAGGTAGCCCCATAGCTGATGGATTCCCTAGGAGGCACCTCCTTCACATGAATCAAACGACTGTTCAATGAGAAAGCAGGCTTGAGATCGATCGGCCGCTCATCTTTCACTACAGAAGAAGGATAAAGCCCATACATACTTATACCAAAACGAACATAATGCTGCATATCCTCAGGAAAACGCATGCTCGCAGCACTATTCCCGGTATGAATCTCAACCGGTTGTGACCATACTTTCTTAAAATGATCATACAGGGTGTCAAATCGAGCCGCTTGTTCTTCGTAATACTTCAGGTCTTTTTCATCCGCTGTGGCAAAATGAGTAAATAAAGCTTCTAATTCAACCCAGGGGTTTGCCTCTATAGCACTAAGAATACCATCCAGCTCTTCTGTACTCCGTATTCCTATCCTCCCCATGCCTGTATCCCATTTCATATGAAGCTTAAGTGGCTTATTAAATGCACTTTGTTCTAACTGTTCCAGCCATTCTTTCTGAAATACAGGAACAGCAATGTCTTGATCTGCAGCAACGGGGGCATCTTCTGGTCTTATCCAGCCCATAACTAAAATGGGGGCAGTAATCCCAGCTCGTCTAAGTTTAATCGCCTCATCCAGTAATGAAACAGCCAGTCGCTCTGCCCCAGCTTCAATAGCCTGCTTAGCTACTTGGATATCTCCATGACCATAAGCATTAGCTTTCACTACAGCGTAGATTCCCGTACGTGGAGGAAGTCGTTTATCCATTTGTTCTATATTATGTGTTATAGCTGACAGGTTAATTTCTACCCAAGTATCTCTATAGAATGATTCGAATGACAAGGCGAAGCTCTCCTCTCCAGTTCAATATCTTTCTATTATTGAACGTGAAGGTCCGGCTGTCAACAATCATTAAACGGACGCTAAGAAGAAGTAATAAGGTGAGGTTTAGTAGTGGGAACAACAATAATTGCTAAAAATAAAAGCAGACCGTTAAGCCTGCTTGCAAGAAAGTTATTTGGTTGAATGACTGTTGATGGAACTTGCAATTGAAACCATTTCTTCCTGAGTCAGGTCTGCACTTGCCAGGTTAAACGTAGTACCTGATTCAGACCATTGCATCCGTTGATTCGACATAGCTGCTACTGTACCTCCAGCAAGCGCTACAGGGTCTGCATTGACAGTTACGGCTTGTCCGGCACTCGTAGGCTGTACTTCTGCTGACTCCTGGATGAGGGTGAAACTCTTATCTCCCTGATAAGTCATGATCACCCGCGTGCCATCCTCTGTTTGTACTTCTCGTTTATCTACCAGCTCAGCTCCGAGAGTGACCTGAGGATAAAGAACCTCATTAGCACCGTTTTTCTCTTCCATGTTTGAGACAGGAACTTCCCCAGAGGCCATTGCCATGTTTTGATCTACATCGAAATCTTCTTTCTTAAGGTTTTCTGCCTTCTTAAAATTATCAAACTGCACTTCTACTAATGCCTGAGCATCCTGATTAAATACTTTTACTAAGACAGGTTTAAATGTCTTCTTATCAAAATAAATTTCCTGAACCGGCAGGGTTTGATTATTTTGGTAGTTGGTCTTTGTTTTAAACACATAGTGGTTCTCTGTTACATTAAACTCTGCATCGGCATCCTTTTTAATATCTTTCACTAAAGAAGCATACAGATAGGGCTGACTTGTGTTATCCGGCCAATCGCTTTGAAATTTAAAACTTTTATTCAAAGCAGGTGTTAAGACATAAACCCCACTGTTGTTTTTAAGGATGATTTGGTTTCCTTTTTCATCTTCCTGATTGTGAAGTTTCACCTTATAGAATTTATCTTCTTTATGCCAAATTTGAATTTGATATTTTTGTTCTTCTTTTCCGGTTCGCATGGTCATCGTTACATCCGTTTTATAACCAGGCATTTCTTTAGCTTGTTGTGACAGTTTCTCCACAACGTCTTCTTTAGACTTCTCTCCACAAGCACTCATAACGAGCATTATTGTCACTAAGACGAACAAAAGGATCGGAAAACGTTTCGGCATGCACTCAACTCCTTTGTCTCTTCTGAAGGACAAAGGGAACGTATTATTCGTGGATCAGAAAGAGAATGTACGAAAGGTCTGGGATAACCCTTCTATTAGATCAGTGGCAAGCAGGTCCACCATGGAATGTTCAGATTCTGTTAACATTTCAGCTGTAAGCCCATGTACCATACACCCGATATTTAATGCATCCATAATTGAATTTGACTGAAGCATCATAGCCAGTAAAATTCCTGACAACACGTCTCCGCTTCCGCCTTTTGCCAAGCCGGCGTTCCCCGTTAAATCAACATATTGTCTACCATCAGGGGCAGTAATAATGGTAACAGGTCCTTTGAGAACAGTATAAACCCCATAAGTTTCTGAGAACTTACGACTGTAGTAAAAAGGCGCATTGACAATTGTAGAAATTGATTGATCAACTAGATGTGCGAACTCACCTGGGTGCGGTGTGAGAACGGTAGGGTTTGTTCTCTCTTTCACTAAGTGAAGGATATCTTTCAACTGGTAAAGCCCATCTGCATCGATCAGCAGTGGTGATTCTACTTTACACACAAGATCCTCAACTAGTTTGTGAGATTTCAGCCTGCGCCCCATTCCCATACCTAAGGCCACTCCATCATAGTTAGACACATCTGTGTCAATTTGCCCATTTACAACACCCGAATCTTCCTGCAACGGGAGAAATGTTGCCTCCTGAACGTAGGGTGCAACATTTTGAATAGCGCTGCCAGGGGCGGCGACTGTCAATAGACCAGCTCCACTTCTAAGCGTGGCCCTTGCCGACATCGCAATTGAGCCGGGCATATTAGCTGCTCCCCCAACGATCAGCCCTTTTCCGTGGCTGCCTTTATGTGAATTTGCTCTTCGCTTCGGAAATGCTCGTTTAGCATCTTCCCACTGCCACACTTTTCGAGTGGATGAAGGAAGCTTTTTCACCGGCAAGCCGATTTCTACAACGTTCCATTCCCCATAATACACCCGAGTGTTTTCTACTAACGCACTTATCTTCACGGCTGCTATGATACACGTATAATCCGCTTCAAAGGCTTGATCAACATCAATTCCTTCATCAGCTGGTACTCCGCTCGGAAGATCCACCGCTATTCGGAATGCCTCTTGCTCATTAGAAAGCGCAACAACTTGCCGAATCAGACCACGCAACCGCCCTTTCATACCAATTCCGAGCATCGCGTCAATAATGACATCGGCACCCACCAAAGATTCCCTTATTTCAGTTATCTGTTCTAAATGATATAAAGGAAATCCTGAATTCTCCAAAAGCCTTTTGTGAAAATGGGAGCCTCCCTCCACCTTCGAATCAGGGACCACCTGCCAGGCTTCTATAGAGTAACCAAGGTTTAATAATGTCCGGGCGATTACGAACCCATCTCCCCCGTTGTTTCCACCACCAATTAGAATGACAATCTTTTGATGTTTGGACAGCTTTTTTTCTAAATCAAAACAAACTGCTCGGCCCGCATTCTCCATTAATAGTTTACCTTCTAATCCAGAGGACTCTATCGCCACCTGGTCCCATTCGTACATCTCCTGCGCGGTCACAACATCCATTTCGTTCCCTCCTACCCGCATTACATGTTATGAGACAACCTATGTAATTATGTCATTTGCTCTATCTTCAAGGACGATTTGCGCTACAGCTTGACTCTTACTATGCGAGATAGCTACCCATATCTCGAGGTGTTCATATTCCTTCACATGTATAATGGGAGCTCCGTCCTTATTCGTTTTCACTTCAATATCTTGAAAACTGAGCTTTCCGAGCCCCGTTCCAACAGCTTTAGAGAAAGCTTCCTTCGCCGCAAAACGACCCGCGAGAAATTCTGCACCTCGGTGTTTCGTTAACTGATGATACCGCTCCTGTTCATTCCTGGTTAATATTCTTTGAACAAAGCGAGCATTTCGCTTTATACTTTGTTTAATACGATCAATTTCAACAATATCAATGCCAATCCCCTTAATCATATTCATCTTCCTTTATACTTTTGCTTCTGATGAGTCGGGCTACAATTTTAGTATACCCGATAATTTCTTCTCTTAAAAAGAATACTGGCCTATGTGATTGCTTATATTGGAAATGAGATACTCTTCTAAAGGAGACCAAATAACATGTTTGTTAGAACAGAAAGTTTCAAGGAATTTCTAAGATTTTACCCTATCGTATCAGGACTTGTTGCCATTAACCTCTTATTATGGCTGTGCATTTATGTTTTTCAGTTTTCATTTGCTCTCGACATGCTGCGTGCCGGGGTGGGGAACAACTACCTTGTAGCCCAAGGTGAGTATTGGCGCCTCATAACCCCTATTTTTCTGCATGGCGGATTTGCCCATGCCCTGTTCAATTCCTTCTCACTCGTCCTATTTGGGCCAGCTCTTGAACAGATGTTAGGCAGATTAAAGTTCATCAGCGTTTATCTTCTTGCCGGGATCGCCGGAAATATCGGAACATACATTGTTGCGCCAAATGCTTTCTACCAGCATCTTGGAGCATCAGGTGCCATATTTGGCATTTTCGGCATTTATGTATTCATGGTTTTGTTCCGCAAACACTTGATCGGTTCAGCCAATTCACAAATCATTATGGTCATTTTTATCCTTGGATTATTTATGACCTTTACGCGACCGAATATTAATGTCGTGGCCCATGTATTCGGTCTAATCGGCGGCTTCGCCATGGCTCCTCCTTTTCTCAGAAAGGCTAAACCCTTTTCCATTGGGGTCAACCGGGGGAGACATAAGAACAAGAGTCAAAGTGGTGCAGGATTTAACCCAAATCGATGGAATAGACGTAGTGTAAGAAGAAAGGGATACGGAAAAAACATACTTTGGGGGATCATTATCTTTCTTGTTCTGCTGGCCCTTGCTAATAACATTTAATAACTTTTTCGCCGCCCTCCGCAAGAAGGCGGCTTTTCTAATGAGAAGAAAATCATTTATTTAACCTACCACTCGTATAATAAAAAAGCTGCCAGCCCCTTAGGTCTGACAGCTTCATTATATTATTTAGCGTTCGAGTTACGCCCTTTATTTTGGAAACCGCGGTTCCCTTTTCCTTTAAAGTTACGGGACTTATTACTGTGCTTTTTGAAATTGCGCTTGCCGTCTTTACGGTAAGGCTTATTACCGCCTTTTCCTTTTCCACCGCCGCGTGCCCCTTTTACACTGATAGGCTGGACAGAGGACAAACGAACCGGCACCTCACTGCGCTCTTTTGTGAGCATTTTTAAAGCTGCCGCCACAAGGTCAGACGCATCGTGTTGCTCAAGCAATTCACTTGCTGATTGTCTATACTTATCGAGGTCTTTATTACCTACAGCACCAGTCAGTTTTTCTACAGCAACTTGCTGTTGTCCACGACGTGCTTCATCAGAAGAAGGTACATTCATGCGCTCAACCTTCTTCTTCGTAAGCTTCTCAATTAAGTTGAGTTGTGCTTTCTCACGTGATGTTACAAAAGAAACAGACTCCCCTTTGCGGCCTGCACGGCCAGTACGTCCAATACGGTGGACATAGCTTTCAGGATCCTGAGGAATGTCAAAATTGTAAACATGTGATACTTCAGAAATATCAAGTCCGCGAGCAGCAACATCTGTTGCTACAAGGATCTCGATTCTGCCTTTTTTGAATTTATTCAATACGGACATGCGTTTGCCCTGAGTGAGGTCACCGTGAATACCTTCAGCACGGAAACCACGAGCTTGTAAGCCATCTGAAACTTCATCTACACGTCGTTTCGTACGGCCAAACACGATCGCTAATGCTGGAGCGTGAATATCCAGAAGGCGTGTTAACGTGTCGAACTTATGCTTTTCCGGGATCTCCAAGTAGTATTGATCGATATTTTCGACTGTCATTTCCTTTGATTTCACTTTAACTTCCTCAGGTTTCTTCATGAGCGTTGTGGCGATGTTGCGGATTTCCTTAGGCATGGTAGCTGAGAAAAGCAACGTCTGACGGTGCTCTGGAAGAGACTTAAGGATGTCACGAATGTCATCAATGAAACCCATGTTTAACATTTCGTCTGCTTCATCTAACACAGCTGTATGAACGTTCTCAAGTTTAATCGTTTTACGACGGATGTGATCAAGTAAACGACCAGGAGTTGCCACAACGATTTGGTTGTCTCGAAGTGCACGAATTTGGCGTTCCATATTCGACCCACCATAAATCGGAAGTGTGCGTACCCCTTTATATTTACCAAGCCGGTTTACTTCTTCAGCTACTTGAATGGCTAATTCACGCGTCGGCGCGATCACCAGCCCCTGAACAGACTTGATATCTTTGTTTATTTTCTCGATCATCGGTATTCCGAATGCAGCTGTTTTACCTGTTCCCGTTTGCGCTTGGCCGATGACATCTTTCCCCTGTAACCCAAGAGGAATGGTTTGCTCTTGAATAGGTGTCGTTTCTTCAAACCCCATGTTGTTTAAAGCCTTCAACACCGGATTGGATAATCCTAATGAATTGAATGTTGTCACTATACTTTCATACTCCTTTATTAAAAAAATCTTCTACCTTACCAGTGATTAAAACATGTAAAAAAAAGCCTCCTGCCAATGCTATACGGGAGAGGCTTTGAAGCACCTGCCTGATAGATTCATCCATCATAACACACATAACAGTATATATTCTACACATTTTTATTATGCTTTTCAAACGTATCAATGATAAAATGATGTAAAGCGTTTTAATATATAACTAAAAGAAGCTTGGCAGCCATATATGCTTTATTATCAGGGTATATGCTAGTGATCCTAACAAAAGGAGGGTCAGGTTTGGATAAGCCTCCCTTTCATCCATATTTCATGTTAGCAATTGGTGTACTATCTATTTCAACCTCAGCTATATTGGTTAAACTGGCCGGGGACGCTCCAGCTTCCATGATCGCTTTCTATCGGTTGGTGCTTGCTGTGATTATTATGCTCCCCTACGTTATGTGGAACCACACCCATGAGTTCAAAGAAATTTCTTCAAAAGAATGGGTATTAGCTACTTTTGCAGGTATCTTCCTGGCTTCACACTTTATATTATGGTTTGAATCCCTAAATTATACGTCAGTTGCCAGCTCTGTAATCCTCGTATCTATGCAGCCTCTATTCGCATTTCTAGGAACATTTCTGTTTTTTAAAGAGCGTTTCACTGCAGGGGCTTTACTAAGCATGGTTATCGCTGTAACAGGAAGTGTGATTATTAGTTCAGGTGATTTCCGAATTAGTGGAATGGCACTGGTTGGAGATATCCTCGCCCTTCTTGGGGCAGTGATGGTGACAGCCTATTTTCTGTTAGGACAGAACTTAAGAAGGCGACTTTCCTTGCTATTTTATACCTTTATTGTGTACGGGGTCGCCGCGCTTAGTTTATTTATTTATAACCTGGTACTTAACTATTCCTTTACGGGATACTCCGGTCACCAATGGCTGATATTTTTAGCGCTGGCCATTGTACCAACTTTTTTTGGTCATACGCTGTTTAATGCGTCTTTAAGATGGATCAGCACCTCTACCATCTCCATGGGCATACTTTTAGAGCCGATCGGGGCCTCCATTCTCGCTTACGTGGTGCTCGATGAACAAATCTCCTGGTATCAGTGGCTCGGAGGATCCATCGTTCTATTTGGACTTATGCTCTTTATTGTTAGTACCAAAAAATTAAGAAAACCAAAAATTACACATAATTCCCATAACTCTTAACAAGTTTTCCAAAGTACTGCAGCGAGACAGAAACTTACTATAAGAAAGCAGGTGAACACCATGTCGATTCAACTAATTATTGATGGAGGGGCCGATTTACCTCAAGCCATGGTTGAACAACATAACTTGAAAGTAGTCCCTTTAAACCTTCATTTTGATGAAGACCACTATAAAACAGGGTTGACGATCGATTTGCCAACATTTTACGAAAAACTGAAAGAAGCTACTACGCTTCCTAGCACCTCTTCTCCCAGTCCTAACGAATTTTACGATAAGTATAAGGAAGTAGATAAGGATACGCCTATTATTGTTCTGGCACTTACTCAAGGATTGAGCGGCACATACGAGAGTGCCGTGATAGGGAAAAAAATGCTGCTTGAAGAAGAGCCTAACCGTTCCATAGCTGTATTAAATACAAAAACGGCTTCTTGCGGAATTGCCCTCCTGGTCCATGAAGCCACTGCGATGTCAGCAAACGGCATTAAGTTCAAAGAGGTCGTCGCTCATATGGAGAAGAAAATCGAGCAAACCACTACCCTCTTCATCTTAAAAACGCTGGAAAATGTCATTAAGGGCGGTCGTCTTGATAAGGTAAAAGGTACTATTGCAAAAACCCTTAATATAAAGCTGCTTATGAAAGCTACTGAGCAAGGGAAAATCGAGGTGACCGAAAAGGTACGGGGGAACAAGAAATCCCTCCGCCGCTTCATCGAACAAATCGGAGAATATTCCCATCAATTTGAAGACAAAGTGATCGCAATTTCTCATAGTAATGATGAAGAACGCGGCAAGTCAGTTCTTCAAAGCATCAGGGACCGTTATAACTTCAAAGACTCCATTTTCACAGAGATGGGACCGATTATTTCAACCCATGCAGGAGAAGGTGGCATCGTTATTGCATTTTTTAAAAATGACTAAAGCCAGTGGAAGCTCCTCTGGCTTTATGACGGGAACTGGAACGATAAATTGGAGTAATGATTTAATAGCTTGTGCCTGAAGAAAGTGACGGTCTCTCCCTGTCAGAACATGAAAAGGTCCTCCTTCACCTAGCTGGCCCCTAGCTAGGTGAAGGAGGACCTTTTTCGGGTACGGCCCCGCGGGAGTTGGACTTCCAGTATAACCATGGATGCATAAACACCAACACTCGTTATTGTCCACCTGCCCATTCAAATTCTCTATAATTTACGTGGAAGGAAACGCGCCTGAGAAAAATGGCGCGCCTCATTTCATTCCTTTTACGAAAGACCCTATCCCTTTAACAATTGGGGAAACCTGCTGAATTGTTTGCATAACCTGACCTGTGGTAGACATCATTTTATCAAAGTCCAACTGTCCTTGTTCATCTTGAAAATAAGAAACAACACTGCTCTTCGATGCCGCTGCAGGCTCACCTTCATTGTATCCCTGTTGTCCATAACCATACGTGTAAGGATTGTTGTAAGCGTACATCCCCTGATTCCACATGGCATTAGGTGGCGATGCAAAATTACCATAAGGGTTGTAATGATTATAATAGGGAGGGGATGTATTGGTACGGCTATCTGGCTGACAGTAAGGGTAATAAGAATTATAAGGATAAGTGTAAGTGTACACAATCAGTTCCACCTTTTCATTCATTTACTATAGCCTATGTTACTAAGGGGAAAAAGTGTAAAAAAAAGCAAGTGACAATAAATCACTTGAAATTATGATGATATATTTGAAGTTTTTTGAAATGTTGCGTCGTACGGGATACCTAGCGCTCGTCTCAACCTGCGTTCTTGATAACCAAGAATCTTTTCACTGTTAAAAAAGGTAGCAGGCGTAGCATAGATTCGTTGTGCTTTTAAATCTTTGAAATGCCTCTCATCCTTAGAAATATTACGTTCTTCAAAAGCTATATTCCATTTACTCAATTTTGCTAATACCTTTTCACATTGCACACAGTCATTACTGGTGTACACTATAACCTCGTGACCGATCATTGACACCCCTCCATTCTCTCTTTCTAGTTCCTTTGTAATATTTACTTTATAATACCCATTTCATCTACAGTTAAACTTTAACACCAAAAAAAATGCACACGAGGGGCGAGGATGCCCCTGAATGCATTACTAATTTGTCAAAGTTTCTTGAATGCGCTGTTCACCACTAACTAGGTCAAAACTCTTGTTTAAGGCTTGAGATTCAGACAGTAAAAAAGAAATTGTCTCGGCTACATCTTCACGAGGAATTTTTTCAAAACCGGGAACATGCTTCTGAAGTTTAACTTTCCCTGTGCCTGAATTATTCGTTAATATACCTGGTCGGACAATCGTATAAGTCAAGCCTGACTGTTTCAAGTGTTCATCAGCTCTATGCTTGGCAAACATATAATGCTTGATCGTATCGGGAGTAGATTCCGGTCGATCGGCAGCGATCGAACTTAATATCACGAATTTCTTAATTCCAAAATATTTCGAACGCTCGATAGCTTTGATAGCCCCTTCTTGGTCAATCAGAATCGTCTTATCAGCGCCCGTATGCGGACCGGATCCAGCCGCGAAAATAACCGCATCTATATTATAAAACGCTGAGTCAAAATCTTTTTCCAGATCGCCAAGCACTGGTTTATGTCCCTTTTCCTCAAAATGCGGGAATTGATCAGTATCCCGGACCATAGGAACTGGTTCGTGGCCATAATCACTTAGTTTATCTACGATATGTTTTCCTACTTTACCATTTGCTCCTATTACTAAGACACGCACGATTGCTTGCTCCTCCTTCTATACTATGACTACTCGATAATCTACCCTGGTAATCGGAGGTTTAAACGACTATTTAATGATGAAGTGGAAAAAATTCATTGTAAGCTAATAAGGCTCCAGGTGCCCTAGAAATGATAGGAAGCGATTCGACTAATGCGGTTCCAGAGGTGTACGGTTAAAATTGGTGTGCGCACAGAGCTAATTCATCCAGACATCATACAACTGGTCGATCCGTTCAGTTAATACATCTTTTCTTTTCTGTAATACCTTTAATTCAGCAGTACCCGTCTCCCGTTTGAGTGCCTCATCTGTTTCATTTAGATCTTGTTCAAGCTTCATAATTCTTTCTTCTACAGGCACCTCTTTAATCGCTGGATTGGAGGGCTTGGCCTTAGCTGGTGGTTCCATCTTCACAGGTTTCTCTAATAACCCTTGCCATTTTTCCTTCGTCTCATTGTACGATCCCAGATATCGATAGAGCCTTCCCTCTACGAGGTAGGCCGTTTCCTTAAAGCACCTATTTAAAAAGTAACGATCATGGGAAACACCAATAACCGTTCCTTCAAAATGCTCTAGTGCCTCTTCTAAAACTTCTTGTGATTCCACATCCAAATGGTTCGTAGGTTCATCAAGAACTAGTAAATTAACCCCTTCATGCATAAAGACAGCCAGCTTAAGGCGCATCCGCTCCCCGCCACTTAAATGAGCGATTTTCAGAAATACATCATACCCATAAAACATAAATGCTGCCAGCAAATGCCTAGCCTGTCCTTCTGTTACTCTTATATACTCCCTGAAATAATCGATCATTCGCTGCTGGTCATCAACCCCATCCAATGGATTTTGAGGCAAGTATCCAATTTGAATAGAACTTCCTTGCTTTACGACTCCTGCATCTGGCTTTTCCTGCTGGAGCAGCAGTTTAAGAAGTGTAGATTTACCACTTCCATTAGCTCCTACGATAGCAAGTCGCTCTTTATAGCGAAGATTTAAATAAATTTCATCCAAGATTAAACGTCCTCGATACCCTTTTGTTACTCCTTCAGCCGTCAGAGCATCGTTGCCGCTGCGACCATCCGCCTGAAGCGTTAAGCCCATTTTCTTACGGTCAAGAATTGGACGATTGATTTTCTCCATCTTTTCTAAGGCCCGCTCCATACTTTTAGCCTTTTTAAACAGCTTAGGATTTGGAGGGTTAGCTTCATTGGCCCATTGCCTCAGCCGTCTGATGGCTTCTTTCATTTTCTTTATTTTCTTTTGCTGTTCTTGATACTGATGAAATTCTGCCAGCAGCTGCTCCTCTTTCTGTTGTTCAAAAGAAGAGTAGTTCCCCTTATAACTCTGTGCTACACCAGATTCGAGGTCCACAATAGTTGAGACCGTATGATCTAGGAATGAACGGTCGTGGGAGATGATGCATACTGCACCCTTATATTGAAGCAAGTATTGCTCCAACCATTCGATCGCTACTAAATCCAGATGGTTCGTCGGCTCATCCAGTAACAAGACTTCAGGCTTTTCTAATAAAATTCTGGCGAGTGAAAGCTTTGTTTTCTCTCCCCCACTCAAACTTCTAAAGGGCAGATCCAGCAGTTGCTCGACACGAAGTCCATTAGCTACCTGGCTGATCATGGCCTCCACTTCATAGCCGCCCATTTCTGTGAACTGATCCTGGACCTCTCCGTAACGAGAGAGTGCTTTTTCCATTTTTTCAGGATCCAACATTTCTTTCTCTAGACGTTGCATGTCCATTAATAATTGGTTTAGCTCTGTGAATGCGGCTTCTAAATACTTTTTAGCCGTGCCATTAAATTGATCAGGGATTTGCCTTAAATAACCGATTGCCAGGTCTTTTTTTATAAATAGGTCTCCTCCATCAAGCTCTTCTTCTTTTGTGATTAACCGAAACAGTGTAGACTTACCGCTCCCGTTTCTCCCTACTAAGCCTATCTTCTGTCCTTCATTTATTTCAAAAGTAAGCGACTCAAACAACACTTTGCCGCCTATAATTTTGTACACATCTTTCACTGTAATCATATCTGTTTCCTCCTAAAGACAAAAAAAGCCAGAGGTCTCGCCACCTCTGACTTTCTTCGGTAAAAATTATAATCAGGTATGAGACATTATCTTTTTCCATTATTCAACTGAAAATTGGACATACGAATCCCTTGAACAGTTAAATCATGAAAAAGCGCACGGTTAATATAGAGCAATTCGCGATCTATCACGTGCTTTGATAACATCTTCATTCCCTCCTTTGTCTTTAGTCATAGGATCATTATAGCTCACTTTTTGAAATATTGCTACTACTTCTGCTGATCCGCATACTTCCCTAATTTCTTCAGTAAATCGATGGCTTGCCGTTTCTCGTCTTCAGACAAGCCTCCGGTAATCATCTCAATTTGTTTCCAATGATCAGGAAATATTCCATGAAGCAATTCTTTCCCTTTACTCGTTATAGCTGCATACGTAATACGCCGATCATTAGGACATGGTACGCGCTTTAAGTATTCCTTTTTCTCCAGCTTATCTACAACATACGTTATACTTCCGCTTGCTAAGAGAATCTTTTCCCCTATTTTTTGTAACGGCTGATCGCCTTCGTGATATAAAAGTTCCAACACACCAAATTCAGTTGTGTTTAAACCAAAGCTTTGAATATCATCTTTCACTAAGTCAGCAATTGCGCGCTGAGCCTTTGCCAGGACGACAAACAGCTTCAAAGAAGGGTCTTGTTTCTTTTTAAGATACAGTTCTTGTTCATCCATAGTAATCCTCGCCCTCTCATCTGTCCTCTACTTAAAGACAGTATATAGATAACAAATTTACACTGTCAAACAAAGGTATGGAGCTCGGCATCTGAAACCGAACAGTACCTGACAAATCTCTTAAGATTATTAGCGTGCATAAAAACAGCATGAACCTCAGAGAGTAATTATTCGATTTCTGAAACTATAAACCTTATGCCCAGCTCAAAAAACCCAACCGGTTTTCCGAGTGGATTTCAGCCGTATTTATTTACTTATTGAACCTTGTACATTATGAAATACAGTAGGGTCCGCACATAGAAACGTGAAGTGATTTGGTAGAACTTCTATTCGAGCAGGAGTGCTGCCCATAATTTCCCCATCCATATCTACCTCTTTTTCTGCTTCCACCTCTATACTGACCTGTTGCCCCTGCATATGGGATAATTCCTGGAATTTACTAGGGTCTGCTCCAGGCCTGTTCATTGTGAGAAGTTCTTTAAATGTAGTAAGGTTGGAATTCTTCACAATTAATACATCAAGTTCGCCATCCTGAAGCTGGGAATCAGGAAGAGGAACTTCTCTCGTCCCGATAAATCGCCCGTTCATGACTAGAACCATTACTGCTTCCTCGTTAACCGTTTCTCCATCAATCCTTAATGTAAAGGAAAATGGCTCTGTTTGATTCATGGTTTTTATGGCACTGATAAAATAACTCAATACACCAATTCGATTCTTTTGCTCAGAGTCAATATTAAAAGAAGCTTCTGTGACAAGCCCTATTCCCCAGAAGTTCGTAAAATAGCGATCATCAGCCTTCCCTATATCCACTTTCACTTCCTCCCCTTGAAGAAGCTGTGTTGCAGCCTGCTGGAGATTTTGAGGTGTGCCTAATACCCGGCTGAAATCGTTACACGTCCCCCCTGGAAGGAGAAGGAGAACGGGTCTGGATTCTAGTGGAGCTAAATAGTTGATGCATTCATGCAATGTTCCATCTCCTCCTAAAATCACGAACACCTCTACCTTAGGACCATATTCGTAACAAACCTTTCTTAACTCTCCCAATGAATGGGTCTGAATGACTGTTAACTCTTTTATTTCCTGGGCAAGTACTGGCAGCGTAACGGTCAAACTTTGCTCCAGATCTTCCCCCTGCATATTGCCATTATATACGAAAATTCCACGTTGATAACGAGGCATCATGCATCCCCCCTCTTGACTCTTATACCCTGTGAGCGTCTATTTTATCAATTGCTGAAAACTTTTCCAAAAGACTTTTCTAATAGAAAGGCGGAATGCAAAATCATTTACCTTTATTGTCCGTTGCCTTATAATAACTTTGTTTAGGAGGCTAACTAATTTATGGATCGTGACATACACCCTTTGCTAGGTTACAACATCAATGTGATTTCACATTTCATTCAAAACGTATTTAACGAGAAACTGAGTGATTATGGATTAACCTATTCACAAGCGAAAGTCATTTATTTTCTGGCGAATCACGGAGAACAAAGTCAAACTGAATTGCAAAATAGATTGTACATTAAAGCTTCTTCCATGAATGGGATTATCGAATCTCTTTTGAAGAACGAATGTATCACGAAACAGATCTGTCCCAACGACAAACGGTCTAAGCTCATTAAGCTGACCGATAAAGGGGTTCAACTGGATGAGACCATTTGGACTATTGCTCAGAATATAGAAAATGAAATCAGTCTTGGGCTTGCTGAGAAAGATCAGCAAGTGATGATCTCGTGTCTTCAAAAAATCCAAAATAACTTAAAACACTTAAAAGAGAGGTCATGACCATGAAAGAGCAAAGTCAGCGCCTTGGCACCCAGCCGATTCCAAAATTACTATGGAATTTATCCATTCCTGCCATGATCGGCATGTTTGTGATGGCGCTTTACAATGTTGTAGATACATTATTCATTGCGAGAGGGGTCGGAATTCTTGGGGTGGCTGGTGTTAGCATCGGCTTCCCGGTCATGATGATTATGATGGCCATCTCAGCAGCTGTTGGAATCGGGGGAGCATCAGTCATATCGAGACGGCTCGGCGAGAGTAAGCCAGAAGCCGCAAATAAAGTGTTCGGCAATATTATCTTTATCATTTTACTCGTTAGCGTGGTGGGGATAATAGGCGCCTTCACTTTTATGAAGCCGTTGTTAGTTTTGTTCGGGGCCACCCCTGACATTCTCCCCTACGCGGCCGATTACCTTTTCCCTATTATGCTTGGATCTGTGTTTTTTTCATTCTCTTTTACGACCAACAGCATTATCCGCTCAGAAGGTAACTCCCGCTTTGCCATGATCACAATGATTATTCCTGCTGTATTAAATATAATCCTGGATCCCATTTTTATTTTTGTTTTAGAAATGGGAGTTCAAGGTGCTTCCGTCGCGACAGTCATTTCTCAAGCTTCCGTCAGTATTGTGGTCTTACATTATTTCCTTTCAGGCAAATCGAGTCTGGAATTAAGATTGTCCGAGATAAAGCCAAGGATGTTAGTCATTAAAGAAACACTAACGATCGGGATGCCTGCTTTCGTCCGTCAAGTTGCCGGAAGTATTATGATTATTTCTATTAACTTTATGTTAATTAAGTATGGCGGCGACTTTGAAGTAGGTGTTTTCGGGATCGTCCATAAGTTAACAATGTTTACCATCATGCCGATGATCGGCGTCCTTCAAGGTATGCAGCCCATTATCGGCTATAATTACGGAGGTAATCAGTTCACCAGATTAAAAGAGACCATCATGCTCGGCATGAAAGTTGTCACGATCATCTCTGCTTTTATCTTCATCATTATGATGACATTACCTGAAATTCTCATGCATATCTTTACGGGCGACCAAACTGTCATTGACTCGGGGGCGTATGCCATGAGAATCATGTTTGCGATGTCTGTTCTAATCGGAGTCCAAGTGGTAAGCGGCGGCCTGTATCAAGCACTTGGCATGGCTAAGCCTGCCTTAATTCTTTCGATGGCACGGCAGGTTTTATTCCTTATTCCCCTGGTCTTACTTCTTCCAAACTTCTTTGGTGTAACCGGGGTTTGGTTAGCCTTTCCATTGGCAGATATTTTGGCTTTTACCTTATCTATCTTCTTTTTATATAAGGATCGTAAACTTTTTTTTACAAAGGCGGAGGAAACTCCCCCATACACGCCCGTGCATCCACATTAATCACGATTCAGCGCCGTCTCGCGAAGGGACGGCGCTTTTCCATTAATTGATAGATTGATATAGCAAGCTTTGACAAATTAAGTTAAACTTAGAAGGGAGTAGACAGATTTCAAAGGATGACGCATATGAATTATTCAATCCGAATCTTAAAATGGTTTACACAACGGGATGATCAGTTATTTAAACTAAGAGAAGCTGAAACCATACGTCGGTTTTGGAGAGCTTTTTTCACCCTCATGGTGTTAACGGTCCTTACATACATTTGGACAGCTTGGATTGGTCTGGGTACTGCCCCTTTGTCCATGAATATGAATGAACTTAGCGGGACCGAATATGAGCTTTACAAAGCGTGGTTCATAATTGGACGAATAGCCTATGGGCTGCTTTTATTTGTTGGGGTCCTTCTTTTTGCACCCTTGTTATTTTGGATTATGTTTGGCCTGCCCTATAAAAAAATTATGGTCATTCAGATGAATGTCATACTAGTTATGCTGCTGGAGCGTATTACATGGATTCCACTTATGGTATATGTCGGGCTTGATTGGTATGTATCGCCTTTCTCGTTTGGTGTTATAGCTTCTTACATAACAAATATTGAGTGGTTGATCTATTTCTTTGGAGCAATTACCCTTTTTCAATTCTTTATTATTTGGTTTCAAATCAAATGTCTTTCCTATCTTTCCACATCAAGAAAAGGCCGGATTATAACAGGTGTGACTCTATGGCACCTGACCTTATGGGCAGGCACTGCAGCTCTGACTCATTATGATACATATATCGTGCATCTACTTACATCCTAACGCTGGGAGGAAGACGATGAGAACACGCTACAAAGTAAGAATTTGCGGTCTACTGATCATTGCTTTTTTAACCCTAAATGCCAGCCTTATTTACTTCGATAGGGACAGTGAAGTCGATCGAAAATCGTATATTAATGAGTGGTCCTCCACCTTTACAGAGGATCTCTTTGAATCCATCCATACAAGCGGTATTTTTACCTCTAATGAAACAAACCCTGTTTACTTTGATAAACAATCCGGCAGTTTCCAAGAGTTCTTAGTGGAAGAAGGGGATGAGGTTTCAGAAGGGGATGAGCTTTATACATATAAAGTCGTGAATTATGAAGAACAATTGACTCAATTGAAGACAAAGGCTGTTCGCCTACAAGAAGAGATCATCTCCCTCACAAACTATATTAATGAGCTGGGAAGCTTTACAGTTCCGGAAACAGGTGGGGCATCTCCGCCTTCCTTTATCCCTGAGTCTTCCCCTGATGATTCCTTTTCGCAAGACCTGGAACCACAACAACAGGAAGGCAGTGAATCTCAGACCATCGAAACTGAATTCATGAAACAAAAAGCAATCGCAGAGAAAGAACTTCAGCTTTCTCAAAAACAAGCTCACCTCTCTATGGTAGAGAATCAGCTGCGTCAGCTTGAAGAGACAGGCCAGTCAATCACCGTAACTAGCGAATTTTCGGGAGTGGTTACAAATCTGTCGGAAAATCTCCATCCTCCTTTGCTTACCCTGTCGTCCAGCAATTTGATTGTCAGCGGAGAGTTGTCTGAGGAACACAGAAAACAAGTAGAGGAAGGCATGAGTTCGTATGTGCGAATCCCGGACCTAGAGGTGGAAGTTACAGGTTTAGTTGAAAGCATTAAACCATTCCCTAAGAACGTAGACGTTCAGCAGCCCAGTCATTACCCATATAAAATCGTTATAGAAGAAAACAAGGAACAAGTAAGACCTGGCTACCATGCAAACGTTGAAATTATAACGGCTGAGGCAACCGATGCTGTCGCTGCTTATGATGACGTATTAAAGAATCTGGGAAATTCCTCAGCATGGGTCATGGGTGATCGAGGACGGTTGGAAAAAAGAGAAATTGAAACTGGGATCAGAGAGGATAGAATTGTAGAAGTTACCGAAGGGTTAGAAGAAGGCGAATATTTAGCCGACCAACCTGAAGACGAGTTTCGCGAAGGATCAGTGTTCCTTACACCATTGAAATTAGAGCACTTTGAGGTTCAAAGCCTTTTTGAGATTGACCCTTCTCTAATGCTTGATTATGGACTTTTAGGACTGATGAACAGATAATATTTTCCGCGCTTGTTAGCCTGCAGTGTCCATGTCCGATAATCCGTTCCTTTGCCTTCAGATTCTTCACATGGGATGATAGATGAAAAGAGATATACTATTAAGGGGATAAGAAAATGAAATTAAGTGTATTGGATCAATCTCCTGTACTAACAGGGATGGATTCACGCGATGCTTTAAGACAAACAACAGAGTTAGCAAAATGGACTGACCGGCTTGGCTATTACCGGTTTTGGGTAGCCGAACATCATAGTACTCATAGTTTAGCAGGTTCTTCTCCCGAAGTGTTAACAGCCCATCTAGCTTCCCAAACTGAGCGAATTCGCATAGGGACGGGTGGAATCCTCCTCCCACACTATAGTGCCTATAAAGTGGCTGAGACTTTCCGGGTGCTGGAAACCTTGCATCCTAATCGGATTGACTTAGGAGTGGGGCGTGCTCCCGGCGGCATCCCAAATGTCAATTTAGCCTTAAACAGAGGGGAAGTTCCAAATATAGAAGGTTACCCCGCACAAGTCGAAGAACTGATCGCCTATCTGCACGGGGAAGATCCTCACGGCATGGGAGTGTTTGCGGCTCCGCAAGGCGGAACAGCACCGCCAGTTTGGATGCTCGGCTCAAGCGGAACAAGTGCAAGAGTGGCAGCAGACCTTGGGGTATCCTATTCATTTGCCCATTTTATTAGCGGGTATGGCGGAGCACGCGCAATGGACCGTTACAAAGATGCCTTCCACCCTTCCCTGCAGCAGCGAAATCCTCAAGGAAACGTATCCATATTCGCCGTTTGTGCTGAGTCCGACCAACAGGCTGAATACTTGGCTGCCAGTTTAGACCTCGCTCTTTTAAAAATTGAACAAGGTGGGATTCGCCATCATTTCCCCACACCTGAAGAGGCATTCAACTACTCATATACAATGTCTGATGAGCAGCGTATTCAGGAAAACCGTAACAGGATGATCGTTGGCTCAGCGGGAAAAGTCAAAAGTGAAATAGAAAGTCTTGCCAGCTACTATCAAGTTGACGAAGTTATTGTGAACACTATTGTTTCTCCTTTTGACGAACGCATGAAATCTTATGAGCTTTTAGCTGAAGCTTTTCAGCTCCGTGAACCTACAATTAAATAAAAAAACACTATGATTTTCATCATAGTGTTTTTTTTATTTCCTGAATTGCTTCTCTACCGTTAAAAGTTTTATTTCGTAAATTTCCCCCTTCATTTTCTTTAAAAGAAGCCGATATCATATGTTGTCAGACATCATACGATAGGAGTGGGAACATGAAGAAACATTGGGTCGGTCTATTTATACTAGGAATACTATTACTCGCTGGCTGCGCTGAACATGAGGCGCAATCTGAAGATACAGATAACGAAATTAGTGCCGGTCTGCTTGTAACAGAGAGCGGGCTTGGTGACGATTCGTTTAGCGATTCAGCCTTCAAAGGATTAGAACAAGCCAGGGACGAACTGGGAATTACTTTCGATTATCGTGAACCTTTTGATAAAAAATACAAGAAACATATGAAGGATTTAATCAATCAGGGGCATGACGTAATTATTGGACTAGGCTATAATTCGCAAGCCGCTATTGATGAATTGGCTCAAGAGTACCCGAAGCAGCAGTTTGTGTTAATTGATGCTGTTTCCGAGTTTGATAATGTAACATCTATCACCTTCAAAGAGGACGAGGGCAGCTATTTAATCGGACTGATTGCCGGGATGAGAACAGAGTCTGACGTCGTTGGCTTCATTGGAGGCGAAAGAATTCCTGTGGTAGAGCGTTTTGAGACAGGATTTGCAAAGGGTGTAAAAAAAGTAAATCCTGATGCTGAAGTACTTGTGCAATATGCAGAGACCTTTGACGATGATGCTAAAGGAGCTGAGATCACCGAGGCTATGGTTGAAAAAGGAGCTGATTTTGTATTTCCAGCTGCAGGGTTTACGGGAATTGGGGCATTAAAGGAAGCTCAAAATCAAGGAATTTATGCCTTTGGTGTCGACAGTGACCAATTTTTTGTGGCAGAAAAAGCCGTTGTTACGTCGATGCTGAAGTACTTGGACGTGGCACTTTATGATGTGATGGAGCAACTTGTGAATGGAGAACAGCTGGAAGGCAGTCAAATCACACTCGGAGTTAAAGAAAAAGGTGTAGGGCTGGCACCCATTCGGTTAATTGACTTAACTGACAAGCAACAAGCCATACTGGATAAGGAGATGGGACAATGACAATACAACGAAGATTATATACCATGACCTTACTCCCCTTGCTCCTTAGCCTGGCACTAATCTCTTTCATTGTCTATCAAATGACTAGCCTTGAAAGTTCCTCCAATTCGGACGTAGCTGTACTGCTAGAATCTAAAGAAGTAAATGGGCAACTTGTCACTCTTGAGCAAACGCTGAATACATACGGGTACAACCCTTCAGCAGCAACGAAAAATGAAGCTTTAAGTCAAATGAAAATAACGAAGTCAGCACTCGATGAACTTGGCAGATTAATGGCTACATCAGAGCAAGAACGCTGGTACAGTCAAGCTGTTACCAAGTATGAGGACTGGCAGCAAACTGTAACTGAAGCTCTCGAAGCAGAAGATATTAATGAAATCCAACGTCAATCGGCTCGTACTTCGGGAATTCTTAATGACATGTACATGGTACAGCAAGAATCCCGTGCCTGGTATGACAACAACTTGGCGAGTCAAGCAAGAACAGTGAGTCAATTAATCCTTTTTGCTATTATCGCTGGAATAGTCCTGATTATGCTGTCAATTTACGCTACCTCCCGCTTAAATAAACATATAGCGAAACCAATGAAGGATTTAGCTGTGCAGGCCTCTAAGGTGGCGGAAGGTGACTTAACCACAACCATTCATGTTTCCGAAAAAGAAAAGGATGAGATTGGCCAACTGAAGCGGTCTTTTCAAGTAATGGTGAACAACCTGACGTCAACGGTTAAATCGGTACATCAAATTGGAGGAAATGTGGAGCGATTTAGTTCCAAGTTGAATCACGAGATGACAGGACTCTCTGAAGTCACACAGCAAGTAACGAGCTCGACAGATGAGTTAGCACAAGGAAGTCAATCGATTTCTAACGATATTCAAGATGTTGCCTCCCTGATGGAACAGATGCACCAAGCTTTTGAAGCAAATACGCGGGAAAGTAAAAAGGCATCAGAATCAAGCACGGCTGCCCTTTCTAAGGTTTACGAAGGACAAACAGCTATTGAAGAACAACGCAAAGGGATGGAGAAAAATAAAGGCTCTATTACTAAGGTGGAAGCATCCGTGCAAGACTTCATTGGATATACCGACCAAATTGAAGTCACAGTGAAGCTCGTCAATGAAATTGCGGAGCAGACGAACCTGCTTGCTTTAAATGCAGCTATTGAAGCAGCTCGTGCCGGTGAACATGGTAAAGGGTTTGCTGTCGTTGCAGAAGAAGTGAGAAAACTCGCTGATCAATCAACTGATGCCACCAGTAAAATCTCAACTATGGTTCAACAGATTAAATCAGGGGTAAATGTGATTGAACAGGAAATGACGGAAACCGTCTCGCTGGCTGTAAAGCAAACTGAAGCGGTAAACCTGTCTGAGCAGTCTTTTACATTGATAAAAACCCAAGTGGACAAAATTAATGAACAGTTACATGAGGTTGTTGAGGGAATGGTTCAATCCAAAGAACAAAGCCTGCAAATAACGACTTCCGTTGAAAATGTAAGTGCAATAACGGAAGAAACAGCTGCAGGAACTGAAGAAATATCCGCTTCAGCTGGCGAACAGCAGCACGCCTTCCAGCAAATGACGGAAGAAGCTAATGAATTAGGGAACATGGTCAATCAAATGAATAGAGAACTGGAACATTTTAAATGGTAACTAATCAATCAAAGAGACTGGGACAAAACTGAATTAAGTATAAAATAATCCGAACAATTCTATTGAAATCAGTTCGGATTATTTGTGTGCCAGCCTCTTTGTTACATCCCTTGTTATTTTACTGGAATCCAAATTTCGGAATAACAGTTTGGACTGTAGGGGTCGTCTGCTGTGTACACTTCTAACTCAGGTGTGCCGGCATGCTCATACCCGCCAGATGGAAACCACTCTGAGAAAATCTGCTTCCATACTTTTTGCATTGCATCAGGCATAGCTCCATGAACTTCAAATACTGCCCACTTCGAAGCAGGAATATCAAGGCTTACTAGCCCCTTTTGTGGTTTTCCATCATAAGCGGCGGCAATCCAATAATTCATTTCATCCGAAGAACTCTTGCCGCTAGTGTCACATATACCTAACATTCCATCAATAGGACCGCTATTTAAATGAAGTAATAAATCGGTCGTCCCATCACTGTTCACCTGATCCCACATTTTTGGAATTTCTAATAGATTCTCTCCATTCGCAATAGAAAACCCCTTCTTAATCCCAACAACTTGAAAACCTTCTTTTTCTACCACTTGATATTTCATCGGTTCTGCTCCTTTCAGACTCACCTGGATAACCAGGCGGTTATAAGATTGCAGCTTTCCCATGTACCGTCGAGCTTGACTTGGAGAAACCCCATGCTGTCGGCGAAAAGCCTTGGTGAAAGCCTCGGGAGTCTCATAACCATATTTAAAGGCAAGGTCAATGATTTTCACATTTGTATGAAATAGATCTTGCGCCGCTAACGTTAATCGTCGGCGTCTAATATACTCCCCTATTGATATATCCGTTAAAAGAGTAAATACCCTTTGAAAATGGAAAGGTGATGCATTCGCCTCCTTAGCTATGTTATTCACAGTTAAATGATCCAGCAAATGATCCTCTATATAATCAATAGTCTGCTGCAACGATTCAACCCAGCCCAATATTGCTCACTCCCTTAACCAAATTCTAACAAGCTGAAAGAACTAAAACCTGTTCGTTTTTGCTTTTCTAAGGCAGGTTGTGATTCGTGTTGTTCCCCATCTGTATGATGGGAAGTACCTTTTATATATGAGTATTGTTAGCTATGCAAATGAGTTTTTAAATAATCACTCTCCATTGTTTTGGCTGGGCTTTTTTCTACCTAACATTCATTTTCCCTTTCACTTGTTGTAATACTTCACTGTCTCCTTTTTCAGGTTTAAGAATTGTTCTCTGCAAGGGGGCACCACCCATCGATATATTGCTTTCAACGAAAACATATACCTGTCCATCTATGAGGAACCTGCTATTTCCTTTATAGCTGACCACTCTTCCCTGGTTCACGAGTTCTCTTTGAATGGCCCCAATATACTCTTTATAATCTTGATACCTTTCGTCGAAATCGATGACAATATGATTCTTCTTGTATCCCATAAGCCAGTTAAAACCAAATAAAATTAACCCGAACGCAACTAATAATACAATAATATCCATACTCATCCCTCTCTATTTCTCTTCACTTCTATGCAGCCTGCTTACTATATTATTTCAACAACTACTGCCCATTTCCTTTTAAAATGTAATTACTAAACTGAAAACAAAAGCGCAAGTGACCTGACAGACTCGCCAAGTGGGATTTCGAGTAAGAAAGAAGACAAAGGAAGTTCGGTTAAGACGGGGAATAGCGGAAGTTTGACTAAGTTCGGATTTAAGGAAGTTCCGTTAAGAACGGCACGTCCTGTGCCAACACCGAACTACCCCACCTCCTGTGGGGCATGTGCCAACGTCGAACTACCCCACGGTGCCTTGGGCCAAAAAAAGAGATAAAGGTAGCCGGGACCTTTATCTCTATAAATTCAAAGATTATAGCTTTCCGATGTTTGTAAGCTCACTTACTTCTTTAGAATCTGTACTTCCATCTAATATTTTCCGCACATCTTTTATAGTCTCTTGTAAACTTACTGATTCTCCTTTTCGCATCGTAAAGCCTTCTGCTACATAGAAAGGTTGTGTAAGATAGGCTTCTAATCGCTCCCCACGCTTATAAGTCGTTAATTCAGAAGCAGGTATTTTATCGAGGCCCTGGACCTTAACTAATGAGCAAAGTTCCCGATAGCGACGTAATAATTTCTGAGCCCGTTGTTGAATAGAAAAGTGGTTCTGATCAATATGTGCTCCCTCAAGCACGGAAGAAGTTGAATACATCGGATTTACAGCAGGGTATTTATGCCGTGCCGACAATTCGGAGTCAAACTGCCACAAGGTTTCAAGAGGTCCATAGGGAAGGTCTTCATCCACCGCTTCGCCTTTTAAATCCACTAGAAATGTTGTAACATTTTCAACTCCAATAGAAGCCAAACGTTCCTGTATTTCATATACCTTACCAGACAGAACATGACTGCGGTCGGTAGTAAAAGCTATAGCCTTTTCTTTTCCAGCTGTGGCTATTTTTTCGTAAGCTTCTTCCATTGAGGAGGTCACAACATCCATGTAATCATGGATATCGTTAATCTCTGGAGCGTCACCCTCAGGTTTAAGCAGGACCGTCACATAGCCTTCTTTTCTTAATCGATAGAAAGTTTCAGCGAGTACCACAAGCTGCCCCATCCCTGGTCGAGCCACCAGTCCAACAGTACCACCCTTTGCCAAGGGTGCAAACAGATCTAACGTTTTAATTCTAGTTTCAATCATTTCCACATTCTCCCCTCTTATGATCAACTCATCCAAACTACATTCAGCCAGTGATGCAAGAGCTGCCAGGGTGCGAACTTCAGAACGGCCTACAGGGATTTTCCCTGTACATAAATTAGAAACTGTTGCAGGGCGTAGCCCAACAGATCGTGCAGCCTTGGTCAGATTTGGAACGCGCCTGCGTAACAACGCTACATTCAACCTCAAATCTTCCATGATACTCCCCCTCTAATTTAAGAGTAATATAAATTACGTTTGAGAGCAACAATAAGTTACTCTAAAGAGTAAAAATAATTTCAAATACTCCTTTAAAAAGATTACAGTGCAGATAATTTTACCTCTTTTCTTTCATATGAGTAAATTGATTCAGGCCAGTTATTAATAATATATTTCTACTATCTATAATTTTGGGAATCCTATTAATGACAATGCCGATATCATATAAGGTCACCGATGTGTAGTTTACGAAGTCACCCATAAGCTTGTTATCTACAAAATCCACAATAATTCGAGGTGTTAGAATGATTGATAAAATGTTTTACAAGACTTTACTTAAAAAAACTTTTTCAGATCCAATTCACATCACTTTTTGGGATGGCGAAACCGTCCAGTATGGAGAAGGTACGCGGGAATTTAAACTAACCTTTTACGATATTATCCCAAAAGGCGATCTGCTTCATGACCCATCCATTGCCTTTGGTGAAGCCTTTATGGATGGAAAAATAGAAGTAGAAGGAAATCTCAAAGAACTCATCGCCTCCATGTACCGCAGCCAGGAAAGTTTCCTAGGCAACAACCAGATCTATGCAAAACTTTTAGATAAATTTTCTAATACAAAAAAGCGCAGTAAAGAAAATGCTACGTTTCACTATGATATCGGTAACGAATTTTATAAATTATGGCTTGATGAGACGATGACCTATTCTTGTGGTTATTTTAGGACTGCTGACGATTCCCTTATGACTGCTCAGCAAAATAAGGTGGCTCATATCCTTAAGAAACTCAACCTCCGGGAAGGCGATACATTATTGGATATCGGATGTGGCTGGGGCGAGTTAATTCTTACGGCGGCCAAACGTTATGGGGTAAAAGCTACCGGCGTAACCTTATCAGAGGAACAGTACGGGCGTGTAAAAGAACGAATTATCGAGGAACAACACGAAGATTCCGTAGACGTGCGGTTAATGGACTATCGGGATATAAAGCATCAGCAGTTTGACCGCATAGTCAGTGTGGGGATGATTGAGCATGTGGGTCAAGATCACTTGGAGGAATATTTTCAAAAAGTAAATGAATTGCTTATCGATGGCGGGGTCTCTGTCCTCCATTCAATTACCTCACCTAAGGATGGTGGGACAAACTCCTGGATCGATAAATATATTTTTCCTGGAGGATACATTCCGGCTGTAAATGAGCTTGTCCGTCATATTACAGAGCACAACTTCCTTTTAACAGATTTGGAGAGTCTGCGCAGACATTACGCGAAAACACTGGAGAAATGGGCTGAAAACTTCGAGAACGTACTAGAGGAAGTACGGAAATCGAGAGATGAACGGTTCATCAGAATGTGGAGACTTTATCTAAATTCTTGTTCTGCATCCTTCCAGACTGGCAACATCGACTTAAGCCAATTTATATTTACGAAAGGGACCAATAACTCGATCCCTTGGACGCGCGATTATATGTACAAATGAGGAAAAGAATTCTGATAGCAAATGAAAAGACAAAGGCCGCAAATAGCCTTTGTCTTTTTTCATACACAGCCAAAGTAACAGTTTAAGGCAGAAACCCTTCCTGACTTACATGAATTTGATCTTTGGAAAAGGATTTTTTTAGTCTATCATACATTAAACGATAAGTGGATGGGCTATACCATTCCTCTAGCCCCAACTCTTCGTATAATGAAGATATACCCAGGGTTTTAGTTCGCCTTCCCCCACTCCCATCACCCATGAAATAATCATCAAGACAGACCCGGTTTACAAGGTCTGCTAGTGTATCTGGAAATTCGTGACTGCTGGGTAACAAAGGCGCAATCGTCGCCTGTGTTGGAACACCCGCTTCCTTCAACTGCTGAAGAGTCTTCAACCTCCCTCGAATAGGAGGAGCATGCGGTGTAAAATGTTTTCGAATATCTTCCCGGTCGGTTTCTACCGTCATGCTTACCCGAACTTTATCTTTAAGCTGCAGGAATAAATCGATATCTCTTCTCACCAAAGGACTTCTTGTCTGGACGAACAAAAAATCCGGCTGGATCTTTGTCATTACTTCCAGAAGCGACCTGGTTATTTCCTCTTTATACTCAACAGGCTGATAAGGATCAGTGCTTGACGACATAAAGACCGTCACTTTCCCTTTAGCTTTGGCACGGGTTAGTTCCTTCTCCAATAATTCAGCTGATCCTTTTTTGATATCCACCCATGTCCCCCACTCTTCCTTTCTAAAGGTTGCGACAGGCATTTTCCTCACATAACAAAAGGAGCAGCCAAAAGCACAGCCAGTATAGGGATTTAATGAATGACTATACCCGGCTAAATACCCTGATCCCTTATTTAGGATGGTCTTTGGATGTTTATATAGTAAATTACTTCTCAATGTGATTCACCTTTACTTGTTTCTCGATCCTTAACAAATACCTTTTCATTTCCAATCCTCCACGGTAACCCGTTAATGTACCATTCTTACCTATTACACGGTGACATGGGATAGAGATTAGTACGGGGTTGGACCCAATAGCAGCGCCAACTGCCCGTACAGCAGATGGCTTTCCAATCATGTCAGCAATTTGCGAATACGTCCACGTTTCACCATAAGGAATTTGTTGTAAAGCTCCCCATATTCTTGTTTGAAATACGGTTCCCTGAACATCTGTCGAAAATGTAAACCACTTTCGCTTGCCTTGTAAATATTCCAGTAACTCCTTTTTAAAAGACTGTAATCTGGTATCGTCCAAGATGAACTCGGATTGCGGGAAGCGACGCTTTGCCCAGTCCTCCATCTTTCCAAAGGAACTGTTCGGCTCCCCGACATAACTAAGCCCCTTTGATGTTGCAGCCACATAAAAATTCCAGTTACCATATTCTAACCTTGACCAGGATAAAGTGTCACTTTTTATTTGGTTCATAGCTCCCTCTCCTTACACTGTTTTCTATACTCAGAAGGGGTAGTACCTGTCTTTTTCTTAAACAATGTTACAAAATAGGCATGATTAGACAAGCCTACTGACACTCCTATATCTGCTACAGGATTATCTGTCTCCTTGAGATCACGAATGGCTTTTGCAATACGCTTCTGTTGAATATACTCGAGCGGACTAATCCCGCTTACACGCTTAAATGTACGCTGCAAATGGGAGGGACTACCGTGACTAATTTCCGCCAGTTTATCCAGGGTTAACGGTTCATAATAATACCGATCTATCCATTTAGTCATTTGTTCAACCCACTCATGGTCAGGGAGACGTAACCCCTCAGGCTTACATCGTTTGCAAGGTCGGAACTCCTCTGATTGAGCTGCCTTAGCATTTTTAAAGATACGTACATTCTCAATATTAGGAACCTTTGATTTACAAGATGGCCGACAAAAGATTCCGGTCGTTTGAACACCATAAAAGAAGACATCATCATATGCAGCATTATTGGCAACAATAGCTTTCCAGTATTCGTTTGGCACGTGTGATGTTTCCATGTAATCCCCCCTAAGGGAATTGTACCCCAAACCGTTTGATATGAAAGGTGTTCCGAATATAAAAGCAAGATAACGAAACCATTTGAAGAAAAAAGTTCGACTAACTAATTGGACAGGTATAAAATGAAACAATTGGATTAATTTTTAAAGAAGGTGTCAATATGTTGAAAGCGTATGGTTGGTTGACTTTCTGCGTAGCAGTATGGGGAAGCAATTTTGTATTTGGAAAGATATTAGTTCAGGAGTTCTCCCCTGCCATGTTAACCATGCTAAGACTTTTGTTTATTGTGTTGTTGTTACTAGGGTTAGCTGCTTACAAAAGACATTTGAACAGAGTGACTAAAACCGATATTCTATCGATCCTTTGTCTTGGAGTTGTCGGTGTCTTCATCAACCAATGGTCATTTTTTGAAGGCCTGCAAACAGCAGACCCAACTACATCAGCATTAATTTTGGCAACGACCCCTATCCTGACTGGTTTTCTAGCAGCTATTTTCCTAAAAGAAAAAATAACCAGACGCATGTTGATAGGATCTATTGTAGCCATAATCGGCATTTATTTTGTTGTAACAAAAGGTAATTTATCCTCCTTACAAGTTGAAAGAGGACTTTTGTGGATAGTGGTAACGATGGTTACCTTCGCGATTATGATTATTATGACGAGAGGATTGTCCAAACGATTAGACTCCCTTACGATTACCTTGTACTCAAATATCGTAGGGTTCATTATTTCTATTCCGTTTGCATTTACATTGGATCATCCTATTCGAGTAAGTTTTGATTTCCCAGATTGGGCATTCCTGGCTGGAACAGCTATTGTGGTACATGGAATGGCTACACTAATTTGGAATACCAACATTCGTTATGTTGATGCATCAAAGGCATCGATTTTATCTAATTTAGAACCCTTTGTGGCAATGGTTATGGGATTAATCCTGTTATCTAAACCGATAACGGGCTCAGAACTAATAGGTTCACTATTTATTGTTGGAGGAGTCCTGCTATCTACGTATCAGCGTAAAAAAATACATAACCGAACAGTGTCTAGTAAGTGATGCGTTCAAGTAATCAAGGTAAGCCCATATTGAAACCATGGGCCTGCCCTCTATTAAGTACGAGTATTTCTACCAGCCGGACGCTCGAGCGAACGCAAATCCTCATCAAGGTTCAGCACTTTCTGATCCACCATCTGTCTTGAATCTTTCACTCCTTGATTATACAAAATTGGCCCTATTTCTTGTATCATAAAATGAAGCAATTGATCAGCTGCTAAATCCCCCAGCTCTTCCCCACGCTCAAGTTCAAAGTACTCTTTGATGCGTTCAATTACATACTCTTTTTGTTCTTTATTTAAAGATTTAAACATATTATGACTCTCCCTTTTCTTTTTATCGTAGCACATACACTATCTCATTGGAGGAATGTTTAATGAAACCCTATCGTAAACCTGTTCATTCAAAAGATGAACTATACTCTCTTCAAGGAAAACCTGGTAAGATCGCGGAGCATAAGGTTATTCACTATATTGATGAATTAAGCAAACAATTCTTAAGTTATTCCCCTTTTGTCGTAGTGAGCACCTCCAATGCTAAAGGAGAATGTGATAATTCCCCAAGAGGTGATGCTGCGGGATTTACGCAGGTACTTGATGAACAACATCTTTTGATTCCAGAGCGCATGGGTAATAAACGAGTTGATTCTATGAGAAACATATTAGAAAACCCCCATATTGGCCTTCTTTATATCATTCCAGGCTTAGAAGAGACCTTGAGAATCAATGGTAAAGCAACCATCATTAAAGATGAGAACCTTCTTAAAAAACATGAAGTGAAAGGACGCGCTCCAAAGGTTGAAATTGTGGTTGAAGTCAATGAATGTTTTATCCATTGTGCAAAGGCTTTTAAACGCTCCAAGCTGTGGGAACCAGAACAGTGGCCGGAACGGAACACACTTCCATCACCGGCAAAAATGATGGCAGCTCATGCTAAGTTAGATAGCCATGATCAAGAAAAGGTTGAAGTTTCCTTAAATGAGAGCTATCGAGAACGCCTTTATTAAATTGCCATCAGCCTTATTACTTCGTGTTAAGTTAGGGGAAAGCAGCTTATTCAGAAGAAATGTTCGAGACTGGCTTAATGTATAAATAAGGCGTTCCTTCCATTAAACTGGAATGAACGCCTTATTTATACTTATCTATATATTCACGGTCAATTTTATTTTTCAGTTTCCAGGCCGGTTTAGTATATGAAGTCAAAGGACCGTATATTAGCAATGCTTTCTTCATACCCGTTGATAATATATAGAGTCCAACCTTTTGAGGTTCATAAACGGTTAATTCCATGGCAGCGGCAAAGCGGCGTAAGTTATCACAAAGAATTGGAGCTTGTTTGACAGCGTGTACTCCAGTTTTGTCTAAATCAGGTGAGGACTCTAATGTTACACAGTCACCGACCCCGAATATAAATTCATAGTCTGCAAATTGTAAGGTATCTGTAACGAACGGAAAACCTTTTTCATCGACTGCGATTCCTGAAGTCTCAAATAGTGGATCGGCAACCGGGCTGCCAAGCCAAAGGACCCCAGTATGTCTGATTTTATTGTTTGCACTAGTCATAATATTATCATCGTATACGGTCACTGCTCGTTCATGCTCCCACATCTGTATTCCTTTTGATTGCATAATACCCTTCAGTTTCCTTGCGTTTCGCTTAGATACCGAATCAAGAACTGAGGACGTGCTGACTAAACGAACCTGTCCCGGTATCTTGTTTTTATTCTTATACGCATGCAAAGCAAAGGCCATTTCGCACCCAGCAGCTCCTCCGCCTATTACAAGCGGATGGCTCGTTTGTCTCAGTTCTTTTAGCTGCTCGATCATTTGTTTACTTGGATCATTTATATGATTATAGTCAGAGGTAGAGACAAATTGATCCGGCTGACTTTTTGCCCCAATGTCAAAGCTGATCATATCAAACGGATAGACCGCACCTCCCTGACAGAAGAGCTTCTTGAAAGCTGGATAGACGCGCGAAGCTTTTTTTCTGATAAAATGAACCCCTGCTTGATGAGCTAATCTCTTTACATCAACTCGAATCTCTTCTAGAGAATAAATTCCCTCGATATAACCAGAGACCATTCCTGAATAATAAAAGTACTCTGAAGGCGAAATCAGACATACGTTTACATGATGTAACGGCTTCTCTTTCATAGAACGAAGCACCTCGATATGAGCATGGCCCGCTCCCACCAGTAATAATCGTTTTGTCAAATCAAATCCCCCTTCATACAACAAGTAAGCGTACGGCAGAATAGTGCTCAAGTTATAAGAATCAAGGTTTCGTAAAGGTAACTCCAGTCCCATTCTTATATAAAAGAAACTCCACATGGGACTACCATGTGGAGGCTCCCCCTACAAACTGCGCTGCAAAAACTCTTCAACTTCTTCGGGAGTTTTTGCATCCGCACTATGTAAATGAGCTGTTTTCTTGCCATCCTGAAAAACCAAAAGACTAGGAATTCCCATGACCTCATATTTTTCAGCAATTTCCGGTAGTTCATCTCTGTTCACATCATACCATTTATAGCCATTAAATTCCTTTACTATATCATCAATGAACAGATCCATCCGACGGCAATCTGGACACCAATCAGCTTGAAACTTAACAATTACAGGCTGTTCTCCCGCAATAACGTTTTGAAAATTATCCTTAGTTTGAATAGATTCCATGCTATATTACCCCTTTATTTAAATAATCTAACTATATCATACGTGATATATCTACCTATGTCCTATTATTCGCTCACGTCTACTTAGTTCGGTCAAATACCCAGCACACCTCGGTTGAAGAATTACATGCAGCTATACTCCCCTTACTTTTCAAGGGGGAAAGACTCATTACAGGAGGAAGCCAGTTTTTCTACATGATAGGCAAATTGCTTATAATCCAACTTGTCAAGTCCTTTCCTATCAACAGCTCTTATAATATATAGACCAAATTTCCAAACATCCTTTTTGATTGCTTCATCATTAACTGTCGCCACTTTATATAATGCTTCCAATACTCCATTCATGACGGAAATATCTTTGCTTCCATAAATTCGTATTTGATAAAAGCTCTTATAAATATACTGTTCATAAGAAAGAGGCTCCATGATTAATCGTAATCCCTTTTCTTCATCTCCATAATAACGAATCGGTTTGTACACGGTACCGAGTTCAGCTAACAATGAACCTATACGATTAATACAATTCACAGCTGTATGAGGATCGTTGACGGCAGGTGATATGGCCTTAACCGCAATTTCAACCAGTTTTTGTATGGAAAACTCAATATCCTGAAGGTCTGTTCTCTCATTTCCAACTAGTAAAAATTCATGACATCCATCTAATTCTTCTTGATCCTCTATATTACTCCAACATGAATAAATAGGCATCCCCTTTTGAATATAACTCCCTATATAAAAGTTTGCTTCAAGCAGGGCATCTTTTTTACTAGCCCACCCAACTAAGTCCGGGACTTGGACAGCTTGAGCATAGCCTGATTTTCTTGCATATACCGTCGTTTTCTTTGCTTTCTTTCTCTCTGTGATTTTTTGTTCGTTCCATTCGCTGGATTCATAATAGTCCTTGTCCTGAAAAGTTTTCTTTATTACTTTAGAAGTACTTAATCGAATCGTACCTATTAAGTTATTTACTTGAACAAACCTTGATGAATGATGAATAAATACTATAAAAAATCCGAGACAAACAATTGATACGACCACGGTTAGAAATGGGCTTATCAGTGCTTTGCTCTGTTCGCCGCCCATGAGAAGTAAGTTGATAATCACGAAAATAAAGCCGAATGAGAAAACACCAAGCACATGCTGGGTTACTCTGCTTTTCATAAAGTCCTGCAAGGTTCGCGGCGAAAACTGAGTCGAGTATGTGGTAAGTACAACCATGATCGTAGAAAAACTAATTGTTGTCATGGTCAAGATCGATGTAATCAGCGAGCCATACAGAGTTTGAGCTGTACTTGTATTCATGAGCAGAATACCGGGCACACTTTCTTTAATCTTAGGAATGATCCAAAAATCAATCATAGTGACTAGCGTTACACATAAAATCGATATGATACTATAAATCGCAGGCAGAAACCAAAAACTATCACGAATATGGACCCAGGCCTTTTCCTTATACATCGTTATCCTCCAGATCTAATATAGTAGTGCCTCGAGCCAGGGATGATTAGGTACATGCTGGATTAAGGCTTGCTTCAACCACTCTTTCTGATGCTCATTTAAATGCGGAAAAACGTAATTGAAATCATCATGATCTTTCTCCTTCGTGTTCGCTGCTTTATACAAGAGTACGATTTCAGGATTTAAATAGGGAACACCCTGCTCCGATTGAAGGTTCATCATCGATAAAGGAAAAGTCAGTTCTAGATCTTTTCTAAACCTCCATCTTCCTCTATTTCTTTCATTTATTAAAATCTCTAGCTGCTTGCCTCCCTGATGAAAGGCATAAATCTCATGAATCGGAAGTTCAATAGGATCCTCCAAATCCCATTTTTCCTTTTCCCCTTCTGTAGCAATGTAGATATCCCAATCAGCAAGCAGTGAAGCTAAACTTCTTTGTTCATCACGAAATACAGCCACCTCTATATCTTCATGATCCCGTGTTTCTTCTCCAATATGTAAATCGATCGCCCACCCGCCTGCGACCATCCATTTCCCCTCATAGGAAGCCATAAACTCCTTCACCTGTAAACAACGTTCAAACATTTGAAAAACACTCCTTTTAACCTATCCATTATAGTATCCCCTAAAAAAAAAGACCTATCACATATGAACAACAGATTCTGCCATACTTGCTCCAAGCATTGTTCACACTGAACTTCTCTTCAACATAGAGGAAGGACAAGCTAAATAGTTCAAATGGAGCAAAGCGTCACTTTTCACCCTTTCCCGCTACTCACAGATACCAAGAATATTCTGACAAAAACACATAGTTCTGTTAAAATAATTTGAAGAAAACGAGCTTAGGAGGGACGTAATTTTATGGGTATTATACTAGATAATCAATTCCATACAAGAGATGGCCTCTCATGGCATTCCATAAATGAAACTGGCTTCAAAAATGACCAAAGTGAGTATAAGGGCTGAAACATGGACAAAATACTATTCCCCTTCCTATACCCGTAAAGAGACTGCATGATACATGAAGCTTTACGAATTTGGTAAAATGAATATGTAAAATAACATGATTGTGATACGGTTTAAGAGACACCCAGGCATCTTATAGGTTTAAAAATTGCTTGAAAAGGGGATAAATGAATAGCTTTACATATTATATATCCTCACTTTTACTTAGAACACTAAAGTAAACAAATACTTAAATGGAAAGGACTATCTATGAAGAATCAACTACTTAACCCTGTTTTCCTCGTATCCTCTATTGTAGTGGGAATACTAGTAATTATTGGTGCTGTTAACCCTGAAGGTTTCAGCATTGTATCTTCCAAACTTTTCAACTTTACAACTGTAAACTTCGGCTGGTTCTATTTAATCGCCGTTTTTGTCTTCGTCTTCTTTCTATTTGCGTTAGCCATTAGTAAATATGGAAAGATCAGACTTGGCCCGCCAGACTCAAGGCCGGAATATCCGTTTTTTACCTGGATCGGAATGCTCTTTTCGGCTGGTTTCGGTGCAGGACTTGTATTCTGGGGTGTAGCTGAGCCAATGAGCCACTACTTCAATACGCCGTTTCCTGAATTGGAAGGACAAACAGAAGAAGCAGCTCGCGTAGCTATGGGGTACGCATTCTTTCATTGGGGAATCAGTCAATGGTCCGTCTTTGCCATTGTAGGTCTGCTAATTGCCTTTCTTCAATTTAGAAAAAATAAAGATGGGTTAATTTCCACCGCTGTTGAACCTGTGGTAGGTAAAAATAAAGGTATTAAACATACAATTGATTCCCTGGCAGTTATCGCAACGGTCATGGGGGTAGCAACGTCACTGGGATTAGGAATTTTACAAATGGCTGGTGGACTTGATGCTGTGTTCGATGTGCCGAACTCAATATGGGTAAAGCTTGTTATCACTACGATATTGCTTGTACTCTATTTGACATCTTCCACTACGGGTTTGGATAAAGGGATTAAATGGCTTAGTAATTTAAACCTTGGATTATGCTTAACATTACTTGCATTCGTATTTATTGTTGGACCTACCTTATTTATTCTGAACACGTTCACATTAGGTTTAGGCGATTATATTACAAACTTTATCAACTATAGCTTCAGATTAACTCCCTATGAAGGAGGAGGGACCTGGGTTCGAGAATGGACGATTTTCTATTGGGCTTGGGTAATTGCCTGGTCGCCATTCGTTGGTGCGTTTGTTGCACGCGTATCACGCGGGCGTACTATCCGAGAATTTATTGTGGGTGTTTTAATTGTTCCACCTTTAATCGCATGTTTGTGGATTGCAACTTTCGGGGGAACGGCACTGAACAGTGACCTAATGAATGGAACAAACATCGCTGAAATTGTAAACGATGATGTGGCACTGGCACTTTTTGAAACATATAATTATCTGCCAATGACAAATATTTTATCAATCCTATCAATTCTGTTAATCGCCACATTCTTAATTACATCTGCTGACTCTGCTACCTACATCTTATCTAGTATGACTGCCGGCGGAACGCTATTCCCTCCGTTAGTTGCCAAGATTGTATGGGGCGTATTAATTGCGGCGATCGCAGCTGTGCTACTTACAGCTGGTGGACTCAATGCTTTACAGACAGCTTCTCTTGTATCGGCTCTCCCTTTTGCTGTGATTCTCTTTATTTTCATGTATGCTTTCTTGAAAATGATCCGGCAAGAGCCAATTCCCGAAAGGAAAATGAGACAACCTAAAAAGCAACGATGATAAAAAGCAAGAGGGCCTAAAATACAGGCCCTCTTGCTTTTATTATTACTCCTTGATAGATACACTGTCCATTACGCATACCACCTGCTAAAGGACATGAATCACCAGAAAACACAGGTTCGCTACAGCTAAAGTCATTACGATAAATTTTTCAGTAAGTGAACCCGTTTTGAACGTTACGATAAACCGAAAATGCTTTTTAGAAAAAGGATATAATATTGGTATTCCTTTTTTCGTAATAACATCCCCAAGCAAATGTGAGCAGACACCGACCAGCAGTCCGATGAAATAATTCAATGGGACAGCCAGAAAGTAGCCAATAAAATAACAGTATCCACCTATAAGAAAAATGAATAAAATGGAATGGGTCATTTTTCGATGACTGCGAACCATAATCAGAATTGGTAAGATAAACATCGAAACAATACTTAATTCATCTCTATACTCATTAATAATTACCGGTACAAGTAAATAAGCACTGACCGCCCCAAGAAGGAAGATGAGGAGGAGTCTCCAAAACCACTTTCCAAGAGTTGATCGTGGTGTATCAATATCTGGAAGAAGCGACCCAAACAAAACGAATAAAAAGAATAGCGTGGTCTCAAAAGACGTAGTAGGTAAACGAACCAGTTCGGGTAAGAATGTTAGTGTAGCTACTCCACAAGTAAAACCAACGACTTGGTGCCCTGATGCCATCATGTTGTTACAACCCTCTAACTTTTCAAAAATAAGCCTGATCCGGTTAGAATCAGGATGCCTTCCATATTATCCTAAAAACATCCCACCGTAAACTAGTGAAAGCTGGGTGCGCCTTCATACGCTCGATAAGTAAATAACTACTCCCTGAAATCAGCAAATAATCCTTTAAGGAGGGTCAGCAGAACACATCACTTTCATGAATAAATTAATAAAAGCTACTGTGCAAACAGTAGCTTCGTTAACAATCCTTTTCAGGCAGCCCAAACATCTGAAACTTAGGACCCTCCATAGTCTGTTTCCCATCAATGATAAGCTCATTTGTTAGATGAGTAATCCGTTGATCTATGGCAACAGGGATCGAATTAATATGATGAAGTTCATCATCTGCTTCAGGTTCGGCTAACGTTAAGCCTATATCTGGTTCACCACACCCGAATCCAGCGAAGAACAAACGTAAACAACTGGCTTCTTCGTCTTCAAGTAACTGGTCAAGGAGATGACAAGCCTGATCAGTTATCTTCATAAAATCGCCCTCACTTTCACCTATAACCTACCACAGATACCTATCCAATAGGAAATCATATTACTCTACGTCTTTCAAATAAGCTTTAACTGCAATAAAAACAGGCTTCAGGAGAATTATCCTGAAGCCTTGGAGTTTTTACAAAAGTTATACTGCTTTAGCATTAAGTTCTACATCGATATTTCCTCGAGTTGCTTTAGAGTAAGGACAAACCTGGTGAGCTTCTTCCACAAGTTCTTCCGCTTCTTCCTGGGAGACTCCCTTAAGGCTAACGTTCAACACCACTCCTACCTTAAAGCCACCATCTGATTCATCTTTTAACAAGCTGACATCAGCGGTAATTTCAGAATCGATATCCTTTTTTTTCTTACTCGCAACCAGATTAAGGGCGCCATCGAAGCAAGCTGAATAACCCGCTGCAAATAGCTGCTCTGGATTAGATCCCTGCTCATCCCCACTGCCTGGCTGTGCAAGATTTAAATCAATTAAACCATCATCAGACTTAACGTGACCTTCACGTCCGCCTTTTGCTGTAGCATGTGCTGTAAACATTACGTTACTCACTATCAATCACTCCTCGATAATTAATCTCACGCAATTTATATGTTCCTCAAATGACTAACTCTTAAACATTTGTTATTCTTCTATTCGATACTCTTTTTTCAAGGAATCGGGAGCCATCTTGACAATTTGCTGTAAAATAAAAGTCAGAACTGCTATATCATCGACCAGACCGAAGACTACTAAGAAATCAGGTATCACATCCCAGGGGAATAGGAGGTAGCCAAGCATAAGTAAAATAGCTATCACTTTATTCCCGTTGGCGATATCCGGTGATCGAAAAAATCCAATCAAGAAAGGGATCGATCTTTTTATATTAAATAAGAATCGTATTCTTCTCCATATCTTTCTCATAGAGCTGCACCTCTTATTGATGATTTATTATACTATACCCTCTTCCCAAGACCCTTTACTCAATCAGTCACAATTGCTTATTTAAAACGTATGATTTAACATAATGGTTGAAAGTTTAGTGAAATCGTGCCCATTCATGGAAGATTAAAGGGGAGAAGCAGGTCATGAAGATTCTTTTACTTAACGGAACTATTGTTGGAACTAAAACAAAAAGTTTACTGGACGAAATCCAAACCTATATAAGCAAGCTCCATAAAGAGTATGACACAACTCTCATTGATCTTAAAGATTTTGATATGCAGTTCGTCGATGGCCGGCCAGTTGATCAATATAATGAGGATATGCAAAAGCTGATTCATGAAATGGAGCATGCAGATGCTTACGTTATTGCTACACCTATTTTCCAGGGGTCCATTCCCGGAACTTTAAAAAACCTTCTCGATGCCATTTCACCACTGGCGATGCGATATAAGCCTGTTTCCATAGTAGCGAACGGCGGAACATTACAGCACCACTTAGTTATTGAAAGTCAACTTAAGCCTATTCTTGACTACTTCCGCTGTCTTGTCACTCCTAATTATGTCTATACCCATACCAACCATTTCTCTGCTGATGGAGAACTCATCGACGAAGATGTTCATCACCGACTCGAAGAGATGACAAAAGTATTCGACCAATACATTCAAATGAGTCATAGAATCTAAGAATGGGAGTTGCTTTCTCATAATCCTATTTTTATGAAAAACCGCCCCACGCTTCATATCAGCGTTGGGGCGGTTTTAGTTAAGCATATCCTAATACTTTATCTACATAATTCTGTGTCTCTTCAAACGGAGGAACACCACCATACTTATCAACGTTTCCAGGACCAGCATTATACGCCGCAAGCGCCAGGGTAGTATTTCCACTATAGCGATCAAGCATTTGCTTTAAATACTTCGTTCCACCCATAAGGTTCTGCCTTGGATCAAACGGGTCAGTTACCCCAAGACCCCTGGCTGTAGCTGGCATTAATTGCATCAACCCCTCCGCTCCCGCATGGCTCACCACATCAGGATCAAAGTTTGATTCCGCTTTAACGACAGAACGGAGGAGACTTTCCTCAACATCGTACTTCTCTGAAGCCTCTTTAATTAGTGCTTCAATAGTTTGGCTCTCTCCTTCTGCAACAGGACTCTGGACAGGAGAGTGAGAAACAGAGGGTGTTTGATCCTTAATATGTACAGGTTGAGACCTAAATGCGTTAAAACTAGTTAACGGTGTTGGCGGTGTTGGCTGGTTATTCTGAGTGACACTGCTATTGCCGTATGGCGGCTGCTGAGACATAATAGACTGTAAAATACTCTGAAAAGCCATATCACGAACTGAATTATTGAATGAGGAAGTGGTGCCTCCACTTAACGTTGACATTGCCTGCATTTGCATCATAAACCGAATTTGTTTAAACTCCATGATTCACCTCATAGATTTGATTAACTTAATTTTACAAGAAGCGAGGTGAACTGACAATATCATCTTCTAATACTATTAAATAACTATTCTATAATAACTTCTATGTGTTGCGATTTAACCAATAAAGTCGCGGGTAGCGGGCCCCCTTCTTCTCCATCTACATTCGTTACAAGGTCCTTCGCCGAGGAAACTTTTAAGTTCTGAGCTGTAAAATACTCCACACCTTTTTGATGCCTTAATTCTCCTTTTAACATGGAAGTGGTGATCGATGCTAATTGAATCGCGTTCGCTTCCTTTACAATATAGCAATGCATGACACCGTCATTGACTTCAGCTTGGGGAGCTAACTGTTCGAAACCTGCGGTTGAATTTGTTAAAGCCGCAAGGAACAGGAAGGCGTCTCCTTCCCACACTTGTTCATCATGTTCGATATGAAGAGGGTAAGAAGGGGTTGAAGCTAATGTTTTTAATCCCTCCATAATATAGGCCAGGGGACCAAATTTCGTCTTTTGTTCTGATGTTACTTCATAACTTGCCTCAGCTATGGCGCCAATGGCCACAATATTAACAAAGTAATAATCATTCATACGGCCGATATCTACCTTTTGAGTACGATCAGAGGTTAAGATTTGAATGGCTTCCTCAGCTTCTAGTGGAATATTTAGAGCCCGGGCAAAATCATTTACAGTACCTAGTGGGACCACACCAAGTTTCGGACGGTGACGCTGGTCGACCATCCCGTTGATTGTTTCATTAAGTGTCCCATCTCCTCCGAGTGAAACAACGAGCTCGAATTCATCCCGGCAGGCATTTTGGCAAAATTTCATAGCATCAAGTTCTTTCTCAGTTTGAACCGTCTTTATTTCATAACCTTTCTTCCTTAAAAGTTCCTCAATTTGGTCCACGTAATCTATCGCTTCTTCTTTACCTGAAGAAGGATTAACAATCAACATAGCTTTCATCGTGATGCCTCCTGTGTCATTCAATTCCCTTCTCTTCTATTTATCTCATACCCTATCACTACCAAGTATATTCCCACGGTTAAAATAAAAAACCACCAGGCTTACTTGCCTGGTGGCTGAGACTTCTGTGGCCGATTAAGCCGATTTCAACTCTTCTTCGAGTGGTATGTTTTGCGACAGGCCACGTCTTGCAGCTACAAAGAAAGCTGTAACAATGATAGCAGTAATTACCGCAGCAACCATATAGGAGATATTTAGTGATAATCCAAATCCTATTGGTGCATTAAGGATATATGTGAACGTTGCCATCGTCATGAATGTTGCCGGGATAGCTGCAATCCAGTAATTTTTTCGTGCTAAGAATAAATACATAGCTCCAACCCACAAGGCAATCATTGCAGTGGACTGGTTCGCCCATGAGAAATATCTCCATAGCAGCGTGAAATCAATTTTTGTTAGAGCGAAAGAAATCACGAACATTGGTACAGCGATCCATACACGGCTCATTACTTTCTTTTGCGAAACTTTAATGTAGTCAGCAATAATCATACGCGCACTGCGGAATGCTGTATCACCCGAAGTGATTGGCAACACGATAACACCAAGAATGGCAAGTGTACCGCCGATCGCCCCAAGCATCGCGACAGACACCTCACTCACAACAGCTGCCGGACCACCGTTAGCAAGCACTTCATTCAATCCTGTTGGACCATTGAACAGACTCATCGCTGCCGCAGCCCAAATCATTGCAATTATTCCTTCAGTAATCATCATTCCGTAGAAAATCTTACGTCCTTGCTTCTCCTGCTGAGTCGTACGAGAAATAATCGGTGTTTGCGTAGCATGGAAACCGGATAAAGCCCCACACGAAATCGTCAAGAATAACAGCGGGAAGATTGGTGCGTTATCTGGATGCATATTCGTAAATGTGAGTTCGGGAATCGGTGCTCCAGTGAAGATTAACACTCCTCCCACCCCAATGGCACTAATTAATAATAGAGCTCCAAAGATGGGATAGAGTCGTCCAATGATTTTATCAATCGGCAGTAAGGTTGCTAGCAAATAATAAGCGAAAATAGCTAGCAGAATAACAGGCATTGTCAACCAGCTGCTCGTCATACTATGAAGCAGGTCAGCCGGTGCTGTTACAAACACCGTACCTACCAACACGAGTAGAAGAATAGAAAAAGCATTAACCACATGCTTCATCACTTTGCCGAGAAACTTACCAGCAAGTTCCGGCAAATGGGCACCACGGTTCCGAATCGAGATCATTCCGGTTAAATAATCGTGAACGGCACCGGCAAAGATCGCTCCAAAGACAATCCAAATAAAAGCCACTGGCCCGTAAAGAGCGCCCAAAATCGGCCCAAATATTGGCCCAACCCCAGCAATGTTCAACAACTGGATTAATGAGTTCTTTTTATCAGACATAGGCAAATAGTCCACGCCATCACTGTGTGTGTATGCAGGAGTTTGCCGTTCTGTATTCAGGCCAAAAACCTTTTCAACATATTTCCCATACGTAAAATATCCGATAATTAATAGTGCAATACTAACAATAAATGTAATCATGTTGAGTTTCCTCCCTACTATGTTTTGTAATCGTTTTCACCATCATAGCAAGGAACCGCTTTCATCGAAGCAGTTTATGTTTAACATGTTACATATGTTGTATAACATGTTGAAAATTATGTCTATCATACACTAAAAGTCACAACTCTAGTTGTTTTCTCAAGTCTTTAACATAGTTACGGCTAACCGAAAGTCTTTCTTTATATCCTTTTAATTCCAGCTGATAGGCACCATTAAACCAGGGTGTAAGCCGGTCAACGTAATCGAGGTTAACGAGATAGCTTTTGTGAATTCGGAAAAATGAAAAAGGCTCCAGCCGTTCTTCTATATCCTTTAACGACCATTTTGTATCATGAACCTTGTTTTTTCCAACGACCTTTGTTAGTCGTCCTTCCCGGAACACATATAAAATGTCACCGGGGTCAAGGTAACTGATTTCACCATCTTCCTCTACAGCTAATTTCGCAGGCGTCTGGGCTTTAACTGCTAAATCACTGCTTCCAATCAGTTTCTTCTCCAGCCGTTCGACTGCCTCGGATAACTGGTCCTCATCAAATGGTTTAAGCAGGTAGTCAACGGCTTCATGGCGAAAGGCTTCAGCGGCAAAATTGGAATAAGCAGTTGCAAAAACAATCTCAGGAACTTTCTTTAATCCCTGGACTGATTGAGCTACCTCCATACCATCCATTTTCGGCATTTCCACATCTAGAAACAAGACATCAGGCTGCAATTGGATCGTTTTCATTAATGCCGCTTCACCTGAGTCGGCTTCCCCGATTACTTCAATAGAAGGATGCTTTGCTAACAAGTAAATGAGCTCCTCCCGGCTGAATCGTTCATCATCAACCACCATGACCGTCATCCCCATGCAGAATCCTCCTCTCTTTTTTCGAATAGGAAAAAGGAAATTTCCGTACCTTTGCCTGGTTCACTGGTAATATTTAAGGCAGATTGTTCTCCATGCATATGCTTAAGACGTTTATTGACATTGTATAACCCTAAACCAGTTCCTTTTTCAGACTTTACTTCCTGATCTCCGAGCGCCTTCAACCGTTCCGGAATAATACCGGCTCCATTATCGATGACAGATACATGTACGCCTTCTCTCACACATTTAATTTGAATGATAATTGTACAGTTTTCTTCCTGATCCTTAATGCCGTGTTTGATACAATTCTCAACTAAGGGCTGCAGAGTTAAAGGGGCTATTTTCACATCCAGGGCCCTATCTTCCACCTCATATTGCACATGTAATTTATCAACGAATCGTGTCTCTTCGATAGTTAAGTAGGATTTCACATGCTGTAGTTCTTTTTTCAGAGATGTCCATGTTCTTGTCGTTGATTCAAGGTTTTGCCTGAAGAATTTGGACAGAGCAATCAATAATGCCCTGGCTCGATCAGGCTCTGAGCGTGTAAGGGAAACGATCACATTTAATGAATTAAAAAGAAAGTGTGGATTTACCTGAGCTTGGAGCGCCTTCACTTCAGCTGCCCTGGCTAGGTCCTGTGCTTTCTCGGCTTCTGCGATCTCAAGCTGCTGACCAAGCAAAGCACTCAAACCTTGAATCAATTCAAGCAGCACGTTCGACACTTCTTTTTCAGATTGGACATAAAACTTCAACGTCCCAACGACTTCATTTTTTCGATTGAGTGGGGCGATAACAGCAGCTCCGAGAGGGCAGTTCGGATCACTGCAGTCGATATCTTCATGACGAGCGACAACGAGCTCTCCTGTTTGAATCACCTCTCTAGTTGCACGCGTCAGGATCATTCCTCCAGGAAGATGATGGTCGTCTGCCTGTCCAACATGGGCCAGTATTTTATGATTGTCCGTCATCGAAATCGCCCGAACTTCCACTTCATTATATATAATCCGGCAGGCCTTTTGCGCGGAAACTATCGTCAAGCCTTTACGCAAATGCGAAATGGTGGATTCCGCCAGCTTAAGAGCTCTTTGAGCCTGAATCGCTCCGGCCTTCTCTTCCTCATTTAATACATTCCGAATGATAAGCAAGAACAGAGCCGACCCGACCCCGTTTGCCACAATCATCGGTAAACCAATCTCCTGTACCAGCTCCCACGCACGAGCATATGGTTTTGAGATGGTAAGAATAATCCCCATCTGTACTGTCTCTGCAAGCGCCCCGATCATTAACGCCGTCTTCAACTTAAGCGACTGATTTTTTTTGTGAAAAAAGCCGGCTATCAGACCCGCTATCACTGCGGAGATTCCACATGCAAATCCTGTGAATCCACCAAGGGAAAACCGATGGATACCAGCTATCAACCCCGCACCCACGCCAATCCGGTAGCCGCCAAACAAACCGGCAGCAACAATTCCAATTACACGGGAATTAGCAAGAGCTTCTGATTCGCCGAGGTTGATGGCCCAGCTGCCATACTCAAATGAATTAACGTTATACGTAATGCCTGTGTATGTACCGATGATCCCAAACAATCCAAAGAACACGATCGCCATATATTGCTGAGGGCGATCAAGTGTCTTTTGGTCGATCAGTTCACGAAAAAAGCGAAAACGAGTAATAATAAAAGCGACGGTTACGATAATGCCCAAACGCTCAAGCATCGGCAAAAGCAGCTCAAACATAGATCCTACGCCCTCTCCTGTTAAAAGATTATGCTACTATTGTAGCATGGTTATAAGCTTTTAACACAAAGTGACCCGCACAACGCAGGGCCGTTCGGCGTTGAAACATGCCCTCGATCGTAGTGGAGTAATTCGATGTTGGCACGTGTCTTGCGCGTGGATGTGGCTATCTTTATGTATGCTCATCCACGCGCAACTTTTTTATAAATTCCTGGAAGGGAACAAATATTGAGGAATTTTTGGTACACTGAAAAGAAAGAGGTGAAACGATGACAACAAACTTGGCTATTATTCAAATGGATATCGCTTTTGGTAATCCTGCACTGAATCGAAAACATGCACGGACACAAATAGAAGAAGCAGCCACCCACGGCGGGGAAGTCATTCTACTTCCTGAGATGTGGACGACAGGTTATGATTTAAGTCGTTTTGATGAAATCGCAGAAGAACTTGACGGGCCCGCCCATCAATTAATGATGGAGTTGGCGCAACAACATAAGGTAACGATCGCTGGTTCTATTGCCGAACGTGATGGGGAGGATTTTTACAACACTTTCGTTGTCTATAATGAATCAGGTCAGCGCTGTTTGAAGTATCGAAAAGCCCACTTGTTCCGACTGATGGATGAGGAAAAGTTTTTAAGATCAGGGAACCAACAGGGGATTTTTCAACTAGGCGATACTCCTGTAGCTGGTGTGATCTGTTATGATATCCGCTTCCCAGAATGGATTCGTACGCACATGCTTGAAGGAGCCCGTGGATTGTTTGTTACAGCAGAATGGCCAAAGCCAAGGACTGAGCATTGGCGGAGCTTATTAATCAGCCGCGCTATCGAAAATCAGTGTTTCATCATTGCCTGCAATCGTGTGGGGGCTGATCCTAATAATGAATTTGGCGGCCATTCACTCGTGATTGATCCATGGGGGACGGTCGTTGGTGAAGCTGGTGAGGAGGAAGAAATATTAATCGTAGAAGTTGATTTCTCTAGAGTAGAGGCGATCCGGGAACAAATTCCGATATTCCAGGACCGCAGACCCGATCTCTATAAGTGATGCAGCGCAATATTACGAAATTCCGCCGTTGAGGTCCGTTTACCGCGGGCCTCTTTATTTATGACAGGCAATGATAAGGAACAAAGGGATACGCATCCGTCGCTGATACTCCCCTTCATTAGTAAGCTGCCCTCTTTTTGGTGCACATTCACTTATATCTTCTATTGTAAATCCGGAAGCTTTTATTACCTTGAAGTAGTCTTCTAAGGTACGATGATATTTAACGACTTGCTCCTCGATCCACGGTTCCACTCGCTTACCCCCATCAAAATAATCATCAACTATCCAATTTGTCCTCCTTGGGGATTGCACAGCGCTTGCTTGTGAAGATGTTAATACGGGGTGTTGGACGCTAAAAATAAACCTGCCATTATCACGAAGAGCCTGATGAATTTGCTCGAAAATAGGTTCGAGTTTTTCTATGTAATGGAAAGACATTCTTGAAACGATCAAATCATAGTGGGCCGAAGGATAATTCCACTCCTCCAAGTAGGAATGAAATACGCGGCCTTTCAATCCATTAAGACTCTCCGCTGCCTGCTCTGCCATATTACGTGAGCCTTCCACTCCTTCGTAAGATGAGCATCCTTTTTTGAGAAGCTCCACCCCAAACCGGGCGTCACCACACCCTAGATCAAGAATCTTTTTCTGCCCCACCTCCCCAAGTAACTTTATAAAAGCTGGGTGTTCCATAGTATTATTCGGACTGTCTGCTCGGTTTCTTCTTGATAAGAAACGGTTGAAGAAGAACTCCTCATCATAGGCTGATGGACCCTTATATTCCATGTGATTCCTCCATTCGTTTGTCCTGAAAACACCGGAAATTTCGGTCGTGCAAGGTAAGCCTACTGTAAATTTATTTTATCATACGCACTCTACTAAAGGTATATATTTCCAAAATAAAAACCTTTAAATTACTTCATCAAGTATATACGGGGTGGCAGCAACTACGTTTCACTTTGCACGGCGGGCAGCTTGCTGAATCGGGTCCCACACACTGTTATAAGGCGGGGAATAAGAGATATCCAAATCGACAAGATCATCGACGGTCATCCAATGATAAATCGCTGTAGCCAATACATCGATTCGTTTATCAACACCTTGGCCGCCGATAATCTGACCACCAAGCAAGCACCTTGATTGTTCATCGTAAATCAACTTCAGAGTCATCGGATCTTCCTTAGAATAATATCCGGCTGCGTGTGTAGATTCGATTTTCACTGTTTCGTAAGGGATATGTGCTTCCTTTGCTTCCTGTGAGGAAATCCCGGTCCGGCCAAGCGTCAAATCAAAGAACTTCAGAATGGAAGTACCCACAATTCCTTGAAAGGTTCGACGGTGATCCACCATATTTAATCCTGCAATTCGACCTTGTTTATTTGCATGTGTTCCAAGCGGTACATAATCTGGTCGCTGCTTCACGCGATGAAATTGTGTGGCACAGTCTCCCGCGGAGTAAATATCCATGATACTTGTTTCCATAAAGGCATTGACTTCAATCGCCTGATTATAACTCGTATAAATGCCTGTTCCATTTAAAAATGATGTATTTGGAGCTACCCCAACCGCAGCCAGAACAAGATCAGTCTCATATTCTCCTTTATCGGTAATCACACTTTTTACTTTTTTATTCCCGTTGAACCCTTCTACAGATTCACCAAGTAACAACTCGATCCCCTGCTTCTCAGCTTCTTTATGAATTAATTCGCTCATGTCTTCATCAAAAATTTTACCTAAACGGTTTCCACGATCAATGATGCATATTTTCTTTCCAATCGCAGCTAAATTCTCAGCCATTTCTAAACCAATATACCCCCCGCCAATAATAGCCACTTGATCTACTTTATCTTCTAATCCATCCATGATGTTTTTTGCGTCAGGGATCGTTTTTAATGAGTAGATACCTGAAAGATCCTTTCCTTCCCATGGTGGCATGACAGGGTCTGCACCAGTAGCTATAAGTAAACGGTCATATGACTCTTTAAACTCTTCGCCATTGTTATGATCGATCCCGTAAACGACTTTGTGGTCACAGTCCACTTTTGTAACTTCATGAAGCTGTCTCGCATCAATTCCATACTTATTACGGAACGTCTCCGGTGTTCTGGCAATCAAATCATCAAAGGAATCCACTTCTCTTCCGAATATGTAAGGCAGACCACACTGACCATACGAGTAGATTTCACCACGTTCCAACGTAACAATTTCATTTCCTTCACTGTTACGGACAATTTGCATCGCTGCACTCATACCAGCTGCGTCTCCGCCAATAATAACAAACTTCATTCCAACACACTCCTTCTGCTCATCTATCTTATTTATACCCCATTTCACCGTTCAGCAAAATCAAAGCTGCTTTACAAATTATACTTCACACGTTAAGATAAATTATTAGACTTTTCAAAAATATCTTTTAAAGGTGCGATCTTATGAAATCATTCCCTCAATCAGAAACACTAAAGAGGCTTCCTAATCAATTCTTTGCAGATCTTATGAAAACATTAAATACATACCGCGAACAGGGATATGATGTGATTAATCTCGGGCAGGGAAACCCTGACCAGCCAACTCCGGAACATATCGTTCAGTCGTTACAAAATGCCAGTGAAAATCCGGACTATCATAAGTACCCGCCATTCAAGGGATATGACTTTCTAAAAGAGGCTGTGGCCGATTTCTATAAACGTGAATATGACGTAGAAGTAGACCCCACGTCCGAAGTAGCGATCATGTTGGGCAGTAAAGCTGGCCTTGTTGAGCTGAGTCAGTGTTTTCTTGATCCGGGAGATGTTGCGCTCGTTCCTGACCCTGGTTATCCAGATTATTGGTCTGGTGTTGCAATTGCTGATGCGGTCATGAAGTCGATGCCGCTCCTGCAAGAGAATGACTTTCTTCCAGACTATGAGCAATTGGACAACGACACCTTGGACAAAGCTAAATTAATGTTTTTGAACTATCCGAATAACCCATCAGGGGCTGTCGCCTCAGAGGAATTTTTCAAAGAAACGATTGATTTGGCTGATAAACATGATATTTGTGTCGTTCATGATTTTGCTTATGGAGCTATCGGCTTTGATGAACATAAGAAGCCCTTGAGTTTCCTGCAGATGCCTGGAGCAAAAGATGTCGGGGTTGAAATCTATACAATGTCTAAAACGTATAACATGGCAGGGTGGCGCGTAGCCTTTGCTGTCGGGAATCCGAGCGTAGTTGAAGCCCTTGAACTCATTCAGGATCACTACCATGTGAGCTTGTTTGGCGCCCTTCAAGAAGCAACGGCAACAGCTTTGCTTGAACCTCAGGATTCTGTCAGGGAATTACGTCAAACGTATGAGGAAAGAAGAGATATTTTAGCAAAAGGATTTGAAGAGTTAGGCTGGGATTTAATGCCTTGTAAAGGGTCATTTTTCGTATGGCTGAAGGTCCCTGAAGGCTATTCCTCCCAATCATTTGCTGACGCCCTGCTTGATCAAGTTGGATTATTCGTGGCGCCAGGTGTTGGTTTTGGCACCTATGGGGAAGGGTACGTCAGAATTGGTCTGAACAACTCAAAAAAAGACCTTAAAGAATCTATCAGTCGCTTCAAAGAATTCCAAAAAAAGGAGTCAGAGCACTAGCTCTCTGACTCTTTTTTATTTATTAAAATGGGAATTCACGATACCCGTTCATGACACCAATCGTCTTGACCGTTGTGAATTTATCAATTGCCCAAGACCCGCCAAAACGACCTAGACCGGATTGCTTTTCACCACCGAAGGCAACGTGTCCTTCATCGTTGACAGACTGGTCGTTCACATGAATCATACCTGTATCAATTTGTTTAGCTACTTCAACTCCACGATGAACATCTGTCGTAAACACAGAGCCGCTCAAGCCATGTGGTGAATCATTAGCCACCTGGATAGCTTCCTCTTCATTGGCCACTGCAATAACTGCTACTACCGGACCAAAGATTTCGTTTTTAGCAATCGGCATGTCATTCGTTACATTTGTTAATAAAGCAGGCTGCAGCAAATTACTTGTTTCTTCTCCACCAACTAGTTTGACAGCTCCCTGTTCAATACTATCGTTCATATCCTTCTGAATACGATCAGCAGCTTCCTGATTAATGAGCGGACCGACAATCGTTTCTTTTTCAGCAGGATCACCGGCCTGCAATCCTTCAACTTTTTGCTTCAAGGCTGAAACGAATTTATCGTGAACAGACTCATGAACAATGATTCGATTGAGCGCAATGCAAATCTGCCCCTGGTGTAAAAACTTACCGAAAGAAGCGGCTTCGACAGCCCTGTCAATATCAGCGTCATCGAGGACGAGCATTGCGTTATTACCGCCCAATTCAAGGGCGGTATCTTTTAGATGCTTTCCAGCAAGCTCTCCGATATGGCTGCCGACCTCTGTGGAACCCGTAAATGAAATGAGTTCAGGTATAGGGTGCGTTACAAAAGCATCTCCGATCTCAGAACCTCGACCTACAACAACATTTAATACTCCTGCCGGGAATCCTGCCTCTTCAAATAACTCAGCAAGAAGCAGTCCTGCTGTAGCGGGAGTGCTTGAGGCAGGTTTGACAACTACTGTATTACCAGTTGCAATGGCCGGTGCCACCGATCTCATTGCTAAATGAAACGGGAAATTCCAGGGACCAATAACGCCAATTACTCCTTTAGGAGAACGATAAATACGGTTTTCTTTCCCCGGGATATTCGATGGCAGGATCTGTCCATCCATCCGGGTTGGAAAAGAAGCAGCTTCTCGAAGAATCCCATAAGCTGTTTGGTACTCTAACTCCGCTTTGATAAGTGTACTTCCTGATTCTTTAACCAGCCAGTCAATAATCTCATCCTTACGATCCGCCACAATTTTTTGTAGTGAATCAAAGTAAGTCTGTTTCTGTCCAGGTGTAACCTTTCGCCATTCTTTCTGTGCTGCCTGTGCAGCTTTATATGCGTCATCCAAGTCTTCCTCATTAGCTGATGGAATACTTGCGATAGTATGGTGAGTGTAAGGATTTATATTTTCAACGGTCTGTTCACTTGCTCCCGTCCTCCACTCCCCCTTAATATATTGTCTAGTAAATGTTTGCGGACTCATATGAGTTCCCTCCAGTTTTTTTAAGTCACAGAGTATATTTTCCACCTCATACTTGTCTTCAAACATGAACCATTTGTTACAGCTTCATGACCATATCAACATGTGGAATGTTATCTTCCAGGTAAACTTCTGTTACTTCTTTAAAGCCAAACGATCCATAAAAATGGCGTAAATATTCCTGACCATGCAGGGAAATCCCCTCAATATTGTCACTTTGCTTTAACGTCTCAATCGCTTTATTCATAAGATCTTTTGCATACCCTTTGCCGCGCTGCTGCTTCACAACAAGCACACGGCCAATTGCATGATAATCTCCACTTGCTTGCGGAGGAACGATTCGACAATAAGCAATCATTTCGCCTTTATCTTCAAGCCAAATATGTACACATTCGTCATCAAGTCCGTCTACCTCTTTGTACGGACAATTTTGTTCGACAACAAATACTTCCGTTCTCAACTCTAAAATCTTATATAATTCTTGAGTTGTCAGCTGGTCAAACCTCTTCTGAATCCACTTCATAATCATTCTCCTCTATACAAGATACTTTTACTATACAAAAACTCTTTACTCGCATAAAGAATATAACTCAAACCATTTTATTCTAATGAGCCCCATTGAGGAAAATTTGGATAATCAACCATTACCCTCAGCTAGTGAAAAAGCTTAAAGTGGGTATAGTTAAAAAGAGTCAACACAAGTTGACACCTTTTTAGATGTCCAGTAGTATTGTATATATGAACATATAAACATATATTGAGGTAAAGGAGGGATTCAGTATGGGACACCATCACCATCATCACGACCATACTACCGGAAATATTAAATTAGCCTTCTTTCTCAACCTGGGATTTACAATCCTGGAGATTGTCGGCGGAATTTTGACCAACAGTATGGCCATCCTTTCAGATGCATTACACGATTTAGGCGACTCGCTATCATTAGGTTTAGCCTGGTTTCTCCAAAAGTTTTCAAAAAAAGGGAAAAACCATAATTTTTCTTTTGGCTATAAACGCTTCTCTCTTCTGGCTGCACTTATTAATAGCATTGTGTTAATCGTAGGATCGGTATTTATTTTAACAGAGGCGATACCGAGACTTATGGATCCCGAACAACCGCATGCAGGCGGAATGATAGCTTTCGCTGTATTGGGAATTATCGTGAATGGAGCAGCGGCATTTCGGCTGCGCGGCGGTGAATCAATGAACCAGAAAGTCATGTCACTGCACCTGCTTGAGGACGTTCTAGGGTGGGTAGCAGTACTTATTGTCAGTATTGTCATGGCTTTCACTGATTTACCGATTCTTGATCCGATTGCTTCCATCGCAATCACGCTATATATTTTATATAATGTTGTTTTAAATTTGCTCAAAACGATGCGGCTATTTCTGGAAGGAGTCCCCGAAGATGTTGACCTGGACAGTGTTGTGAATGAAATGAATGAACTCCGTCATGTCGAGTCTACACACCATACTCACCTATGGTCACTAGACGGCGAACATCATGCTTTTTCCACCCATATTGTGGTCCCTTCTTCTGCTTCTAAGGAAGAGGTCTGTACAATCAAGGAGCAGGTGAAATCGATTATTAATACGATTCACCTGGACCATATTACGATTGAAATTGAGTATGAAGATGAGTACTGTTCTATGCACGAACAGGATAAAGGAGGGTTTCAGCATGGATGATTCTTTTTATATGAGAGACTTGGATGAAGAAACGCTGTTTATCGTCAGTCAAACGTTTAAAGCTCTGTCTGACCCCACCCGCATTCGAATTTTAAACCTCCTTTTTGAAAAGGAATATGCAGTTAATGATATCTCAGAAACCCTCGGACTACGGCAATCGACTGTCTCGCACCAGCTTCGGTTTCTTAAGAACTTGCGACTCGTTAAATACCGCAGGGAAGGAACGACGATTTATTATTCTCACGATGATGAACATGTCATTAACGTGTTGCAGCAAATGATTAACCATGCATTGCATCATTGAAAGAGGAGCTGCCAGCTGTTACCTGGCAGCTCCTCTATTATAGTTCTAATTTTTCAGGTGTGTCAGTTCCTGTATTCATTAACTGAATGCTCTCTGGGTAAATTTCCAGCACGATATATTCAGGGTCATCTTTTCCAGAAAACCACCGTTTCATTCTGTCATTCCACAATCGATCTTTTATATCCTGATCGTCACGGATTTTGGCCTGCCCTTCCACTTCCAGGTATGCGTCCCCATTTCCTTCACCCTCGTACCCAATTAAAATGTAGACATTGGGATTTGACTCAATTTCCTCTGCTTTATGAGTTTCTTTATTCGTAGGGGTGAAGAAGGTAAATTCATCGTCATTTGAAAAGGTCATAAACCTTGAATACGGCTTACCGTCTTTAACTGTTGCGAGCGTACCAACTTGGTGGTGCTCCATAATATCAAAAATCTTTTCTTTAAGCGCTTGCTGATTCAATGATATTCTCCTTTCCAATTGGGAAATGTATAAGTCATTTTCCTTCAAGGGCAGAAAAGTAAACATTCATAACTAGGTCCTGTAAATGCTCCTCCTTTATTCTACCCCCATCTTACATTTATACTTAGGAAAAGGAGTGACGAAAATGCGAAGTGGGAATCCCGTTTTAAAGGATAAAACCTTTCAAAGGTCCAGCAGCCCTGGGGCGACAATGTCTCTCGGCGGAACCGTATCCAAAACTTTCTTTTTGTTTCTTTTTTTACTCGGTTCAGCCCTTTACACGTGGTACCAATATTCTCAAGGGGTAAACGTCAATCTCATGATGATCATCGGTGCTATTGGCGGGCTGATTTTTGCCCTGATCACGATTTTCATTCCAAAAGCTGCACCTATTACTGCACCCATTTATGCAGCACTTGAAGGTTTTTTCATTGGAGGAATTTCTTCGTTTGCAGAAGCAAACTATCCGGGGGTTGTGATTCAAGCAGCTTCTCTAACCTTTGCTGTTATGGGCGCGCTCCTGTTTCTCTATGCAACAGGAATCATAAAAGTAACGAAGAACTTCAGATTAATGGTGATATCGGCTACGCTTGCGATCTTTATCGTCTATATTGTTAATTTCATCATGAATATCTTTTTCCAGACCAGTGTCCCTTACTTGCATTCGAGTGGACCAATCGGAATTGGGATTAGTCTGGTAATTGTCGCGGTAGCTGCCTTAAACCTAGTGCTGGATTTTGACTTCATTGAAAAAGGCGTTGATAAAGGAGCACCTAAACATATGGAATGGTATGGTGCCTTCGGACTGATGATTACACTTGTGTGGCTCTATATTGAGATACTGCGTTTATTACAAAAATTGAGGAGATAATAAAGATCAGTTCCTGTAACGGAACTGGTCTTTTACTTTTATTACATTTGTAATATTTGTAATGAAAATGTAATATAAACAACGAGAATATGTTATACTTAAGCAAGAATGCAACCAGGAGGAAGATCATGCGCAGTCATATTTATAACGAAAGAAGAAAATACATTCTTATCCCCATTCTGTTCTTTCTACTAGGCAGTTCCATCTTCTTTATGAACTCCTCACCTACACGTTCTGAGCAAACTGACTCAACCATTCCAACCCTATTTATTCATGGTTTTAAAGGCGGGCCTGGGTCATTCAATACAATGCTCCAGCGTTTTGAAGGTAATAATTGGGGCTCTAAGCAAATGGTGATTCACGTGTCTTCATCAGGTTCAGTACAGATTCGCGGGAACATTCCCCACACGATGAATCCATTCATTCAGATTCTGTTTAAAAATGACCGAGCCAGTTTAGAGAATCAGACGTTTTGGTTAAAAAAAGTGCTGCACACCTTAAAAGAGAATTATGGTATTGATCAAGTTAACCTTGTCGGCCACTCTATGGGAGGCCTTGCTGCAACGAATTTTCTGTTAAGTAATCAACAAGGGAGTTTTCCTTCAGTGAATAAGTTGATTGCGATTGGCAGCCCTTTCTTAGGCATTGATCAAGAGAGTTACTTTGCTGCGAATACAGGAGCAGCTACGGTTGATTTAAAAGCTGATTCACATGCATTAACAAATATGATCAAAAATAAAGAAAACATTAACTCAAAGGTCCAAGCATTAGCGATCGCGGGTGTCATTAACCAGGAGGCGCCCCCTGCTAAGCAATGGGACGGTCTTGTCAGTAAACAAAGTGCACTGGGTCTCAGTCGCATTATCGCGCCAGTAAATTATCAGGAACGTACTTTTTTCAGCCAGACCGCTACCCACTCGGGTCTGCACGAATATATTAAAGTCGATCAGGCTATCGCACAATTTCTTTGGAGTATCCAAAGCGAGTGATATGGAATAAAATGGATGACCCGAGGTGGAAAAAACACCCACCTCAGGTCATCTATTTTTTGTCATTTAGAGTTCTTGATCATTGTTTCTGAATCTCTGCTAATCGATTGTCCTTTTGAAAAGATCGAAATTCTGTTTTACTCAAGAGCTGAACTTCCTTCTAAATTGACCCGAAACATCTCAAGGATCACTTCCTCTGAATACATGCTAAGGGTGTAATTACCTAAAGTGGGTATAAATACCACCTCAGGTCTCCCAGAAAAAGGATGTTAAAATTGTATTCTGTCTTTATATTTTTCTACCAGGGTTTTGTTATGTTGTTCGGAGCCATCGATGTTGCCACTTTGAAAAATTGGCGGGTCTACTCCCAATTCTTTAAGGCTTACAATTGTCTTTGCAAAAAGATCTTGGATAAGCACTGTACCAATGACCGAAGATGCTGGGGCAAACGCCTGAGCAATTCCTTCTTTTTCTAAAACTGCATCACCGACAGGCACCTGTGTATCAATTACGACATTGACGACCTCCTCCAGCCTTTTCCCTGAAGGGTGTCGCGCAGGTTGAGATTGTGTATATTCCCTTGACATTAACCCGATGACGTAAGCACCCCGCTCCTGCCCGAACATGGCAACATCAATGGGAGCAGGATTACGGCCAGAAGTCGAGATCACAATCAATATATCCCCTTCGCGAATGTCTTCATTGGCCAGCGAATCGTGGACGTAATCGACTGTTTTTTCGTTCACGCTGGATTGAAGTGCGCCCTGATGTAACATAAGAGATTCGATCAAAATGGGACGAACAGGCACAAGGCCTCCTGCCCTGTAATAAGGTTCTTGAGCAATCAGGCTGGAATGACCGCAGCCAAACAAGTGAATAATCTGTCCCTGCTTAAGATACTCAGCCACCGTTTGACTAATCGTGGTCAGTTGACAGTGAGTCGAGAGTTCAAGATTCTTGAGCTGTTCAGCTACCTTTACCAAATAGTTCATCAATACCCTCTCCTTAAGCTCGGTAAATATCACTAATGAATTTGTAGCGATCTGCGCGATAAGATGACTTCACTACTTCAAAGGGAGTTCCATCCGTTAACGAGCTATTCCGTTCGATATGCAAGATAGCCGATGCTGCCGGTACCTCTAACAAGGACGATTGTTGTTCATCAGCTATAGTTGCTTCAATCATTTGACTTGCTTTGCCGATCCTCTTTTGTTTCGATTTTTCAATATAATCGTACAGCGACCCTTGAACAACTCGTTCATCGAGACCAGGAAACATAGCTGCAGGAATAAATGTCGTTTCAATCGCCATCGGCCTCTGATCTGCATAGCGAATCCGCTCAATTTTGTAAACTTCAGCCTCTTCATGGAGCTGCAATTTTCGCAATACATCAAACGGGGCTGCTACCCTCTCAAACTGCAATAGCCTGCTGCTTGCTTCCATTCCTCTTGATCTCATATCCTCTGTGAAACTCGTCATCCCTTGAAGAGGCTGCTCAATTTTTTGATCGGCAACAAAGGTGCCTCGTCCTTTTTCCCTAAACAGGACTCCTTCATTCACCATATTAGTAACCGCTTGTCTCACTGTCATCCGGCTCACATCATACGTCTCAGAAAGCTCCCGTTCAGACGGGATCATGTCCCCTGACCGATAATCATCATCAGCTATTCGCTGTTTTATATCTTCCTCAATTTGATAATAAATCGGCAATGGTGACTGCTTATCTATCATAGAATTCGGACTCCTCTCAAAGCTTTGCTTGTTTATAAGCTGGTTCATCCACAATTAAAGTCACATGATCATGTTTATTCAAGGCAGAGGCAGGAAAAGATTCATCCTGTTCCCCTCTAAGCAGACGCTTGATAGCTTCAGCCTTTTCCTCTCCTGAAGCAAGAAGCACGATCTTTTTACTTTTTAAAATGGACTTGATCCCCATTGTAACTGCCTGGTGAGGTACCTCTTCAATTGAGTTGAAAAATCTCGCATTGGCCTCTCTTGTTGAGGCAGATAGATCAATAATATGTGTTTCACTATCAAAAGAAGTACCAGGTTCATTAAAGCCGATATGTCCATTCTGACCAATACCTAGCAATTGTAGATCCGGTGGTCCTATTTCCTCGATTAATTGTTCATATCGTTCACATTCGTAAGCAAGGTCACTTGCTTTCCCATTCGGAATATAAGTGTGGTCAGGGTCGATATTAATCGAGTGAAACAGATGTTTGTTCATAAAAAAATGATAGCTTTGAGGGTCGATTTTGTCCAATCCGACATACTCGTCCAGGTTTAGTGAATAAACGTCCTGATAGTCGGCAGATCCACTTCTATATCCTTCTTCTAACTCCTGGTATGTGCCAAGCGGCGTGCTCCCCGTTGCTAAACCCAGGACAGAATTCGGCTTTCCTTTTACTTGTTCTTCAATATACTCACAAGCTTTCTTGCTTAGCTCTTTATAATCCTTTGTGACGATGATATTCATGGTGTATCCTCCCTGCGGTCGTGAGCGATCACTCCACGGCATACTGTCATTACGACACCGTATTCTTCATTTAAAAGTACTAAATCGGCATCTTTTCCTGCTGCAATACTTCCCTTACGGCCTTCAATTCCTAACTGGGTAGCTGCGTTCGTAGACGTGATGCGTGTGAGTTCCTCTATAGTTATGTTGGTGTTTTGGCTCATGTTAGATACAGCTTGTTGTAACGTCAAGATGCTCCCGGCCAATGTGCCGTCGGCTAGACGAGCTTCATTTCCTTCAACATTTACACTCTGCCCGCCAAGCTCATAGGTTCCCTCAGGAAGACACTTAGCCCTCATCGCATCGGTGATTAAAATGGTACGGTCAGCCTGGGTATGCTCGTAAGCGAGCTGGACCATCTCAGGACGAGAATGGACATAGTCCACAATCATTTCTACCATAAGGTCTTTATTTAAAAAAGCCGCCCCGACGACTCCCGGTTCGCGGTGATGCAGACCGCTCATTTGATTGTATAAATGAGTGATATGACGGGCGCCTGAACGCACAGCTTCTGTAACTTGATCGTAAGTAGCCTGACTATGGCCAATTGATGCCACAACTCCAGTCTCACTTACATGCTTTATAAACTCCATGCCGTTTGACACCTCAGGAGCTAGTGTAACAAGTCGAATGTTGTGATCACTTTCTTCCTGCCATTGATCAAATTGCTCAATAGAGGGCAAGCAAATGTGTCCCAATGGCTGGGCGCCTGCTTTTTCTTGTGAAATAAACGGCCCTTCTAGGTGTATTCCGAGTACTTCGGCCTCGCTGTTCACCTTCTGTTGTTTGATATAAGTTCCGACTGTTTGAACAGCACGGGAAATATGGTCTTTCGACTGAGTCATCGTTGTCGCCAGGAAGCTAGTCGTACCTTCTTCAGGCAAACGGGAAGCCATGCCAGCGAGAGCCTTGTGAGATGCATCCATTACATCATGGCCATCGGCACCATGTATGTGAACATCGATGAAACCAGGCACGAGCGTCCACTTTTCACCCTGACCGTCGATAACAATATCGGCCCCGCCTATATTATATTCAGATATGGCATATATCTTTCCATTGCGAACCTGCAGGCATGCAGATCTCATCGTTTCAGTTTCCGTCACTATCGTTACATTTCTAAATTCAATGGTTTCAGCCATGATTTCACCCCTTTCTTACTAGTGGAGGGAGAAGTGATCAACTTCTCCCTACTATTATTGAACAGTAACAATGCCTGTCTCACCTTGAGAATGCCTCCCAGTTTGGTGAAGAGTTACTGTTTCATTTTCCAGATTTGTGAAAATAATTGGAGTTACAACAGAAGGAGCTTTTCTTTTCACAAAGTCGAGATCCACACGTATTAGCGGGTCCCCCTGTTTGACTGTCTGATTAGCTTCAACGAGAGTTTCAAACCCTTCACCCTTAAGCTGAACGGTATCCAGTCCAATGTGAATGAGGATTTCCATCCCATCGTCGGCTTCAAGTCCAATTGCATGTTTAGTAGGGAATACTTGGACAACCTTTCCGTTAACAGGTGAAGTAAAAGTGTCCTTCTCGGGATCGATGGCGAATCCTGGCCCCATCATCTGTTGTGCAAATACTTCATCGGGAACGTCTTCAAGCGGCATGACCGTACCTTCATTTGGCAGCACAAAATCCTCAGCCGATAGTTCGCGGCTATTGTATGATTTATCGCTCTGTTCATCTTCCTTGAAATCAGTTTCTGGTGGAGCCTCGTACCTCTGGTCCATCCGCTTTCTCATGGCATCTGCCAGAAATTCGACAGTTGTTCCTACGATAACTTGCAGATTCTGCTTTCCAACTTTCATTACACCGCGTGCCCCGTAACGCCTTAATGCCGCTTCATTCACTTTTTCACGGTCAGACATTTGCAGGCGCAATCGAGTCGTACAATAATCCAATGATTTAATATTCTCAGAGCCCCCGAGTGCTTCAAGGTACTGATAAGCTTTTGCATCATAATCGTTTGCTGGCTTATTAGGCTGTCCAACTTCCTGTGTTTCTTCTACGAGATCTTCCTCCTCATCTTCTCTACCAGGAGTTTTCAAATCGAGTTTAACAATCAAGAAGTAGAAGACAACAAAATACACAGCACCCAGAACGACTCCGATAAGAATCAGCATGAGCGGATTCTCAGCAATACTGTAATTTAGAAGATAATCAATCAGACCTGCTGAAAAACCAAAGCCGTGACGAACATCCAGCATAAAAGCAGCAACCATGGAAACAGCGGTTAATATAGCATGCACAACGTAAAGAAGGGGTGATAGGAACATAAATGTAAATTCAATCGGCTCTGTCACACCTGTAAGGAAAGAGGTCAAAGCAATACTTAATAACATGCCTCCTACAGCTGCTTTACGATGCTTCTTAGCTGCTGCATACATGGCCAGACAAGCAGCTGGAAGACCAAACATCATAACCGGGAAAAACCCTGCAAGGAAGTGCCCCGCTTCAGGGTCGCCATTTAAGAATCGGTTAATTTCTCCCCGAACAACTTCCCCTGATTCAGTCGTAAATGTACCAAAGTCAAACCAAATTAATGTATTCATTACATGGTGTAAGCCTACTGGAATTAATAAACGGTTCAGAACGCCATATACACCTACACCCAGTTCTCCTGCATTTAAAATCCAGTTAGCTGTGGCATCAAGCACATTTTGCGGATAAACCCATAAATAACCAAATACAAAGGAGAGCGCGACCATTACTAGTGAAGTAATGATCGGAACGAACCTTTTTCCACCAAAGAATGACAGAAATTCTGGAAATTTAACGTCATAGAAACGATTATATAGCATCCCGGCGATTACCCCGGAAACAATTCCTGAAAATACTCCCATATTAATATTTTCGTTAATCGCTCCAATCCCGCCTTCGAGTACTAAAACACCGACGGCACCAGCAAGAGCAGCCGCCCCGCTTCCATCCTTCGCAAATCCCATAGCAATACCAATCGCAAATATTAACGACAGGTTTGTAAGGATCCCATTCCCCGCTGCTGTTACAAAGGGAATATCCAGCATATCCTCCATACCAAGACGCACAAGTAATGCCGCCGCTGGCAAAGTAGCTATTGGAAACATTAATGATTTACCAATTCGCTGTAAAAAGTTCAACATGTATCTCCACCCCTTTATCGGATAAATAATATGAAAACGCTTCATAGATCCACTTTATCATTTAAATATATAGTTGTCTATACCAATATACGAAAACATTCACACTTCCAGACGCCTTCGCATATTCATCTAGTCAGGAAAGGAGGGGCCGTCCTGTCCCTCCTTTAATCCAGGTCTTTACCCGGTTTAAAGTTCTTCTTACTCCCAATCTTCCATCGACAGTTCATGATTGATCACCACTCCTGCTTCATACCCCTCTCCTGCAGCACCAGCTAACCCCACAAATGAGTTCTTGGCATCACCAATCACATACAATCCTTCTACGTTTGTCAGTCCATGATCGTCTGATTCATAGCCGCCCCGTTCATTGATATGGATGTCTAATTGTTCAGAAAGGTCGAAAGCTTGCTTTTCTCTGGTATTTAAAAGAAAACCGCCCGTTCTAAAAAATGTCTGTCCTGTTTCCGTCAATACCTTCTCTAATTTACCCTCATTAGATTGTAACTTTACAACGGGTGTTTCTACTATACGAATATGATGGTCTGTCAATTCTTGCTTGAATTTCCCATCAAACTGTGCCGCTCCATTCGTAAATAAAATAAGATCCTTGCTCCAGTTATAGAGCAATTTTGTAAAATTAACAACTTTCTCTTCATTTCCAAACACTGCGAGAGGTTCACCCTTACGCTCCCATCCATCACAATAAGGGCAGGGGAAAACGGACCTGCCATACACCTCCCTAAAACCAGGTATAGCTGGTAACTCATCGATCATTCCTGTTGCTACAATCAACCTTCTTGCTTTAAAAGCATCCCCCAGACGGGTTGTAACAATAAACTGTTTAGTATGTTTTTCTACTTGTATCACTTCATCATTAAAACACGTTACATTGCGATAGGCCCTCAACTGCTGCCGGGCAATCTGGCGAAGTTTCTGAGGCTTGATCCCATCCCTTGTTAAAAGACCATGAGCTTCAAGTGTAACATCATTGCGCGGGGTTCCTTTATCTATAATGACCACGTTTCTACAAGAGCGCCCTAATACAAGAGCGGCACTTAATCCCCCTGGTCCTCCGCCTATTATGACCACATCGAAAACCGCTTCATTCATACCAGCATCCCTCCCTTCTCTCTTGATTACCTAGCACTAGTTTTGATCAATGAAGGAAGTTCTATCCTGCCAGAATGGATAATATCTTAAGTGATTTTCTTTCTGCCCTATAGTATAGAAACAATCAGTTCAGAAATACTACATCAGGATAACTCTTTTTCAGAGGAGAACGGTGACGGGAAGGAGTAGACTATGAATAAAACAACTTCTGTATTTTGGATCACATTATCTATAACGCTTGCTGCCTCCGTGTGGGGTTCCTTAGCGCCTGAGAGCTTTGAACGTATATCAGGTACTATTCAAATCTACATATCCGTCCACTTTGGCTGGTATTATTTATTAATTGTTTCCTTGTTTGTCGTGTTCTGTTTGTATATGATCTTCAGTCCGTATGGAAAAATCAAGCTTGGTAAGCCAGAGGACAAGCCAGATTTCAGCTATTCCACCTGGTTTGCCATGCTCTTTAGTGCGGGCATGGGAATTGGTCTTGTTTTTTACGGTGTTGCCTCGCCAATCTCCCATTATATGAAGACCCCTCCAACGGCCGAGCCAGGTACTCGGGTAGCGCTTGAGGATGCCATGCGTATAACCTTCTTTCATTATGGCATTCACGCGTGGGCGATCTATGCTGTCGTCGCTTTAGTACTCGCCTATTTTAAATTCAGACACGGAAAACCTGGTTTAATCAGCGCTACCCTTGAACCCCTTTTTGGAGATAAGATGGCCGGTCCATGGGGGAAGACAATCGATATTATTGCCGTCTTCGCTACGATTGTGGGGGTAGCCACGACGCTTGGATTTGGAGCAACACAAATCAATGGCGGCTTCACGTACCTGCTTGGCATCGAAAACCAATTTTGGGTCCAGCTCGTTATCATCATTGTAGTCACTGCATTATTTATGATGTCTGCTTACACAGGTCTCAGTAAAGGGATTAAGTATTTAAGTAATGCCAACATGGCTCTGGCAGCTATTTTATTTTTTGCCATGTTATTTATTGGTCCGACACTTTATATTTTGAATTCATTTACAGATACACTTGGAATGTACATTCAACAGCTTCCGGCTGAGAGTTTGCGCATCTCCCCAAATCATGAAGAAGAACAACAATGGGTATTAGACTGGACGGTCTTCTTTTGGGCCTGGTGGATAGCCTGGGCTCCCTTTGTCGGGATTTTCATTGCGAGGATATCCAAAGGCCGAACGATACGGGAATTTCTCTCTGGAGTTCTTATTGTTCCTTCTGTCGTCAGCTTTCTCTGGATGACGACGTTTGGCATAACAGGAATTCAGGTGCAAAACGAAGGGGCAGACATTGCCAGTCTTCCTGATGAACAAGCCTTATTCGGAGTCTTTGATCAATTCCCATTCAGTGTCATCTTATCAATCCTGGCGATTATGCTCATCGGAACTTTTTTATCACATCCGCAGATTCCGCCACCTTTGTATTAGGAATGCAAACGACAAATGGCGCGCTGGATCCGCCCAAAACCGTTAAGTTCGTCTGGGGAATTGCCCAGTCCTTAATAGCGGCTGTTCTACTCTATACAGGAGGACTTCAAGCCTTGCAAAACGCGTTAATCTCAGCAGCCTTCCCATTCTCAGTCATCATGCTGCTCATGATTTACTCCCTCTACAAAGCACTGCGAAAAGATAGGCAGTCAACACAGGGAGAACGCTGAATTTAAAAATTCGCTAAGGGTGTTTTTCAGGCTATTCATGCAGGAAGATACAAAGTAAGGTACACAGCACAGTGATGTTTGAATAAGTTATCAATTTGGACTCAGAATACTCCTTACAAGGGTTCTGAGTTTATTTTTTGCCAATTTAACCTTTAACACGCCTTAACTAACAGAATGATAAAGCCCAGCTCCGGTTACAATAATAGTTACGATAGTCACAACTGAGACATTGAGGGATTATGACATGGAGCTGCAATTAATCGAAATATATGCACCTGAACAGTTCAACTACAAGGATGAACTGTTAGAAAAATTTTCATTTGTATCTCACTGGATTTCCCATCAAGAAGATCAAAAGCTCCACATTCAGATTCTCGTGGAGAAGGAAGATTCCGAAGAGATTTTGAACTACTTAGAAAAAGCGGCTTATGATGAACATAATGAATTTGATGCCATGCTATATTCGATAAAAGCGTATATCCCTAGTAAATACAACGAGAAAAACACTCCTGACGATGATCAGGAGCAATTTGAAAGAGCCAGTAAACACGAATTATACTCCATCGTCGATTCCTCAAGTAAAATTGACTTTAGTTTTTCCTGGTTTACCATATTTGCTGCCCTTGTAGCTGCTGTCGGTGTATTCCAGAACAGACCAGCCTTAGTGATAGGTGCCAATATTATCGACCCGTCGATCAGACCCATTATCGGGATTTCATTTGCGTCCGTGCTAGGTGAAGGAAAACTTGTCCGTCAATCGATTACGACGGCATTATTCGGTCTGTTCATCCCTATCGCAATCGCCGCGTCATTTGGATACCTTTTCCCATTGCCGTTAACCAGCAATGAATTTATCTCTCAGACAAATGTTCATCTGATCGACCTTATTGTAGCTGTATCAGCTGGAGCTGCCGGGTCTTTATCCTTCGTGAAACGGTCCCAGGGCCAGCTGGTTGGAGTCATGGTTTCATTAGCTGTATTACCTCCCGCTGTTGTACTTGGTATGATGCTTGGTGCTGCTCATTGGAACGGCGCAATCATGCCTTTTTTACTCCTCGTTATCAATATCAACGCTATCCTGCTGTCAGCTATATTAGTATTTTGGCTCAGTGGCATTAAACCGGCTAACTGGGCAGAGATTCAAGAAGCGAGCACGTCACGTAAGAACTCTTTACTGTTCACTGGTCTTATCGGTCTTATCTTAATTATCACTGTTTTAATTTTATAAACTAAGATAAACAGACGCGGTTATCTTTAAACCGCGTCCCTCAAGTGAAGCAACATTTAGTTGCTATAGTTTTCTTATTTGAAAATTATTTTGCAATACAGCCCAGTTTTGAGGAAATGGGTTTCCAAGCACCCAGAAACTAGCCCCTCTGAGGCGATAATTCTTGATTGTGTCATATTTGACTTGTACGCTGCGGGCATCTTCAAACCAAACCTCATGTTGTTGTCCTGTTTCATCTACATAGCGAAAAAATGGCGACTGGTACAATTCATTATACTGGATCACTACTCCATATCTTGCTGCCAGTTGTACGGCTTCTTTAGGGCTGATCGTACGCGCCGTCGTCCCCTCTTCCCAGGGTATCTCCCAGTCTCGGCCATAAAGGGGCATTCCCATAAGAATTTTGTCACGAGGAATGACCGTTACAGCATAATCGAGAACTTCACGGACTTCGTTTATCGGGGCAATCGCCCATGGTCTTCCACCAGCCCACCCCCATTCATAGGTCATAAGCACAACAAAGTCGACGATTTCTCCGTGTGCTTGATAATCATGTGCCTCATAAAGCAGCCCTTGTTGATCTGCACTATCCTTTGGGGCAAGAGCCGTAGAAACAAGTAAATCTTCAGGACGAAAACGTTCGACAACCCGCCGAAGGAAGTTGTTATAGTTTTCTCTGTCTTCTGGATAGACGTATTCAAAATCAATGTTGATGCCCGCATACCCTTTCGCATTGATGAGTTCCAGGAGGTTAGTAATTAACGTCTCTTGCAGATCAGGATTCCTCAAGATGGCAGCAGCTAAGTCCGAACTAAAGCTCCCTCCTGAGAAGTTCGTTAAGACAAGAAGCGGGGCGGCATTGACTGCATGAGCCGCTTCTAAAATAGGCTGATCTCCCATTTCTGTGATACTTCCATCCTCCTGGATAGCGTACATAAAAGGTGAAAGGTACGTAAGGTTTGCTCCTAGTGCCAGCACTTCCTGAGCACCTTGCTGATTTAGCTGGGTAGTGTATGCATTCACTTCTGTAACTGGTCCCCTTGCAGCAGGGACTATTAAAGTAGTTCCCGGATAAATTAACGATGGATTCGGAAGATTATTTGCTTGAGATATTTGATTGACCGTGACTCCATAACTTTGCGCGATGCCCCATAAGGTTTCTCCAAGCTGAACGATATGCGGAAAAAAAGGAAGTTCAATCAGTTCCCCCACATAAATAAGTGAGGGGTTCGTGATATTGTTAAACTCAGCAAGTTCGTTGACGGTAACGCCATACATTTGAGCAATAGACCATAAATTATCTCCAGCCTGGACTACATATTCACGGTCAGGATTCGGAACAACCAGAGCCTGCCCTGCCACAAGCACATTAGGGTTCTCAAGTTGGTTAGCTAATATAATTTGGTTAATGTTTGAGCCATAAAACTGTGCTATACGCCACAGTGTATCACCACGCGCCACGACATGAATTTGCATGTAATCTCTCCCCACTTGCAATAACTAATCCATTATATGTGAGGGGTGCTTGTCCTATTATATTGAGGTAGCTTATGAGGCTTAGAATAAAAACGACCACCTCATAGGAGAAGTGGTCGTTTTGCTCATACTTGATTAACTTTCTGTAGCGGCTCGATTATTGGCCTGGGACCTGATTTGGTCAGGGTCATCTTGATCTGGGTGCGACCGTTTAATAAAGAAGGACAATACTAGTCCAACAATAGCTGTAATACCTGCTACGATGAATGAAACATTCACGCCGTGTACCAGACCGTTTACACCTTGTTCAGGAAGCGTATTATTTACCATCACTGTAACGAGTAAAGCCGTCCCAACTGCACCAGAAACTTGGCGCATAGTATTATTCATGGCTGTCCCATGAGGGATTAAGTGCTGTGGAAGCTGATTTAACCCAGCAGTCGTCACAGGCATCATAACCATTGCTACACCCAGCATTCTTACCGCATTAACAATAGCTATATAGGAGAATGTTGTCTCTGCACTCATATTTGTAAACATGAAGGTTGTAATCGTCAAGATGGATAAACCAATAATCGCAAGCCACTTGGCTCCAAACTTATCAAACAACCGGCCAGTGACCGGGTTCATAACCCCCATTAGTAACGCACCCGGCAAGAGTGCCAGTCCTGACTCAAAAGCTGTAAAACCAAGCATATTTTGCATCAGCAATGGCAGTACTGTCGCAGCCCCGATCATAGCAATAAATACAACCATCCCAAGGGCCGTAGTTAACGTAAACATTTTATACTGAAATACCCTGAATTCAAGAATCGGTTGTTTTAATTTCATTTGTCGAAGGATAAACCATGTGAGAGCAAGAGCACCAACAACCATCGAGATGATAACCTGCTGACTATCCCATCCACTGCTTCCGGCAGAACTAAATCCATATAACAGTCCGCCAAATCCAAGCGAAGATAAAATGATGGACAGAATATCAAGCTTAGGAAATGTGCGTTCTGTCACATTTTTCAGAAGGATATAAGCGAGAATGAAATCAACGATAACGATTGGTAAAATAACGTAAAATAAACTTCTCCACGGAAACTGTTCAACAAGCCAACCTGACAAAGTTGGGCCAATAGCCGGGGCAAAAGCAATTACCAAACCAAACATTCCCATCGCTGTTCCCCGTTTTTCAATTGGGAAAATGAGAAAGAGTATAGTTTGCATCAATGGCATGATAATCCCGGCACCTGCGGCCTGTATAACTCTCCCCACCATTAATAAAGAAAAGCTCGGTGCTATCGCACAAATTAATGTACCCATCGCGAACATCCCCATTGCGGATAAAAACAAAGCTCTCGTTGTAAAACGGCCAATTAAAAAAGCCGTAATTGGAATCATGATCCCATTCACCAACATAAAAATAGACGTTAACCACTGGGCTGTATTTGCCTCAAGATGCAAATCAGCCATAATGTGTGGTAAGGCCGTAGCTAGAAGCGTCTGATTTAATATAGCAGCAAATGCCCCTGAAATTAAGACAAGCATAAGGGGGACCTTATTTACAGTCTCACCTTGTGCCTGATCGTTTTTGTTACCCATGTTATTCCTTCTTTCCATATGATTAAAATCCGGAAACCAGATTTAAAATGCATGAACGTGTATTAGTGTTTATTAGTTAGAATTACCTTAAAAGTCCTTTTTTAAGTAAATTTAATTCAGCTGTATAGTTTTCGATAGCTTTCTCAATAGGTAACTCTTTTGCATAGCTTTGCACAAGATTATGAAAAGTCACGGCTACGATAATTTCGAGAAGATGAAATAATTCCTCTTCACTTGAAACATTTAACTTTTTAGTACTTACTAATTGAAAGATTTCTTCATACCTATTATTAACTGTTTCATCCGTAAGAAACTTAGCAAATGTATTTTCAATTTTATAATTCATATTCAAAAAGGCATTTCTTATAAAATCATTTTTACCTTGATCTTGAGAATACTCGAGGGAAACTTGAAATATCGCAATCATCGTAGCAAATATATCTCCATCATATTTCTTTAGAAACGTAATAAAATGCTCATGTCTTCTTTTCGCATCTTCATTTAACAAATAAAAAAAGATGTCCTCTTTATCTTCAAAATATTGATAAAAACTTCCTCTTGGAATCTTGGCCGTTTTCACGATATTAGAAATAGAGGCATCGTAAAATGAGACTCTTGAAAATTCTTTTTTTGCTGCATCTAGTAGAGCTTGCCTCTTTTCCCCTTTTAAATTATAAAACGTCTGTTTGGGCATTATCTCTCCCCCCAATCTAAATAAAAGTGACACCATGTCACTTAGGAACAAGAACTACTATATATGACACAGTGTCACATGTCAACGAATAAACCCGCCTAGAAAAGAAAGTCTTCTTTCCAGCCTATTTTCTGTGAATTTAGTTCCTAAAAAAGGGGAACGTAAGCACCAACGCAGCGTGGTTAACCTGTTATATATTAAGGTTAACCACGCTGCGTAATCGGCCTACCTATTTTCTTTTCCTAGCGACAAGCTTACTTTTTCTCAAACAAAAAGACCCACATGAACGTGAGTGCCTGCTGCAGTTCGACAGGAAAATGGGACACATCCTCTTTCTCTACTTCACGTTTGTATACTCCATGTTCATCAATAAGCTTCCAACCTGTTTCCTCAGCCATTTGCCTGAGCTCCCATGGCATCATCGTGTTACATATCACTTCTTCTCCGTAGATCCGCCGGTAACTGTTCATTCTTGGCATCGCGGTTGGGCCAAGAATGCCGATGCATAATTGTCCGCCCGGTTTGAGGATCCGTTTCATTTCCTCGAGGCCCTTGTAAGGTACTTCTGTCCATTCCAGGCTATTTATAGCCATAATCGCATCAAAGCTTTCTATTTCAAAAGGAAGACGAGCAAGATCTCCTTGTACGAACTGAAGCCGCTTGTGTTCCAAGCGTGCCTTCGCACGATCAATCATATCTTGTGAGATATCCAGTCCAGTAACAGCATAACCTGCTTTCTCAAGTTTATAAGATCCATATCCGTCTCCGCACCCTAGATCGGCTACTTTACTTCCTGTTCCTACATGCTTTTTTAAAAAGGGGATAATCGTTTTCCTGCTTCCCTCTTCCCACATATTCTTACTGTTTGCATTCCAAAACTCTACTCTATCATCCCACTGCTTTTCAGCTTCCTGATGCCAGTTAAATGAAGTCATCGTGTTTGCCTCCTTTTGGCTCCGTTCCCTATAATAGTAATTCTACAATTATTTTTCGATTCCTTTGCAACAGGTAATATATTCCTAATCAATGAAAAACTGTTGCAGAGTTCTACAATCTTCGTTATGATTAAAACACAATATAAGCTAAACACCAACTAATAAAACACTACATATAGTATTGCGTGGAGAAGATGCCACTAGGCTTAATAGGGAATCCGGTTCGAATCCGGAACTGCCCCCGCAACTGTCATCGCTCTCGAAACGGAAAAAACCCACTGTGCATACGTGCACGGGAAGGGACCGTAGTAGAAATGGGCGTGAGTCAGGAGACCTGTCTTCCTACGCGAGAAAGTTTCAACTTCTTCGGGGATTGAGAAGATGAAGCGATGGAATGAATCGGGGACTCCACTCTCTTTTAGAATATCCTCTTTCATTTCATGGTTTCATCCGCTCAATTGAATGAGCGGATTTTTTTATGGTCAATTATGCAGACAGACTTCATGTGATGTGGCGTACCCCTTCAGATCAGGGTCTCTCACATCACCTTTTTCAAAAGTTATTTAAAAGGAGTGGTTAGTATGACAGCAGTGTTTACATTGGACTGGAAGGCTTGGTTAGTAGAGCAGAAGGATAACTTTCCATCACTGGATGTGCAGCGGTTATTGGACAAGCTTCCTGATATGAACCTGGACCAAATGAAGCGTAAGGAGCAGGGTAAGGCATTGGTCTTGGAGTGTTTAGCTGAAATCAATGAAATGGAGCCGGACTGGACGTATTTGGCTGCGCGAATTCAGCTCGAGATGATGTATGAGGAATCTGTTCGTAATCGTACGCAGAGCGAGCGTTACGCAGGATTTCATCATTTAATCGAGATATTAAGGGATGAAGAAATTTATAGTTCTAGTCTATTTAACTATTATTCGAAACAGGAAATCGATGAACTTGAGGCGGCCATTGTTCCTGAGCGTGATCGTTTATTTACTTATATCGGATTAAAAACGCTTGGCGACCGTTATTTGGCGAAATCAAAGGCTGGTGAAGTGTTTGAACTTCCTCAGGAGCGATTCATGATTATCGCGATGACGTTGATGGCAGAGGAGGATCATTCCAAGCGTTTAGAGTGGGTGAAGGAATCCTATTGGGCGTTGAGTAACCTCTATATGACAGTAGCCACACCTACTCTAGCAAATGCGGGCAAGCGTTATGGCCAGTTGAGCTCTTGTTTTATTGATACGGTCGATGATAGTTTGCAGTCGATCTACGACACCAATACGGATGTGGCGAATTTGAGTAAGCACGGCGGAGGTATTGGTGTTTATCTAGGGAAAATTCGCAGCCGTGGCAGTGATATTCGAGGGTTTAAGGGTGTTTCATCAGGCGTGCTTCCATGGATGAAGCAGCTTAATAATACGGCTGTCAGTGTGGATCAACTTGGTCAGCGTCAAGGGGCTGTCGCGGTGTACCTTGACGTTTGGCATAAGGATATCTTTCCGTTTCTCGACAGTCGATTGAACAACGGGGATGAGCGGCAGCGAACGCATGATTTGTTTACGGGAGTCTCCATTCCTGATGTGTTTATGGAAGCCGTTGAGAATCGCGAGGATTGGTATTTGTTTGATCCGCATGAAGTTCGTTCTGTGATGGGATTTTCGCTGGAAGATTATTACGATGAGCAGCGTGGCAGCGGATCGTTCCGTGATCGATATTGGGCTTGTGTCGAGCATCCTGATTTGTCCAAAGAGTCGGTACCCGCGATTGAAATTATGAAGCGAATTATGATCGGCCAGCTGGAGACAGGCACTCCGTACATGTTTTACCGTGATGAGGTCAATCGCATGAACCCGAACAGCCATAAAGGGATGGTGTATTGCAGCAATTTATGTACGGAAATTATGCAAAATCAGAGTCCTACCGTACAAGAGGAACAGTATGTAGAGGCTGGGAAAATCATTACTGTGCAAAACCCGGGAGATTTTGTCGTCTGTAACTTATCCAGTGTGAATTTAGGACGCGCTGTCCCAGCTGGAGTTCTGCCACGGTTGATTCCGATCCAGGTACGGATGCTTGATAATGTCATCAATCAAAATTCCATTCCAGTAAAGCAGGCACAACTGACAAATCAGTCCTATCGCGGCATTGGTCTTGGCACGTTTGGATGGGCCCACCTGCTTGCCCGGAAAAAGATCGCCTGGGAATCGGATGAAGCGGTAGATTATACGAAAGAAGTGTATGAAGCGATTGCATTTTATACCATTCAAGCCAGCAGTGAGCTTGCTCGTGAAAAAGGCAGCTACCCTTATTTTAAAGGGTCCGACTGGGAGACAGGGGAATTTTTTATTAAACGGTCGTTTGATCAAGATGCAAGTTGGAACTGGAAGCAGTTGCAGCAAGACGTAGCGGAAAATGGTATGCGTAATGGCTATTTGATGGCAGTTGCGCCAAACTCAAGCACTTCGATTATTGCAGGGAGCACTGCCAGCATCGATCCTATTTTTAAAAAGTTTTATTCCGAGGAGAAGAAAGATTATAAAATCCCTGTAACGGCGCCGGATTTAAATAAGGAAACCTATTGGTATTACAAGTCGGCCTATGATATTAATCAGCATACGAGTATTAAGCAAAATGCGGTTCGTCAGAGATATGTGGACCAGTCGATCTCGTTCAATATGTATGTTCGCAACACGGTTAAAGCAAAGGAATTGCTTGCCTTACATGTAGATGCCTGGAAGCAGGGGCTGAAAACAACTTACTATACGCGATCTACCTCTAGTCAGGGGGAATATGACGAATGCGAAAGCTGCTCATCTTAAAGGAGACTGATGGAAATGAAAACGTCTATTCATAAACGAAAACTAGTCGATTATGAGGCACCAAATGCTTCAACAGGAATTGTAAACGGACGGAGCTCGAACGTATTAAACTGGGATAATACCCGTTATTCATGGGCCTACCCGATGTATAAGCGGATGCTTTCAAATTTTTGGATCCCAAATGAAATTAATATGAGCAACGATTTAAAACAGTGGCCACAGTTATCAGAACAGGAACAGGCTTCTTTTAAGAAGATCATCGGTTTGCTGGCATTCCTTGATTCCATCCAAACCGATTATGCCGGCAAGATTACAGACTACCTGACTGATTCAAGTTTATCGGCGCTTATGCAAGTGCTCGCTTTTCAAGAAGTGGTCCATAATCAATCTTATTCTTATGTACTCTCCACCCTTGTAGATCAGAGTGAACAGGAGCGGATTTTTGAATATTGGAAGCATGATGAAGTGTTAATGGAACGAAATCAGTTTATCACAGATGGCTATGAGACTTTTGCTGAGAAGGCTACCTTAGAAAGCTTCTTAAAGTCGCTTGTGTATGATGTTGTGCTGGAAGGATTGTTCTTTTATGCAGGGTTTGCTTTCTTTTATAATCTGGCCCGCAATCAGAAGATGGTATCGACGAGTACGATGATCAATTATATTAATCGCGATGAGCAAATCCACGTCAATTTGTTCACACGGATTTTCAAAGAAACGCTGGCTGAAAATCCAGAGCTTGACCGATTGAAATATGAGCGGTTTGTGACGAAAACTTTTGCGGAAGCGGCAGAGCTAGAGATTAAGTGGGCCCACCATATTATTGGGAAGCAGTTTCCTGGAATTCCAATTGGCGACCTAGAAGATTACATTCGTTTTATGGCGAACAACCGATGCAGCCAGATGGGTGCCGAGAAGCCTTTCCCTGAGCACAATCAAAACCCGCTGAAATGGATCAGGGCCTATCAAGAAGTTGACGAAGGAAAGTCAGACTTCTTCGAACAAAAATCAAGACAATACACCAAAGTATCAGAAGACAACGGATTCGACGATTTGTAATTGGTATATTTACCCACCTCAGGTCACCCATAAAATGGGTGACCTGAGGTGGGTAATTTTGGTATTGACTATGAGCTTACCATTGTGCCGCCATTGACGTGGAGTACTTGGCCTGTGACATAACGGGAATCATCTGAGGATAGATAAACATAGGTGGGAGCAAGCTCAAACGGCTGTCCGGCAATTTTCATAGGAGTATCTGCTCCAAACATTTCTACGTCCTGTTCCGAAAAACTCGCCGGGATCAGCGGTGTCCAAATTGGTCCAGGAGCCACAGCGTTAACTCGAATTCCTTTGTCTGCAAGGTTTTGAGATAAAGCTCTGGTAAAACTTACAATAGCTCCTTTAGTGGCTGTATAGTCAATAAGTTGTTTATTGCCTTCATAAGCGACAACAGACGAAGTATTGATGATAACATCACCTTCACTTAAATGTGGCAAGGCAGCTTTTGACAGATAAAAGAAGGAATAAATATTCGTTTTAAACGTCTTATCAAACTGCTCGTTTGTGATATCCACCAAGCTTTGTTGAGGAAATTGTACGCCATGATTATTAACAAGAATATTTAGCACCCCAAAGGTTTTCATTGTTTGATGAATAACATATTCACAATGCTTTGGTTCACTAAGGTCCCCTGTTAAGAGCAAACATTTGCGGCCAAGTTCTTCGATGCGAGCCTTCGTTCGAAAGGCATCTTCGTACTCATCCTCAGAATAATAAGGGATCACAAGGTCTGCTCCTTCCTTTGCGAAGGCAATCGCAACAGACGCTCCAATTCCACTGTCCCCGCCTGTAATAACTGCCACTTTGCCGGCTAATTTTGCACTACCCTTATATTCCTGGTTTTCAATAATTGGCTTCGGGTGCATTTTAGATTCTATCCCAGGCTGTGTATTCTGATGCTGTGGCGGAAAAGTTAATGGCTGTTGCTTAGCTTTAGTGATCTCTTTATAATATGAATACTTAGGGTACATAGTTATTCCTCCAGTCAAACGTATCTTTTTTAAATGCTTCCCTAAAATTCCATAACCATTCCACATTAAGCTCTTTTTCACAACCATATCATTTCAATAGAAAACCTGTGTTAAGATAGAATCTATAATCGTTATCTTTTTTCGCGTTATCAAAAACCTTTATGAGAGGGGTGTCGTCTATTCTATGAGGTGGGACAAGTTGATTAGCAAAGAACGCACAGAGGAACTCCCTCAAAATCCAAATCATAAGCAACCTGAACTAACGGCCGATGAATTGGTTGAGGAGTGGATTCGCGAGTATAGCCACGACCTTAAATGGCTTGCCTACTCTTATGTGAAGGACTACTCCTTAGCTGAGGATTTGACTCAGGAGGCATTTATCAAGGCCTATCAGAAATATTCAACCTTTAAACAGCAATCCAGTGTCAAAACGTGGCTTTACAAAATAACGATCAATCTATGTAAGGATCATCTCAAGAGCTCATATATAAAAAGGGTTATAAGGAAAAGTACAGAAGTTTTTCGAAACATCCCTTCCCCACATGCCACACCAGAAGAGTACACCATACATAAAAGTGAAGATGAGGAACTTCTGGAACATGTCTTGCAGTTAGATAACAAATACAGGGAAATTATTATTTTGTATTACTTTGAGGAATTTGAGATAAAGGATATAGCTCAGCTTTTACAAGTTAGTATGAATACAATAAAAACGAGGCTTAGGCGGGCTCGTCAGCTCTTACAAGAACAGCTGACATCAGGAGGGAGTTTTCTAGATGAATGATCTATTAGACTATAAGTTAAAAAAGATGGATCACAATGTGAAATATCGTAAAGTCCCTATGAAAGAACAGGATATTGACGAAATGGTTCAGCAAGTCACCAACCATCAATCCAAAAAGCCATTGAAAAATTGGATAAAACTCACCTTTCCTATGCCTGCCGTTGCTGTGATTGCTTTACTTTGTTTTCAGGTAACCAATCAGCCAGCTGAATCAGAAGTTCATAAAGCTGCCCCGCTTTCGGAACGTTCTTTAGTTACCGAATTAAAAGCCCAGCAATCTTTAGCATCAACCTCATCCCAAGATCAAACCGTACAACCTCTAAGCGGGACGAAGTGGACAGACCGTAAGCAGGGTCCAACCATGATTCGTCAAACCTATGTCATGTTTGAAGAGGAGATGTATGTACAGACTGGCAATCGCGTAGAAAAATCCAAACTTCATCAAGTCATTGGGACAGTCAAGCCAGGCAATGCTTCAGAACAGCACGCTAAACAGGCTTTTTTCCCTGAAACGGATATCTACAGTATAGAAGGCAATGATTCTTCAGAGAAAATTGCAATCCACAGCAGACGAAGCACGGGCATTGGTACAAGTTCCATTAGCCAACAAGGATTCTTCATCTTCAAAAAACAACAACCCCTCCCTGCAGCCCAATAACTGACATGATTTCCCACCTCAGGTCATCCAAATTCTGGATGACCTGAGGTGGGTTTTTGGGTTTTTTGGGTTTTTGGGTTTTTGGTTTTCCAAGTCATAATGAATTTCATGTTTTGGTTACAAGGTTGTGCTTAGTTAAGTAAGCTTTTAGGTTATCTAATGAAGCGTAAATATCCTCCTTGATTTTGGGATTATAAAACACGGCTGCCGGGTGATACAGCGGGAAAATACTATAGTCATGATGTGATGGCTGATATTCTTCGTTTTCGAGTTTCATAATCGGTGTTTCGATAACTTTTCCAAGCACCTCTGACATTTTTTCTGTTCTGCCAGTCAAACGTTCATATGCCACCCCTCCTAACGCAATAACCAATGAAGGAGATATTTGCTCAAGTTGGTAGTCCAGTATAGGCGCGTGTGCCAGAATTTCTTTCTTATTAGGTTTACGGTTAGCTTTTCGCTTCCCATTCGTGTTCTTTTTATTTGTTTTCACCCATTTGTAAGGACGGCTGCGAACCGTACTGGTAATGTAGATATCCTCCCTTTGCAGGCCTACATAAGCAAGCTGCTTATCAAGTTCATCACCTGCTCTCCCGATAAACGGTTCTTCCTTTACGGCTTCATTCTCCCCAGGCGCCTCCCCTACGATAACAACCTCCGCATTCTCATTCCCTTGTCCCAGAACAAACCCCTCGACATCATATGGTTCCATACGCTTTTCAGCATCCTTCAGTAACCGCTCAGGCAGATCCATACCATTCACCCTTTCTCCAACCATTTTTATCCACCTCAGGTCATCCAGAATTTGGATGACCTGAGGTGGGATATATTTCTATTACTGTCAGCATGTTTTCCCGTTTATTAGTTCATTTACACGTTGTGACTCATAACCGTATGGATACGTTATTGGTTTCCTATTTTTAAGAAAAGGAGTATCATTTGTAGGGTAGTTTTATTTAAAGGAGTTCGATAGTTACATGAGAAGACTTGCTTCACTCATTGTTCGTTCTTACAAATTCTTAATTACTTTTTGGATCATTGCCGCAATCGGTATGGGCTATTTTGCCATTCAGCTGCCTTCTTTGCTCGAAGGTGATGGGTTTAGAACCGACGGTGAATATGAGAAAGTAGAAAACATATTACAGGAAACATTCGATTTTCCAGCTTCGACCCTCCTCGTTCTATTTGAACAAGGAGAAGACGAATCCAATGAAAGTTTCCGCTCCACTATCTCTAATAAGCTTACAGAATTAGATCAATTACCTAACGTATCGTCCATCCAGTCACCGCTAAAAGATGAGTCGATGAAAAAAGAAAACCTTGCTTATGCATCCCTTCATTTTGACAATGAGTCACTAAACATGGCGCAAGTGATTGAAAATGTTAAAAATATCACTGGCGGTAATGAAGACATTACGGTAACCGGGGCCCCTGTTATCTCAGAAGACATCAATAAAGCAAGCCAGAATGACCTGAAACGTGCAGAACTGATCGGTTTGCCTTTTGCTTTGCTCATTCTGCTTATTGCCTTTGGAACAGTGGTAGCTTCCTTACTCCCACTGATCATTGGCGGTATGACAATTGTAATTGGGTTTGGTGTGCTGGCCCTCGTTGGAAAAGAAATGGAGCTGTCTATCTTTATTTTGAACATTGCTCCCATGATCGGGCTCGCGTTAAGCATTGACTTTGCCCTGCTTTTCATCAACCGCTACAGGGAGGAACTTCAGAAACAGGATAAAGCCGCTGCACTTATCACTACAATCGAAACGGCCGGGCGCTCGATTTTATTCTCGGCCCTTTGCGTATTTATCGGGTTAGCTGCAATGAGTGTGATTAGGATAGACATTTTCACCAATATCGCGATCGGTGGAACAGTCGTGATCGCAGCTGCTGTTCTCAGCTCTCTTACACTGCTTCCTTCCCTGCTCTATGTATTAGGACAACGAATTCATAAATGGAGGATTATTCCATATGAAACAGATACAACACCACGCTGGCGAAAATTCGGCCGGGTCGTTATGAAACACCCTGTGATCATTGCCCTGGTTAGTTTTGTAATCTTGCTCATTGGGGTTATTCCTGTATCCAATATGAATCTATCCATCCCAACTATCACTGCGCTGCCCGAAAGTTACGACTCTCGAGCCGCCTATGAGAAAATTGATGCAGAGTTCATGGGAGATAGCCAAAGCACAGCATACGTTATTGCTGAACGAGAAGGCGGATGGCTTGGGTCGGATGGCTTGGAACAAATGAAACAGCTCCAAGAAAAACTGAAAGAACCTGATACCGTTAATTCTGTTCAGACGTTGTACTCAGAGAGTGACATTGGATCAGCAGATAAACTTGCGGCTGCCCTCGACCGACAACAAACCAGAGAACAGCTTGAACCGGCCATTGATCAGTTTATTGAAGACGATCAGCTCATGATTCCAGTACAACTGTCTGTTACGGCGAACTCAGATGAAGCCCAAGATCTCCTATATGAATGGAGCAATTCCGATTGGGAAGTCACCACGATGTTTGGCGGCCAGCCTAAATTCAATCAGGAGATTTACACCGAAATATTTGACAAAATCGGCATCACACTCGCGATTATTCTAGTCTCCACTTTTATCATCTTAACGATTGCTTTCAAATCTGTTGTGATTCCATTAAAAGCGATTTTGATGAACATAATTGGGCTAAGTTCCACCTTCGGGATTCTCGTATGGCTATTTCAAGGAGGACATTTTGGAATGAACGAAACAGACATTTCCTTAATCCTTCCCGTTATCGTATTTAGCCTCGTGTTTGGTTTAAGCATGGACTATGAAGTATTTCTAATTTCACGTATTCAGGAGTTTTATCAAGAAACAGGCGACAATACAAAAGCTACAATTGAAGGACTTGCGAATACTAGTAAAATTATTACATCAGCCGCACTGATTATGATTGTCATTACTGGTGCATTTGCTTTTACAGGTGTAGTCCCTGTCAAACAAATCGGTGTGGGCATTGCGATTGCCATCTTTATCGATGCCACCATAATCAGGCTGCTTCTCGTTCCGAGCTTGATGAAGATGCTCGGCGACTGGAACTGGTGGCTCCCTTTTCGCAGGAAAAAGAGGAAATCTCAAACTCAAACATAGTCTACCCTCAATTAACAGGAGCACTGAGTTAATGGACAGTGCTCCTGTGTTTTTTAGCAGGATAAACTAATTTGAAAAAAATGGCTTTCCTGAGGTATGATAATAAAAGTAGGAGGGTCCGTAATGTTACTGCTTCAAATCTTATTTCTATTTGCTCTCGCAATAAGTATTTACTTTTTCATAAGAAGGGCAAAATGTTACAAAAAACGCACCGGCACTTATGGATCATTCAAAATGTACCTGTCTTCCTTTTGCTTTTTCACAATTGGTATCTTTAACTTTATTATATTGTCACTTGACTTACTTAGCGCAGTAAGCTGGTTTATTACAATTGTTTTACTCATGCTGGCGGCTTATTTCACAAAGTTCCTGGATGACAAGAAAAGGTACGCTCCATGACTTTACTTTACTGGATTTTCATCCTGTCTGTAGTCGCCGCTACCTTTTATATCATTTTTAAAAAACTGACCCGTCAAAGCTACCTTCTGATGGCGGTTATTGCCGTTTTGTATATCGTAATGCTCGCCTTTTCCTTCCTGTCCCATTAAGAAGAGGCAGCCCCACTAATGGAGTCCTGCCTCCCTTTAAGTTATTTATGTTCGCGTCGCTGCTTGTTTACAGCCTCACGTATATGATAAAGCTCTGCATACATTGCCGCCAGAAATACTCCAAAAATACTTAGAAACATCGATAGCACAAATACTGATCCATCAAGATCAAAGCCTAGTACTGCACTGAATCCTATAATGGCTCCAATAATGATTCCCCAGCCAATGTAAATTAATATTTTTTGTAATGTTACCGAATACATCTAACTCACCTCTTCCGCAAGTGTCCTCTACTACATTTATACCCAATAAATCAGCAGACAACACATCGATTTGGGGATACCCGTCAACGAGTTGAGTTTTACTAGGAACAAAACTGCAAGCACCCTGGTAGACACTACAGAAGAAATTCGACCAAGAATGGCATTAAAGGAAGTGGGAATAGCGGAAGTTCGACTAAGTTCACATCCTGTGGGCATGTGCCAGCGCCGAACTGCCCCCCCTGTGTAGCAAAAAAACTGCCTCCTTTACAGGAGACAGTCTTAAATGATTGAGCTAATTATTGTTTAGACTGCTTACGAAGATAAACTCCAGCTGCCCCAACTAGTGCAAGGACAGAAGCAAAGATCCATAGATCACTGTTTGCCGCTGTTCCACCCATGCCCGTTTTCGGCATATCAGATGGCATATTCTCCATAGCAAATTTATCTGGGAACTGGCTTACAATTCCACCTGATAGAGCTTTAGAAGTCATAAACATATGTGCATAAGAGTCTCTTAATGTGTCATAAGCTTGCTTATAATCTTCAGCAGCATATTGATCAAATGTGCCAATTAAATAGCCAACGTGTTCTTGTAACCCGCTGGAAAGAACATCAGCTGGGACTTCGCCATTTGCTGTGGCAATAAACTCAGAGAAGTCAGCACGATAGTCTTCCAATGCTTGCAATGCTTTCTCTTTTTGAGCTTCATCACCTGCAGCTGTTCCTTTCACGTATGATACGAAATCAGCGATGTGTCCTGACCACATTTCTTTAAATTTTTGACCGGCTTCTTCCCCATAAATAGAACCAATTGCTGCGGACAGATCTTCTGTGTTAGCTGCTAATGCTTCTGCAGATGCCTGGAAATCTTCAGAACCATCTAAGCCATTCTGCATAGCCATCATAGCTAGTCCGGCATGTTCACCTAGTAAGTGATTCAAGTTTGAACGAAGATCAGCAGCAGGCGTTACAGCTTTGGTATGGTTAAATTTATCAGGAAATTGGTTAACAATGGCCTTAGACAGCCCTTTACTCACACCATACATATGATCAATGGCTTTACGTTCTTTTGCATAAGCTTCGTCGTAATTCCCTGCTACATAAGCATCAAACGCGCCAATCAGCTGATTTACATGCATTTGTAACCCTTGTGCTAATCCATCAGCTTTTACAGCACCCTCTGTTGCTGTTGCAATAAATTTAGAAAAGTCCTGACGATATTGTTCAAGTTCTTCAAGAGCAGCTTGCTTAGCTTCTTCATCTCCATTGCCAGTCGCTTTTACATAATCAACGAAATAGCCGATGTGTTCACTCCACATTTGCTGGAATTTGTCTCCCGCTTTCTCACCGTAAACAGAGGCGATTGCTGCAGAAAGATCTTCCGTATTAGCAGCTAAAGCGTTAGCTGAAGCTTTAAAGTCAGCAGCCCCCTCTGCTCCCTTTCTCATGGTTTCAACAGCTAGGTATGCGTGCTCACTAAACAATTTGTCTAATGTTGACCGAAGCTCCACAGCCTCTGTTTCAACTGTAGGCATATTGTGTTCCTCAGCGTTTACTACATCCAATGACGTTGGCAGTAACAGTGAAACACTTAACGGTACAGCAAATAGTGCTTTTTTCATGTCCATTTTACCAATCTCCCCTTCTTGTTTTGTTTATTCACTTAGCTATCGAAGGCAGATTAAAAATGGATCACTATTTTCCTGAAAAATTTTAAAAAAATTGCAGACAGTTGTGAAAAACTGTCTGCATGTGTCATTCTATTCTTTTATAATTCTGCTTGTAAAATCACTTCACCTTGTGGCGTCTGGCTGGTAGCATCAGGTTCTTTGGATATCGCTACGGCATCCCAATTGGTTCCTTCAGGGAGTTGCTCCATCGCATAGGCGACTGCCCCTTCTCCGTTTTCATTAGCCACAAATGTTCCGGCGCGATATGGCTTTTTACCTTCAATTAACCAAACTTGATACACTTCTTCTCCTTCCAATTTCTGCAGGGCATCTGCCTGTAATGTGAGAAGTTTTCCGTCTTCCTGTTGAATAAGAGAGGCAGTTGCCTGAGCATCCGTCTCACCTTGCAGTTGAACTTTAGTTGCAATTTCATCTGTACTTGTATCAGGTTCCTGAGTGTCTGGATCCTCAACTGGCCCTGGCGCTGCGGACTCCTGCTCATTCATCACTGCATATAAATTACCAGCTATAGATAAAATCAATGCAGCAGCTAATCCACGCATGAGCCATGGTTTTTTATTCTTTTGCGCCAACTCTTCAGGTTCTGGACTGTCTTTATCTTTCCTTGGCTCAAATGCTACAACTGACGAATCTTGGTAGTCATCTGTTTGGTCTGAATCTCCACCACTGCTATCATTTGATTCTTCGGCAAAAACAGCATCTAACACACGATCTTTCATACCTTCTGGAGGGTTGACGGGCTCTGAAGCGAACGCTAAATCTTCTGTAAGTGCACGAAGCTCTGCCAACTCTTCTCGGCACTCGTCACACGTTTCCAGATGCTTCTCGAATTCATTTTGTTCAATTTCGGTCAACTGATCATTAAAATAATCAATTACTTTCTCGCATTCGTTACGCATCATGAACGCCCCCTTTCCCTTTTGATAAATGTGTTTTTAGATGCTTTAATGCCAGTCGCAGCCTGCCTTTGACTGTACCCAGCGGGAGGTTACATGTTTCAGAGATTTCCCGTTGACTTAATCCTTTGAAATAAAACAGATCCACCATTTGTTTTTGTTCGTTCGATAATTCTTTTACTGCTCCCCTGACCTTATCTCCCTGCTCTCTCCACTCTACTAAATCTTCTGTAGAATCACCGACTTGCTCAGGAAGATCTGTCTCTTCTTCTAAGGTAACAGCCTGATTTTTATTTTTACGAATGATATCGATTGCTGTGTATCTTGTGATCGTGACGATCCATGATGAGAACTTTCCCTTTGTATCATCATATGTTGCTTTGTTCGTCCATAGCTTAATGAAAACTTCCTGCAATACTTCTTCGGCTAATGTCTGATCCCCAGATAATTTCATGACAAATGAATAAAGCAGCCGTTCGTATTTATCGTAAATAGCTTCGAGTGCCTGCTTATCGCCACCCGTCATCTGGTGATAGAGCTCTAAGTCTTGATTGCTCATAGCACACTCCTTTGTGGTGGATAAAGCTATCATAGCATATCAGCAAGGTATATATCTTCTATTGGAGGTATGCTTACATAGCTATCGAAAAAAAGCATTCTTTGGATCACTTTTAAAGTAAATCACTCTCATGAAAACCCTGTCATGTAGGGGATAAGTCTACTGACTGAGGGTTTATAACGCAAATATAAGTGTATCCTTATAAAAGATGGGGAATATGTATTACTTAATCCATTTCTACATAAAAGAGGCAGGGTAACTCATTACCCTGCCTGGTTAATCTCTGCTTTTTTCAACTCTCTCCTTAACACCTTCCCGCTAATCTGTGTTTTCGGCAATTCCTGGATCACTTCGATTTCACGAGGAGCAGAGTGGGCTGCCAGCCGGCCACGGACAAATAAGCGAATCTCCTCGATTAGATCTTTACTTTCCTGATACGTCGAATTCAATGCAATGAAAGCTTTGACAATCTCGCCCCGTACAGGATCAGGCTTACCAATTACTCCCGCTTCTTTCACTGCTGGATGCTCAAGCAGCTTGCTTTCGACTTCAAATGGACCGATGCGTTCCCCGGAGGAATTGATCATGTCATCGCTTCTACCCTGGAAAAACACATACCCATCTTCATCCAAATAAGCAAGATCTCCAGCAATGTACCACTCTTTTCCATACGGAAAGTATGATTGGTATTTTTGTTCATTTTTCCAAACTTCTTTCATAATAGCCGGCCAGGAAGATCGGATTGCTAAATGCCCGGTTTCTTCAGGAGGCAATTCCTCCCCCTCTTCATTTAAAACAGCAACCTCTATACCCGGGATTGGACGGCCCATCGAACCTGGTTTAATGGGACGTGTAGGGAGGTTGGCCACTAACTGTGCACCCGTTTCTGTCATCCACCATGTATCATGTATTCGTAGGTTTAAGGCATTTACACCCCAATGAATGACTTCCGGGTTGAGTGGTTCCCCGACACTCAGAATATGCCTTAATGAAGAAAGGTCATATTTTTTTATCGTTTTATCTCCCGCTGCCTTCAGCATTCGGAAAGCTGTCGGCGCGCTATACCATACCGTCACTGCAGCTTGTTCGAGTACTTGGTACCAGGCTTCTGCTGAAAAGCGTCCGCCATGAATTACTGTCGTTACACCGTTCAATAAAGGAGCAAACACACCGTACACCGTTCCCGTGACCCATCCTGGGTGAGCAGTACACCAGTAGACATCATCTTCCTTTAAGTCAAGTACCCAGCGGCCGGTCTGATATTGCTGAACCATATTTCGGTGAGCATGTATAATCCCTTTCGGCTTGCCTGTGGAACCCGAAGTATAATGAATATTTAAACCATCATCAAGCTCCACCCATACGGCATCAAATTCATCATCAACTTTTTCAGCCTCAGCCGTAATCGATAGATCTGCCTCTCCAGCTTCGTTGTCTGTTGTAAAGATTTTCTTTAAACTAGGGATTTGCTCACGATGAACACGAGATAGAAAGCTAGAATCCGTAATAAGAAATTCGCCTTCACAATCATTGATTCGATCACGAACAGCCTCTTCCATGAAGGCTTCAAATAAAGGACCTACAACAGCCCCGACCTTAATCGCTGCAAGCATGGCAATATAGCAATACGGATGCTTCGGTAAGAAAACAAACACAAAGTCACCTTTCTTTACACCTGACGCCGCAAGCACATGGCTCCAGCGATTCACTTCTTGCTGTAATTCCTTGTATGTGAATGAAAAATTATCCGTTTCTGAAAAGTATTGCAGGGCCGTCTTCTCCCCGTTCCCATTAAGGACGTGACGGTCTACACATTCATATGTCATGTTCACCTTTCCAGTACGATACCAGGTAAAGGTCGGATGGACTCGCTCCCAGGAGAAGGGCTCTCCTTCCATCCATTCTTCTGCTATATTATAGTTCCCCTGTCTTGGAGGGAGAATTTTATCAGCCATTTCTCAAAACCTCCTTACACTCTTGTAAAATCTAATTCTTGTAAAATCTCTTCTTTTAAATTTGCTAAATAAACGTCGCCCCGTCTGCGTGGCTTAGGCTTATCGACTGATATTTCGGATTGAATTCTCCCTGGCTGTCCCCTCATAATAACCACACGGTCACATAGATAAAGGGCTTCGTCGATATCATGTGTAACAAGAAGAGTTGTCGTTTGATGTTTCTCAAAGATGGATAGCAGTAAATCTTGCAGTTGCATTTTCGTAAACGCATCAAGTGCACTTAACGGTTCATCAAGTAATAAAATCTCAGGACGGTTGAGTAACGAACGGGCAATTGCCACTCGCTGGGCCATCCCGCCAGACAAATCTTTAGGATAATGATTTTCAAATCCCTCCAGCCCAACGGTTTGAAGTAAATCCAATGCCTGATCCCTATTTTGCTTCCTGGCTATCCCAAAGGTAATGTTTTCCCAAACCGTAAGCCAAGGCATCAGTCTTGGCTCCTGAAACATCATCCCAAAGGCTTGCTCTGGGTCACTAACGTTTGTATCAATCTGCCCTTGATAATTGACGTCCAGCCCGGAAAGCACTCGCAATAAGGTACTTTTTCCACACCCGCTTGTACCGAGGACACCGACAACCTCTCCTTTGGTTAATCGAATATTAACGTTCTTGAAGCCCGCCTTACCATTTTGAAAAACACGTGTGACTTGATCAACTGCCAGCATGATTTCTCCCCCCATCTAAACAGAATTTTCAATACTATCTTGCCAGCGCAGCGTCCGCGTCTGAATCCGTTTCAAAATCTCATCGGTTATTTTTCCAAATATCGCAAACAACACGATACTACCGATTACCAGCTCGGGAGAAGAAGTATTTTGCCCGAATACCATCAAATACCCCAATCCTTGACTTGCGCCCAGAAGTTCAGCTGCGACGACAAACATCCAGCCAAGGCTGAGCCCGCTTCGCACCCCTACTAAAAAGGAAGGCAGTGCAGCAGGGAATATGATTTTACGGATTTGCTGCAGACTCGAGAAGTGGTACATACGCCCTACTTCGATCAACTTACGGTCCACACCTTGTATACCAGAAGTCAAATTCAAATAAATTGGAAAGAATACGCCTACAGCTACCAATGTAATTTTAGAGGCTTCGCCGATACCGATCCATAAAACAAACAGCGGCACCCATGCTAATGATGGAATTGCTCTCAGGGCCTGCAGCATTGGATCAAGAACCTTTTCGACGATGCTAATATAACCAGTAGCAGCACCTAAAATAGTAGCTGCAGCCATTCCTAGTAGAAATCCTGCAAATACACGGTATAACGTAATCGATATGTGTCCCCATAGTTCACCTTCTTGTGCCATACCAACTATCTCCTCTAAAACCACAGAGGGCGCAGGAAGCAAATAAGGAGCTACCCAACCACTTCTTGAAGCAATCTCCCAAACAATAATGAGAACAATAGGGAGGAGACTTCCTATAAACAGATTGGATGTGAACGGATTAAAATTTGTTTTCTCATGACTTTCGACTGAAGGCCTAACGGCTGTTTCTGATTGACTTGACATTTCTTCACTCCTCCCTATATTCCATTACTCGATAACTTCCTTTGCGAAGCTCGGATTAACAAGTTCATTCGTTAGTTCTTCTATATTCACACTTTGATCAATAATTTCTACATCTTTCAACACTTCACCAGCGCCCTTAACTGTTTCTTTTAAAGCTTGCCCTGGGATAGGGGCGGAAAAGTCGTTTCGCTCCATTTCTTTTTTAGCCACAGCCAAATCAATATTGGCTTCTTCGGCTAATATTTGCGCCGCTTCTTCAGGATGCTCAATAGTCCATTTCCTTGCTTTTTCATAAACCTCAATCACTGTTTTTACAATTTCAGGATGCTTTTCGGCGTAATCAGACCGTACATTTAATGATCCATATGTGTTAAAGGTCGGCTTACGGTAAAATAATTTCGCATCAGATTCGAGCTCAAGTCTTGCCATGTGTGGATCAAGTCCTGCCCATGCATCTACATTGCCCGCTGTCAGTGCAGCTGCGCCATCGGCATGCTGCAAGTTCACAAGTTCAATGTCATCTGGAGACATTCCGTGTTCTTTTAAGGCTCGAACGAGGAAAATATAGGGATCCGTTCCTAACGTAGCCGCAACTTTCTTCCCTTTTAAATCCTTAACAGAAGAAATATCGGAATCTGCATTCGTGACAAGCGCTGTCCATTCAGGCTTTGAATACAAATACACGGACTCAACTGGTGAGCCATTCGCCTTTGCCATCAGCGCTGCTGCCCCCGCTGAAGAACTGAAATCCACACTGCTCGAATTCAGGAACTCAAGTGCCTTGTTGCTACCTTGACTTAAGACGAATTCTACTTCGATTCCTTGCTCTTTGAATGCTTCTTCAGCCCAGCCTTTCTTTTTTAAAACAAGACTGGTTGGTGAATAATAAGCATAATCGAGCGTAACTTTACCAGGTTTTCCACTCTCTCCTTCGGCGTTACTTGAACAGCCAATTAAAGTAATGGTCAGCAGGAGTGCGAGAGTGAGAAATAAGTATTTTGTTCTCATCTATTTTCCCCCGTTAAATTAAATTTCGCATGCGTACGTATCGATGGTTCCTCTCAGCCGTTGTGCTTCTTTGTAAGTACAACGGTTATGCACTACTTGCAAACCTGCTTCACTGGCAATTCGTGCCGCTTCTGGTGCAATAACTCCTTCTTGCAGCCAGAACACTCCAGGCTGAACTGTTGCTGCTTCCTTAGCAATTTCAACCGCTGCCTCAGGACTGCGGAAGATTTGAACCACGTCGACTTTGAAAGGAATTGAGCTGATGTCTGGGTATGATTTTTCCCCTAACACCTCATCCTCTCTCGGATTGACCGGCACAATTTGATAACCGAGACGCTGCATCTTACGTGCTAACCGATGACTTGGACGAGAAGGCTTGCCGCTTAAGCCGACAACCGCCAGCCGCTTCGTACGGGTTACTTGTTCTCCATCCTGGTCTTCAGTAATTTGGGCAGACTGGAGGGCCCACTTAATTACTCCTTCATCATTCTCGGTAATCGCTGAACTCGTTTCTTTACCCGTTGCCGTGGCAATTGCACGATCCAGGTCATTTACAAGGTCCTTCACTGACTCTAAACCGACAGATAAGCGAATCAACTCTTCGGAAACACCACTTGCAGCGAGATCTTCGACAGATAGCTGCTGGTGGGTAGTCGATGCAGGGTGAATGATTAACGACTTCGCATCCCCTACGTTGGCTACATGTGACCATAGAGCAATGTTGTTAATGACTTGTCGACCAGCTTCACGGCCTCCTTTGATGCCAAAATTGACAATGGAACCATAACCGCCTTCTAAATACTTATCCGCTAATGAATGAGCAGGGTGTTCTTTTAATCCCGGATAGGAAACCCATTCAACATCAGGGTGGCCTTTGAGATACTCTGCCAGCTCTATCGCATTATCGTTATGACGTTCAATTCGTAAAGGCAACGTTTCGAGTCCTTGTAATAATAGGAAAGCATTTTGCGGGCTCAGGCAGGCACCCAGATCTCTTAACAACTGAACACGTAATTTAGTTACGAAGGCTAATGTCCCAAAATCTGAAGCATAACGGATGCCGTTATAACTCTCATCCGGCTCGGTGAAAACAGGGAATTTGCCGTTCGCCCAATCAAATCTTCCCCCATCAACTACCACTCCACCGATGGCAGTTCCATGTCCTCCAATCCACTTCGTAGCCGAATGAACAACGATATCAGCTCCAAAGTCAATCGGTTTACAGGAATAAGGTGTAGCAAATGTGTTGTCAACAATAAGCGGCACGCCATGGTCATGGACGATCGCAGAAACTTTTTCGAAATCTAAAACATGCAAGCTTGGATTTCCAATGGTCTCGGCGAATACAGCCTTCGTTTTGTCTGTTAACGCTTTGCGGAAGTTCTCAGGATCCTCAGGGTCAACAAAATTAACTTTAATCCCATATCGCGGCAAAGTATTAGCGAATAAATTATAGGTGCCTCCATATAAATTCGAAGCTGCAACAATTTCATCACCTGAGCCAGCCAAGTTTAAGATGGATAGTGCAATCGCTGACATCCCTGAAGCTGTAGCTACCGAAGCAACCCCATTTTCAAGTAGCGCCATCCGTTTTTCAAAAACATCTACCGTCGGATTACCAATTCTTGAATAAATATTTCCTGGTTCATCAAGAGCAAATAAGCTCTGTGCATGATCTGTATCGTGGAATACATAAGAAGTTGTTTGGTAAATAGGAACGGCTCTTGATCCAGTCGTAGGGTCCGGAGATTGACCACCGTGCAGGGAAATTGTACTTAGATCGTAACTTTCAAATGAGTTTGTCATGTTTACATCCTCCTCAAATAATGGGTTGAATTTTAATGACAAGAGGGCTTCAGGAAGGCTCGGAACAGGACATTTTCTATACGAAAAAACCCCTCTTCGATAAGAAGAGGGGTTTGAATAAACGGGTCCTCCTCTTATCTCTCAGATTCGAAAATCTGTAGGATTTGGCACCTTTTCAAACCGATGTTTGAAGGTTGCCGGGCTTCACAGGGCCTATTCCCTCTGCCGCTCTTGATAAGAGTACTTACTATTTAATTTGGCTATGTTTATGAATTATAAAGTACAACAATTAGAAAAGTCAATCATTTTTGAATATTATTTTACAGAACCAGTAATCGATTCTTTAAATTGAGACACCATATCTGCTGGATCTTCTATCCCGATCGACAATCTCACAACGTAATCATTGACGCCGATCTTGTTCCTCTCCTCATCTGTCAGTGTTCGATGGGAAGTTTTGATGGGATACGAAACCGTTGTTTCCACTCCTCCAAGGGTTGGGGTTAATTGGATCCACCCTAAAGACCGAAAGAACTTTTCAATATCTATTTCCCTGCTAAGTTCGATCGTAACAATCGCTCCATGTCCATTTTCAGAGACATGCTCAGGGTAATAAACGCGTTCCACGAGTTCCTCCTGCTGTAGGGATTCAGCCACTTCCATTGCATTGGCTGACTGCTGTTTCATCCTCAGAGCTAGTGTCTTTGCCCCTCTTTGGGTCAGCCAGGCTTCATAAGGACTTAAATTTGCCCCAAGAGAAATCACTTTACGCTTCGCCTGCTCCATAATTTCCTTGCTGCCAGCTACTACCCCTGACGTAACATCACTATGGCCGCCAATGTATTTCGTAGCACTATGAACAACTATGTCGATTCCCTGCTTGCAAGGCTGAAGTAAATACGGCGTTGCAAATGTGTTATCGACCATTGTGAATAAGCCGTGTTTGCGGGCAATCTTTACAAGTCCCCCCAGGTCTTCTACTCTTAAAAATGGATTAGATACTGATTCAGTGTAGAGTAGTTTCGTATTTTCCTGAATAGCCTGCTCAACTGCCTTTTGATCAGCAAAAGATACGACTGTAACCTCAATACCAAAGCTGGTTAGCTCTTTAGTAATCAAGTTATAGGTTCCTCCATAAAGATCTTCAGCAGCTACAATATGATCCCCCGCCTGAACAACAGCAAGAATTCCAGCTAAAATGGCAGAGGTACCGGAAGATGCGGCAACGCCTGCCTCCGTTCCTTCGAGATTTGCCACTGCCTGTCCTAATTCTTCTGTGTTAGGATTGTTCTCTCGCGAATAAGAAAAAGCCGTCTCTCCTTCATAGTAACTTTCTAAATGATCCAGGTCTTTAAAAGTAAACGAAGAGGTTTGATAGATCGGTGTTGATTTACTATGTACAGCGCTCTCTTGCTCTATTTTATTATGCACAACACGCGTTTCAAAAGATGAATGACTCATAAGTTCGCTCCTTTTTTCCATGAATGCATTAAAGTATATAGATCAACGCAATATTCTGTCAATAATCGAGCTCTAGCGCGTCTGTAATATGGCCTGCACTACATGCTGATAATAATTAAAATGGTGGGGGCAAAAGTTTGAGCGGAATAGCGGAAGATCTTCACCAGTCAACATGGATTTAGCAATGAGATCCGGGCGTTTTTTTGAAAGCATGCTTAGAAAGTCTTCAAGGTCAATCTGTACAACATCTGTAACTTCCTCATTGATCGTCAGCTCCATACGATCCTCATAGGGGCATAAATAAATATGGCAGATTTCCCGGTCTTTAATCGTTTTAAAGAGCAGCTCTTCTTTGTAAAATCCGGTGTAATTCAATTGGTCCTCCGTTATTTTCAAACCAAGCTCCTCTTCAATTTCACGCAAGCCGCCATTGACCCTGCTCTCCCCTGCTTTAATATGACCAGCAGCAGTAATGTCGAAAAGGCTGGGAAAGTCTTTCTTACTGTCAGAACGTTTTTGAAAGTAGATCAAACTTTGGTTCTCTTCATGCTGGTAAAACCAGCAATGAAAACTTTCATGCCAATCTCCATCACGATGAACGTCTTCCCTCTCCTTTTCCCCAATCGGCGTTAACCATTCACTGTAAACTTTAAGCATTTCTCTCATAGCCCCACCCATTTCTCTGCAAGTGTTAATCATTGAATCCGAAGATAAACTCTTTCAATAAGTGTATCATACTTCAAAAACAGAACGTGCAACCATTAGCATGGCTGCACGCTTTTTACAGAGAGAGGTTTGCTATAGTAATACCCTTTATATTCATAACATCCCTTGTTACTTAAATAGGCAATGTGCTCATCTGTTTCTACACCTTCAGCAGATAGTTTAAATGAAACGGCTCCCCCCTGTTGACTCTGGAGAGATTCCAGTACATGTACCACATCTTTGGATGTATGATCCAAGCAAAATCGTCTAAACTAAAAGAAGACTGTTGTCCTGAAACCTTTTACTCTAAAGGTCCGTTAATATAGACTCTATCCTTTCCACTGCCATAAAACCAAACCGGGAAGAATAGCTGTTTAAGTACGTTCCAAGGGTGTCCAACTTTCTGAGTTACTTTCCTTCACCTGCTCTACTTAGGATCACATCATCTCTTTCGTTGCTTTTACTATCGGAGTCTTTTTTCATTAACTCTACACAAAGGTTTACGGTTGTCTCTAACAAGGAAAAGGATTTAAAGAAGATAGGAGGATTTACCAATGAGTGATAAAAAACGCAAAGAAAAAGAACATGTCACAAATGAATTAGCCAACTCCTTCAGGAAACGGGCAAAACTTAACGATGCCTTCGACCATAAGCATGAAGAAAAAGATATCGAAAACGAACAAGAATCGGATGCCATGTATGAACATTATTCAGAAGATGACACGAAATAAGCTTTGTCTTCAACCTTGAGGCAAAGCTTATTTTTATGGTACAACCTATTCACTTTTCTAACTATTCTGTTACTATGTAGATACCAACCAATAGTGCCTGGTAGAAACGACAGAGGTACCGTCGATCGGCCCCAAGTCGTGCGAGGCCGAGAAAGGGTTCGACCTGTTTATGAAAAGCAGAAAACTAAAATGGGGCGGGATTGCCATCCTCCTCATCACCTTCGCTGTCGCTGTCCAGTTGTCTATGGATAAGGGGACAAAACCCAAATTGACCCAAGAAACGTTACCTTCCATGACTCAAGTGAATCTCCCCGATAACGTAAAGACCGCCAAGAGCAAAGATGAAGTTAGTCAATTTTATGAGAAGCTGACACCCGGAATCATGAAGGCTAAAACACTTGGAATCGTCTCCTCACCGAATCAGGAATATTCAATACCCCAACACAAAGGGAGCTTATTTTTAAATCATGTATGGTATACAAGAAATCGTATTTTAATCTATTACAGTTACGACCTTAGTATAATTAAAGATTATAAACATAAAAAAAACATGGAAGAGCTTCCGGCTGCTATTGCTGATGTTCAAATGGAGGCTTTAGACGGGGATCTTCCGATGCAATCCCTGAAAGTACTTATCACTGATCCAGAGCACTCAATCGCTTATAACGGAAAACTGTACACCTACGCAACGATACCCCCTGTTCGGCTGAAGAATAATACTTCTTTTCGAAACAGGAAAGGGGTACCCTTTGATCAGACGGTGCTTACCGCTCTTCATGTTGAAGTAAATGGGGACCGCTATAAGACAGATGCAGCTCCCATCCATTTCACCTATGAACCTGGAGATAGTATATTAAGGACTGCAAAATTGAAAAAAACCTATCAGGAGAAAGGGCTATCTATAGAGCTTAAAAAAGCAGAAGCTGGGTTGACGGAGACGCGAATCATCTTGGATATGAATCACCAGTCCTTACCGATTACCAACTTTTTTCAAGCGTCCATCAAGTCGAATTACGGGGAAGAAAAAGAGGTAAGGTTTCTAGCGCCATACGGGGAAAATCAGGAAATGTATGTGGCTGAATTCCCCCCTTTTGAAAAAATGCCTGATTCCTTAACTTTTCAACTTGAACAAGTTGGCCTAAAATCAGACGATGGCTATTCCTTTACTGTAGATGTCACTGATTTCAAAGAAAATATAGGGAAAAACAGTAAAGGCAAAGTAGTTGATGTTCATCAAAAAGTAGCCGCTTTGCATAACACTCATGTTTATTTAAAAAAGAAGATCTATCATCTTCCTGGTCAATCACGCTTCATTTTCACATTTAAACCAACACGGGAAGAACAAGCCATATCCCTTGCTCCTCACGATAGTTTCGTCATGGGAACGGATTATTCCCAAAAACCGGTAATCGTAGAGAACGATCAAGGCAGCAAAGATGAGGTCCATGTTTTTTCTCCTGACCATAAATCACTGAACATCTCAGTTTCTGCCCACTCCATTATGGGTGCCGATGAGTTAACCTTTACTGTTAAAGAAGCAGCCATCAGTCAGCGAATTAATCATGAGTTCACTTTTGACCTGAAAACAGCCAAGTGACTGGGATCACTTGGCTGTTTTTTTTCCTATTTTACGTTCGATGAAATCGATAATAGACTGATTAAAGATCGGCCAGTGGGTGGCTGGAAGCTGGTGCAATGCACGATCCACAATAACTAAAGTGGCATCGGGACAGGCACGGTAAAACTTTGCGTGGTGATTGATCCAGATTGCCCTTTCCCCATACATTAATAGGATAGGAATCTTTAATTGGTCCAAATCTTGTCGGCAATCATGATTAAAGGCCTGCTTATAAAACTCATACCATACCTTAGGGTCTGACTTGTTCATGTGTTCACGCAGTTCTTGTTTGTATTCTGGCCTTCTAAAATGGGATTTTCCTAACAGCATGGCAAGAGTCCGTGGACTTTTTTTTACCCATCTCATGCCCATACTGAACTCAAAGCGTAAAAAGAACGTATCAACGAAAGGAAATGCACCTGATAAGATAAGTGCTTTAACCTTATTGGGGTATTGAAGAGCAAAATATTGAGCTACGGCTCCTCCAGCCGAGTACCCGACAAGAATGATTTGATCAATATGTAAAACATCGATCAATTGTTTAATTTCTTCCGCAAAGTCTTCCAGGCTTGGGGAGAGATCAGTCGTATCTGAATCTCCATGGCCACTCAGATCAGGAATAATAAGCCGATAGTAATCGGCAAGTTCATGCTGCTGCTTGAACACTTTTCTCCCCATCCCCGGCGGATGGAGAAACAAAAGCACCTCTCCATGCCCCACATCTTCATAAAATAACCGTTGCCCAAATTGATTTGTAAAATAAGGCATAAGCATCCCTCACTGACATTTCTTAGTTCATTATTCTCCCCCGAAACGATCCAAAATATGTAGAAACCTGCCGTCAATTTGTGAATACTTCTTGACGTTTGCACAGACATCCCTAAATGTACCTTTTATAAAATTGACCTGACTATCACAGAGTCGTAAACTGAGGTATAGAAACAAAGGAAGAGAGGGTGCCCTTATGAATCATAAACGTTTGATTATACCTATATTACTTATAACTGTTGTCCTTATCCTGGCCAGTTGCGGTACTAAAGAGCTAGAAGATCCGCTGAATTGGAAAGTGGGCAGTATCAAGGCCACCACCCAGGATAAAGAGGATTTTTCGATCGAAGAGATGAAAGGAAAGGTATGGCTCGCTGATTTCATCTTTACCTCCTGTACGACAGTGTGCCCACCTATGACTCGTAATATGGCTAAAATCCAGGATATGCTTAAAGATGAAGGGGTCGAAGCCGAAATCGTATCATTCAGTGTTGACCCTAAAGTGGACACGCCAGAAAAGCTGAAGAAATTCGCTTCTGCTCAAGGGGCAGATTTTAGCAATTGGACATTTGTTACAGGTTACAACCAAGATAAGATCGAAACATTTGCTAAAGAAAGCTTCCATACGATCGCCGATAAGCCGGAAGGCGCTGATCAAGTGGCTCACGGATCCCAGTTTTTCTTAGTTAATCAAGAGGGGAAAGTTGTAAAATATTATAGAGGCTCATCAGAAGTTCCCTATGAACAAATTGTTGAAGACGTCAAAATTGCTGCTGAATAGAAAAAGGCTGAGCTCCTCGACTAGAGGTGCTCAGCTTTTTTTACATGCAGTGCTTTAGGCAGAATAAACTCTTTCTTTATGATTTTCCAGACGCTGTCCTAGATGATCACGAGCCCGTTTCATCCGCGTCTTTAACGTGTTTTCATTCATATGAAGGGCTAAGGACATTTGTTTAACAGATAATTCCCTAAAATAGTAAAGCTGTACCGCTTCATGATAATCAGGCTGCAATAGCCCGATTGCTTCATGAATACTATCATAATCTTCCTTTTCCACCATGATGGACAGTGGATTCTGCTGGTCTGCCTGTACAGCATGGAGCCATTGATCCTCCCATGGTGCCACTTTTCGACAGGTGTAGCTGCGAAGATGGTCTTTACATTGATTGATCATTATTCTAAATATCCAGGCTCGAAGACTATTTCCCTGCTGAAAAGAATCGAATTTTTCATATGCCTTCAAAAACGCCTCCTGGACCATATCTTCAGCTATCATTACATCTTTCACATATGACTGTGCGGTGCGCAGTAACGTTGAATATTCATGGTTCATTGCTTCTGTCAGCATTGTCTCTTTATCTTTTTCCATTTTGCCCCACTCCATTGTATATCCCTACACTCATTCGTTCTGTTTTTATAATCTAATCGTACTATATTTCATATATTTTCAAATCTTTTTATTGAACTATTATCATGGGACAAAAAAGCAAGTGTGCATTAAAAAATAAAGCTGAAAATTAAGAAGTGCTTATAATTTTACAGCTATTCCATTTTTATATAACTTTAGACCTATTATTAAATTGTCGATTCCTGTATGATAGAGATAGGGAATTTTTTCAAGGAGGTGTAGAACTTTGGATATTGGCAGGAGAATTTCTATCTACCGTAAGTTACACAACATGACCCTGCAACAACTTGGAGGAAAACATCTTTCTACAGCGCATCTTAGTAAGATAGAAAATGGTCACCGGCGTCCAGGCGTACATACTCTGCAAGTCATATCTAATACCTTAGGGTTGCCAGAAGCTTTTTTTAATAAATATGAAACGGAGGATCATGAAGTACACCATGTCCTCAACCAGTTACAATTGTTTATCATTACCGATCTAGACAAGGCAGCTCCCCTTATTGAAGCCATAGATGAGAATTATTATGAATATTTATCCAACGTAAATCAAGAAATGTACTTTCTGTTATTAAGGTGCAGCTACTATTGCAAAGCCCGAATGGTTAAGGAAGCAAAGAAAGTTTATGACCTATATATTAAAGCTTTTCTACACGAATATGTACTTGAAGATTTACCCCTCTACCTTAGAAATGCTTATCACTACTGTCAGGGCATCAGATACTATCAGCAAGCTGATTACCAAAGCAGTTTATGTCATTATCAGGACTTTTCCCTTGCCAAAAGTCCCCTTCCTATCAAGGCAGCTCTTACTTATAATCGGGCCGTTTTGTCAAATGCCCTTGAGGATTATCAGATGGCAATAAATTATTGCAAAGAGGTTCAAACCTATTATGAAAGTCTTAATCAAACAGAAGATGTAAGCATGATCTTGAACTTACTTGGAATCATCTATCTAAACCAAAAACAATATGAAGAAGCTATGGGTTTTCTGAATCAAGCCCAGGAACAGTCTGAGAAAGACAAAAACCGTTATTTACTTGCGCAGATTCTTCACAATAAAGGGGTGGTGATGAGGAATTTAGGGCAAATCAAAAAAGCCTGTTCCTTTTTAGAAAGCGCTCTTAAACTGAAGGAACTAGAAGGAATTTCAGCCAACAAACAAATCTCTTACCATTCCTTATGTAAGGCTTATTTACAAGAGGGAGAGTTGACACAAGCTCTAAGAATCTTTAAGAAAGCTAAAGAAGAGATTAGAGATGACGCTGACCACTACTACCTGCTCGAGTCCTTTCTTGATTACTATAGACAGACAGGAGACCAAGTCCATTACGAGCAAGGGTTAGAAAGCTGTATTACTTATTTTGAAGAAGGAACAGATAAAGAACCACTTGAAACACTCTATCAAAAGCTTGGGGATCACTTCTATGAGTTAGGAAAATACAAACGAGCCGCCGACTGTTACCTCTCCCACATTAAAACCACCTCAGGTATACCAAATTTTGGATGACCTGAGGTGGTATAAAGTGGAATAGATATCACTTAACTGACAATTGAACGAATGAAATCAGCTAGTGATTGGAAGAAACTCTTTACAGCGGATGTGAGGCTGTTCCAGAACCCTTCATCATTCACTAAGTCCTGAATGCCTCCTGCAAGTTCGTCAAGCTGGTCTTTCACTTGATCAAAATTAATATTCAGATCGCGCATTTGTTCAAATAAATCAACGAGACGCTGGCGGTCCTCGGGACTTAATTCAATGTTTAGGTTCTGCAGCTGATCCTGCACAATTTGTTCTACCTCTTCTTTTGTAGCAGGATTTTGTTCGGCAATCGCTTTTTTAATCTCCGTCAGCAGCTTGCTCACTTGCGCTTGATCAATTCCGGATTTTTCACTAATAGAGGTCGCAACATCCAGCTCCTCACTGGCCACTTCCATACGCTCCTTATCAAGCGTGACCCCTTTAGCCTCATAAGCTTTATAGATACCTGTTAAAGCAGAATGTCCGCTTACTTTAACGGACGAGGCAACGAATACATCTGCATTCTCTACACCAGCAGTCAATAGAGCATTCGCATACATTTCCTTTGTTACCTCTGTGATATGATCCGGTGTTACAATTTCAATATTTAGCCCTGTTCCGTTATCCTGGTGTAGAATTTTAACAGAGGAGTACATATTAGAATTCGGGTTCCCGCCAATATAATTCGCAAGGTCCTGACCCGTCACGGTAAACTCGTCCACTTGTTCATGCTGATTGACCTCAAGCAGTTCGGTAACTCTGCTCTTTTGCGACTCCGTTAAGGCTTCACCATACACTACGATTGGCAATCCCAGCTTTTCATTTATCCCTTCACTCCCTGTAGAAGCAAATGCCCCTTTTGGGATTATAAAACCAATTATCACAATAAAGGCTAAGAACAACAGACTCCGTTTCTTCATAACCACGGCTCCTTTTTGCTAGATTCACAATTCAAATAAGATTATGCTAAACTTAAACTTTATTATACCTATTTTCAAGCATATATCATCAACTCTTTGCCTTATTTTTTAGTTTATTCATCCAATTATACGTTCATCAAAGGGAAAATGTTTCACTTCTGGTTTATTAGAAAGGAAGGAAAGGTATGAAGATATTAAAGCAATTCGGTTTATACCTCTTTACCTTAGGGCTTTTTATAGCAGGGATAACTCATTTTATTTATGATAAAGGGTATGCACAAATGATTCCAGATTTTGTACCGCTCGAGCTTGAAATTGTCTACATGACCGGTAATACGGAATGGCTGCTCGCATTGCTCCTTATTTTCCCGCAATCTAGACGTGCAGCAGGAATAGCTACTGCGTTTTTTCTAGTGGCTGTTCTACCGGCTAATATTTATGCTGCCGTAAATGGCATTCCCGCCCCCTGGAGCGAGGATACAAGTCAGATTCTTCTCTGGATCCGGCCTTTTCTGCAGCCGTTATTAATATGGTGGGTGTTAGCTGTATCAAAATAGTCGAATCCGCTTATTCCGTTTGATACACTTATATTAGTACAGATAAGGAGGTCACCACATGCGCTTACAAGACAAGAAAGTCATTCAACTCGTAAGTAATGACTTTGAAGATTTAGAACTTTGGTATCCGCTGCTACGCTTGCAGGAGGAGGGAGCAACGGTACATCTCGTTGGCGAGAAAGCAAACGAGATGTACCCAGGAAAGTATGGGGTACCTGCAACTTCTGACTATGCCTTTGACGAGATCGATCCGGCAGACTACGATGGCATCCTTGTTCCAGGCGGGTGGTCGCCTGATAAATTGCGTCGTTATGACAGCGTGATCAACATGGTACGTCATATGGACGAACAACATAAACCGATTGGCGAAATTTGTCACGCTGGCTGGGTATTGATCTCAGCAGGGATTTTAGAAGGGCGCCAGGTAACCAGTACACCTGGCATTAAGGATGATATGATCAATGCCGGTGCAACTTGGCACGATGAAGCTGTTGTAAAAGATGAACATATCATTTCCGCCCGTCGCCCTCCGGATCTTCCACCATATGCAAAAACTTTTGCTGATTTATTAGCTGAATCATAGGCCATTTACTTGGAAGTCCCAATTGAAAAAATTCGGGACTTTCAATCTGTAACCCCTAACTGTGTATGTAAAGTCTATCTTATGTTTGGTTGCATTCGCTCGTACGTACGCACGAAAAAGCTTGTAGAGAAAACCTCTACAAGCTGAGGGAGCAGGTGATTAGTGCTCCCTTTTCCTAACGGCGATGTTGAACAAGATCGATGGTACCTAATACTACATGGGCTAATCCAAAGCCAAACATAGTGTTAGCAACCATTTTATTTGAACCGTGTTTCTGCTTCAAGACATAACCAGTGGTCGTAACAGCTGAACCTAATGCAGTTGGAATTAAACCTTCTCGCATAGTAGTCATTGTCCTCTCGAAGTCGAAATTGGTGTCTATACACCATTTTTAGTGTTACCGGTCCATGTGTAAATATACAGGTGTTTATGCTGAAATTAGAAAAAATAATGAAGCAGCACAGGCGCTTCCAAAAATTGTTGCTGCCTAATTTCTTCATGTCTTTCTTTCCTATTCGAAGCTGGTATAAATTCTTCCATATATCTCGACACTCACCTTTTTAACATGCTTTTACTGCAGATGAGGCTGAATTCCGCCGCTATTTTGCATAACTCTCATATCCTCTGGAGGTGTACCATGAATATAAGCCGGAGCTGGTATGAGCGCCGGATTTTGACCATTGGCACCAGGATTCTGTACGTATTCGAATGTACCATTCCCATCTAATGCCGGACCACTGGCCCAACGACCCGTACTGCTTTCTTCTCCTTCAGAAAAGTTCATAAACGAATAAGCCACATCAAGCTTCTCATGATCAGGGCTAAACGTGCTCGGGACCACAGCTCCCTGAGTTTGTTCTAATTCCTCAATAGCAGCCATCCACTGGTTTTGATGCATTTTATCCCTGGCAATCAGGAAAGAAAGCATATCTCTTACCCCAGGATCAGTCGTCATTTCATATAGACGAACGACTTGAAGACGTCCTTGTGATTCAGCATTTAAGTTCGCTCTGAAGTCTGCCAGCAAGTTGCCGCTCCCAATCGTATATCGTGCATTCCACGGGTATCCCGCCGCGTCATTTGGCTGTGCCCCTAGTCCATTAACGATAGCGTGTTGAGCATTCATGCCACCGAGTACTGCCTTAACAGCAGGATCTTTGGCCCCCTGCTCCTGATCATGGGCAGGAGCACCGTCCAGTAATTGAGCTATCATCGTTGCAATCATTTCTACGTGAGCAATTTCTTCCGTTCCTATATCAAGTAGCATGTCTCTATATTTGCCTTCAGCTCTGCAGTTCCATCCTTGGAAAAGGTATTGCATCATAACAGTCATTTCACCATATTGCCCGCCTAATATTTCCTGCAATTTTTTCGCATATACCGGATCGGGCTGGGAAGGTTTAGCATTATATTGAAGTTCTTTTACATGTGAGAACATTTTTATTTCTCCTTTTCAATTAGTCATTTACTCCTGTTATCTTTTGTGAAAAGGAAGCAGCTATTCTCCGTAAATTTTTCCAAACAAGAAAGCCCGCCTTCTATTAGATAGAAAACGGACCTCTTCGTGATGGTTACTGTATAGGAACAGGAGTGAAAAAACCTGCCATATCTTGTGTACTTTCCTGTGGCGCTGGCATTAAAGGATAGTATCCTTTTTGGACCATATATTGCCACGTTTCATAGGCATGACGGTTACTGTTCAAAAATGCTTTTTCTAAGAAATGACGCAAGTCAGGGTTTGCACACTCCACCGCTGCTGCAGCGTAATTTTTAGCTGAACCCTTTTGATTCAATAAATAAGCAGTAGCAATCTCTCTGTCATTGTGTGTTTGCACTTCTGTTCTTGGCTGGCCCGGTTGAAAAGGCACAGTTCCAGTCGTAAAGTCGGAGAGTTTTCTTACTGGCTGATCAGGTTGAAATTTACTAATGTCCGGTGTCGTTTGACTTTGTAAAAATTCAACCTTCAAATTGTAATCTGCTACGTGCAAAGGGAATTGACGTGTCAGCATATCCTTAAGTTCGGGATCTTGTGCCTGCTGAATAAAACTTGCCATACAGCCAATTGTATTATAGCACCCCATTGTTAATTCAGTTAAATCATGTAGTTCATGTGAGGCTAACTGCACTTTTTTTCCTCCTTAATTCTTAATATAAAGCACACGTCTATTGTGTACAGTGTATTAAAAAGTAATATAGCACCTTTAAAATTTTTCACCTCACATGGATCCTTTGGAAAATCATACTTAATTAAAGGAAGAGCGTCTGCTGATTCTTTTTAAAATGTAAGTTCCGGGATAAAGCGATTGATATGGGAATCTAATTCACTTTTATACTGTTCCAAGTCGGGCTGTTTCTTGACGTTAAAACAAGCGAATGTGTCAATTGGCTTCATTCCGGTATACTTATGAATAAGATGGAGGTGAAAAAGAACTTCCTCCACCCCTCTCCCTTCAAAAAATTTGTCTGGATTGTTAAAAGCTGAACGAGGGGCATTCCATGTTGTTGAAAACATGTACCGCTTACCATGAAGCAGACCACCCGTTCCATAATCACCTTGGTTCCCTTTAAAAAAAACCCCATACTCATGAACGGTGTCAAAATACCTTTTCAACAAGGCTGGAACACTATAACAATAAATCGGGGTTTGATATATTACAATATCTGCCCACTTCACCTTCTCCTGTTCTTCCCTCACCTCATACCCCTCTTGTATGTTTGTTGTTTGAAATTCAGATGATTTTCTTACCTTTTCGATCAAGTATAGAAAAAGGGTTTGATTGAGCACACCCTTTGAATGGGGATAATATTCGTGCCCGTTAATAACAAGGATTCTCATGTTAAGCCCCCTAAGTTGTTAAGTGTACTATTATAGATACCCCAATTTTTTCTTCCTAATTAAAAAGCATGCTCCTGACTAAAGGAACATGCTTTCTTTCTATTGATCAAGAGCTTCCCCGGCAAGCATCCTTAACACAGCATCATCCATCGGCGGATTATGCAGACCTGCACGCACATCCCGATAAAATTTTTCAAATGGCTGTTGTTTCGACAACCCTCGCCCGCCAGCGATACGCATCGCCAAATCAACAACCTCATTCGCGGCATTCGTCACAGTAAGCTTTACGGCTGCGAGTTCGGAGCCCATCTTTTTACGTTTCTCCGGTTCTTCATCCCATTTCCTGGCCGTTGCATACATGAAACTATGAGCCTGCATGAGTTTCCATTCCATCTCACCAATTTTATCCCTGATATGCCCTACCTCTGAAATGGTCGTATCAAGACTATTCGGCTGAAAGGATGTAGCAAACTCGATAGCCGCGTCTCTAGCTGCTACAGCAATTCCCAAATAACAGGCTGGAATATGAAGCAGCCAGCCTTTTGGAGAAGGTTTACTCTGCCCCTTAACCTCAACTAAATCTTGTTCATTCACTTCCACTCCATCAAGAACTAAATCATCACTCTCCGTACCACGCATTCCTAGTGTATCCCAGGTTTTATCAACACGGAGTCCAGGCTGATGCCGATCAATTAAAAACCAGCCCACTTCATCTAAATCTTCTACGAACGCTGAGACAATATAATAGTCCAGGTGGTCGGCCATCGACGCAAATGTTTTGCGGCCGTTAAGCACATATCTTCCCTCTCGTTTTACGGCCTTTGTTTCAGGAACACCTCCCCTAGTTGGGCTCCCTGTCCCTGCTTCTGTGGCTAATCGGTTAACTACCCTTTGTTCGCTTGCTACCTCCCAGGCTAACCGCTCAAACGTTTCCTGTTTCCAAGGTCTATCTTCACTAAGTTCCATCATAATTCCAAGATGCCAGCCCATTGATAAGGCAGTGGAGCCATCACCGACAGCAACCGTTTCCTGTAATAGCAGGAATTCGTATAAAGAAAGATCTTCTCCTCCATATTTGGCTGGCAAGGTAAAAGATGGGTACTCCTCTTGTTTAATGACGTTCAAGGTTTCATCGGAAAAGGCAGCCTCTCGATCGGCAGCTTTAACATGTAACCGAGCTTCTTCAGCTATATTCGAAGCTTTTCCAATTAAACGCTGATGTCTTTCATTTTTAATAAAAGAATTTAATATCTTATTCATTAACTATTCACTCCCCATTACTCTCCTTCTTAAATCATACTAAAGGAGTCGGGTTTGGGCGAATCATTCGATTGCACGTCTATTTTTCATGATACTTTCATAGCATGTACTAAAGCTCTTATTTTACAAACTTATTACAAATATCCTACGTATTTAAAGGATATGGAAGTTGTCCGTAATAAACACTGTCTAAAGACCTTATATTCGTTATAATCGGAAAATTTAGAGTTTGCTGTTTTTTTGTAACCTTGGTAGTATAAATACTACTTGCCTAGATATCTCGCCCTAAGACCGATGCACCACATTTCTTGATACTTATCCTATAAATCAACTTAAGGAGGTCAATTATGAAAAAGAGATTACTCTCAATTCTTATGATTGCGTTTTCCATTATGCTGCTAGCAGCCTGTGGATCTGAAGAATCCAATGGTAATGGCAGCGATGGTGGAGATTCTGCCCTTGCTAAAATCAAAGAACAGGGTTATGTGACAGTTGGGTTTGCAAACGAAGCTCCTTACGCCTATAAAGAAGGTGATGAATTAAAAGGTGTGGCTGTTGAAATTGCAAAAGCAGCCTTTGCAAACATGGGAGTTGAAGAAGTACGAGGTGAAATCGCAGAATGGAAACAGCTTATTCCAGGTGTTAAAACCGGAAAGTTCGACGTTATTACCGCTGCGATGGCCATTAAACCAAATCGTTGTGAACAAATTGACTTCGGTATGCCAGGAATTAAATATGGTGAAGGAATGGTTGTCGAGAAAGGGAACCCTCTTTCTTTAACCAGTTACAAAGATATTGCAGAAAATCCGGATGTGAAAGTTGCGGTTATGTCAGGAGCTACTGAGGTTGACTTCCTGAAAAGCGCAGGAGTAAGTGAAGATCAAATTGAAACATACCCTGATATTGCTGCAACCCTTGATGCTGTTAAAACAGGACGTGCCCAGGCAACAACTGCTACTGAGCTAACCGTGAAAAAAGCCATGAAATCAACAGGCGGCGAGTCACTGGAATATGTTGAAGAATTCAAACAGCCTGATGTAGAAGGAGTACCAAGTTACGGTGCAGCAGGCTTTTCCCAAGACTCTGACGAACTCCGTGAAGCGTATAACGAAGAGCTGAAGAAGATGAAAGAAAGCGGCGAATTGGCAGAGATCGTAAATTCCGTTGAATTCTTCGGCGATGGTAACCTCATCACAGAAGACATAACAGTAGAAGAGCTTTGTAAAGGGTAAATAACGAATGTGAAAGGCACCCGATAACCGGGTGCCTTTTTTTCAGAAAAAAGAAAGGGTGAGCTCAAATTAACAATTATGTTGAGATAATTCCCATACTATTAGAAGGTTTAGATATAACGATTACTGTTCTAATCGGCTCAGCTATTTTTGGCTACCTTATTGCATTTTTAGCCGGGTTCGGACGCCTTTCTAAGAATTTCCTTATACGAAACTTCACCAAAGTTTATATTGAAGTATTTAGAGGTACCTCATTAGTTGTCCAGTTATTCTGGTTTTTCTACGTATTGCCGGGTTTATTAGGCATCGAGCTGTCAGCTTATCTTATAGGGGTCATCACGATCGGCATGAACTACGGCGCCTATATGTCTGAAGTCGTTCGTGGGTCGATTTTAGCTGTCTCCTCCGGTCAGTCAGAAGCAGCGACTGCCTTAAATATGTCTAGATTTCAGCGAATGAGATTTGTAATCCTGCCCCAGGCCATTCGGATGATGCTTCCGGAGTTTGGAAATTACTTAATTCAAATGTTAAAAGCGACCTCACTCGTTTCTATCATATCGCTTGCCGATATTACTTATGTAGGATTACTGTATCGTGATGCCAATATATCTGAGGGTGTCGCAGTGTTTACAATGCTTCTCGTTCTATACTTCATCATTGCTCTGCCGCTCATCGGCTTAACACGCTGGCTGGAACGCTGGGCTTCGAAGGGAGTGGCTACTGAATGAAATGGAATTGGAGCACAGTTATCGACGTTTTCCCTTACATTTTTGAAGCCATGTGGACGACTCTTGGCTTAACCATTATTTGTTTTACTGTGTCGCTTATAGTAGGTGGGGTATGGACAGCTCTTAGAAGGATTAAATTCAAACCATTCTATTGGCTTATCAGTTTCATAATTGAATTTATTCGTTCCACTCCGCCACTTGTGCAACTTTATTTCTTGTTCTTCGCATGGCCATTAATTCCTTATGTCGGAGTAACACTTGAGCCATTTACTGTGGCCGTTCTAGGCTTAGGGGTTCATTTCAGCACGTATATTTCAGAGATTTACCGGTCTGGAATTGAAGGGGTGCCAAAGGGCCAATTAGAAGCGGCAACAGCACTAAATTATACAACAGCACAAAAATGGACAAAGATTATTCTACCCCAGGCAATCCCGCCCGTCATCCCAATGCTGGGTAACTACTTGATCATCATGTTTAAAGAGATACCTTTAACCATTGTTGTGGGTGTTGCTGGAATGCTGACTGCAGCAGAAGTGTACGGGGTCAATAACTTCGAATACTTAGAGCCTTATACATTAGTTGCCTTCTTCTTCCTGGCAATGAGCTATCCATCAGCTCTATTTGTACAATGGCTTGAACGAAAATTAAATAAACGGTATAAATCCACTGATAAAAAATCTGGTAAAAAAGGAGTGACAGCCTCATGAGTCAACCACTCGTAGAATATAAGGATGTACACAAATCATTTGATGATGTCGAAGTACTCAAAGGAATTAACCTGACAGTGGCCCCAGGAGAAAAACTATCCCTGATCGGACCAAGCGGCTCTGGGAAAACAACGATCATCCGCATGTTAATGACACTCGAGAAACCGACATCCGGCATCATTAACGTCGATGGCACACCCCTTTGGCATAAAGAAGTGAACGGTGAACTTGTTCCAGCTGATGAGAAACACCTGCGACAAGTAAGAGGAAACATCGGGATGGTTTTTCAGCATTTTAATCTGTTCCCCCATATGACTATTTTGAAAAATTGCATCTCGGCCCCTATTAACGTGTTAGGTGTTCCTAAGGAAGAGGCCGAACAACGAGCTAAAGAAATGCTCACCAAAGTTGGGCTTGGTGATAAACTTGACTCCTACCCTGCCCAATTGTCTGGTGGACAACAGCAACGTGTAGCCATCGCCCGCGCTGTTGTGATGCGCCCGAAAGTCATGCTCTTTGATGAAGTTACCTCTGCCCTCGACCCCGAGACTGTGGGAGAAGTGCTTGAAGTGATTAAGGACATTGCCAAAGAGGGTGAAATGGCCATGATTCTCGTTACTCATGAAATGGATTTTGCCCGAGATGTAGCGGACCGAATTGTTTTCCTTGAAGGAGGAAAAATCGCCGAACAAGGGCCGCCTCAACAAATCTTAGAAAACCCTGAAAGCGACCGTCTTCAATCTTTCCTGGAACGATTCCGCTCCACCTTATAGAAGCAAAGACGAAGAAAACACTTCACTTTTACAGTGAAGTGTTTTTTTATTATTTTGATACAAAAGAATTAGAGAGTTTAATGCTTTGAATCCAGGGAAGATTAATACAAAGGAAAAGCCTCGATCATACTACCGAATGGAAGGAGCGCTTCCTCATGAAAAAAGCCGATAAAACCCCCCGTGATAAAGGGTTGGACCATAGTTTGACTTTATTATTTGAAGGTTATCAGTTTATCCCTAAAAGAACTGCTCGTTTTGGAACAGATCTCTTTCAGACAAGGCTGCTTGGGGAAAATGTAATTTGTATAACAGGTCAGGAAGCAGCAAAGATGTTTTATGATAAGGAGCGATTCCAACGAGATGGGGCAGCTCCAAAAAGAATCCAAAAAACGTTATTTGGTGAAAATGGGATCCAAACCATGGATGGATCACCACACGAACACCGCAAGCACCTTTTCATGTCACTTATGACGGCCCCAAGACTCAAGAAGCTAGGTGAATTAACCCATAAGTACTGGGAACAAAAGGCTTCCAAATGGAGGAAAAAAGATAAAATAGTACTGTTCGATGAAGCACAGGAAGTTCTATGTCAGGCAGCCTGTGAATGGTCTGGGGTACCTATTAAAAAGACAGAAGTAACCCAAAGAGCTGCTGATTTTTCAAATATGGTGGATGCTTTCGGAGCCGTTGGGCCAAGGCATTGGCGCGGAAGAAAAGCGAGAGCTCGAGCAGAAAAATGGATTAGACAAGTCATTAGAAAAATTCGTTCCGGTAAATTAGAAGCAGAAGAAGAGACCGCTGCCTATGCTATGGCTTTTCATAAAGACATGGAAGGAAAACCGCTGGACATAAGGATGGCGGCTATTGAGTTAATTAATGTGCTCCGTCCTATTGTAGCGATTGCTACTTATATTACATTCAGTGCCTTAGCGTTGCATAAACGCCCTGAACTGCGCGATGAGCTTGAGGATGGCAATGACGACTATATCCAAATGTTTGTTCAGGAAGTCCGGCGGTACTACCCATTCGGCCCATTTTTAGGAGCACGAGTTCGACGTGGTTTCATCTGGAATCATTGCCATTTTAATGAAGGTCAGTTAGTGTTACTCGATATTTATGGCACCAATCACGATTCACGCTTATGGGAGAACCCCAATACTTTCTCACCTAAACGGTTTAAGAACTGGAATGGCGGTCTGTATGACTTAATTCCGCAAGGTGGTGGCAACTATTATAAAAATCATCGGTGTCCGGGGGAATGGGCAACGATTGAAGCCATGAAAGCCAGTTTGAATTTCTTAAATCAACTTGACTATAAAGTTCCCAAACAAAATTTACACTACAGCCTGGTGAGGATGCCTACACTACCTAACAGTAGATTTATAATGACTAATGTTAAGTCAAAGGAAGCCTGAACCTCACTTTCAAACCAGCTATCCATTAAAACTCCAATCCATGCTGATTGGGGTTTTAAATTTAGGATGATAATTAACCCGATGAGTATCCTGCAATGGATCTATCAACAGCACTTTCCTTATATCCAGGGCTTATTTTTCAGCATATCCACAAATGCTTCTACTTGAGGAAGAGCACGAATCCCCTCTTTTAAACACAACCACGTTTCCCTGACTAAAGGTTCTCCTTTTACCTCTAATGGAAGATGGGGTAAATTCATTAACTCCTCTGTTACCATACTCTTAGGAAGAACCGTCATCCCCAATCCTATTTTCATTAACTCCTTTGCTGTTTCAAACTGATCCACCTTCATGGATCGTCGAATATCCACCCCCCTTTGTTCCAGCATCCAGTCTTCTATCAGCTTCTGATAGTCGGCGTCTGTTTTAAATTCAATGAAAGGGCGTTGGTCTTCCCCAATCTCTATCGTATCGAAAAGATAAAGCCGATCGCTAAACAGGTGATGACATTGGTAATCCACGAGCTGTTCTCCACGAACAATGCATACATGAAAATCAGCAGCTGACTGGCGTATTTCTTCACTCACCCCTGTAATTAAATCAATGGTTACCTTAGGATAAGCTTTCGTATAAGCATCTAAAATCTTCGGGAGATAGTGCTGACTGACTAAGGAAGAAACCCCGAGTGACAGAGTTCCCGTCACCTCATCCACTGACTTTATCAGCTGATGATGTAATCGGGTTTCCTGAAAAAGCAATTGTTCAGCATGTTTGATAATTTGTTCACCTGCAGCCGTCACGATGAGCTGCTTTGGCGTACGCAGAAAAACCTTCACACTGAAATATTCTTCTATATATTTAAGTCTTTGTGTGATGGCAGGCTGTGATAAAAGTATTTTTTTAGCTGTGGCTCGTATTGTTTTATGTTCTCTCAAATTTAAGAGTAATTGGTAATCATCTATTCTCATAAGATCCCCCTATAACTTATACTTATCAAGTATTATTATAATTCAATATTATACTTATTTCATAAGCTGGGGTAGGATGAAGTTAGCTTAAAGATGTGGGGTGATGGGATGAATCGCACGAACAGAAACAAGCTTTTATCAGGCTACTTTTTATATGAATGCGGAAGGGCTATGTACTTTGTTCTTGTCACATGGGTTCTCTTTCAATGGACGGGGAATGCTTTATATACTGGATTATTTGTTAGCTTTGGCTTCGTCCCGGGGTTATTTTCTAATTTAATCTTCGGGGTGCTAGTGGACCGACATAATCGTAAGATGCTTGCAAACCTTGCGAGCGGAATGAGTCTTTTCATTCTAAGTTTGCTGCTTTTCTCATTTGTTTATGAATGGGTCACTCCGTGGTGGATGATCGCTACCCATATGGTGCTGCAGACTACTGGTTCCTTGTTCCGTCCATCGCTGCAGGCATTAGTTGCTGAAGTATTTGATCAGCAAGAGTTGCCGAGGATTTTCTCATTATCGGGAGCAGCCACCATTTCTGGAAGTTTACTAGGAGCGGCTTTAGGTGGGATCTTTTCCAGTTGGTTTGCAACTCCATTATCTTTGGCGATGGTGCTAGTCTTCTACTTGAGTGCCTTTATCTCCATTTCTCTAATGAAGTATATCCCTTCCTCTGAGCGGAAACATATGAAAAAACAGCGGTTCTTCACCGAGTTGAAAGATGGTTTTGCCTACTTAAAGAGTCATACCATCCTTCATAGTTTATTTATGATGATGATGCTTGGACAGCTCACCTTTCATACAACATTAGGTTTCCTATCTGTGTACACGAGTGCTTATTTAGATCGTTCAGCCCTGATTTACGGTTTTCTGGATGTTACTTTTTCCATTGGAGGGATTACAGCCGGTCTATTGGGTGCATGGTGGTGGAGAAAATTGAAAAACCATTTGGCGATTGGTTCACTTGCGAGTATAGCTCTGGGATTGCTCCTGTTAGGGATAACGCGAAACGTATGGATGGCTTTTACCGGTGTGCTATTCGTCGGGGTCGGGACTTCTTTTGTAAGAGCGCTGTTGCAGTCTGTTCAACAAATAGCTACTGAAAAAGAGTATCATGGAAGAATGTCAAGCTTTCGTATGCTGTGTAACCAGGCATCTGTTATCATCACCGGCCCATTGTTCGGTGTCATTGCCTCTACACTTAGCGCAAATGTCGTATTTATGACGTTACTTATCCCGGTTAGCTTAGGAATGATTTGGTCAATCTATCAATCCCGCCACCCTCTCTTCATGGAAATCACATCGAATAAAACGGCATAGAGATGAGGCATGTCATTAAGACACACCTCATCTCTGCATATGTTCTAAATCCAGATTAAGTACGTTATCAGCAAGCTTCTCTGTTATCTCGTTTCTTCCTTCGGTGTTTTATAAACCTTCTCTACCTCAACTCCCAGAGTCTTTAAATAGTCGACGAACTGGTCCAGGCTCTTCATGTTTTCACCTCAGTATAACTTGCAAAATTTGGCTCGAAACCACACCTATTCGTTCCGATATATTTTGTACGTTTTCACTCATTCGAATGTTTCAACATTTTCTCCCAATTTTACAATACCCTTCACTAAGTTAAATTATGCAGGTCTTCACAGATTTTCTTGTAAATTAAAAAAATCATTCATCAATTCGATAAAAACTTCTGCATTTTTGGACAGTTCCTGTTCTGAAGCCGGAAAAACATATGAAAAGAAACGTGTAGGCGGCTTGATAAACGGGAGATCATAAATATGATGGCGTGCATGCGTGTGATCCACAACCGTTTTCGAAATTAAAGACAAACCAAGTCCTTGCTTCACACCTTGTATGACTCCATGATTACTTCCAATGGTAATCATTTTGCGAGGACGGATATTATAAGATTCAAGAATGGAATCCATAACTGCCCGGGTGCCCGACCCTGCTTCACGCCCGATCCAAGTATGGTCTTGGAGTTGATGAAAGCCTACTTCTTCCTGTTTGCGTATGGAATGTTCGAGAGGCACGACCACGACCATTTCGTCCTCCAGAAACGGAACCGAGTCCAGTTCCCTTTTACTAACTTGCCCTTCTACGAGTCCAACATCTAATTCATGAAGCTGAACCCCCCGGTTTATCCGCTCTGTATTTTCGATCTCAATATGCAAATCAACTTCTGGATATTTTTCGTCAAAAACCTTCAGCAGCCCAGGCAAAATATATTCCCCTACCGTATAACTCGCGCCTATATGCAAAGAACCCCGCAATTGATTGTGGTAATCATTAACCTCCGTCCGTGATTTATCAATTACTCCTAAAACCTGGCGTGCCCGCTGATAGACTAGTTCCCCTGTTTGTGTCAGTTGGAACTTTTTCGGGGAACGATCAATTAATGTTGATTGATAAAATTTTTCCAAATTTTTAATATGAAAACTTACTGTGGGTTGAGAAAGATTCAACATTTTCGATGCTTTTGTAAAGCTCTGTAGTTCAATGACCGTTACATACGTTTTTAGTGCTTCAAAATCCATAAAGCCTCACCTTAATGATTAGTATTATTAATAGTTGCTATTATAAAGTTTTATTTTACTAATGACCAGTCCGGATCGTATAGTATTTTTATACTCATTTATAAAGAAGGTCAAAATTATGTTCGCTAATCTAGGAAATAAGATAGGTCCCTTGTTAACAGGAGTTGGCTTTACCTTTCTACTAGCATGGATCGGGTACGGACTCGCATTTCTGCCAGGAATGACCCAGGTTGGCCCTCTGGCCACATCCATTCTCATCGCTGTGTTGTATCGTCACTTTTTTGGATACCCTCACAGCATTCATACAGGGATTCAGTTTTCCGCTAAAAAACTGTTGCGGATCGCCATTGTATTATTCGGTCTCAAACTTAATATTGACGTCATCTTAAATGAAGGCGTACCTTTATTATTACGAGACCTGTTAGTCATTCTTTTTGCAATTGGAGTGATGATGCTTCTTGCTTACCTCTTCAAAGCTGACCGTTCTATTTCCTTACTGATTGGAGTCGGAACAGGTATTTGCGGGGCCTCTGCGATCGCTGCCGTTTCCCCGATTTTGAAGGCAAAAGAAGAGGATACGGCTATTAGTGTAGGAATCATCTCATTTATTGGTACTGTTTTCGCATTAATTTATACTGGATTGAGACCCTTCCTTCCGCTTGACGCAGAAGCGTACGGCATGTGGGCCGGTCTCAGCCTTCATGAAATAGCAAATGTAGTATTAGCTGGGGAACCTGCTGGAGAAAAAGGGCTGGCCATGGCGCTACTGGCTAAGCTTGGACGCGTATTTCTACTTATCCCTGTAAGCCTGATCATTATTTGGATTATGGGGCGAAAAGGAAATAAGGAGTCTGACAATCGAGTAGATTTTCCGTGGTTTTTAGTCGGATTTATTGTGATGAGCTTATTAGGCAGTTACGTATTAGGCTTCTATATCCCTGCACCTGAGCAATTTGCGAATGTAGTTTCTGCCGTGACCTCGTTTATCTTAACGATGGCTATGGTTGGACTTGGTGTAAACATCAGTCTGCACGATTTAAGGAATAAAGCGATTAAGCCGATCGTTGCGGTCGTTATCACTTCGATTCTATTATCTATCGTTTCGTACACTATCTTATGATATTAACCTACTGGAGGCGCACGATGATCACACTCTTAGCTCATAACAAGCGACAAATAGCTCGACAAATCCTTAACGTCCAAATTCCTTCCTACCAAAAGGAAGCAGAACTTTTACAAACGGACCGAATTCCGAGACTTTACGATTCTATTAACGATATTCTTTCTTGTAATGAAATATTTCTCGGCTATTTTCAGAAAGAAGAACTTGCTGGCTTCATCTCTTTCAAGAAATGGGAGGGTAACTTGGTGGATATCCATCGCCTTGTCGTTGCCCAAGCCCATTTCAGGAAAGGAATTGCAAAGTCTTTGCTATCATCGTTACTCAACAGGTTTCCAAACTCGACTTTTACAGTTAGTACCGGGGAAGACAACACCCCCGCCCGAAACCTTTACGAGAACACAGGTTTCATTCAGACTAGAAGCACACAAGTCGAACCGAATTTATGGATAAATCACTATAAACGCACACCAAAACGAGAGCTACCATAAACCCCCACCTCAGGTCATCCAAATAATGGATGACCTGAGGTGGGGGTTTATGGTATTTTTCTTCTTCTTTACGCAAATAAAGCCCGGAAACCCGGGCTTTATTTAGGCAGTTCATATTGGTCTTTTTCTTCTCTTACGTACTTATTGTACCTGAGTTGGAACCAGTAGAATATATGGACAGCAAGCACTTTGAAAATGGCATATCCCGGGATCGCCACAATAATACCGAGGACTCCAAACAAATGACCGGCTGTCAGTAAAACAAAAATTATGGTCACAGGATGGATGTGTAAACTTTTTCCCATAATCTGAGGAGAAATAAATTTCCCTTCAAGAAGCTGCACGGCTGTCCAGACAAACGCCAGTTTTAGCACCATAAAGGGCGATGTTACGATGGCGATGATTAGCGCAGGCATAATCGCAATCGTCGGTCCTAGATAAGGAACGACACTGGTAACACTGGCAATAGCCGCTAATAACAACGCATAATCCAGCCCGATTATAATAAATCCGATATACATCATTATACCAATACAGAAGCTGACAATGATCTGACCCTGGATGTAAGCACTAAGCTGATGATCAATTCCCTTGAACACGCTGGAAATCTCAGGTCTCACCTTAGGCGGAAGTACTCTCAGAACCATTCGTGGAAACCTTTCCCCATCCTTAAGAAGATAGAATAGAATAAAGGGTAAAGTAATGATCGCAATCAGGACACTCGTTAATGTAGAGATAAAGTTTGTAATCCCTTCGATGGTCGACCCTGCAAAAGAGGAAAGGTCCTCTGGCAAACGGTCAACCAAACTGCCAACATCCGTAAATAAGTTATCATAGTAACCCGCAAACATAGAATTCCTTAACCATTGGTCAATAGAGTTGGCCATCTCCATCAAATACTGGGGAAGTTCTTTAGCAAGACTCATAAACTGCTTTTCCAGAAATGGAATGATAAGAATGACTAGAAAAGTAATCAGGCCTGCGACAAAGACAAGGGTGATTAGGATTCCCCACACCCTCTTGATACCAAACCGCTCCAACACTCCGATGAGTGGTCGAAGTAAATAATAAGCCACGACTGTTAGAATAACAGGTAAAGCAATGGTTTCTATAAATACAACGAACGGGTGGAAAATAAATGAAACTTTTGTATAGACTAATATATTAACTCCTAAAAAAAGGATAACCCCAAGTATGTACAACAAATTGCGCCCGCCAAAGAAGCGGATAACTGGTGTTGAATCCCATCGATTCATTTTCTACAACCCCTTTATTATCCTCCACCATTTTTTACTATATCTATTATTCTAGCATATCAATAAAAAATCATGCCTTTAAAAAGGCACGATCATTTTAATATCTTTTTGATCTTCGTTTGTTCATTATTTTCTTTATAATTGGATAGATCATTGGACCGTATTTAATTAAACGTTTGATCAATTTACCCATTTTCATACCTCCTCCTGTTACTATGCCTTTGTCTTTATAATTCCCCCAGAGAATCCAATTTAAAACAAAACATCCTCATCATAAACGTTCACCCTAAAATTTTATGGTAAAGTCGACGAGCTTCTGTGATGTCTTTTGTACCGTGAATTAATACACGACCATCCTTAAAAAAGACCATTTGCTGCTCCCCTGTTTGATAAGACAATAAAAAGGGGTTTAACGACGTATCTCCCTCATGCAATCGTTCACGTAAAGACTCCAAGTTTAAATCTTGTTTGACAGCCGGGCGAATTTGCACTGTATCCCTGCCGCAAAGCACCGCTGTTTTCGTCTGGTTCACAGGTGATAAAAAAGGATAGCTTGCATCCTCTCCACAACTAGGGCATTCCGCCTTTTTCACATTATCCATTTTGATGGATGTGTATTGGTTGTTCCACAAATCGAAGGAAATTAACTTTTTATGAAGGGAATCGAAGTCTTCGACGATAATTTTCAAAGCTTCAGTGACTTGGTGTGCTGTAACCATGTGGACTGCCGGACTAATGACCCCCACTGTGTCACAGGTTGCCCCGCCAAGCGGAACAGTCTCTAATAAACAATGTAAACAAGGAGTTTGGCCAGGTATAATCGTGTAGCTGAGTCCATAACTCCCCACACACCCTCCATAAATCCATGGCACATGATAGAGTTGCGATACATCGTTGATCATCATCCTCGTCTCAAAATTATCGGTTGCATCAAGGACAAGATCTGCTGCTTGAAAAAGCTCCTCCAACTCCTCACGTTGCACGTCCATAATCAGTTCCGTTATCGAAACATCTGAGTTAATTTGCTGCAGTCGTCCTTTTGCGGCAATCGCCTTCGGGGTTCTTAATTCAGCATCCTCCTCTGAATAAAGCTGCTGTCTCTGAAGATTGCTCATTTCAACATAATCGCGATCAACTATTGTTAAGTGGCCAATTCCAGCCCGAACTAATTGCTCAGCACTGCTGGCCCCCAAAGCTCCGGCTCCGATAATCACTACATGTTTTTCTCTGATCAATTGTTGGCCGGCTTGTCCAATGGGCGCGAACAATTTCTGTCGTGAATAACGATCTGCACTCATGGTTTCCCCTCCTTTAACCTGCTTTATGTATAAGTGTAGCAAAAAATAGTTCAACTCTCCGCCTTCAAATATCTCGTACCTATTAAAAATCAGCGCCTAAAGACAGTTTTTTGTCTCTAAGACGCTGATCCAAGGAACGGCCATTGGCTCATTCACTTTTAATTTGATAATTTGTTCTCGCATAGCTAAACGTCACCACTTCTTAGTCACTACTTCCGTTTATTCTTACGGAATGGGGTTAGAAGTTTCCCGCTCATGGTACGCTTCACTTTAGGAGCGCCCATATTAGATTCCTTAGCTTCAGGGCTATTTTTGTAATCTTCGTCAAATAGCTCACGAGCCTTGGAATATAGCATAGTCATCGTGGTGACCTCCTTTCTAGTAGTATATAGAACAATTCCCGAAGTCTTAATGGATAAAACTTAGGAATTACAGAAATTTTACTCCCTAAAGTGGGGGTTACGCAATAGTTTTTTATAACCTTTTTTACCCATTTTTCGACCATTTTCTACAAATTCATATTTGACGAAGCCACCCCCTTCATAATATAGGTTTTCCATCCCTAAGACTTGATATACAGGCCATATTCGTGAGCACATATCTAGAATTATTTTCTTATTCTTTTTATAATTACTACTGATTACTATTGGGGAGGATTTTTTTATAATGATTAAAGTTGCCGCTCTTGTCGGAAGCATCCGAAAAGACTCATATAACATGAAACTGACAAACTCCATTCAAGAACGATATAAAGATCGTTTAGAAATAAACATCGTTCCGATTCGTGATATAGCTCATTATGATCAGGATATTGAGCATGAAGCCCCAGTCTCTGTGCAACGCTTTAAAGATGAACTAAGCGATGCAGACGCGTTTCTGGTCGTCACACCGGAGTTCAATCACTCGATACCAGGCGTATTGAAAAACGCCCTGGACTGGTTGTCACGCGGAAATCGCGAAATGGCTGGAAAACCTACTTTCATTGCTGGTGCTTCCATGGGAGTACTTGGTACAGTGAGAGCGCAAATGCAGCTCCGTCAAATACTGAATGCTCCTGGTATGGGAGCTAGCGTTTTGCCCGGCAATGAAATCCTTATAGGCTCCGTACACAATAAGATTAACGAACAGGGTCAACTTACTGATGAGGATACGATTGAATTTATTGATGGCGTCATCGACCAATTTGTCCTGTTTACAGAGGCTGCACTGATCAAATCATAAATGATAATCTCTACATTCCCTTATGCTTCCAATGTATAAGGGACTTTTTTTATTGACTTTCTTTAAATTTATAGCTATCTCCGGGTATCACGTTTCACAGTTTCAACGGCCGGGAATATACCCCTACCACTATTTTTAAACGTGCAGTTTTTAGAGAAAGGGGATATTCCAATGACCATTACACCTCTGCATTTTCCTGAGTGTTTGGGAAAGTGCACGATAACCGGTCCTTCCCTCCAGCAAGTCAGTTCTATTGTCTATGACTCAAGGGAAGCCACAAATGGATCTGTATTCATCTGTATAAAAGGTGAGCATCATGACGGCCATCTATTTATAGAACAAGCTTTAGGCCGTGGTGCAAAAGCGATCGTAGGTACAGACTCCAAGCACTTAAACAGGTACACACCTTATGATAACGATGTAAGCTTTATAACAGTTCATGACAGTAAGGAGGCTTTAGCCAGGTTATCTACTGCTTTTTACAATTCCCCCGCCGACCAATTATCTACGGTTGGTATCACCGGAACAAATGGCAAAACGACCGTGACATCTTATATTTATTCCATGCTCAATGCCTTATCTTTCCGAACAGGTTCTATTGGGACAGCAGGAATATGGACCGATCAGAAAAAAACAAAATTCAAGCAAACTGTTCCCACTACTCCTGAGGCACCGGACATTCATCACGTACTGAATCATTTTCAAGAAAATGGGGTTCAAGGGGCTCTTCTGGAATCAACTTCGATAGCCCTGGATCAAAAACGACTGGGTGGTATCGAATTCAATGTGGCTGTCCACACTAATTTGACGCCAGAACATTTGGAATTCCACAAAACCATGGACGACTACAGAAAGGCAAAGATGAAGCTTTTCAAACAAGCGGGAAAAGCGATAGTTAATTTGGATGATAAGGGTATGGCACAAGGTATTATCGATACATTTGATGGGGCACTTGTAACTTACAGTGTTACGGCAATGGCCGACTTTGAAGCTACAGAAATTCACTTTTCTGACAAGGGGACATTCTTTAACTTGCATGCACTAGGAAGCATTTACAAGGTTGAGGCTCCCATTTACGGGAAGTATAACGTATCCAATCTGTTAGCTGCTGTAGCATCGTGCTACCAGCTAGGCTTCTCTCTAAAGGAAGTTCTATCGGTCATTTCCAAAGTGAAGAGTCCCGAGGGGCGTTTTCAAATAGTAGACAATCATGCCCCTTACCAAATTGTTCTCGACTATGCTCATACTCCTGACGCTCTCTCACACGTACTACAAGCTGTAAAGGAAATTCCATACAAGAAGCTGATTGTTATGATTACGGGAGTAGGGTTACGGGACCCCAGAAAAAGGCCGCTCATGGCTAGAGAGGTCGAGGGACTGGCCGACGAAATTGTAGTTAGTGTCGATCAACCAGGTTTTGCAGATCGAGAAGTAGTAGTAAATGACGTATTAAAGGGTTTCGCTGAAACTTATACGAACCATATCCATTCACGGCTCTATCGAGAACAAGCTATTCATCATGCCTTTGATTTAGCTGAATCTGGAGACCTCGTTCTGTTGACAGGAATTGGGTTTGGCGGTTATCAAATCATTGGTGACGAAAAAGTACCATACTCAGAATTCGAAGTGATTGATCAATATTTTTCTTCTAAAAAGACAACGTTGAAAGAACCTGTCTAAAAAAGTCGCCCGCTTATTGTAAGCCGGCGACTTTCGTCTTTGCCTTTATGAGTTTTTCTTCTATTACAGCTATACAACAAATAAAGGTTATGGCTCACTTCGAAGCACCAGTTTCTGGCCTTTCTCGGCAAAAATTTTCCCTGGATTCATAATGCCATTGGGATCCCAGCTATCCTTGATCCTCTTCATCATACTAAGTCCTGCTTCTCCAACTTCACTTTCCATAAAAGGAGCTTTCATTGTTCCAATACCGTGCTCTCCGGATAACGTTCCGCCAAGCTCAATCGCTGCTTGAAAAAGTTCTTCAACCGCAAGTTCCACTCTGGCCATCTCTTCTTGATTACGCTTGTCACATAAAATATTTGGATGGAGGTTGCCATCCCCTGCATGACCAAAGACGACTACTTCTACATCGTACTTCTCCTTTATCTCTTGCATCCGATCCATCATGTCAGGAATCTTGCTCCTCGGCACTGTGGCATCTTCAGAAACCTTCGTTGGTTTGATCTTTGCAATCGCTGGAGAAACTTGTTTTCTGGCTTGCCAGATCTTTACAGCTTCCTCTTCCGATTCTGGGATCACTGTGTCTTTGGCTCCAAGATCTCTCATAATTTCTTCTACTAATTTTCTTTCGATTTTCAGAGCCTCAGGATGGCCATCTAGTTCAATAATGATAATTGCCCTGGCATTGACCGGTAAGCCAGCAGGCTGGAAGTTCTCAACAGCACGAATACAGGCCTGGTCCATGAATTCCATCTTAGATGGGAGAACTCCTGAAGTTAACGTTTTCGAAATGGCTCTACCTGCTAAACGTACGTCATCGAACACTGCCATCACAGTTTGAATACGAGGAGGCTTTGGAATAAGCTTCAGCGTAGCTTCTGTAATCACTCCAAGCGTTCCTTCAGATCCGACCAACAGTTTCGTTAAGTCAAAACCAGTAACATTTTTGATGGTTTGGCCGCCCGTACGAATAATTTCTCCTTCTGGTGTTACAACCTCGAGACCCAGCACAAAATCCTTGGTCACTCCATATTTCAACCCACGGGGGCCACCAGAGTTTTCAGCCAGGTTCCCTCCAATTGTCGCCACATGAGCACTGCTGGGATCAGGGGCATACATCAGACCATGCTTTTCTGCTGCTTTATTAATATTAGCAGTCAAAGTACTTGGAGACACAACAACAGTCAGATCATCAGCACGTACATTAATAGCTTCAGGCCACTGGGATAAATCAAGAACTATTCCTCCGTGGACCGGTAACGGGCCCCCACTCAGGCACGTCCCCTGCCCCCGGGGATATACAGGTATTTCATAAGTATTAGCAATTTTTAATACCGATACGACTTGGAATTTATTTTTCGCTTGGACGACAACTTCAGGTAGATACTCTCCAAATGATGCATCAAAGCTATAGCTATAGCGATCTGCTAATGCTGTCATGATTTGATTAGCAGGTAACTCCTTCTGTAATTCTGTAATCCACGCCTCCATAGCAAGCCCTCCCTTCGCAAATTAAATAGTATGCGAACAATAGATTATGCTTCGGTGCCTTTCTTCTTCATGTTCCATTAGTTGTCCATGGTGTTGCCTTCAGCAGGGATAGGATTGTTCTTAAGCATCCTTGCTAGATGAATTAGGTTATAGGCTTCCATCGTGGCATGTTTATCTGTAAATTCGTTTACGCTGCCTTCTGCTTCCATATAAGACGGACCTGGGCCAGCCTCCCCAAGCCAATACGTATCAACATTAGGCGGGATAACAAATCCTACATGGGAAAGAGCAAAAAGGATGGATCTGGCTGCTGTTTTAGCTCCATCTTCATTGCCTGTAATCACCACGCCTCCGACCTTGTTATAATAGACCGATTGCCCCTTATCATTTGTTACGCCTGCCCCTCCATAAATACGTTCAATGGCCAATGCAGCTAAACTGCTCTTCTCTCCCAGCCATATTGGAGTACCTAGTATAACTATATCCGCTCCCTTAATCTTTTGAAAAATTTGAGGCCATTCATCCCCATCTCCTAAATCATCACTAATTCCATACCTTATGTTGTAGTCTGCAAGCCGAACCATTTCATATTCCACTTTTTCCTTCTTGAAAATGTCGGTGACCTTCTCGATTAACGCTGCTGTATTCGACGGTTCATCACTCTGTTTAAGTGACGCATTTAATATAATTGCTTTTAATTCATTCATTGTAAACTCGCCTCCTTATATCTATATTTCTATTCCCATTTAGCACGGAAGCAAATCATTTATTACAAAAGCTGTTTCCCCTCCATAAAACATGGGTATGTTAAAATGCATACGAGTGAGTTTGCTTGGATTGTGTTTCCACGTTGTAACTTATTTTAGATACGAAGGTGCCCATTTTAGAGAAAATGGGTACTTATTTTTGTCGAATACAACTTCGACATGTTCTTAACCTCAAGTTCATTATCCAATTATTGCTAATGAAAAACCCCTTTATAGCAGGATTCTTATTGTTACTATAAAAATATACCTATATCGATGTGTCAACCATTCGTGACCATTCTCACTTTTTCTCCAGCAAAAACCTATTTCATTTTACACATATCTTTAACGTTACGTCAGAGTCAATCCTTATTTCCCGGGGAATATTGTCGTTTGTTGGGAAGTTTTCTGTAGTATTGTCAAATCACTTGTAATGGTAAATAATAGTTTTATACTAAACCTATAGTAGAGAAAGGTTGAGGGATTATCATGGTGAGTCATAAGGTTATTGAACCTAGTAGATTAAGCCAAGCCCATATGAATGAAGTGTCGACAATTTACCAAGTCTATCATGATCAGCTTAGACACACTTCGAGTAAAGAAGCTGCTGAAGCGACAAAGAATTATTGTCTTTCAAGCGCGCATGTTAAGACAGAAGACAAGCTGGCAAGTTATGAATTTCTCTATATGAACGACTTTTTCCATGAATTGGATGCCGTTCTCTCTACTACACAAGATAATTCTGAAATCCCTTTGCTATATCAAATTCTATTAACACGATACTCAAAGCCTTTGACTAATGAAGACTTAGAATGGCTGCAGACACTCTCCTTCAGCCATCCATCCTTGAGATGTCTTCATTTATTTACCCTAGTCTATGCCTACTATGACAGTAAACAGTACACAGGGTTAGATAAATATGTAGATGAGTGCTATGATGCCCTTTTGCAGGTTAATGAACCTTTATTCTACTACTATATGAAATTAAGATTTGATGAACTACTTTTTCAGCATTATTGGAAGACCAATAACATTCTTTTAGCTAAAAAGTATATCTATAAAGTCCTTAATACAGACCTTTCACCAAGAAAGCAAAGTAGTATGAACCACAATCTGGCCCTATGCCACCTCTACGAAGATTACGATTTGTCAATCGGCTATGCTTATGCAGGACTTAGCATTGCCAGAGAAAATCAATTAAATAAGGTTATTACATCGATTCAAAATTATACGATCCCTTTTATCTCAGCTTTTCATAAAAGAACCCTAAACATCACAACGCCTGACCCGGTTGAAACAGCTCATTTAGCTATTGCTAACAATGATCTAAACACGGCTGAGTCCATTCTTTCACGGCTATCCGTATTAACACCGTTCCAAGAAAGCTATTTAGGCCTGACAAGGAAAGATCGAACTATGCTTAACCGAGCCCATAATAGGTTTATTAAGGAATACGGCGATCACTTTTTTGCCCAGCTGCCTCTTTACTATTTGGAGCGAATCCATCACACCAATCAGGAGGAATAACTTTATGAAAAAAATACTTTCTGTTTCATTTTTAACGTTGGTTTTATTGGGTGCTTTCGGGTCAGGTTACAGTGCTCTTGTGTATGATCCGGGCGATCCGGGAATGGGGATCATTGAATTAGCTAAAGACCCGGGCGATCCGGGGATGGGATCAATCGAGTTAGCTTTTGATCCGGGTGATCCGGGGATGGGTTCTATTGAACTTACAGCCGCGGGCGGACCATCATACTTAGATCCAGGCGATCCGGGGATGGGTTAATAACAATTCAGAGCGAGGCTGACCGAGCAATCGGCAGCCTCTTTTTAATGAATAATTTTACAATTAGATAGGAATTAATCAGCTACATATAGAAATATAAATTTACCACTATTTATTTAAAGGGGGTATCCCATGAATCCATATTGCCAAAGTGCTTTTCACCAATTAGAAATTGTTATTGCTTCCCTTTCTGAAATTATTGGTCAGTTAACAGAAGAAGATTTAGCGTTTCGACCCACGCAGGGTAAGTTCTCAGTCGGCGAAACCCTTGAACACTTAGCTATGATCCCCATAGCCGATGGTAAAGTGCTGGAAGAAGCTTCTGAGGAAGACATGATTACCTTATACAGTTCCATTTTATTAACGACAAAGGCCGAAATATCAGAAGCTTTATATGAACATTTCTCATTACTAAAAAAACAATTTGAAGGTTACTCGGAAGATGAATTATTCACGGAAACGACTTCTTGGTGGGGAGTTACCTACACACGGTTTGAATGGCTCCTCGAAATGATCGCACATATGTACCACCACAGGGGACAGCTTCATGCGATGCTCGTTCATACTTATGATAAGGATCCGGAAATATTATTATTTGAATAGACACTTCGCTTCTATTACGAATAGGCCTTATGTATAATTGAAAATAAACAGGGTCAATTGATAGTCGAGGCATCTAATATCAATAGGGTTTCTATTGATAATTTCTAACAATGAATGAAAACCCCTATATGAAGCCTCTTAATAAACTATCCACCTGATAGTTTAAAATTATTATAAATAGATATTGATTTTTAATAAATTTATATTATAATAATTAGTGTAGAAAATGTTGAGAGGGGACCGAAATAATGACAGATCAAAATCGCAAACCGTATTTAACAAATAATGCCGGCACTCCCGTCGGTGACAACCAGAATTCCATCACCGCTGGGTCAAGAGGACCCACTTTAATACAAGATGTACACTTATTAGAAAAGTTGGCTCACTTTAACCGTGAGCGCGTGCCTGAGCGTGTTGTCCATGCTAAAGGAGCAGGAGCTCACGGATATTTCGAAGTGACAAATGATGTTACTGCCTACACGAAGGCTAAATTTTTGGACGAGGTTGGTAAACGTACTCCAATGTTCGCCCGATTTTCGACAGTTGCCGGAGAGAAAGGCTCAGCTGATTCCGTACGTGACCCGCGCGGATTTGCACTGAAGTTTTATACAGAGGACGGCAACTATGACATGGTTGGAAACAATACACCGGTCTTTTTCCTAAGAGACGCTATTAAATTCCCAGACTTTATTCACACGCAAAAAAGGAATCCAGCCACGAACCTGAAAGACCCAAATGCGGTTTGGGATTTCTTCTCACTTTCACCGGAATCGCTCCACCAGGTGACCATTCTTCATTCTGATCGTGGTATTCCGGCTACTTATAGACATATGCACGGTTACAGCAGTCATACCTTCAAGTGGACAAATGCTGATGGTGAATCCGTTTGGGTGAAATATCACTTCAGAACGGAACAAGGAGTTAAAAATATTGACGAGGCTACAGGTACACGCCTGAGTGGGGAAAACCCTGATTTCCATACAGAGGACTTGTATGCTGCAATTGATAATGGTGACTACCCAGCGTGGAAGCTGTATGTACAAATCATGCCGCTGAAGGATGCAAATACGTACCGTTTTGACCCATTTGATGTCACAAAAGTATGGTCACAAAAAGATTACCCTCTCATTGAGGTGGGTCGTATGGTCCTTGACCAAAACCCTGAGAATTACTTTGCAGAAGTAGAACAGGCAACACTTTCACCTGGTGCACTCGTACCTGGAATTGATGTCTCTCCTGATAAAATGCTGCAAGGTCGACTATTTGCCTACTCTGACGCACACCGCTATCGTGTTGGGGCTAACCATGAGGCACTTCCTGTTAACCGCCCGAGGGCACAGGTGCACAATTATCAGCGAGATGGCTTTATGCGTTTCGATGGTAACGGAGGCGGCGCTCCAAACTATGAACCAAACAGTCTGGGGGGACCTGCTGAACAGCCTGAAAGCAAACAAGCAGCTTATGAGGTATCTGGACTTGCAGAAAGTGTAGGCTACGATCATAATGATCATTACACTCAGGCAGGAGATCTTTACCGTCTGCTCAGTGAAGAAGAACAAACTCGTCTCGTTCAGAACATTGTTGATTCCATGAAACCTGTGGAAAGAGATGAAGTGAAACTTCGCCAAATTGAACACTTTTACAAAGCAGATCCAGAATACGGCACACGGGTGGCTGAAGGCCTTGGCCTGCAAGTCCCACAAAACGCCTAGCAATTTCAATAATAAACCACCTCAGGTCATCCAAAGTCTGGATGACCTGAGGTGGTTTATGAAAAACTTAATGATTTTGTTTCTTTTTTTGTTTTCCCTGTCCTAAAGAAGTTTGAATATCTTCTTTGTATGCGTAAGAAAATAAAAGTGATACAAGTATGGCACCGCCAATTAAGTTACCAATACTAGCCGGCACAAGATTAAAGAAGATATACTGATACCAAGTATATTGATCCGAGGCTAGGAGCCCCATACTAAAGTACCCCATATTGGCAGCACTGTGCTGGAAGTTACCCGCAACGAATAAAACCACCGGAAGAATGGTTCCTAAAACTTTACCGGTAAAATCCCGTGCTGCAGTCGTCAAAAAGGCTGCCATACCGATAAGCCAGTTGGCCAATATCCCTGATATGACCACTTCAAACCAGCCCTTAACTCCATGTTCTAAAAACTTCATTTTATGATCTAAATATATCGAAAGCTCTGCATAAAATTCCGGTGCGAGCGAGCCTGACAATTGAATTAATACGGCAACTGAGAAGGCACCGATAATGTTTCCAATATAAGTGGCACCCCAGAAACGATAGATACTTTTTTTCATAAGATTGGTTTTGTTAAACAAGTAGGATGGCAGAAGGACGTTAATTTCCGTGAACAGCACGGCGCCTGAAATAAATACCATCGCATAACCTGCTGCAAACCCTAACCCGGACAATAAGTGATAGATCCCTTTTGTTTCCACACCGACTGCTAACAATATGGAAAAAACAGCTCCGAATGTCATAAACGAACCCGCCGTCATAGCCAGTAGAAACTGGCCACTGAATGGTTTATTTAAATGATCTCTTCCCTTTTCCCCAAACTCTTCGATAATTTGGGATGGGATATAGAACTGACGGCTCGGACGATCCACTGACTCGCTAGATGTTATATCTTGTTCATTTCTATCTTCAATAGCCATAGGTCTCACCCTCCAATTCTTCTGCTTTACCCGGTTTCACGAAACAGATAACCTATTTTTCCTTCCTGGGTATATTTTTGAGGCTAGAAGCACACATTACTAGTTACACCACCCCAACAAAGGAGGATATCCTGTGCCCAGTAGAGATCAGGCTTGTCTAGCGTGTGATGGACGAGGATTGCTTATGGATGATGAAGAATGGCATTATACTTGTAAAATTTGCAATGGTGATGGATTCATGCCTCAGGGTACAAACGTAGCGAATCGGCAGTTGGCCGATGTAGACGAAACAAACCGTATCTTGGACTAGAAAAAAGAAGTGCTGGAATCAATGCCAGCACTTCTTTTTTATGTTTGATGCAGTTTTCGCCTGGGGATCGATGGCTGTTGAATCTCAAAATCCTTATTTTGAAGGTGATCCGTTAACTGGACAGCTGCCTCGCCCAATTTACGTAAACGGCTTTGAACATCTTCATCCACCAGTTCTCCTTCACTGAAATGACCATTATGAACGTACACTCCTCCTGGTATAACATGTGCTCGGAAGTAATTAGCGAGTGGGTTCAATTGGTGATCGATCACTAAATAGTGGTGATAACTGCCTCCTGTCGCAATGAAACCAATAGCCTTGCCTCTTAACGAATCATTCGGAATTAAGTCAAAGACATTCTTCAAAGCCCCGGTCAATGAAGCTCGATAGACAGGCGTCCCAATGATCAATGCGTCAGCTTCAACAATTAAGTCTATTAGTGCTTTTGTATCATCTTCATATAACGACGGATCACGTCCATCACATAACGTAGTATCGTACTCACCGAGATGCACAAGCTTTGCTTCAGCCTCAGGCATAGCTTTCTTAGCCGCTTCAATAGCTCGTTTAACTGAAATCCACGTCTTCGAGCTTAACGTTACACTTCCTGACAGGCCTAACACCTTCATGCCAGAACTCCTTCAGCTTTAAGCTTTGCTTCCTTCTCTTTTACAAGCGGAATTACCTCCTTCCCGAAGCGCTCAAGATCCTGTTCATAATGAAAGTGTGCAGTTAGAATCAAATCGACACCTATTTTTTTTAACTCGATAATTTGATTTGCTACCTGTTCGGCTGTACCAATCAAGCCAGTCTTGAATCCGTCATTATATTGAACAAGATCTTTATAGCTGGAATTAGCCCACATGCCTTGCCTGTCCTGTGTGGATTGACCGGCTTCTTTTACAGACTGCTTAAACCCTTCGACTGCCTCATCATCTGCAGCGTGAACGATATCGTTTAACTGTTGATATGCTTCCTCTTCAGAATCCCTCACAATCGCGAAACCATGAGCTGCAAATTTCACCTCGCGCCCCTCTTGCTGTGCCAGCTCACGCACCTCATTAATTTGTTTTTGGAACCCTTCGAGTGTATTACCATTCATAAAGTAATAATCTGATACACGTGCTGCCATCTGTTTGGCCGCTGTAGAATTCCCTCCTTGGAAAATAGGAAGATTACCTCCCTGAACAGGTTTTGGTTTAGATGGCGCATCATTTATTTTGTAAAAATCGCCGCTGAATGCAGCTTTTTCTTTTGTCCAAAATTCACGAAGTACTCGAATAAACTCCTCAGAACGGCGGTATCGTTCATCATGCTCGAGCCAAGGTTCGCCGAAACCAGTAAATTCTTGTTTAAACCAGCCACTCACTACGTTAACAGCGGCTCTCCCCCCACTAATCTGATCCAGCGTCGACAGCATTTTGGCATACACGGCCGGATGCCATAGCCCGGGATGAACCGCCGAAATCAGCTGCAGGCGATCTGTAACGGCTGCCAATGCTGAAGCTAACGTGATTGCTTCGAGCTGGTATTCTGCTCCATAGCTTGCAAAAAACCTTGTTTGTAATAATGCTAAATCATAGTTCGAATCCTCAGCGATTTGTGCATATCTCTTATTCGCTTCAAAACTCCAATCCGTTTGCTGGGGCAGCTTTGATACCACTAACCCTCCACTTACATTCGGAACCCAATAAGCAAATTTTAAATTTCCCATAATTAAACCGTCTCCTTTCATAAGTAGACGGACACAATACGACCATGATACATTAATAATAATGGTCATAGATGTCCGTATTTCCCTTAGGCGGGTAGGACTTGAATGATCAGCAAAGGCAGAAGGTGTTGCAGCACCTTTTGCCTTTTTCATTCAATTAAAAAGCCCTCTCCTGCTTCACGAAGCAAGAAAGGGCGTATATAGTAGACGATTAAACATCCGTCTTACACGACCTTCTTATCTTCGGATGCAATCCACTGAATTTGGCACCATGCAAACGCTGGTTGCCGAGACTTCACAGGGTCAGTCCCTCCGCCTCTCTTGATAAGAAGATATCACTATTTAATTGAATGATTAGACCCTATCATAATAGTTAAATTACCTACTGTCAATCCGTTTTTTAAATATTTACATAATTATTGGAGTTAGTGAGCTTGTTCTCCAAATATTCATTTTTATGAATGAATATCATATTTGTTCTTCTTACAATACGAAGGTCCGCACATATGAGAAGTCTGTTTTTTCCGCAAAAAAAGCATGGGCAGCTGCCCATGCTTCTCCTTATGAATTAATTAATAACTTGCGGAAGAGCTTTCTCCTTCAATTGGCTGCTTCGTTTTCCTGACTAAAGCAACAATTCCCGCAATCAGAAAAGCAAGTCCGCCGAACAGTCCAAATCCGAGTGTTCCAACTGTTGTAACGACCCCTGTTATGATCAGGATAATCCCGGCCGCTTTCGGCTTTTTATTTCCTTTAAGGTAAACAATAGCCAAAATCCCCAGAATAATTGCCAATAAAGCAGAAATGATAATGACCCAGACTACAGATGCTACACCCTGCATTATTTGGTCAACAGAGAGTTGAGCTTGTTCAAAGTTTGGATCTTGATTCAACATACTCTGCATCTCTGCTCTCCATCCTTCATTATCCTGGATATTGAGAAAAACAAAGCTTAGTGCAGTTGCAATCCCATAAATAAGCAGTCCTATCACCACAAACACGGTTTCTACAATTCTTTTCATATAACTTACACTCCTTTACTGACTAAACATTCGTTATATCCCGCTTGGAGAAGAAAAACCAGGATAGACCAAGGAACAGCACTAGGTAAACCACAAGTATTGATACGGAAAAGGTTAAGGTTAAATCCGATATGACCGGTGTCCCTGTGAAAAATTGGTTCAAATTTGTGTTAGCAAACAGAATAAATTTTGCCCACTCTTTACTACTAAAAAAGCCCACTATCGCATTTCCCGACATCATTAGGAAAATCGCGATCCCAATTGCAAGTGAACTATTTCTAAAAATAGCAGAAATCATAAATGCGAAAGTTGCCATCATAATCAAATTCACAGAGCTCAATAGATATTGGGACAACGTAAACTGGAAAATCGCGGCCTGTTGGATTTCCTCCCCTTTCCAGTATAAATAAGGTTCCATAAAGTTTTCAAAGCCAAATAAAACAGAACCTGTTAGAAACGAGAGTACATATAAAAATAATAACATGGTCATCGCAAATACTAGCACAGAAACATATTTCGAGGCTAATATTTTCGTACGGGAAATCGGTCTGATCAGCAGTAATTTAATGGAACCCCATTTGAATTCATTCGCAATCATTCCCGCTGCTATAATAATCGTCAGTAGACTGATTATGGAAATATTCGCCCTATTGTCCTGAACAAAATTCCAAACATCATATCCGTCCGGCTCTACATTATTTTCGATCCGGTATTCATTCATAGTGATTTGCTTTTCGTTTATGGGTGCAACAAATTCCTGTTCCGCGGCTTCCTTCTGGAGCTGTTCATTTTCAGCTTTCAGTTCTTGCTTCCAGTTGTCTCCTGAGGCTTGCTGATCGTCGGTCATTGTTTGATCAACTTTCATAACAACACCGAATCCAATAATAAAGATTGCTAAAACGATATACATCACCCATGTAGCTATCTGGGAATAAGTCTTCATTTGTTCATTCTTAACTAGCTGGATAAAGTTACTCAATGCTTCCCTCTCCGATCAAGTCTAGAAATTTATCTTCCAAGGTAGAACGGTTCACGTTCACACTGTAGATATCAATATTTTGTTCGACAAGTTTCTGGATGACATTCGGAATCTCCGTCTTCCTGATTGAAAATACCAACTCATCTTTATGCTGAGTGACAGGCCCTTCTAAAATTTGCTGCAGGATTTCAAAAGCCTTCTCCATAGGATGTGCCTCAAGTGCTACTTCCTTTTGTTCCGACTGTTGTAAAGCATCATCCACAGACTGAATGGAAACAAGATCTCCATTTTTAATAATACCAATTCGGTCACACATCATTTCCATTTCAGATAAAATGTGGCTTGAGACAATAACTGCTACTCCTTCTTCAGCTGCAAGTCTTCTTATGTAAGAACGAATCTCACGAATTCCTGAAGGATCTAGTCCATTAGTGGGTTCATCAAGTATGAGAATGGAAGGATTGTGTAAAAGAGCCTGGGCAATCCCAAGTCGCTGCCTCATTCCTAACGAATATTTGGATACTTTATCTTTAATCCTTTTTTCAAGTCCTACGAGACGCACAACTTCATGTATTCTTTCCTTACTGATGCCTGGCATCATCCGTGAGTAATGAACAAGATTCTTCCACCCTGTCATAAATGGGTACATCTCGGGATTCTCTACAATACCCCCTACATGGCGCACAGCGTTTTTAAAATCGGTTTTAACGCTCTGACCTTTGATGATCACATCTCCAGCTGTCATGCTCATAAGACCAACCATCATTCGAATGGTAGTCGTTTTCCCAGCACCGTTTGGTCCAAGGAAACCAAATACCTCACCACTATAAATCTCAAAGTCCAAACCTTTAATAATCGGTTTACCACTTATCGTTTTCTTTAGATTCTTTAATTGCATTACGGGTTCCGACATAACTTAAATCCCCTCCCTTTCTTTCCATATCCCCCTATTCTACGAATAAGTATGGATTATGTTTCACAGATCTTGTAACTTTCATGGAATATATTGTCGCACCCGCTTCTAGTTCCATTTCTTAAAAGCAGAAAAGATTCGTTTCACCATTTCCTCCAGGGGTTTATGGTCTTTTTGTTTTTGCCACTCATTGTAACTGGCAATCCCTATTAACAGAAGTCCGGAGAGAAGAAGATAAACCCACCAAGGTAGATTTCCCCAATACGGGCGTGTTTGGTAGATCACGTTAAAAATCAGCACCCCTGCCCCCACAAAAAAGTAAGATTTAATTCTTAGCTGCATACCAACAATCAGGGAAATCAAAGAGAGACTGCCAATGATCCACGCATCCCAGATGGTGTGACTCCATATAGCATCTACTACTAAAAACGCGGAGATCCCCAACAGTAAGCCAAGCTGAACATGATTCATTACCTTTTTATAGCCCGGCCATGTGTGCTGACGCAGGAATACTAACACTCCGATTAGCGGAAGTACTTGAAGTTCAGCGTGTATTAAATCTGTCCATAAGTGACGATACTCCTCCATAATAAGCAGGTAGGCGGGATAAATGCTGAACATACCTAACGTCTCAAATACAGACGAGACCATTCGAGACTTCCACCTGAAACGGTTCAAAATGAGCCAAATACTTAGCAGGAAGCAAGGCAGCACCTGAAGCCAAATCGTCAAGTCTCTATCCAAAAACATAGTGTAATAGGGAATGTAAAGGAAAGCTACCCATGTAAAGCTATCTACTACTATTGTTTTTCCTTTTTTAACAATGAGGCGACTATACAGGAACTTCCCTATTCCCATGAGCAAAGCAAAACTTAGCACTAATAAGGAGAGCAGCACGGGAGTATCTATTACATCACGATACCCCCCCCACATAGACATGGTGCCAAGGAGAGGGAGGATTGTAACAACTGACCATTTTCGAATCCATGTAAAAAAACAGATTAGCACTACGTACGCAAGTATAGGGACCAGTTCTATGATGTGAAGCTGATTCGTCTGATAAATTATATTAAACAATCCTACAACGGAAAACGGGATAACATACCATTCTATCCGCCTTTTCCATACCTCAGGTGTACCATACCAAACTAGGGAAAGGATGATACTTGTAATCATGAACGTATATTTTACCGAAATGTCTTTAAATAAATCATAATAAAGGCCCGTATAACCGATCAGGAAGAACAAGATTGAGAAACTGGCATATAGGAACAATTTCACTTTCCATTCCTGTCTGTTGATTAAACTGCTATAGAGATAAACTGCTATCGGAACGAGTAAGATATAGGGTGTTAACCTCATAGAAATGGTCTGTTCAAGCAAAATAATACAAATTAGCACAACCATAGATCCGTGAGCGACCCAAAAGAAGTAGGAGTTCATTTCAGGCCATTTTCTAGCACCAACATAACCGATTCCAATAAGCAGCACAGGAGCACCAATGAGAAACAGTAATACCTCAGGGAGTCCTTGTAATGACATCAATGGAACAAGCGATACATAAAAAGCCAATACCGTTAATGAAACGACTACCCAGAGCTGAGCAACGGCTGAGCGTAGAACAAGCCACGTAAATACCCCGATCCCTGCCATCAAAATCAATGAGCGCAGCCAGTCTGGTTCTACGACTGGGCCATTCAGTAAAAAGAAGATAGACAGAGCATACGTAGATTGACTGATATAAAACGTGGACGTTGATAATTTCTCTTCTTTAACCTTTCTCAATCCAGCGCTCACGGCCAATAATACCAATCCGCTAAATGCTAAATGAGCAGCTTCCCCATAAACATCCCTTATACCGGTAATATGATTAGCCATAAGAAAATAAAACATAACAAGGGCTAAAAGCCAGCTCACTGGAAAAGCCCATTCCGCGAGATCCAATACTTCTTTAACTGTTGATTTATTAAATGATAAATATGCACATACACCGAATAGGAACAACATAACAGCCGTTGCACCATATTCATTCGTTTGAGCTCCAAAGCCAATACAAAGGACCATGATCACGGCAGACTCATAAAAGCTGCTATCTTTAATTGGCTGGAGCCATTTAAGCTTCGTCCATAAACCAAGGTAAAGCAGCATAACACTTGCCACTACAAACAAAAACATCTCTATATTCAGCCAGTCCGGCTCAGTTACCATCCATAGCTGCCAGGCGGCTGCAAATATAAACACTGGTGTGAGATACTCAAAAACCTGTTCTCTAGTAAAATAAGCAAGCACTCCATAATTCAATGCCACAATCAGGTAGGCTGACAAAAGCAGTACTGACCCTTTTTCTGCATGCAGGAGAATTCCTTCATAACTCACATAAATAAAGGCGAAAAAAGAGATAACTCCACTCGTGTACGTAAAAGCCTGCTTCATAAACGCATGATGTCGTCCAGCGTAGGCAAATCCAAGGTAAAGCATGCCTGCAGAGGCATAGATCACATAATCAACGGCCTGCAACGGGGAATGCTCTACGAGTTGATACACTCCATATGCAAATAGTACTGAAAAAACAAATTGATACTCTTTTGTTCTATATACGAAAACCATAGCCATGTAAAGTCCTGCCGTTAGAAAAAGATTGAAGCTGTACAATAATTCATTCTCAAACAGTGTAAGCATCAGCAATGTGGACAAAATCAGATTGACCTGGGCGTATAACGGCATTTCCTTTATAAACAACTTCCATATCTTCTTTTTCTCAAACCGATGATAGAGGAATAATAAAATAGCATTGAACAGCATTAACAGGAGGTAAAAAGCATCGACAGGGAGTTTTAACGCCCCAAGGGTAAAACCGACTGTAAGGGAGAGAAAAATAAAAGAAATCCATACGAATAATCGTGATTGATGATTGAAAGCATTTTTAATATAAAGAGGCAATGGAATAGCCGCTCCCAATATTCCTAAAATATAGCGACCTTGACCACTAAGGGATAAATAATCTCCTAGCAGCTCAAAATAGCCAATTGCGAGGATCACAATGGGCACGAGCAGGCTCCCAAGTGTCAGAAAAGCAAAAGCAGTTTGTTCAATTCGTAAATACTTTCTGGTAACATAGCTTAAACCCAAGAAGAACAGGGAAACAAATGAAATGGAGAATACCTTCATCGCTGCCCCCATTTGCTCCCACTGACTAGTCGCTACAACCAGTCCGCTAATCAGTAAAAGAACGACACCAAGAATTAAAGACCAAGTGATATTCCTTTCACGCACTTGCTCTTTTGTCTTTACTTTTTTGGGCTTAGCCGGTTTTACTGACTTTTCTTTTAGTGCTTTCGGTTGTGAAATAACACTTTCCGGTACTTCCATCTGTTCATCCGCTGGTTCAGGTTCGACGTACTGACTCTTCACATGTTGTTCGTGCGCATCAAATACCCGATTGTACTCTTCGCTGGTTATGTAATGCTTCTCTCTTAACTCTTTTAATTCTTTACGAAATCCTTTTTCACGCTGTTCTCGAGAAAGCTCCCCCATCTGCTCGCCCCCTTCATTCCATTTTATTCCTCTACCCGTGTAATATAACACCCTTGTAAAATGAATATCAACCTATTTTTTCCAATAACCCCATGTGCCTTTCAATGGAAGTAGTTATACTTCTTTGATAAAATTAGCATAAAGAATGTATGGAGGGGATTATGCTATGAAGATCGTGTCGATCGAACCGACACCCAGCCCTAACTCGATGAAAATCAATCTAAATGAAGAGTTGCCAAGCGGCGATACTCGGAACTATAAGCAAGGTGACAATTTCGATAGTGCTCCTTCCTTCATCCCACAGCTCTTTGAGATTGAAGGAGTTAAAGGTTTGTATCATGTGGCTGATTTTATCGCGTTAGAAAGACACCCTAAAGTAAGCTGGGAGGCTATATTGCCAGAAGTTCGTGCCGTTTTTGGCTCAGAGAAAGAATTAGATGGGACAAGTCAAAAGGATGAGCAAACCTTTGATGATTCTTTTGGCGAAGTAAAAGTGTTTATCCAAATGTTTCGTGGAATCCCCATGCAAGTAAAGCTGGAGAACGGTGACGAAGAAAAACGGGTTGGCCTGCCTGAGATGTTTATGGAAGCAGCAATGGAGGCTTCTCCAGCTTCCCCTAATATGATTATGGAACGAAAATGGGTGGAACAAAGTCCGCGTTACGGTGATCCGATGGATATTGGAGAACAAGTTAAGGAGGAACTTACAGCCAGTTACGATGCAGAGCGATTAAAGAGGTTAGTTACCCTGGCTTTTGAGGAAAACCCGAGTAAATCAGAGCCTGTAGAAGGCCAGAAGGTGTCTCTGGATACACTGGATGATCCTGACTGGAAGGTCCGCTATGCTGCCCTTGACCGGATGGATCCGACAATAGAGGATTTACCTGTATTAGATAAAGCACTAAGCGATGGGAAAGCATCCATTAGACGCTTAGCAACTGCTTATCTAGGTATGATCGAAGAACCAGAAGTTCTTCCTTACCTTTACAAAGCCTTAAAGGATAAGACCGTAACAGTGAGAAGAACAGCTGGAGACTGCTTATCTGACTTGGGGTTAAAAGAAGCAATACCCGAAATGGTTGATTCATTGGCTGACCCTAACCGCTTAGTAAGGTGGCGAGCAGCCATGTTCTTATATGAGCTCGGGGATGAATCCTCTCTTCCTGCTCTGAAGGAGGCTGCCAATGATCCTGAATTTGAAGTTCGAATGCAGATCAATATGGCCATTGAACGAATTGAAGGAGGCAAAGAAGCTAAAGGTTCCGTATGGCATCAAATGACTCAAGCTACAAAACAAAAATAATTGGAGGTTTTTTAAATGAACCCATATGAAGCATATATGAAGGAAATATCTCAACCTATGAGAGACGAGTTAACCAATTCTGGCTTTTCTGAGTTAACGACCCCAGAATCTGTCGATGAGTTCATCAGTGCAACAGACGGAACATCACTTGTTGTTATTAACTCTGTGTGTGGATGTGCAGCCGGGTTAGCGCGCCCTTCCGCCAGAGAGTCGCTTGCAAATGAGAAGAAACCGGAGCACCTGGTAACCGTTTTTGCTGGACAGGATCGGGAAGCAACAAGTCGCATGCGCGATTATTTGGAAGGCTATGAACCTTCTTCACCATCCATGGCACTTTTGAAGGATGGCCAAGTTCTTCATTTCATACCTAGGGAAGAAATTGAAGATCATGATGTTGAAGAGATAGTCAGCAATTTAACAACTGCTTATAACAAATATTGCTAAACAGTAATCAACCGCTGCTAGAAGAAGCAGCGGTTTTTTTCGAAATTTGGTAAAGTCCGACGTTATTTCCCGGGAAATGTCTCTTTAAAGACTTTCATAAGAAACGCACACAATCCTTTGTGAATTGTGTCCACCTTTGCTTAAGTAGATATTCCTGTTTCGGTAATTTCTAATTGTATTTCCACCTCAATAGGTACTTCAGGGTATTGCTCCTGCCACTTTTTCATGTCGACATTTCTTCTTCGGTTTTTTAACGCATTTCCAAAACCAATTGGGTCAATATTTTGTTCCTGAAACTCATGAACTAAAGCGGTACATTGCTCGTTGAAAAATTTCGTAAACTCCTTTTCTATTTTTTCAACGAGTGGAGGAGTTGATGAATGGGACAGATTGGAAACTTCGTTGACAATCCCTCTCACATTAAGTTTAACTAGAAATTCAGGATTTTCGGTCTCTCCCTTAATATGAATCTCCACATCTGAACTGATACTTTCCATCATGACTCCCTCCCCTTGGAAGTTCATTTCTTGCACTCCCTCCCTTACTTCTTCCTTCATCATTTTAAAGAATAAGCTTTTTGAATAAGGAATTGTGTGGGCTAAACGGCCGTCTTTTAAAAATGCAATCCCCTTAAGCTTTATATGATCCTTTATCTTTTCCAGATAAGGAAGGAAACCATCAATCCCCTGCCCGAAATAGGCATGTAAGTAATTATGCAGATTGGTATTCGGGAAATTGCTATACATGTTGTGTTCGATCATCCCCTTCATATAGCTTGCCGTTGTATTATTTTGCTCATATTTCATTTTGACCATTTCTTCCGTGCTTCCATCTACAATCGCAAGTAGAATGTCTCTCCCGATCCTGGGGTCACGGCTTAACGAGTCAATAAACTTGGACATACCATCCTTAGCGAGTTCCTTATCATATAAAGCGATGGTCAATTTCCCTGTGGATATCGGTCTCGATGATTGTCTCTGCAACTTAGCATGGATATTTTTAACGGTATTTGCCGTAGTCGATAAATATACTTCATTAGCAGACGTTTTCTGCTCACTTTTAGTATACTGAGCAACAGCAAAAGTCCCTTTAATTTGGTCCTTATCGACAAAATCATACCCGGCTATTTGGACAATAGCTGCATCTTCCACACTCACGTTAGGCATACAGCTCGTAAGTAACATTAAGCAGGCAATGATTGATGGACATAACCACTTATATTTCATCTCGATTCCTCACTTTAACCATGATTTTCGACAGAACGAATAATATCGGAATGTACAACAAAATATAAAACCCGATTCGGCTGGTAATACTGTTAAGCGTGTCAATAGCCTGACGGTCCGTAAATAAACTACATACTACGACAAGAGTAATACTAAAGAGGGCCAGCACATATTTTTGTTTTATCTTTAACACGCGTTTTGGAATACGGCTTGCGGACCATAAGGCTAATGCTATGTTGGGTAAAACAACATAAAACCACATGGCGATACCAATATATTCAAATCGTTCAATAAATGGAAACTCGACGATCTTCCAAAGAGTGATGGTTCCCCATATAACATATTGAAGTTGGCCCTCACTAAAATAAATAAACGACGTAATGGCTGTTATTAGGTAAATCGAAACCGTGAAAAACACAGCGAAGTGTGCCCAACTTTTAGATGCGTGCGGATTTTTTATAAATGGATAGAAAACCAGTAATAGTTCAAACCCGAGAAAGCTAAGGACGCTCTGTTTCGTTCCACCGAGAATTTCCCCGATACTATGATCAACAACGGGATAAAGATTCATCACATCTCCTTCCATAATCGGGAAGAATTTTAACAATAAAATCGGGAGTCCCAATACTACACTGATTAAACATACACCGGTGACGACACGGAAACCACTTGCCACGAAGTAGTAGACAATCATCACAAAAACAAACGTAAAGAGCCAAAGCTGCAATTCAGGGAAAATCCAAACTTCAATAACCTCTATAAATGATCTTAGAACTGTTAAGGTTAGCATGAGAAAATAGAGGCTTAGGAGCATACTTAAAAATCCGCCAAAATATTTACCGAAAATATTTCTATGAACTGAAACGATATCTCCTTTACTATCCTGAAGGATATGGTAAATCATCCATACCAGGACATGAATGCATACACCACTTATTAGTATCGAAATCCATGCATCAAAACCAGCATATCTAGCAATGTACGTTTCAAACCCCAGAATCCCTACTCCAACTTGCATCGCATTTATTAAAAAAAAGACATACGTTGGTGTAATCATGAGATATTCAGGGATTGAGAGACCTTCGATAGGACGCGAGTGTTTATTCATCAATATCCCTCTTTCCCTTAACCAATTCCGGGTTAAATCGGGCTGAATGGACCGGGCGCATTTGCATAGGTCGTTTCTTTTGCTTGTTAAATGGCAATCGAACAAATGCATCCTTCAAGTCATGGAACCTGAGCGGATACAATGGAGCGAAAAAGGGTCTTCCGATCGACTGCAAATTCATCAGATGACCAAGAAAGAATCCCATACACATAGAAACTCCAACTAATCCCCACATTTGTGCTCCAATAATAAAGGGAAAACGAACAAGGCGGACCGTATTACCAATTTGATAGACCGGGGTTGTAAAGGATGCCAGCGCTGCTAATGCGACGGTAATTAGTAGCACGTTACTGGTAAGACCTGCCTCAACTGCAGCTGTCCCAATAACGATACCCCCAACAATACCGATGGTTTGGCCGATTTTACTTGGGAGACGCGCTCCAGCTTCCCTTAATAATTCAATTGTTAACTCCAGGATGATTACCTCAAGAATGGGCGGGAAAGGAATATCGGCTCTTGAGGAGCTAATCGTAGCTAAAAGCTCCTGCGGAATCATTTCATGATGATACGTTAATATCGCTACATATAAGGGCGTACTTAAAACGGAAAAGAAGATGGCAAATAACCGGATCAAACGGAAAGCTGTTGCTAAATGCCATGGTAAAAAGTAGTCATCTGAAGATGAAAAGAATTCAGTAATGGTAGTCGGTGCGGTCAGAGCATGCGGCGATCCGTCTACCACGATGCCAACCTTTCCTTCTACAAGCGTCCCAACTACACGATCTGGACGTTCGGTATCTAATAATTGTGGGAATGGAGAGTTTGAGTTATCCGAAACCATTTGAGTAATAAATGAACTATCAATAATCTGATCATATTGAATATCGTCTAAGCGCTGTAGGACGGTATTAATATTTTCTTTATTGGCAATCCCCTCGACGTACACAACCGCTATCCGTGTTTTGGTTAGGTTGCCAACCGTTACTTCCCTCATCGTTAACTCGGGGATTGGCAATCGTTTACGAATAAGATTCATATTCTGATCCAGGTTTTCCACGAATGCTTCCTTCGGACCCACCACACTATACTCTACTTCCGGAATACTAATGGATCGTCCCTCATTTTTAGTAGCAGGAATCAGGAGAACTTCTTCATCCATTTCATTCAATCTAATTATGACAAAGCCCTGAGTAATATTTTCTTTAATCTTTTTCAAATCTTTGGAAATATAGGCGTTCTCGACAGGCACTTTTTCTTTTATATCTTCTAACGTTAACAGCGTATGTTTTTTTAAGGGAGGCAGAATGGAGTCATTGAGAAATTTAGAGCCACTTAGAGTCTTATAATAAGAGAGAACACATTTAGTCCGCCCCGTATGATGATAAACGATAAAGTCCTTAGAGTCTTTCGCCAAATCAAATAAGTCTTGAAAGGATTGTTCTTGTTGCTTATTTTTGAGCATCTCTTTTTGAGTGCTTCCGTCGCCTTTTTTCCCCTTCTTTTTCTTCATCCAGTTAAACATTAGAAAACTCCTTCTTCTACACCAGACTGTCTTCTATTTATTTCGACGTATAAATTGCACATAATTAGTTGTATTTATCTTTCACCCTAAGGTAATAATTTATACCAGTAAGGAAAGGATATGAGGAGAGAATGTGAGGAGGGATTTCATGATTCAAGTCCTGATCTATACTAGCCCATTATTATTACTTGCAGCATTCTTCATTTCGGTGTTTTTTTTATTAGAAGGGTTTGCGAAATTTTTCTTATTCATATATATTATTTGGCTTATGTTCATTCCTTTTCTTCTGCTATACAAAGAGGAAGTTAGAGTGAGCAAACGATCAGAAACCGAGGATGAAATTTGGTAGCTTAATAACCAAAAACCCCCGGCTCAGGTCATCCAATAATTGGATGACCTGAGCCGGGGGTTTTTACCATACTCTAAACTTTGGAATAAACAATTAATAAAGGTACACTATTTATGAATGTTTTATGTTAAGGTAAGCACGAAGCACTATTAAACCCTAACATCTGAGAGGTGACCCAATTGTGAATCAGGAAACTTATTATCAATATTTGATTAAAGAATTTGAATCTAAACTTGAAAGATCACTGAAAAAAGAAGAATTACAATTTATTAATTGGTTAGCCGAAGAACACTCAAAGAAAATTGAAGACCGTACCAGCTAGTTTTATTCTCTTACAAACGATTGGCAAAACAGTAATACGGGTAATCTTTTTTCAAGGAACCCATTGTACTCTTGTTCAGTTTTCTCCATCGATTGATTTATCTGACTACGAGGAGTGAATGAACGCATTAATAATTACCCCATAATTAACCGTAGCTGTACCAACAGCTTTCGCCTTAGCTAATGATGCAAACGTTTCCCCAGTAAGGTTAATATAGAGATTTTCAAAGTTCACCTTCGTTAGAATCACCCCAATAGGTTGGTAACAGTACATTCTGAAACTAACGATTTAATAAACCCATTGAGGGCTGCTCCCAGAACAACTCCAACATCCTATCTATCACATATCCTCTGACAGCAAATTCCCGGAATTCTTGCAACAGCTCGTCCCTCCCTTGTACGAGTATATGAAAAGAGAAAGAAGCCCCTGAACTTTAGTATAGGTCCAGGGGCTTCTCTCTTTTACATAAATGCAACGACTTTATCTTCTGTATGGCTGTGCGACTGCTCGGGTACTAAATCGTAAGTGAGACAGACTGGTTTTTGTGTTCTTGGGTCAGTAACGACCTCTGCATCAATATGAAATACGTTTCGAAGCACGTTTTTCTCAATAACCTCTTCAGGGGTACCTTCTTTGACGATCTCCCCCTGATGGATGGCTACGATATAATCAGCAAATCTGGCGGCTTGATTTAAATCGTGAATGACCATCACAATCGTCCGCCCTTCCTCTTTATTTAATCGTTCAAGCAATTGGAGGACCTCAAGTTGATGGGCAAGGTCTAAATAGGTAGTTGGCTCATCCAGAATCAGTATTTCCGTCTCCTGTGCTAATGCCATCGCTATCCAGACTCGTTGACGCTGTCCTCCAGATAAGGAGTCAATGGGACGGTTTTCGAAATCAGAAACTCCAGTAATTTGAATCGCCCACTGGATGATTTCAAGGTCATGTTTGGTTAGTTTGCCAAAACCATTCTGGTGGGGAAACCTTCCGTAAGAAACTAGTTCCGCAACGGTCAGCCCATTAGGCGCTTCAGGGGACTGAGGCAATACGCCCATTTTTTTTGCTATTTGCTTCGATGACTCTTTCTTTATAGCCTTGCCATCTAAATATACAAAGCCACTATTTACAGATTGGATCCTTGCAAGGGACTTCAGAATGGTCGATTTACCACATCCGTTTGGTCCGATAATGGATGTGATTTTATTTTCAGGAATATCTAATGTTAAATCTTCCACTACTTGATGGTCACCATAAGCAATATCTACATGTTCAGTTGTTAACTTAGCCATGCAAAAATCCTCCCTATATATGTAAACATGAGAATTATATTTATCACGATAATGAAAATCATTATCATTGAAAAGTATAAGGTATTTTTCCGACAAGTGCAAGGCGTATTACCAATTTCCAGACCAGGTCATCCATTCATTTCCATTTCATGAGCGATTGGTTTTGGTTATCGTTCGTTATTCGAATTGTGTATTATCCTTATTCTATTCAATTGCTTACAATAGAATTATCACATTTCTTGAAAGCGGGTGGCGAATTGAAAGATGAGACTAAACATCGTGTGAAAGAGACTTTTGCCAAGAATAATGAAGCTTATGTGCAAAGCAAGGTTCATAACAACCAGTCAGATTTGAGTTTAATCACCGAATGGCTTGAACCGGATCCTGCATGGTCAGCGTTAGATATTGCAACAGGCGGCGGCCATGTCGCTCGTCAATTAAGCCCCTATGTGAAGACGGTATTTGCTACTGATTTAACTAAAAAAATGCTGGAGAACACGGCTTCTCACTTGTCATCATTTGATAATATCCACTATGTAATCGCCGATGCAGAGGAGCTGCCTTTTCTCCCATCAAGCTTCGATATCGTAACATGCAGAATTGCACCACACCATTTTCCTTATCCGAAACGATTTATTACAGAAGCTCAGCGTGTAGTAAAAAAAGGCGGATATTTCCTTATGATTGATAATACAGCCCCAGAGAACGATGAACTGGATCATTTCTATAATACGCTTGAGAAAATGAGAGACCCTAGCCATGTTAGAGCATTAAAAGTTTCTGAATGGGAGAAATTATTTCGGGAAAATGGATTTCAGCTTGAAGATCAACTTCAACGCAAAAAAAAGCTACCATTTACGGATTGGCTGGATCGCACTCTTGAAGATGAAAAAGATAAAAAACAGGTAACCAACTATTTGAGGAATGCGGATGCCGATGTAAAATTGTACTTCGCTGTTCAGGAACAAGGAGAAAAGATTGATGCATTCTCAATCGATGAATGGATGATCAAAGCAAAGAAATTTTAAAAATTTATTGATGCAAATAAATGGGAGACCAGGTCATACACTTATTGGTATGTAACCCAATGTAAGGAATACCTGGTCTTCCTGCTTAATTTGCTTTTCGAAGGACTGGGAAACAGGCGAATAGAACAATCACGCTAATTATTAACGGAAGGGCACTCCAAAAAAGAATCGCTCTAATGGAAACTCCCTGGCCGAGCAGGAAAGATACCATGGCATAGGATAGCGGCATTAGTCCAAAGGATGCCATGCGGATCAGACTCATCACACGACCCATTTTGCCTGGATCAGTGTACTCCTGAATCATGGAGATTAGTGGAATATTAATCGCAGGATTCAACAGACCGATGAAGATAATAATCCCTACTGCTAACCAAATCGTGTTGGATTGACTAAAAAGTATAATAATAATTCCCTGGGCTGCCATCAGAATCAAAGCATAGGAGCCTCGTTTTCTACGAATGTTAATGATCCCCATGATGATCGAACCTAGAATCATCCCAAATGTTAATCCTCCTTGCACATAACTGTAATCAAGAGCACTACCCTCGAGGACTCCTTCAACGAAAATCGGCAAACCTATGAACAATGGTCCTGACATAAAGAAATTTACAACAATCGCTATAATAAACAATGCCCTAAGCAATTTTGAACACCACAAATACATGATTCCTTCTTTTAACTGAACCCAGAATCCCAACCAATCATCTAGTTGTTCTGTAACTTCCGTTCTTCCTTTATCACTATTTACTAATACAACACATAATGATCCAATCACCAATAAACCACCGATAAGTAAAAATAATATTCCATAACCAGCTATACCTAGAATGACGCCAGCAAACAAAGGCCCTGCAAAAAGGGCAATCTGCATGGTTCCCTGAAGAACTGAATTTGCCCGAGTAAGCATATCCGGTTCAACGACAGTGGGTATAATGGAGTCTCGCGCGGGCTCAAAGATCCCACCCAGTATTCCAAACCCTATTGCATTGATTATCAGCACCCAAATGGGGAGTGGATGGGCAAATACAAATAAGATGGCCAGCAGGCAAGCAAGGAAAGCTCTCGATAAATCTGACCAGAACATAATTCTTGCTTGATCCTTTCGATCTGAAAGCACGCCCCCCGCCAACATAAATATGATTCTTGGAACGGACAAAGAGATAAGTACAATGCCTAAAGCAGCCTCTAACCCTAATCCTTGCACTACATACCACGACTGCACAAACATAAATATTGACATGCTTAGACTGGAACATAAGGAAGCTATCCATAACATAAAAAATGATTTGGTTTTAAAAAACGCACGTCCTGACTTCTTCAACTCCTCCGCTGTTTGTTGCTCCTCCACCTTAACCACCCCTTAGGTAAAATAAATAATTCAGTAAAAATAATTTTACTGTAACGTAAAAAAGAAAAGCCTGAGTCAGCTTTCACCTTCAGACTTTTGCCTATTAAATAATGGTTCATCTACTTGAATCCCTAATGAATGAAAATAATACGTTTTAGCATCTGCCGATGGATTCTGCTTCTGCATATCACTTAACTCCTCCATCAATGCAAAGTATTTTTTCTGCCAGGCTTTGAAGTCAGCCTCCGTCGCTTTGAATTCAAATGCTGCCGATAAGTACTTCCACTCAGTAGGATCCTGAGAACCAGTCTCCTCATGTAACGCTTCCTCCGGTGCACTTAACACTCGCTTTTGAGAGCGCTCTAGCATATTAATCATCATCTGGCGAACAGACTCACTCATTTCCTCTGGATGAGGCAGTAATGAGCGATCTGCCACAAAGCCGCGTGAGACCGATTGGTAAAATTTCTGTACAATTCCGTTCTTTTCTTCCTTTTTTGCGATATGGACCAGTTCATGTTTCTCAAGTTCTTTTAGATGGTAATGAATTCGAGCTCTTGATAACTCAAACACCTCAGATAGTTGTTGTCCTGTCATTGGCTTCTCCATGAGGCGAAGCAGTAATTGAGAACGAAAAGGATCACTTAATGTTTTGAGCTGTTCATGGGTGGTGAGCAATTGTATATCCTTCATCGGTTAACTCCTTTTATACAGTAAAAATTATTTAACTAAATCATATACCAAATCTATGAATTGTCAAACCAAATCAGGAGAACTTAAAAAGAATTAGCTCTGCCAATATTGGGTATATATTACTACCATCCATCCAACTAAGGAGTTTTCATATGAACCAACTATCAAACGAATATTTGAATAAAGTAATCGAAGACAGCAAACCTTATGCCGTAAATGGACGCGTGAATACGGAGCTTCCTAACTTTGACGAGACGTTAAGAGATAAATTAGGGGTATCTATCATTACGAGTGAACAGAATCATTATACAGCCGGTGACTCTTCCCATAAAGTTCCTATGCAAAGCACATCCAAAATCATTGCTCTGATGCTTGCCCTGCAGGATTTCGGCAAGGAACGAGTCTTTCAAGCGGTAGGTATGGAACCAACTGGAGAGATGTTTAATTCCATTAGCGCCCTTGAGTCTCATGATGACATTAAACCTTTTAATCCTATGGTGAATGCTGGAGCGATTGCTGTTTGTTCATTGATAAAAGGCGGCAATAACGATAACCGCTTTGAACGCTATTTGCACTTTTTGAGAGACCTGACCAATAATCCAACCCTGGAAATGGATGAGAAGGTGTATCAGGCTGAGATCGCTAATGGAGCGCGTAATCGTTCCTTAGCCTATTTCATGCAAAGTACTGGAGCCCTCATTACAGATGTAGAGGAAGCTCTTGATCTTTACTTTCGGATAAACGCTGTCATGATGTGTTGCGATGATTTCGCAAGAGCAGGCCTTTTTCTGGCCCGGGGCGGAATAGCTCCTGGAGGAGATGAGAAGCTGATTCCTCCCCATCACTTGCGAACCGTGAAAGCCATCATGATGACCTCAGGAATGTATAATTCTTCCGGCCAATACGCCGTTGAGGCCGGTTTCCCGTGTAAGAGCGGCGTCTCTGGAAGTATTATTGGAGCTGTGCCGGGCCGGATGGGAATCGGTGTTGTTGGTCCGGCAATTGACAAAAAGGGAAACAGCACAGCTGGAGGAGCTCTTATTAAGAAGTTATCTAAGGATTTGAAATTAAATATGTTCCGAACTGAAATAAAGTATTAATTTATCTTGCTCAAAACAACCAAACTGTTTCTTACTATATGGTAAAGTATAGAATAACTTACTGAAAATCAGGGGTGACTATACGTGGAACAGTTAACTTTCAAAGAATTCTATGAACAGTTTAAAACCAGGATAAGTCAACACGATCTTTCATACTTAAAAAAGGTAACTTCTAAAAACCTCATAGTAAGAGAGGTGAGGGAAGGCGAAGTTATGGATTACTCCTATAAAGAGTCAATTATGGGTTGGGAGCAAGCGTTCGATCATTTTGCATCTATGGATATGGAGTGGAAATATACGGACCATTCTTAACAAAATTAAAGGAAGACGAATGGCTGGCCAGCTTCTATCTTTCTCCGATTATTAAAGGAGAAGAGGCAGCCCCTCATCTATACTTCAATACATTTAAGTTGATAGATAATGAATGGCAGCTCGTCCGCTCTTATATCGAAACTGGTGTAGTCAGACCAACTTAATCCTGTACAAGGACGTTGTACACGATTATATATTAGTCATGACCACATTTCGCACACTAATTGTGATCTTACTGGTAATTATACACATAAAAAAAGGGCACCGATCCACCCGGAATCCCCCTTTTTATGTGTATTTTACCATACCATCTTCCTATAAAGGTTATGCTTCTGCTGAGGCATACAAATAAAATATATAATCTGTCGACACACCTTCATAACCTAACTGGCGCAACATGGACGTAATATTTCCCCGATGATATGTACCATGATTTTACGACATGTTGAATAAGATCAAAATAAGAAGCGGTCAAATTTCCAAATTCAGGGTGAACAACCTTTATTACCTCACCTTCGTGTTTGTCATGGAGAAAGTTTCTGTACTGGTGGGCAAGATGGCCAAACAACTCCTCCATACCAACGATACTTCTTCCCTCAGTTTCCTCTGTCCATTGCCCTATAGAGCGGCGAACTTCATGGAAACTTTTCCCTGCAATGGCCCCCAGCCAAAGATTATCCACGACATATACATGTCCAAACACTTTCGCTAAGGAAGGAAAGACATTTTGCATTTTCTTTTCGAAAACGTGATCAGGCAGACTCTCTAAATGCCTGAATGTTTTTTCATAAGCCCAAACATGAAACTCAAACTGCTTCATTAATACATGATTCATTGCCTCATTCCCCTCTCTAGCTAAATAGATATAGATTAACATTACCTAACTTAGCCTTAATTTTATAGAAGGGAATTGAGAGAGACCCCGCTATTCCACGTGTTTATAAATAACCGTACTATATACCTGCGATTTCGCCTTTGGATCAATAAATGATTTGGCACTATTCACAGCTGCCATGGCCTCATTAAAACCTGAAGCAATCAACATTGTTTTACTCGGATAAACAGCTGCATCCCCTGCCACAAACACCCCTTCAAGTGATGTAGCCATATCGGTACCTACAGGAATTCGTCCCTTTTCTGTCACTAATCCCCACTGGTCATACAAACTCTTATCAATTTGTAGTCCTTCGTATACGAGCAGGTGATCCGTCTGAATTTGTTCCCCATTGTCGAGGATGATTCTTTCCAGTGCAGTTTCTGTACCTTCCAGCTTTTCCACTCTCGCTTCCATATGAACATGGACATTAGAATGCTCTAGCTTTTCTAAATCATTTCCATAGACAGCTTTAAATTCCGCCCCCCGATTAATGAGATGAACTTCCGAGGCCACGTTTTCCAGGGCCAGAGCCCAATCTAGCCCCACCCGATTCTCTGAAATCACGACAGCTTTTTGACCTGTGTACTGCATAAGGTTCTGAATCGTATAATGAATATGCTGACCTCCATAATAATGACTTCCTTCCACATCTAGAGGACGCAGATCGTAAGTTCCTAACCCTGATGCCACGATCACCGTTTTAGAAAAATGCTTTTCACCGGAATGGGAGGTCAACACAAATGTTCCATCTTCCTGCTTTTCGAGGGCTTTGATCTTTTCCCCCATTACAATGGTCGGTTGAACACTTAGGGCTTGTTCTTTTACATCTGCTACCAGATCATCTCCAAGTACTCCAGGGAATCCCCCGACATCATAGATCTTTTTCTCGGGGTAAAAAAAGGAAACCTTGCCGCCAAGATCCGGCTGATATTCAATGACCTTCGTTTTCAAATCACGCATGCCACTATAGAATGCTGTATAGAGCCCTGTCGTTCCTCCGCCAATTATCGTTACATCATAAAGTTCACTCATTCGTTCAGTCTCCTTTTATTTCGTTTTCATGAGCAAATAAAGAAAATAAGGTGTGCTAACAATGGTGACTACAATACCAACCGGAATTTCAGCAGGGGCAATAATATTTTTTCCGATCGTGTCAGCCACAAGTAATATGAGTGCGCCCAGCAGAGCAGTGACCGGGAGCAGCTGCTGATGCTTGGGGCCAACTATCCTTCGGGCAATATGTGGTGCAATAAGACCGAGAAACGCAATCCCTCCGGCTGCCGCTACACATAAACCTGCAATGGCTACAGCCAGCAAAAGAAGCAGCCGGCGTTCCCGTTCAACTCTCGCTCCCAGTCCTACCGCCATCTGATCCCCCAAATTTAATATATTAATGACAGGCGATTTATACATGCTGTAAACGATCAATCCTATAATCCATGGAAAGAGAGCGATTACGAAACTCCAGCTAGAGCCCCAAATGTCTCCCGACAGCCAGACTAAAGCCTGCGTAAAATCTTGCGGGTTCATTTTTATTTGAAAAATAATTAAAGCTGCACTAAATCCTGCGTTGACTCCGATTCCAACGAGAATCAACCTAACAGGGTTAACTCCTTTTTTCCATGCTAAAAGATACACAAGCACGGCTGCTGCAAACGCGCCAATCAAGGCAAATATCGGAAGAATATAAACACCAAATCCACTAATACCGGCCATTGAACTTTGAAAAAAGAATATGTACACGACAACAGCTAATCCCGCTCCCGTGTTAATTCCTAATATCCCGGGGTCTGCCAATTCGTTTTGAGTGACTCCCTGTAAAATTGCACCGGAGATGGCAAACCCGGCACCAACCAATAATGCCAGAACTATTGTTGGCAGCCTGAAGTCAAATAACACCAGTTCCTGTCTTTCATTCCCGAAACCAAACAATGTCCGCATAACATCCACCGGGGCAATTTGGACAACACCAGTATTTAAACTGACTAGCAGCATAACCGCAATGAGTACGAGCAAGCTGCCCACCGTCCACCAAAACCGGCTCCTGTTTTGTAATGAAAGTTGTTTCATCATAACCCGCTCCTTTCCCCGCGGGCCAGATATAGAAAGAACGGCACACCAATACAAGCCGTAATGGCCCCAACCGGTGTTTCATACGGAGCATTAACCAGTCGAGCACCGATATCAGCTAGTACGAGCAGCAAGCCTCCAAGCACAGCTGATACCGGAATAATTAAACGATAATCTGTTCCGACGAGAAATCGAGTAATATGAGGAATAACCAGTCCAAGAAATCCAACAGTTCCTGCTACTGAAACAGCCGCCCCCGTCAAGACCAGCACGACGATAACACCAAGTGTCTTAACTACGAGCGTGTTTTGCCCCAGCCCTTTTGAGACCTCTTCCCCTAAACTCAGAATTGTCACTGCTCGGGATATGATTACAGCCAATAGTAGCCCAACAGCCCCAGCTGCTAATAATAACTGCACAGATGTCCAACTCGTACTGGATAGATCTCCTGCATACCAGAAGCTCATTTGCTTTGCCACTTGGAAATGCAGAGAAATAGCTGTGGAAAGTGAACTAAGCATACCGCCTACCGCTACACCAGCAAGCGCCAGCTTAACCGGAGTAAGTCCACCCTTCGAAAAGGACCCCACGGCAAACACGAGAACAACCCCTACTCCAGCTCCAACAAAAGAGGCTAAGGTCATGCCAAGATTACTGACAGTTGGAAAAAAGACAAGCGCAATGATTAAAGCAAAAGCAGCCCCGTGAGTAACTCCCATGATTGATGGAGAGGCAAGCGGGTTTCTAGTGAGACCTTGCATCACAGCCCCTGAAACAGCCAGGAATCCCCCGATAAGAGCAGCAGCAATTGCCCTGGGCAGCCTCAACTCTCTAATCACTTGATGGTTAGTCAGATCTGGATCAAAGGCAACGACAGCTTGCCAAACTGTAGCAAGCTTGATATCGGTTACACCCAGGGCCACTGAAAACCCCAATGATACAATTAGAGCAATAAAACCACCCACGAAAATCATAACCGCTCGAAAAAAACGGCTTGTTAATCCTTCTATGCGACCCTTGTCCAATTCTCCCACGTCATTCAACCCTCTCTAGTTCCCCACAAGCTGTAAATCGTTTATATCATCTGAAATGAGAATCATTATCACTTAAACTAGTATATAATTCTCCTTCTCATAATTCAAGGTCTTATCGCCATACTAAAATAAGATTTGACTGATCAAATGAAAATGATTATCATTATCGTATATAATCATCATTATTAGGAGGAGCCTCATGTTTAACAAAAAAATATGTATAATGTTTAGCCTGTTATTCGTTTTGACTTTCATCACAGCCTGCGGGAACGGCAATGAGGAAGGTACATCTGATTCAACTAATAAAGAGGAAGGTGCTAACAAAGAACGTACCCTTGAGCATGCTTCCGGTGAAGTAACCATACCGGCCAATCCGGAAAGAATTATTGCTCCCTACTTAGAAGATTCTTTAGTAGCTCTTGGAGTAACCCCTGCTGCTCAATGGTCAATAGGCAGCGATGTTCTTGACTACTTGCAGCCACAGCTTGAAGGAGTTCCTAAGATTGCCTGGGATATGCCGCTCGAACAAGTACTTAAACATAAACCGGATCTGCTGATTTTCAGTTCCCCTTCTTCCTTACAAAATGGCAGTTACGAAGATTACAGCAAGATTGCTCCAACTTATGTATATAAAGAAGAAGTAAGTTCGAACTGGAGAGATCAGCTGAAACGAATGGGTAGAATCCTAGGGAAACAAGACAAAGCTGAACAAATACTCGCTGATTTTGACAAGAAAGTAAAAGAGGCTAAAACAAGCCTGCAAGAAGCAATTGGAGATGAATCAGTTGCTTTTATATGGACCAAAGGCGACCAGTTTTTTGTTTTTGAAAACAACCGATATATTGCCGAAGTAGTTTACAGCGAAATGGGTGTTACACAGCCGGAATTCATTAAAAACCTTCCTGAAGCGGGCGCCCAATGGAAGCCAATGTCGATAGAAAAATTGGGACAGCTCAAGGCAGATCATGTATTTTTGATTGGATCTGAAGGGGAAGGAGGGTTTGAAACTCTCAAGAACAGCTCTGTCTGGCAGAGTATCCCTGCTGCTGAAAAAGATCAAATTTATGTTATGAACAAGCCAAGTCACTGGACGATTGATGGTGTAATTGCTCATAGTATGTCTATTGATAAAATCGTTGAAACATTAGCCGAATGAACGAGTAAACACTCCCGATAAGCATGAGAGGACGTTCTACTAAGTTTGTATTCAAAGGAAGTTGGGTTAAGAACGCACTTCCTGTGTCAACGTCGAACTGATCCGCTTCCTGCTGTCCTAAAAGGATCCTCCTGAACTTCATTCAAATGAATTTCAGGAGGATCCTTTCATTTAGGAGGGTTAAATTAGGACATCATGATAAGCTTCATTCTGCTCCATCACATTCTTAGTAAAAGAACATAGGGGAATGATCTTTTTATTCTCCTCACGTGCAAATTGAACAACCTTTTCCACAAGCTTTTCGCCATTCCCTTCCTCACGATGCGCTTCCGAAACAAAGGTATGGTCCACAATAAGCCGGTCACTCCCGGAAGGTACAACAGAAATTTCTGCAATACGATTGCCATCTTCCTTCATCACAAATTGATCTCCTTCTTTAGCGATGTTTCGCATACAATCACCCTTCCTTACGATTTACTTAGTTGTTATACCCTTAATTTTGCATGATTGAACATCCTGCTGTCACCCACAGTTCTCTGCTGGTTTCTTTAGGTCTATTTTCGAATTTTTGATTACCTGCTTGCCCTCCGCCTCAGTAGCGTCTAAGATAGAAGCAAGTGTTACCTGAAAGGAGAGTAACGAATGAGAGTAAAGCTTTTGATCGTCATCGGTTTTTTAGTAGGCAGCTTGATGGCAGGTTGTTCAAGCAATCATACAGAAGAAACTCAGCAATCCTCCACCCCATCACAACCTGAAACTCACTCACAACACCAACATTCAAGTGAAATAGTTATGGGGGATAAACGAGTTAAAACACCAAGTTATGAGGTAATGCCAAAGTTTTTAAAAAATAAGCCTGAAAATATGCAGCTTATCTATACATCAGCTTCTCAGCATAAAGAACTGTTAGAGCAAATACCATGCTACTGCGGCTGTGGTGAATCTGTCGGCCATAAGAATAATTACGACTGTTTCATACATGACAACAAAGAAAACGGAGCTATTGTTTGGGACGATCATGGAACAAAATGTGGAGTCTGTTTAGAAATTGCCGCTCAGGCTATGATTGACTACCAAAATGGCAAATCGGTGCAGGAAATTCGAGAGAACATCGATGCACAGTACAAACAAGGTTATGCCGAGCCAACTCCAACTCCAGAAATATAAAAACCCGCCAGAAGCGGGTTTTTTCATGCGGTTTGATCGTGTTCGGTCAAGCCTTCCACCTGTTTTTTCATGTAATTCCTTGCTCGGTAAAGCCTTGACTTCACTGCAGACGGCGATAACTGTAGATGCTTGGCAATTTCAGCCTCCTTAAAATAAAAGTAATATTTCATCTTAAAGATCTCCTTCAATTTCGGGGACAAAGAACTTGTACTTTTCCATACTTCTTCTTCCAGTTCCCGCTGCTCACAAGACTCTTCTACGGTTGAACGAAACGAAGCAACTTCACCTACTCTCAGTGGAACCTCTTCGATCTCCGTTACCACATACTTTCTTTCTTTTCGCAAAAGATCGATAGCTGTTCTGGTAGCTGCAGTAGACAACCACGCCCCGATTTTCTCAACGTCTTTGAGTTGGTCGGAATTTCGGTAGGCTTTTATAAACGTTTCCTGAAGGACGTCCTCTGCAGAGCATTGATCCTTAGTAACTCGATAGGCTGAATAATAGACTCTATTATAATAGGTTAGATAGAGCTCATCAAAATCTTCATCCATCATTATATTTCCTCTCTTAACCATTATTTAAATTGGTCCATAATCCAATCGGGTGCTTCACTTGCTTCTAAGGTGGCAACCGTAAAAAGTTCATCCTCACTTATATAGAAACCTACTAGATAATCGCCCCCTGCGGATTCACTAGCAGCAGAAATCACCTCAGCAATTTTTTCATTATCTGATGTTTCTAGTCCACTTTCCCCTAGCAAGAGATCATAAGGGCTCTCTCCTCTTCTCATTGGTGATTTCATCTTGATTATTTCTACTTTATGAACCTGATCTGCTTGTAGAAACATTTTGGCATACAAATTTTTATCCTTTAGCCAATCCTTGAAGTTCGTAAAACTTATAGGGATTTGGACATTATGATGTTTATATCCTTCCTCAATGTTTAAACTAATAGATAACCCATTAGGCCCTCTCATATTTCTATAAGATTGGTTCAGAATATCCTTCTTAATAAGCTGTAGTGCCTGGGTTATTTCTTCAGGATCTACAATATTTACGGGGCCCCCTTGAGAGATAGGGGAATGAAGGGTCAACCGATCTATCTTAGAGGGGTCTACATGAAATGCATCGTAAGTCATCCATTTATATTCCTTACTGTTATAAACTTTTTCTATATAGGGAAGCCTACGCTGTTCTTTCACATGGTATTCACGAAAAACTTTTTCCCCATTATTTAACTCATAGGCCAGGAAGATAGTACGCCTCCCGCCTTCCATCGGTTCAGCTACATCGATTAACTCCTGATGTACTTTTCGTACAGCCTCAACGTTGTCTGGTTTATGAATAAAAGGGGCACCTAATTCGAGTTTCCCTTGATATTCAGAATAGCTGGTGCCCATGTACACATTTTTAATGTCATCTTTTGGAGGCACGGCAGATTCATACCCTCTTGCAATAATAGGCACTGCTAAAATAAGAATAACTACTACTGCTGTATAACTGACTATCCCTTTTAACTTATGGATATGGAAGACACGCCATGTTTTTTGTAGAAGCATATCAGAAATGACAAAGCCAAAGAACGCCCCTATGGCATAGCCGATAAATAACCAGGAGTAGCTCAATTGCGAGCTACTAAAATATAAACCTCCAAGCAACATGACGGAAAAGGTGGTCCCATATTTAAACACGGGCCGAAGAGTGAGAACTGCGAAAGCCTGACTGCCATTTTCGATATTTCGTTTTCTATAGATCAATAAGGCGGCTGCGTATAACAGGAGAGCTAATCCAAAATAAATGACTAACCCTACAAAACCGATAGGCGGACTCACCTCTGTACCAATAGGTCCCCTAGGTTGATACATTGCAAATTCAAGGAGAGGTGAATAGTTTTCAATAGCCTGGGTCATTGCTTTATCAATGGAAAAACCTTGTACGAAAAATTTCAGATTATAGGAAATTAATCCATACCCCCCAGCGGGTAACACTAATAAAACGTACGTTAATACACCCTGTACGGCAGATAATCCAGTCAGTGATCCCACAAAAACACTAGTTATAAATAGAAAAAGTGAGAATATCACAAAAACAGACACCCAATAGCCTAAATCACTAAGAGTATAATAGTCTCCTACATCCCATATCCAATGAGAAATAATGAGAATTGAACCTGTAATTAAAATCGGAGCAATCAAAAGAATTGTTCCCGAGATTATATGGTAGTTAAATAAAGAGCCTCTCTTAATTGGCAGGCTGTGAATGAAGTCAGCCGCTTCCCTGACATGCACATAGCGAAAGAGGAAAATAGCCATAAGTACGGGCATAACAAATAAAAAAATTATTTGAATTCCGTACAAAAATAACGGGTCAAACAGCCCATTATCATAATACATTTCTCTGCTGAATTCACTGTTCATGTCCATCATCAGTTGAAGCGGCAATGTGAACAGCAACCCTAGTAAATAAACGATTCCGATCCAGCCGATGTTTCTAAAATCCTGTTTGATAACCTCTTTCTTAAACAGTGATGGTTTCGATGGCATACCCTGCACCTCCCAATTCATAGATGAAAATCTCCTCGAGGGTTAGGGGCAAACGGTCATACAGGACAGGCGAATATTTTTCCACCGTATGACTTACCTCCTCCTCTTTCCCTTTGACAATTAGGAGATGGACACTTCCTCGCTTCTCGTGATATAAAATATTCAACCTGCGCTTAAGTGGGGCCATATCGAAGTCTTTAAAGGAAACCTGAATTTTATGGATGTCCGTTTTTAAATCGTCTAAATCCCTCTGAAGTAACACTTCACCTTTGTGCAAAATACCTATGTAGTCACAGATGTCTTCTACTTCCCGCAGGTTATGAGAAGAAATAAGGACCGTCATTGCACGCTCTGCTACATCTTGAATAATTAGATTCTTTATTTTCTTTCTCATTACGGCATCAAGGCCATCAAACGGTTCATCCAGGATTAGAATGTCAGGCATAGCTGACATCGACAACCAAAACACGACCTGTCTCTGCATCCCCTTAGAAAACTGGTGTACTTTCTTATTTTCATCCAAATTAAACATCTTTTTGAGCTGTTCGTAACGTTCCTCGCTCCAATCTGGATACATTTCCTTATAATATTTAGCAAGTTGTTTCACATTGTATTGTGGAAAAAAATAAAGAGAATCCGGAATAAAGACAAGTCTATTTTTTACATGTAAATTCTCAAATACGTCTTCGTCAAACATGCGGATTGTACCTGAGTTCTGCTTAAGAATTCCACTTATTAAACGCATAAGAGTTGTTTTTCCAGCACCATTTGAACCAAGAAGCCCGTAAATCGACCCTTGTTTCACACCAAAGCTCACATTGTTCACAACCATCTCTTTTGCAAATGATTTAGTAATATTCTTCACTTCAATCATGATCAGGTCCTCCCTTTACTTCCTCAACCAATGCCTTAATTTCTTGTACCGTCATACCAAGGTATATCGCTTCGGCAAACAATTTCCTTAGTTCTAAGCGTACTTCTTCTAATTTGTGTTTATCCTTAAATGGAGAAGCTGGATTAACAAAACTCCCCTTCCCTTTAACGGAATAAGTGTATCCTTGTATTTCGAGTTCACGATAGGCTTTTTGGATCGTATTAGGATTAATCGTCAGTTCCTGAGCCAGCTCGCGGACAGATGGGAGCTTCTCATCTTCCTGTAAAACATCACTGATAATGAGATGTTTTAGTTTTTCAACAAGCTGTTCATAAATAGGCTTACGGCTCCTCATATCCAGCTCGAACATAAATACACCTCCAAAATCCATTACTGTACCAACTGTATTATTAATCGTAGTACAGTAACAGTATATATAATGGAATTAAATTTGAGAAGTCATTTTTTATTAAACTTATGGAAATCATTCAGATGCCTCCACTTCCACAGCCAAATATTTTTATAATTTCCTATGCCATTAAAAAAGCACCTGTCCTTTAGAAGAGGTCAAGTGCTTATGATTTATTCTGATGTTGGCAATTTATAGAACTCTTTAACATATGTGTAATCACCAGCCATTCTCCCAACCGGCGCAAGTTTATATGGATCCACTTTATCTGTTTCCATATAGACATCTTCCTGAATATGATAGCATACCACTTTCCCGAGAATGAGATGGTTCGTTCCAATTTCGATGACTTGGTCAAGCTCACATTCCATATTAACTGGCGCTTCCATCACCCGAGGTGGTTGGATCGTTTTGCTTTCTGCTGCTTTCAGGTCTGCTTTTTTGAATTCATCTACCTCGGACTCATGGGCTTTACTGCTTTCATGCATCTGATTAGCGAGAGATTCAGATACGATATTAACCACAAACTGTCCTGTTTCTCTTATGTTTACCAATGTATCTTTCGCCCGTCCTTCTGCCCCTACGGAAAAACAGAGAGTAATGGGATTCATAGACGCAACTGTAAAAAAACTGAACGGCGCTAAGTTCCGAACGCCCTGGCTAGAGAGACTAGAAACCCAGGCAATAGGCCGTGGAACCACAGCCCCTTTAATAAGCTTACTCATATTATGGTCGTGAAACTGATTTTGCTGAATAATCATATATATCCCCCCTCACTTCTTACATCATATCACATCCAAATACTGCCACCTCAGGTCATCCATAATATGGATGACCTGAGGTGGCAGTATTTACCTTCAAACAGAAAATTGCCTCAATTTTGTTTAATTGATTTGAAATAGGGAATATAAGGATATACCATTTTTAGAGAGGAGTAAGTTTTTTGGCTGAAATTTGGGGCTTTTTTGAAGCAGCAATAGCAAATGTATCAGGATTTCTATGGACGTATCTTTTGTCCATCATTCTCATTTTCGGAGGAATTTTTCTAACCATTCGCTTAAAGTTTTTCCAGTTTCGTTTCTTTGGTCACGTTCTTCAGCAAACCGTAGGACAAATCTTTAAGAAGAATAAACATACCGGGACGATCTCTCCTTTCCAAGCCTTCACATCAGCCTTGGCTTCAACAGCAGGCGCCACAAATATTGTTGGGGTTCCTGTAGCGATTGCTTTAGGTGGACCAGGAGCTTTATTCTGGATGTGGTTCGTGGCCTTGATTGGGATGGCCACAAAGTATGCGGAAGTTATGCTCGGGATCAAGTACCGGGAAAAGAACGAGGATAATGTCTGGGTCGGCGGACCGCAATATTACATAAAGAAGGCCCTTGGATGGAAATGGGTATCTTCAGCTTTTGCTTTTTTACTAATGATCGAACTGATTCCTAGTGTAATGGTACAATCCAATTCCATTGCCACACAGACAGAAGGCGCTTTTGGCTGGCCTGTCTATCTAACTGGATTTGCTATGTGTGCTTTGATAGCACTAGTTGTTTTTGGCGGGATTAAGCGAATTGCCACGGTAACGGATAAAGTCGTACCTACCATGGTTCTCATTTATCTCGGAGTAGGTTTATATGTGATTTTTGTAAATATTGGTCAAATCCCAGAGGTATTCGGTCTAATATTTACGAACGCATTTACCCCTATATCGGCTGTTGGGGGATTTGCCGGAGCTGGAATTGCAGAAGCACTACGTTGGGGTGTCGCCCGTGGTCTTTACTCTAATGAGGCCGGGATCGGTACTGCACCAATTGCCCATTCCGCAGCGCAGACGGATCACCCTTCTAAACAAGGAATGTGGGGAATCTTTAGTGTATTTATCGACACCATTGTAATTTGTACGGTGTCTGGACTTGTAGTTTTAGTAACAGGGGCCTGGAAAGATGTCAGTGCAGGGAATGCATCCAATATGATTAACGTTGCTTTTGCAACTGAATTGGGTGATGTATTTGGCGGGGCTTTCGTATCCATTTTTCTACTGTTTTTTATCATAACAACAGTAGGTATTCTGGTCTTTTATGGTGAAAAACAGGCCGAGTACTTGTATGGATTGAAGGCAGCCAAGGTCATGAGAATCATATATATTGTATCGGCATTTATTGGTGCGATTGGAGGTCTCCAATTAATTTGGCAATTCCTCGATATCACTCTTGCTTTTGTCGTTCTGGCCAACATTATACCGCTCATCTTCCTGCATAAAGAAATTGCAGCCATTAGTGACGACTATGTAAACAGAGTACTCAAAAAGAAAACAACAGAGAGAAAGGTTAAACTATTCGCAGAAGAAGATTAATGACTTTAAAGAAGAAGCTGTTTCCCTTCACATAGCGGAAGCAGCTTCTTTTTATATGTTGGTATCCCAAATATCCCCACCTCAGGTCATCCAAATAATGGATAATATGACAGAGGAGTTTCTTGATTACAGGTGTCAACGATTCATGGAAGCAAGGAGAAATTTGCGCTAAAATAGACCACAAACGAACACTTAGAGGTCTATATTATTCTTCTTTCTTGTTGCTAATGTACTCATTCGGTTCTTCTCCGTGCCCATCATTATGATTTTTAAATTGGCTCAAACGACCATTACGATGCTCCCCATTATTCTTGTTTTCCTTAAATTGATTATTAAATTCTTTTTCTTTATTCGTCATTATTTTCCCTCCTTCCAGCTGGCAACTCAGTATTAGTTTCTGAACTTTGCCCTCCCTTATTCATCCTTAAAAATTTATACCTAACTAGAAGGACAGGAAAATACCATTGATGTTTACATTAATTGTAACGTCGATTGGCAATATACTATAGAAGAGAAGTACAAGAATGTAACATTGACAAAACTTGTTCATCAGACATGTATTAGATGAAGTATTATGGTAAGTGAAAACTAGGTAAAGAGCGAAGGGTGATTCCCATAAGGAGAAGCCCCTTTTTCAGAATAGAGTTAATTTCAATTGAGCTTAACCGCCTCCGACAAAATGAACCAATTCAATCCGATCACCCTTTTGTAAGTAAACATTCGAATACCTTTTCCGTTGTACAATCTTTTGATTATACTCAATGATCACCATTTGTCCATCCAACTTGTAAAAATCTAAGAGATCCGTCAACGTCATAACGTTTTCTGGACACTTTAGAGATTCTCCATTTACCTGTATGGTCATCATGAACCCCATCCTTTCCTGTACCACTCATATTGTTTCACCGCATCGTCTGCATCCAACAAACCAGATACAACCGCTATCCCTGCTGCACCAGCCTCTTGTATGTCCGGAGCATGTTCCGGTTTAATCCCTCCTACCGCAATAACCGGCAACGTAACCGAATCGGTCAGCTCTTGTAACAGCCTCAATCCCCGCGGCTCTTTGCCTGGCTTTGAGGAAGTCGGATAAATGTGACCGAACATAACGTAATCAGCCCCCTCACCTTCTGCCTGTTGAGCTTCTTTAATGGAATGCACGGACTTTCCAATTCGTAAGGAAGGAAAATATTGAAGCACATCTCTTACGCTTAAGCTTTGATTCGTGAGCTGGGCGCCCCCAGTTCCAAAACAATGCGCAATATCTACACGGTCATTGACAACAATCTGTTCAGACGCTGTTCCTCGTTTCCGCATCTCGATGATTCCCTGTGAGATTTCTTCTGCACTCCTCCGTTTTTCCCTTATATGAAAAAATACATCCTCACCATGAAGCGGGGCGATTTTGTCAGCGAACTGATTCATTGGCCATTTGCCATTTGAGATCACATGAAATTCCATCTCTACACGATTTGCCAGTCTTTCATAACTGGTTGATATCCTTTTTTATGAAGCAACTGACGAATCTCCTCGACAGAACGTTCGTCAGAAATCTCAAATTGGCTCTGAGTCTCCTCAGGTTGAGCATATCCTCCAACTTCAGTTGAGGAAGAAGCCGACATTTTGGTCACCCCAAGCGGAATCAGTTGATCGCGTAGTTGGGGAGTTTCACGCGTTGATACTATAATACCTGCCCGTGGTAGAAATAACCTGAACGCAAGCATAGCCTGAACCATATTTTTATCGGTTACATGAACTTCGGGTTGAAAGCTCCCCGCATTCGGCTGAACCCTTGGGAACGACATCCCAATTTCAGTTTCCAAGTATTTATCTTGAAGATAATGTCCGTGCAATCCAGCTATATAACTTTCCTTACGCCAATCATTAAGACCAAGCAGAGCACCAATCGTGACAGACCTCATTCCAGCCTGACACCCTCTCTCTGGTGTGTCTAATCGATAGTTGTAAAACCGCTTCGGCCCTTTTGTATGCAAAGCACGATATATATTTTCATCGTAGGTTTCTTGAAAAACTGTCAGAGCGTCAATCCCGCTCCCCACTAATTTTTCATAATCTTCCCGATCCATCGGCTGAACTTCGAGCCCTACGGATGAGAAATACTTCTTAAGCACCTTCAAAATTTTCGTCAGGTAATCAACAGATGAATGAATACGGGACTCTCCCGAGAGAATGATAATTTGTTCAATCCCCATTGCTGCAATCGCTTGAGCCTCCTCTTCTACTTCTTCCATCGTTAACCGCCTTCTAGGGAAAACGTTATCGACACTGAAGCTGCAGTATTTGCATGTATTTACACAGTAATCGGACACATAGAGCGGTAGAAACAGCTGCATCGTGTAGCCAAAGTGCTGCAATGTGACTCGATGCGCTTTCTGAGCCATCTCTTCTATATATCCTTCCGCGGCAGGGGACAGTAAAGTGAGATAATCCGATTCCGTTAGTCGGTCTTTTCGCAAAACTTTCTCGACGTCAGTCGTTGTCACCTCATTAAACCATGTGTGAAACGGCTGGTCTTTCAGCTTTTCATATACGTTATAGAAACTCATTGATCCCCACCTCCTGTTGGCGTTAAAAATCCTGTAAGCGGGGAAGAAGCTTTCGCCTGAATTGATGATGGCTCAAGCCCTGTCCGATAAGCTAATCTTCCGGCTCTAACGGCCATGTCAAAAGCCTTCGCCATAGCCACAGGGTCATCCGCAGTAGCAATAGCTGTATTCACAAGCACAGCATCTGCTCCCATTTCCATCGCCTCCGCAGCTTCAGATGGCCTGCCAATACCTGCATCCACCACAATGGGTACATGGATTTCGTCAATCATAATCCGAATCATTTCTTTCAAGCGGATCCCCCGATTGGAGCCAATTGGGGACCCCAACGGCATGATGGCAGCTGCCCCAGCTTCTTCCATACGTTTAGCGGCCATTAAATCAGGACTCATATAAGGCAGAACAACAAACCCCTCCTCAACCAGCGCTTTCGTGGCTTTAATTGTCTCCTCATTGTCCGGCAGAAGGTATTTTTGATCGGAAATCACCTCAATTTTCACCCAACTGCCCATTCCGCTAGCTTTTCCAAGCCGGGCAATCCGCACCGCTTCTTCAGCCGTCCTCGCCCCTGAAGTATTCGGCATTAAGGTCACCTTTTTAGGAATGTCGCTGACGATATGCTTGCCGGAACCAGTTAAATCCACCCTTCTTATCGCTACTGTAACCACTTGTGAATGAGACTGTTCAATTGCCTCGTGCATCTCATTATGGTTCGCAAATTTCCCAGTCCCTGTAAACAAACGACTTTCAATCTCTTCCCCTGCAATGACCAATGGATCCTTCATCACATCTCCTCCTCCTTCATTTTTCAATAAAAAAAAGCTCACCTGCGCTAGGGTGAGCTTCGAATTAACCTTATGCATTACACAATACATTGAGTCTCGGAAGCTTCCCTACGCTGGTTCTAACCAAAATCAGGTTCAAAGGGTCGGAATTACTCTTCCTCTCAGCCACATGCCTGGCACCCCTAGCTTTTTTCCTATTCAATTGTTGAAAATTTTTTGGACCATTCACTTAAAGGATAGCAAAACTATTTCACTTTGGAAACAACTTCCTGTATTTTTTCACCTCATTACACTTCCACCAGAAATTTTTACAGACTCACCGACGATGTTCCCGGCTGCCTCTGACAACAAAAACACAATTGTATTCGCTACTTCTTCGGCTGTAGAAATCCTACTAGAAGGAATTCCGTCTTCCGCCACCTTTAATTGCTCTTCAAAACTTCTTTTATTCCGTTCTCCTTTGGAACGAATGGAGTCTCGACCCATATCAGTATCGACATAACCTGGACAAACGGCATTTACCCGAATGTTGTGTTCAATTGCTTCGACAGCGAAAGATTGGGTAAATCCAGTTATAGCAAACTTCGAGGCACTATAGGCTGTGTTTGCATACGTACCGCGCAGTCCTGATAATGAGGACAAGTTGACAATGGCTCCTGCTTTCTGAGGCTTCATTCTTTCATAGACAAGTTGGGTGAAAAGTACGGTAGAAAAATAATTTAACTCCATCACCTGGCGAAGATCTTGTTCCGTTAAGTTGTCGAGAGGACCACCGCCAACCACTCCCGCTGAATTGACAAGACCCGTAATTGGCCCGTTTTCCTTCACCGCTTGTTCAACTAATTGATTACGACTTTTATCATCATTAAGGTCAGCAGGATGAGCATATACATGTACAGATTCGTTTACGTCTTCACACTCATTCTTAAGTTCATTTAAATTCTCCTCTCTTCGTCCTGTGATCGTTACATGAGCTCCAGCTTGAACAGCTGCTTTTACTGTGGCATACCCAATTCCTCCTGTAGCCCCAGTAATCAGAATATGTTCTTTCTTAAGAGCTTCATTTGAAAAAATATTTCTCACGAATTCCGCCTCCTTTACAGCTATGTCTTTCCATACCTTTTAACCCGAGTTATGAAACTGTCTCTTCTAATTGCATTACAATTGTGCGGGGTCGTACAATAGTCGTATGTTACTAGAAAGGAAGATTTTATGTATCAAACAGTAGGATTTTGGAAACGCCTTGGTGCTAATATACTGGATTCCCTCCTTGTTGTAATACCTATTTCCCTGCTTGGTGTGATCTTATTTGGCTGGGATTTTAACAGCTCATACACCGATTGGGTGATTATCCCCTATTCATTGATTGTACCTGTTCTTTGGAATGGTTATGTGGTCGGAAAAAGGGTTATGGGTATTCGGATAGTAAAGGTTGACGGACGCAATGTCGGTCTCTGGACTATGTTCTTGCGTCTGATCGTAGGTGGACTCGTTTATTTACTGACACTGGGAATTGGACTCATTGTCAGTGCCTTTATGGTAGGACTCAGGGAAGATAATCGCGCCATTCATGACTTTATTGCCGGTACTTATGTGACGGAAGCAAAACCTGGGGACTCTAACCTTTAAATAGGAATAAAGCTAATTTTCAAACTCTTCGTAAAGCATTGACGAACTTATATATGCCTTATAGAATGTGAATTAATCATTGAAAAAATCTTATAACATTCACTCGTATAATATTGGAGATATGGTCCAGAAGTTTCTACCAAACTACCGTAAATGGTTTGACTACGAGGGCAACTGGAATCTTACGCATTCATCATGCAAAAACTCCAGTTGCCTTCTCTATGTCAAACCCCGGGTCTTCCTGGGGTTTTTTATTTTAAGGAGAAGGATATCCATGAATACAGATAAAGAAAAACTAACAAAGAGAATTGCTATTGCTACTAAACAAATCCCGGCAGACATTGTCATCAAAAACGGGCAAATTATCGATGTATTCAACCTGGAAGTTACCACAGGTGACCTTGCCATTTCTGATGGGGTGTTTGTTGGGATCGGGGAGTTCCACGGAAAACAAGTTATCGATGCCAAGGGCCGTTATGTCTGCCCTGCATTTATTGATGGGCATGTCCATATCGAATCATCCATGGTGACGCCTTCTGAATTTGCGAAAGTCATCCTTCCGCACGGAGTCACAACCGTTGTGACAGATCCACATGAAATCGGGAACGTTTTTGGCAAAGATGGGGTCAAGTTTATGCTGGATGACTCTGATCATATCCCGCTCGATGTATTTTTTATGCTTCCCTCATGCGTACCAGCTACTTCAGTCGAAAACTCCGGTGCCGAATTAACTGCTGCTGATCTGGAACCATTTTACAACCATAACCGTGTTCTTGGTTTAGCTGAAGTGATGGATTATCCTGCATTGCAAAACGCGGATGATTCGATCATAGACAAAATCGTAATGGCGTCTTCTGATAGCAAGCAAATAGATGGCCATCTGGCTGGCTTAGATACAAATGCTATAAATGTATATAAATCAGCAGGAATTAGAACAGATCATGAATGCCACACTGCTTCAGATGCCGTAGAACGCCTCAGACGCGGAATGTACCTCTTAATTCGAGAAGGTTCTGCTGCTAAGGATTTACCTACATTAATCCCTGTCGTAAATCAAAATAATTTAAGACGCTGTCTGTTTTGTACGGATGATAAACACCTGGATGATTTGGTAGCAGAGGGCAGTATTGACCACAATGTTCGTTTAGCTATTCAACACGGAATCGAGCCCTTGTCCGCTATTCAAATGGCCTCTTTGAATGCCTCTGAGTGTTACAAGTTACATGAAAAAGGAGCGATCGCCCCCGGCTATGACGCAGACTTTTTACTTTTAGACGATTTAGAATCTATTACAATTTCACAAGTATTTAAATCCGGACAGCTTGTCGCCCGTAACGGTGACTATGTGAGCGATTGGCCCACAAAAGCAAAGCTAACTCAGCCATTCAAACATAGTGTACATATCCCCAAACTAAGTCAAAAGGATCTGCAAATCCCTTTCCGTAAATCAGGTAAGGGGAACATTATCGAAGTGGTTCCCAATCAATTAACGACGAACAAATTAATAGAAGACGTACATCTCGAAGACGGTTCTTTTATCCCTTCCATTGAGAAAGATCAACTTAAAATTGTTGTGGTAGAAAGACATCAGAATACTGGAAACATCGGATTAGGAGTAGTAAAAGGATTCGGGTTAAAAGGAGGGGCAATTGCGACTACGATCGCCCATGATTCCCATAACATTGTCGCAACAGGGACAAACGATACAGACATCCTAAAGGCGATTGATGTGGTCCATAATCTCGGTGGCGGCCTTGTTATTATTAAGAGCGGGGAAACGGTTGCTTCCCTTACCCTGCCCATAGCTGGATTAACGTCTGACCAAAACTACCATACTGTAAATCGGGACCTCATAAAACTAAAACAAGCTCTGTCTGCTTTAGAATTTGCTGGAGAATTCGATCCATTTTTGACGCTGTCGTTCCTTACCCTGCCTGTCATTCCATCACTGAAATTAACAGATTTAGGTCTGTTCGATGTAGAAACTTTTCAGCACATTCAGGTAGAAATTTAACTAACAAAGAACTTCCAGAGCTCAGTAAGTAATTGTTTTATATAAATTAAAAATCATCATTGGAGGAGACCAGCCATGAACCTTTTGAAAAAAAGCACTTATCCCATCTTATTTATTTTCTTAAGTATCCTGCTCATTGGATGCTCACAACAAGAACAGCAAAAAGCCACGGCCGAATCAAATGATTCACAAAAGCAGACCGACGAAACAATCGTTGGCATTATCGGCCCCATGAAAGAAGAAATTGAAATCTTACATTCCGATATGGAAGTAAAGAAAGCGAAAGATATTGCAGGCATGACCTTTTATGAAGGAACATTAAAGGGCCAAAATATCGTCCTCGTCCAATCGGGTATCGGTAAAGTAAATGCCGCCATGGCTGCCCAGCTATTAGTCAGCCACTTCAATGCCGACAAGCTTATTAATTCCGGAATTTCTGGAGCCATTCATCCCGGTGTAAGCCTTGGAGACATCGTCATCTCAACCGAAACAGTTCAGCACGACATGGATGAAACTGCAAAAGGTTACGAGCCCGGAGTCATCCCACGTTTAGACAAAGGATATTTCAAAGCAGATAAAGACCTCATTGCCCTTGCAGAACAAGCGACAGAAAAACTGCCAGATAAGGTCGACGTTTTTAAAGGGCTGATTGCAACAGGAGATCAATTTATCGCCAGTGCCGAAAAAAAACAATGGATTTATGAAACATTTAATGCCTACGTAGTAGAAATGGAAGGAGCAGCAGTTGGACAAGTAGCCTATTTGAATGATGTTCCTTATATAGTCATTCGCTCTGCTTCAGATGATGCGGGGGATGAAGCCGTTATGAAATGGGAAGATTTCAAACAGCAAGCTATCAATAACTCCTCTTTCATTATCGAAAATATGCTAAAAAATATGGAATAGCAAAAAGGCACACTCCCTGGATTGAGAGTGTGCCTTTCTTATTTTAAGGTGGACTATCTAAGGAAAACATGGTTGCCAATCACTGTAGTTACTTCCTGATCACTCAGGAATTCACTAGTTGCCTTATCAGGATTATAGAAAAACAGAGATTCGTTGTCATACCCTTGATAATTTAGCGCCTCTTCAACCGCACGCTTAGATTCCTCGCTTGCAGGCTGATTAATCGTTCCATTTAAAACAGGAGAGAATTGATACCCATCATAAATAACCCCATAAATAGAGTCAGGATATTGATCGCTTGAGACCCTGTTGAGCACAACCGTGGCTACGGCTACCTTACCCGCATAGCTTTCCCCTTTAGCCTCTGCTTCCACTAACCTGGCTAGCAGGTCTTTTCCGGATTCATCCGGGGTAACAGGAAGTTTCAGCTGTTCACCAGAATAAATTTCATTTTTCTCGATGTTATTCATGGCTTTAAGCTGATCTATAGAAATTCCATACTGATTTGCAATAATATATAAAGACTCACCTTTTTGAACGGTATGAGCATTGTTTTGAGCAAAAACTTGGCTTGAAAACGTCAATGAACAGGCGATTGTAATCGCTGCAATCATCATTTGTTTAAACAACATGACTTACCTCCTTGATGTTTAATCATTTTAAAAGGTAACACACGTCTGTAAAGGATATCACTATTAATTATTTCCATTGTTTCCAAACAAGGAGAGGGTTCCTACCTTATATCTCAATATAAAAGTACCCAGTCTCATCGACGAGTAAAGGATTTGCCAGCGACAATATTAGAAAGTTTAAAAATAATCAACAACAGGAATGATAGAGTTACAAGTGATTAAAACTAAAAAATTTACTCGAATTCGAGATATCTCTTGACGATTATCAATATGTATTGTAAAGTTACTTACATAAGGTAAGTGATTAGGGGATAATCTCCAAAATAAAGAGAAAAATATTTAAAATATTGGTCTGTCCAATAAAATTAGGAGGAATTAGAGTGGCAACATTAACACTAGATAAAGTACACAGCAGTTTAGATTTTTCAATCAAGCATATGGTAGTTTCTAAAGCAAAAGGTGAATTCCAGGATTTCGACGTTGATTTCAGTGGAGATCTTTCTAATCTTGAATCATCAAGTATTAAAGTAACAATTCCTGTTACTTCTATTGATACAGGTAATGAAGACCGTGACGGACACTTAAAAGCTGGTGATTTCTTCGAAGCTGAGAAATATCCAAACATGGTTTTTCAAAGTAAATCTGTTAAAAAGGTATCCGATGATGAATATAAAGTTACTGGTGATTTTACGATCAAAGGCGAGACAAATGAAGAAACATTTACCGTAGAATACAACGGCACTTCTAAGAGTCCACTTGATGGAAGCACAGTTGCTGGTTTTGCGGTTAGTGGAAAGGTAAACCGTGAAGCTTACGGCATGACTTATAATGCAGCTGTTGAAACTGGCGGTATGTTACTAGGTAAAGATGTTAAATTCGAAGGTGACTTTGAGTTTATTGTAGAAGACTAAAGTCATATTACCCCACCCATTACCTCTTATTGGTAATGGGTGGTTTTTTGTTTTTTGCTTGTATCCCCATCACATTTCTACCGTAGCTCCATCTACCCGTTTCACCCCCCTGATTTTTCCCACATCCTCAACTAACTGCAAAGCCGCCTTATCCTTCTTCTTTGCCTCAATCATAAAATCTACATCCACCTGTTGGGATTTTAATTCTTTGAGCAAAGGCTTAATAAAATCAATGTCAACATAATTAGCATGACTACGATAGGCCTTTTCTGATTTTGGCGAAGAGACATGGATTTTAGGAGGTTGGGAGCTTTTCGACCATGTTTGACAGAAACATGGCAACAGATCTACGAGCTTCTCCTCCTTCTCACGGTTTGCCATATAATGATGATAATCAAACATCATCGGAATGCTTTCCTTTTCACAAATAGCTAACGTCTCGCTAGTCGTGTACGTTTTGTCGTCATTCTCAAGTGTCATTTGTTCTTTAATCCGTGGAGGAAGCTGCTTAAGGTTTTCGTGAAATCGCTTTATAGCTGAGGGTTTATCACCATAGGCTCCCCCTACGTGAAGATTGATATGGGATTCATTCTCAAGACCCATCGCTTCCAGCAGATTATAGTGATATTCCATATCCTTGACTGCATTTGTTGTTACATGTTCTTTATCACTTGTGAAAAGTGTAAATTGATTAGGATGAAAGCTTGTCCGCATTTGATACTTTTTTACAAGCTGTCCGATTTCCTTATACTCTTGCTGGAAAGGGGTGAGATAATCCCAATTAACCTCCTCGTGAGTGGCAAGGGGGACAATGGACGATGAGAGACGGTAAAGATGAATTTGATGGGCAATATTATAATGTAATGCACGTTTTGTATGTTCTAAATTGGCTTTCGTAATTTTCTTAAGCTGCTTATCTCGTTGCTCTTCCCCGAGTTGTTTGTAACGAGAAAAGGTCATCGTTTTAGATGGACTAGCATCATATAAGGAAGTAGCCATTGCTACATACCCAAATCGAATGATCATAGTGAGCTCCTTTTTTCTTCAGTTATTCCCTAACTCCCATAATTTAAAAAGTATTCCAGTTAACGATCCGACTTCTCCTTTCTAAAAGGAGGACATCACGCCATACTCCATGTAAGCTGCCTATTTTTTCACGAACGCCTATCTCCTTAAATCCATGCTTCTTATGTAATGAAATACTGCTGGTGTTTTCAACTAAGATTCCTGCTGTTAACGTCCAGTAGCCTTTTTGCTCGGACGCTTGAATTAACTTTTCAAGCAAAAGTCCTCCGATACCCTTACCAGTTTCAGCCGGGTGAACGTACACACTCACCTCAGCTACGCCTTCGTATACTTTGCGTGTAGAAGCTGGAGCTAACCTGCACCATCCCAAGATACTCCCTTCTTGACCTGTATATGCAACAAAAGTGCACGCAGGGTCGCCGGAAGAAACCCACGTTTCGTAGGCTGGAACAACTGCCTCCAGTGTAGCGTTGCCTGTAGCAATTCCTAATTGATAGATTTCTTTCACTTCGGTCCAATCTTTTTTGGCGAATTTTCTAATGTTTATACTCATAGCTTTCACCTCTTTGGGTATTCAAGGGGGATTTCGTTTAAATTTATTTACCTCTATTTTCTTGTAACCAGCACGCGTGCGGGCAAGTATTTCTCGTACAAGGGAGTTCTTGAGGTGATCTAGCGGGGGTCTTCCTCTTTGGAGTGTGTCCCTAACTTTCTTAATTTCAAAAGATAGGAGCGAGTTTTTATAATCATATTTTTCTTCCTTTTTTAATTTAAGATTATAAACCTTCCGCTTATAAAAAGAAAAGGATGCTTTCGTTTTTCTGGCGCTCACTCTCCTTTTATCAGTGCTCACATTAAAAGGACACGCCAGGCGCGTCCTTCCAATGATTATTCTAAGCTGGCACCTATTTCTTCAGCCATCGCCGAAACAGACTGTAATCCACCACCGGATAAGTACCAGTATTCTGGATTAAGATAGATGATGTTGTCATTTTTATAGGCATCCGTCTTCTTGACCAGCTTATTCTCCACTACTTGCTTCGCAGAGGATTGCCCGCCAACTACAGCTCCGCGGTCAATGACGAATAGATAATCTGGATTTTTTTCGGTGATGTATTCAAATGAGATACTTTGACCATGTGTGGATGCTTCAATTGTATCATCGACAGGTTTGACCCCCAGGACATCATGAATAAGTCCGAAGCGCGAGGATGGTCCGTATGCACTTACTTTTCCATCGTTCGCTAAAACAATTAATCCTTCTTCATCCATATTTGAAGCCTTCTCATATACTTTTTCAATCTCAGCCTTAAGGGTAGTCAGTTCTTCTTTTACGGCATCCTTTTTGTCAAAAATCTCACCAAGTGTCATCATGTTTTGTTTAAATGATTCCATATAGTTGGTTGTATCTACCCCTAAATGAATGGTCGGAGCAATTTCACTTAGCTGTTCATATACAGGAGCCTGACGACCAGAAATAATGATCAAATCTGGGTCCATTTGACTGATTTTCTCAAAGTCGGGTTCTTTCAATGATCCGGCATTCTCATATTGATCACTACTATAGTGACTTAAGTATTCCGGAAGCGATTTCTTTGCAACGGCTTCAATATTTACTCCCAGCTTATCAAGACTGTCTACAATCCCATAATCAAATACAACGACACTTTCCGGATTTTTAGGTACCTCTGTCTTACCTAGCTCGTGTTCCACTGTAATTATTTCGCCCTCTTCAGCACCAGAAGTTTCCCCAGATTCACCACACGCTGATAAAACGACTAGAACGATTGCCACACTCATTAACAATAACCATTTCTTCATAAAATTACCTCACCCTTTCTTAAAAATAAACACAAATTCTATTGTCATTAATTGTTCGAATATCAATGTCCATATCATAGATTTCATTCAACACATCCGCCTGAATCATTTTTTCCGTGGGACCTTCCCGCACAACTCCACCATCCTTCAAGGCAACAATATAGTCTGAATAGACGGAGGCAAAATTGATGTCGTGAACAACAAGCACCACTGTTTTTCCAAGTTCGCAAACAAGCCTCCTCAATGTTTTCATTACCTGAACGGAATGATTCATATCCAAATTATTTAATGGCTCATCCAGCAGCACATAATCTGTATCTTGAGCAATTACCATGGCAATGTAGGCTCTTTGCCGCTGCCCGCCACTCAAGTGCTCCAAATATTGTTCTTCCCTTTTCCTTAAGGACACAAATTCCAGGGCTTGATCTACCATTTCTTCATCCTCTGCGGTCAATCGGCCTTTTGAATAAGGAAACCTCCCAAAAGAAACGAGCTCCCTGACGGTTAATCTTAAATGGATGTGGTTGCTTTGTTTAAGAATGGCCAGTTTTCTGGATAACTCTTGAGTCTTCCAACTACCAATCTCACTCTCTTCGATATACACCTCTCCCTCATCCTTAGCAATAAGGCGGCTGACCATTGATAATAAGGTACTTTTCCCGGCGCCATTTGGACCGATAAATGTGGTGATTTTCCCTTTAGGTATTGCAACAGAGATGTTGTCCACGACAGAATTATTGCCATATCTTTTAAATAAATTTCTCAGTTTGATCATGCTTTATTCTCCCTTAGTAATAGATAAATAAAGTAGATTCCTCCAATAAAATTAATCAATATACTTATGGTGGTAGAGAACGTAAATACTCTCTCCACGATTAACTGACCTCCTACAAGTGCCACGATACCGAATAGGATCGACACGAGAATTAGATAATTATGTTTGTACGTTTTCATAAATTCATGGGCTAAGTTGACAACAAGTAAGCCTAAGAACGTGATGGGACCAACAAGGGCTGTTGCTACAGAGATAAGAATTGCTACAATAATCAACAGTTTCTTAACAACTCTGTCATAAGGAACACCCAAGTTAACGGCATGGTCTTTACCCAGTGCCATTACATCTATGTATTTATGTAATGGTAAATAAAATACAGCACCCAGTACCATGAGCAGGATGGAAATCCAAAGTAAGTCAGTATTAATATTGTTAAAACTGGCAAACATGCGGTCCCGGACCATCATAAATTCGTTTGGATTAATTAACATTTGCATAAACGAAGATAGACTTGAGAAAAAGGTTCCGAGAATGATACCAACCAATAATAAGAGATAAACATTCTCACCTTTCTTTAATAACCATTTGAACAAAATGAAAGAAAATAAGACCATCGCACCGACGGAGAGCAAGTAGTTGTATTGACTATTCATCATCACCATCGAGCCCGATCCAAACCAGAATATTACAGCTGTTTGAACGAGCAAATACATACTGTCCAAACCTAGAATACTGGGAGTTAAGATTCGATTCGTTGTGATTGTTTGGAAAATCACCGTAGAGAAGGCGATTGCTCCCCCTGTCACAATAATCGCCAAAACTTTCATTCCTCTATGTGGCAAAATATAATCCCAATTGCTGCTGATACCTGTGAATAAATAAATGACGATAAGCAGGGTCGCAAACAGACCGATCATAATAGTTCTCCTTCTAAGCTGCATACGACCGCCTCCTCATCAGTAAGTAAATAAAGATTGCGCTCCCGATGACACCTACAGTCAGGCTGATGGAAATTTCATATGGGTAAAGGATGACCCGACCTAAGATGTCACAGACAAGGACGAATGCTGCACCAATTATCGCAGTTTGAATAATGCTTTTCTTCAAGTGATCCCCGTAATAGTATGAAACGATGTTAGGAATGATTAAGCCCAAAAACGGAATCATGCCTACGGTAAGGACAACTGACGCTGTCACCATAGCAACAATTGCTAACCCTATATTTACGACTTGTTTATAGTTTAACCCTACGTTTTTTGCAAAATCCTCCCCTACACCTGCGATCGTAAATTGATTCGCGTATAAATAAGCAATCACAAGAAAGGGAATCGATATGTACATTAGCTCATAACGTCCCTCCATAATCATAGAGAAATCACCGTGTAACCAAGAGGACATGTTCTGAACAAGGTTGTGTTTCAATGCAAAGAACGTTGCAATCGAACTGATCACATTCCCAAACATCAATCCAACAAGCGGGATAAAGATCGTATCCTTGAAAGGAATTCGGTCTAGGATTTTCATAAAAATGAACGTGCCCAAGAGAGCAAATCCGAATGCTACAAGCATTTTCACTAAGGGGCTTGCCGAAGTAAACACGAGTAACGAGACTAAAACGCCAAGCCGAGCCGAATCAAAGGTGCCAGCTGTCGTAGGAGAGACGAATTTATTCCTAGTCAGCTGCTGCATAATGAGGCCACAAATACTAATACTAGCTCCGGCAATTAGAATGCTTACTAACCTTGGAAAACGGCTGATCATCAGAATTTGAAATTGCTCCTGAGATAAGTGGAAAATGTCCATAAACGAGATATCCGATACTCCAATAAACAATGACCCAAAACTTAAAATGATAAGAATAAAAAGAGTGTATCTAAATTTCATCCATATTCCCCTGCCCACTATCCCACTTTCTTATTTTTCTGTTATAATGAAATTGAAAATCATTATCAATTAAATGGGACAATATTATTATAGCAAGGTCAAATAAAGCGTCAATAAGTTCCACACTTAATAAACATATTTGCTTTAAATGTCGCTAAAAATTCTAGAGGAAGGGAGGACTTGATGTGAGTAAAAAGCAGGATCCAAGGGTGTTACGTACCCAAAAACGGATTAAAGAAGCTTACCTGGTGCTACTGGCAAATGAGGACCACGAGAATATCTTAATAAAACAAGTAACATATGAAGCCAAGATTAACCGCGCTACTTTTTATAGGCACTTTCACGATAAAGATCATTTACTGCAAGGAATGATTAATGAAAATTTCGAGCAGCTGACCAATGAGGTTCAAGCTTGCAATTCTGCATTCGATTTTGTAAAAGTGAAACAACCTCACCCAAGATTCGTTCAGCTGCTCACGTCTATTAAACAACGTGATTCATTCTTCTTCATCATGTTAAAGAAACAGAAATCCCTTTATTTTTATAGGAAATTTGAGGCACTCGTTCATGATTCCTCCCTAGCGACCCTAGATATCGCACTTGCATATAAGCATGAGGTAAAATATTCTGAACATATAACTCGAGTCTTTATTTCAACAAGTATCTTAGGAATTATTAGATGGTGGGTGGAAGAGAAGTTCCCCTGTGAACCAGCTGTCCTCGCTCAACATATAACGGACATGATTGATTATGGAATCTATGAAAGCAAGTAAAAAAGACGCTACATAAGTGCGTCCTTTTTTAAAAACTATACGGTCTCTTCTGTTGTTACATAATCGACTTCAAAACCGAGGTCCTCAAGCATTTGATGGTCCTTTGTTCCTTCCTGTCCAGAAGTTGTCAAATAATCTCCCACAAAGATTGAATTTGCCGGATAAAGACCGAACGGCTGTAGACTCCTCAAGTTGACTTCTCTTCCTCCCGAGATACGGATCTCTTTCGTAGGATTAATAAAGCGGAATAGGCAGAGTACTTTTAAACAGTAGGTTGGTGTCAGTTCATCGGTTCCTTCCAACAATGTTCCATCGATGGCATGTAAAAAATTAACAGGAATAGAGTCAGCGTCAAGTTCTTTTAGTGCGCGTGCCATATCAACGACATCCTGTTTTGACTCCTTCATTCCAACAATGACCCCTGAACATGGGGATATCCCCGCTTCTTTTGCATGATTAACGGTGGAAACCCGGTCCTGGTAGGTGTGGCTTGTGGTGATATTATCGTGATGCTGTTCGGAGGTGTTAATGTTATTGTTGTAACGGTCAACTCCGGCTTCTTTTAATTGTCTTGCTTGTGCAGGTTTTAGCAATCCGAGACATGCACAAACTTTCATGTCAAAGTTGCTTTTAATTTCTTTGACCGCTGACGTAACAACATCGAGTTCTCGCTTCGATGGTCCACGGCCACTAGCTACGATACAATACGTGCCTGACTTCAATCGATGAGCTTGTTCGGCCCCTTCAATAATTGTGTTCTTGTCCATCATGCGGTACTTTTGTATGGGGGCACCTGAATCCCTAGACTGAGCACAATATCCGCAGTTTTCCGGACAAAACCCTGATTTTGTATTGATAATCATGTTTAATTTTACTTGATTGCCGTAATAACGTTTACGTACCAAATACGCACTATGTAACAACTCCAAGAGTTCCTCATTTGGACTATCCAGGACATTAAAAGCCTCTTGATCAGTTATTTCTTCACCTCGAAGAACTTGTTCAGCCAATGACCTCCAGTTATGCATGTAATTCCCCCTTCAAGAAATTTTTCTCTGCTGACGAAAAGGACTTTTTGAAACAATACTTTTCTCAAGCCGAAAAGCCATGATCCCTGCAAATATCGATAGAACAATGTCTTTTGGCAGCGGGAAGATCATCCAATACCAGGCCATCTTGTAGGTAAAACCTTCCGGCGCATCAAACCATAGAATATAAGCCGCATACATCCAGTTTGTTCCAAAAATATAATTAACTGTCATAGCCATTAGAGAAGCTAATATGTACTTGAGCAAGCTGCGATTCCTTTCTGCCATATTACCCGCAATATAAGCAATGAAGATAAACGATACAATAAAACCGAAAGTCGGAAAAAGCAGTGTTGAAAAACCCCCTTTAAATTGGGCAAAAATTGGCGCACCAGCTAACCCGAGCAACATGTACGTAAACATAGACAGGGCCCCTAATCGACTTCCAAGGATTAATCCTGCCAAAGTTGCAAAAAAAGTTTGTAACGTAATGGGGACGCCTCCAATGACCATGAAGGGAGCAATGGATGTAATATTTGCTCCGATCGCCATCATCGCAACAAATAAACTCCCCATCGTTAAATCCAGAGGGCTCCACCTCCTTCTTGATTCCATCTTATACCTCCTCTCTGTTTATAGGATAAATTAATGACCTAAACTATGTCAACGTTAATAAAAATAGGTTAACATATTAGATGTAAAAAAGGACGCCCAATCAGCGCCCTTTTACAAAAATATTTTTATCGTACATTCATTTCGCTAGGTTCAGGGCCTTTACGCTCCCCACGATCGAGTTCATTGATGTTGTTCATTTCCTCATCACTTAACGTAAAATCAAAGACATCGAAATTTTCTTCGATACGTGAAGGAGTAATGGACTTAGGAATCACGATCGTTCCATTTTGCAAATGCCAGCGAATAATAACCTGGGCAGAAGATTTGTTATGCTCACGTGCAATCGATTGAATAACATCGTCAGTCAGCACGTCTCCTCCTTGCATGATTGGAGCCCATGCCTCAAGCAGAATTCCATTTTCATGACAAAATTCCTTTAGTTCATTTTGTGCTAGATAGGGATGGCATTCCACCTGATTCACAGCAGGCTTCACGTCACATTCATCAAGTAAACGCTGCAAGTGCTCAATATTAAAATTGCACACACCAATGGCCTTCACTCTTCCATCTTTCTGCAATTTCTCGAGAGCTTTATACGTTTCTACATAGTCGTCGTACTCTGGAGTTGGCCAATGAACCAGATACATATCTACATAATCAAGTCCTAGTTTCTTCAGGCTTTCGTCAAAGGCGTTTAATGTCTTGTCATAGCCTTGATCTGTATTCCACACTTTTGTAGTGATAAACAGTTCTTCACGCGGTACGTTACTTTTAGCGATCGCTTCCCCGACTTGTTGTTCATTTCCGTAAATCGCAGCTGTATCTATGGAGCGATATCCTGTTTCAATCGCTTTTGACACAGCCGGTTCGGCATCTTTTTCCTCAACTTGAAATACACCAAAGCCTAGTTGAGGAATGTCAATCTTGTCATGCAGCTTCACTGTGTTCATATTGCTATCTCTTCCTTTCTATTATAAATAGGGTTCCCCTGCAAGTGTAGCACATCATTAATCTACAGCATCTTCAAGAGCTTAATGAATTTTTTAAAGGGGGCGTAAATAACCCAACTTGGAGCCTTTTTCAGTAATCTTGAGCATTTAACCTCAAACACAGAGCGCAATTGGTAAGAAGAGAGCTATTTACGTAAAAGATGAGCATAATCCTGGAGAGCTTGATGGTGAGCAACCCAGCAATTTGTCGAGCAGGAGGGACAGTACCATTTTCCATGGAGGCGTTCCATCGTCATGTTTTTCAAATTTAAGATAAATTAACGATATTATAATCCGACGCTCACAACGCTCTGCTCTCTGGTGCACAAAAAAAAGAGACCACGTCACTTGGCAGCCTCTACTCATTACTCAGCAAATAATGCTAGTTCTTCTTCTATTTTCTTTCTAATCTTATCTAAAGCCTCTTCAGGCGTTTTACCAAAAATTCGTGCTCCATTAACGAGTGCATATGGCTTTAGCGCACACAGCCCACAGAATGATAAACATTCGCTCATCAGAACAGCGACATCCGGGTACTCTGACTCTATAATGGTCTCCACATCAAGCTCGTTAATCAAATTGCCATCACATATTTCAACTACAACTACCCCATAATGATAGCCCCTTTATTATGAAATGACCGGCATGCCTAAGATCGCTCTTGCATCCCGTTCATCCTGTTTCATTTGTTCGACGAGTACATCTAACCCGTCAAAATCTTCCTCATCGCGCATGTGGCGCAGATAACTTACGGTCACGGTCTCGCCATATAGGTCACCTGAAAAGTTCAGTAAATAGGCTTCCACTTTAAAGGTCTCTCCATTCACGGTTGGACGGTATCCAGCACTAATTAAGGTGTAATAGTAGTCTGGAGTTTCCTTATGCACTTCCACTACTCCGAGGTACACCCCAGGTTTTGGTTTGACGTATTCATCAATACCGCCGAGATTAAGAGTTGGAAAACCAAGCTTACGGCCGAGTGCATCCCCTTTAACGACGATGCCTGTCGTTTGGAATGGCCGGTCCATAAGAGCTTGGGCTGCTTCTATTTGCCCTTTTTCCACAAAGGTTTGAATGGATGCTCTTTGAATCATTTCATGGTTGAACATGGGCTGTTGTACAATGGTAACAGGGATGTCATGAAAATCATACAAGCCAGCTGCCTCTTGTTGTAAATCTTCCTCGATCACAATTCGCTTGCAGTTTAATGGCTTAAGCTCAGAATGATCATAATATCGATCAACACCTTGCTCTGCAAGGATGCGTAATTTATCTTCAACGGTTGTTAAGATAGGTTCAGGACTGGACAGATCCCAAACAGCTAGTTCGAGCTGAGATAAAGCATAATGTTTGGCCTTATTAATAAGTTGCTGGTGCCCGCGGTGAATACCATCGAACCTTGCAATTATGAGAATAACTGGCTGATCATCTATCTGATTGATTTGCATCGTACATGACTCCTCTACTCCATTTTATAAGCCTGTTTCTATGGTATCTGCAAAGGGTATATTCCGACAAATTTTACGCTTACAAAGGAGTGACCGTTATGATAGAAAAGGCGAAACAATTCGCTGAGAAAGCACACCAGGGCCAGAAACGAAAGAATTCTGATACTGACTATATCATCCATCCCATTCAGGTAGCTGCTACCTTAAAATCGGCCGGCTACCGGGAAGAGGTTATTTGCGCCGGGTATCTGCATGACGTTGTGGAGGATACAATGTATGAACTTGCAGATATTGAACGGGAATTTACAAAGAAGGTTCGTGATCTAGTAGCAGCCCATACAGAAGATAAGTCAAAGTCATGGCAGGAACGCAAACAGCACACAGTAGACAACGTTCGAATGGGCTCCCTTGAAGTGAAATGTTTAATTGTGGCAGATAAATTAGACAATTTGTTGTCGCTTGAGAAAGATTTCGAACGCGATGGCGATGCATTGTGGAAGCACTTTAACGCAGGCTATCTACAGCAAAAGTGGTATAATACATCAATTGCTGAGAACATGACCAAAGGAATCACGAGCGGCGACATTCCTGAATTTTTTCATGTGTATCAAGAAACTGTCGACCGCTTTTTCCAAAAATAGACCCTTTATTTTGATTGTAGATAATGCTCATGGATAATGTCTTCATCAGAATGGGGAACCTCTTCCCCTTTTATAATTTGAGCATTATTCATGCAGCCGCCCGTTAATAGAATAATGTCCCCTGCTTGTCCTAGCATAAGGGAGCGCCGTACCCCTTCCTGTCGCGTCAAGGCGTGATGAATATTGCCTGCGTTCGGTTCCTTAAACCCTTTCATAACTTGGTCAACGATGGTTTGAGGGTTGTGATACCCTGGGTGATCGACGGTCACGATGACTTCATCGGCTCTTCCTTCAATGGTTGCAGCCATTTTTGGCATTTTACTAAAATCACGAATCCCAATCCCGGCAATCATAGTGATAAGACGACCATGCTTCATTTTCCGGACTTCTTCTACAAGTCTATCGAGGGCGACGGGGGTATGAGCATAATCGAGAATCACTTTTGTACGATCAGGAACTTCAATAATTTGAAACCTTCCTTCAGGGCCTTGAAGTTCTGGCAGTACGGCAGCAACCTCGTCCATCGTATACCCTCGCATAAGTGCAACAGCTATGGCAGAGAGAACATTTGCTACATTAAACGCCCCAAATACAGGGGTGAAAACCCGAAAAGTTTTATTCCTGTATTGAATGGTAAACATGGACCCTTCTTCGGTTATTTCAATCCCTGTACCGATGAGGTCTGCTTCGCTTCCTGGTATTAAACTATACGTTAGTAACGGACCTTTATAGGAATGTATAAGGTCCTTCCCCATACCTTCATCATCGATGTTCACAACCGCTTGCCTGGATTGCTCGAATAATTTCATTTTACTCGCTTTGTAATGGTCTATCGTTTTGTGATATTCCAAGTGTTCTTCTGAGAAATTGGTATGAATACCTATATCAAACAACATCCCCTCTACCCGCTTCTGATCTAAAGCAATCGAAGAAACTTCCATGACCGCTGCTTCATCTCCCGCTTCTTTAAAGTCGCGAAAAATTTGATGAAGATCAATAGCTTCAGGTGTCGTAGGCGTACTCTTTTTATACATCCACTTTTCTTGGGATGACCATATCCCTGTCGTGCCGATCGATCCACTGGGAACCCCTAACAGCATCAGTAAGGAACGTACGTAGGCAGCTACAGTTGTTTTACCATTTGTACCCGTTATCCCAACCGTAAAGATTTGTTCATCCGCATGATTGTAAAAGTGCTTAGACATGTGGGCCATCGCATTTCTTACATCCTCAACGACGATAAAGGTACAGGAAGGGTAAGACTCACTTAACCTTGTAAGCTGTTCAGAATTTTCGCCGATGACTGCAGAAGCACCATTGCTAATCGCTTCTTCGATATAGTGATGTCCGTCCTCCTGAGCTCCTTTAATACTAAAAAACAGCGAAGAGACTGAGACCCGTCCAGAATGAAAAGCCAGGCTTGATACCATTTGTTCATTCGGTCCGTAGATTTCCTTCACAACAACCCCTTTTATTTGGTCGAAACGTATTGTCATCATAGTTATTCCTCACTCATGTTTTTTATAGTCGCCTTCGAATGTTCGTGTTTTTATCTCTACTTATTATTGACTTATCCGGATATATTATTAAGCATTTAGTATGAATAGTAAGACTTACTATTATCGGTATATTTCTTCCCCGCAATTATAATAAAATGAAGGAAAGGAGGGTTATCTATGAAACGTGCCGTAAAAGATATCGTAATGATCATTATCGGATCATTTGTTTTTGCGATTGGTGTAAACTACTTCGCAATCCCTAACCGCTTATCCGAAGGCGGCGTGATCGGGATTACGATTGTTACTTATTATTTGTTTGAATGGTCGCCCGGTATTGTCAATTTTGTTCTAAATACTCTGCTCGTTGCCATCGGGTACAAATTTTTCAATAATCGAGTGATTATCTATACAATTACCGCAATTATTTCATCATCTCTTTTTTTACACTTCACAGTGGACTGGGGCAAAGAGATTAGCGATCCATTACTTGCAGCTTTATTTGCTGGTTTAGCAGTCGGGTTTGGCCTTGGGCTCATTTTCCGATCCGGTGGTACATCTGGCGGCTCAGCTATCCTCGCCCGTCTTGGCAACCAATTTTTCGGATGGACGATTGGCAAAGGAATGCTCATTATTGATATTGCAGTCATCGTGGGATCTTCCTTCATCATAGGGCAACAAAAAGCCATGTACACCCTTATTTCTGTTTATGTCGGTGCAAAAGTTATCGATGTCGTAGTAGAAGGTGCTAACGAACGTACAGCGGTTATGATCATTTCAAGCCACCCCGCTCAAGTACTCGATGCAGTCACAAACCAAATGGCTCGTGGAATCACAGTTCTTGAAGGGAAAGGCGGTTACACAGGTGCACAACGAGAGGTGCTCTATCTAGTTATTAACAAACATGAAATTGTGCCCTTCAGGAAGATCATTCTAAACATTGACCCAAATGCTTACGTTACCGTTCATGGCGTTCAGGAAATCTTTCGTAAAGGATATAAGGGAAGATGAGTTTATAGACGCCATTCCCTCTTTATGGCTTATTTATGAATCGTTTAGCTTATTTTTCGTTTTCACCACATAGCATGCTGCTTATTTGATAAAATTAACATTAAAACTCTACTTAATTTTAAATATAAAAAAGGTGTGCACGATATAAATGAAACTTGATCAACTATTGCAAGATATTTCCTTCCGGTACGAGGAAGTGTCCAAGTCTAATGATGTGACTGTTCATGGATTGACTGATTCCTCTCAGAAGGTGAAACCAGGATTCCTATTTATAGCCATTCCAGGTCATCAGCTAGATGGACATGCCTACATTCAAGATGCCATTAACAATGGAGCTGCTGCGATCGTCGGTGAAAAGGATCACCAAGTTACAGATGTTCCTTATATACAAGTCCCAAACAGCAAAAAAGCATTAGGAATGCTTGCACGCAATTACTACCAGAACCCTGCTTCACAAAAAATCATGGTCGGAATTACCGGAACAAATGGTAAAACAACGACCAGTTATTTAGTGAAGCATATTCTTGAGAACATGGATTACACTTGTTCCCTCCTCGGTACAATTCAAAACGTCATCAATGGAGAATGCTCAAAGACAGCCAATACCACTCCAAACGCATTGACTCTTAACCAGTTAATCGATAAAAGCAATGACGAGGTTGTCATTATGGAGGCATCCTCTCACGGATTAGCGGAATACCGTCTGGAAGGCCTGCATTTTGATCTGTGCTTATTTACAAACTTGACGCATGAACACCTTGACTATCATGGAACCATCGACCAGTACTATGAAGTCAAGAAAGCATTGTTCCGTAAATTAAAACCTAATGGAACGGCTGTCATCAATTCCGATGATGCTTATGGAGAACAGTTGGCTAACGAACTTAAACAAGAAGGTTTGCAAACTTACACCCTGGGTAAGTCAATCGCAAACGATTTACAAATATTGGATCAACTTTCTGTTGACCCCCCTTCATGCAGATTCAAAGACCATGACATACATACACTTCACTCCCCCATGGCAGGTATCCATAATTTATATAACACTCTTCAAGCCTACGCCGCAGCGATGCAGCTTGACGGAGAGACGGCAAAGGTTTTAGATTCCATTAGCGGCTTTCCTGGTGTGCCTGGTCGTTTTACAACGTATCCTCTAAAGAACGGTGCTACTGTCGTGGTAGACTATGCTCATACAGCGGATGCAGTATTCAATTGTTTACAAACCGTCCAGGAAGCAGAAGCGAAAAAACTCACACATATCTTCGGTTTTCGAGGCAATCGGGACCAAACAAAGAGGCAGGAAATGATGAACATTACTGCAGAAATGAGTGATCAATTTATTTTAACAATGGATGATTTAAATGGGGTTCATCAACGTGACATGGAGCAGATGCTGACCTTTTATCTTAACCATACAAAGTTCGGAAAAGGAGAAATCATCCCTGACCGGACACTCGCGATTAAAACAGCTATAGACAACAGCCAACCTGGAGAATGGATCGTCATTACGGGGAAAGGTCATGAAGAATACACTCAATCCTATTCACTTCCTACCCATTCGGACGAAAACACAGTAAATTACCTACGAAAAAACGAAATATCTGAAGCCAATTGACGTGAGCAGCTGCTCACGTTTTTTTATTGAAAACGCCCTCGCTTCCCCTCCTTCTCTTATATTAAGTGTTTTCATGTTTTGTAAAGCCTTAGATACGGGAATAGTTGATTTGTGTAAAACCTTTAATTTTGCAATAAGAGCAGGAGGAATGTCAGATGTCTAAACAGATCTTAATGGTCGTTACAAATCATGAAAAAATTAATGAAGATAAAACAACCGGGATTTGGTTGTCCGAATTCGGTGAAGCTTATAATGAATTTATAAAGCATGGATATGAGGTGACCGTTGCTAGTCCGAGGGGAGGTAAGGCACCAGTTGATCCAAACAGTGTCAGTGAGGATGAACCGCAGGAAATTCTTGAATCAAAACAACACCTTGAAGATACGATTTCCATTAATGAACTGTCTGCTGATTCTTTTGATGCCATTTTCTTACCGGGCGGACATGGTACGATGTTCGATTTTCCAGACAATCAGAAGCTTGCAGAATTAATCCGGGACATGTATGAATCGGATAAACTCGTTGCTGCAGTCTGTCACGGCCCAGCAGGGTTGGTAGGAGTGAAGCTTTCAAATGGCGAACCGCTTGTAAAAGGGAAGCAAGTCAATTCATTTACAAACGCTGAAGAAGCTGACACTGCTCTGGATCAATACATGCCTTTTCTTTTGGAAAGCAAACTGCGTGAGTTGGGGGCAAACTTTGCGACCGCAGATAATTGGTCTAAACATGTGGAAATCGATGATCACTTAATTACCGGTCAAAATCCTCAATCTACATTAGTCGTTGCTAAAGAACTCATGAATCAGCTTAGCCGCTAATAGATGTTAAGAGACCTGATCTTGTTCAGGTCTTTCTTATCCTAATCCTTATCCATATAAATCAGTCTCGACACATGTTACACTGACACTAACAAAAATGTTAGCGTCATTATTGTGTACACATTTACGCTTACTACAGCACTTAGAGATTCGAAAACACATGAAGATATATTGGGATAGGAGTATAAAAAATGTATAATCACTCAAATGACCTTCACTACCTTTCTGTCAAAGAAGCTGCTGATGAAATTCTGGAACATGTTAGTAAGGTTATCCATGTTAATACGGTTTACATAGCTAAGAAAGATGATGGGCATATGAACATCATCAACGCTTATAATGATAACGAGCATATTTTAGGTACGGATGTTCAGATAAATTATGAGCAATCTTTTTGTCAATTTGTTATTGAATCGGAAGAAGGAGTATTCACCTCAAATGACCTTTCGCTGCACTATATAAAGGAAAATGCAGACTTGCCCGTAAATGTCCATGTTAAAGCCTTTATGGGAGTGCAAATCTACGACCGGGAAGGAAAAGAATTCGGGACACTGTGTGTGATGGATCAAAAGCCGCGGGAATTTACAGAAGAGGAAGCGCGCTTCCTCCGTTCTGTCGGGCAAGTTTTCAGCTATATTATTAGCTTAGATCAGACTCAGCAGCGTATTGATTTGTTGTCTGTACCTATTGTCCCGGTAACAGAAGGTGTGGTAGTTCTTCCCTTAGTCGGGATCGTGAATGAAGACCGATCGAATCATCTGGTTGAAACTATACTTCAACGAATTTATCAAAAAAACCTGGATTACTTTATCATTGACCTGTCCGGCATGGTAAGCTTTGACGACTTGTTCACCCGCCATCTGTCGGATATAGTTAAAGCATTGGAGTTGATGGGAGTCATCCCAATTCTTACAGGAATTCGCCCAGACATGGCGATGAGTCATCTTAGTCAGGGTCCCATGTACAGAAACCTTAGAATAACACGCAATCTTGAACAGGCCTTAAAGAAAGTAGGATTTCGTCTCGTTAAAGAAGATATGTAAAAAGCACAACCTTTAAGAGAGGTTGTGCTTTTTTGGATCATTTATTTACCTTTGGAAGGGCATGCTCGATCTGATAATCCTCTTTATGAAGTTCCGTATTCTTACCAAGGGCCAATCTTGCTAACTCCGCCCCAATATAAGGGCCAGTAGTAAGGCCTGAGGCTCCTAAGCCATTTGCTAACAAGATCCCTTCGAAATTTGGTAATTCTCCAAAAACAGGGAGAGAATCAGGGGTGAATGGTCTAAATCCTACTCGTGTCTCAACCAGCGTACTGCGTGACAGACCTGGAGCTATGGCCAGCACTTTAGAAAAAATTTCATGCAGACCCCCTGCTGTAATACGAGTATCAAATTTTTCCTTCGTTTCATGTGTTGCCCCTACTACAACCCTTCCCTGCTCAAAACTAAGCAAGTATTTATTAGTTGGCGGCATCACGACCGGCCAGTCACTTGTATCTGCTTCCGGCAATTCCAAATGGACAATTTGGGCCTTTTGAGGATGCACGAGAAAATTCACACCTAATGGCTCAATCATTTCCTTTGCCCATGCCCCCGCTGCCACAATAACTTGATCGGCATACAACTGTTCTTCCCCTGTTTTCACACCGACGATTTGCTTATTGTCTACAATTAATGAAGCATTGCCTTTTAGAAATAAAGCACCCTTTCGTTTGGCCGCATTTACTAAAGCATCACGGAGCGCCCGGCCGTCTACTCGTGCAGCACCGCTCATATGAACAGCACCATATCCGTCAGCTACTGGCGGATACATCCCCTGCGTTTCTGAGGGAGTGAGGCGGGTGATCTCACCCATTTCCGGTGCATCCTCCCTGCGCTCAAGAGCCCGCTCCATCATTTCATCCAGTTTTTCTTCATCTGTATGCAGACGGAGCGCCCCAACACGTTTGTATCCTGTCTCCTTCTCTCCATCTGCCTTCAGTTCCTCCACTAATGTCGGGTAATACTTTGCCCCCGCTTTAGCTAATCGATACCAGGCTTTATTTTTTCGTTTTGTCAGCCATGGACAAATGATCCCTGCTGCAGCATCTGTCGCCTGGCCGGTATCCTTGCGATCAACTACCGTCACTTCGGCACCTGCTTTAGCAAGATGATAGGCGGTTGAGGCACCAAGTATCCCTGAACCTATAACAATATACTTTTTCACAAAAAACACCTTTTCCCATTAAAATTTTCACCTATCCTCTTATTCTACAGGATGCAAGGATATGTCACAAAAAGCAGTATTGTTCCACGTGAAACTTACAGGATTAGACAAGGATCCCGAAACTGTTCTATTTCGAGATCCCTACCCTGGAATAACTAGTCATTCAATTCTTCTACGACCATTTCCTCCACCGTTGCCGGCCCATTTTCACGCACCCTTACCTGCATCTGCACATGATCACCCTCACGCAGGAAGATGGCTAACGGTGCCTTACTAACATTAACCGTATAGATCGTTGTATCCCCTTCAAGGATAAATTGAACAATTTGTCGGGAATCTGTCGAAGTCACAAGCACACGATTAACTACGCCGCTTTTTCCAGTGGTTTCAACGCCTTCGCTCCCTTGAACATTGCTCGGGTCCTGCGCCAGCTGGAGGCGATAGGCCGTTAGTGTCTCCTTGGCTGTTTCACCAAAAACAGCAAAATCAGAATCATTCGCTTTAATATACGCATAACGCTTAAATAGCCCATTTGGGTCTAACACATTGACAATCCAGGTAGGGTGACCATCCACGTTGTACAAAACAGGCATGGAACCGGTCCAGTTTTTCTCAGGGAATTGCTTATTTACAATTTGTCTTGCTCCTTTACTGTCCATAATCCCATTGTTTTGTTTCCCATTATAATAGGTTAATTCTCCAGTCCTTGCATCAATTAAAGTGTAACCAAGTGCTGAATCAATATTTTCTTTAGGTGAAGCCATATCGGTAAAGTAATACATCTCTCCATTGTCGCCAAAGATAGGGGTTACACTGTTTTCCGTCCCAGAATCATTAGGGATTTTAACATCTTTTTTGCCAAAAATAGAGTTGAACCAGCCATGAACATACTTACCAAAGTATTCATTCTCAGCTGTTGCAAGCTCAGAGCTGACCGCTCCTTCAATAAAGTCAGGAGCTTCTTTGACGTCATAAGCCTCAACTTCTCCTGATACAGGATCAACTATAGCAACCTTCACTTTGTCTAAATCTGGTCGGTTTGTTAACGGAATAGGCTTGTAAATCGTTTGAACATACCAAGGTTTTCCTTCATTATCTACCTCGATTTGCGCTTCCCCGCTCTGTAAATATTGTGGAAACTCTCCATAAACTTGGCGTTGTATATTGTGATTGAAATAACTGGAGTTTGTGTAGCGCATTTTACTTTCAATAAATTCCGGCTGTGCATTAATGTTTGTTGCCGGAATCATAAAGTAACCCTCAGTCTCTTTTCCGCGAAAGTATCGCCAGAAGCTCGTAAATTCCACTGGAGCAACATATGAAATTTCACCGCCCACTTCCTGAACTTGTAATTTTCCAAGGTCATAAAACTGTGTATTCGGTACGACACTCATCGACTTCTGCACCTTATTACGAGCCGATTCCGGTGCGACTGATATCGGTGTATTCTCTTCGTTTAAAGGCTTCGCTTCTCCTGCCTCCTGTTTCGAAATCGAATCATACGTCTGATTCACTGAGAAAATACCAACTACAAAGATGGCTACAATAGCCAGGGCTGTAATGAAAAACACGATCGCAGGCGTTGATTTGTGGATCGTGTTTTTATTGAAAACTGTCCCTGATCCAACATACATCGCCGGTCCTAATATAATGCCAACTACAGCATTCATTAGCAGCATGTTCGGAACTGTAATGGCAGGCATCCAAATGTAAGTAATGATAAAAACAATAATATACCCAATTATAAATAACCCGAATGCTCCCTGAATAATGGCCTTGGCCTTGTTTTTATTCTGCAGAGCCGCAATAACTGTTAGTAAAAAAAATAATGAAAAAGGAAGTAAAGTAGCTAGCAATATCCCCGTCATGACACTCTCTCCTCTATTTGCATTTTAACTTGCCATTATTACTTACGGAACAACTTACCATTTTGTTTCAAAAATAACCGTTGGACTTTTGACCATTTTTTTCTGAATACTGTGATACTATGAAAACAAACTTACATAATTGGAGGGAATTGCATTGGATTATAGTTATATCTCTCATCTTTACTGTCCAAAATGCTTGCAAACGTATGCGAAAGAGGCCATCCATCATTTATGTGATTGTGGGGCCCCATTGCTAGTTGAATATGATTTGGATCAACTAGCGAAAGAATGGAAGCCTTCTGATCTGGAGCGAAGAAAACCTGACCTATGGCGTTATCATGAGTTGCTCCCCGTTCAATCAGAAGAGCATGTCACGACGATGGGAGAAGGCATGACTCCACTCCTCCCTATGCCCAATTTAGGGAAACAGATGGACCTGCCAAATCTATTGATGAAAGATGAAGGGATTATCCCTACAGGGGCGTTCAAAGCCAGAGGCGCAGCTGTTGGAATATCAAAAGCTAAAGAACTGGGGGTCGCCGCTCTTGCCATGCCGACGAATGGAAACGCTGGAGCAGCCTGGTCCCTCTATGCTGCTCGAGCTCGTATCAGCTCAACTATTGTAATGCCTGTAGATGCTCCGTCTATTACGAGGAACGAATGTGCTTTGTCCGGGGCAAACCTCTTTCTCGTAAACGGCTTGATCAGTGATGCTGGAAAGATGGTGGCTGAAGCTGTGCAGGAGCATGGACTATATGATGTATCCACATTGAAAGAGCCTTATCGAATTGAAGGGAAAAAGACAATGGGGCTGGAAATAGCAGAACAGCTTAACTGGCAGCTGCCTGACGTGATCCTGTATCCAACAGGAGGCGGTGTCGGATTAATCGGCATCTATAAAGCACTTCAGGAATTACAGGCACTCGGTTGGTTAGAGGGGCAAAATATGCCTCGGCTTGTAGCAGTTCAAGCAGAAGGCTGTGCTCCGATTGTGGATGCCTGGAAACAAGGGAAAACAGAATCTGTATTCTGGGAAAATTCACAGACACAAGCATTCGGCATAAACGTTCCTAAAGCCATCGGAGATTTCCTCATTCTTCATGCCCTTTATGAAACGGATGGATGTGCGATTGCTGTAGAGGAAGAGGCGATCCTTGAAGAACAAAAACAAATCGCTAAACTCGAGGGATCCTTCGTTTGCCCAGAAGGTGCCGCTACATTTTTAGCTGCCCGCAGACTAAGGGAGCAAAACTGGATTAAACAAGACGAGAATGTTGTCGTCCTTAATACGGGAGCTGGGATTAAATACCCTGATACTGCCGAAGTCGATGTTCCCGTCCTTGAACCTGGGGAATCTCTTCCATTAGACTCCTCTTTTGTTAAATAATTAGGAGCAAAGCCACTTGCCCCACGCGATGTTGGGCAAGTGGCTTTGCTATTTGCACATAATTTAGATTAAATGCTCAAAGCACTTATCTTACTAACAATCTAATGTCACCCGCTAAGCCGTAAATACACTTTTCTCGATCTGTTTCATTTGATAGAAGTAACCACGCTTGTCCATTAGTTCATTAAAAGTACCCTTTTCTATAATCTCGCCATGCTCCATCACAACAATTTTATCCATACGCTCAAGTCCTGTTAATCGATGACTTACAAGGATAAGCGTATCATCCTTGGCTGCTTCAAATAAATACTGATAAATGGTGTTTTCCGTAAGCGCATCCACTGATGAGGTAGGTTCATCTAAGACCCATAAGGGATTCGCTTTGAGAAGTGCCCGAGCTATTGCTAACCGCTGCTTTTCGCCACCAGAGAGATTTCCGCCCTTTTCTAAAACTGAATCTGTCAGTTGGACATGATTGAGCTTCACTTTCGCGAGTGCTTCGTCCAGCTGGATATCCGTTAAATCATCGCCTGCAAGCATTAGGTTTTCTCTTATCGTACCGTAGAAAAAGTGATTTTCCTGCAGCACTGCGTTTGTATGACTCCACAGACTTTCTTTATCGAGCAAGTCCAGAGAGGTTCCGCCCAAGTTGACTTTGCCTGTATACCCTGCCTGGATTTTTAATAAAAGCTGCAGCAGTGTGGATTTACCTGATCCGCTTGGTCCAACGATAGCCGTTTTCGATCCTGCTGGTAAGTGCAGGTGAACGTTTTCTAAGGTCGACCTTGCTTCACCAGGAAAGGCAAAGCTTACCTTGTCTATTTCGATGGCCAAAGACTGGTTCCCTTCAAGTTGGATAGAATCTTGATGGTTCTGAGTCTTGCTACTTTGATCACGAACTACTGAAAACAGCCGGCTGGCAGCTCGGCGACTGTCCTCCAAATGAATAGGAAACACGGCCATTGGAGTAACATTTTCAAATACAGTAAGGGATATCATGACAAGCATAGCAAGAAAGATCCCCTCCAGCTGATCCTCGACAACCAAGTAAGCACCTAAGGCCAGTACAACCCAGGAAGCAACGAGAGAGGCCAATGAATTCATTGCTTGGCTTAAGGAAGCATGTATCCCAACCTTTTCCTGTTCTTTAATGTAGCAGTCTGAAGACTCTTTCAGCTGGTTTTCTTTTTCCGCAAGTTTTCGGTATATTTTCAAGTCTCGGAATCCATATAGCAATTCTGTTGTCTCTGTTGATAGACTCCCTCGTTCTTCGCGCAGTTGCCCCTCAATTTTCCGCTGCCGCATAGCGAATAGACAGGGCACAATTAAGGCTGTAACGAGCAACCCGCCAAGAAGAACGAGTGCAATAGACAAGGAGTAAAAAGTCGTAAAAATAATCGTACACAGAAACACTATCAGCAAGACAATAGGAGGGTAAAATACACGCAGAAAGAAGTTTTGCAGACTTTCCACATCCCCTACTATTCTGGCTAACAAATCACCGCTGCGATACTTCTGAAAAATTCCAGGCGCGAGCGGTTCCAATTTTTCGTAAAAGGATACACGTAAATGGCTTAGAATCGTAAAAGTAGCACGATGCGAAACATATCGTTCCACATAGCGGCTTATGGCTCTTATAAACCCTAGTAGTTTGACGAAAGATACGACTAAAACAAGTGTGTACAGCGGGGGAATGAGCGCTGCCTTTGATACCAAATAGCCGCTCGCCCCAAATAGCCCTACGGCTGTTATTCCAGCAAGGAAACCAAACAAAATAGATAGTAAGATGTCTTTTTTCTCTCTTACCACAAGCTTCACTACCATGGAAAGATCCTTCACTTGGCATCACTCCCCTGTTGAACAGAAACCATCTGGCGATATTCCACAATGGATTCGATTAAGTCTTCGTGCGTTCCCTTACCTGCCAATTCTCCCTGATCTAAAAAAAGAATTTGCTCTGCTTGTCTAATGGTGTGCAGCCTATGGGCAACTGTAATGACGGTTGAAGTCCGAGCTAACTCTTTCATGGACTGCTGCATAATTTGTTCTGTACGAAGATCAAGCCCTGTCGTTGGTTCATCAAAGAGAATGACTGCCGGTTGCTTCAGGAAAGCTCTTGCAATCGCAACACGCTGCTGTTCACCTCCGGAAAGCCCCCGCCCCGCTTCACCCACAGGCGTATCCAACCCAGTCTCAAGGGAGTCTAGCAGGTCAGAAAGCCCTGCCTGGCGGGCAGCCTTATCAATGCTGCTGCGTGAAGGGCTCCCTCTACCGCCAATCGCAATATTTTCTGCTATCGAACCGGAAAATAGATACGGATGTTGGGAGATATAACTTAACTGGTCAAACCAGGCCTGTTCTTTATAATTTTCTAAAGGCTGGCCATTCACGATCACTGATCCTTCTTGCGGGTTCATAAGCCCAGCTAGTAAATGGAGTAACGTTGTTTTCCCAGAACCACTTCTCCCGACAATTGCAATCTGCCCGAATGATGGGATTGTCGTGTCAATGTGGTGTAAAGCAAACGAGTCCTGGCCATAACTGAAAGATACATTTTCTAGTTCAATAACAGGTGGTCTCCCTTCGCTATGAAGATCTTGATCCCCCCAGTGTATGGTTACCTCTTGTTCATCCAATTGATCCTGTACTTTCTTCGCTGCCCCTGCACTTCCCCGTCCAGTATGGAAGGCACTTCCGAGATCCTTTAGCCCGGCAAAAAACTCAGGAGCAAGAATCAGAATAAAAAACGCAGTAAAAAAGCTGATATTCTCATAGACAACAAGCTGAATTGCGATTTCAAGTGCAATTAATCCAATACTAAGCATAGAAATGAGTTCCAACATAAAAGAAGAAACAAAAGCAATCTTTAAAACTTCCATGGTAGCCTCACGAAAATCGATGCTGCTCTGACGGATTTTTTGCTTCTGATGAGAAGAGCGTCCAAACAGTTTCAGAGTGGTCAGCCCTTGTAATGTATCGAGGAACTGCCCTGAGAAAGCGGCTAGTTTATCCATCTGCTCCTCAGATTTATCTTTAGTTTTCATCCCGATAATCGCCATAAAAAAAGGGATAAACGGAGCGGTTACTACAATAATCAGTCCTGAATAAAGGTGTTGTGTAAACACAACGAATAAAATTATAACTGGCACAATTGTAGATTGAATGACTTGTGGAATATAACTGCTAAAATACGGGTCCACTTCGTCTACCGAATCCATCAGCACACTTACTTTCTGTCCAGATTGGCCCCGAAGCGATGCTTGAACAGGATTTCTAGAAAACTTAGCTAAAAGTAATTCTCTCAAATTACGTTTAGCTTCAGACGCTATTTTCACACCTGTCCAGCCATTAACGTGGGTAAGAAAGGCACGTCCAACAATGACCAGTAATAACCCGGCTAGTAAGGGTAACACCCCTTTAAATAGCTGCTCTTGCAAATAAACCCGTTCGACAATAGCAACAAAGAAGTAGGCCTGGCCAAGTATCATCACCCCGATTAAGACAGATGAAACGACTAACAGTGCGATCAGATTCTTTTGTCCGAAAGCCATTCGACTTAGATGTTTCATAGTCCTCACTATCTCCCAACTGTTTGTAATTAGTGAAATACTTCACAATGTATCTGGATTCATTATAATAAATTTTCTGCTTGAGTGCTAAGGTTAAGTTATTCCTATCAAAATTCCCCTTGATAGATTGTCTCTTTTTACTTTATAAATGCCACGAACTGAACGATAAAATAAATAGGGGTACTAGTTATAGTTTCCGTCAAAATCAGGTTACATACAAGTACAGATGAATTCAACAGGCAATTAGAGGAGACTGCAGTGTGTTTGGAGTCAATCACTTACCTACTGATAGTTTTCATTCCGTGAAAATTTTATATAAACCACAACATAAGTAAGAGGTGAAGATATGGATAAATCAACAATTATTGGTATTATTTTAAGCATAATCGCAATATCGACAGGAATGGTATTAAAAGGCGTCAGCCTAGTTGCGCTCATCAATCCGGCCGCACTGCTCATTATCTTTCTTGGCACGGCAGCAACTGTATTCATTGCCTTCCCCATGAGTACAATTAAGCGTCTTCCTGCACTTATGAAGATTTTGTTTAAGGAAACAAAGGAACATGACTTTCATAATTTAATTACTCTTTTTACAGAATTAGCTGACTTTACCCGCAAAGAAGGATTGCTTGCGTTAGAACAAAGGATCGATGAACTAGATGATCCGTTTTTAAAATCGGGATTACAATTAACAATTGATGGGCAGACCCCGGAATTCATTCGGGATGTATTAGTAGAAAAAGTAGATGCCATGGAGCATAGACACCAAAAAGGTGCAGCCATTTTCACACAGGCCGGCACTTATGCTCCTACACTGGGAGTACTAGGAGCTGTAATCGGACTTATTGCTGCATTAGGGAATATGGACGATACGGAAGCCCTTGGCCACGCGATTTCAGCAGCATTTATTGCCACGCTTTTCGGGATCTTCTCAGGGTATGTATTATGGCACCCCTTTGCAAACAAGCTGAAGGAAAAATCAAAAAATGAAGTACAGTATAAAGATGTGATCATCGAGGGAGTCCTGTCGATTACAGAGGGAGAATCCCCGCTTGTGGTCAAAGATAAATTAAGTGCCTATTTATCACCGTCCGACCTTGCAAAGCTGAATTCGGAGGCAGATAAGGAGGAAACCAATGAGAAAGAAGAAACAGCGTGAGGAGAATCACACCGATGAATCCTGGCTTTTACCCTATGCTGATATGTTAACGCTGCTTTTAGCATTGTTTATTGTATTATTTGCCTCAAGCGAGATTGATGCGCAGAAGTTCAGAGAGTTTTCTGAGGTATTCCGTAATGAATTTAGTGGTGGACAAGGACCTATGGAACATCAGGAAAGCCCTATTGAACCATTAAGTATAAACAGTGATGAGGAAGAAGAGAAAAAAGAAGCAAAGGAAAAAGAAACAGAAGTAAAAACTCAGACAGAAGAGGCTCAACTGTTACCTTTAAAATCCCTACAAAAAGAAATAGACGGTTATATAGCAAAAAACAAGTTAACCGGTGACCTCACAACCAGCTTATCAGAAAAGGGATTGTTAGTTGTTATTTTAGATAACGTGTTCTTTGACTCGGGAAGTGCAGAAGTTAAAAGCGACGGTACCGAGATTGCTAGAGATATGGCAGAGATTCTTAACACAAAGGAGCCGCATGAAATAGTCATTAGTGGCCATACGGACAACCGCCCTATTAACAACAGTGATTTCCAATCCAACTGGGAGTTGAGCGTAATGCGAGCCGTTAACTTTATGAGTCTGCTATTAAATAATGAAAAGCTGGATCCTCAGCTTTTCAGTGCCAAAGGTTATGGTCAACACAGCCCCGTCGCTCCTAATGATACACAGGAGAATAGAGCAAAAAACAGACGGGTTGAAGTGTTGATTCTTCCTAATTTTGCGCCTTAAAAATAAAATCAGAAAAACTGACTCCTTTTTAGAGGAGAGTCGGTTCTTTCCAAATTCATTCAGGTGAATAAATTTCATAATTGCCCTTATTAAAAACGAAACGTCCTGTTTCAACGCCGAACGACCCCATGTCCTGTGGGACCACGGAAAGCGAGTGATTTCCCGGACCTCCTTCTCCATCCACGGCAACGGAAACATACCCACAAATATTTGAAATCGAGTATTCCGTAATCCCGCCCTTAACCTAATAAAAATTATTTCATCCTACTTGACTAGACTTTTAGGAGGTACTTCCTTTTTTACGTTTTGAATCTCTTGGGGCACAAAGGGCTTAAATTATGAAATTGATTCAGAGTCAGAAAGTGAACAGAACGTATGTTTGCATTTATGGTAGGATTGCCATTTGGAATATGGTACAATAATACATAGATAATATTCCTTTTAGGGTGGTCGGCTAGCCCCAACGGCAGAGGGGGTGATGCCTATTAGCATGTATGAAGTTCTGATGGTTTTATTTTCATTTGGAACGTTTCTGATTGCATTGCTCGCATTGATCATTAAAATGATCAATAAAAAATAGACCTCCCTATTAGCCTGACATGTTAATTGGGAGAGGTCTACTTCTTAAGTGGATAGCTGATCCCCTGGGGGAATCATTATCTAGAAGGGTTGCAGTGACAGCTGCACCCTTTTTTTATTTATATGGTATCTATCCATTATTATACCATGAATCTTGATGATTTACACAACCTGCAGTTAAAATTCCTGAACTAAAGGATGCAAGGTTATTTGATTTTGCTCAAGTAATCCATCAACCCCATTGCACACACTTCAAAATCAAGCTTCAATATTTCATAAACTGGGTGATCATCGGGAATTCCATGTTTTCTAAGATATCCAGAAACCTTTTCAAGGAGTCGAAGTTGAGTACCTGCCGCCCCCTCCCCATTCGCATACGACTGTTCTGCAGCCTCTACAAATACAGGGATCCATTCTGACACTTGCTTAAACACCCGGTCTGGATCTGTAGACTCGCCGAAATGACCGAAATATATTCGGTCAACGTTCATCCCTTTGATTCGCTCCATCGATTGCTGCATAGCTTCAGGATCGAATTGGTTAGGCGATGTCGTGGGCAAGTAGAAAGTTAACCCACGATCATCTGTTTGATGATAACGAATCCCTACTGTATCCCCTGTGAAAACTCCATTACTCACTGGGTCATAAATTCCTAAATGATGCTTGGCATGTCCTGGGATATCGAGAAATTTCAGGTTGCAATTTCCCCCTATTTTCAGTGTATCGCCATCCTCTTGGATGAGTAAGCGTTCTTCAGGTATCGGTAAAATAGGATCAAACAACTCATCAAATTGATCTCCATAAACAGCACGAGCTCCCGCGATCAACCTTGATGGGTCTGCAAGATGACGTTTCCCGCGGCTGTGGACAACCACCTGAGCTTCAGGGCATTCATTCAATAGCAGACCCGCTCCCCCTGCGTGATCAAGATGGATATGAGTCAGGATAATGTATTTCACATGAGCTGCATCTAATCCTATTTCCTTCAACCCTTCCAGGATTCGAGGGACAGAGGGACTCGGCCCTGTTTCCACCAGCGTCAAGTCTTCCTCCTCTATAACATATGTACCTGTCCGACCTGGCATGTTAAGGTCATACCCATCAATTAAATGAATGCGGTTTCCAAGGTCAATCGGCGCTCTTTTTTTCAATTCCATCACCTCACCTTTATGATACCCTTCAGTTTACTAAAAATGGGACCTTTTTTTAAGAATTATGACTTATTCTAATTTTTTGTCACAGATATGAACTGGGTGCGTATCATGATTTTGTAAAGGGAGGGTGTTATATGACTGAAGAACGGAATATGTATGATAATGGTTACGAGAAACCTACCTATAGCAAATGTGAGAAGTATAAATACTATCATGTCATGATTGCATTGTCCGATGGAGCTACTATTGACGGGGTTATTGTGCATGTCGATGATGACGGAGTCACCGTTCTCGTAAGCGAGGATGTTATGGTGGATAGCAACGGAGATGAAATCGAGAGCAGGCAATATGATGATTTTGGATATGGGTATGGCCGTCGCAGAGCAAGACGCTTTAGAAGGCTTGCTTTCCCGCTTGCAGCTTTAGCAGGTTTAGCTCTGTATCCTTACTATCGTCCATATTATCCTTATTACCCATACTATCCTTACTATTAACAAAGAGAGTGCCATGTGCCTCTCTTTTTTTGTAAAAAACTTTAGGTTCTGCAAACACACGGAATTATTACAATTAGATTAATAAGATTACAAAACAATTAAGAGATCCTGATCCATGTTTCACCTCCCATATACCCCGGGTAGTGTTTTGTACAAGCTGATATAAAGCTTGAAAAACTATTTAGGAGGCGTGATCAAATCATGTTTAACAAAATCGCAACTACTGGATTAGCACTTACACTCGGACTTGGAATAGCTGGCGCAGGATCAGTTTCAGCAGAAGAAGATGTAAATACAGACGTAAATGCTGGAACTAACGTTGAGGCTGTTGTTCAAAGCGAAGAAGATTCTTCAAGTGTGAACCTTGATGCAGGCCTTGGTGTATTACTGGAAAGTGGTCTTGATTCAGACAATCTTTTAGAAGATGAGGAATCACAAGATTTTGAAGAAAATGAAGAAGATGAAGATAGCCTTCTTGGCGGAATTCTATAAAACTTAACGCGACACTAAGTGAATGGTGAAATAAAAGGCTCTCCTGATACGGAGAGCCTTTTTCAATGCTTATGATATAAATTCTTCAGTCATTCTTAATACCTTACAGCATCAAAGGAGTTAATGCGTCCGTGCTCAAAGTAATACCCTGTCCCGCTAATTGGATCAGCTGTATTTTCAATAGCGGCACGAATCTGATCGTTATTTTTGCCTTGACCCGCTAACAATCCTGCAAGGCCTGCCACATGTGGTGAAGCCATGGAAGTCCCAGACATGTAAGCGTATCCATTATTTGGAACAGTTGATGCAATCTGTACCCCTGGAGCCGTTACGTCTACCCATGTGCCATAATTAGAAAATGAAGCTACATTATCCCGGCTGTCTACGGCACCTACTGCAATAACATTGGCATAAGAAGCCGGTTCAAATGTAGTTGAGACCCCATCATTACCTGCAGCTGCAATCACGACAGACCCACTATTCCAAGCATAATTCACAGCGTTTTCCAAGGTTCGCGTATCACAGTTACATCCTAATGATAGATTGATAACTTCTGCGCCTTGGTCAGCAGAATAACGAATAGCATCGGCGATATCTGCAAGTGATCCGCTTCCACTGGCATTTAAAGCGCGAACAGCTAGAATACTAGTATTGGGAGCCATACCCGCAATCCCCATTGAATTATTCGTTTCAGCAGCAGCCGTACCTGCCACGTGTGTACCATGACCGTTTTCATCCATTGGATAATAATCATCATCTACAAAATCATAGCCTCGGATGGTTTTGCCATCCAAATCAGAGTGTGTATAATCGACACCTGAATCAATTACAGCAATCTCCTGATTACTGCTTCCTCTCGTATAATCCCATGCTGAAGGAGTATAAGTATTCTGTGGTCCATATTGTACACTGCTATAGTAATAATCATTTGGTGTCCACGTTACACTAAAATTGTAATTAGGCTCCGCATATTCTACATTAGGATTTTTATTCAGAGCCTTTACGGCTGCCTCCACATTCCCAACTTCTAACACCTTAAAGTTCGAATCTACAGGGTCCTTTTCAGCAAGAACATTCGCATTTAAACCTTTAAGTACTTTATTAGAATTCTTATCCTTGAACTTAACAATGACTTCCCCTTTGACATAACTACCTTTGTCAACCTGGGTGTTTACCTCCTTCGACCTTTCCGGAACTTTAACCTGACTTTCGGCAGAAACATCCCCAACATTCGGCAAAATGGCCAGCGAAACAGCGAGCGACAATGTTGCTAAAACTTTGAACTTCATCACAATTCCTCCTTTTTAGGGTTACTGTTACCATTCAGCGGAATATGAGGAAATTCCTTCAATTTCGAGTTGGGAAACACTATACAAATAAAGCCCCTTTAAGCAAGGGCTAATACACTATGTTGGGCAGATTGATTTTCCGAACAAGCAGGAAGCAGTAGATTTACGATCTCACACTTTTCACCCTTGGATCCGCTTCTAATAATAAATCTACGAGATGGAGAGCGTCCATTGCATGACTTACCCCCTCACGCTCAATTCCAAGTCTCATTTGCAGAAGACATCCCGGATTTGTAGTGATAATCGATTCCGGTTGTATCTCACATACATCTTTCATCTTCAAATCTAATATATCCATCGATTCATCGTAATGAATCATGTTATAGATACCTGCTGACCCGCAACAAAAATCAGGGCGCTCTAATTCCTTTAAGGTAACTCCTGGCAACCTTTTAATTAACTCCAAAGGGGGACTTTTTATACCTTGGACATTTGTCATATGACATGAGGGTTGATAGGTAACGGTTCGATGAGTGGGTTTGGTGAATTCCAATCCTTCAACATCTGCCAGAACTTCTGAAATATCCTTAATTTTGGAGACAAATACTTTAGCTCGTTCGTGCCAGGAGCTTCCTGTGGCAAATAAATGATGATATTCTATCAACCGAGCTCCACAGCCTCCAGCATTATTCACTATATAATCAACATTTTCTTCCTCAAAAGTTCTAATATTGCGTTTAGCTAATTCCCGGGAGTTCTCTACTTTTCCAGAGTGCGCATGCAGAGCTCCGCAACAAGTTTGCTGCTCAGGAAGGATTACTTCTAAACCGCTCCGCAGCAGCAATTCGATCGTGTTTTCATTGGTTTCAAAAAACACACTATCCATTACACACCCCGTGAAAAAAGCCGCCTTTGCTACTGCTGGTTTATGGCGTATGTAGCGCTTCGACCGTTTAGAACGTTTCTTCGGGGAAGGTTGTGTGGGAAGAACCTGTTCAAATTGATCCAGGTGCAGAGGGGCTATTTTTGTCAGAGATAAAGAGTTCACCAGATTCTGCATGCCAGTTCTTTGATAAAACCAGGTGAAGTTACCTAATGTCTCCATCCACTTGCCAGAGGGAAAAAAAGAACCAAACATAAAATCTTCTGTTTTCCTCTGCCACGTGGATTTCACCTGATGATCTTCTATGACTTCTTTCGCTCCCTCCAAAATTTGCCCGTATTGAACATTAGTAGGACACACCGTTGTACAAGCCATGCAACCAAGGCATTTTTCAATGGGCTCCTGTAAATCCTCAACAGATGCTTTCCCTTCTGCGACAAGCTTCACAAGATTAATGCGTCCGCGAGGCGAATGAGTTTCTCTCTCCATCGTTTCATACGTCGGACAAACCGGCAGACAATATCCACATTGAACACAATCAAATGTTTTATCGTAATTAATTTTTTCTTGAAGTGTTTGAACATTATTCATACCATGCACCTCCAGAGGTTATCCAGGTCTATTACCCTAATTTTTAGCTTATATGACATTCACATCGCTGACAACACAGCGACACTTCGGCACTTTTTCATGGGATATGATAAGGTTCTATTAAATACATTCAAATTTCAAAGGGAGGTATAATATGAACCAAATAGGTACGATCTATTGTGTGGGCCGAAATTATGTACGTCACGCGAAGGAATTAAATAATGAAGTCCCAGACTCTCCGCTGCTGTTTACAAAACCGCTTCATTCGCTCGCTGAGGCAAATGGGGCTGATATTTATTTGCCTCGAGAACGTGGGGTCGTCCACTATGAGGCTGAATTAGTCATCCAAATAGGAAAACCTTATAAAAAAGGCATCAGTGTTGATGAGATTGTGGATCAAATGGCTATCGGCATAGACTTTACCTTACGAGATGTTCAAGATAATTTGAAAAAGAAAGGCCACCCATGGTTATTAGCTAAAGGATTTCCCAACTCAGCGGTTTTGAGCCATTTTATAGCTTTCCCGGGTGTTGAAGAGTGCCAAAAAAGAAGTTTTTCGCTTTTATTAAATGGAAAACAGGTGCAAAAAGGTAATATCCAGAATTTAATTTTTGACTTACAAACATTAATTGATTATTGTGCCTCCCACGTGGGCCTTCACGAGGGTGATGTTATTTTCACAGGCACTCCACAAGGGGTAGGGGCTGTCTCAAACAACGATCATTTCTCCTTGCTGTGGGGTGAGCAAGACTTAGGAGAGTGCACCATTAAACTTTCATAAATTTCACAAGGAACCGCTTGCTGCCAACTAATTAAGATGTACTCACCTCCTTCCATTTCTTCGGGGAATGTAGGTGAGTACAGTTCATAACCAGTCTGCCATCCGCTCCTCCTGTTAGGGAGTACTGCACATGGTATAAAGGAAGAGAAGATAGTCTTCGAACTGAAGTGAATTCCTATTATGAGGGATAATAGGATATTTATATTTGTGTTTAGGATGATGTCGCTGCGGTACAGAGAACTCCGCCAAATGCTTAAATGAAAGCCTTTTAGCTGCGCTCATTAGAAAAGCTGATTGATTTGATCCCTGTTTTCTATTTTTATTTAATGCCTCTATCATTTCTTCAGCTGTGCGTTTCCCTAAACCATGACCAAAATACGTTCCATCTCCCATAACCACAGCATTTTCCCCTCTCCACTGTGAGGCATTTGGATCAAAGTCCGGATTTTTAAAATAAACAACATCGCCTGGTAAAAAGTCATGAGTATAAATTGAATGAATTCCAAGATCAGAGTCTGAGTGCCAGCTGTAAATATAAAGGTCAGGGAATAAATAATTAAATGCGTCGTCACCTATGGCATTAAGAACTGCATGATAATAAATAATCAGCATTGCCCCTGCACACTCAAAGGCATACAGCGAGCTATTCTCGTAAAAATCCTGAATCGCCGCCGAAGGTTTTACCCCCCTCTTTAACTGAAACCCGCCTAATTCTGTCAAACGCCAGTACTCTGGATTACAGCGAGAAGTTGCAAACACTGCGAACTCCATCTCGCTTTGGTTCATTGCTTTTGCACTTAAGATGATCTGCTTTCGCAGCTGAAGCGCAAACGCTAACTGGTCATAGGATGAAAAAGAATAAATAACCTGATCCCCTTGCATCCGCTCAAGGATGATATCTTCCATACTATTAGACGGCCACATATCGCTTTGTTGAAATGGCTTTCCCGATAGTAAAATCATACTATACCTCTTTTCCGAATTAGGTATTAAACGTATGTACTATCTTATTCGAATTTCTCTTTGGTGTGTCATTATCACGAAACCAAACCTCTTACAGCTTATTCACTTCCCGCCACGTTCTGACTAATCCCTCTACAATTGGAGCAATTACACTCTGATCGGTATCATATCGGCTGTGGGAGAAAGGGTTCCACCCTGTTAAAAGCCCGCCAGCATTAACTTGCACATCTTTCATAACAGCCCTTTGATAATGGTCATTTAAACCTTTTAAAGGATAGGCGAGAATATCATCCTTGTCATAAAAATTAAGCCACTCACCTTGAAGATGCTGGTAATATTTTTTGACCATAGGAGAGGGGACTCTAATAGGCAGACCGAAATCAATAAAACGCAAAGACCACAAGGCCATAGGACTACCCAACGTATAAAATAACGCTAATGTTTCCCCCTTCTCCAGTGGTGTCTGGCTGCTGTATTTTTTCGTATGGATACCTATATTCTCATGTTTAAACTGCAGGTCATAAAAGTAATTGCTTGCTACTACTGATCCAAGACTATGGCTGATTATACATAACGGAGCAGTTGAACCCGCTCTCTCCTTCAATTGGTTCAGTGCCTGGGCCAGCACAGCGTGTACTTTATCATAATTATTATCCTCTGCAGACGAAGGTTGATAAGCCACAGCATCTGCCAGAAACTCAACGGCAAATCGACGCAGTCTTAGATAATCGAGGTCCGCACTACCTTGTAATTTTCGCCAAAGCCTTGCTTCCTCTGCTTCAAATATGGAGGACCAATACACTGGCTCGATCTTCAGCTCTTGTTCGGGGTGGTCGACTTTCACTTCTTTAGTAAACCCTTTATAAATTTTACCGATCATGTCTTCTGCAAAGTTCTTTTCTGGAGTGCCGGCACCGTGTAGAATAGCAACAGCAAGCTTCTGAGTCATCTTCTCCCTCCTCAGCCGTTGAACAGTTTGTTGGTTCCAATTTTTAACATACTTGAAATGTGTATATGATCTTGAAAGTAGTCTGCAGCCCTGATTTTACCTAATACTTCTTGTCAAAAATCGTTCATAACTTCTTGACATTTTCCCGAAATTTAACCTGTTAACAGGCTATTTCTAAATTAATATGATAGAATTCTCTTAGATAGTGTAATGCAAAAGAAAAGAGGGAAACTATGAGAAGTAATGTAAAGACGGACAAAAGCATTAAAGAGTCTTCTCTTCCTATACCAAAGCAGGCTTTGTCAAAAGTCCTAGCTGAAACGATTAAAACAGGGATTGTCAAATCAAATGTGATTGCCATGTTTGCAGGTCTTGCTCTGGCTCTATATGTGAATGGAATCAGCCCGCTTACGAAGCTGCCAGAGGTCATCTTTGCCTTGATTGGCTCGTCTCTTGTCATCGGTGCAGCAGGAGCTTTTAATAATTTATATGACCGCGATATTGATGCCATCATGGACCGGACCAAGAATCGCCCAACTGTAACGGGGAGGATGGAACTGAAATCTACCCTCACCCTTGGAATATCCATGACATTGTTAGGCCTTATCATTCTTGCACTGGCGTCACCGCTTGCTGCAGTCTTTGGCTTTATTGGGTTATTTATTTATGTTGTTCCCTACACCATGTGGTCAAAACGAAAAACGATTTACAATACAGAAATCGGCAGCTTGTCAGGGGCCGTACCGCCACTGATCGGATGGGCAGCAATTTCTTCTAACCTGCTTAACCCTGGGATAATTGGCTTATTTGTTATTATGGTTCTCTGGCAAATGCCTCACTTTTATGCGATTGCCATTCGCCGCCATGATGAATATAAAGCTGCTAAAGTGCCGATGCTCCCTGTGGTAAAAGGACTTAAACGCACCTATATTCAAACGAATATTTATTTAGTTGCCCTTATTGCCGCCAGTTTCTTATTAGCTTCACTTTCTACAGGTATTATGCTGGTAGCTTTACTATTAAGTACAGCATGGCTCGTAGTAAGCATTGTTGGTTATAGAAAAATGGCACCTGAAAAATGGGCAAAAACCATGTTCATTTTCTCTCTAAACCATTTAACGATTCTATTTTCTACGATAATTGTATACTCATTTGTCGGTTCCTTTTTCAAATAAAGTGGCGTCTCACTCTGGAGTCGCCACTTTTTTTGTTTACTGATAAGCTTTCTTTAAAAAGACACTGCTAGTCTCTCATCTAATTTCATCAAAATCTAATCTACCAGGCTTTGTCTTTCCAATTCTTGGTTCATTATGCTATCTCCCTGTAATCCAGGCTTACCATTTTCCACATTGAAAGTAGCATAGGAGTTCATAGGGGCCCCTGGACTAGAGATATAAGGCATAACAAGGTGGTCGGTTCGCCATTGATCAGGAGTGACATGACAGCGTAAATATCCACGCTGGGCGTTGTACAGCTTCACATGCTCATTCCCGAGCCAAACGGGCCCATAACTATCTGTCTCCGCCCCGTCTTTTCCAGAAGCAATGGAAGTAGCTACGAACTCAGTACCAATAGTAGCCGAATCAGGGTTCTTGAAATCCTCTTTAAGATTAGCTGCCACATGACGGTGGATATCGGCAGAGAGAACAATTGGATTTTGAACGTTATGTTCCTTTAATGCTGAAAAAACGCGCTCACGTTCGGCCGCAAAACCATCCCACTGATCCATACTATAAGCCTCACCTTCTCCTGTATCCCGATCGATTTCTGCCATGACAACCTGCTGAGCCAGGACATTCCATGTTGCTTGTGAATATTTTAGATTACTTATCAACCATTGCTCCTGCTCTTCCCCTAATATGGTTCGGTCCGGATCTAGACGCTGCTGCACATCCGACCCGCTCACAATTACTGAAGTATAATCATCCCGGTACTGGCGTGTATCTAAGACGTTAAATTCAGCCAAATCTCCAAAAGTAAACTTGCGGTATAGTCTCATGTCTGGTCCCGTAGGAATAGCAGTACTCCTGAGCGGAAGGTTTTCATAATAAGCCTGATAAGCATCAGCCCGCTGCTGAAGAAATTGATAAGTAAATGCACCATACTGGGAATCTTCATCTGCGTAGTTGTTCTCTACTTCATGGTCATCCCATGTCAGAATCCAAGGAAAAGCGGCATGGGCAGCTTGGAGGTCAGGATCCGTTTTAAAGAGTGAGTATCTAAGACGATATTGATCAAGGGTAACAATTTTCACATTGTGCGCACTCGAAAGTTTTACAGGACGAACGAGGTTATTTGAATTTATCGCATATTCGTAAATATAATCGCCTGAAAAAAGAACAAAATCCAAATCATCTGCCGTCATATGTTGATACGCCGTGTAATAGCCATGATACCAAGCCTGGCAAGATGCGACTGCAAAGGATAAAGAAGAAATCGGCGTCCCTGCAGACGGGGCTGTTTTTGTCCTGCCCGTAGAGCTGACTTCAGAGCCTACTTTAAAACGATAATAATAGTAGCGATTTGGTTCAAGCCCCTCCAATTCAACATGTACTGAATGAGCCAATTCTGGCAAAGCTAATGCCACTCCATGCTGCACCACGTAGCGGAAATTCTGATCCTCAGACACTTCCCACTGTACAGGAACCTTACGATCAGGCATCCCACCTAGTCCATCCTCAGCTAATGGCTCTGGCGCAAGTCTTGTCCATAGCACAACACCGTCAGGAAGCGGGTCTCCAGAGGCTACACCTAATTGAAACGGATTCCCTTTAAACACAGGTGCCTTGGATGCTGTCAGCGTACCATCCACTGGTGCAAGTCCCCTTTTAATTAAAGATGCAAGTGTTTCCCCGTTTCCTCTTGAAAAATTGTTATTCATTCATATTCTCCTTCCCTCATTTAAAATCCTTCTTCTTATGAACTTGCTGTTTGACAATAAATTTTTAACAAACAGATTTTCTAGAACATAATCTACCTCCTGCATAATATTTCAGTGATGGGATCCCTAGCAGGCTCTATTTGTGTCCTGCTGCTTTATAAAGGCAAGCAATCGCCCCAAATTACAACCCTTTTTAAAAAAAGTTACTTAATTTCATCCTAACTCTAGCACTTCGAACAATTATTTAATATAATAAACACGAACAAATGTTCGTCAAAAGGTTGTACTATTACCTTTGAATTTGCCTTTATACAATAGAAAGGGGAGTGATAGGATGGACCGCAGCCACCTTTCCCAAGGTTTTCAAATTAAATATCAAGATTTGGTGCCGCTTATCCAGGAAAACGAAGATTTTTTCTCCAATGGATTGGTTCAATCATTCTTTCAAAAAATCGAACACCAATACTTACTTGAGAGAACGATTTGCCACTCTGAGAAGGCAGCCGAAGCTTTAAATACTGCCTTCAAGCAGTATTACGCTACGATTAGATTAACCAGCCAACTATCCCATAGCATAAGACGACACGCTATTCGATTTGACCAAAGAAGAAACAAAGATAATCAACATCATTTATTAATTTTGGATAAGCCCCTTGATTATGCCAGTGATACTGTTACACATCTGGATCTCATAGCAGATAACATAGCCGTGCCTATCGATAAATTAGTTATCGAACAATCCAATCAGTTAGAAAATCAAATTGAGAGTCCCACTCTATATTTTGCTATTCGTTCGCTAACACCACGCCAGCGTTACATTTTAGAAGCGGCTTATCTATTTAACTTGAAGGATACGGAAATCGCTGAACAGGAGGGTGTTTCACAACAATTTATTACAAAAACACGAAGGAAGGCCTTATCAAAAATTAAATTAATGGTTCAAGACAAAACGATCTGATATGGTTTTACGTTCTGCTCTGTACACAAGGAATTCACAAAAACTTAGAAAGGAGAGGTCACTATGACCAGACTTATTGAATTGGCCAAGCAGGCTCAAAATAATGATACAACTGCAATGAAAGCTATCCTTGAATTATTCGAACCTAAAATTAAATATTCTTTGAAACAAACTACTCCCCAGGAACAAGAAGATCTTTATCAAGAATTGACAATTAGAACGATCGAAATTATACGTCAATACGATATTGAAAGCACCCCTGGATTCTGGGAGTTTAAACATGAAATAGAAAGTCGACAGTAAGGGGCGAATAAATTTTAAAAATCGAGAGAGAAGAAAGCTGCTATAACAGCTTCTTCTCTCATATATAAATAAAAGAGTACCATTCTATTCGCTTACTTCGAATAGAATGGTACTCTTTTATTTATGTATGTTATTTATTGCTAGTCCCACCTTTATCCAGTGTATAACGTTGTTTCTCTGTGGTATCAATCTGAGTCACTTCCCCATTGTGTACAGTAACCACCAACGAACCGAATTCTAACCTTTCCAACCTCGACACAATATCCTTAATCTTTCTTTCATCAATTTCTGCCATATTTAATCCTCCTTTTATTTTTTCTAAGTAATCCCTTTAGCAGCCCCAGTAGCTGACATTTACCTTTGGCAAAGTAAAAACCTCTTCTCATAAATAAGAAGAGGTTTAAGTATCCGATCACTTTGCTCTTCTTATCTTTTCAAACCATTAAGGCTTGCTGGAATTGGCACAGTACTGTTGCAGTCTGCTGCCGAGGCTTCTAAGGGCCAGTCCCTCCACCTCTCTGGATAAGAAATATCTTTTATTTAATTATCCTATAATTTACACTCCCTAGAACTAATTGTCAATCATTTGTTGTGAATCTTTCAACTCTTGGTCATTTACCGGGATGGTTGTTAAATAAAAGAAAACAGATTAGGCTTCTTCCATTTCACCTACTAACTCCTTATCCACTTCTTTCACACCTTCCAGCCAATATTCTACCAGTTCCACTCCATTAATAAGATGGATGTTCTTAAGTGAATGAGCATAATTCACCGCATTTTTGTTAAAAGACCCGGTGGTAATGACGTAACCTCCTGCCGCTTCTTCTTTCACTACATTTGAATGAAGTAAAGCAATTGGTTCATAGCCCATATCGTCTTTATAGCATTTTACCTGTGCTAAATATTTCTCATCCTTTACAGTAAGATCAAAATCTACGCCAAAATCCCAGGAAGGATTCGTGACCCAGGCAGTGCCATTGAATTTCTTCTCAAAAATATTTGCCACAAACCTCTCAAAACTGACCGGGTCTTCCTTGATAAATAGCTTGGAGTACTTTTCCTCTACAACTTCTCCTTCACCTGTTTGTACTGTCCCCTTATTCTTGAACCTATAATAAATTCCCATTGCAAGAGTTCTTTTCAAGTTATCATCGGTTTCAATTTGTTCCATAATCGTTAAGGCCTTATGATGGTGTGATTTTCGTACTACCCATAAGTGCACGAGTGATATCGCTGCTACAATTAGGGCTGCTATTTCAATTAATCCCATATGTTTTAACCTCCCGTTTCAATCGGTTATACGATTAATTGTTGACATACTCTGTTTTATTCATTCAGGATTCAGTTATTACCCGTTTAGGATTGCTTATGTAGAATGTTATGCAGACTGAGGCGAAAATGGCGGGGCCCGTGCTTTCGAATGTGCAAAACCTCCCTGTTCTATAGGCTGTCCAATTTATTGAACCTTAAAAGAGAGAGGGATTAGTCCTCTCTCTTAAGATCTTACATGTCGTGGTGAGATTTTTGATTCTGGCGGGAATGGTTGGCATTTTTAACTTTATGGGATCCGCTCATGGGTTCTCCATAAGGTTGGTCCGGACTTTTGGGCAAATTCGGTTGTTTTTGCTGCTTCGGTCCTTTAGGGGTAGACATTGGATTGTTCCTCCTTCCTTTTATATGAATAGCTTTTGAAAATTGACCAACAACTATTCATCATCGAAAGGGAGCACAAACGTTTGCTGAATCGTACTATTTTCCTTATACTTCACTTCACTATAACTACAGGGCACTCTGCACGTTTCGCCACTTTATGACTGACACTGCCAAGAACCATTTCCTGGAGGCTATTTAGTCCTCTGCTTCCGACCACCACTACCTCAAAACCTTTCTCATTGGCAAACTTGACAATCGCAGGACCTGGATCCCCTTTAATCATTTTCACCTCATAATTAACCTTTTCATCTTGCAGGATGGTCTCTGTTTTTTGCAGCCTCTCTCTCCGCTTGGCCTGAAGAATAACGCTGTTCTCTTCTGATAACACATCGGCCTTTGATGTAGAACCGTCAATGATGTAGGTTACAGTGACCTTCCCTTGCCTTTCTGGGCCTGTTAATTTCACTGCCATATGTGTGGCCCGTTCAGCATGATCTGACCCATCCGATGCTAATAGGATTCGATTAAACATAGTATCCCTCCTGTGTCTCTATTTCTTAAAGGAAGAACGCAACTCGCCTGCTGCCTGCTCTAAAGCACGCTTTCCTTGATCAAGCTTATCCGCCATACTTACGAATCCATGAATCATACCTTCATATCGTTTAAGAACCACTGGCACACCCGCTTCTTTTAAACGTCTTGCATAGGCTTCCCCCTCATCACGGAGAGGATCATATTCTGCCGTAATTACAGTTGCAGTCGGCAACTCTGAAAGATTGTTAATGAGAAACGGTGACGCCAACGGGTTTTGAGCATCTTCTGGTGTTCGTAGATAATGGTCGCGAAAATAAACCATACTGCCTCTGGTAAGGAAGTACCCTTCTGAGTTATCCTTCATCGATGCCGTTTCAACCGTAAAATCAGTGGATGGATAAATGAGAAGCTGATGAACAAGCTTAGGTGTTCCCCGTTCCTTAGCTAAGTGGGAAATCACCGCTGAAAGATTTCCACCGGCACTATCCCCTCCAACAGCAATTCGAGAAGGGTCAATATTGAAAGGGAAAGGATGATCGGCTATCCACTTTGCGGCTGTATAACAATCATCTACCGCTGCAGGGAATTTATGTTCAGGGGCAAGTCGGTAATCAACTGAAACAACTACACAATCAGCCAAGTTTGTCAGCGCACGGCAAACATTATCATGAGTGTCCAAACTGCCAACCACCCATCCGCCACCGTGGAAGAAAATAAGTGCAGGGTGAGGCCCTGTACCTCTTGGAGTGTATAACCTTATGTCAATGGCCCCATTTGGCCCTGGAATCGAACGCTCCTCAATCCCTTCTACAGGCTCTTGTGCTTCCCCGGCGTTCCCTTCCAAAGCCTCAAAGGCCTGACGGGCATATTCCGGAGGCAGACTCTCCAAAGGCGGTGCTCCATTTGCTTCCAGTTGTTCAAGTAACACTTTCACTTGCGGATCTAGTACCACGGTACAATTCCCCTTTTTTGAGTAAAATGGTGACTTTAACTTGGTTACAAATCTAATTTTATTATAGAAGTTTTTTATCGACTTTAGCAATTTTTAGCTTTTATTATGGTACTTCACACAACTATTTTTTGTAAGGGAATATTATTGCACCTAATAAGGCACCTACAAATACCGATAAACTCACAACCACAATATTCATTAGTATGTTCTCATTCGCACCCGGGACCATGTAATACCATAAAATGGCTACAATTTCGGTGAACAGTCCCGTAAAGAGACTTGCCCTCGTGGACATTTCTACTGGTCACTTCTTATATGTTTTATGATATAGATAAGAATGCAACTTAAGCATAAAAAAATAAATGACCCCAGTTCCATGAAAATGGTAACTGGGGTCAATTTTACTCTTACATGATTATTCGCTCTCTACATTCTCAAACAAGTCTGTGAATTTAGCTACATTATCATAGGTAAACTCAAACGCCATTCTAATCTCACCATAACCTGGATGATAAACGTAACCCTGGACTTCATAGCTGCTCTCATTCTCTCTAACTTTTGTTAAATGGAAGTACCTTTGGAAATACTGGCCCATCTCCTCAAGTTTCTTATTCCGCTCCCTAACCCAATGCTCTCTACGTTCTCCTGTTGGAAAGTCAAACTTCTTCACTATACCTCCACCCCTCTGAGAAAGTTCACATCTTCTCTCTTGACCATTTTTCTCAATCGTCATTATTTACTATGCTACTTATCTTATCATAAGATTCGCAGCTATTCTGAATCAAATTAAAAATGTTATCAAATGAAGCATGGAAATCAACTGTCGAAGCAATAAAAGAATTGTAGCAGTATCCATTAAATCGATAACTCGACCTCACACTACCTTTCTTACGCTTAAGTCGCTTATAATTGTATATTCTAATTAATTTATTACGAAATCGAGACAATTATTCAAAAAATTTTTACTCCTTGAGCATACTATCTTCCTTTTTAAATAAGGATCCTAACCGTTAAGTTAGGATCCTTTTCAATTTCAACTCTATTGTAACGGATCAAATATGTCAATCGAGAGTTTATTGTTTATTCAACAGTCACACTTTTCGCAAGGTTCCTTGGTTTATCGACATCGCAATCACGGTGAAGCGCTGCATAATAGGAAATTAGTTGCAGCGGTATAACCGATGCTAGCGGTGTAAGCAAGTCGTGAACGTGAGGGATGACGAATGCATCTCCTTCTTTGTCAAGGCCCTTCATGCTGAGAATCATACTGTTAGCACCACGCGCTTCAACTTCTTGGACGTTTCCGCGGATAGAGTAATTCACGTTTTCTTGTGTAGCTAGTGCGATAACAGGTGTACCTTCTTCAATTAAAGCGATCGTTCCGTGCTTAAGCTCTCCTCCTGCAAACCCTTCGGCTTGAATATAGGAGATTTCTTTTAACTTAAGCGATCCTTCTAAACCTACATAATAGTCAATGCCGCGGCCGATGAAGAAACAGTTGCGTGTCACTGACAAATAGTCGCGTGCCAATTCTTCAAGGTCTTCTTTTTGATCTGTTAAAGCCTCCATGGCATTTGCTACAATTCCAAGCTCTTGCATAGGATCAAAATCCAAGTTGATTCCTTTTGCACGTGCCGTATCAACGGCTAGAATTGCGAGTACAGCCATTTGCGCTGTATAAGCTTTTGTTGAGGCTACGGCAATTTCCGGCCCTGCATGCAAATGCATGGTGTAATCCGCTTCTCGGGAAAGGGTAGATCCAGGAACGTTTGTAATCGTTAACGCTGGATGACCTAATTTTTTCGTTTGAACTAGAACAGAACGGCTGTCTGCGGTTTCCCCACTTTGGGAGATATAAACAAATAATGGTTTTTCAGAAAGAAGTGGCATGTTGTAAGAAAACTCACTAGCTACATGGACTTCAACCGGGATATTTGCCAATTTCTCAATAAACTGCTTCCCTAAGAGACCAGCATGATAACTTGTGCCTGCTGCAATGATATAAATGCGGTCACATGTTTTCATAGCTTTCCTAATCTGTGGATCCAGCTTAATTTCATCATTTTCGTTCTGATACTCTTGGATGATTTTACGAATAACAAATGGCTGCTCATCGATTTCCTTCAGCATAAAGTGAGGGTATGTGCCCTTTTCGATATCTGTTGCATCAATTTCAGCCGTAAATGGTTCACGTGTTACTTGTTGCCCATCAGGATCGATAATCTCTACTTCTTCACGACGAAGGATAACAGTTTCTTTATCCATTAACTCAAGGAACTGATCTGTGACATGGAGTGCAGCCATGGAATCACTGGCTACCATATTAAAACCATCTCCAAGACCAACTAGCAACGGGCTCTTGTTCTTGGCTACATAAATGGTTTTACTATCTTCACTGTCGATTAGAGCAATTGCATAAGAACCTGTCAATAACTCGATAGCTTTACGGAAAGCTGCTGCTACGTCGTTAAGCTCGTTATAAAGAACTTCTATCAGTTGCACGATGATTTCTGTGTCTGTTTCACTTTGAAGCTCCACATCTTGCAAGTACTGATTACGTATGTCCATGTAGTTCTCGATTACTCCGTTATGAACGATTGTAAAGCGCTCTGTTGAGCTTTGATGAGGGTGTGCATTCTCACGGCTTGGTGCTCCGTGTGTCGCCCAACGAGTGTGTCCAATTCCCATTGTGGCATGGACGTTTTCATTTACTGCTTCTCTTAAAGTCGCAATCCGCCCTTTTACTTTGGAAACATGGACCCCTTCTGTATTACGCACAGCGATCCCTGCAGAATCATATCCGCGATATTCAAGTTTTTCTAAACCACTTAGCAAAATGTCCTTCGTATCTTGTTGTCCAATATATCCTACAATTCCACACATAATTGGTGTCCTCCTATTATAAGAAAGGAGCAACCGATGCGTATATTCAGGGGCAGTCGATTGCCCCTTCCCCGTTAACAAATTTTTTTCACTTTGTGCATGTGGTTTGGACAAAGAGTCGCCTCTTTGGTTTATCACATGGACATTCGGTTGAAGTGCAACAACCGGGAGACATCCGCCGAACGCTCGATGATCCTCCTCCTCGTCAACTGTGCAAATCATTTCTTTACACAGCCCTGGCGCTTTAGGAAATAATACTATCTGCTTTCCTCCTTCATGTATTTGAATAAAGTCCCAATCTTAACAGGCCAAGCAGGCTCTGTTAAATTTTTCAGAGACATTCTTCATTCTACCCGATAGTAGATAAATTGGTCAATAAAAATCTTACTTCGTTATAGGATTGTTAATTGGTTGTAATAACATATGCGCCGGAAGCCACATTGTGCTTCCTGCGCATATACAAGTCTATTCCTTCATTCCTAATTCTTCTTCGACGACCGTGACAACTTTTTGAACGTATTCTTCACATAGTTCTTCTGTTGGGGCTTCTGCCATGATTCGGACGAGTGGTTCTGTCCCCGAAGGTCTTACGAGCACACGTCCACTTTCACCCATTTCTGATTCTACGGCTTGAATAGCTTCTTGAATTCGAGGATGAGTCTGTACCCTTTGCTTATCAATGACACGAACATTTTTCAATACTTGCGGGAATTTCTTCATTTCAGCTGTAAGTTCTGACAATGGCTTCCCAGTATCTTTTAAGACATTTACAAGCTGCAGGGCGGTCAGCATGCCATCCCCTGTCGTGTTATGATCAAGGAAAATAATATGCCCCGACTGCTCACCACCAAGGTTATAGCCCCCCCGGCGCATTTCTTCCATGACATAACGGTCACCAACTGCTGTTTTATCACTTTTCATTCCGTGGATTTCAATAGCTTTATAAAAGCCAAGGTTACTCATGACAGTTGAAACAACAGTCGAATGATTCAATGTTCCTTTTTCATTCATATATTTGGCACAAACGTACATGATTCTATCCCCGTCGACAATATTCCCCTTTTCATCAACTGCGATTAAACGATCGCCATCGCCATCAAAGGCTAGTCCGATATCGGCACCTTTTTCAATCACAAGTTTCTGAAGTGTTTCGGGATGAGTGGACCCAACGTTTTTGTTAATATTAAGCCCATCAGGCGAAGAACCGATGGATGAAATGTCCGCTTCCAAGTCAGCAAACAAGTGAGAAGCCAGTGATGACGTCGCGCCATGTGCACAGTCAAGGGCAATATGCAACCCTTCAAAATCGTATTCTACCGTTTGCTTCAAGTATTGCATATATTTTTGACCGCCTTCGAAATAGTCATTAATCTGACCAAGGTCTGCACCTGCTGGACGAGGTAATTTATCTTCCTCCCCATCGATCAGTGCTTCTATTTCTGCTTCTTGATCATCTGTTAACTTAAATCCATCAGGGCCAAAGAACTTAATCCCGTTATCTTCCACAGGGTTGTGTGAGGCGGAAATCATAATTCCTGCTTCAGCCTGAAGAGCTTTCGTCAGATAAGCCACTCCTGGAGTTGAGATCACTCCTAATCGCATAACCTCTGCTCCAATGGATAGAAGTCCGGCAGCTAGAGCCCCTTCAAACATCTCACCTGAAATACGCGTATCTCGTCCAATTAATATTTTCGGTCTTTGAACGTTTTTAGTCAGGACATAACCGCCAAAACGGCCAAGCTTAAAAGCAAATTCAGGTGTGAGCTCTTTATTGGCAACACCTCGAACTCCATCCGTGCCAAAATATTTACCCATATATAGTAACCTCTCTTTCCTAATCCCCAAAGATCATTTTATCGTAATTTACTATTCCGATTACGTTTGCTTCTCCACATTTATATCTACTTCAATTGTATTTGGTTCGACACTATCGACCCCTTCAGGAAGCGGGATTTCGATCTCTTTTGTCTGGTCTTCTGTAACATTTGTCATATCTACAGGGATCTCCTCAAGACTATTTATTTCACTCAATATACCCTTAGATCCACTAATCACTACTTCTTTCGTTTCTGTGGTGATGCTGTCCACAATTACTCCTTCAGGTGCGCTTCCCCGAGGTACCACCGATATAGGAACTGTCTTTTCAGGTTTCATAATCGGTACGGTTACTTCCACTGTTGAAGGATCTGAGAGAACATTTAATTCGTTCCCTTGTGCATCGTAAACTTTCACAGGAGCCTCAAGATTTTCGATTGTCTCATCTGCAGACCCTACGTCTATAATGGTTTGAACAAGGGCTACGCGGTCTATCACACTGGCTGCTCCGGTGATGGTCACCTTTTCTGGCTCGACTTTCGGTTCCCCAATGACATACTCATTTTCAATCTTACTTTCGTTGATATAATCGACACTGACATTAAAATCCTTACTGTCTTTTTCTTCAATCGTAACTTCCACCGTTTTGGGTTCAATATTGACAGTTAAATTGCTTGTTATACCTGTATGCTGCAGAGAAACTTCATGCGTGCCTGGCCCTAACTCAGTCAAGTCTGCATATATGGTAAAGTTCCGTTGTCTCACTACAGGAGCAGTGGCCCCTTGTGGACCCTGAACGGAAACCACTACGTTTTGAGGCAGACCGCTTACAACGTATTGTTCACTATCAAACCGTACCTCGAGCGGTATGTTATTCATAATTTCCATATCAGAAGATCCCTCACTAAGCCATTGATCCTCTGAATCCATACTATCGTCAATATTAATCGACACCCAGAGGAGCACAGCTAAAAGCAATGAGATAATTCGGATAAACCAGCGATTCCTAAATAAATTATCCATTCTTTTTCCCCCTCCAATTCCAGGATTTTGAGGCAGGGGTTTTGGATCCGAAATCTAATTCGTTTCTAAGGATATTTTCTAAAGTCTCTTGACTTAAGTCTCTATGAAGCTCGCCGCTTTTTGTGCAAGAGATAGCTCCTGTCTCTTCTGAAACAACAATTGTCAGGGCATCTGTTACTTCACTTATTCCCATCGCCGCCCTATGCCGTGTTCCTAGTTCCTTAGAAATAAACGGACTTTCCGACAGAGGTAAGTAACAGGCCGCGGCAACTATTTCATTATCCTTAAGTATCACGGCCCCATCGTGGAGCGGTGTGTTCGGAATAAATATGTTCGTTAAAAGTTCACTCGACAGGTGACCGCCAACAGTAATACCCGTTTCCACGTAATCACCCATTCCTGTTTCACGTTCGACCGTAATCAATGCGCCAATGCGCCGTTTAGCCATGTAGTTACAGGATTTAATAATGGCCTGTATTGATTTTTCTGTATCTTCCTCTTCCGTAGTGGTACGACTAAAGAAGCTTCCACGCCCTAATTGCTCCAGGGCTCTTCTTAATTCGGGCTGAAATAAAATAATAATCCCGAGAAAACCCCATGTCATCGCTTGTGACATCAGCCACCTGAGAGTGCTCAGTCCAGTTAAATTACTCAGTAACCATACACCTAGAACAACGAATATCCCTTTCAACAACTGAACGGCCTTCGTGCCTTGGATAAGCATGATTAATTTATATACAACAAACCAGACAAGGGCGATATCAATAGCTATTAATAGATAATCTAATACATCATTTCCCCCATCAAGCATGCCTACACTTCCCTTTTATAAAAAATTGCCATAGCCTGTGTTATTATATCATACTTTTACTTTTACGAATATTGCTAGGAATGGGGAAATTAAAAATCCAAAGCCTGCTTATTCAGTCCCCGAAAGGGATAGGCAAAACTTTTCACTTTAAAAGAGAAGACCACTATGAACACTCATAGTGGTCCCTTCATTACTCGTCTGAGTCAAAGGAGAACAACTCCGTGGTGAATTTCTTCATATGGTACCATATCCACTCAAATACTTGATTAACCTCATGAATCTCACCACTGACATACGCCTGATACTTCTTACCATTTGTAATATCGTCAAGGTCATTTTCTTTAACCAGGTCACCATTAATCAGCGTGATATCACCATTAATCTTGCCATCTACCTTAAGGTTACCGTTTCGAACAACCAGATCACCTTCTACGGTTACGTCTTCGGGAACAATCACTGTATTATCACGAATCACTAAATCATCTTGTTTTGAGACGGTTACTTGCTGATCCTGATTCCAGGCAGAAAAAATCCCACTAAACATTAATATGAAAAACACAGCAGCTGCTGTAATAATTGGATGCCTTTGCAGCCAGCGAACATAGTTTTTTCTCTTTTTCTCTTTTGGCAGGCTGGCCATTACGTTTGATGTGAAATTCGAAGGTGCTGTCACGGGCCCAGAATTTTTAACTAATGTGATAGACCGCTTCAGCTCATGAAAGTGAGCCTGGCAGGCTGGGCATACTTGTAAATGGTCACGCAGTCGTCTCTCTTCTTCTTTTATCAGGTCGCCATCTAAATACTTATGCATAAGCGCCACAGCTTCTTTATTGCAATTCATTCCCTCTCAACTCCTTTACACATGACGAAGCCTTTTACGTAAGGCTTCCCTGCCTCTGTGAATTCTTGTCTTTACCGTCCCTATAGGAATATCCAATACTTCAGCAATTTCCTGAAGGGACAATTCATCTAAATACCTGAGTACGATAATACTTCGATATTTAGGGGGCAGGGCGAGAATTTCACGGTGAATGTAACTTTGCAGCTCAAGGCTTTCCACCTCTTCCTCTGGCAACGCCTGATCAACCGCCAGCTGGGAGTACATGTTTAATCCGTCCGTCCCCCTTACCTCAGCATCGAGATAATAATCTGGTTTCTTCTTTCTAATCCGATCGATCGTTAAATTCGTTGCAATACGATATAACCAAGTAGAGAATTTCCTACGTTCGTCAAACGTGTGAATGTTAGTATAAGCCCTAATAAATGCTTCCTGAGCAAGATCCTCTGCTTCATAAGCATTCCCAATCATCCGATAACAGATATGGTATACTTTATTTTGATAAAAAGAAACGATATCTTCAAAGGCAGACTGGTCACCCTTCTTTACTTCTTTAATTTTTTTCATAATCATGGTTTCCATTTACTATACCTCCGCCATCCATGCGGTTGTTCTCCTCATACGAATGAGAGGAGTAAAAGGTTTCAAAAATTTTATAACCGTTTATTTTTCCTAGTATAATGTTTATTATATAGTAAAATGGGTATAAGAAAAATGGATGAAATAATTTCCATAGGAGGTGAGGAAAATGAAACGAGAGTTCACTTTACTCGAGGAAATTGAATTTTGCAGGAAAGAAATGAGCAGGTTAGCCGACGAAAATGCCTTAACATCTGCAGAGGTGGTTCGCATAAGTGTAAAATTGGATCATTTATTAAACGAGTTTGAAACTTTAAAACAAAAGCAACTTACCCCGCAAAAGATAAGCTGCTCCTAACATTCCCATTATTTTAAACTTTCTCCAAAAAGTGACCCCATTAGGCCCACCGCCATATTTGCTGTTTTATTTTTCTCATCTAAGATAGGGTTTACTTCTACAAACTCTGCTGACGTGATCATTTTGGATTGAAATAGCATCTCCATCGCTAAATGACTCTCCCGATAGCTTAACCCTCCCATTACAGGTGTCCCGACACCCGGGGCTTCCTCAGGATCCAACCCATCTAAATCTAAACTCAAGTGAACTCCGTCCGTACGTTCTTTTAAGTATTCAATCGTTTCTTCTACTACTTCCGACATTCCCATACGATCCACTTCATGCATGGTGTACACTTTAATGCCTTTTTCTTTAATAAGAATTCTTTCTCCTTCATCCAAAGAGCGGGCCCCAATAATTACAATGTTTTCGGGTTTAATTTTCGGTTGATAATCAAGAATATTAGTCAGCTTTTCATGCCCAATTCCAAGGCTTACTGCTAATGGCATTCCGTGAATATTACCAGATGGAGAACTGTCTCCTGTATTTAAATCGCCGTGTGCATCATACCAGATGACCCCTAGATTATCGTAATGCTTAGCAATACCAGCTAATGAACCCATAGCAATACTATGATCGCCACCTAAAACAAGTGGAAAGTCCCCTTTGCCTACAACTTCATCTACCGTTTCGGCTAAACGGTGATTACCTTCTGCAACTTCATTTAAATTACGGAGATTATCCAGCTTATTATCGTCTTTTTGAGCAGGACGTTTGATATCAATATCTCCAAGATCTTCAATGGTATATTTTAAATTTTCCAGGCGCTCAACAATGCCTGCATAACGAATAGCACTTGGTCCCATATCAACACCTCGGCGCATTTGGCCTAAGTCCATAGGTACTCCAATAATAGATAGTTGTTTATTCATAAGCAGTGTCCTCCTTTGTTTCTTTAATTGTAGACGTTTTCATACCAGTGGTTCAACTGCACAACTTTCTGCATATATATACGTTATTTGCCCGCCATTAGCCTATCTAATGCATGAATAATATCTTCGGCAATCCACTTTATATCTAGTTGATCGTCTGATTGTTGCCAATGTCTTAGTGATTCCTCTCCAGCGCCAGTAGTTACAAGGATTCCTTCACAACCAGCACGTGTAGCTGCCAGCATATCTGTCAACCGGTCACCTATTACAAAACAATCCTCTGCTCGTAACCCATGCTCCTTACAGGCCCTTTCAATCATTCTCGTCCCCGGTTTTCGGCACTTGCATTTTGCTGCTGGCGTGTGGGGACAGACATAGACTCCATCAAATCCAAAGCTGTTTAATTCATTTCGGAAGTTTTCCATTGTTGCTTCCCCTTCAGCAATTCCAGGCTGGTTTGTAAAGGAGAATAACTTTGTACCGTTCTCCTGCACCTCACGAAACTTGGCTTGGACCCCCGGGTACAACTGAAATTCACCTGGATACTCAATTCTATCCGAACCACCCATAGTTCCATCACGATCAACAAAGATAGCTTTCACTAGTTTTCTCTCCTCTATGAAAGGAATTTTCAGATATGTCCTATCAAAAAAAGCTGATATCTATCATGATATCAGCTTGACCTTATATGTATTGGTGGAGCCTAGCGGGATCGAACCGCTGACCTCCTGCGTGCAAAGCAGGCGCTCTCCCAGCTGAGCTAAGGCCCCTATATTAATGAAAGACGGAATTGCCTATACAATATCCGTCTCTCGGGATGAGCCATGGAGGGCTCGAACCTCCGACCCTCTGATTAAAAGTCAGATGCTCTACCAACTGAGCTAATGGCTCGTAATTAAGAGTGTTTCTCGTACTTTTTTAGGTGATGCTCGTCGTGTTGCAAGTATAAACAGTGAAGCTGCACTCCTCGCAAGCCTGCAAGGAAGTAACACAAGCAGTTGGCTTGCTCTACCAACTGAGCTAATGGCTCGTAATTAAGAGTGTTTCTCGTGCGTTTGTAAGTAATGCTTGTTCACTAATGAATCGGTAACAGGACGTTTATGTATTTACTGCAAATAAAAAAGGCCTTGTTTCCCTATTGAGATAAAATGGCTGGGCCAGCTGGATTCGAACCAGCGCATGACGGTACCAAAAACCGTTGCCTTACCGCTTGGCTATGGCCCAACATTACAAAAATTAGTATGTACTGTTTAACACATCTTATACGTTAAAAGTTAAAAAAGTAAATGGTGGAGGGAGCAGGACTCGAACCTGCGAACCCGATGGGAGCGGATTTACAGTCCGCCGCGTTTGGCCAACTTCGCTATCCCTCCATTGTTATACAAGTGTTAATGGTGCCGGCCAGAGGACTTGAACCCCCAACCTACTGATTACAAATCAGTTGCTCTGCCAGTTGAGCTAGGCCGGCGATGAATGGTGGAGGATGCAGGGCTCGAACCTGCGACCCCTTGCTTGTAAGGCAAGTGCTCTCCCAGCTGAGCTAATCCTCCAAGGTTCATAAAAGTGAAAATCAGTGGTGACCCGTACGGGATTCGAACCCGTGTTACCGCCGTGAAAGGGCGGTGTCTTAACCACTTGACCAACGGGCCATTACATACTTCTTCAGAGCTTCCAGCCGGACTTGAACCGGCGACCCCTTCCTTACCATGGAAGTGCTCTACCACTGAGCTATGGAAGCAAGTGGCTCCACCGGTAGGATTCGAACCTACGACCGATCGGTTAACAGCCGATTGCTCTACCACTGAGCTACGGTGGAATAAATATAAAGATATGACGTGGCCGCGTCCTACTCTCACGGGGATCAACCCGACTACCATCGGCGCTGAAGAGCTTAACTGCTGTGTTCGGCATGGGAACAGGTGTGACCTCTTCGCTGTCGCCACCACATCATTCTGTTAGGAAGGGTGAACCTTCAAAACTGGATAAGAGGGGCAAGACAAACATCATGTTTACGTTTCATAATCTAGCTTTGACTCCCATAAAGGTCGTCTCCGCTTTTTGATATAGTTAAGTCATCGATTGATTAGTATCCGTCAGCTCCACGTGTCACCACGCTTCCACCTCGGACCTATCGACCTCATCGTCTCTGAGGAATCTTACTTACTTGGCGTAAGGGGAAATCTCATCTCAAGGGGGGCTTCATGCTTAGATGCTTTCAGCACTTATCCCGTCCACACGTAGCTACCCAGCCATGCTCCTGGCGGAACAACTGGTACACCAGCGGTGTGTCCATCCCGGTCCTCTCGTACTAAGGACAGCTCCTTTCAGATTTCCAACGCCCACGACGGATAGGGACCGAACTGTCTCACGACGTTCTGAACCCAGCTCGCGTACCGCTTTAATGGGCGAACAGCCCAACCCTTGGGACCGACTACAGCCCCAGGATGCGATGAGCCGACATCGAGGTGCCAAACCTCCCCGTCGATGTGGACTCTTGGGGGAGATAAGCCTGTTATCCCCGGGGTAGCTTTTATCCGTTGAGCGACGGCCCTTCCATACGGTACCGCCGGATCACTAAGCCCGACTTTCGTCCCTGCTCGACTTGTAAGTCTCGCAGTCAAGCTCCCTTGTGCCTTTACACTCTGCGAATGATTTCCAACCATTCTGAGGGAACCTTTGGGCGCCTCCGTTACTCTTTAGGAGGCGACCGCCCCAGTCAAACTGCCCACCTGACACTGTCTCCGAACCGGATCACGGTCCTGGGTTAGAATGTCCGTACAGCCAGGGTGGTATCCCACCAGCGCCTCCACCGAAGCTAGCGCTCCGGTTTCTCAGGCTCCCACCTATCCTGTACAAGCTGTACCAACATTCAATATCAGGCTACAGTAAAGCTCCACGGGGTCTTTCCGTCCTGTCGCGGGTAATGCGCATCTTCACGCATAGTATAATTTCACCGGGTCTCTCGTTGAGACAGTGCCCAAGTCGTTGCACCTTTCGTGCGGGTCGGAACTTACCCGACAAGGAATTTCGCTACCTTAGGACCGTTATAGTTACGGCCGCCGTTTACTGGGGCTTCGGTTCAACGCTTCGCGCCAAAAGCGCTAACGCATCCCCTTAACCTTCCAGCACCGGGCAGGTGTCAGCCCCTATACTTCGCCTTACGGCTTCGCAGAGACCTGTGTTTTTGGTAAACAGTCGCTTGGGCCTTTTCACTGCGGCTCCTCGGCAGAGGAGCACCCCTTCTCCCGAAGTTACGGGGTCATTTTGCCGAGTTCCTTAACGAGAGTTCTCCCGCTCACCTTAGGATTCTCTCCTCGCCTACCTGTGTTGGTTTGCGGTACGGGCGCCTCTTTCCTCACTAGAGGATTTTCTTGGCAGTGTGAAATCAGGAGCTTCGGTACTTTAGTTCCCTCCCCATCACAGCTTGACGTTGCCGAGTGGATTTACCTGCCTCGACCGTCTTACTGCTTGGACGCACACATCCAATGGTGCGCTCTCCTTATCCTCCTGCGTCCCCCCGTCGTTCAAACGGAAAGGAGGCGGTACAGGAATATCAACCTGTTGTCCATCGCCTACGCCTTTCGGCCTCGGCTTAGGTCCCGACTAACCCTGAGAGGACGAGCCTTCCTCAGGAAACCTTGGGCTTTCGGTGAAAGAGATTCTCACTCTTTTTTCGCTACTCATACCGGCATTCTCACTTCTAAGCGCTCCACCAGTCCTTACGGTCTGACTTCGCAGCCCTTAGAACGCTCTCCTACCACTGATCCGTTCGGATCAATCCGCAGCTTCGGTGGTGTGTTTAGCCCCGGTACATTTTCGGCGCAGAGTCACTCGACCAGTGAGCTATTACGCACTCTTTCAATGATGGCTGCTTCTAAGCCAACATCCTGGTTGTCTAAGCAACTCCACATCCTTTTCCACTTAACACACACTTAGGGACCTTAGCTGGCGGTCTGGGCTGTTTCCCTCTCGACCATGAACCTTATCACCCATGGTCTGACTCCCAGAACAAAGTCGTTGGCATTCGGAGTTTGACTGAATTCGGTAACCCGGTAGGGGCCCCTCGTCCAATCAGTGCTCTACCTCCAAGACTTTCTATTCTGAGGCTAGCCCTAAAGCTATTTCGGAGAGAACCAGCTATCTCCGTGTTCGATTGGCATTTCACCCCTACCCACACCTCATCCCCGCAATTTTCAACTTGCGTGGGTTCGGGCCTCCAGTCAGTGTTACCTGACCTTCACCCTGGACATGGGTAGATCACACGGTTTCGGGTCTACGACCGCATACTCACGCGCCCTGTTCAGACTCGCTTTCGCTGCGGCTCCGCTTCTGATGCTTAACCTTGCATACAGTCGTAACTCGCCGGTTCATTCTACAAAAGGCACGCCGTCACCCATCAATGGGCTCCGACTACTTGTAGGCACACGGTTTCAGGTTCTCTTTCACTCCCCTTCCGGGGTGCTTTTCACCTTTCCCTCACGGTACTGGTTCACTATCGGTCACTAGGGAGTATTTAGCCTTGGGAGATGGTCCTCCCGGATTCCGACGGAATTCCTCGTGTTCCGCCGTACTCAGGATCCACTCCGGAGAAAAGAAGATGTCGATTACAGGGCTCTTACCCGCTCTGGCTGATCGTTCCAGATCGATTCATCTATCTTCTTTTTTGGTAACTCCAATGGAGTGTCCTACAACCCCAGAAAGCAAGCTTTCTGGTTTGGGCTGATTCCGTTTCGCTCGCCGCTACTCGGGAAATCGCGTTTGCTTTCTCTTCCTCCGGGTACTGAGATGTTTCAGTTCCCCGGGTCTGCCTTCGTTTACCTATGAATTCAGTAAACGATCCTACTCCATTACGAGCAGGGGGTTTCCCCATTCGGAAATCTTCGGTGCACAGCCTACTTACGGCTTCCCAAAGCATATCGGTGTTAGTCCCGTCCTTCATCGGCTCCTAGTACCAAGGCATCCACCGTGCGCCCTTATTCACTTAACTATCTGTGAAAAGACGTTTAAAAATTGATGTTTGATGTCTTGTCATCCCGTGTTGATCTTGCGATCAAACACGTTCTGAAATATCTTATCCAGTTTTCAAGGTTCATCCCCCATTCAAAGGGTTGCTTTTAAAACACAATAGTATCGTTGTGTTTTAGGAAATTTTATATGGTGGAGCCTAGCGGGATCGAACCGCTGACCTCCTGCGTGCAAAGCAGGCGCTCTCCCAGCTGAGCTAAGGCCCCATTGAATGGTGGGCCTGAGTGGACTCGAACCACCGACCTCACGCTTATCAGGCGTGCGCTCTAACCAGCTGAGCTACAGGCCCATTCATTTGGGATCATCATTATACTTTTTGATCTCTCAAAACTGAACAACCAACCAGTGCGTCTTCCGTATGGATCAGCATCCATCAACCCGAAGGTTGTGTCCGCCTTCCATAGTTCCTTAGAAAGGAGGTGATCCAGCCGCACCTTCCGATACGGCTACCTTGTTACGACTTCACCCCAATCATTGGCCCCACCTTCGGCGGCTGGCTCACATAATGTGTTACCTCACCGACTTCGGGTGTTGCCAACTCTCGTGGTGTGACGGGCGGTGTGTACAAGGCCCGGGAACGTATTCACCGCGGCATGCTGATCCGCGATTACTAGCGATTCCGGCTTCATGCAGGCGAGTTGCAGCCTGCAATCCGAACTGAGAATGGTTTTATGGGATTTGCTACACCTTGCGGCTTCGCTGCCCTTTGTACCATCCATTGTAGCACGTGTGTAGCCCAGGTCATAAGGGGCATGATGATTTGACGTCATCCCCGCCTTCCTCCGGTTTGTCACCGGCAGTCACCTTAGAGTGCCCAACTGAATGCTGGCAACTAAGATTAGGGGTTGCGCTCGTTGCGGGACTTAACCCAACATCTCACGACACGAGCTGACGACAACCATGCACCACCTGTCACTTGGTCCCCGAAGGGAAAACCCTATCTCTAGGGTGGTCCAAGGATGTCAAGACCTGGTAAGGTTCTTCGCGTTGCTTCGAATTAAACCACATGCTCCACCGCTTGTGCGGGCCCCCGTCAATTCCTTTGAGTTTCAGCCTTGCGGCCGTACTCCCCAGGCGGAGTGCTTAATGCGTTAACTTCAGCACTAAGGGGTGGAAGCCCCCTAACACCTAGCACTCATCGTTTACGGCGTGGACTACCAGGGTATCTAATCCTGTTTGCTACCCACGCTTTCGCACCTCAGCGTCAGAAACAGACCAGAGAGTCGCCTTCGCCACTGGTGTTCCTCCACATATCTACGCATTTCACCGCTACACGTGGAATTCCACTCTCCTCTTCTGTCCTCAAGTTCCCCAGTTTCCAATGACCCTCCACGGTTGAGCCGTGGGCTTTCACATCAGACTTAAGAAACCGCCTGCGCGCGCTTTACGCCCAATAATTCCGGACAACGCTTGCCCCCTACGTATTACCGCGGCTGCTGGCACGTAGTTAGCCGGGGCTTCCTCGTTAGGTACCGTCAAGGTACCGCTCTATTCGCACGGTACTTGTTCTTCCCTAACAACAGAACTTTACGATCCGAAGACCTTCATCGTTCACGCGGCGTTGCTCCGTCAGACTTTCGTCCATTGCGGAAGATTCCCTACTGCTGCCTCCCGTAGGAGTCTGGGCCGTGTCTCAGTCCCAGTGTGGCCGATCACCCTCTCAGGTCGGCTACGCATCGTCGCCTTGGTGAGCTATTACCTCACCAACTAGCTAATGCGCCGCGGGCCCATCTGTAAGTGATAGCCAAAGGCCATCTTTTACTTCTCCCTCATGCGAGGGAAAAGATTACCCGGCATTAGCCCCGGTTTCCCGGAGTTATTCCGATCTTACAGGCAGGTTGCCCACGTGTTACTCACCCGTCCGCCGCTCATTCCACAGGCATCACCCCCGAAGGGGATCTGCCTGCTTCCTGCGCTCGACTTGCATGTATTAGGCACGCCGCCAGCGTTCGTCCTGAGCCAGGATCAAACTCTCCATAAAAGTTAAGTTTGCTTGTGCACGGATGCACTGCCTCCAACGTTGCAACAGGACGTTGCGAACCTAGTTGAAGATCCTTTGACTCTTTGCACACCGAATGTGCTTGTTTGTATTCCCTCTATATAATAGAAAGAATGTGTTGACGTACTGGTTGGTTCGTTCAGTTTTCAAAGATCAAATGTTTATGCTGTCGTTTTGGCGACAAGAATTATTGTATCTCGTCTGTGTAATAAAGTCAACAACTTTTTTTAATGAAGTTGTTGGTTTCTGAAAGGCCGTCATTGTTTCCGTTCGTCCTTTCCCGACAACGATTAATAATATAGCATAGAATGAAATGATAGCGCAATAACTTTTTAAGAATTTCTCTTATTTCTTTTACCTTTTTTATAAACGACCCAAACATAAAGAGAATTGATTATGTAAAAAACTCGATAGGTAAGCTCCGAGTTGTTTGGAAGATGATTATGACAGAGCTCGTTTTTTTAACTAAGGTAACGTCAACTCCCTCGTGTCAGCGATGACCCAATCAGCCGCGCGTAATGAAGTCGGATCACCTACTCCAACTGCGTACATGTTGGCTGCTTTAATAGCTTCCACCCCCGATTGCGCGTCTTCTACGCCTACACAATTATTAGGATCTACACCTAGTTGTTCAGCTGCAGTCAGGAAAATCTCTGGATCCGGCTTGCCTTTTGTGATCCTGGAAACATCGACAATGGCATCCAATTGTTCAATAATCTGTAATCACTCTACAACAAGCTTGGCATTTCGGCTGGCGGAAGCCGATGCTGTTTTTAATCCAGCCTGTTCTATCCCTTTCATAAAGTCGATGATTCCAGGCAATAAATCTTCAGGTGTAATATTTTTAATCATTTTCTGATAATGTTCGTTCTTCTTAATGGCCTGCTGTGTCTTTTCTTCCTCTTTAAGTTCCAGGCCGCCGTGCTCAAGAATCATATTTAAGGAGTCAATCCGGCTCATCCCTTTTAGCTTTTCATTAAATTCGCGGTCAAATGGTATGTTTAATTCTTCTGCCAAGGAACTCCAAGCCAAATAATGATGTTCAGCCGTATCTGTGATTACTCCATCCAGGTCAAAAATGACCGTGCTTATATGTTTCATCTATTCACACTCTCCCTTCTGTATTAGCGTGAATATAACATACAAAGTTAGTTCTGCTTTTTCTTCTTCGGCATGTATTGCAAGCATTCTTCCCGGCTTGCAAACCTTCTAAATAACTGAAACAACACAACATACCTTTCTTCCATGGCAGCCTTTATTTCAGAATCTATCCGATGATCTCCCAAATCGAACGTGATCTCCTCCATCTCCCTTTTTAACAAGTACTCTATTTCAAGCTGTTCATTATCGTTTATCATCAATCCGTACATTGTTCGTCCACCTCTTTCAAGTAACTCTTTTTATTTTTACCCTGTTTTTGTGATTTTTAGCATAGTTTGTCCATATTTTTCATAAGGATGGACTATATAGAGGTAAAAAGGAGCTGCTGTAGCGTGAGTTTTTATACGTGGAAAATAGAACGAATCAAACGTTATAGTGTCATTATTATACTTGCCTTATTTTGTGCATTCATGATGTGGATCGGCCAACGAAGTCAACTCCCTGTTTTTTCTAATGATGGCGAGGCTAAAGCTTTATCAAAGGGAAATGGTGACCAGCCATTTATCGCACTAACTTTTAATATTAGCTGGGGAAATGAAAAGGTTCATGATATTTTGGAAAAATTAAAAACCCACCAGGCGAAGGCTACATTTTTTCTAAGTGGAAACTGGGCAGAGCGGCATCCGGATATTGTAGAAGATATCCATGAAGGTAAACATGAAATTGCTATGATGGGGTATGAATATGAAAGCTATTCTAAGATGGAGCCTGAGCAAATAAGAAAAGATATCCAGAAGGCTAAAGAAGCTTTTGAAAAATTAGGGTTTGAGGATATCAATTATTTGCGCCCGCCACACGGTCACTTAAACCAGGAAGTATTATCAGCCATTGAAAAGGAAGGGCTCGAAACAGTCCAGTGGAGCCTAAACCCGCGTGATTGGGAAAATCCTGGTACAAACGCAATCATAAATCAAGTCATGGAAAATAGTTCAAAGGGAGATATTATATTACTTCATGCATCTGATTCAATTAAGCAAACGGCCAAAGCGCTGGAAGTAATCATTCCTGGACTTAAACAAAAAGATCTTGAATTTGTTACGATTACGGAATTAGTAAACGGTGGGCAGGCAAAAAATAAAGAGGAATGAAAAATAAGCGGCTCACAGAGGCCGCTTACTTTTATGTAGATTTCGCGGTTAACCTGTGAAGCAGTAACAGCTGGTAAGCATTACAGGCGAACAGAGGAATAATCATTAACCATACGTAATCGCTTCCCTCCGCACGTAATGCAGGAACCCATTCAACTGTTGTGACGACAACCATAAAGAATAACGCTGGGGTGAACGCCTTTTCATTCGTTTCTTTGGCTTTTACCCAAGCGACAATTAACGAAAACAACAGGATAGTGAGGGCTGTCCATAAAAAGGGCCAAACCGACGCTTCTTCTGCCGCGCGATAGCGGAAATAGATGAGGTCAAATAGCGTAAAGGCCACCAAGAAGGCTTGAATCGTCGGCCAAAAGCTTCGAAAAACCCCTAGTCCAAATTGGTTAACCGTTAAGTATGCAAAAAAGCCCATTTGGCTGATGACACTAAAAATAAGCCCAAACCCAAGGAAAAATAACAGCACTCCTAACAGTTCACTTAATTGAAGTGGCTGCAGCACCCTGAGGTAGGAGTCTGGTTTTACAACAAAACTGGTGAATAACGTCAATACTGCACCGACTAATAGTGTAGTTAGAAACATCCTCACCCATTTTCTACTGGTCACTTTACGTCCTCCTAAATTACATTAAATTACCCTTTCGTATTTTATCATGAAGCGTGCAATTTTTCCTCAAGTCCGCATATTTTTTTGTCGAAATGCAAATAGTAAAGCAAGGAGAACAAAAGGAAAGGGGACATAATTTATGTCCATATTACGCTTGATATGTCCCGTTTTACTCGTTGTTTTCTTAGCCGCCTGCGGCGGTACTTCGGGAGCCAGCGGGGAAGCGGATTACGAAACCACTAAAAAAATGATGGTGGATATATTAAAAACAGACGATGGTAAAAAAGCGATGACAGAGGTGCTAACCGATGAGCAGATGCAACAGGCCATGGCTTTGGACTCTGAAGTCGTCAAACAAGCTGTAATTGAAACCCTGCTTTCAGAAAAAGGTAAGAAATTCTGGGGTAAGCTTTTTACAGATCCAAAATTTGTCCAGGAATTCAGCAAAGTGATTGAAGAAGAGCAAAAGACATTGATGAAGGGGTTAATGAAGGACCCTGAGTATCAGAAATCACTTATAGAGCTTTATCAAAACCCAGAAATGATGGAACAGATGCTCGAAGTTATGAAAGGGCAGAAATTTAGGGCCCACTTAGAGAAAACGATTCAGGAAACCTTAAATAGCCCTGTGTTTCAAGCTAAAATGACGGAAACTTTGCTTCAGGCTGCAGAGAAAATGAAAACCGGTGAACAAAGTGGCGGGCAGAAGAAACAGGGTGGACAAGGGCAATCACAATCCGGGTCCGGACAAGGTGCTTAACTATCAATGAAGCACGCAGCTTAAAACAACTAGCTGCGTGCTTTTTATTAATATTTATCGACTATTTTAGCTGCCATATTTCTGTAAGTGACACCGATCGGATGATCTGACTGATATACAGAAGGTGCAAATACGTCCTCATCTTCGTAAGGCTGTTGCAGTGGAACATGACCGAGAATATCAGTCTTCAGCTCTTCTGCTAATTTTGCACCGCCGCCACGGCCAAAGACGAACTCTTTATTACCGGTTTCTTTACTTTCGAAATAAGCCATATTTTCAACAACGCCTAGAATCTCATGCTCTGTTTTAATCGCCATTTGCCCGGCACGAGCCGCTACGAATGCAGCTGTAGGATGTGGCGTTGTAACGATGATTTCTTTTGAGGATGGAAGCATAGCATGTACGTCCAGCGCCATATCTCCAGTTCCTGGAGGAAGGTCAAGCAAGAGATAATCCAGATCTCCCCACTCCACCTCTTTGAAAAAGCTTGTCAGCATTTTCCCAAGCATTGGGCCACGCCAAATAATGGGTGAGTTGTCTTCAACAAAGAAGCCCATGGATACAATTTTCACACCAAACCGTTCAACAGGGATAATCTTTTCTCCACGAACAACCGGGCGTTCTTCTACTCCCATCATATCCGGTACACTAAACCCATAAATATCAGCATCAATAATACCGACCTTTTTCCCTAGACGCGAAAGAGCGATGGCAAGGTTAACGGTTACGGTCGATTTCCCTACGCCACCTTTCCCGCTTGCGATCGAAATGAATTTCGTGCCTGTTTTCCCATCAAGCAATGAAGCTTCCTGAGCTTCTTCAGCAGCCGGCTGGAATTTCTCAATTACTTCGTCAGGCAGCTGATCAAAGCGAAGTCCAACAGTAGCCGCTCCACCACTTTTAAGGGAATTGACGATCTTTTGCTGCAGTTCCATTTGTTCCGCTGTGTTAGTTTTAGCAATTAAAACCTTGACACTGACATGATTCTTCTCTTCCTTAATCTTTATTTCCTCAACTCCACCCGTCTCTTCTAACGTTTTATGTAAAAACGGATCTTCGACGGAATGGAGAATATTCAGTACTTCCTCTTGTGTAAGCAAAAAATGTCACCTTCCTTAGAAATGTTTCATCAGTGCAAGTATAACATACATGAACCGCTTTCTAAGCAATATGCTTACTCTTCAGAGTCATCGGGGTATTCCAGTTCTGTGACATAACGTAAAATTCCTCTATATATAGATTCAGCCATTTTTCTTTGATACTCATTACTCTCAAGTAAAGTCCGTTCATCAGGATTCGATAAAAAACCCGCCTCCACTAATGCCCCGGGCGCTTCTGTATGTTTGAGAATATAAATGTTATTCAGCCCCATCGCTTCTCTTGTCGTATTATCAAGACTGGTTCGGATTTCAGACTGAATAAACTTTGCGAGGCTTTTACTCTTTTCATTCTTTGAATTGTAAAAGGTTTGAGCTCCCCGCCACTTATGGGAGGGAATGGCATTCAAGTGTAAGCTTAGGAAAAAGTCCGCCTCTTGATCTTCAATAAAATCAACTCGATTTCTAATATCTTCTGCTTTACGCCGTGATAAACTGCCTGCTTCGTCAGATGATAGATCGTTCCCATCCTCACGCGTTAAATAAACAATGGCTCCAGATTGCTGCAAATAATCCCGTAAATCTTCAGAGATTTGCAACGTAATTTCTTTTTCCTCGGTTCCATTTTCCCCAACTGCACCGCCATCTGGTCCTCCATGACCTGGATCTAATACAATCACTTTGCCCGTAAGCGGCGAAGACCATGTCTGCCAGGCATCTTTCACCTCTTGCACAGGATAGGAAATCAAACAAACAACCCCGACTACTACAAGTAACCATCCAGCTGTTTTCATACGCCGTATCATATCTCCCCACTCCCCTTACATCACCTATCTAAACTATATGGGACAAGACATTCAGTTATGTATAAAATGCAAACCCGCTATTCCTTTAACTAGAATTCATGTAACTATTTTCCTACTGCTTTTCTATTAGTTTTCACACTATTCAAACCATTAATGCGACTTATGTGGTATAGACAACTATATTGTCATTAACTTATGATGAAAACAAGCAATGAAAGCCTTTTCAATATGGGTGTACAAGTTTTGAAAGGAGGCACATATGAAAAAGGAAACATCGATGTTGACTATTTTAGTTATGTTATCTGTTTCATTTATGTTCCCGGCAAATTCTGAAAGGAGTGTGATTGCGAGCGAAAAAAACAAACCTACGATTGAAAAGCAAGAAATGAAACGGAATCAGGAACGGGCTCATCCTGCTTTTTCCTGGGGGAATTCAGGACCATCTTCCCCTATCTTACATCCTGGATCCATTAAAGGAGCAGGCATGAGGGTAACCCCATTACGAGAAATTGATTCTGTCATGGAATCAATGATTGCAGATGGAGTGATGCCCGGCGCAGTGACGTTTGTAGCCCGCCGTGGGCATATCGTTCAGCGTGAAGCATACGGAAAAGCAGTTTTGTACAAAGATGATCAAGGCAACAAGGTGGACGAGCCTGTTGCTATGCAGAAAGATACGATTTTTGATATCGCCTCTCTTAGCAAAATTTTCACAACAACAGCAGCTATGAAGCTTTATGAGCAAGGTTTTTTCGAATTAGATGACCCGGTAGCCAAATATATTCCGGAATTTGCTCAAAACGGTAAAGAAAATGTAACGATTAAACAGCTGATGACCCATACATCGGGATTTAAAGCCTGGATACCTCTGTATACGATTGGGGATAGTAAAGAAGAGCGGCTGCAATATGTTTATCAGTATCCATTAGCTAACCCACCAGGAACTACATACACCTACAGTGATCTCAACATGATTACCTTAGCTTCTATTATTGAACGCATTTCAGGTCAGAGCCTGGATACTTTCGTCAAAGAAAACCTCACGGAACCTCTCAACATGACGGATACCATGTATAACCCTCCCGAACAATTAAAACAACGAATTGCAGCAACTGAATATCAGCCTTGGACAGGCCGCGGTCTCGTCTGGGGAGAAGTACATGATGAGAATGCCTGGTCACTAGGAGGCGTGGCAGGTCACGCTGGTGTTTTTTCTACGGCAAAGGACCTAGCCAAGTTAGGACACATGTTTTTAAACGAGGGACGATATGGCAACAAGCAAATCCTCGAACCGGAAACTGTGGAGTTACTGATAAAAAATCAAATTCCAGAGTTCCCGGGTAATGAGCACGGACTAGGCTGGGAACTTGCCCAAGGCTGGTACATGGACGCTTTATCTGAAGCCTCATCGATCGGACACACCGGTTACACAGGGACATCTATAGTTCTCAACCCTAACAATGAAACGATAGCCATTTTACTAACAAACCGGGTTCACCCTACCCGGGAGACTGTATCGACTAACCCGGCACGTCGGCAATTTGCCAGAAAAGTAGCTGATGCGATTCCTGTCCATATGCCATCGAAAGAAGATGCTTGGTTCTCAGGATATGGTGACCAGCTAAACCGAACATTAACAGCCAGGGTCTCTGTTAACGAAACTGCTACCCTAACCTTTGATTCCTGGTATCGGATCGAACAAGGATATGATTTCGGCATGGTTGAAGTGTCCCGCGACGGAGTAAACTGGTCGCAGACTAACGAGCTTTATACAGGGACAAGCGTCTCCTGGCAGTCTAAAAAGGTGACCATCCCTGAAGGTACACAATTTGTCCGCTTTCGCTACGAGACAGACGGAAGTACGAACGGAAGAGGATGGTATGTGACAAACCTAAAGCTTACAAGTGGGAATAACGAGGCGTCACTTGTAAATATTACAAATAGCCAATGGGAGAAACGAAGCTACTAATTCTAAAGGGAGTGGACGATGCGATGAAGCCAATACGTAATCCCGTTACCATGCTCATGATCATACTCGCCTTACTGGTACCGCTTATGCCGAACACCGTTGCTGCAGAGGATCATTCAGCAGTAAAAGATCTTATACTCCTAGAAAATGTCCCGCAGGTTGAAGACCAAATTACCGATAATAAAATAAGTCTCACGGCCCTGCACATCTATGAAGATGGTCATTTTGAAAAGGTAACAAAAGACCTTACCTGGTCCACCACGAATAAAAATGTAGCTGTAGTTGAGGATGGTGAGGTCACTCTTTCTGGGCACAATGGCCGCACATTCATTACCGTTTCTGACGGCGTTTATAAAGACCGAATTGCTATTGACCATAAACCGGTTAAGCCGACACTAAAGCAAAAACCTTCTTTTGAAGGAAAGGTCGTTAAGCAACAAGGTGAACGCTATGACATTATCGAGCAAGCCATTGAAAATATGACGATCAATGAAAAGATTGGCCAAATGCTCATGCCTGATTTCAGAAAATGGGAAGGAGAAAATGTTACGGAAATGCTCCCTGAGATTGAACAAATCGTAAAAGAGTACCATCTCGGCGGGGTCATACTTTTCCGTGAAAATGTTGTAACGACTGAACAAACAGCTAAGCTTGTTGCAGATTATCAAGCAGCGGCTGAAAAATACGGCCTACTCATGGCCATTGATCAGGAAGGCGGCATTGTAACTCGCTTACAATCCGGGACAGACATGCCTGGTAATATGGCACTCGGAGCAACGAGATCAAGCGAACTTTCCTATGATGTTGGGCAGGCCATTGGGGAAGAATTAAGTGCCTTAGGGATTAACATGAACCTTGCACCCGTATTAGATGTTAACAACAATCCCGATAATCCTGTTATTGGTGTTCGTTCTTTCGGCGAATCACCTGAGCTGGTCGCTGACCTCGGTGTTGCTTACACTGAAGGGCTTCAGAGTACAGGAGTAGCTGCAACTGCTAAGCACTTCCCGGGTCACGGTGACACGGCAGTTGATTCTCACCTCGGCCTTCCTGAAGTTCCTTACGATAAAGAACGACTAATGAAAGTTGAGTTATACCCATTCCAACAAGCAATGGACGCTGGAATTGATGCCATTATGACAGCACATGTTACGTTTCCGAAAATCGATGATACCAAGGTGATTTCTAAAAAGGATGGCACAAAAATTTCCTTGCCTGCCACGCTTTCTCCTAAAGTACTCACTGGTTTAATGCGAGAGGACATGGGATATGATGGGGTCATCATTACTGACGCCCTAAACATGAATGCTATTACAGAACACTTTGGTTCCGTAGACGCTGTCATTCGGGCAGTCAAAGCAGGTACTGACATTGTGCTCATGCCTGTTGGCCTTGAACAGGTCGTCAAAGGATTGCTTGAAGCAGTAGAATCTGGAGAAATCAGTGTAGATCGTATCGAAGAGTCTGTAGAAAGAATCCTGACCCTTAAACTGAATCGCGGGGTGATTAAATCTGAGACCGCAACAAATATGGACGAGGTTTTAGCAAATGCCCGGCAAGTTGTGGGATCCGATGCACACAAACAAGTTGAAAAAGAAGCCGCTGAACAATCCATTACTCTCGTGAAAAATGATGGTAGCTTACCACTTAACTCTGCATCCGATGACAAAATAGTCGTCATTGGAAACACATATATTAACAGCCTGTATCAATCTGTTCTCAGCCACCATGGGAACACCGAATTGATTGATGCTTCTGGGCCGTTAAGTATGGAACAACTCAATCAATTAGAAAGCGCAGATACGATCATAGCAGGCACTTACACTTATAACGTCAGTGGTCGCTCAGAAAACAGTTCACAGATGCAGTTAGTGAATCAACTTGTTGAGGAGCTGGATGTAACTGTAATTGGTGTTGGAATTCGTAATCCATACGACATCATGGGCTACCCTGAAATCGATGGATATTTAGCTCAATACGGATTCAGGGAAGCAAGCTTTGAAGCAACGGCTGCCACCCTATTTGGCAAAAATAACCCGTCTGGATTGCTACCCGTAACCATTCCTGGGGAGAATGGTGAGCCTCTTTATGAGTACGGTCACGGATTATCCTATTAGTTAGGGAGAAACCGAGGGGTGAATGATTTCCCCCTCGGTCAAAATAAAATGGGGAGTGGATGAAATGCAAAGAAAACCTGCCATCATATTGCTCGTGTTCATTTTAGTCCTATCAACCTTTACCGTTGTTTTTGCAGATAAAGGGGACAACAACGGAAAGCAAAAAGGTAAATATAAAAACTTCAAACTAGGTGTAGAAGTTTTGCTAGAAGAAGAAAAAGAACTGATAGAAGGTAAACGTGTTGGCTTGATTACTAACCCAACTGGCGTTGACCAGGAGTTAAATAGCATAGTAGATCTTCTGCACAATGATCCAGACGTTAATTTAACAGCCTTATATGGACCAGAACACGGAGTCCGCGGCAGTGCCCAGGCTGGAGAATATGTGGAGTATTATATTGATGAAAACACAGGATTACCAGTGTATAGTCTGTATGGTGAAACAAGAAAGCCTACCCCTGAGATGCTGGAGAACATTGACGTTCTTCTATTTGATATTCAAGATGTAGGTACAAGATTTTACACGTACATTTATACAATGGCTTACGCTATGGAAGCTGCCCAAGAAAATAATATTCCATTTATTGTCCTAGATCGTCCGAACCCGCTGAGTGGCGAGGTCGTAGCAGGTCCGGTTTTAAATCCGGAATACAAATCATTTATCGGCAACTACCCTATCCCGCTTCGTCATGGCATGACGGTAGGAGAACTTGCTAAATTATTTAACGAGGAGTTTGATATCGGAGCAGATTTGACGGTTGTCGAAATGAACAAGTGGAAACGCAGCATGTACTATGATGAAACACCGCTGCAATTCATTGCCCCATCGCCTAATATGCCGACACTAGATACGGCACTCGTTTATCCTGGCGCTGCCCTGATTGAAGGAACAAATGTCTCTGAAGGGCGTGGCACGACCAAGCCGTTCGAGTTGATTGGGGCGCCGTTTATTAACAGCACAGAGCTTGCGGCTGCCTTAAACGAAAAAAACCTCCCTGGTGTAATGTTCCGTGCCGCCTCTTTCACACCACAGTTTTCTAAGCATAGTGGTACGTTGAGCCACGGCATCGAAATCCATGTAACGGATAAAGATGCTTTTAAACCAGTTATTGCGGGATTACACATCGTTAAGACAATACACGACCTCTATCCTGAAGACTTTGAATTCCGAGCAGAGAACAGTGCAGGCGTTTCCTTCTTCGATAACTTAATCGGAAACGGCTGGGTTCGTGAAGCCATCGAAAGTGGTCAGTCTGTTGAGGAAATGCAAGAGAGATGGCAAGAGGATTTAAATGAGTTTAAGAAAGTAAGGGAAGAATACCTGCTCTATAAATAACAGAGAAGGACAACCAGTTGAGTCTGGTTGTCCTTTTTCTAATGGTATAAACTTCCACTTTAATCCAAATGATGGAAGACATGAGGTGGAAGTTTTTGTATAATTATTCACTTCTAAACTGTCAGCTTAATCAAATTTCCAGAAGGGTCTTTCGTAACAAAAGAGCCGTCTTCGTTTTTAACTTCATACCCCAGGCGCTGCACTTGTTCAATTACTTCTTGTCTAGCTTCTTCACTTGAAAATACGAGAGAAAATACTTTCAAGCCTGCACTTTGTTCTGACGACGCCGGAGCACCAACTCCAGCCCATGTGTTTAAGCCTATATGGTGATGGTAGTTCCCCGTAGACATAAACAGTGCCTGCTTGCCAAATCGGCATACTACATCAAAGCCAAGTCCTTTATTATAAAATTCTTCTGTTTTCTGTAATTCCGATACATGTAAATGAATATGACCCATGACTGTCCCTTCCGGCATTCCTCCCCAGCTCTCACCCTCAAGCTCGGCAAGAATATCTTCAGCATCTAATGGATCTACCGTCATAATCACTTCATTGTTTTGCCAGTTCCATGTGGAAGATTCACGGTCCGTATAAATTTCAATACCATTTCCATCGGGGTCGTTCAAGTAAAGAGCTTCACTCACAAGATGGTCGGATGCTCCCAGCTGTTGGTTCTGCTCAGCAAAGTGCTTTAATATTTTCGCTAATTCTAACCGATTAGGCAGTAGTATCGCAAAATGATACAGGCCAGATCTATTAGCTTCCTTCGGTCCTGCTGGCTGAGGTTGTTCGATTGTCAGTAGTGGCCTTTTACCATTAGCTGTTAATGATGCTCTTCTTTCAGATTGTTCTAGAATTTGAAATCCGAGTACTTCCTTATAAAACTTAATAGATGCTTCTAAATTTTGTACTTTTAATTCGACATGTCCGACAAATGTATTGGGTTCTTGAAAAAATTGTACTTCCACCTTTCTTACCTCCTGTGTGAATAAAAAATCTAACTTTGCTTTTTGGAAAAAATCACATTATCTAGTGCCCAAATGTTTCGATTCGACAATGCAATAAAAACGGAAATCACTAGTAAAGCTAAGTCCAGTTCGTATCCCCCTAGAAAGCCTGCTGCAAACTTCGCCTGCATAATAGCTCCTACCATAATAAGTGCAAATAAAACAGATATCACTTTTGTTGCGATACCCACGATTACCGCCAGACCTCCGATTAACTCGATGGCCGCTATCACATAGGCAGCAAATCCCGGGATCCCTAAGCTTTCAAAGAACCTAGCGGTATTGCCAATCCCACCTTGAAATTTAGCCAACCCATGAATAAAGAACGTTAAGCCTAAAAATAATCTTAGAATTATGGCGCCTATTTCCCCTCTTGCTATCATTTGTATTACATCCTTTTCTATAATTTAGTTACTTTATGTAAGTAAGTGTATATTAGTAATTTAATTGTGTCAAGAAGTATATAGCTGGACGATTTATTTCTGTTAGAAAAAACTTAAAGGGGAATCATCTATGAAAAAGGCTGTCACAGCAATCCTAAAATCGGAAGGCGCATTTAAAATAAAGCGATAGATCGGAGTGGAGTTATGAGGTATTAGGTATCTATGGAAATACTTCAAAAATAACGAATTAAAATGTGAGCATTGTAAAGGGGAATATCAATGAACTGTCATGAGAGGATCTCAAACCTTACCTTGAAGGGCAAAAACATGGCTTAATCAAATAGGTAAAACAAGTTTATATAACAAAAGCCCCTTATCCGACATAGGATAAGGGGCTTTTAGAAAAGTAATATTAACGCTTAGAGAACTGTGGAGCACGACGTGCACCTTTAAGACCGTATTTCTTACGCTCTTTCATACGTGCATCACGAGTTAGTAGTCCTGCGCGTTTAAGTGGTGTACGGTATTCTGGATCTGCTTGAAGCAGCGCACGGGCGATTCCGTGACGGATTGCACCAGCTTGACCAGTGAAACCTCCACCATCAACATTTACATAAACATCATAGTTACCTTCAGTCTCTGTAACAGCAAGAGGCTGTTTCAGAATCATACGAAGTGTTTCATATGGGAAAAAGTCTTCAGCATCACGTTTGTTTACTACTACACGACCAGTTCCTGGAACAAGGCGAACACGAGCTGTCGACTTTTTACGACGTCCAGTACCGGAGTATTGTACTTGTGCCACTATCGATTACCTCCTTTAATTATCCACGAAGTTCGTAAACTTCTGGTTGTTGTGCTTCATGTTTGTGCTCAGATCCAGCGTACACATGAAGTTTTTTACCCATTTTGCGTCCTAGGCTTCCTTTAGGCAGCATACCTTTTACAGCAAGCTCTAGCATTTGCTCAGGATATTTTGTACGCATTTCGTTAGCTGTACGAGATTTCAAACCACTTGGGTGATTAGAATGACGATAGTAAATCTTATCATTGATTTTGTTACCAGTTAGTTCGATTTCTCCTGCATTGATGATGATGACATGGTCACCAGTGTCAACGTGTGGTGTATACGTTGGTTTATTTTTACCGCGAAGGATCGCAGCAACTTCGCTTGCCAAACGGCCAAGTGTCTGCCCTGCAGCATCCACAACAAACCATTTGCGTTCCACGTTGTTTTCATTTGCCATGAAAGTTGTGCGCATATCGGTTTCCCTCCTGAATTGTTAGTTTCACATAGCTTCATTATTATTTATCTCAAATACGATTAGTTTCCGGGGCTAACCGTGGTCTAGAAATAAAATGCCATAGAATATAATATAACACTCTCTGTCCCAATGTCAAGTCTTCGCACACCAGGAATCGTTGTTTTTTAAAATTATTTCATGGGATCTTCGATGATTGCATATTTTACGGCTTAATTGCGCGAAAGCTATCGTGAATTGCATATATAGGCAGCTCAGCTCAGTAAAACCAGGATCAATAGTCTACATTCCATAAAAACAACCCATGAGGCGGTGCTGTTTTCCCAGCTGATTTCCGGTCTCCAGCTGCAAGCATCGTTTTAAGCTCATCAGGCGTTCGGTCACCAAGTCCTACTTCAAGAATCGTGCCTACTAGAATCCGTACCATATTATATAAAAAGCCGTTTCCTTTAAAAATAAAAACAAGTTCCGTCCCTTGCTGCTCAATCGCCGCTTTTCTAATGGTGCGGACTTTGCTCCCTTTCAAATCAGTTCGGGGGGAACAGAAAGAAGTAAAATCATGCTCTCCTTCTACCCACCTGCACGCCTCCCGCATAGATTCTATATCCAGTGGTTTTCTAATATGATACGTATAAAGCCGGCGAAACAAATTAGCTTCAGGGGAATTCCATACGTAATAACGGTATTCTTTCCCTTTTGCATCGTAACGGGCATGGAAATCTTCGGAAACCTGTTCTGCATTTGCGACACGAATATCGCTGGGAAGCATCGAACTTAATGCTCTTTTCCAATTAGAGGCAGGAATGTGTAAGTTCGTATCAAAGTGGATGACCTGACCGACTGCATGCACACCGGCATCGGTCCTACCTGACGCGATAACCTTAACTCTTTCACCCTTGTGCATTTGGGTCAGTGCGTTCTCAATTTTTGCCTGAATGGTCACACCGTTCGGCTGGACTTGATAACCGGCATAGGCTGTCCCATCGTATTCCACTCTGCATTTCAACCGCTGCATTTGGATCTCCTCCACCTAATTCCTTGTTAAAAATAAACCAATCACTACTAAAGCAAATAGAATATAAATATAATAGTCCGTTCGGCTAATTTGAAGTTCTCTCAGTTTCGTCCGACCTTCCCCGCCTTTATAGCCTCTTGCCTCCATCGCCATAGCAAGCTCCTCAGCGCGTTTGAAGGCGCTGACGAACAAAGGTACTAAAAGTGGAACAACAGCCTTTATACGGTCTTTAAATGATCCTGTGCGAAAGTCTACTCCTCTTGAAGCTTGAGCTTTTGAGATTTTTTCCGTTTCCTGCATGAGTGTTGGAATAAACCGAAGCGAAATTGACATCATAAGCGCCAGCTCATGAACCGGAAAGCGAATTTTTTTCAAAGGACCAAGCAGCTGCTCAATCGCATCGGTAATTTCAATTGGAGTTGTTGTCAAAGTAAGCAGTGACGTAACCATGATTAACAGAAAGAAACGTAATGAGATAGCCGCTCCCTGTATAAGAGCTCCTTCATAGAGCTCCCAGCCCAGGATTGTCGTAAGCACCTCACCTTCTTTCGTCACGATCAAATGAAGCAGGAACGTGAATGCAATAAGAAACCACACAGGTTTCAACCCTTTAATAATGTAACGAATCGGGATACGTGTAGCAATAGCACTCCCGATGGCAAAAAGAGTAAGTAAACCATAACTCAGAACAGAATTAGCAAAAAATACGATCACAACAAAAAAGAAGATCATGGCGATTTTCGAACGAGGATCCAGTCGATGAACAACGGAGTCCCCCGGAATATATTGACCAATAATCATTGAACTACTCATGATCGCGGCCACCCTTCACCATCTGAGCCAACTCCTTTGCTAACTCTGCTACTGACTGTTTATGAAAAGGAATTTTCATATTGAACTTTTCTTCTGCCTGATTTATGAAATGGATAATCTCCGGGACATCCAGCTGCACTTCACTCAGTTCCTGTTTCTTTTGAAGGATATCGGCAGGCGCTCCTTGCATGAAGACTTCCCCTTGATTCAAAATAATGACGTGATCTGCATAATCTAAGGCGTCCTCCATGCTATGTGTAACCAGCACGGTTGTCAGACCTTTCTCTTTATGGATTCGGGCAAACATATTCATAATTTCCCTCTGTCCACTTGGATCAAGTCCAGCTGTCGGTTCATCGAGAACTAGGACCTCTGGATTCATGGCCAGAACACCCGCTATTGCGACACGGCGCATTTGACCACCACTTAGGTCAAAAGGGGAACGATCTAGAATATCTTCAGGCAAATGAACAGATGTGACAGCCTCTCCCGTACGTCGTTTGATTTCTTCTTGTGGCACACCAAAGTTCATGGGACCAAATGCAATGTCCTTTTCGACATTTTCTTCAAACAATTGATGTTCAGGATATTGAAAGACTACACCAACCTTTTCACGTAACGATCTTAGTTGTTTGTTCTTCTCCCCAGCCTTAAGATGATATTCCCCAACTATGACTTCTCCTTCTGTTGGCTGAACAAGTCCATTTAAGTGTTGTATTAAGGTGGACTTACCAGAACCAGTATGACCAATTACAGCCACGAAAGCTCCAGATGGTATGTTAAAGGAGAGATTGTTTAATGCCCTGTGCTCAAATGGACTCTTCGGCTGATAGACATAGCTTACTTCTTGGAATGAAATGTCCATAGTTCCTCCAGCAACTCCTGGTGATTAAGTGGCTCACGGCTAAGGTCAACACCAGCAGATTTCAATTCATCCGCTAATTTCGTGACAAAGGGAGTATCTAAGCCAATTTCAGTTAATTGTTCTTTTTTCGCGAAAATCTCGCGAGGGGTCCCTTCTAACCAAACTTCTCCTTCATTCATGACAAGAACGCGTTCCGCTTGGACTACCTCATGTAAGTCATGAGTAATGGTAATTAAAGAAAGGTTCCTTTGCTCCTGTACATCGAGCATCGTAGTTAATATTTCCTTTCTACCCTGGGGGTCCAGCATGGCTGTAGCCTCATCTAAAATCATATATTTTGGCGAGACGGCTAGGACACTGGCAACTGCTACTCGTTGTTTCTGTCCGCCAGACAAACGATGCGGCTCCTGCCGTTCGTAACCGCTCATCCCAACAGCAGAAAGGCTTTCCTGGATACGCTCAATCATGAGGGGCCTTGGCATGCCATGATTCTCCATCCCGAAAGCAACATCATCGCGTACAGTAGTCCCAACAAACTGGTTGTCTGGATTTTGGAAAACCATTCCTACCTTTTTCCTCACACCCCAGACCGTCTCTGCTTCAACCTTTTGACCATCAACCATAATCTCTCCCTCTTGAGGGAAGAGCAAACCATTCATCAACTTGGCAATCGTTGATTTCCCTGATCCATTATGGCCTATAACCGCCACCCACTCATTCTCCGGGATGGTAAAGCTAACATTTTTTAACACCCAAGGCATATCCTCCTGGTAGCGAAAGGATACGTTTCTAAACTCAATCTGACTCACACTCACAAGGTTCCCCCCTCTGCTCGACAAATCTATTTCCCGGGAAATAGATTTCAACATTTCCTGATTCACATCGACAAGTTCTTTTCAACTGTAAAAACTGACTTCATAAGCAACAGGGGTCTTACCGATTGCTCAGAAAAAGAAAAATATAAAATAAAAAAAGGGCTGGAGTTAACCTCATACAAGAGATTCCACCCTGCCCTTTTGTGTCCATACAAATGGTTCACATTAAACTAGTTCAATGATTGCCATCTTAGCACCGTCACCTTTACGCTCGCCTAGCTTAAGCACGCGAGTGTATCCACCTTGGCGTTCCTCATAGCGTGGAGCGATATCAGAGAACAGCTTTTGCAGGGCTGTTTGATCTCCTTCTTCATTCGCATCAGCACGGTAAAGGAATGATTCAGCCTGACGACGGGCATGAAGATCTCCTCGTTTACCTAGTGTAATCATTTTTTCTACAACAGAACGAAGCTCTTTTGCTTTTGCTTCTGTTGTTTCAATACGTTCATGAATGATCAAGTCTGTCGCTAAGTTACGAAGAAGCGCCATACGTTGATCGGTAGTACGTCCTAACTTTCTAGCCATGGATTATCCCTCCCTTATCAGAATCTCTTAGATGTGATCGATCAATTAATCTTCTTTTCTCAAACCAAGTCCGAGCTCATTCAGCTTATGCTTCACTTCTTCAAGAGATTTACGGCCAAGGTTACGGACTTTCATCATGTCATCCTCAGACTTGTTCGCAAGCTCCTGAACAGTGTTAATACCTGCACGCTTCAGACAATTGTATGAACGTACGGAGAGGTCGAGTTCTTCAATCGTCATCTCTAGAACCTTTTCTTTTTGGTCCTCTTCTTTTTCAACCATAATTTCAGCTTTTTGAGCTTCATCAGTAAGGCCTACAAAGATATTTAGGTGTTCCATATAGATCTTGGCTCCGAGAGAGATTGCCTCTTCTGGGCGAATGCTTCCGTCAGTCCATACGTCTAACGTTAGTTTATCAAAGTTTGAAGTCTGACCAATACGAGTGTTTTCCACTTGGTATGTTACACGAGAAACGGGCGTAAAGATTGAGTCAACTGGAATCACGCCAATTGGTAAATCTTCGTGATTGTTCCCCTCAGCTGGGCGGTATCCTCTTCCGCGCTCAGCAGTAATACGAACACGCAAAGACGTCTGGCTGTCTAACGTCGCGATTTGAAGGTCTGGATTTAACACTTCTACATCGCTGTCATGCGTGATGTCCGCAGCGGTAACCTTCCCTTCGTTTTGAACATCAATCTCTAAAGTCTTCTCTTCATCAGAATAAATCTTTAAAGCTAGTTTCTTTAGATTCAAAATAACAGTTGTAACATCTTCAACGACACCTTCGATTGTTGAGAATTCATGGAGTACCCCATCAATTTGAACTGATGTTACAGCAGCGCCAGGAAGTGAGGATAGCAAGATACGACGCAAGGAGTTACCTAGTGTTGTACCATATCCACGTTCGAGCGGTTCGACGACGAATTTACCAAATGTGGAGTCTTCGCTGATCTCAACCGGTTCAATTTTTGGCTTTTCAATTTCGATCATTTAAACAAAACCCTCCTTCAAAACGTCGAAACCCCGGTTAGACAATTGGTCTAACCGAAATTCCTCAGGTAGGCAGTCCCATACAAGACAACTACTTATTTACTGTCTAATGCGGTGCTGATTAAAAGCTATCATAACCCATTATAGACAGGGTGACAAATTCTATTCAGAATTATTATACGCGACGACGTTTTGGCGGGCGGCAACCGTTATGCGGTACTGGAGTCACGTCACGAATCGCTGTGATCTCTAGTCCAACGGCTTGTAGTGAACGAATCGCTGCTTCACGACCAGCTCCTGGCCCTTTAACAGTCACTTCAATCGTCTTCATACCATTATCCATTGCATCTTTCGCTGCAGCTTCTGAAGCCATTTGAGCGGCAAATGGAGTAGATTTACGAGAACCTTTGAAGCCTAGTACACCAGCACTGCTCCAAGCGATTACGTTACCTTGCACGTCGGTGATCGATACGATCGTATTGTTAAAAGTAGAGCGAATGTGCGCCACACCACTCTCAATATTCTTTTTCACGCGACGCTTACGACTACGAGTATTTCCTTTACGTGCCATGTGGTTTAACCTCCTTCTTTGTTAATTATTTACGCTTATTCGCCACGGTACGACGTGGTCCTTTACGTGTACGAGAATTGTTCTTTGTTTTTTGTCCGCGAGCTGGAAGTCCGCGACGGTGGCGAATTCCGCGGTAGGAACCAATTTCAATTAGACGTTTGATGTTAAGAGAGTTTTCACGACGAAGATCACCCTCAACATTGTGATTATCAACTGCTGAACGAATCTTACCTAGTTCATCTTCTGTAAGATCACGGACACGAGTATCTTCAGAAACGCCTGCTTCAGCTAAAATTTCAGTAGCTAATGGTTTACCAACACCATAAATGTAAGTTAAAGATATGACTACCCGCTTATCGCGAGGAATATCTACACCTGCTATACGTGCCATTGGATACGTGCACCTCCTTCTTTAATTAACCTTGTTTTTGTTTGTGTTTAGGGTTTTCACAAATTACCATTACTTTACCCTTACGACGGATTACTTTGCATTTTTCGCAAATTGGTTTTACAGAAGGCCTTACCTTCATCATCCATACCTCCTTTTATAACGGAGCTTCATACTATTATTTATAACGGTACGTAATACGTCCTTTTGTCAAATCATATGGGGAAAGTTCCACCGTTACTTTGTCTCCTGGCAGGATTCGAATGAAGTGCATACGAATTTTACCAGAAACATGAGCTAAAACGGTATGTTCGTTTTCCAGCTCTACCTTAAATTGTGCATTCGGTAAAGTTTCAACGACAGTTCCTTCCACTTCAATTACATCGTCTTTCGCCATCGAGTTGATCTCCCTTCTTCAAATCAGTCACTTCTTCATTGACATATTTAGATACGGCAAATCGAAGCTTGCCATTTGTGACGCGACCAGTTTCCAGAAGGCTGTTTTGGACTTCTGGAGAGATAAAATCCATAAGCTCCACGTGTTGCAGATTCTTTTTCTTTGGTCGATCGTACTTACGTTTCTCTCCATCGGCAAGCAGCAAAAAGCGGCCATCCAGTATATTTATTATCACCGCATACTGTCCTGCCTCTCGTCCTTGCACAATGCGAACAACTTGACCTATTCGTGGACTCGACTCAGATTCATTCAAACACAATCACCTTCACTTAGGATTTAGTTAATACTTCGTAACCTTCTTCCGTAATCGCAATGGTGTGTTCGAAATGCGCACACATTTTACCATCTTGTGTCACTACCGTCCAACGGTCCGACAGGGTCTTCACATACCGGGACCCGGCATTAACCATTGGCTCTACAGCCAGAACCATTCCTGGTTTCAAGCGGGGACCTTTATTGGGCGGACCGTAATGAGGAATTTGAGGGTCCTCATGAAGATCTTGCCCAACACCATGGCCCACATATTCGCGTACAATCGAAAAACCTTCAGCTTCGACATAGCTTTGAATGGCATGGGATATATTAGAAAGGCGTTCACCAGGCTTCGCTTCATCAAGTCCCTTTAACAATGATGTCTCCGTTACTCTCAGCAAATCCTCTGTGTTTTCGTCCACGGTGCCGACAGGGTAAGTCCAAGCCGAGTCACCATGGTAGCCTTTATAGTTTGCACCAATATCGATACTAATGATATCACCCTCGTTTAAAACCCGGTCTCCCGGTATTCCATGGACGAGCTCTTCATTGACCGATGCACAAATACTACCACGGAATCCATTATAACCTTTAAAAGAAGGGATTGCATCCATACTGCGTATAAATTGATCTGCAATTTGATCCAATTCTCCAGTTGTTACACCGGGTCGGATACTTTTCTTCATTTCTTGGTGCGTTAAGGCAACAATTCTGCCTGCTTCACGCATAATTTCAATTTCCCGTGGTGTTTTGCAAATAATCATTTCACAAGGCCTCCGAGCTTTTTGTCAATGTCTTGGAAAACAAGGTCAATATCTCTATCACCATTGAAGCTCACTAAATATCCTTTATCCTGGTAGAAGTCTAAAAGAGGTTGTGATTGCTCCACATTTACTTCTAAACGTTTTTTCACGGTTTCAGGCTGGTCGTCTTCACGTTGAATTAACTCGGTATCATCGTGGTCGCACTTTCCTTCCACTTCAGGCGGGTTAAATACAACGTGGTAAGTTGCTCCACATGTCGGACAAACTCTTCGTCCAGTAAGGCGTTCAATGAGTTGGTCTTTGGGAACTTCAATATGAAGAACGTAATCAATAGATTCTTTCATATCTTTGAGCAAATTCTCCAATGCTTCTGCTTGAGCAATGGTTCTAGGAAAACCATCCAGCAAGAACCCATTTTGACAATCTGACTTACTTAGACGCTCACGAACGATCCCGATGGTTACTTCATCTGGGACTAACTCGCCATTGTCCATATACGATTTGGCCTCTTGGCCAAGTTTTGTTCCTTCTTTGATAGCTAAACGGAACATATCTCCAGTTGAGATATGAGGGATGTTATATTTTTCGACTATCTTCTCCGCCTGCGTACCTTTACCGGCACCAGGAAGACCCATCAGAATTAAATTCAACGTATTCCCTCCGTCTCATTTCATTATCTTGCTTAACTACTTAATAAAGCCTTGATAATGGCGTTTCACAAGCTGACTTTCAAGCTGCTTCATCATTTCAAGGGCAACCCCTACGACGATGAGCAGGCCAGTTCCTCCAATTTGTATAGTCGGTGGCAGTTCTGCAGCAGCACCTAGTATAATCGGAAGAATCGAAACAGCTGCTAGGAAAATAGAACCTACGAAGGTTAACCGGTACATAACCCTTGTCAGATAGGTCTCAGTATTTGCGCCAGGACGAATACCAGGGATATACCCACCTTGCTTCTTCAAATTCTCTGCCATTTGCTCTGGGTTTACCTGAACGAATGTATAGAAATAAGTGAAGGCAATAATTAACGCAACATAGATAATCATTCCAGGCCAGTTCTGATAATCAAATATATATTGAATGACAGAAGCCACTTCATTCCCTTCAAAGAAACCGGCAACGGTTCTTGGAGCGATAATAAATGAAATAGCGAAGATTACAGGAATAACCCCTGCAGCATTCACTTTAATCGGTAAGTGGGTGGAATGTCCACCAACCGGCGAACGGTTTACCAATTTTTTTGCATATTGGATTGGAATCTTACGAAGCGCTTGCTGGATAAAGATAACTCCAACAACTACGGCAACGATAACCAAAGCGATGATCGCAATAATTACAAGGTTCATGAACAACTGATCCCCAGCACCAGAGATATACTGGTCGTAAAGTTGATTCACACCTGTTGGAATCGCTGCAACAATCCCGGCAAAAATTAGAATGGATATCCCGTTTCCAACACCATGAGAAGTAATCTGTTCCCCTAGCCACATTAGGAACGCTGTTCCCCCTGTTAGTACAAGAGCAATGACAGCGTATGTTAAAACACTAGGATTATTAATCAATTGACCACCAGCAAGTGTGTTAAAACCGATCGACATTCCAATTGCTTGAACAAAAGCTAGAGCGATTGTTCCATAGCGGGTAAACTGAGCTAATTTTCGACGGCCTACATCACCTTGACTTTTCCATTCCGCAAACTTAGGGACTACATCCATTTGCAATAGCTGCATAATGATGGAGGCTGTGATGTACGGCATAATCCCCATAGCAAATATAGAGAAATTCTGTAGCGCACCGCCTCCAAATGTATTCAAGAATCCGAATGCATTCTGTTCATCCATGAAGTTAATGGCATCCTGATTTGTAAATGGTACAGGTATGAATGTACCCAGGCGAAAAACAATGAGCATCAATAAAGTGAAGATAATTTTCCGCCGAATATCACCCACGCGCATAAAATTGGAGATTGTCCGGAACATTAAATCACCTCAGTTTGACCGCCCGCTGCTTCGATAGCCTCTTTCGCTGAAGCAGAGAACTTATGAGCTTTCACTGTAAGTTTTTTCTCGATAGAACCTTTACCTAGAACTTTGATGCCAGCTTTTTGCTTGCTGACTACACCAGTTTCAAGTAGAAGTTCAGGAGTAACCTCGGTGCCTTCTTCAAAACGGTTAAGAGCATCAAGATTAATAATCGCAAAATCCTTACGGTGAATGTTCGTAAATCCGCGCTTAGGTAGACGTTGGAACAACGGCATTTGACCACCTTCAAAACCTGGGCGTGTTTTGCTGCCAGAGCGTTGTCCTTGGCCTTTATGGCCACGACCGGATGTTTTTCCGTTACCGGAAGCCATTCCACGTCCAACACGGTTTCGTTCTTTACGAGATCCAGCTGCTGGTTTCAATTCATGCAGTTTCATGCGAGCACCTCCTTATTTATTAATTCTTAGCTTATACTTCTTTAATCGATACAAGGTGAGATACCTTATTAGCCATACCTCGGATCGCTGGGTTATCTTCAATTACGACAGATTGACGGATTTTGTTTAGACCTAGCGCTTTAACAGTTGCGCGTTGATCTTCAGGTCTGCCAATAACACTGCGCGTGAGGGTAATTTCTAACTTTTTAGCCATTTTATTTCCCTCCTTATCCTACAGTTCTTCTACGGACTTCCCACGAAGTCGAGCAACGTCTTCTGCGCGCTTAAGCTCGCCAAGTCCACTTAGAGTAGCACGCACCATGTTAATAGGTGTGTTAGAGCCAAGTGACTTAGAAAGGATGTCTTGAACACCTGCAAGCTCAAGAACCGCACGTACAGGACCACCTGCGATAACTCCGGTACCTTCTGCTGCCGGCTTCATAAGAATGCTGCCTGCACCAAATTGTCCTGTGATTTCGTGTGGGATCGTCGTATCTTTTATTGGTACTGAAATAAGATTCTTTTTCGCATCATCAATAGCTTTCTTAATCGCATCTGGTACCTCTTGCGCTTTACCAGTACCAAATCCTACATGACCATTTTTATCTCCTACAACAACCAATGCAGCAAAACGGAAGCGACGGCCACCTTTAACTACTTTTGCAACACGGTTTATCGTTACTACGCGTTCTTCTAGATCTAGTTTACTAGGGTCAATGTTTGTTAGCATTTATGTCCCTCCTTTAACGATTAAAATTCCAGGCCGGCTTCGCGAGCCGCGTCTGCTAGAGCTTTTACACGTCCATGATACAAGTAACCGCCACGGTCGAACACAACGACTTTATACCCGTTGTCTTTGGCACGTTTAGCTACTAATTCACCGACTTTTTCAGCTGCTTCAGTATTTCCAGTGTTATCAAGACCGAAGTCTTTTTCAACAGTAGAAGCACTTGCTAGTGTAACTTGGTTCGTATCATCGATTAGCTGTGCATAGATGTGTTTGTTAGAGCGGTAAACGTTCAAGCGTGGACGCTCTGCAGTACCAGCAACAGTAGTACGAACACGGGCATGACGCTTCTTACGTACGGCATTTTTATCAGCCTTCGTGATCATCTGGGTCACTCCTTTCTATTCCTTACCTTTGCACCTTATTTAGCTGTTTTACCTTCTTTTCTGCGAACACGTTCGTTTTCATAACGAATTCCTTTACCTTTATAAGGCTCTGGAGGACGAATAGCACGAATCTTTGCAGCAACAGCGCCGACAAGTTCTTTGTCAATTCCTTTAATAGTCAGCTTCGTGTTGGATGGCACATCGATTTCGATTCCTTCACGCTTCTCAACTTCTACAGGGTGAGAATAACCAGCGTTAATAACAACTGTATCTCCCTGTTTCTGAGCACGGTAACCTACACCGATAATTTCAAGGCTTTTCTCGTATCCTTTAGATACTCCCTCAACCATGTTTCCGATCAGACTGCGGGTTGTACCGTGAAGAGCACGATGTTCTTTATGATCGCTTGGGCGAGCTACTGTAAGAACGTTATCTTCAATCTTCACCGTAATATCTTCGTGGAAAGTACGAGTTAATTCACCTTTTGGCCCTTTAACTGTGATTGTATTATTATCCTGAATGATTTCTACACCTTCAGGGATTTCTAATGATTTTAATCCTACGCGAGACATTCATTTGCACCTCCTGTCTTATCTAATTCGATTACCAAACATATGCTAGAACTTCGCCGCCAATGGCTTGTTCACGAGCTTCTTTGTCAGTTAATACACCTTTTGAAGTAGAAACAACGGCAACGCCAAGTCCGTTTAGAACTTTTGGTAGTTCTTCGGCTTTAGCATAAACACGTAGTCCTGGTTTACTGATACGCTTCACACCAGTGATAACACGCTCTTCATTTTGGCCGTACTTAAGGAATATGCGCAGGACACCTTGTTTGCTATCCTCTACAAATTCATAATCACGTACAAAACCTTCACGTTTTAGGATATCAGCAATTTCTTTTTTCACTTTAGAAGCTGGTAGTTCAAGCTTCTCGTGACGAACCATATTCGCGTTGCGAATACGCGTAAGCATATCTGCAATTGGATCTGTCATAGTCATAACTCATATACCTCCTTCCCTATATCGGGTTTACCAGCTGGCTTTTTTGACACCAGGGATTTGTCCTTTGTATGCAAGTTCACGGAAACAAATACGGCAAAGCTTAAATTTACGAAGTACGGAATGAGGACGTCCGCAACGTTCGCAGCGGGTATATTCACGTACTTGGTACTTTTGTTTGCGCTGCTGCTTCGCGACCATTGATTTTTTAGCCACAATTTTCCCTCCTTAAAGTTAGCTCATTATTTCTTGAACGGCATACCGAATTGAGCTAATAGTTCACGTGATTCTTCGTCAGTGTCAGCCGTTGTGACGATTACGATATCCATGCCACGCACTTTATCTACTTTGTCATAATTAATTTCTGGGAAAATCAGCTGCTCTTTAACCCCTAGTGTATAGTTTCCACGTCCGTCAAAAGCTTTCTTTGAGATTCCGCGGAAGTCACGCACACGTGGTAAAGAAACAGATACTAGCTTTTGGAAGAATTCATACATACGCTCTCCGCGAAGAGTTACTTTCGCACCAATTGGCATACCTTCACGCAAACGGAAACCTGCAATAGATTTCTTAGCTTTTGTGATCATTGGCTTTTGGCCAGAGATTAATGATAATTCTTCTACAGCTGAATCAAGTGCTTTCGCATTCTGTACTGCATCCCCAACACCCATATTAATGACAATTTTTTCGATTTTAGGTGCTTGCATAATAGAGTCGTAATTAAACTTGCTCATCATAGATGGCACAATTTCTTCTTGATATTTTTTCTTGAATTGGTTCATCAAGTGGCCCTCCTTTCGTCACTGGATTATTTATCTAAAGCTTCACCAGATTTTTTCGCGATACGAACTTTTTTTCCGTTCTCAACTTTATAACCAACACGTGTTGGTTCGCCGGATTTAGGATCAATCGGCATTACGTTGGAAACGTGAATTGGCGCTTCCTGAGTAAGAATCCCACCCTGTGGGTTATCTTGGGAAGGTTTAGCGTGTTTCTTAACCTCGTTTACACCTTCAACAAGAACACGGTCTTTCTTCGGGTATGCTTCAAGGATTGAACCTTGTTTGCCTTTATCCTTACCGGAAATTACCATAACTTTGTCACCTTTTTTCACGTGCATGCTTCGCGCACCTCCTTAACAAGGCATTTCAAATCAGAGTTTTTACAATACTTCTGGAGCTAATGATACGATCTTCATGAATTTTGCGTCACGAAGTTCACGAGCTACTGGACCAAAGATACGTGTTCCGCGTGGTCCTTTATCATCACGTACGATTACTGCTGCGTTTTCATCGAAACGAATGTAAGAACCATCTTTACGGCGCATTCCGCTCTTTGAACGCACAATAACGGCTTTTACAACTTCACCTTTTTTAACAACGCCTCCTGGTGTTGCCTGTTTCACAGTAGCGGTAATAATATCACCGATGTTAGCAGTCTTACGCCCTGATCCACCCAATACTTTAATCGTCTGGATTTCACGAGCACCAGAGTTGTCGGCTACTTTCAAACGAGTCTCCTGTTGAATCATACACTGTAACCTCCCTTCGGAATCCTTCCGAGCGAACTATATTAGATAATAACAGACTCTTCTACGACTTCTACAAGACGGAAACGCTTTGTCGCTGATAGCGGTCGTGTTTCCATAATGCGTACAACGTCACCGTTTTTAGCTTGATTGTTTTCGTCATGAGTCTTGAATTTTTTAGAATACTTTACGCGTTTGCCATAAAGTTTGTGGAACTTATATGTCTCAACTAGAACAGTAATGGTTTTATCCATTTTGTCTGATACTACACGTCCAGTGTAAACTTTACGATTGTTACGTTCACTCATGTGAGGGTGACCTCCTCTCATTTATTAATTATTTACGCCTAGCTCACGTTCGCGAGCAACAGTTTTCATTCGCGCGATTGACTTGCGAACTTCGCGAATACGCGCAGTGTTCTCAAGTTGACCTGTTGCCAGCTGGAAACGCAGGTTAAAAAGTTCTTCTTTTAAAGACTTAACTTTTTGTTCAATTTCGGCAGTGGTTAATTCACGGATTTCATTAGCCTTCATTGATTTCACCACCAATTTCTTCACGTTTTACAAATTTAGTGCGGATCGGCAGTTTGTGTGAAGCAAGACGCAACGCTTCGCGCGCAACTTCTTCTGATACACCCGCAATTTCAAACAAGATTTTCCCTGGCTTAACTACAGCTACGAAGCCTTCTGGAGCACCTTTACCGGAACCCATTCGTACTTCTAGGGGTTTAGCAGTATAAGGCTTATCCGGGAAGATTTTAATCCATACTTTACCGCCACGCTTCATGTAACGAGTCATTGCGATACGCGCTGCCTCGATTTGACGGGCTGTGATCCATGCAGGATCGATTGCTTGCAAACCATATTCACCGAAATCTACTGAAGTGCCGCCTTTCGCACGACCTCTTAAGCTAGCACGGTGTTGACGACGATATTTAACACGTTTAGGCATTAACATAATGCTTTTCCCCCTTCCTTAGTTGTTGTTTTTAGTTGGAAGGATTTCTCCACGATAGATCCACACTTTAACACCAAGTTTACCGTATGTGGTGTCAGCTTCAGCAGTTCCATAATCGATATCTGCACGAAGTGTGTGAAGTGGTACTGTTCCTTCACTGTAATATTCAGCACGAGCGATATCCGCACCGCCTAGGCGGCCAGATACTTGTGTACGAATACCTTTAGCTCCTGCACGCATAGCGCGTTGGATTGTTTGTTTTTGAGCACGACGGAAAGATACACGGTTTTCCAGTTGACGTGCAATGTTGTCAGCTACAAGAGTAGCATTTAAATCAGGTTTCTTCACCTCAATAATATTGATGTGAACACGTTTACCAGTAAGGTTATTTAGCGATTTACGAAGTGCTTCAACTTCAGAACCGCCTTTACCGATAACCATACCTGGCTTACCAGTATGAATGGTAATGTTTACACGATTCGCTGCACGTTCAATTTCAATTGTAGATACGGCAGCATCTTTGAGACGTTGTTCAATATATTCACGAACTTTAATATCTTCATGCAACAAGTCAGCATAGTCTTTGCCAGCGTACCACTTAGACTCCCAGTCACGGATAACGCCAATACGAAGACCTACCGGATTAACTTTTTGGCCCACTGATTATCCCTCCTTCTTTTCTGATACAACCACTGTAATATGGCTGGTACGTTTGTTGATTTGGCTTGCACGTCCCATCGCACGAGGGCGGAAACGTTTAAGAGTTACACCTTCATTTACAAACGCTTCGGAAACATATAAATTGTCCGGGTCCATTTCATAATTGTGTTCAGCATTTGCAATCGCAGACTTAAGTACTTTCTCCACAACTGGAGACGCACCACGCTGTGTTAGACGTAATGTTGCGATCGCTTCACCTACGTTTTTTCCTCGAATCAAATCGATAACTAAACGAGCTTTACGAGGAGCAATACGAACGGTTTTAGCAACTGCTTTAGCTTGCATTAGAGTAGCCTCCTCTCTCCATTAGCGTTTTGTTTTCTTATCGTCGCCTGAATGTCCCTTAAACGTACGGGAAGGCGCGAATTCACCAAGCTTATGACCAACCATGTCTTCCGTCACGTAAACTGGTACGTGTTTGCGTCCGTCATAAACTGCAATTGTGTGTCCAACAAAGTTTGGGAAGATTGTAGAACGACGTGACCACGTCTTCACCACCTGGTGTTTGCTATCTTCGTTCAACTTCTCAACTTTTTTCATTAAATGATCATCTACAAAAGGTCCCTTTTTTAGGCTGCGGCCCATGCATAAACCTCCCTTCGTGATTGAGAGACGGGTGTTATCGCCCGTCGTTCAACCCCGTTTATTTTTTACCTCTTCTACGAACGATATATTTATCTGATGGCTTGTTACGCTTACGTGTCTTGTAACCAAGAGTTGGCTGACCCCATGGAGACACTGGAGATGGTCTTCCGATAGGCGCGCGTCCTTCACCACCACCGTGAGGGTGATCACTAGGGTTCATAACAGAACCACGTACAGTTGGGCGCTTGCCTTTCCAGCGGGAACGTCCAGCTTTACCAACGCTGATTAGTTCATGCTCAAGGTTTCCAACTTGACCGATGGTTGCACGACAAGTGCTTAGTACTAGACGAACTTCACCTGAAGCCAAACGTACAAGTGTATATTTTTCTTCACGACCAAGGATTTGTGCTGAAGCACCTGCAGAGCGAACAAGCTGTCCCCCGCGTCCCGGTTTAAGTTCTACGTTGTGCACCACTGTACCTACCGGAATATCTTTAAGACGAAGTGCATTACCTGCTTTGATATCAGCACCTTCACCAGAAATGATTTCTTGACCTACTTTTATTCCTTTAGGAGCTAGAATGTAGCGTTTTTCTCCATCAACGTAGTTAATTAATGCAATGTTAGCGGAACGGTTTGGATCGTATTCGACCGTAGCAACGCGTCCAGGTATTCCATCTTTGTCACGCTTAAAGTCGATGATACGGTAATGACGCTTGTGACCTCCGCCTTGATGACGAACTGTCAGCCTGCCCTGGTTATTACGGCCACCGCGTTTGTGCAATGGTGTCAATAGGGAGCGTTCAGGTTTGTCAGTTGTGATTTCAGCGAAATCTGATACTGACATGTGTCGACGACCGTTAGTAATTGGTCGGAACTTTTTAATCGCCATCTTATTTCCCTCCTTCACTTAGTGAATTTATAGTTTATACTTCAAAGAATTCGAGTTCTTCACTGTCTTCAGTTAGTGTAACAACTGCTTTCTTACGATCAGAACGGTATCCACCGTAACGACCCATACGCTTGAATTTACCTTTAAGGTTCGCAGTGTTTACACGAGCAACCTTAACTCCGAAAATCTCTTCAACAGCTGTCTTGATTTCCGTTTTGTTTGCTTTCGTGCTCACTTCAAACGTGTACTTCTTTTCTCCCATAAGGTCAGCAGAATGTTCAGTAATGACAGGGCGTTTTACGATATCGCGTGGTTCTTTCATTATGAGAGCACCTCCCCTGCTTTTTCAGCTGCTTCCTTCGTTAGGATAAGCTTGTCATGCGTTAGTAAATCTAACACACTTACTTCATCAAACGTTAATGTCTTCACTGCAGGAAGATTATTAGATGATAGAACAGCATTTTCATTTAGGTCAGCTGTAACAATCAATGCCTTTTCATTAACGTCCAACGCTTTAAGCATGTTGACTACTTCTTTCGTTTTAGGCGCATCAAAAGAAAGGTCTTCAAGTACAACAATATTATTTTCTTGTACTTTAGAAGAATAAGCAGACTTCAATGCTAAACGACGCATTTTTCTTGGCATTTTGTAGCTATAGCTACGTGGAGTCGGACCAAATACAGTTCCGCCGCCTACCCACTGTGGTGAACGAGTTGACCCTTGACGCGCACGTCCGGTACCTTTTTGGCGCCATGGTTTACGACCGCCGCCACTAACTTCAGAACGGTTTTTAACTTTATGTGTCCCCTGACGCAAAGAAGCGCGCTGTGACACAACAGCTTCATGTAAAACATGAGTGTTAGGTTCAATTCCAAAAACAGCATCACTAAGTTCGATATCTCCAACTTGAGAGCCGCTTTGGCTTAATAGTGCTACTTTAGGCATGACATATCCTCCCTTCCTTTAATTATTTGCTAGCCTTTACTGCACTTGTAACTTTGACGTAAGATTTTTTCGGTCCAGGAACATTCCCTTTAATAAGTAGCAGATTACGCTCAGCGTCCACTTTCACTACTTCAAGGTTTTGAAGAGTTACTGTATCTCCACCCATTTGTCCTGCAATGCCTCTACCTTTGAAGACTTTAGATGGGTCAGCACCTTGCCCCATTGAACCAGAACGACGGTGAAAACGGGAACCGTGGCTCATTGGGCCGCGGGATTGGTTATGACGCTTGATCGCGCCTTGGAACCCTTTCCCTTTAGAAGTTCCTGTTACATCGATTACTTCTCCTGATTCGAAAATATCAACTTTAACCTCTTGACCAAGTTCGTAGTCATCAAGGTTAGAATTACGGAATTCACGAATGTAGCGCTTAGGTGTTGAGTTTGCTTTTTCAGCGTGACCTTGGTCAGCTTTCTTCAAACGGTTTGACTTTTGATCAGCGAAACCTAGCTGCAACGCTTCATAGCCATCATTTTCAATTGTCTTCTTCTGAAGAACAACGTTTGGCTCAGCCTGTACAACTGTTACTGGAATCAACTCTCCGCCTTCTGAAAAGATTTGAGTCATGCCGATCTTGCGTCCTAAGATTCCTTTCGTCATCCGTTCCACCTCCTATTGTTACTTGTTTTTTATTTATAGTTTAATTTCAATATCCACACCTGAAGGCAGATCAAGACGCATTAGCGAATCTACTGTTTGCGGTGTCGGATTAACAATGTCGATTAGACGTTTGTGTGTACGCATTTCGAACTGTTCACGAGCATCTTTATACTTGTGAGTCGCACGAAGTACAGTATAGATAGATTTTTCTGTTGGAAGCGGGATTGGACCTGAAACATTTGCTCCAGAGCGCTTCGCAGTATCTACGATTTTCTCAGCGGATTGATCAAGCACACGGTGATCATACGCTTTTAAACGAATACGAATTTTTTCTTTTGCCATTATTTTCCCTCCTTCTTCGCCCATTTTTTAAAATAGACATTCTCCGCGAAAATTCCTTGATGTTACCCGCCATGGCAAAGGGGCCGGGTGTATCAACAACCTTTCGCTTCATCGCCTTTTATGACCAACATTATTCATTATATAGAAGAAACGCGGTCAATGCAAGAGTGTTTTCATAAAAAAGTTATGATAAGCACCTCAAGATATTATACATACATTCCATTCATAATTCAACCCACTGTTTAAATAGAAATAACTATAGTACTTTTTTATAATGAGGCAAACTTTTATCTAATAGTTTTGAACAGGAATATAAAACCAAAAAACCAGGTAACGACCAAAGGCCGTTACCTGGTTAAGTAGTCATTTATTACTTAGTAATTTTAGAAACAACACCAGAACCTACAGTACGTCCACCTTCACGGATTGAGAATCTAGTTCCATCTTCAATCGCGATTGGAGAGATAAGCTCAACTGTCATTTCAATGTTATCGCCAGGCATTACCATTTCAACGCCTTCTGGAAGTTGAATAACGCCAGTTACATCAGTTGTACGGAAGTAGAACTGAGGGCGGTAGTTTGAGAAGAATGGAGTGTGACGTCCACCTTCATCTTTTGATAGTACATAAACTTCAGCTTGGAAGTTAGTGTGTGGTGTAATAGAACCAGGCTTAGCTAGTACTTGACCACGGTTGATATCTTCACGGTTAACCCCACGAAGAAGTGCACCAATGTTGTCGCCAGCTTCAGCATAATCAAGAAGCTTACGGAACATTTCTACACCAGTGATCGTAGTTTTACGAGCTTCTTCAGCCATACCGATGATTTCGATTTCGTCACCGACTTTAACTTGACCACGCTCAACACGACCAGTTGCAACTGTACCACGGCCAGTGATTGAGAATACGTCCTCAACTGGCATCATGAATGGTTTGTCAGTGTCACGGTCTGGAGTTGGGATGAATGCATCAACTTGCTCCATAAGGTCAAAGATAGCTTGTTCGTACTTCTCGTCGCCTTCAAGTGCTTTAAGAGCAGAACCACTTACAACTGGTGTTTCGTCACCATCGAAGTCATACTCAGAAAGAAGGTCGCGAACTTCCATTTCAACTAGTTCAAGAAGCTCTTCGTCGTCTACCATGTCTGTTTTGTTAAGGAATACAACAATCGCTGGTACACCAACGTTTTTAGAAAGCAGGATGTGCTCACGAGTTTGTGGCATTGGGCCATCAGCTGCTGATACAACTAGGATAGCTCCATCCATTTGTGCAGCACCAGTGATCATGTTTTTAACATAGTCAGCGTGACCTGGGCAGTCAACGTGTGCATAGTGGCGACTTTCAGTTTCATACTCTACGTGTGCAGTGGAGATTGTGATTCCACGCTCACGCTCTTCTGGAGCACCATCGATCATATCGTAAGCCATTGCAGAGCCTTCACCGGATTTCTTGTGAAGTACAGTAGTGATTGCTGCAGTTAATGTAGTTTTACCATGGTCAACGTGTCCAATTGTACCAATGTTTACGTGGGATTTGGACCGGTCGAATTTTTCTTTACCCATTGTATATTTCCTCCTTTAAATAAATAACTTAGTTATTTTTGAAATTATTTTTATGATGAAGCAATAGGAAGAATTTATCTTCCTATGCTTACATTACAAGTTATACTTCAACTTAGAAAAAAAATCAATTACTCACCAGCATTTTTCTTAATGATTTCCTCAGATATACTCTTCGGAACTTCTTCATAATGATCAAAGTGCATAGTGTACGTTCCACGCCCTTGTGTGTTTGAACGAAGTGATGTTGCATAGCCAAACATTTCGGATAGTGGCACGAATGATTTAACAACCTGAGCAGTACCGCGGGTTTCCATGCCTTCAACACGTCCGCGACGGGAAGTTACATCACCCATGATATCACCCATGTATTCTTCAGGAATAACGATTTCAACTTTCATCATTGGTTCCAGAAGAACTGGTTTACATTTGTTTTTGGCTTCTTTAAGTGCCATTGAAGCGGCTACTTTAAAGGCCATCTCATTGGAGTCAACATCATGGTAGGACCCATCATAAAGGGTAGCTTTGATGTCAACCATTGGGTAACCGGCAAGTACACCGTTCTCCATAGAATCTCTAATCCCAGCTTCTACAGAAGGAATGTATTCACGCGGTACAACACCACCAACGATTTTGTTTACGAATTCGTATCCAGCGCCTTCTTCGTTTGGCTCAAATTTAACCCAAACGTGACCGAACTGTCCACGTCCACCTGACTGACGTACGAACTTACCTTCAACTTCCGCGCTTCCACGGAATGTTTCACGGTAAGCAACCTGTGGAGCACCAATATTCGCATCAACCTTAAACTCACGACGTAAACGGTCAACGATGATGTCAAGGTGAAGTTCACCCATACCACCAATAATGGTTTGACCAGTCTCCACGTTAGTTTCAGTACGGAATGTTGGATCTTCCTCGGCAAGTTTACCAAGTGCTATGGACATTTTGTCTTGGTCGGCCTTGGATTTAGGCTCAATCGCAACATCGATAACCGGCTCAGGGAATTCCATGGACTCAAGAATTACTAAACTCTTTTCATCACATATTGTATCACCTGTACCAGTATCTTTAAGTCCTACCGCACCTGCGATATCCCCAGCATATACAGTAGAGATCTCTTCACGAGAGTTTGCGTGCATTTGCAGGATACGTCCTACACGCTCACGCTTATCTTTTGTAGAGTTCTTAACATATGAGCCTGAGTCAAGGGTGCCTGAGTACACTCGGAAGAATGTAAGTTTACCAACGTAAGGGTCTGTGGCGACCTTAAAGGCCAATGCAGAGAATGGCTCTTTGTCGTCAGCCTTACGTACAACCTGTTCTTCCGTTTGTGGTACGTGACCTTCAATCGGAGGTACATCTAATGGTGATGGAAGATAATCAATAACTCCATCAATTAGAAGCTGAACACCCTTGTTTTTGAAAGCTGAACCACAGAAAACCGGATAGAAATCTACACTTAGAGTTGCTGTACGGATAGCCGCCTTAAGTTCATCAGTAGTGATTTCTTCTCCTTCTAAGTACTTCATCATCAAGTCTTCATCAAGTTCAGCAACAGATTCAACTAGTTTGCTGTGGTACTCTTCAGCTTGTTCTTTGTACTCATCAGGAATTTCGCGAGCTTCCGCACGCGTTCCAAGGTCATCCATGTAATAGTATGCTTCCATGTGTACTAAGTCGATGATTCCTTCGAAATCATCTTCAGCACCAATTGGAAGTTGCACAGCAGCAGCATTTGCTCCCAGGCGATCTTTCAATGTACCCAGGGAATAAATGAAATCTGCCCCGATTTTGTCCATTTTGTTTACAAATACAATACGCGGAACACCGTATGTGGTGGCCTGACGCCATACTGTTTCAGTTTGTGGTTCAACACCAGACTGAGCATCAAGTACGGCTACAGATCCATCAAGTACACGCAGAGACCGTTCAACTTCAACTGTGAAGTCTACGTGCCCCGGTGTATCGATGATGTTAATACGGTGGTCTTTCCACTGAGCAGTTGTTGCTGCGGAGGTAATTGTGATCCCGCGCTCTTGTTCCTGCTCCATCCAGTCCATTTGTGAAGCCCCTTCGTGAGTTTCACCAATTTTATGGATACGTCCTGTATAGAAAAGAATACGCTCGGTAGCCGTTGTTTTACCGGCATCAATGTGAGCCATAATCCCGATGTTACGTGTCTTTTCCAAGGAGAACTCTCTAGGCATGATTCTTTCTCCTTCCTCAATGAAAATTTATTCCGCAGATGATTACCAACGGTAGTGAGCGAATGCTTTGTTTGCTTCCGCCATTTTGTGCATATCTTCGCGGCGCTTAACTGCAGCACCGGTATTGTTAGCAGCATCTAGAATTTCATTAGCTAGGCGCTCTTCCATCGTTTTCTCTCCGCGTAGACGCGCATAGTTCACGATGAAGCGTAACCCTAGTGCTTGACGACGCTCTGGGCGTACCTCAACAGGTACTTGGTAGTTAGAACCCCCAACACGACGAGCACGTACTTCAAGTACTGGCATTACATTTTTCATAGCTTGTTCAAATGTTTCCATAGCTTCATTCCCACTACGTTCTTGAACAAGTTCAAATGATTTATAAAGAATCTTCTGAGCCTTACCGCGCTGACCATTGACCATAATTTGGTTGATCAAACGGGTTACTAGCTTAGAGTTATACATTGGATCTGGTAACACATCACGTTTAGCTACTGGACCTTTACGTGGCATATGTTCCCCTCCTTTCTTATACAGTTAGTGAACGACACAGTTTGTGCGTTTTACTTATTTTTTAGGTCTTTTCGTACCATATTTGGAACGGCCTTGCATACGACCATCAACGCTTGCAGTGTCTAGTGCACCACGTACGATGTGATAACGCACACCAGGTAAGTCCTTAACACGTCCGCCACGGATAAGAACAACACTGTGCTCTTGCAGGTTGTGGCCGATACCAGGAATGTAGGCGTTAACCTCTAGCTGGTTAGTTAGACGAACACGTGCATATTTACGAAGTGCAGAGTTCGGTTTCTTAGGTGTCATCGTACCTACACGAGTGCACACACCACGTTTTTGTGGAGAAGACTGATCGGTCATACGCTTCTTATAGCTGTTGTAGCCTTTGTTCAAAGCAGGTGAGTCAGACTTCTTACCTTTGCTTACGCGTCCTTTACGTACTAATTGGTTAATTGTTGGCATTATAAGTGTCCTCCCTTCTTCTATTCTTAATACCACACATCCAGGTGGTTCATAAAAAGGCAAAAAACAAAGCTTTCGCGTTTAACCGCCAAAACTTTATTGCTTTATCGCCACAGTAGCAGCCCCTACATCAATGCCGCACGCATTGCCTAACTCCTCCATCGAATCTACACTCGTATGAGGGATGTTCAATTGTGCAGCTAGTTTGGCTACTTTCATTGTCATAAACTGATCAGCATCCTCAGCTGTAATGACGTGATTCACTTCGCCATTTTTCATAGCTTTAAGTGTTTGCTTGGTCCCAATGACTATATCAGATTTAGCCTTTGCTACTTTTTCATAAGACATCTTCATATCCTCCAAAGTAACAAGGATAAACGGAAGCACCTTGATTATATTATCACTACCTAAAATTCATGTCAACTGCATTTTAAATAGTTTTTGTAGAAGGTGCTCCCTTAATGTTCATCCTGTGTTAGTTGTTAGCTTCATTACTCGATTATTCGAGTTCGCTTAGGGCTGCGTAACTTCCTCAGCCGTTTCAACTTCTTCACTGGCTTCAGACTGAGCCTGGATCTTACGGTATCTTGTCATCCCTGTACCTGCTGGAACCAGCTTACCAATGATAACATTCTCTTTAAGTCCAAGTAATTCATCGCGCTTTCCTTTAATCGCTGCATCAGTCAAGACACGAGTAGTTTCTTGGAAGGATGCTGCAGACAAGAAGCTGTCTGTTTCAAGAGATGCTTTCGTAATACCAAGAATAACCGGGCGTCCAACAGCAGGCTGGCCGCCTTCCATGAGAACACGTTGGTTAGCATCTTTAAATTGGTGAATTTCCAGAAGAGATCCTGGCAGTACATCTGTATCCCCAGAGTCGAGCACGCGAACTTTACGAAGCATCTGGCGGACCATAACCTCTACGTGCTTATCGGAAATTTCAACACCTTGCATACGATATACTTTTTGAACTTCTTTCAGCAGGTATTCTTGAACACCATCTAGTCCTTGAACACTTAGAAGCTCTTTAGGATCGATGGAACCTTCTGTTAAGGCTTCCCCTGCAGCCACTTCGTCCCCTTCTACAACTCTTAGTCTAGAACCATATGGAGCTGTGTAGGAGCGAGTTTCAACAGCACCCTGAACAACAATTTCCTGCTTCTCTTTCACTTCACTAATCTCGTGGATAGTACCAGCGATCTCAGTGATGACTGCTTGCCCTTTCGGATTACGAGCCTCAACGATTTCCTGAATACGCGGAAGACCTTGTGTGATATCATCACCTGCTACCCCGCCTGTGTGGAAGGTACGCATAGTAAGCTGTGTACCTGGCTCACCGATGGATTGTGCAGCAATAATACCCACCGCTTCTCCAACTTCTACTTCATCACCAGTAGCTAAGTTGCGACCGTAACACTTCTTACAGACCCCGTGTTTTGTGTTACATGTAAACGCAGAGCGAATAACAACTTTCTCAATGCCGGAGTCAACAATTTGTTTGGCGGCATCTTCGAAAATGACTTCGTTGCGGTTAGCAAGAACTTTTCCAGATTCGGGGTGTTTGACCGTTTGGAAAGCGGTTCGCCCGACTAGACGATCGATCAATGGCTCGATCATTTCTGTTCCTTCTTTTAGAGAAGAAACGGTTAGGCCACGATCTGTTCCACAATCATCTTCCCGAACGATTACATCTTGCGCCACATCTACAAGTCGACGCGTCAAGTAACCGGAGTCGGCAGTCTTAAGTGCTGTATCGGCAAGTCCTTTACGAGCACCGTGTGTAGAAATAAAGTACTCCAGTACAGTAAGTCCCTCGCGGAAGCTTGATTTAATCGGCAATTCAATAATCCGTCCTGCCGGGTTGGCCATCAGACCACGCATACCGGCAAGCTGTGTAAAGTTTGATGCATTACCACGTGCACCGGAATCACTCATCATGAAGATCGGGTTGCGTGGATTTAGTGACTGCATCAATCGATCTTGTATATCATCTTTAGCTGCTGACCATATCTCAATGACACGGTCATAGCGTTCTTCTTCAGTAATTAGACCACGACGGAATTGTTTAAGCACTTTATCAACTTTTCCTTGTGCCTCATCCAGGATTTCTTGTTTCTCTGGAAGTACAACAACGTCAGAGACACCGACAGTAATACCGGCTTTAGTGGAATAAGCAAAGCCAAGATCTTTCATGCGGTCCAGCATTTTGGACGTTTCACTAATTGTAAATCGTTTAAAGACTTCCGCAATAATGTCTCCGAGAATTCCCTTTTTGAATGGAAGAACTTCTTCGCGGTTGGCAATTTCTTTCCTGATATCTGCACCTTTCTCCACAAAGAAGCGATCAGATGTCTTCACTTCCAAGTTCTCCTGTGTCGGCTCATTCATGTAAGGGAATGAGTTTGGAAGCATTTCATTAAAGATTAATTTCCCTACTGTTGTAATCAGCAATTGCTGCTGCTGCTTATCAGTAAAGGTTTCATTCTTCAATGAACTGGCTTGAACGGCAACACGTGTATGCAAGTGTGTGTAACCGTTCTGATAAGACATAATAGCCTCATTTAGATCTTTAAAGACCATCCCTTCACCAACGGCGCCTGCACGTTCAAGGGTAAGGTAATAGTTCCCGAGTACCATATCCTGAGAAGGCGTAACAACTGGTTTACCGTCTTTAGGGTTAAGAATATTCTGGGCAGCCAGCATCAAAATGCGCGCTTCTGCTTGAGCCTCAGAAGATAGCGGCACGTGAACAGCCATCTGGTCACCATCAAAGTCAGCGTTATAAGCTGTACATACGAGCGGGTGAAGACGGATCGCACGGCCCTCGACAAGTGTCGGCTCAAATGCCTGAATTCCCAGACGGTGAAGAGTTGGAGCACGGTTTAGTAAAACAGGGTGCTCTTTAATCACATCTTCTAAAACATCCCATACTTCAGGATGAACGCGTTCAATTTTCCGTTTGGCTGATTTAATGTTGTGAGCAAGACCTCTGGAAACGAGTTCCTTCATGACAAAAGGCTTGAATAACTCAAGGGCCATTTCTTTAGGAAGACCACACTGATACATTTTCAGACTTGGTCCAACGACGATTACAGAACGCCCTGAGTAGTCAACACGTTTACCGAGTAAGTTTTGACGGAAACGCCCCTGTTTCCCTTTAAGCATGTGAGAAAGGGATTTAAGCGGACGATTCCCAGGACCAGTAACCGGTCGTCCTCGACGCCCGTTATCGATGAGTGCATCGACGGCTTCCTGAAGCATTCGTTTTTCATTCTGAACGATGATCGTTGGAGCTCCAAGATCCAGCAAACGCTTCAGGCGATTGTTACGGTTGATCACCCGACGATAAAGATCATTTAAGTCAGATGTGGCGAAACGGCCTCCATCCAGCTGAACCATTGGGCGTAATTCAGGCGGAATAACCGGGAGAACATCCAAAATCATCCACGATGGGTCATTTCCAGAGTGACGGAATGATTCAAGAACTTCCAGACGCTTAATCGCACGTGTGCGGCGTTGGCCTTGTGCTGTTTTAAGCTCTTCTTGCAGTGTCTCAACTTCCCCGTCAAGGTCAATATCATAAAGCAGCTTACGAATCGCTTCTGCACCCATGGCAGCTTGGAACCCTTGACCAAACTTTTCACGGTATGAACGATACTCTTTTTCAGAAAGAAGCTGTTTCCTGTCCAGAGCGGTCTCCCCTGGATCCGTTACGATATATGCTGCAAAATAAATGACTTCCTCCAAAGCGCGAGGAGACATGTCAAGAACAAGTCCCATACGACTCGGAATACCTTTGAAGTACCAAATGTGAGAAACAGGGGCAGCTAATTCCAAGTGCCCCATACGCTCACGACGGACTTTCGCTTTCGTTACTTCTACACCACAGCGATCACAAACAACACCCTTATACCGGACACGTTTGTATTTACCGCAGTGACATTCCCAATCTTTCTGAGGACCAAATATCCGTTCACAGAACAACCCGTCTTTTTCAGGCTTTAAGGTACGATAATTAATTGTTTCTGGTTTTTTTACTTCACCATAGGACCAAGAACGTATCTTGTCTGGTGATGCTAAACCAATTTTCATATACTCAAAATTATTTACATCTAGCAAGGGGCCTACCTCCCTTTCAGTCTCCAGGTTCTACCCTAAGCTTAGAACACAATCTCGTCTATTGTTCTTCCATGTTCAAGTTCTCAGATTCTTTTGTTTGCTCATCTTCAATATCTCGCATTTCTATTTCTTTCTCGTCACCAGATAGAATCTTTACATCCATACCCAGACTCTGGAGTTCCTTAATAAGAACTTTAAAGGATTCTGGCACGCCCGGTTCTGGAACGTTATCACCTTTAACAATGGCTTCGTACGTTTTCACACGACCAACGACGTCATCAGACTTGACAGTAAGGATTTCCTGCAGTGTATAAGCAGCACCGTATGCTTCTAGTGCCCATACCTCCATCTCACCGAAACGCTGTCCGCCGAACTGAGCTTTACCACCGAGCGGCTGCTGCGTTACAAGAGAGTATGGTCCAGTAGAACGAGCGTGCAATTTATCATCTACCATGTGTGCCAGCTTAATCATATACATGACACCGACAGAGACACGATTATCGAATGGTTCACCTGTACGGCCATCATAAAGGATGGTTTTCGCATCACGTGACATTCCTGCTTCTTCAAGTGTCTCCCATACGTCTTCCTCACGAGCTCCATCGAATACTGGTGTCGCTACACGAGTCCCAAGTTGACGGGCAGCCATTCCGAGGTGTAGTTCAAGCACCTGACCGATGTTCATACGAGATGGAACTCCTAGCGGGTTAAGCATAATGTCAACAGGTGTTCCGTCTGGCAAGAACGGCATATCCTCTTCAGGGAGAATCTTAGAGATAACCCCTTTGTTACCGTGTCGACCTGCCATTTTATCCCCTTCAGAAATTTTACGCTTCTGAACGATGTAGGCACGGATTAATTGGTTTACTCCTGGTGGCAGTTCATCTCCATCCTCACGGTTGAAGATCTTCACGTCAAGCACAATCCCACCAGCTCCATGTGGTACACGAAGAGATGTATCTCGAACTTCACGTGCTTTTTCGCCAAAGATAGCATGAAGAAGACGCTCTTCAGCAGATAATTCTGTAACCCCTTTAGGTGTTACTTTTCCTACTAGTAAATCTCCATCACTTACTTCAGCACCGACACGGATAATACCGCGTTCGTCTAAGTCACGCAGCGCGTCTTCACCGACGTTTGGAATATCACGTGTGATCTCTTCTGGTCCAAGCTTAGTATCGCGGGCTTCGGACTCATATTCTTCTATATGAATGGAAGTATATACATCATCCTTCACGAGACGTTCACTCATGATGATGGCATCCTCATAGTTATAACCATCCCATGTCATAAAGGCAACCAGCGGATTCTGACCAAGTGCAAGTTCACCCATATCCATGGACGGTCCGTCAGCCAGAATTTCGCCTTTCGTTACGCGGTCTCCTTTAGAAACAATCGGACGCTGATTGTAACAGCTTCCCTGGTTAGAACGAATAAACTTCTGCAAACGATAGCGATCTAAATCGCCTTCTACTTCTCTTCCATCCACTTCAGAAACGCGGCGAACAAGCACTTCTTTCGCTTCTACGCGTTCCACTACCCCTTCATGTTGGCAAATAACAGCGGCTCCGGAATCTTTACCAGATACATACTCCATTCCAGTACCAACAATTGGTGCGTCAGGCTTAAGCAATGGAACAGCTTGACGCTGCATGTTTGCCCCCATAAGAGAACGGTTGGAGTCATCGTTTTCTAAGAATGGGATACAGGCAGTCGCTGCAGATACAACTTGTTTTGGTGAAACGTCCATATAATCAAGACGATCACGGCTGACAACTGTGTTTTCACCACGGAAACGTGAGATAACCTCTTCATCTTGGAATGAGCCATCTTCATCAAGCTTTGCGTTAGCCTGTGCTACAACATAGTTGTCTTCTTCATCGGCCGTTAAATAGTCAATTTGGGCAGTAACTTTGCCTGTCTCTGGATCGACACGACGATACGGCGTTTCAATGAAACCAAATTCATTTACTTTTGCATAAGAAGACAGTGAGTTAATTAACCCGATGTTCGGTCCTTCCGGCGTTTCGATCGGACACATACGGCCGTAGTGGGAATAGTGTACGTCACGAACTTCAAACCCTGCACGTTCACGGGTCAGACCGCCAGGCCCAAGGGCTGATAAACGACGTTTGTGCGTAAGTTCAGCAAGCGGGTTGGTTTGATCCATGAACTGTGAAAGTTGGGAGCTTCCAAAGAATTCTTTGATCGAAGCAATCACCGGTCGAATATTAATGAGCTGCTGCGGCGTTATAGAAGAGGTATCTTGGATCGACATACGCTCTCTTACCACACGCTCCATACGGGATAACCCGATGCGGAATTGGTTCTGAAGCAATTCCCCTACTGAACGAAGGCGACGGTTACCCAGATGGTCAATGTCATCTGTTCCTCCCACCTCATGCAATAGGTTAAAGAAATAGCTGATAGAAGATAGAATATCTGCCGGCATGATGTTCTTCACATCGCGGTCAATATTCGCATTTCCAATAACGTTAATGGAACGCTCACCCTCAGGGTCAGTTGGATCTACAATCTTAACTGATTGTACACGAATAGGTTCTTCTAGAACTCCATCCACAGTCTCCAACACACGTTCACTTGTTGTTTCTTCTTCATTATCGAAGTGTGGAATTAATTTATCCAACAAACGACGATCAATTTTTGCTCCTTTTTCAGCCAATACTTCGCCTGTTTCTTCATCTACTAATGTTTCTGCTAAGATTTGGTTGAAAAGACGATCTTTAATGTGGAGCTTTTTATTAATTTTATAGCGACCTACTCGCGCCAGGTCATAGCGTTTTGGATCAAAGAAACGAGAAACTAGCAAGCTTTTGGCATTTTCGACTGTTGGCGGCTCACCAGGGCGCAGTCGCTCATAAATTTCAAGCAATGCTTTCTCACTATTTTCAGTATTGTCTTTTTCCAATGTGTTTTTTAAATACTCGTTCTCACCGATTAGATCAATAATCTCTTGGTCAGTGCCGAAACCAAGGGCACGTAAAAGGACAGTGATCGGAAGTTTACGTGTACGGTCAATCCGTACATGTACAACATCTTTTGCATCTGTTTCAAACTCGAGCCAGGCTCCGCGGTTTGGAATTACTGTTGCGGAATAGCCTCGCTTACCGTTCTTATCAATCTTTTTATTGAAATATACACTTGGAGAGCGAACAAGCTGAGAAACGATAACACGTTCAGCACCATTAATGATAAAGGTACCCGTGTCTGTCATAAGTGGGAAATCTCCCATAAATACTTCTTGCTCTTTCACTTCGCCTGTTTCATTGTTCAGAAGACGAACTTTCACACGAAGCGGTGCATTGTATGTTACGTCTCGATCTTTTGACTCATCTACTGGATACTTTGGCTCGCCAAGGCTGTAGTCTACAAATTCCAGTGATAGGTTACCTGTAAAATCTTCAATTGGCGAAATGTCTTTAAACATTTCCTTCAAACCTTCCTCTAAGAACCAATCATAAGAAGCTGTTTGAATTTCAATTAAATTAGGCAACTCTAAAACTTCACTGATGCGTGCATAACTTCTGCGCTGGCGGTGTCGTCCGTATTGAACTAGTTGACCTGTCAACTGATTCACCCCTCAAATCAAGCATTTTTATAACGAAAAAAGGGTTCGGCAAAGACATGCCGAACAGGCTTGCGGTTGATCTTGCCACAAGCACTATTGTAAACATCCGCTCAAACCGGATGGTATTTCTTCATTTCTCTCTAACGTTAGACAAAAAAGAAAAAGGGTTTTCAAATAAAAACCTCGTTTCATTTTGCTTGTTCGATTTACCATTCTATCCTTCTATCAAAAATTTATTCAATATAATGAAAAAAAGGACTTGACAACACTAAGGTCATATTGGCATTTTTCTATACTAGCACAATTCAATAGAGCAGTCAAACCTTTTTAGCTTTAAATATATAGTAACCCTTCTTCTTCTCGACGACCTCTACATCGCCGAACAATTCATTTAATTTATTTTGGGCTGAAGGGGCACCTTGTTTCTTTTGGATCACAACCCAAAGTTCTCCCTGATTAACAAGAGCATCTCTTGATTCTTCGAACATAAGGTGCACGGTTTTCTTCCCGGCACGTATAGGCGGATTCGTCAGGATAGCTGCAAACTGTTTACCTTGGATGCCCGAAAAACGGTCACTCTCTAAAACTGACACATTCTCAATGTCGTTCTGCTCGGCATTTCTTTTCGCAAGCACTAAAGCCCGTTCATTTATATCCACCATCCAAACATGGCGTTGCTTTAATTCATTAGCTAAAGATAAGCCAACCGGTCCGTATCCACAGCCAAGATCCAGCAACTCACCGCTAATAGACGGCTGCTGAAATGTTTCAACGAGAAGACGAGATCCGAAGTCAACTTCTCTTTTCGAAAAAACAGCATGGTCAGTCGTAAAAGTTAATGGTATCCCCCTTAACGTAAACGACCATGAACGCTCATCACTTTTAGTATCTGTCCTTTTTGAATAATAATGTTCCGACATACTGTGAACACCCTCTTTATAACAGGAAGTAGCACTTCAGAAGATTTACTCTAATAACATAAAAAGAGATAAAGAAAGCCCGCCGATAGTCAGCGAGCTTTACTTTAACAAGTACGATTACTTAAGTTCGATAGAAGCGCCAGCCTCTTCAAGCTTAGCTTTCATTTCTTCAGCTTCTTCTTTAGCTGCGCCCTCTTTGATAGCGCCAGGTGCATTATCAACTAGATCTTTTGCATCTTTAAGGCCAAGACCAGTGATTTCACGTACAGCTTTAACAACTTTAATCTTAGAGCTTCCTGCAGATTCTAGTACTACGTCAAACTCAGTTTTTTCCTCTTCAACTTCGCCACCTGCAGCAGCACCGCCAGCTGCAACTGGAGCCGCAGCAGATACACCAAATTCTTCTTCAATTGCTTTAACTAGATCGTTAAGCTCAAGAACAGACATCTCTTTAATCGCTTCGATAATTTGTTCATTAGACATGAGATAGTTCCTCCTTAGGTTTTAAATAGTAATTTATATTGCCAAAAACGAGCGCCGATTTACGCGCTTTCTTCCTCTTTCTTGTCCGCAATTGCTTGGGTAGCATATGCGAAATTGCGAATAGGTGCTTGAAGCACGCTTAGGAACATAGATACAAGGCCTTCGTAGTTTGGAATGGTTGCAAGTTCCTTGATTTGGTCAAGTGTTGCTACTTGCCCTTCAATCACGCCGCCTTTAAGTTCAAGGCTGTCGTGATCCTTTGCAAAGTTGTTAAGGATTTTCGCCGGAGAAACAGCATCATCCTCACTGAAGGCAAGGGCTGTAGGTCCAACTAGAACCTCGTCAAGTTCTGTAAGCTCAGCTTCTTGGATAGCTCGGCGAGTCATTGTGTTTTTATACACTTTGAAGTCAACGCCCGCTTCACGGAGCTGTGCGCGAAGTTCAGTCACTTCCGCAACGTCAAGTCCGCGGTAATCTACAAGTACTGCAGATTTACTGTTACGGAACTTGTCAGCAATTTCAGCTACAACTTGCTGTTTCTGCTCGATAATTTTGCTCATCGTTCCACCTCCTATTGACGTTTCATCATACCGCTTCCGATGCCAGGACCAACAGACCGATGGCAAAAAAAGCACCTCCATGCAGACATGGAGGTGCGTATGCCAGGACATCAGTTCGTCCTGTTTATCCATACACCTCGGCAGGAAATTAAGCGATCACTCGCACCTGCTGTCTACGGTATAACGTATTCGATTTATACAACGTTTCTAATTATATGAAATAAGAAACGGAAAGTCAACATGTAAATAATTATTTTACGTAACTAGAAATATCTACTTTAATGCCAGGGCCCATTGTTGAAGAAACAGCAGCATTACGCATGTAAGTTCCTTTAGCCGCTTGAGGTTTAGCTTTGACCAAAGCATCCGTGATGGCATCGAAGTTTTCTTTTAGTTTCTCTGCATCAAAAGAGGCTTTACCGATTGGTACATGGATGTTAGCCGCTTTGTCTACACGGTATTCTACTTTACCTGCTTTGATTTCATTTACAGCTTTTTCAACTTCAAACGTAACTGTTCCTGTTTTCGGGTTCGGCATAAGACCTTTAGGTCCTAGTACGCGACCAAGCTTACCTACTTCAGCCATCATGTCCGGAGTTGCTACGACTACATCAAAGTCGAACCAGCCTTGATTAATCTTATTAATAAGGTCTTGATCTCCTACATAATCAGCTCCAGCAGCTTCTGCTTCCTTTGCTTTATCACCTTTAGCAAAAACAAGCACACTCTGGGTTTTACCTGTACCATGCGGAAGCACCATAGCTCCGCGAATTTGCTGATCCGCTTTCTTCGGATCAACACCTAGACGGAAGGCCGCTTCAACAGTTTCATCAAAATTTGCTTTTGAAGTCTCTTTTACAAGATTAATTGCTTCTTGTGCATCATATGATTTCGTACGATCAACAAGTTTAAGAAGTTCTTGTTGCTTTTTCGTTTTTTTAGCCATTTTATTTCCTCCTCGTTGTGGTTTTAACGGATTAACCTCCCACGAATAAAGGTTGCGATAACAAGGAATTTTCCTTTCTCGCAACCTTTAACTCCATCAAAGTGACGCTGTGGGATTAGTCTTCAACTGTGATCCCCATGCTGCGCGCTGTACCTTCAACCATGCGCATGGCAGCATCAACGTCAGCAGCGTTTAAGTCAGGCATTTTTGTTTCCGCGATTTCGCGAACTTGATCACGCTTGACAGCTGCTACCTTGTTACGGTTAGGCTCCCCTGAACCTGATTCAATACCTGCTGCTTTCTTAAGAAGAACGGCAGCCGGCGGAGTTTTGGTAACAAATGTAAATGAACGGTCTTCAAATACCGTGATTTCAACCGGAATAATCATACCCGCTTGATCTTGCGTTTTAGCGTTGAACTCCTTACAGAAGCCCATGATATTAATACCTGCTTGACCTAGCGCCGGCCCTACTGGCGGTGCTGGGTTAGCTTTACCTGCTGGGATCTGAAGCTTAACAACTTTGATAACTTTTTTAGCCACGAGACACACCTCCTTAAAGTCCGTGATGTGGTAATAGGGTTTTCCCCTCCCACTCATCTAATATGCATCAACGCCTCTCTATTAGAGGCACATAAAGAACATTAGAATTTTAGCATCTATTTTCATATAATGCAAGAGGGAGTAGAGATTTATAATTTTTCAATTTGTGAAAAGTCCAACTCAACCGGTGTTTCTCTTCCAAACATATTGACATGAACTTTTACTTTTTGCTTATCTAAATCGATATGCTCGATTGACCCTGTGAAATTCGCAAAAGGTCCTTCTGTAACTTTTACACTTTCCTTCACTTCAAAATCAACTTCAGCTGCAGAAGGTTTATCCATACCCATACGCTTAAGTACTGTATCCACTTCTTCAGGCAAGAGAGGGATTGGTTTTGAACCAGAGCCAGTAGACCCGACGAATCCAGTGACACCAGGTGTGTTACGCACTACATACCATGAGTCATCCGTCATCACCATCTCAGCTAGTACATAACCAGGAAAAACTTTTTTCTTAGCGACTTTACGCTTTCCGTTCTTAATTTCAGTTTCTTCATCCTCAGGAACAAGAACGCGGAAGATCTTATCCTCCATTCCCATAGATTCGACACGTTTTTCTAAATTGGCTCTTACTTTGTTTTCATAACCTGAATAAGTGTGAACCACATACCATCTTTTTTCCATTCATACAGGACAAGTGGCTTGCCCTTCCCTCCCTTAACTTAAAATTTATAATGCGATTGATACACTCGCTTTATTTAACCAACATAAAAAACCCGTTAAACGGGTTTTTGTTGCAAGGCTATTATATAGTATATCACAATTTAGACTTTACTATTATTTAGAAATGAGTTCAAGTACCTGAGAGATTCCTAGATCAACAATCGCAAAGAACACAGCAACGAAAGCTACAGTGCCCAATACGGTAACGGTATACCTCGTAAGCTCTTGCCCTTTAGGCCAGCTTACTTTGCGCATTTCACGTGATACGTTCCTGAAGAATTTAAACATGCTACACTACCTCCAAACTTATGCTTCCGGCTTCATGCTCTATTTCGTTTCGCGGTGAAGTGTATGGGTTGTACACGTTTTGCAAAACTTACGAACCTCTAATCGCTCGGGTTGATTTGATCGGTTTATATGAGTGCTATAATTGCGACTTTGACATTGTACGCAAGCTAGAATAATCTTTATTGGCATCTTTCGTCACCTCACATTAGAGGTATAATCACTTTCATAAATGTAGCACGCTTTCAAGTAGCTGTCAATTATACCTTATAGCGTAATTTCACTCATTTCCAGGTATCTCTCAAGCTTTCTCTTGACCCGCTGCAAAGCATTATCAATCGATTTCACATGCCGCTTCAGTTCAACAGAAATCTCCTGATACGATTGTCCATCCAAGTAAAGCGCAAGCACTTTCTGTTCTAATTCGCTTAATAATTCAGAAATTTTTTCTTCCATATCGCCAAACTTTTCTTTGTTGACGATTAATTCTTGAGGGTCAATGGCCTTAGAACCGGCAATAACATCTAATAGTGTACGGTCTGATTCTTCATCAAAAATGGGCTTGTCCAGCGATACATAAGAATTGAGTGGAATGTGCTTCTGTCTTGTGGCGGTTTTAATTGCGGTAATAATTTGACGGGTAACACAAAGTTCTGCGAAAGCTTTAAACGAAGATAATTTGTCCTCTTGATAGTCTCGAATTGCCTTATAAAGGCCAATCATGCCTTCTTGTACAATGTCTTCTCGATCTGCACCAATAAGAAAATACGTCCGGGCTTTTGCACGAACGAAATTCTTATATTTATTAATTAAATAATCTAAAGCCTGGATCTGGCCCTTGTTAATACGTTCGATGATTAACTCATCATCAAGCTTATCAAGATCCAGCTCTTCGATGCCTGCCTTAGTTTGTCCGATGCTCACTCAGGATCCCTCCGACCGTGGTACCTAAATATATAGAAATATTATACAGTAAGCGTTTCACTAGCGTCAACAAGCCCCTGCTATTTGCCTCCTCGACGCCACTTTTCAAAAATATCGCGTATTTCTTTATTTATCGGGATCTTAGGCTGGTATTGAACCGCTTTATGTGATTCTACATCTTTGTTTATTTCCCGCTGAATATTCATGACCTCAATGTAAAGTTCTCTGGCAGATTTTCTGAAGGCTCCCTGGGCAAAAATCGTACGCTGTTCTGCATAATCAGAGGTAGCCACGTATACCTGCGTCCGTACATTGGTTAAACTGCCAGCAAGCTTCTCAATCCGCTCATCAGCTGTTTCATTTTCTTTTGTAAAAATTACTTCAATTTTAAAATTGTGCTGCTTCCTTTCAAGACCCCTTACATGGTACGCATCAAAAACAACAATGACTCGGTCGCCCGTATACGCCTGGTATTCAGCCAATTTTTCAATCAGAAGGTCCCTGGCCTGACCTAAATCCCGGTCTTTAAGTCGCTTAAGCTCCGGCCAAGCTCCAATGATGTTGTACCCATCAACAAGTAAAACAATCATCGTTACTCACCGAAGGGGTGGCGCTTCCTGTAGACTTCATACATCAAGAGGGACGCCGCCACTGAAGCATTCAAAGAAGTCACCTGGCCCGCCATAGGAAGACGTACCATCCAGTCACATTTCTCTTTCGTTAAGCGGCTCATTCCTTTCCCTTCACTTCCAATCACAAGGGCTACAGCCATATTTCCATCTAACTGCCGAAAATCTTCCGTACCCTCCGCATCTGTTCCTACGACCCAAACAAACCGCTCTTTCAGTTCGTCAATTGTGCGGGAAAGATTCGTCACCCGAGCAACAGGGATATATTCAATCGCTCCCGTAGATGTTTTGGCTACTGTAGTCGTTAATCCGACCGACCTTCGCTTAGGAATGATTACGCCATGGGCACCACTTGCATCTGCTGTCCGCAAAATTGACCCAAGGTTATGAGGGTCTTCAATTTCATCTAAAATAACAAAAAAGGGGGATTCCCCTTTTTCTTCAGCACGAGCAAATAAATCATCGATATCACTATATTCGTAGGCGGCTACAGCAGCGGCTACACCCTGGTGGTTACCCTCTACTAATTGATCAATTTTTCGCTTGGGAACCTTCTGAACAATGACGCCATTCCCTTTGGCAAGCTGTTCAAGCTTCCTCAAAGCATGGTGCTGAAGTTGATCTGATACGAGTAATTTATTAATAGCTCGTCCTGATCTTAATGCTTCTTGTACGCTGTTTTTACCAATAATCCACTCATCTCTCATTGCTCTCACTCCTTTCTTCAACCAGATCAATAGCATTTGTGATCAGTTCTTCAAGCCGCTCCGTATGCCCCGCTAAATAATGGTAACCAATCACGGCCTCAAACGCAGTCGAGTAACGATACGTCTGGACATTTGTATTCTTAGGTATGCTCCCTGACTTGGCATTGCGTCCACGCCTGAGCACGCCTTCCTCTTCCTCTGTCAAAAAGGAACTTTCCTGCCATGCCTGAACAACTTTTGCCTGCGATTTAGCTGACACAAACCTCACAGCTGCTTGATGTAACTGGTGGGGCTTAATAACCTCACCTTTATCAAGCAGATGTTTACGGACGTATAATTCATAAACCCCGTCTCCCATATAAGCCAGAGCAAGGCTCTTCATTTGTTTTACATTCGTTGCCGTCATATAAGCTCAGCCTCGCTTCCAGCGAGTACCTTGAGAGGTATCTTCTAAAATAATGTTACGGGACTTAAGCTCATCGCGAATCTGATCAGCACGGGCGAAATCGCGATCTTTCCGCGCCTGCTTCCTTTCAATGATCAGCGCATCGATTTCTTCGTCTAGCAGCTCCTCTTCTTTGGCAATTTGCACACCAAGAACATCTGTTAACTCTTTCAATGCCTGCTCAAAGTGTTCAAGCAACCCTTCATTGGTCTGTGCAGATTGTAGATAAAGGTTAGCTGACTTGGTTAAATCAAATAACACAGAAATCGCATTAGCTGTATTAAAATCATCATCCATTTCAGTCATGAACTGCTGTTTATGTTGTTCAATTTGCTCAGTCCAGGAATTTGTATCTTCTTGCAAATTCATACTGGATTTCTTACGATGCTGAATGTTTTCATAAGCATTCCGAATCCGATCCAGGCTGCTTTTCGCTCCTGCTAAAAGCTCATCACTAAAATTAATCGGATGGCGATACTGGACACTCAGCATAAAGAAACGAATCACTTGCGGATCGTGTTTCTGAATCAAGTCATGAGCAAGTACGAAATTCCCTAAGGATTTAGACATCTTTTCATTTTCAATATTGATATAGCCATTATGCATCCAGTAACGAGCGAATGACTCACCATTATTGGCCTCGGACTGGGCAATTTCATTTTCATGGTGAGGAAAAGTAAGATCTTGCCCTCCGGCGTGGATATCAATCGTATCCCCTAAATATTTTCGTGCCATCGCTGAGCATTCAATATGCCAGCCAGGACGTCCTTCTCCCCATGGACTCTTCCATGAAATCTCCTCAGGCTTCGCTTCTTTCCAAAGCGTAAAATCAAGGGGATCTTCTTTCTTCTCTCCTACTTCAATACGAGCCCCAGATCGAAGCTCATCAATTGATTGGTGAGACAACTTCCCATATTCATCAAAAGAGCGGGTTCGGAAATACACATCCCCTTCTGATTCATAGGCGAAACCTTTTTTAATTAACCCATTAATAAAAGTTATAATTTCTTCCATGTTGTCTGTTACACGAGGATGGTGAACAGCTTCTTTCACTCCAAGCGCCCCCACATCCTCTTTATACGCCTTGATAAATCGGTTTGCGATATCCGGGACTTCCTCTCCCATTTCATTGGCAGCTTTTATTAATTTATCATCTACATCTGTAAAATTAAGCACGTACTCAACTTCAAAGCCACGATACTCGAAATATCTGCGCACGGTATCAAATACGATAGCTGGACGAGCATTGCCGATATGAATATAGTTGTACACGGTCGGTCCGCATACATACATTTTCACTTTCCCCTCTTCCAGCGGTTGAAAAGTTTCTTTAGTTCTAGTTAGTGTATTATAAACTTTAATGCTCATTATGATTGACTCCTTCCACCTTATCTAACTGATCACGCAAGCGTACAATTTCTTTCTCCATCTGATCCAGCCGATCATAAACCGGGTCAGGAAGCTTATGATGGTCTAAATCCTTCCTGCCAATCTTTTTACCATCCTGGACTACGACATGTCCGGGAATCCCGACAACAGTTGAATTGGCCGGCACTTCATGTAACACCACAGAGCCTGCTCCTACTTTAGAGTTTTCCCCAATTGTAATCGATCCTAATACTTTCGCCCCTGTAGCAACGAGTGAGTTATCCTTTAAAGTAGGGTGCCGTTTACCTTTCTCTTTCCCAGTTCCACCTAACGTCACGCCCTGAAATAGCGTTACATTATCGCCGATCTCACATGTCTCTCCAATAACGACTCCCATTCCATGATCTATAAAAAAGCGACGGCCAATTTTTGCGCCCGGGTGAATTTCGATCCCTGTAAAAAAGCGGCTGATTTGCGAAATAACCCTGGCTATAAAGAAAAACTTCCGCTTATATAAAGCATGAGCCACCCGATGCGCCCATATTGCGTGCAATCCGGAGTACGTCAAAATGACTTCCACATAAGAACGAGCTGCGGGATCCTGGTCAAAAACCACATCAACATCCTCTTTAAACATTTTCATAAGCCCCATCCATACCCCCTCCTTTTATATAAAAAAACGCGTCTCGTGTGCTTAGGCAGCACAGAGACGCGTTATGCGCGGTTCCACTCTGTTTTGGGAATAACTTCCCCTCTTTAAGACCTGATAACGGCAGGAAGCCGCTGACAGCATACTTTTTTCAGCTGCAGACTCCGAGGTGCATTTCAGAAGTGTTCCTTACAATCACTTTCAGCCGGTGGTGATTGTCTCTGGTTAAGGATTTCACTCCATACTTCTCCTCTTCAACGTTTCTTATGAGTATCTTTACTATATGCCATAATCATATGTTTGTGAATTAATTAGTTTTGAAGCTGGTTCAGTACATCATTCAAACGGATGGTAACCGTCTCTGTCCCTAACAGATGAATGGCATCTGGCAATTCAGGACCGTGTGTCTGCCCTGTGGTAGCCACACGAATGGGCATAAATAGCTTCTTCCCTTTGTGACCTGTTTCTTTCTGTGTCGCCTTGATCTGTGCTTTAACATTGGCCGGTGAAAAATCATCAAGCTCTGCAAGCTTCTTCTTGAACGTATCAAGAACTTCCGAAACTTGTTCTCCTTTTAGAACGTCCATCGCTGCTTCGTCATACTGAATTTCTTGTTTGAAAAAGAGTTCCGTCAGTTCCACGATTTGTGCACCGTAATCCAGCTGTTCATGATAGAGACTGATCAACTCCCGCGCCCACGACTGGTCATCTTCAGTCATAGTTTCAGAGAGACGTCCAGCCTCCACCAAGTGTGGTAAGGCCAAATCAACAACACTGTCCAAATCCAGCGCCTTCACATATTGGTTGTTCATCCATTTTAATTTAGCAGGGTCAAAAATGGCCGGTGAAGTCGACAAACGATCAGAATCAAATTGTTCAATCAGCTGTTCCTTTGTGAAAATTTCCTCTTCTCCAACAGGTGACCAGCCGAGCAATGTAATAAAATTGAATAAGGATTCTGGTAAATAGCCCAACTTGTTGTATTGTTCTATAAACTGAAGAATGTGTTCATCACGCTTACTTAGCTTTTTACGACTCTCATTAAGAATAAGTGTCATATGGCCAAATACCGGCGCATCCCAGCCCAAGGCCTCGTAGACCATCATTTGCTTAGGTGTATTAGATATATGTTCTTCCCCGCGAAGCACATGAGTGATCTCCATTAAATGATCGTCAACAGCTACAGCAAAATTGTAAGTAGGTGTTCCGTTTTTCTTCACGATGACCCAGTCACCAAAGTCACTGGATTCGAAGGAAATGTCTCCACGTACGAGGTCATTAAATTTGTACGTCTTCTCTTCCGGTACTCGAATACGAATACTCGGTTGACGGCCTTCCGCTTCAAATTGATTGATTTGTTCTTCTGACAAATTACAGTGGGCTCCTGAATATTTAGGAACTTCACCACGGGCACGTTGAGCTTCACGCTCCGCATCTAATTCTTCTTCTGTCATATAACATTTATACGCAAGCCCTTTTTCTAACAGCTCATCCACATACTTTTTATATAATTCCAGACGTTCCATTTGGCGATATGGTCCGTAATCACCGCCGACATCTGATCCTTCATCCCATTCGATCCCTAACCACTTCAAGTAATTCAATTGGCTCTGTTCGCCGCCCTCGACATTTCGCTTAGCATCCGTATCCTCTACACGAATAATAAATTTACCCCCTGCATTCCTTGCAAAAAGGTAATTGAATAAAGCAGTACGAGCATTACCAATGTGAAGATTCCCTGTTGGACTTGGTGCGTAGCGCACGCGTACATTGTTCGTCATCTTACGTTCTCCTTTCTACATTACAAAACCGTGCATAATCTTCTTTTTATTTTACCATTTTTACCTTATAATTGTTGACTATTTTGAAGAAGCACTACAGCCTGAGCTGCGATCCCTTCTTTTCGCCCTGGAAAACCCAGTTTTTCTGTCGTCGTAGCCTTGACATTAATACGTGACTGTTCTGTATTTAACAGCCGGGCGATGTTCTCGCGGATTTCACCAATATACGGCGCCATCTTGGGAGCCTCTGCAATTACTGTACAATCAAGATTACCTAACTCATAGCCCCTATTGGTTACGGAGTCCCAAACATGCTGCAGAAGTTTGCCTGAATCCGCGTCCTTAAAATCAGGCTCCGTATCAGGAAAGTGTTTTCCAATGTCGCCTTCCCCAATCGCTCCAAGACAAGCATCCGCAATCGTGTGCAACAGCACATCCGCATCAGAATGCCCGAGCAATCCTCGTTCATGAGGGATCTCCACTCCGCCAATAATACATTTACGCCCCTCTGTAAGCTGATGAACGTCAAACCCTTGTCCAATGCGAAACATAGTCTGATCCTCTTCCTTTCCAATCTGAGTATCTTTTAGATAAGCTTCTGCTTTAGCCAAATCCTCCGGGGTTGTTAATTTAATATTGTCATAACTACCTTCAACAATTTCGACTTCCCTTTCTAACCGCTCCACTAATGAGGCATCATCTGTTCCGTAGTATTTTTCCCCTTGAGCTCGTTCATGAGCTTCCGTAATCAAGGCATAATCAAAAGCTTGCGGGGTTTGAGCGGCCCACAGTTTACTACGATCAAGTGTACATAATTGGTCATGATTCTTTTGCTTAATGGTGTCTGTGACAGGTGTCGCTAATAAAGCGGCTCCTTTATTACGAACGACTCCAGCTAGTTTATGTAGACTTTCATGGGTTACAAAAGGGCGTGCCCCATCGTGAATAAATACAGGGAGTTCTGTTTGACGAACGGACTGGAGCCCTGCATAAACACTGTCCTGCCGCTCAGCCCCTCCGTTTACAAACGTAACAGCACCGGAAAAACCGTATACATTTATAAGCTCGATCATTCGATCTTGTTCACGTTGATTCGTTACCAGTATAATCTCCTTACAGTGGACATCTGATACAAAAACGGTAAGGGTATGTATGATTAAAGGCTTATCATTTATCGTAAGAAACTGTTTATTCTTGCCAGCAAGCATACGTTTCCCTTGTCCAGCAGCTAAAATCACAACACTATAATTTGTCATATTTACCATCCTAGCAGTATTAAACAACAAAAGCGATAACACACGGTTATCACTTTTGTTTTTCTCTATTTGTTTATACCGTTTTTATAAAGCTTTTTCAAGTGATTTTGGTTTAGCAAAGATCATCCGACCTGCAGAAGTCTGAAGGACACTGGTCACGATCACTTCAATCGTTCTGCCAATATAATCTTTACCTTCTTCTACCACAATCATCGTTCCATCATCTAAATAGCCGATACCCTGTTTTTGTTCCTTCCCATCCTTAATTATTTGAATCGTCATTTCTTCTCCTGGGAGAACTACAGGTTTAACAGCATTTGCTAAATCATTAATATTTAGAACCTGGACATTTTGAAATTCACATACTTTATTTAGGTTAAAATCATTTGTAACGACAATCCCATCCATCACTTTAGCCAGTTTCACAAGCTTACTGTCCACTTCATGAATATCTTCAAAATCGCCCTCGTATATCTCAACCTTCACAGGGAGATCTTTTTGAAGACGGTTCAAAATATCCAGTCCGCGGCGTCCGCGATTACGTTTGAGACCATCCGATGAATCTGCTATATGCTGCAGCTCCTCCAATACAAACTGTGGGATCACGATCGTGCCCTCCAGGAAATGTGTCTCACAAATATCAGCAATTCGTCCATCAATAATAACACTCGTATCCAATATTTTCTCTTTCGGAATCATGGAACGGTCAATACTTTCAGCTCCAGTGAGCTCGTCTTCAGCAAGCTTCTTATCTTTCCTATTCGCAATTGCAAGCAGGTTTAAAAACTCGTCCTTCCGCTTAAACCCAACTTGAAAACCGAAGTAACCAAGAAGAAAGGTTAAGAAGATGGGTAAAATCTGATTTACAATTTGAATCTTAATATCTTGCAGAATGTTATTGACCAAATAGGCAATTAATAAACCGACAATTAACCCAAGGCTGCCAAACAAAAGGTCAGCGACCGGGGCTCTTACAAGGGTGTCCTCCACCCATCTTAAAAAGTTAACGATATAATCGACAACCCAAAACGTTAGTAAAAATAAGATAAGTGCTCCTAAAAGTGCACCAACTACAGATTGAATCCACACTTGCCAGGAAAGATTCATCATCGAAAGTACTTCAGGAATATAAAGATAGCCAAGCGTTCCACCGGTTACAACTATAAATAATTGAACAATTCTTCTAAGCATTGCGTTCACCTCCTTGATCACATTATGACCAAAATTCATAACTACTAACCGGTTAAAAACATAAATGATGTTCTAAAACTAGCACAAATTCCAAATATAGTCAATTGCAAAACAATTATTTTAACACAAAATTAATCACACTGTCAAATGCCCTTATATTTTATATATGGCGGTCAACGAATAACTGCTCCTGAATCCGATCCAATCCATCTCTTATTTTTGTGGCTCGTATTTCTCCTACCCCGTCCACTTCAACCAGCTCTTTTACAGAAGCTTGTATAATCTCATTTAATGTTCCGAACCTTTCCACTAAATGTTCGATAATTAAATGGGGGAGGCGGGGAATTCGTTGTAATATCCGATACCCTCTGGGACATATAGGATCTGACATTTTCATGTTAGATGAATACCCTAGCAGTTTTAAAACTTGTTCATCAGAAAGTAGTTCCGTATTGGCTCCCTCCTGCATTTTCCGTAGTATATAATACGGTTCATAATCAGGCCGCTTGCTGTAATCTTTTAATAAAGACTTCGCATCTTCCTCGATATTAGAGACAAGTTCTGTTAATTGAAGTTGAATCAAACGCCCCTCTGTCCCTAATTCATTCACATAATTTAGGATCTCTGTTTTTATCCTCAGGACCATTTCTATTCGATGGACCACCTGAACAACTTCAGAGAAGGACACCATATCCTCAAACTCCATAGCCCCTAAGTTTGTCACACTTTGATCTAACACATTCTTATATTTTTCCAGTGTCTGAATCGCCTGGTTGGCCTTAGTCAAAATTACACCAATGTCCTTTAGTGAATACCTTAACGGACCCTTATAAAGCGTAATCACATTACGTCTTTGGGAAATGGCAATAACCAGATGGCCCGTCTGCTTCGCCACCCGCTCAGCTGTCCGGTGCCGCATCCCTGTTTCGGTTGAAGGAATATCAGGATCAGGCATGAGTTGGGCGTTTGCGTATAAAATAGTAGATCCTTCATCGTTTAAAATTAATGCACCATCCATTTTAGCCAGCTCATATAGATGGGCTGGTGTAAAGTGTGACTGGATATGGAATCCCCCATCCACTAACTCTCGTATGGTTTCTCCATATCCAACGACGATAAGTCCCCCGGTTTTGGCACGTAATACATTATCAATTCCATCACGTATAGGGGTGCCGGGAGCAACGAATTTAAGAATCTCACCAATCCCATTATCTTTTTTCTCATGTAATTCCATTTACCGCTCCCCCAATGTGACCTGAATCGCTTCCTGAACGGTGTTTACCCCGATAACTTCTATTGGCTGAGGCGGTGTCCATCCATCTAAGTTCTTCTTAGGAATAATCACACGTTTAAAACCAAGTTTATTAGCTTCCTGAACTCGTTGTTCAATGCGGGCCACTCTTCTAATTTCACCTGTTAGCCCTACCTCGCCTACTACCACATCATCAGCATTTGAAGCCCGGTTCCTAAAGCTTGAGGCAATACTGATGGCCACGGCTAAATCAATCGCCGGTTCATCCAACTTAACACCGCCGGCAACTTTCACATAAGCATCCTGATTTTGAAGTAATAGACCAGCCCTTTTTTCAAGAACTGCCATTAATAATGGTACTCGATTATTATCAAGGCCTGTTGCCATTCTTCTAGGATTGCCGTAAGACGTTGGCGATATGAGAGCCTGGATCTCAACTAAGACTGGCCTTGTTCCTTCCATAGAGGCCACTACAATCGATCCCGCTGCACCTTGGGACCTTTCCTCTAAAAAGATTTCAGAAGGGTTCAACACCTCTTCTAGGCCCTTCTCTTTCATCTCAAATATGCCCATTTCATGTGTGCTTCCGAAGCGGTTCTTAACACCCCGTAAAATACGGAAAGTATGATGTCTTTCCCCTTCAAAATACAAGACGGCATCGACCATATGTTCAAGCAGCCGCGGTCCAGCAATTGAGCCTTCTTTCGTAACATGACCAACGATAAAGATAGGTATTCCCTTACTCTTAGCTATCCTCATGAGCTGACTCGTACATTCACGGACTTGCGAAACACTTCCTGGTGCTGAGGTAACATCTTCCTTAAAAATTGTTTGAATAGAGTCGATGACCACAAATTTAGGATCAATCGCCTCTATTTGATTCAATACGTCCTGTAAATTAGTCTCAGATAATACATAAAGTTCTTCTGACTGGATTCCAAGGCGTTCTGCACGCAGTTTAGTTTGGCGTGAGGACTCCTCTCCTGATATATACAAAACTGGCAACTGTTTATTCGCAATTTGCGCGGAGACTTGCAATAATAATGTTGACTTCCCAATACCCGGATCTCCCCCTATCAAAACCAGTGATCCTGCCACAATGCCCCCTCCGAGAACCCTGTTTAACTCAGGCATATCGGTGGCCATCCGAGGTTCCTTTTCAGACTTGATCGCATTTATCTTCTCAGGTTTTGATGATGAAGTATTGGTTTGAAATACATGGCGGGAACTGGAACCCGTTATCGCCGTCTCCTCGACCAGTGTATTCCACTGATGACAGCCAGGACATTTCCCCATCCACTTGGGCGTTTCATATCCGCATTCTTGACAAACAAACTTTGTTTTTCTTTTAGCCAAGGGAATCTTCCCCTCTCTTACTATTTTATACGATAAACATTGTGAAAAAGTTTCATGCAGTTATCAATTATATTAAAACCTTCTTAATAAAAGCATAGCTGATAAAGAAAAAAATCGGAAGGCAAACCCCTTCCGATTTATAATTATTCATATTTTATTCAAATTTGCGTCCTTATTTCACTTCTTGCTGAACGTGAACAGTAAATTCCTTATTATCATTAAGGTCGATTTTAACTTTTTGACCTTTTTGGATATTTTCTTTCAATAACTCTTCTGATAGTAAGTCCTCCACATTTTTCTGAATGGAACGACGTAACGGCCTTGCTCCATACTCTGGATCGAACCCTTCTTCAGCAATATGCTCAATAGCTTTTTCCGTAAGAGTAAAGTCGATTTCCTGTTCCAACAGTCGTTTCCTTAATTGTTCCGCCATCAAGGTAACGATGTCTTTCATATGTTTTCTTTCAAGAGAATGGAAGACAATCGTTTCATCAATTCTATTTAAGAACTCTGGACGGAATGCTTTTTTCAATTCATCTGTCACCTTAGATTTCATGTCTTTGTAGTCCTGGTTAGCGTCATCCATTGAGAACCCGAGGTATTTGTTTCTCTTAAGCTCCTGGGCCCCAACGTTTGATGTCATGATCAGAACCGTATTTCGGAAATCGACAACACGCCCTTTAGCATCAGTCAGACGCCCATCTTCAAGGACCTGAAGCAGGATGTTAAAGACTTCTGGGTGAGCTTTTTCTACTTCATCAAGCAGGATAACAGAATATGGCTTATTTCGTACCTTCTCCGTCAATTGTCCTCCCTCATCAAAGCCTACATAGCCTGGAGGGGAACCAACAAGACGAGAAGTGCTGTGTTTTTCCATATACTCAGACATATCAATGCGGATCATCGCGTCTTCTTCGCCAAACATACTTTCAGCTAATGCGCGGGCAAGTTCTGTTTTACCGACACCTGTTGGCCCTAAGAAAATAAAGGAGCCAATTGGGCGTTTCGGATCCTTCAGTCCGGCACGAGCCCGGCGAATAGCTTTAGATATAGCCTTGACAGCTTCGGCTTGCCCAATGATACGGTTATGAAGCGTATCCTCTAAGTGTAATAAACGTTCACTTTCATCTTTAGTCATTTTTTTAACTGGAACACCTGTCCATGTCGATACGATCGAAGCGATATCCTCAACTGTCACTTCAGAGTCCTCTTGACCTTGTTTTTCTTTCCACTCATCTTTCGTTTGGTCAAGTTCATCACGCAAGCGCTGTTCGCTATCCCTTAAGGATGCGGCCTTTTCAAACTCCTGGCTTTGCACGGCTGCATCTTTTTCTTTTCGTACTTCTTCAAGCTTTTGCTCAAGCTCTTTCAGATTAGGTGGTGCAGTATAAGAACGAAGACGAACTTTAGATGCTGCTTCATCAATTAAATCAATCGCTTTGTCCGGCAAGAATCGGTCGGTAATATAACGATCGGAAAAGCGGACCGCAGATTCAATAGAATCATCTGTAATCGTTACGCGATGGTGAGCCTCATAGCGGTCACGCAGCCCTTTCAAAATTTGTACAGATTCATCGAGGTTAGGTTCATCTACCTGAATTGGCTGGAATCGACGCTCAAGGGCTGCATCTTTTTCAATATACTTTTTATATTCATCAAGTGTTGTAGCCCCAATACACTGCAATTCACCACGAGCGAGGGAAGGTTTCAGAATGTTTGAGGCATCAATAGCACCTTCTGCCCCTCCCGCTCCAATTAGTGTGTGCAGTTCGTCAATAAACAGAATGATATTCCCTGCTTGACGGATCTCCTCCATTACCTTTTTCAAACGATCCTCGAATTCCCCGCGATACTTAGTTCCTGCCACAACTGTACCCATATCAAGCGTCATAACTCTTTTATCACGCAGGATTTCAGGGATTTCATTATTCATGATTTGCTGAGCCAGCCCTTCGGCAATGGCTGTTTTCCCTACACCAGGTTCACCTACGAGTACCGGATTATTTTTTGTACGGCGGCTTAGCACTTGAATCACACGCTCTATTTCCTTGCTTCGTCCGATGACTGGGTCTATATTCCCCTCTTTTGCTATCGCTGTTAAGTCTCGGGCAAGGGAATCAAGCGTCGGAGTATTTGCATTGGCTGACTGTGATCCGCCACCGCCGCCACGGCGATTTTGCCCGCCTGTTGACTCATTATTTCCTAGCAGCTGAAGGACCTGCTGACGTGCTTTATTAAGACTCACACCTAAATTGTTTAATACACGAGCTGCTACACCTTCACCTTCGCGAATTAGACCAAGAAGGATGTGTTCTGTACCCACATAAGAATGACCAAGTTTGCGTGCTTCGTCCATTGATAACTCAATGACCTTTTTCGCTCTTGGAGTATAGTGAATCGTTTGGGATACTTTCTCACCCTTGCCGATTAATTTTTCTACTTCTTGTTGAATCTTGCTTGCCTCAAGTCCCAACGCTGTTAGTGACTTAGCAGCAATCCCTTCTCCTTCACTTACTAATCCTAATAAAATATGCTCTGTTCCAATATTGTTGTGACCTAATCGAACGGCCTCCTCTTGTGCTAAGGCAAGTACTTTTTGTGCGCGCTCTGTAAAACGTCCAAACATCATGGATACAACCTCCTTGCATTTATTCTTTATTTTCTAACTGAAGTCTTTCTCGAATTAATGATGCTCTTCTGACATCCCGCTCGGATGGGGATAAAGTTTCCTTTGCGTATTGCTGCAAAAATCCAGGCTGCGTTAATACCATCAATTCATTTAAAATGGTTTGTGGTACATGATCAATAAATCCAAGATCAATACCAAGTCTAAGATCTGATAAACATTTAGCAGCCTCTTTAGACTCTATGATTCGACTGTGTTTTAAAACACCATATGAACGAAAAATTCGGTCTTCAATTTGGATACCTGAACGGTGCAGCAGTGCTTGCCTGGCCCTTCGTTCTTGATCAATCAGCTGTTTGACTACACTATGAAGGTCCTCTACAATATCTTCCTCAGATTTCCCTAGAGTGATCTGGTTTGATATTTGAAAAATATTACCTACTGCTTCACTACCTTCCCCGTAAATACCCCGAACAACTAAACCAAGTTGATTAATTGCGGGGGTCATGCGATTAATCTGCTGGGTCATAGCAAGAGCAGGCAGGTGCATCATCACCGAGGCTCTCATTCCAGTGCCTACATTCGTCGGGCATGCCGTTAAATACCCTCGTTTCTCGTCAAAAGCGTAATCAATCTTTTCCTCAAGCCAATCATCAAGCTGTGAAGCCTGCTCCAGCGCCCTGTCTAGTTGGAAACCAGGGAAGTATAACTGGATGCGAATATGATCCTCTTCGTTGATCATGATCGATACTTGTTCGTTTTGAGAAATCAGCGAAGCCGAATGGGCTGAATTCTCTGTTAAGTGCGGACTGATTAGGTGTTTTTCCACTAACACTCTTTTCTCAATTGGTTGCAATTCATTCATTTTAACAACTTCAAATTGTTTATAATCCCGAAAAGATTGATCCTGAAACTCATTGTTAAAGAAGGTTAAAACTTTTTCCAGCTGTTCCTCTGAAGAAATCGTTGGAAAAGGGGTGTTAGAAAAGTTACGTGCCAAACGTATGCGACTGCTTAACACGATATCACTATCTGGTCCGTCTTCCTTCATCCATGGACTAATCGCCTCGTTCATAAATTGCTGTAATGACATCAGTCCTCCTCCCCTCTTTGATGGAGTTGGCTATCTAAGGAGCGGATTTCATCCCTAACTTTGGCAGCTTCCTCAAATTCTTCTTGTTCGATTAAGCGTTGCAAATCAGATTTATATTCATCCATCTGACGTTTAAGATGCAAGTTGCCTCCTTCACGTCTAGGAATTTTACCATCATGACGCGTATTGCCACTATGAACCCTTCTTAAAATAGGATTTAACTTGTCATCAAATGTTTTATAACATTCAGCACAGCCAAACTTCCCTGCCTTTGCGAACTCTTGAAATGTCAAACCGCAATTAGGGCATTTGAGTTGTTCCTTAGGTGACGGAGCACTATGGGGATGACCTTTCAACGAGTGTTTTGTTTCGAAATTAAAGAGTCCAGTTAACAAGTCGTTCAATATAAAGTTTTCTTCATGGTCATGCATATATCCTTTTTCCTTCGCGCATTGTTCACAAACATGGATTTCGGTCTTTTCACCATTTAATAACTGTGTCAAATGAACAGTGGCAGGACGGTTATGGCATCGTTGGCATTCCATAACATTCTCTCCCTCCTATTTCAGCTTTTGTACTTAAGGGTAAACAGCATAGCCGTTAAAATTCTTGAACGGATCTCGTCCCTTAGAGGAAGGGGAAAAGCGAGTATTTCACGGTCCATTACACTTACCATCATACGAGCTTCGCGACCTGTGATGCTGTGATTTTCGAGTAATCTTTCGATAATATCGACCGCTACAGATTGTGAAACCTTAGGGTGGATAAGGTGGATAAGGTCTTCGATCATCTGTGCTTCTGATCGATGTTGAACACGCCTAATGCGAATATAGCCTCCGCCTCCACGCTTACTTTCAACTATATAACCTTTTTCCACAGTGAACCGTGTTTTAATCACATAATTTATTTGGGAAGGTACACATTGAAATCTGTCAGCGATTTCGCTTCGCTTGATTTCAATAGCTTTCTTCTCATTACTGTCTATAACATTCTTTAAATATTCTTCTATGATGTCGGATATATTCCGCATTTTCCCTCCTCCTCATTTGACTTTGACTATCTTTGACTATAATTTTATTATACTCAATTTGTACATATACGCAAATAAAATGTTTTGTTATATCTGTAATCATTCCCTAATTAAAGGGAGCTTAAAACCAAAAAAACTATACGATTTTGTCGTATAGTTTTCTTATCTTTTCTGTTTGACCTGTATTACATTTTCTACGTTTGAGAGTCGTTCAATTAGTGCAGCGTCATTAAATTCCTGGCCTTTGTTAATGTGTATGAGTATGCTTTTAGTACGATTATTCAAATTTTCAATTTCCACACTTTGCAATTCAATATCCTCATCATCAAAGACAGCAAGCAATTTACCAGTCTCTATCCGTTCATCGGTAATAAGTACATAGGAATTTTTAAAATAACTGCTAAAATACTTTTTCTCTAAATTGTTCAAAAAGATTAAGCTCAGCAAAACTAAAATAGTAGCAAGCATGGCCACATCGTACATTCCAGCACCAACTACCAGGCCCAGTCCCGCAACAGTCCAAATAGAAGCAGCTGTTGTTAATCCTCTTATCGTCATCCCATTCACAATTATTGTGCCTGCCCCCAGAAACCCAATCCCGCTAATAACATATGAAGGGATTCGTGAAGGATCAAAACGTACATTATCGTAGTTGTTTATAAAGTGTTCAAATCCATACAGGGATAAAAGCATCATGAGGCACGAACCGATCCCAACTAATATATGCGTACGAAATCCTGCTGAGTGATTTTTCAATTCTCTTTCAAAACCAATAACACCTGATAAGAGCAATGCTATTAATAAACGTATAAAAAATGTTTCCAAATGTTCATTAAATATAACAAACTCATCCATTCAGATTCCACCTTCCTTGGTCAGGAATAAAGGATCGTTATTATTATATAGTAAAAAACCGGAAGCATATGCTTCCGGTTTTTTACTATATAATAATGTGGCCGCGTCCTACTCTCACGGGGATCGACCCGACTACCATCGGCGCTGAAGAGCTTAACTGCTGTGTTCGGCATGGGAACAGGTGTGACCTCTTCGCTGTCGCCACCACATCATTCTGTTAGGAAGGGCGAACCTTCAAAACTGGATAAGAGGGGCAAGACAAACATCATGTTTACGTTTAATAATCTAGCTTTGACTCCCATAAAGGTCGTCTCCGCTTTTTGATATAGTTAAGTCATCGATTGATTAGTATCCGTCAGCTCCACGTGTCACCACGCTTCCACCTCGGACCTATCGACCTCATCGTCTCTGAGGAATCTTACTTACTTGGCGTAAGGGGAAATCTCATCTCAAGGGGGGCTTCATGCTTAGATGCTTTCAGCACTTATCCCGTCCACACGTAGCTACCCAGCCATGCTCCTGGCGGAACAACTGGTACACCAGCGGTGTGTCCATCCCGGTCCTCTCGTACTAAGGACAGCTCCTTTCAGATTTCCAACGCCCACGACGGATAGGGACCGAACTGTCTCACGACGTTCTGAACCCAGCTCGCGTACCGCTTTAATGGGCGAACAGCCCAACCCTTGGGACCGACTACAGCCCCAGGATGCGATGAGCCGACATCGAGGTGCCAAACCTCCCCGTCGATGTGGACTCTTGGGGGAGATAAGCCTGTTATCCCCGGGGTAGCTTTTATCCGTTGAGCGACGGCCCTTCCATACGGTACCGCCGGATCACTAAGCCCGACTTTCGTCCCTGCTCGACTTGTAAGTCTCGCAGTCAAGCTCCCTTGTGCCTTTACACTCTGCGAATGATTTCCAACCATTCTGAGGGAACCTTTGGGCGCCTCCGTTACTCTTTAGGAGGCGACCGCCCCAGTCAAACTGCCCACCTGACACTGTCTCCGAACCGGATCACGGTCCTGGGTTAGAATGTCCGTACAGCCAGGGTGGTATCCCACCAGCGCCTCCACCGAAGCTAGCGCTCCGGTTTCTCAGGCTCCCACCTATCCTGTACAAGCTGTACCAACATTCAATATCAGGCTACAGTAAAGCTCCACGGGGTCTTTCCGTCCTGTCGCGGGTAATGCGCATCTTCACGCATAGTATAATTTCACCGGGTCTCTCGTTGAGACAGTGCCCAAGTCGTTGCACCTTTCGTGCGGGTCGGAACTTACCCGACAAGGAATTTCGCTACCTTAGGACCGTTATAGTTACGGCCGCCGTTTACTGGGGCTTCGGTTCAACGCTTCGCGCCAAAAGCGCTAACGCATCCCCTTAACCTTCCAGCACCGGGCAGGTGTCAGCCCCTATACTTCGCCTTACGGCTTCGCAGAGACCTGTGTTTTTGGTAAACAGTCGCTTGGGCCTTTTCACTGCGGCTCCTCGGCAGAGGAGCACCCCTTCTCCCGAAGTTACGGGGTCATTTTGCCGAGTTCCTTAACGAGAGTTCTCCCGCTCACCTTAGGATTCTCTCCTCGCCTACCTGTGTTGGTTTGCGGTACGGGCGCCTCTTTCCTCACTAGAGGATTTTCTTGGCAGTGTGAAATCAGGAGCTTCGGTACTTTAGTTCCCTCCCCATCACAGCTTGACGTTGCCGAGTGGATTTACCTGCCTCGACCGTCTTACTGCTTGGACGCACACATCCAATGGTGCGCTCTCCTTATCCTCCTGCGTCCCCCCGTCGTTCAAACGGAAAGGAGGCGGTACAGGAATATCAACCTGTTGTCCATCGCCTACGCCTTTCGGCCTCGGCTTAGGTCCCGACTAACCCTGAGAGGACGAGCCTTCCTCAGGAAACCTTGGGCTTTCGGTGAAAGAGATTCTCACTCTTTTTTCGCTACTCATACCGGCATTCTCACTTCTAAGCGCTCCACCAGTCCTTACGGTCTGACTTCGCAGCCCTTAGAACGCTCTCCTACCACTGATCCGTTCGGATCAATCCGCAGCTTCGGTGGTGTGTTTAGCCCCGGTACATTTTCGGCGCAGAGTCACTCGACCAGTGAGCTATTACGCACTCTTTCAATGATGGCTGCTTCTAAGCCAACATCCTGGTTGTCTAAGCAACTCCACATCCTTTTCCACTTAACACACACTTAGGGACCTTAGCTGGCGGTCTGGGCTGTTTCCCTCTCGACCATGAACCTTATCACCCATGGTCTGACTCCCAGAACAAAGTCGTTGGCATTCGGAGTTTGACTGAATTCGGTAACCCGGTAGGGGCCCCTCGTCCAATCAGTGCTCTACCTCCAAGACTTTCTATTCTGAGGCTAGCCCTAAAGCTATTTCGGAGAGAACCAGCTATCTCCGTGTTCGATTGGCATTTCACCCCTACCCACACCTCATCCCCGCAATTTTCAACTTGCGTGGGTTCGGGCCTCCAGTCAGTGTTACCTGACCTTCACCCTGGACATGGGTAGATCACACGGTTTCGGGTCTACGACCGCATACTCACGCGCCCTGTTCAGACTCGCTTTCGCTGCGGCTCCGCTTCTGATGCTTAACCTTGCATACAGTCGTAACTCGCCGGTTCATTCTACAAAAGGCACGCCGTCACCCATCAATGGGCTCCGACTACTTGTAGGCACACGGTTTCAGGTTCTCTTTCACTCCCCTTCCGGGGTGCTTTTCACCTTTCCCTCACGGTACTGGTTCACTATCGGTCACTAGGGAGTATTTAGCCTTGGGAGATGGTCCTCCCGGATTCCGACGGAATTCCTCGTGTTCCGCCGTACTCAGGATCCACTCCGGAGAAAAGAAGATGTCGATTACAGGGCTCTTACCCGCTCTGGCTGATCGTTCCAGATCGATTCATCTATCTTCTTTTTTGGTAACTCCAATGGAGTGTCCTACAACCCCAGAAAGCAAGCTTTCTGGTTTGGGCTGATTCCGTTTCGCTCGCCGCTACTCGGGAAATCGCGTTTGCTTTCTCTTCCTCCGGGTACTGAGATGTTTCAGTTCCCCGGGTCTGCCTTCGTTTACCTATGAATTCAGTAAACGATCCTACTCCATTACGAGCAGGGGGTTTCCCCATTCGGAAATCTTCGGTGCACAGCCTACTTACGGCTTCCCAAAGCATATCGGTGTTAGTCCCGTCCTTCATCGGCTCCTAGTACCAAGGCATCCACCGTGCGCCCTTATTCACTTAACTATCTGTGAAAAGACGTTTAAAAATTGATGTTTGATGTCTTGTCATCCCGTGTTGATCTTGCGATCAAACACGTTCTGAAATATCTTATCCAGTTTTCAAGGTTCACATTGAGAAGATCGTTTGATCTCTCAAAACTGAACAACCAACCAGTGCGTCTTCCGTATGGATCAGCATCCATCAACCCGAAGGTTGTGTCCGCCTTCCATAGTTCCTTAGAAAGGAGGTGATCCAGCCGCACCTTCCGATACGGCTACCTTGTTACGACTTCACCCCAATCATTGGCCCCACCTTCGGCGGCTGGCTCACATAATGTGTTACCTCACCGACTTCGGGTGTTGCCAACTCTCGTGGTGTGACGGGCGGTGTGTACAAGGCCCGGGAACGTATTCACCGCGGCATGCTGATCCGCGATTACTAGCGATTCCGGCTTCATGCAGGCGAGTTGCAGCCTGCAATCCGAACTGAGAATGGTTTTATGGGATTTGCTACACCTTGCGGCTTCGCTGCCCTTTGTACCATCCATTGTAGCACGTGTGTAGCCCAGGTCATAAGGGGCATGATGATTTGACGTCATCCCCGCCTTCCTCCGGTTTGTCACCGGCAGTCACCTTAGAGTGCCCAACTGAATGCTGGCAACTAAGATTAGGGGTTGCGCTCGTTGCGGGACTTAACCCAACATCTCACGACACGAGCTGACGACAACCATGCACCACCTGTCACTTGGTCCCCGAAGGGAAAACCCTATCTCTAGGGTGGTCCAAGGATGTCAAGACCTGGTAAGGTTCTTCGCGTTGCTTCGAATTAAACCACATGCTCCACCGCTTGTGCGGGCCCCCGTCAATTCCTTTGAGTTTCAGCCTTGCGGCCGTACTCCCCAGGCGGAGTGCTTAATGCGTTAACTTCAGCACTAAGGGGTGGAAGCCCCCTAACACCTAGCACTCATCGTTTACGGCGTGGACTACCAGGGTATCTAATCCTGTTTGCTACCCTCGCACCTCAGCGTCAGAAACAGACCAGAGAGTCGCCTTCGCCACTGGTGTTCCTCCACATATCTACGCATTTCACCGCTACACGTGGAATTCCACTCTCCTCTTCTGTCCTCAAGTTCCCCAGTTTCCAATGACCCTCCACGGTTGAGCCGTGGGCTTTCACATCAGACTTAAGAAACCGCCTGCGCGCGCTTTACGCCCAATAATTCCGGACAACGCTTGCCCCCTACGTATTACCGCGGCTGCTGGCACGTAGTTAGCCGGGGCTTCCTCGTTAGGTACCGTCAAGGTACCGCTCTATTCGCGCGGTACTTGTTCTTCCCTAACAACAGAACTTTACGATCCGAAGACCTTCATCGTTCACGCGGCGTTGCTCCGTCAGACTTTCGTCCATTGCGGAAGATTCCCTACTGCTGCCTCCCGTAGGAGTCTGGGCCGTGTCTCAGTCCCAGTGTGGCCGATCACCCTCTCAGGTCGGCTACGCATCGTCGCCTTGGTGAGCTATTACCTCACCAACTAGCTAATGCGCCGCGGGCCCATCTGTAAGTGATAGCCAAAGGCCATCTTTTACTTCTCCCTCATGCGAGGGAAAAGATTACCCGGCATTAGCCCCGGTTTCCCGGAGTTATTCCGATCTTACAGGCAGGTTGCCCACGTGTTACTCACCCGTCCGCCGCTCATTCCACAGGCATCACCCCCGAAGGGGATCTGCCTGCTTCCTGCGCTCGACTTGCATGTATTAGGCACGCCGCCAGCGTTCGTCCTGAGCCAGGATCAAACTCTCCATAAAAGTTAAGTTTGCTTGTGCACGCATGCACTGCCTTCAACGTTGCAACAGGACGTTGCGAACCTAGTTGAAGATCCTTTGACTCTTTGCACACCGAATGTGCTTGTTTGTATTCCCTCTATATAATAGAAAGAATGTGTTGACGTACTGGTTGGTTCGTTCAGTTTTCAAAGATCAAAATGGTGGAGCCTAGCGGGATCGAACCGCTGACCTCCTGCGTGCAAAGCAGGCGCTCTCCCAGCTGAGCTAAGGCCCCGTTAAATTGGTTAGAGATGGTCGGGAAGACAGGATTCGAACCTGCGACCCCTTGGTCCCAAACCAAGTGCTCTACCAAGCTGAGCTACTTCCCGTAAGAAAAATGGCGCGCCCGAGAGGAGTCGAACCCCTAACCTTCTGATCCGTAGTCAGACGCTCTATCCAATTGAGCTACGGGCGCATATATTATTATGGTGCCGAGGGCCGGACTCGAACCGGCACGGTAGTAACCTACCGCAGGATTTTAAGTCCTGTGCGTCTGCCAATTCCGCCACCCCGGCTTGACAAGCTTTCTAGGTCTCTGATTTCTCATTTAAGTAATAATGGAGCGGAAGACGGGATTCGAACCCGCGACCCCCACCTTGGCAAGGTGGTGTTCTACCACTGAACTACTTCCGCGTATAATGCGGGTGGAGGGACTTGAACCCCCACGCCGTGAAGCACTAGATCCTAAATCTAGCGTGTCTGCCAATTCCACCACACCCGCTAAAAAATGGTGAGCCATGGAGGGCTCGAACCTCCGACCCTCTGATTAAAAGTCAGATGCTCTACCAGCTGAGCTAATGGCTCTTGATCAAAAGTGAATCAAATAACGTTGTATCAATGGTGCCGGCCAGAGGACTTGAACCCCCAACCTACTGATTACAAATCAGTTGCTCTGCCAGTTGAGCTAGGCCGGCGATGAATGGTGGAGGATGCAGGGCTCGAACCTGCGACCCCTTGCTTGTAAGGCAAGTGCTCTCCCAGCTGAGCTAATCCTCCGGATTATGTAATAAGGCTTGGCAGTGTCCTACTCTCACGGGGATCAACCCGACTACCATCGGCGCTGAAGAGCTTAACTGCTGTGTTCGGCATGGGAACAGGTGTGACCTCTTCGCCGTCACCACCAAACCTTATTATTTTCAAGGACAAGATATATTATATGATCCTTGAAGGAAAATTTCAAGGTTTTTTTTGAAAACCTTCAAAACTGGATAAGAGGGGCAAGACAAACATCATGTTTACGTTTAATAATCTAGCTTTGACTCCCATAAAGGTCGTCTCCGCTTTTTGATATAGTTAAGTCATCGATTGATTAGTATCCGTCAGCTCCACGTGTCACCACGCTTCCACCTCGGACCTATCGACCTCATCGTCTCTGAGGAATCTTACTTACTTGGCGTAAGGGGAAATCTCATCTCAAGGGGGGCTTCATGCTTAGATGCTTTCAGCACTTATCCCGTCCACACGTAGCTACCCAGCCATGCTCCTGGCGGAACAACTGGTACACCAGCGGTGTGTCCATCCCGGTCCTCTCGTACTAAGGACAGCTCCTTTCAGATTTCCAACGCCCACGACGGATAGGGACCGAACTGTCTCACGACGTTCTGAACCCAGCTCGCGTACCGCTTTAATGGGCGAACAGCCCAACCCTTGGGACCGACTACAGCCCCAGGATGCGATGAGCCGACATCGAGGTGCCAAACCTCCCCGTCGATGTGGACTCTTGGGGGAGATAAGCCTGTTATCCCCGGGGTAGCTTTTATCCGTTGAGCGACGGCCCTTCCATACGGTACCGCCGGATCACTAAGCCCGACTTTCGTCCCTGCTCGACTTGTAAGTCTCGCAGTCAAGCTCCCTTGTGCCTTTACACTCTGCGAATGATTTCCAACCATTCTGAGGGAACCTTTGGGCGCCTCCGTTACTCTTTAGGAGGCGACCGCCCCAGTCAAACTGCCCACCTGACACTGTCTCCGAACCGGATCACGGTCCTGGGTTAGAATGTCCGTACAGCCAGGGTGGTATCCCACCAGCGCCTCCACCGAAGCTAGCGCTCCGGTTTCTCAGGCTCCCACCTATCCTGTACAAGCTGTACCAACATTCAATATCAGGCTACAGTAAAGCTCCACGGGGTCTTTCCGTCCTGTCGCGGGTAATGCGCATCTTCACGCATAGTATAATTTCACCGGGTCTCTCGTTGAGACAGTGCCCAAGTCGTTGCACCTTTCGTGCGGGTCGGAACTTACCCGACAAGGAATTTCGCTACCTTAGGACCGTTATAGTTACGGCCGCCGTTTACTGGGGCTTCGGTTCAACGCTTCGCGCCAAAAGCGCTAACGCATCCCCTTAACCTTCCAGCACCGGGCAGGTGTCAGCCCCTATACTTCGCCTTACGGCTTCGCAGAGACCTGTGTTTTTGGTAAACAGTCGCTTGGGCCTTTTCACTGCGGCTCCTCGGCAGAGGAGCACCCCTTCTCCCGAAGTTACGGGGTCATTTTGCCGAGTTCCTTAACGAGAGTTCTCCCGCTCACCTTAGGATTCTCTCCTCGCCTACCTGTGTTGGTTTGCGGTACGGGCGCCTCTTTCCTCACTAGAGGATTTTCTTGGCAGTGTGAAATCAGGAGCTTCGGTACTTTAGTTCCCTCCCCATCACAGCTTGACGTTGCCGAGTGGATTTACCTGCCTCGACCGTCTTACTGCTTGGACGCACACATCCAATGGTGCGCTCTCCTTATCCTCCTGCGTCCCCCCGTCGTTCAAACGGAAAGGAGGCGGTACAGGAATATCAACCTGTTGTCCATCGCCTACGCCTTTCGGCCTCGGCTTAGGTCCCGACTAACCCTGAGAGGACGAGCCTTCCTCAGGAAACCTTGGGCTTTCGGTGAAAGAGATTCTCACTCTTTTTTCGCTACTCATACCGGCATTCTCACTTCTAAGCGCTCCACCAGTCCTTACGGTCTGACTTCGCAGCCCTTAGAACGCTCTCCTACCACTGATCCGTTCGGATCAATCCGCAGCTTCGGTGGTGTGTTTAGCCCCGGTACATTTTCGGCGCAGAGTCACTCGACCAGTGAGCTATTACGCACTCTTTCAATGATGGCTGCTTCTAAGCCAACATCCTGGTTGTCTAAGCAACTCCACATCCTTTTCCACTTAACACACACTTAGGGACCTTAGCTGGCGGTCTGGGCTGTTTCCCTCTCGACCATGAACCTTATCACCCATGGTCTGACTCCCAGAACAAAGTCGTTGGCATTCGGAGTTTGACTGAATTCGGTAACCCGGTAGGGGCCCCTCGTCCAATCAGTGCTCTACCTCCAAGACTTTCTATTCTGAGGCTAGCCCTAAAGCTATTTCGGAGAGAACCAGCTATCTCCGTGTTCGATTGGCATTTCACCCCTACCCACACCTCATCCCCGCAATTTTCAACTTGCGTGGGTTCGGGCCTCCAGTCAGTGTTACCTGACCTTCACCCTGGACATGGGTAGATCACACGGTTTCGGGTCTACGACCGCATACTCACGCGCCCTGTTCAGACTCGCTTTCGCTGCGGCTCCGCTTCTGATGCTTAACCTTGCATACAGTCGTAACTCGCCGGTTCATTCTACAAAAGGCACGCCGTCACCCATCAATGGGCTCCGACTACTTGTAGGCACACGGTTTCAGGTTCTCTTTCACTCCCCTTCCGGGGTGCTTTTCACCTTTCCCTCACGGTACTGGTTCACTATCGGTCACTAGGGAGTATTTAGCCTTGGGAGATGGTCCTCCCGGATTCCGACGGAATTCCTCGTGTTCCGCCGTACTCAGGATCCACTCCGGAGAAAAGAAGATGTCGATTACAGGGCTCTTACCCGCTCTGGCTGATCGTTCCAGATCGATTCATCTATCTTCTTTTTTGGTAACTCCAATGGAGTGTCCTACAACCCCAGAAAGCAAGCTTTCTGGTTTGGGCTGATTCCGTTTCGCTCGCCGCTACTCGGGAAATCGCGTTTGCTTTCTCTTCCTCCGGGTACTGAGATGTTTCAGTTCCCCGGGTCTGCCTTCGTTTACCTATGAATTCAGTAAACGATCCTACTCCATTACGAGCAGGGGGTTTCCCCATTCGGAAATCTTCGGTGCACAGCCTACTTACGGCTTCCCAAAGCATATCGGTGTTAGTCCCGTCCTTCATCGGCTCCTAGTACCAAGGCATCCACCGTGCGCCCTTATTCACTTAACTATCTGTGAAAAGACGTTTAAAAATTGATGTTTGATGTCTTGTCATCCCGTGTTGATCTTGCGATCAAACACGTTCTGAAATATCTTATCCAGTTTTCAAGGTTCACATTGAGAAGATCGTTTGATCTCTCAAAACTGAACAACCAACCAGTGCGTCTTCCGTATGGATCAGCATCCATCAACCCGAAGGTTGTGTCCGCCTTCCATAGTTCCTTAGAAAGGAGGTGATCCAGCCGCACCTTCCGATACGGCTACCTTGTTACGACTTCACCCCAATCATTGGCCCCACCTTCGGCGGCTGGCTCACATAATGTGTTACCTCACCGACTTCGGGTGTTGCCAACTCTCGTGGTGTGACGGGCGGTGTGTACAAGGCCCGGGAACGTATTCACCGCGGCATGCTGATCCGCGATTACTAGCGATTCCGGCTTCATGCAGGCGAGTTGCAGCCTGCAATCCGAACTGAGAATGGTTTTATGGGATTTGCTACACCTTGCGGCTTCGCTGCCCTTTGTACCATCCATTGTAGCACGTGTGTAGCCCAGGTCATAAGGGGCATGATGATTTGACGTCATCCCCGCCTTCCTCCGGTTTGTCACCGGCAGTCACCTTAGAGTGCCCAACTGAATGCTGGCAACTAAGATTAGGGGTTGCGCTCGTTGCGGGACTTAACCCAACATCTCACGACACGAGCTGACGACAACCATGCACCACCTGTCACTTGGTCCCCGAAGGGAAAACCCTATCTCTAGGGTGGTCCAAGGATGTCAAGACCTGGTAAGGTTCTTCGCGTTGCTTCGAATTAAACCACATGCTCCACCGCTTGTGCGGGCCCCCGTCAATTCCTTTGAGTTTCAGCCTTGCGGCCGTACTCCCCAGGCGGAGTGCTTAATGCGTTAACTTCAGCACTAAGGGGTGGAAGCCCCCTAACACCTAGCACTCATCGTTTACGGCGTGGACTACCAGGGTATCTAATCCTGTTTGCTACCCACGCTTTCGCACCTCAGCGTCAGAAACAGACCAGAGAGTCGCCTTCGCCACTGGTGTTCCTCCACATATCTACGCATTTCACCGCTACACGTGGAATTCCACTCTCCTCTTCTGTCCTCAAGTTCCCCAGTTTCCAATGACCCTCCACGGTTGAGCCGTGGGCTTTCACATCAGACTTAAGAAACCGCCTGCGCGCGCTTTACGCCCAATAATTCCGGACAACGCTTGCCCCCTACGTATTACCGCGGCTGCTGGCACGTAGTTAGCCGGGGCTTCCTCGTTAGGTACCGTCAAGGTACCGCTCTATTCGCACGGTACTTGTTCTTCCCTAACAACAGAACTTTACGATCCGAAGACCTTCATCGTTCACGCGGCGTTGCTCCGTCAGACTTTCGTCCATTGCGGAAGATTCCCTACTGCTGCCTCCCGTAGGAGTCTGGGCCGTGTCTCAGTCCCAGTGTGGCCGATCACCCTCTCAGGTCGGCTACGCATCGTCGCCTTGGTGAGCTATTACCTCACCAACTAGCTAATGCGCCGCGGGCCCATCTGTAAGTGATAGCCAAAGGCCATCTTTTACTTCTCCCTCATGCGAGGGAAAAGATTACCCGGCATTAGCCCCGGTTTCCCGGAGTTATTCCGATCTTACAGGCAGGTTGCCCACGTGTTACTCACCCGTCCGCCGCTCATTCCACAGGCATCACCCCCGTAGGGGATCTGCCTGCTTCCTGCGCTCGACTTGCATGTATTAGGCACGCCGCCAGCGTTCGTCCTGAGCCAGGATCAAACTCTCCATAAAAGTTAAGTTTGCTTGTGCACGGATGCACTGCCTTCAACGTTGCAACAGGACGTTGCGAACCTAGTTGAAGATCCTTTGACTCTTTGCACACCGAATGTGCTTGTTTGTATTCCCTCTATATAATAGAAAGAATGTGTTGACGTACTGGTTGGTTCGTTCAGTTTTCAAAGATCAAAATGTTGAGTGCCGCTTCAAAACAGCGACCTAATTAATATATCATGGTTAGTAAGTTAAGTCAATAACTTTTTTCATGATGTTATTCTTCAAAAAGCGATGTGTTCTGTTCGCTTAATGCGACGTTTAATAATTTACCATGATTATACGGGCAAATCAAGGGCCTATCAAAATAAAAGTATTTTCTGACAGATTGACCCAAAATAAAACCCCCGACAAATAGTCGAGGGAGGCAGCTAAAGCTAAGATTCGCGATTCCTCATTTGTGGGAACAGTAATACATCCCGGATTGACGGGGAGTTAGTTAGTAACATGACAAGACGGTCAATTCCGATTCCTAAACCGCCTGTAGGTGGCATACCATATTCTAAGGATTCAAGGAAGTCTTCGTCCATCATATGGGCTTCGTCATTTCCCTCTTCCCGTTCTTTGAGTTGAGCTTCGAAGCGTTCCCGCTGATCAATCGGATCATTCAGCTCAGAGAATGCATTCGCGTGTTCGCGTCCTACTATGAATAATTCAAAACGATCCGTGAAACGCTCGTCCTCTGGATTCTTTTTCGCAAGTGGGGAAATCTCTATAGGATGCCCATAAATAAAGGTAGGCTGAATAAGTTTCTCCTCGACCTTTTGTTCAAAGAATTCATTTACGATATGTCCGAACGTCATCGTATCCTGAATTTCCACACCATGTTCCTTAGCCAGGATTTTGGCATCTTCATCACTCATTTGCTGCCAGAAATCCACATCTGTATATTCTTTCACCGCATCCACCATATGAAGTCGAGTCCATTCGGGTTCTAAATTAATCTCCACATCGTCATATGTGATCATCGTTGAGCCAAGCACTTCCTTCGCAATATGAGCAACCAAATTCTCAGTTAAATCCATGATGTCATGATAGTCTGCATAAGCCTCATACAATTCGATCATGGTGAATTCAGGATTATGACGAGTAGAGACTCCTTCGTTACGGAATACCCTGCCAATTTCATAAACCTTCTCCATGCCGCCAACGATTAATCTTTTCAGGTGAAGTTCGATAGCAATTCTCATATAAAGCGGCATATCTAGTGCGTTATGGTGAGTTTCAAACGGACGTGCTGAGGCCCCTCCAGGGATACCATGCATCATTGGTGTTTCTACCTCTAGGAAACCTAGATCATCTAAATATCTACGCATAGACTGAATGATCTTACTTCGTGTCACAAATGTATCCCGGCTTTCCGGGTTCGTAATCAAGTCTAAATAACGCTGACGATAACGTTGTTCTACGTCTTTTAAACCATGGAATTTCTCAGGTAACGGACGCAATGATTTTGTTAAAATCTGAAATTCGTCCGGCTTAACAGAGAGTTCTCCCACATTAGTCTTGAACATAACGCCGGACACACCCACAATATCGCCTATATCTGCTGTCTTAAACACATCGTAGGCTTCGTCACCTACGCTATCTTTACGTACGTAAAGCTGGATCTGACCACTTAGGTCTTGAATATGAGCAAAGCCAGCTTTCCCTTTTCCTCGCTTTGTCATAATTCGTCCTGCAATTGTAGCTGGGATTTGTTTGTCTTCAAGTTCTTCTTTTGAAAAATCATCGTATTTCTCTATTAAATCCTCAGCAAGAGCTGTTCGTTCGAATTTAGCTCCAAACGGATCCAGTCCTTGCTCTTTATACGTGCTCAATTTCTCCCTGCGCACCCGCATTTGATCATTGAGTTCTTCCGTCATTGTCATCACTCCATTCCTAACATCATTTATCCTAATCCGGCTCAATAATAAAAACTGCCAGAAGGGCTCTGGCAGTGTTGCAACTATGATTTAGTATAGAAAAGACCTTGATTCGTGTCAACGAAGAAGGAGCTACGATACCTTCATGCTTTCTTCAAGGCCACTCGCAAAATCATAAAGAATATTTAGCATCGTATTCCTGGTTTCAGCCTGGTTGATACGATTGCGAACCCTTCCTCCGCCTTTTAGACCTTTCTAATACCATGAAGCGTGCTTACGCATTTCCCGAATCGCGACTTTTTCATTTTTTAAACGAATCAGACGATCCATGTGGCGCATACATACATCAATTTTTTCTTTAGGTGATGGTTCCTCGACAAGTACAGGACAGCCCATATTAATATCAATAATATTATCTGTCGTTTTTTGATCAACAAATTTAGCAGCATCGATGAGTGTCTCTTTCTCACCGCCAAAAAATTGCAAGCTCATCGGCTCCTCATCCGGGTCGATATACAGCATATTCATCGTTTTCTCATTTTTATTAACAATCCCTTTGTCACTAACCATTTCTGTGCAGACCATTCCTGCACCGAATTCTTTAACAGTCAGACGAAAGGCAGAGTTACACACACCGGCCATTTGGGAAGTACGACACGGTTCGGAATGGTAAGATCTCCGATTTGAAATATAATGCATATCTCCTTCAATAAATTAATTTATAGATATAGTTGCGAAATTACAACGGCTGAATAGTCTTCACGTCTTCCTCGGGGAGCTGGCGAAGCACCTCTTTTGCTGTTTTCCTTAATGTAGGCAAATTGACGTCAGGATTCACTTCTGCCAATGGCACGATTACAAATGCGCGTTCGTGCATATGAGGATGGGGAATCGTAAGTCGCTCTGCTTTCATATTTTCATCATTATACAATAAAATGTCAAGGTCTATTGTGCGTGGACCCCATCTGATGATTCGTCTTCTGCCTAAGTTTTGTTCGATCGTCTGACAATAATCAAGCAGTTGTAACGGCTGTAAAAGCGTATCTACCTCTAGCACCATATTCAAAAAGTCATTCTGATCGGTATACCCAACCGGGGCGGTTTTATAAATTTTTGACTGTTTTGCCAATGTGATGCCTTCGTGCTCACCAATCATAGCAATAGCTTCCGTAAGATATTGCTCGCGTGGGGAAATATTAGATCCCAGGGCAATATACGCTTTAGTCATCTCTTCGGCTCCTATAGATATCAATCGCAACAGATTTATAATGTCCAGGAATAGGTGGATCAGGCTTGGTTACTTTGACACGGCATGCCTCAAGCAGCGAAAAAGATTGCAGTAATTGTTGAGCTAGTTGTTCTGCAATCGTTTCTACAAGCTTTGCCGCTTCTCCTTCTACTACCGTTTTCGTTACTTCATATATTTCGCCGTAATTAATGGATTGATCCATATCATCTTTCTGAGCAGCAGGCTTCAAATCTAACTCCAGTTCAAGATCGACATAGAATCGTTGCCCGAGTTTGTTTTCCTCAGGGAAGAGTCCGTGATATCCCCAAAATTCCATTCCATTTAAGTAGATTTTATCCATTACACAACTCCTTTCCGACCATGGCATCCATCATCTTCGTCATTCGAACAATAGGTTCTACATCATGCACACGTACAATTTGTACTCCTTGCGAAATTCCAAAGCAAACTGTTGCTCCTGTTCCTTCCATTCGCTCTTCCTCCGGGAGGTCAAGCGTATGCCCGATGAATGACTTTCGGGAGGTTCCTAATAATACTGGATAGCCTAATGCAACAAACTGATGTAGGTTTCTCATGACAAGCAAATTGTCCTCAGGAGTTTTAGCAAAACCAACCCCCGGATCTAAAATAATATGTTCCTCTTTGACACCTGCTCGCTTCGCAATATCAATGCTTTCAGTAAGATCCGCTTTCATATCCTCAATAAGCGATTGATAGTTTTTATCCTTCCGATTATGCATCAGGATGATCGGCACATCATAATCTGCTGCCACTTGTGCAATCGCGCATTCATGCTTCGCTCCCCATACGTCATTTATAATGGAAGCCCCCGCTTCTACCGCGTGTTTTGCTACCTCAGCCTTATACGTATCAATAGAAACTGGTATGGACAGCTTTTCGCGTAATGCTTTGATTACAGGAACAACACGTGCGATCTCTTCTTCTTCCGTAACAGGTACATGTCCAGGCCTGGTCGATTCTCCTCCGACATCAATAATTTGGGCGCCTTGCCGTTCCATTTCCAAAGCATGTGCTACCGCTTTGTCTAGTTCATTATATTTCCCGCCGTCAGAAAAAGAGTCTGGCGTAATATTAAGGATGCCCATCACTTGTGTTTGTGTGGAAAGATCTAGTTTTTTTACTTTAGTATTGAGCATATTCCGTTCCTTCTTTCAAAGTTTAATGTATCATTCTATTTTACAACACTTTACGACATCTATCACGGGGACATTTTTAGATTCATCCCCATAAAAAAAGCTGAACTCCTTGAGCTCAGCTTTTTGTGATTTATTCTTCATCAAATTGGTAAAGTGGTGTAGATAGATAGCGTTCTCCGTTACTAGGAAGTACAGCCACCACTTTCTTTCCCTTCCCTAGCTTTTTAGCCACTTGTTTCGCTACATAAATCGCAGACCCAGAAGAGACCCCGCCTAGAACTCCATCTTTGCTGGCAGCTTCACGAGCAGCTGCATAGGAATCCTCCTTGGAAACCGTGTACACTTCATCATAAATTTCAGTATCCAATATTTCCGGAACAAAGCCAGCACCAAGCCCCTGAATTTTATGTGGTCCAGGATCTCCTCCAGATAGAATCGCGGAATCTTCAGGCTCAATTGCATAGATCTTCATGTCAGGGTAGTGTTTCTTCAGTACTTTCCCTGCACCTGTAATGGTTCCCCCTGTGCCAATTCCGGATACGAAAGCATCGAGTTGATCTCCCATCTGTTCAACAATTTCAGGACCAGTGGTTCGGGCGTGAACAGCGACGTTCGCCTTATTGTTAAACTGCTGAGGCATAAAGTAACCATGTTTATCTTTAAGTTCTTCAGCCTTCTTAATGGCTCCTTTCATTCCATCGCTCCCTGGAGTTAAAATTAATTCAGCTCCATACGCGCGTAATAAGTTGCGGCGCTCTTGACTCATCGTATCTGGCATCACAAGAGTCGCCTTATACCCTTTGGCTGCTGCAATCATGGCTAAGCCAATCCCAGTATTTCCACTTGTTGGCTCCACAATTGTATCCCCTGGTTTTAATTCTCCTGATTCTTCAGCTGCTTCAATCATCGAAAGAGCAATACGATCTTTGACAGAACTTCCAGGGTTCATGTATTCAAGTTTAAGATAAATATCTGCACTGTTTTCATCTGCACTTCTGTTAAGCTTTACCATTGGGGTTTGTCCTACTAATTCACTGACACTATTAGCTACTCTCATTTTCTCACTCCTAAAACCAAGTATTTTTATGGGATTTAATCTTTACTGTACGTAACTGAACATGTATTGTCAAACATTTCAATCTATTTTATCTGTATTCAAGAAAAAAGCGAAACAGCTTCTACTGTTTCGCTTATCCGAAGGGAACCATAATTACTGTGACTTTCCTGATTGTAATTCCTTTAATTCTTTTTCATCAAAATGGTACGCTTCATTGCAAAAGTGACATTTCGCTTCCGCGCCACGGTCCTCTTCGATCATGCGATCAATTTCTTCGTCTCCGAGACTTGAAATTGCCATTTCAACACGTTCCCTTGAACAATGACAGGAAAAGGAGACAGGCATAGTATCTAACACCTGGAGATTTTCTTCCCCAAGAAGCGCTTGGAGAATCTCTTCGGGAGTTTTCCCCTCCCGGATCATCGTTGAAATGGGAGCTATTTGGCTAAGTCGATTTTCAATAGCAGCTGTCGTCTGTTCATCAGCACCTGGCATCATTTGAATAATAAAGCCGCCAGAGGCCAAAATTGAATGGTCCGTATTAACGAGCACGCCTGCTCCTACGGCAGATGGCACCTGCTCAGAGTTGGCAAAATAATAAGTGAAGTCATCTCCGATTTCACCAGAAACGATAGGCACTTGACCAGTAAAGTGGTCCCTCATGCCAAGATCCTTTACAACGCTCAATGTGCCTGTGGTTCCTACAGCTTGTGCTACATCGAGTTTCCCCTGGCTGTTCAAATCAAAATCTACGTGAGGATTTTTTAAATAACCTCTTACTTCCCCTTTAGAATTGGCATCAGCGATGATAGCCCCAATGGGACCGTCTCCTTCCACCTTAATCGTTAATTTATCTTCACCTTTCAGCATTACACCCATCATAGCACTTATGGTAAGTGTCCGACCTAATGCAGCTGAAGCTGTAGCCCACGAGTCCTGTCTCCTACGCGCTTCTTCTACAGTTTCGGTTGACTGAACAGCATAGGCACGAACTTGTCCATTGTATCCCATTGCGCGAACTAAATAATCTGACATTACTCATCCTTCTCCTTTAAATGCAAGTTTATCTTTGTTGTTTTGATAAATTTTATGAAGCCCTTTTAAGGTCAAATATGGGTCGACACAATCTATGGTTCGTGATTCATCGGCAATTAATGGAGCTAGGCCGCCTGTTGCAATCACTGTAGGTGTTTTGAGCGAAGTTTCTTTCATACGACGTACCACCTCATCTACCTGTCCTACATAGCCATAAAAAACACCAGATTGCATGGCATCGACAGTCGATTGACCTATCACCTCTGAAGGGTTTTTCATTTCAATTTTAGGAAGTTTAGCTGCTTTTGCATAGAGAGCTTCCATCGAAATATTGATACCTGGCGCGATTGCCCCGCCTACATATTCTTCATTCTCATTAACATAACAATACGTCGTAGCTGTTCCAAAATCAATAATGATTAATGGAGTGTCATATTCTTCAATAGCACCGACTGCATTCACAATACGGTCTGCACCTATTTCAGCCGGATTTGGATACTTCATGGCTAATCCGTGATCCACTTCATGTTCTCCAATAATCATAGGCTGTTTCTTGAAATAATAACGGGACATTCGATCAAGAGCAAACATTATAGGGGGAACTACAGAAGAAATAATCACCCCATCCATGTCTTCAAAGGTTAATCCCTCATGGTCAAACAACGATTTAATAAGCATGCCGTACTCATCTTCTGTTTTATGTCTGTCTGTTTTTATACGCCATTGGTACTTCAGCTGCTCTTTTTCAAATACTCCAAGTACTGTATTGGTATTTCCCACGTCGAGTACAAAATTCATACACCTTAGCCTCCCGGTTCAATTCCTTCGGCTACCATCATACCATACGAAAACAGAAAGTGCCTCGATCAAAGAACTGAACCCTTGACTTCCCTGAACCAATAAAAAAACGTGTCCTCCTATACAGGGAGAACACGTTTTGATTCATATTGATTCTTATTGTTTCTTATCATCATCAGAGCTTTGGTTCAGATCCTGCTGATCCTGCAATGATTCTGAAGATTTATTATCTTCGTTTTCATCTTCAGAAGTGGTTCGAGTTTCTTCTTTAGACTGAACATTAACTTGCATGTTCTTTTCCTGCTTTTCATCAATTTCTCTTTGCTCTTCCTGATTAGCTCTGAGCTGTTTATTGTTCTTAATTGCAATTTCTTCTAATTCTTCATCGGTAGGCAATCGACCTTTTTCGAATAAGGACTTAATCTGAGTTGCATCCAATGTCTCAACATCTAACAGGGTACCTGCAATCAATTCAAGCTTATCTTTATTGTCTGTTAAAATCGTCTTAGCACGGTCATAACAATGATTAATGAAGTTTTGAACTTCTGTATCAATATCATAAGCAATTTGATCACTGTAGTTCTGTTCATTTTGGATGTCACGGCCAAGGAATACTTGTCCGCCAGAGTTGGATCCAAATTGAAGTGGTCCGAGTTTTTCACTCATCCCATATTCTGTAACCATCTTACGGGCTATGCTTGTAGCACGCTGGAAGTCATTATGAGCGCCTGTTGATACTTCACCAAACATAACTTCTTCAGCTACTCGGCCACCTAGTAAGCCAGTGATCTTATCAAGCAATTCAGGTTTTGTCATAAAGTAGCGATCTTCACGAGGAAGCATAACCGCGTAACCACCTGCTTGACCTCGAGGAACAATGGTTACTTTATGAACCATGTCTGCATCATCCAGAACCATGCCAATCACTGTATGACCACTTTCGTGGTGGGCAACGATATTGCGTTCTTTTTCCGAAATGACACGACTCTTCTTAGCTGGACCTGCAATAACCCGGTCAATTGCTTCATCGACATGTTCCATATCGATACTCTTCGCATCAGCACGAGCTGCAACTAGAGCAGCCTCATTTAATAAGTTTTCAAGATCGGCACCAGAGAAGCCTGGTGTGCGCAAAGCAATGGTCTTAAGATCAACATTATCTGATAACGGTTTGTTTCTGGCATGCACGCCTAGTACTGCCTGACGCCCTTTCACATCTGGGCGGTCAACCGTAATTTGACGGTCAAAACGTCCCGGACGAAGCAAGGCAGGGTCAAGAATGTCTGGGCGGTTAGTTGCAGCAATCATAATAATACCTTCGTTAGCACCGAACCCATCCATTTCAACAAGAAGCTGGTTTAAGGTTTGTTCACGTTCGTCGTGACCTCCACCAAGACCGGCCCCACGCTGACGGCCTACTGCATCAATTTCATCGATAAAGATAATACATGGTGCATTCTTCTTCGCATTCTCAAATAAATCACGAACACGGGATGCACCGACCCCCACAAACATTTCTACGAAGTCAGAACCACTGATAGAGAAGAATGGAACACCCGCTTCTCCAGCAACAGCTCTTGCCAGTAAGGTCTTACCAGTACCCGGCGGCCCCACTAAAAGAACCCCTTTAGGAATTCGGGCACCTACTTGCGAGAATTTACGAGGATCTTTCAAGAAATCTACAACTTCTACAAGCTCTTGCTTCTCCTCATCAGCACCGGCAACATCCTTAAAACGTACCTTTTTCTTTTCTTCGCTGTACATTTTCGCCTTACTCTTACCAAAGTTCATGACACGACTTCCGCCGCCCTGAGCCTGGTTAAGTAAGAAAATGAACAGAATAAATATAATCACAAATGGAATGATGGACGTTAAAACAGTCACCCATACACTTGGTTGCTCTTCTTCTTCAACTTTTAACACACTTTGTTCTTGTGCTGTTTGCGTCACATTGGAAATAATTTGTTCATTGGCTGGAAGTTTAGCTACAAACATTCCCTGGCCTTCTTCACTGCCAGCTAGCTGTCCTGTGATACGAATGACCCCATTGACAGGCTGCATCGTCATTTCTTCGATTTCACCATTATTCAATCTATCGTAAAATTCGTTCACATTTAACGTTTCCTGCGGCTCACCTTGACCTCTAAATAGTCCGACTACGGCGATAACTACGAGGAAGATAAGTAAATAAAATATGGTGTTACGAAATATCCGGCTCATTGCCTACCTCCTCCCAAGCGAGAAAAACTATAGTAAATACTATCACACAAAAAACTAAAGACACAACTAATTACCCTTATTTGAAGTACTTCTAAACCTAAAGCAACCTTCACATACATCAGCCGCCATAAACTTCCGGTTTAAGTACGCCAATATAAGGTAAGTTACGATACTTTTCATTATAATCTAACCCATATCCAACAACGAATTCATCTGGAACTTCAAAGCCGATTGTATCAGCCTTGATATGTGATGTTCTACCTGTAGGTTTATCGAGAAGGGTGACGATTTTAATGGATTTAGCCTTACGGTACTTAAATAAGTCCACTAAATAACTTAACGTGAGGCCACTATCAATAATGTCCTCAATGATTAACAGGTCTCTTCCTTCGACCTGAGTATCAAGGTCTTTCACGATTTTAACCTCACCAGATGACCTCATGCCGCCGTTGTAACTTGAAACATCCATAAAATCCATCTCAAGATGCGTTTCGATCCTTTTTAACAGATCTCCCATAAAAGGCATGGCTCCTTTTAAAACGCCAATAGCCAATGGAAAACGACCGTTATATTCTTCCGTCAGCTGTGCCCCCATTTCTTTGCATTTTTCTTGAATTTCTTCTTCAGAAATTAAGATTTTCTCAATTTCACTATGCATGCATGCTCCTCCTACGTGTCTCGGATATTTTTATATTGTAATCGAAGCCTTGTATCAGATTTACCGTTGACACAGTCTCCACCCTTTTTCAACCCAACAAGCCATAGAATATGACCATCGCTATCTGTCACAAGCGGCCAATCCTCCCGCCTGTCTGTCGGCACCTTCTGGTCAATAAAGATATCTTTTACCTTTTTAGAACCATCCATTCCTCTTGGGGAAATTCGATCCCCAGGTCTGCGCGTGCGTACAATAAGTGGGAGCTTTACGTGATATGAATCACAAATATACTCAAATAAATCCAACTCTCTATCGTCTGTCGTCCACTCTGCGGTGACGATTGAACCGTCGGGCAGTTCAATGGTATCCCCTATGTATAAAGTCTTTGTGAAAGCTCCAGGTTGATTCAATTTGCTAAATGTCAACCTCACTTCATCGTAAGACCTGATCACCTTCAAGCCATTTGGCAAATTCAATTCTGCATTAGGTTTGTCTTCATGCAAAAGTTTAAAAAACACCTCTTCGTGCATGTAGGAAACTTCTTCCTTTTGATAACCGTACAGATAGTTTAATATTAGATGAAAGGTTGTCCTTTGTAAAGCAAGTGGATGCGTTAAAAAGCAACGAATTGAAAACTTCACAAAAGGTTCATTTTTATAAGACATTTCCATTGTCTCAAGCACTTGTTCGGCTTGCGATTCCAGGTATTGCTGATTATCTCTTACCCGTTCACTCATCAGCTGCAAATGCTTGTTCAATTTAGGGTTTTGTTCTTTGAAGAAAGGCATCACGTATTTCCTGAACGCATTACGTGTGTAATCGGTGTGTTGATTGGTTTCGTCCAATTTATAAGTTATTTTATGCAAAGCACAATATCTCAGAAGTTCTTCCTTCTCCAGACAAAGAAAAGGACGAATGAGTTTCCCTAAAGAGAATGGTCTGCTTACAGGCATTCCCCGAACAGACTCAGGACGTACACTTCGCACCATCTGCATCATCATCGTTTCTGCCTGGTCATCACCGTGGTGGCCTAGAGCAAGAACATCACCCTCAACTTGATTCATCACTTGTTCAAAAAAGTGATAACGCAGGGCTCTTGCTGCTTCCTGTGTACCACCACCTGTCTGTTCTTTATACGAATGAACATCTACTGTCGTTCCAACAAACTCCACTTCCCATTCAGCAGACAGTTTCTCGACATAGCGCAAATCCTCAAGCGAAGTTTCACCTCTTAACCCATGATCTACAGAAACGGCAACGATTCTTAAATTCATGGTCGCTTTTAGCTGATTGAGATAGTGAAGCAGAGCAAGGGAGTCAGGTCCTCCTGATACCGCAACAACTACGGTCTGATTTGCTTGTAAAAGTTGATGTTTTTCTATAAATGACTGAACAACCTGCATTAACACCCCTCACTTCTATCCTATATAGCCCTTCACAAATAGAATGCAAACCAATCTACTTTCCTACTCTTATCGTACCACTCTCTACTTCCATCCTGCAAAACATTCAGTTATAACCATGATAACCCATAGAACATGGTAACGAGAATCGAAATTGCGATCCACTCCCCCCAATCAGATCGCTCAGATGACGATTTCTTTGCTGTTGCTCTCGAAACTCGGGAAGGCTTAGTCTGCCTTTTCATCAACCCTTTCTCAAATCCCTTCTTCATCTCGTTTGCGGATTGATATTTCCCTTGCCAGCAGCTGTTAATCACTTTTTTACAAAAGTCAGGCATCTGGGCTAGCGCTAATTTATGCTGCAATGTTTTATGAGGATCCTTTCCTTTGATAAAACGTTTTGGATAAACCATCTCAAGCATAATCATACTCACAGCAAATAAATCATATTGAGCATCAGACCGCCTTGATCCATAGCCCCAATATCCACGATCATAAAACTCAGTAAACTCTTTAATCGCCCGGTCAAAAGCGGTAACCCCGCCCACATCAATCCACCGCACCCTTGAAGACGACATCAGTAAGTTTTCCGTCTTCAGGTCTCCAAAAGCATAGCCAGCTGCATGTAAATGCTCAAGGTCACTAAGCAGCTGAACTGCAGTTAAGGCGATCCAATCTTTACTTTTGCCTTGTAGAAAGCTTGGTAACGATTGGCCTTGTACATACTCCATTACATAAAAAGGATACGTAAGGCGCCGAGAGCTCACCCAATCATCCACGTCCACAAAAGAAGGTCCAAGTTTGACACCTTGGACCTTGCTGAATTTCTTAAGCATATTCACCTCTAGCATCAAACGGGAACTGTCTGTTCCCACCTTCAGGGCATACGTATGGCCATTTCGTTTACAGAGATAGACGACACCGCAAGCCCCCTCCCCGAGCTTTTTCACAATCCGGTAGGTGTGTCCTTGCCATTTTCCTCGTAAGGTCGTTCCAGGGGTGAAATTAAAATCCAGCTTCTTCATAAGGATCTTCTCCATCATGCTCATTTTTTCTTATCGTCTTACCAGCAAAGGAGTATAAAGCTTCTTTAAGTGCAGGACCTGTTGGAGTGTATCCGCCACTCGAAAGCTTGGAAAATATCCCATGGATAGCATCGAGTTCTGGGGTCCAATCTATCATTTTCTTAATTGTAGATTTAGGATCTGGAAATGAGAAAATGCTGAACTGATTCGAACCGGTTCGTGCGTTCAAACTAAGCGATAAATCATAGAGGGCCTCTTTGACGGTCGGAAGCTTATGGTGCATGCTCGCACTTGAATCAACTAGAACTAGAACTTCCAGATCACACATTTCCCCCAGGTCATCTACGACTTCCACGACCTCACCCCGTTGTTCGGGAGGAAGCTCTTCCATCGTCTTCCCTTGACCTAAAATCTGTTGTAGCTCGTTGTTCACTACACCTTGAATCGTTTGTGTCATGGCTTGTCTTGTGACCGTTTGGACGGTTTGTGATAAATTTTTCTGATAGACGATCTGGCTGACCCCGCCGCCCGCTTCCGCAATGTTTTCTACTTCTTCAAGACCTTGAGGATGATTCCTCTGTTCATCATCAAGCACACCTATGACGTTGACCGTGACCCCCTGATTCCTGGCTAGTGCAGCTACAGCTACTGGATCTTCTCCGTAATTCGAACATCCATCCGTTAACAATAGAATTTGTTTCAGCCGTCCTGGCTTCATAGCATATCCCTCCTGTTTCGTTGTCAACATTTTGACCGAAAAAGAAGGTAAATATACTTACCGCTAGGCTCGTTTTTTATCAAAAGGGATAGCGGACCATTCCGGAACATAATGATCAATCCTAGCCACAAGTACTGTCATGTCATCCTCAATAGCTCCTGCCTGTGTGCGAATGACTTCTTCTAATAATAAATCGGCGACTTCCTGAGGGTCTGTCCGGTCGATTTCTCTAATTTTTCTCTTCAACCAAATCTCCACATTCTCAAGGTGTTTCGGACCTTCAAGAATGCCGTCACTTACCATAATTAATAAATCACCTGCTTTAAGCTGTTCGCTTGTTGTATCGACATCAACATCTTCAATAATTCCCATTGGGAGATTACCAGATTCTACAGCAAAGATTTGCCTGCCCCGTTTAATAAAACTTGGGGTGCTCCCTATTTTAATAAATTTAGAGCTGGCCTGATGAAGGTCAATAACAGCTAAATCTAGTGTCGAGAATATTTCGTCACTAGTGCGGAGGGCTAGAATCGAATTAATCGACTTAATAGCCACCGACTCCTTAATCCCTGATTGTAGAATTTGTTTCAGCAAACGCAGCGTCTCCATACTCTCTTGATGTGCTCGCTCGCCATTCCCCATGCCATCACTAATGGCCAGGGCATATTTCCCTCTCCCTAATTCCATCATCGAGTAACTATCTCCAGAAATAAACCCTCCTCCTTTGGCTGCATGGGCTACGCCTGACTCAATCGTATAATGTTTCGCCGAACCAAAGGTCAACAGACAACGGCCATGCGGATATGGCGAAATATCCTCCATCGTAACCACAATGGTCTCCTCCAGGATGTCTGATAGAACAGGGGCAATTAGCTTAGATCCCTCCCCTCGGTAGTTATCAATTTCAATAATTAACTCTAAATCAATATTACCTGCATCTAATGTATATATTTCAAGCTTTGCTATCTCAAAACCCATTCTTTCAAGGGCTCCATGAATAATTTGTTCTTTCTGTTCATGGTGTTCCCTTTCCTTAACGATTTCTTTAGCAAAACTGTTCATCACTTCAGACACACCATGGAGCTGGTCCGCTACAAACCTGCGACTTTCCAGCACCTGCTGCTTCAACTGTTTATTTGCATGGTAAAACGACAGCTCATGCTTCATCGTATCGATCAGCTTTTGCGATTTTACACAGTATTGATCTACGTTTTTACGCATTATTCTTCCTGGATCTTCTTTCTCATCGAGCTCCATCATTAAATCTGTCATTAAATGATGAGTCTCATCAAACTGATTCACCCAGCACCGTTCTTTTTTAAAACACGACTGACACGTCTTTTCAGTGACGTCACTAAGAAAATAGTCAATTTCTGTGTTATGACTTACCTCCTCTTTCGAACCATCTAAATGGTTAAAACTCTTAGATAAAGCCTCAAATACATCTGAAAATTTGCCAACTCGAACAGCTGTTACATCGCGAACCTTTTGCAGGTACTTCTGCTGCTCCTGACTGTGCTCCTCTGTACCAGGTACATAACGAGAGAGCCGCTTTACCCATTGTTTGGGCGTCAACATAAACAAAGCAATGGCACAAACCGATGCCCACATTGATGAAGACAGACTTCCTCCCATATAAAAACTCATCAACACCGTACTTACGAGCAACCCCGCGCTAACCCCTAATTTATTTCCATCTTTCAAAAGTCCCCCTAACAAGCCTGAAAAAGCAAGCAGACTCATTTGATATAAATTATCGACAGCTGCCAGGCTCAGGACAAGGCCCGTTACGACACCAACCGTTGATCCGATCGCTGCCCCTGCAATGTAAGCTAGTAAAATAACTAAGTAGCGAGAAAACACATCCACTGTGGCTACACCTTGAATCTCAAACCCAATCATCCCTGTTAAGACTGAAGCTAATAGGATAATGAGACAAACGATTTCTTCGTTTTTTAACGTTGGATGATAACGTCTTGGTGATAAAAGCGGAAGACTCTGCATAAAGATAAGAACAAGAGTGAAACTTAAAATTCCTTCCGCTGCTATAAGGAAAATCTCATATAAATGCCAACGTTCCAAGAAAGCCAGGCTTGTCGTTCTTGGAATCACACTAGCGAGCATAGCCATAAAGGGAAGCAGCTGCTGTGGTTGATTCATCCGATTTAAAATTAAACTGAGTAATAAAAAGGTAGCGGATGCCCCGAGAATGAATCCAGCGTGCCCTAGGCTATATGTAGAGGCTCCAGCGGCCATCATTACTGTAGCCGGAATAACAAAAGGGCGTTTCAACCACCAGATCACTGCAAGAAAAGCAACCCCAAACGGTGCCATTGAGGATAAGATAATAGCCCGTCCAAGCAGAAAGCTGAGCACCAAGTGAAACACACCCTTGTTAGCTAAAAAGCTGACAACTGAAAAAGAAAAACGTTCAAGCCCCCTGTTTAAAGTAGATTCTTTCCATACTGCTTCACGCCCAGCTCGTTTCATAACCGTCCCCAACATAAAATACACCACTCCTTCTTTAGTTATGTTTTATTTAATCACAGGCTGGACAGGCTTTTTGTCAAAACAACAGGAGAGTAGTAACAAAAACTTCGATGCTTTTCCTACAGTCTGACGAGGATTCTACAAAAAAACACCAGCACATTCTCCCTCTGTTCTAAAATTCCCTACCATTCTCTATCGAAATTAACAGACTACTCTTATAATTTTATTTTTTATTGACATAATTTTTAGGATGGTGTACTATAACTTTTGTGTCTTTGGAACATATGGCGGTGTAGCTCAGCTGGCTAGAGCGTACGGTTCATACCCGTGAGGTCGGGGGTTCGATCCCCTCCGCCGCTACTTACAAGTGCTGAATGCTTGTTCAGATGCGACACTTATAAGACAGACATTATCTATACATATAAGGCCCGTTGGTCAAGTGGTTAAGACACCGCCCTTTCACGGCGGTATCACGGGTTCGAATCCCGTACGGGTCATCAGCAGGAAAACCGCCATTCTCATTGAGGATGGCGGTTTTTTTACGACCTTATAGGATTTAATTTTCTCTCTTGACTTGCACCCTCCAGCTTCCTCCTCTTGAAAAGTAAATTTAGGTGATTATGACTAAATTGGCTTGCTTTGCTGGGGATTCCATCTTTAAATAGTAATCTTCAGCTTTCCAATATCTATTTTTATATCTTTCATGCTCCATTCGTGCAGATTTTGTTTCCCGGGAAAACCTTTTATTCTTGGGGCAATCTAAATACACCACATAATCATAAAATCCTCTCCACTCTTTACGTTGAAGAAATACTCCCTCAATTAGGATTACACCACGCCGTGGAAGATTTATGGTTAATTCAGTATGTGTATCATCCTCCTGGTCATAAAAAGGAAGGTAAATCTGATCAGCCCCTCCTCCCAAAGCAGTACTATTTACGCTCCATATGAAAATTACCTCATATCGTCTTCTCACTTATACTACGATCTATAAAGTTTATTTCCTATAAAGAAACAGACCTGCCATTACAGCAGGTCTGTTTCTTTATATTCATGCGCATCTTTTACTCATTGTCATAGACAGCAAGCTATCCTCTTTTAGCACCCCGACCTCCGCGTTTGGTTTCGGTTTGCTTTTTCAGTGATGCTAGACGATCTTCGCTATCCTTCATAAAACGGCTCATTTTTTGTTCAAATGACTCTGCCGGTTTACGGGGCTTCTGCGGACGACGACCGTAATTTTCTTTTGCTTTTTTGATGGATAAGCCAATCTTTCCATCGTCTCCAACATTAATGACTTTCACTTCTACTTGGTCACCCTGGCTTAGGTGTTCATTAATGTCTTTTACATAGTTATCGGCAACTTCACTAATGTGAACAAGACCAGTCTGCCCTTCAGGAAGCTCAACAAAAGCCCCGAAATTAGTGATACCCGTTACCTTACCCTGCAACTTGCTGCCTACTTCAATGGACATAAAAAAAATGCTCCTCCTTAGAAATTCGATAAAGATATCTTCTTAACTATTATATATAAGCATTGAAAAGGGTGTCAATACGAAGGGTCCTCATTTGGCATTTTAAAAATAATCTCGCCTTCCTTGGAGAAGAAATAATCGGACCTTGCGATTTGCAAAACATACTCTTCATTATTAAGAAGTTTTATTTCCTCTTTTAAGTTCTTCTCTTCTTTCTTTAATTTATCCATTTTTGCTTGTAAATCCTCATAGTGTTCCTGCTTCTGTGCATGTAGAGATTGTTGTTGAACATGATAGGTAACCATGGAGCCTGCAACGATCATTACGAATAAGGCAAACAAAACGATTCGGCGGAATAGACGCTTTTTCTTTTTCGTCTGCCGTTCCATGTAGGCGTCATAGTGCTTCATGTATGTAGAATCCAGGCGGGCCACTGACTGTTTTTTTGCCATGAACGTTAGACCTCCTTTATTTGCGCTTTCTCTCTTTCCATTTATTTATAGTATTCTTTATTTTAACCCAAAACCCTGCTGTTTTGCTTAAGTTTTTTTTCAGTTTTTTCGGTAACAGCTTCCAAATCAACCGAAAAACTAACAGGAATGGATATAAAACGACAAGAAACAATAAATGTATTCCCTTATAAATTACTTTATAAACAGCAATTAGTAAAGAAGCAATCACCATAATTATAGTTCGAATCGGCCAAATAATAACAGCATTAAATAGCCGCGCAAAGAAGGTCATTAATTGAGTCACGAAGCGTATCATATATTCCAGCAGTTTTTTATATCGCGTTTGAAATAATGCACGATAAGCTGAATATCCGCAAATTACTGCTATAAATACATATAAACGTAATTCGCCATAGTTTACCAGAAATAGCAGAAAAAAAAGAAGAGCAGCCTGAGCAACCCAGAAGGCAAGCTGCCAGACAAGCTCAAGCCAGCTCTTTTTATTCCGTTTAAAAAAGAGCCGCTCAAAGGTATCAACTGCTGCTCCTACATAAATGCCTCCGGATATCATAACAATCATCGTCATAAATTGTGTGGTCAGTGTCATTTGAAAAGCTTGCTAAATAATCCTTTAGCTTTCTCCCCTTGGTTCTCGTCCAAATAGGTCATCTCATCGACGCGTCCTTTAATGGAGACTTCTCCTTCTTCTAAGTCCAGGTTTTTCATTTGCAAATTATGGCCGCGAATGACTAAGTAACCCATACTTGTCTGGAGTAGAAATTCTTCACTGTCAAAACTATCCACCTCTTTGACACCTGAGATTTCAAGATTCCTTCTATTCCACATTTTCACATTATGATCCACCTGATGTGTCCGTGCTTGTAAATTTTTATCGTAGCCTTCCATTTATTCCAGCCTCCTTCTTCTCTAGTACAAGCTATGTAAAAGGGGGGCAATTTAGAACGTATGGTAAGACATTGAAATTAATTCGATAGAACTTGACTGTGCAGCGTTACATTAAGAAAAGGCCCACTGCCGGTAAGCAGCGGGCTAAGATTTATTTATTAACAGGTTCTTCTTTTTTGATTTCATATAATGTCGTCGCTTCGTCCTTCTTAACATTCTCTCTCAGTGATTTCACTTCAATCGTGAGCACCTTTTGCCCAAACTGTATGGTCAACTCATCTCCGACCGATACATCTGTAGCCGCCTTGCTTTTTGACCCGTTGATACTAATCCTCCCTTGGTCAGCGACTTCCTTAGCCAGGGTTCTTCGTTTAATTAACCTTGAGATTTTCAGGAATTTATCTAAGCGCATGAGCTATTCCTCTCCTTTATGTTTAATTTTGGCCGCTACCCACAACTCTTCAAGCTCATCGAGTGAATAGTCATCAAGAGCTCGTTCCGCATCTGAAGCACTTCTTTCCATCGCCGAAAATCTTGTTCTAAACTTATGATTCGTACGCTGAAGAGCTGTTTCACCGTTAATTTTATAATGTCGCGCTAAATTCGTAATAGCAAACAACCAATCCCCAAATTCTTTCTCCATTTCAAGCGGTTGATTCATTTCTTTTGCTTCGAGAAATTCTGCCCATTCTTCCTTTACTTTATCCTCGACAAACTCCACTTTGTCCCAGTCAAACCCTGCCTTAGCCGCCTTTTTTTGTAACTCCTCGGCTTGCAAGAGGGCCGGAAAACTTGTCGGAACAGAATCTAATAAAGACTCAGAGGACACGGTCTTTTCCTGCTTTTTAATTTGATCCCAGTTTGTGACCACTTCATCTGTATCCTTTACATGAACATCTCCAAATACATGGGGATGTCTGCGAATCATTTTTTCAGTTATAGAGGCTATAACGTCGTCAATCGTGAAAAACCCTTCATCCTCGCCAATTTGACTGTGCAGCATGACTTGCAAGAGGATGTCGCCTAGCTCTTCTGCCATATGCTGATCATCAAGCTGATTTACAGCATCAATAAACTCATAGGCCTCTTCTATTAAATAACTACGAAGAGATTCGTGAGTTTGTTTTTGGTCCCACGGGCACCCCCCTGGGCCACGCAGTGTACGAATCACCTCTCTCAGTCGGAAAAACTGGTGATTCAACCTCGTTTTTTCGACCGGAGGAATATAGACGCTCGTTAGGTTATTCACTTCTACAACACGGTCTAGCTCCTGCAGTTCAACAGCAGTAAGTGCCTCTTCACTGCTCCCGGCTGCAGTGACAACGGTCACAGGATACTCTGGTGGAAGATCTTCCATCAATGTCAGCTTCACCTCTGAAGCAATCATTTGATCATATACCTGACAGAGAATGATATGACTTTGAAATTGTAATTGACTGCGGTCAAGAGCTGTTGCATCTAAAAACTGGAATCCCTCAATGGGATCTACTTGCAAGGCAGAGAATACATCATCTAAGTAACTTTGGCCGCCTTGGATTGCTACATTTACTCGTTGATCTGCCAGTAATAATTGGACGGTACGCTCCGCAAGCATTGGATGCCCCGGCACGACATAGATAATGTCCTTTTCCTTGGCAGCCTCTACTAGTTCATCCACAATTCTTTCATAAACGGCAGAGAAACGGTCATTTTGTTCATACACAGCATCGAAGCCTATGAAATCAACCCCTTCGTTCTCCAGATCTCGTAGCACTGGGTGGTCAAGGGTCCGACTATAAACAGGGTCATTTGCATGAATAAGCTGACGGTAAACTCCAAGCGACAACTGCTCCAACCCACCTGCGCCCAGCCCTAAAATTTTAACAGTGTTCATCTATTTCAACCCCTTTGGTAAAAATCGTACGAGTGAACTTCCATATGGCACAGCTTCTAGCTCTCTCCTGTGTAAGGCACCTAGTCTTATTAACATGATTAGATACGTAACCGCACCAGCAGCAGTAAGACTAAGTGTATAAACAAGCAGGGAAAACCGATTTCCTCCCTCCATCCCTAGCAATGACCTGATTCCGATTAGCACTAGCAGCACAACTATCATCCCAGCCAGCGCCCAAGTAATTGAAAGCCACGGAAGCCTGAACCATTTTTTAAATGAAAAATAACGTCTTAATAAAAGACATTGGCAGACCACGACGGCTGCAGCACTGCAAATCGAGGCTATCGCTGCACCATTTAATAAAAGATGTGGGACGAGCAAGGCATTCAACCCCCATTTTAGCAAAATAGCAAAGACCACAATGATAGCTGTATGAGTAACAAAGCCGAGACCTTGCAAAATGGAAGCAAAAGTAACGGCCAATGAACTGAATAAAATGACAAGCATAAGAACCCTTAGTACTGCTGTTCCTTTTTCATTTTGAAAGAACAGCTCATTAATAAAGGGCATTAATACGATTAACCCTGCTGAAGCTCCACATGCCAGGATTAAACTAAACTTTATCGACCCAAAGATATACCCGTCTACTTGCTTAGGATGTGCATGCATTTTCTTTTTTGTAATAGAAGGGATAAGAGCTAAAGCCAGAGATGACGCTAAGACTGTCCCTAATTGAATAAGCGGCTGGCCACGGTCGAATATTCCTTTGAGCACCTTTGCTTCAACGGGGGCTACTCCGGCTTCTATTAGGGAAGGCACAAGAGTTAAAGCATCAGTCATTTGAATAAGTAGTAAAAGCATATAATTCAGGCAAATGAATATACCGTAAAATACGATCGTTTTTACAAAGGAAAGGGATGAGTAATCAACAGGCCCTTTTGTCCATGGCGGATCCTTTCTAATAATAAAAATAAATACTATGATGGAGGCGATGATGCCTCCCAGCGATGCGATAGCAGCACCGATTCCAATATGATAGATCTGACTTTCCGACACGACGTAAATCGTTGCCCCTATAATGAGCAGAACCCTTACCAATTGCTCGGCCACCTGTGAGATCGCCGTAGGTTGCATATTTCCCTGACCTTGATATACCCCCCTTAATAATGAGGGGATTGGCAGCAAAAGAAATACCGTGAACGCAGCCTGTAAGGAAGGAGTTAAACGCTTGTCTCCCATTACATCAGCCAATTCACCTGCTTGAGTGTAACCAATCATAAAGATCAATCCACAAATTCCAAACAACCATGACAATGCAGGAAAATAAAAGGATGATAATGACAGGGACTGTCCCCGCTCCCCTATTTCTGCGACTAACTTTGAAACTGCCGCTGGAAAACCGTATAACGAAAGCACTAATGCTATTCCTAAAATCGGATAGATTTGTTGATAAACATAAAAGCCAAAATCCCCTGCGATGTTTTGCAAAGGAATACGATATCCTGCACTTAATACTTTACCAATCAATCCTGATAAAGTAAGCAGGAAAGCACCTTTAAACAAAAGGTGCGATGAGTTTGAATGATTCATGTAGAGCCCTTCCCATATAAATACAATTGAACCTATTATAGCACAAAAATGCCAGGTCCTATGAGTGACCTGGCTTGTTCCTTCTTAGTTGAAGTTTCTAATGTATTGACTCGTTAGCCCTATAGGGGCAGCAGATGGTATCAGTCCTCCAACGTGACTGAACCCTCCCCTGAATGGTTTGTTACTCCATTTGTCTGGCTAGAAAGCTTGCTGCCGTTTGGACAGCCTTTTCGGAACCTTCATCAATAGGGGTGCCTTCTTTATTAAAGACAACTACACAACCGATGGGATCACCTTGGGCAATAATGGGATGAATAATATAAGAAATAACGTCCTCTTCTAAATCTCGGACAAATTCTACCGGATTCGGATGTTTTTCAAACGCAGAAGTACGTCCTTCCATCACTTGTTCAATACGGCTGCCTACTTGACGGCCCATATAGGATTTCTTCGATTCTCCAGCAACTGCGATAAATTCATCGCGGTCACAAATTAAGACAGGCGCCTCTAACGATTCATGCAGAGCGTCTGCATACTCTCGGGCGAAATCTCCAAGTTCACTTATTGGTGAATATTTCTTTAAAATAACCTCTCCTTCTCGATCTACAAATATTTCTAAAGGGTCACCTTCCCTAATACGAAGCGTGCGGCGAATTTCCTTTGGGATAACCACACGCCCTAAATCATCAATTCGGCGTACTATTCCTGTTGCTTTCATTCTTTATGCTGCCTCCCTCTCTGTAGTTTACCCTCACGCAAATAAACATGCGGAATAAACAGGTGATAGGGATAGTATGATACTCCAGAAAAAACCTATTCATCCCAAGAATGGATTTTTCTCAAAAAATGTATTCAGAACGTTTGGATGTGCCCTTATTAAACCATTAAAGACTGAGAAGGGACTGCAATATGCCCTTGTTCTATCTACAAAAGGGAGCCATTGACGGCTCCCTATTTTTTCTATGCACTAGTAGCTGCTTCTGATAACTGTGGCAGACGCTGAATAAACTCCTCCACCAACTCGTACCTTCTCGGCTTCGTATTTCGTTCCCACATAAACGTAATTTTCAACTGCTGGCCCTCTGTCCCAAGCTGAATCATTCGTCCATATTGGTTCGCCAAATCAAACAGCTTTGAACCGTCAATTTGCTGACTTTGGCTAGAATCCATAAGCATCTCCATCTTTTTCTTCCCTTCAGAAATCGATTCGATGCGTGCCTTCCTGGCATATAGACGAAGTGAAGTTACTTTGAATAAATTCTCGACTTCTTCCGGGTAATCACCAAAGCGGTCGATTAATTCATCTCTTAAATCATGAATGTCATCTTCTGATTCAATCGCTTGGAATTGCTTGTACATATCAATTTTTTGTTTTTCATCTTCAATATATTCCGCTGGAAGATAGGCATCAATGGTAAGGTCCAGTTCGGTTTGAAATGGTTGTACAGCTTCCGGCTCAATCCCCTGGCGTTTGGCTTCAATAGCATCCTTAAGCATTTGTGAATACATGTCGAAGCCGACAGAGTCAATAAACCCATGCTGCTGAGCACCTAAAAGATTTCCAGCCCCACGAATCGATAAATCCCGCATGGCGATCTTAAACCCTGAGCCGAGCTCCGTAAACTCCTTGATCGCCTGGAGTCGCTTCTCAGCCACTTCTGTCAGCACTTTATCTTTTTGGTAGGTAAAGTAAGCGTATGCCACTCGGTTAGAACGCCCCACACGGCCTCTTAACTGATAAAGCTGGCTTAATCCCATACGGTCGGCATCATAAACAATTAACGTATTCACATTAGGGATGTCTACACCTGTCTCTATGATTGTGGTGCTCACCAACACATCAAATTCTCCTTCAAGGAATGAGAACATAACATTTTCAAGTTCGGTTTCGTTCATTTGTCCATGCGCAAAAGCAACCCTTGCTTCAGGGACGAGTGCAGAAATTTCCTGAGCCATTCGCTCAATGTTCTCCACACGATTAAATAGAAAGAATACCTGTCCACCCCTTGCCATTTCCCTTTCAATCGACTCCCTCATAAATACCGGATTGTATTCCAATACATAGGTCTGGATCGGAAAGCGATTTTCAGGAGGCGTCTCAATGACAGATAAATCCCGAACTCCAAGCATAGACATATGCAACGTCCTCGGTATCGGCGTGGCCGTTAATGTCAGTACATCAACATTCGCTTTCAACTGCTTGATTTTTTCTTTATGTTTTACACCAAAACGTTGCTCCTCATCTACAATTAGCAGTCCTAAGTCCTTAAATTTAATGTCTTTTGATAAAATTCTATGGGTTCCGACGACAATATCGTCAAGTCCTTTTCTCAGCCGTTCCGTTGTTTCACTCTGCTGCTTCTTTGTCCGGAATCGACTGAGCAAACCAATGTTTATCCCAAAGTCTTGGAACCGCTCTTGCAAGGTTTCATAATGCTGTTGGGCCAGTATGGTAGTCGGAACTAGCAGTGCCACCTGCTTTCCGTTCTCAATCGCTTTAAAGGCAGCCCGGATCGCAACTTCTGTTTTTCCATAACCAACATCTCCACAAAGCAGTCGATCCATCGGCCGAATTCGTTGCATATCTTCTTTTATCTCATCAATACAGCGAAGCTGATCCTCTGTTTCTTCATATGGAAAAGCTGCTTCAAAGTCACGCTGCATCTCCCCATCTTCACCAAAAGCATGACCCTTTGAGGCTTCTCGTTCAGCATATAGTTGGATAAGATCATCCGCAATATCTTCTACGGATGATTGAACACGGCTCTTCACCTTTTTCCATTCACTGCCGCCCAACTTATATACTTTTGGTTCTTTACCCTCGGAGCCAACGTATTTTTGAATTAAATCAATCTGGTCAATTGGAACAAACAGCTTATCATTTCCCGAATACTTTACCATCAGGAAATCCTTATGATTCCCACCCATTTTCAAGGTTTCAATTCCGATATATTTACCGATTCCATGGTTGGCATGAACTACATAATCTCCAACTTTGAGTTCCTGATAATTTTTGATCCGTTCGGCATTAGATAATTTCTGTTTGCGCTTAGTCTTAGACGTCCGTTTTTTAAATAGCTCACTCTCGGTCAGTACAGCTATTTTGTGCAGCGGCCACTCAAACCCGCTGCTGAGGTTACCTTCGATAATTGTCGGCAGCTTCAAAGGTAAATGAACCGGTTCTTTGGCAACTACGGACTCCATATCATAATCATCTAACACATCATGAATCTTTTGAGCGCGCTTTTCATCTGGAGCCATAATGACTACAGAGTAATCCTGTTTCACCCAGCGATCCATTTCGTTCTTAAGTAAATTCATTTGACCATGGAATTGCTGCATCTGTCGACTGGAGATATTAATTACATTCTCAGGATGGGTGTTAGGGATATGACGCATGAACACGGACATATAGAGCCTTGGCTGCTTCATGTTATCCCAAGTACCATGCCAGTCGAATGAAATGCTAAGATCCCTTACAATTTGGTTAACTTCAAGCAGACTCTGATGCCATTCTGCTTCTTCGTGGTCTAAACGACTCGCTGTTTCCTGAATACGGCTCATTTCATCTAACACAATCAACCCATTATTTGGAAGGTAATCTAGCAAACTTAGTTCCTGATCATAGAAGAAACCTATATACTTATACATGTCCTGAAAACGTTCTTGTTGCCGAAGCTTTTCTATATCAGACTCTACGTAAGTATTTAGCGTTTCTTTTGCTTCTTTTTTTGAAAGCTTTTGTAAAGAGTGACTAAGGGATTCCTCCAGTCGCTGCGAGGCCCGGGCATAATCCTCTTCTGTTAATAAAAGTTCAGTCGCAGGACCGACATGAACATGATCAAACTTCTCATGAGAACGCTGTGTTTCCGAATCGAATGTTCGAATAGAATCTACTTCAGTATCAAACAGTTCAACACGGTAAGGGAATTCTGCTGTTAATGGGTAAACATCCAGGATTCCACCACGAAGAGAGAATTCTCCAGGCGTTGCCACCATATCTGTCCGCTCATAACCCATGCTGACAAATCTTCTTAAGTATTCTTCAAGATCAATTTCTTCCCCAACACGAAAAGGGAGCTGGTTATGCTCCCAATATTCCTTAGGCGGCATGATTCTTTTTAATGCAGCCACAGGCGCTATTAAAATACCGGAATCTTGGTTAAGCCACCCGCTCAACGCTTCTATCCGCTGGCTCCGTAACTCTGGGCTGGCCGTTGCAATTTCAGATGCAATGAGCTCATTAACCGGAAAAAGGTGCACTTGATCACTATTAGAAAGCTCTAACATGTCTTCATACATTTGCTGAGCCTGAATCAATTGGTGTGTCACGATCAGAACAGGCCGATGTAGCGACTCCTGTATTAATGAAATCATCATACTTCTAGAGGCCCCAGATAACCCTGCAATCATTTGCTCATTCATTCCGGATTCAAATCCCTCAACTACAGAGCGGATGTCATCCTGTGGCCGTAAGTAATCTTTTATTCCCTGCATAACAAACTCCTCCACAATCACCATAGAGGGTGACCACGATTTAATGAATAAAATAATCTTGTTCGTGATAATGAGGATGTTGATCAAGGGTACGTTCACATGAATGGCAGATCGTTCTAATATTCATATCACCATTACTGCTGTACGTAATCATTTCCCTGTGGTCGTCCTCATTCAAACACTCTAAGCCAAGCTCGGAAACTTCGACTCGTTCACGGTCTAATTTTCCGACTTGGCGGTTACAGTGTCGGCATATATAATTAATATTCATAAATACAAACCTCCGATTCAGAAGTATTTGTATTTATTGTTACCGCTTGAGTCTTTGCTTATACGAACACCATTTTAATTTATGATTTAACATTAAAGGTATTCATAACTTCGGCAAATGGTTGTTCAAACCATGCTTCGCAAGCCTTAACGGATTGGTTTATGGCTTCTTGCACATGCTCTTGCTGGTCCTTATCAAATGTACCCAGTACATAATCAACCACGCTCATTGGTACAGAAGGTCTACCTACGCCTACCCGCAAACGCTTAAACCCTTTCGTACCTAACTGGTCAATGATGCTGCGTATCCCATTATGACCGCCATGTCCGCCTTTCTGACGAAGGCGTATTCTTCCAGGCGGTAAATCAAGATCATCATAAATGACCAGTACATCTTCTTCTTCGATCCCATAATAGTCCATGAACAACCGAAGAGAATCCCCCGATAAGTTCATGTACGTCTGGGGCTTTAACAAAAGAACTTTCTCACCGTTCATGTGCTCGATGGTAAACAGTCCTTTGAACTTTTTTTGTTCCATTGTCCAATGATTTTGTTGTGCTAATTCATCTATAATCATAAACCCAATATTATGGCGTGTTTTTTCATATTTCCTACCCGGATTCCCTAAACCCACAATACACTTCATTGAAAAACTTCCTTTTCATCTTTTTCCTATTCGTTATTATATCAAAGTCCTAATAAAAAATATGTCAAAAAACTGGAGGCATTATAAAAAAGGAGCGTACCTGATGGCTACGCCCCTTTTAATCTAATTATTCTTTATTGTCCATCGTCGTCTGATTCATCTGCATCGCCTTTTTCATTAATAACTTCAGGTTCTTCATCTGCGTTATCTGTGTCAGGCTCTTCTGGCATTTCTTCAGGCGGAGTAACGGAAATGATGGTTGTATTTTCATCCTCAGTAATTTCATAGTTACGAGATTCTTTCAGGTCACTAACCATCACGCTGTCACCAATATTTAACTCAGAAACATCAATGACAATTTCTTCAGGAATATCACCTGGTTTAGCGCGGACTGCCAGTTCATATAACGGTTGTTGAAGAACTCCACCTTCTTTCGAACCTGCAGCTTCGCCTTCAAGATGAATCGGTACTTCAACGTCCATTTCTTCAGACATGTTCACGATATAAAAGTCTGCATGAATCAATTCATCCTTAATCGGATCAATTTGATATTCATGAAGCATTACATTTACTGTATTCCCACCGTCAATGGCTAATGAAATGATGGCGTTTTTCCCTTCATCACGGACGGTTTTAAGTAGTTCGATACTGTTAACAGCAACAGTAACAGGTTCTTTATCTTTACCATAAACGACACCTGGAACATCACCCTGATGGCGCAATTCACGAGTTACCGACTGTTTTAAATCTTTCCTTTGATTTGCTTTTAGTGTTATAGCCAAAATAATCTACCTCCATTGAATTTACCATTCATTTAAGATGGATTCCCTAATTGGACTTTTGTTAAACATTTTATAGCAAAAAAAATGAATTAATCGAACAAAATACTTACGGATTGACGTTCATGAACCCGAATAATGGCTTCACTGATTAAAGGGGCCACTGATAACTGAGTGATTTTCTCACTTTCTTTATCTTCCCCAAGCGGGATCGTATTGGTGACAACCAGCTCTTTAATAGTTGAATTATCAATACGGTCAATTGCCGGGCCTGAGAGCACGGGGTGAGTACAGCAGGCGTAAACATCCTTCGCACCGTTTTCAACTAATGCGTTAGCCGCCAGCGTAATGGTACCGGCCGTATCAATAATGTCATCTATCATAATCGCAGTTTTCCCTTCGATGTTTCCGACAATATTCATTACTTCCGCCACATTTGGCCTTGGACGGCGTTTATCAATAATGGCAATCGGGGCCTTAAGGCGGTCAGCCATCTTGCGAGCACGCGTTACTCCTCCATGATCCGGCGATACGATGACTACGTCTTCAAAATTCTTTTCTTCAAAGTAATCGGAAAGAATCGGTACACCTACAAGATGGTCAATCGGCATATCGAAGAAACCTTGAATTTGAGGAGCATGCAAATCCAGCATAATGACTCTAGAAGCCCCTGCTGTCTCAAGTAAATTAGCAACCAGCTTTGCTGTAATGGGTTCACGTGCGCGAGCTTTACGGTCTTGTCTAGCATAACCATAGTATGGCATAACGATATTAATCGTACGTGCAGAGGCACGTTTTAAAGCATCTATCATAATCAGGAGTTCCATGATATGTTGATTAACAGGTGCACACGTAGATTGGACTACATAAACGTCACAACCGCGAATACTTTCATCGATGTTGATTTGAATCTCCCCGTCACTAAACCTTGTAACCGTACACTTCCCTAGATCTGTTCCAATATTCTCAGCAATTTCTTCTGCCAGTTCAGGATTAGAATTCAGAGAGAATACCTTTAATTTTGAATCCTTGTACCCAGTTGCCATGGATAGAACCCTCCGTTACTCTTTTTTATTAGAATTAAGTTTACTTACATAGCCTTCTTTATTTGTTTGTCTGGACCTGGCAATTGACAAGGCCTCAGCCGGTACGTCCTCATTGATTGTGGAACCTGCTGCTACATATGCGCCTTTGCCTACAGTAACAGGCGCAATAAGATTTGAGTTGCAGCCAATAAAGGCATCATCTTCAATAGTGGTCATAAATTTATGTTGTCCATCATAATTTACTGTAATTGTACCACAACCTATATTAACCCCGCTTCCTACTTCAGCGTCCCCAATATAGCTTAAATGTGATGCCTTACTGCCTTTACCGAAGATAGCTTTTTTAATTTCAACAAAATTACCAACTTTTACATCATCACCGAGTGACGATTCTGGACGAATATGAGCGAACGGCCCTATATTAACACGTGCCCCGATGTGACTGTTTGTGGCTACGCTTTGTTTAACGACCGTATCTTCTCCGATATAGCAATCCTTCACGGTTGAATGTGGTCCAATGACAGCATCATCTTCAATCGCTGTATTTCCTTCAATGACAGAACCTGGGTACACGATCACATCCTGTCCTATCTTTACATCCGGGCCGATGTACGTATGGTCAGGATCTACTACTGTTACACCATTGCGCATGTGCCGCTCGTTAATGTGCTGCTTCATCAACTTCTCAGCTTGAGCTAAGGCTACACGATCATTAACACCAAGGGATTCAGAAAACTCTGGAGTTTGATAGGCACTTACTGTTTCATCTTTATCCTGGAGAATCTGAATGACATCTGGCAGATAATATTCTCCTTGTGAATTATCATTTGAAACACCCTTTAAGGCTTCAAACAAAAATTCATTATCGAAACAATATGTACCTGTGTTAATTTCCTGAACAGCCTGTTCATCCAGTGAAGCATCCTTTTGCTCAACAATTCGCTCCACCTGCCCATTACCACCTCGAATGACACGTCCATATCCATGAGGGTTTTCAGCATGAGCTGTTAATATAGTTGCCTTTGCTTGAGTAGATTCATGATGGTCCATCATCTTTTTGAGTGTATCCTTCGTGAGTAACGGCGTGTCTCCGCAAGCAACGACCGTTGTTCCTTTTTTCCCGGCAAGAATATGATCAGCCTGAAGAACAGCATGTCCTGTTCCCAGTTGTTCTTCTTGCACGACATAATGACTATCTTCTCCCAGCTGGTCCTGAACTTTTTCTGCACCAAAACCAACAATGGTAATTAACTCATTTAATTGTAATTCCTTTAGTTGATCAACTACATGTTGCACCATTGGCTTACCGCATACTGGATGCAAAACTTTATAAAGCTTTGACTTCATGCGAGTACCTTGTCCGGCTGCTAACACCACCGCATATTTATTGGTCATGAGGTAACCTCCATCCTAATTATCCATTATGAATAATATCTTAAAATAGGCTTTATTTCAACATTTGAACTTATGATGCAAATTGAGAAGGGCCGTTTATATTAACACTGACACTTGTGGCAATTCCTACCGTAATAAAAGATTCCTCTCCTTGTTTCCCAAAAAAACAAAAAGAAGCCGGTTCTCTTTTAAACGAGATCCGGCTTCTAATCTTCACAAGTTTTAAGAGGCACCTGCTTCTTCATACTCTACTTCCGTATCAATCTCACCAGCTTTGTGGTATTCATTAAGTACAGCGTCTTGAATCTTTCCACGAGTACCAGAATTGATCGGATGGGCAATATCCCGAAATTCCCCGTCAGGTGTCCGTTTACTAGGCATAGCCACAAAGAGACCATTGTTGCCATCAATCACCCGTATGTCATGGACAACAAACTCCTGATCTAAGGTAATAGAAGCAATTGCTCGCATTCTTCCTTCGGTATTTACGCGTCGCAGTCTTACGTCAGTTACTTCCATTATCATTCACCACCTTTTCCCAAAAAAGAACTTACTAGAATAATTCCACATATCGGGAAAAATTCCTGCTTATTTCTAAAAAAATTTAAATATTTAATTTTTAAGCCTGTTTAGGTCTTACGTACGAAAAAAAGAAAGCCGTCACTGCAACAGGTGAGACTTTCTCCTCGAAAAGATTCGTTATTCGATTCGATTCAGAAGATTTCCAGCATGTACTTCAATTTTTGCCTCTCGGTCATCCACATTCATAATTTGGACCAGCGAAATGTACTCATCTACTACACGATCCTCTTCTTCATCTTCCGCTTCAGCTAACACACCAATGCCGGCTACTTCCGCATTGAATTCAGTCAATAAGTTCCTCATACCATTGATGGTCCCGCCAGCTTTCATGAAATCATCAATAATACATACTTTTGATCCTTCTGCCAGCGAGCGTTTTGTCAGCACCATCGTTTGAATTTTCCTTGTTGATCCTGAGACATAGTTAATGCTGACTGTAGATCCTTCTGTAACCTTAGGATCGCGGCGCACAATGACAACTGGAACATTTAAGTAAGCAGCCACAGCATAGGCCAATGGGATTCCTTTCGTGGCCACAGTCATAACCGCATCAATTTCTTTGTCTGCAAAAGCCGAAGCAAATAAACGCCCAATCGCGCGAACTGTATCGGGTTCACCTAAAATATCGCTCATGAACAAGTATCCGCCTGGAAGCAGTCTGGCGGGATCTTCAAGCCGTTCACAAAGTTCATGCACAAATTGATGACTGTAGTCCTTAGAATAAGCAGGAATGTATTTCACCCCTCCTGCAGCACCAGAAACAGTTTCCAGATGACCAATTCCTTCTTTGCGGAACATTTTATTCATAATTGCTAAATCCTCGCTAATAGAAGACTTTGCCGCGTCATATTTCTCTGCTAAAAAAGGGAGAGAAACTAATTCACGAGGACGATCCAACACGTAGTGTGTCATGACAACTAGTCGTTCACTTCTTTTCATGAAAAGCCACCTCTAGAATCCGAATATTATTATAATAATATATCAGATTTGTACGGTTTTCATCAAGTCATTTCCCGGTTCCCTAACATTCTCACCATGTAGACCTCTGTACAAAATCCCTTCAAGCTATTATAAATCCGTTGTGCTCTCGCATCCTGCCCTGCCAAAGCAAAGACTGTAGGACCGCTCCCGCTCATCAGCACGGCATCTGCACCTGCCTGACGCATTTGTTCTTTGATTTGATTCACTTCAGGGTGTAATTTCGTCGTCACCCCTTCTAGAGCATTCCCTACCTGACTACAAATCGCATCAAAATCTCCTTGTCTCAAAGCGTTGATCATTTCTCTAGTGTCCGGGTGGATAGCTGTTTTCGGGTTGAATCCTTGATAGATGGTTTGAGTGGAAACTCCAATTGTCGGCTTAGCAAGCACGACCCAGCAAGGAGGCGGAGCCGGTAATTCTAGAATTTGTTCTCCACGACCTCTAGCCAAAGCTGTGCCCCCATACACGCAGAATGATACATCGGATCCTATTTTCGCACCCAACTCAGCAAGCTCGTGTAAACTTGCCCCTATCCCCCATATTTCATTTACGCCTCTTAATACAGCAGCAGCATCACTGCTACCGCCAGCAAGTCCAGCTGCCACCGGAATATTCTTTTCTATAAAGATCCGCACGCCTTCTTTAATTTGATAATGCTCTTTCATCAGTTTCGCAGCACGATAAGCAAGGTTCCGTTCATCATTCGGTACAAAGCGACTTTCCGACTCGACGCGAATAACACCGCTTCTTAAAGTAGACAGCTCAACTCGATCAGCCAGGTCTACGGTTGTCATGACCATTTCCACTTCATGAAAGCCGTCTTCACGTTTATATAATACATCCAATGATAAATTAATTTTGGCCGGGGCCTTCTCCAAAATTTCCATCTCCTACACCCACTTCTCACATATTCTTATAAAATGCATTGTACCATATCATGACGGAAAGCGTAGAAGACGGTCAAACCGGAAACAATTACAAAAAAACTCTCCAGCATTATGGATGCTGGAGAGACAGTTTCAGCCTAAAACTGATCTTTTTTCATTTGTTCTTCTGCCATTTGAATGGCTCGCTTTACCATATTACCTGCATCGCGGGTTGTAATCCCACCCCAACCATCGCTTTGCACTTTGTCGTAAAATCCAAGCTCTTTTGCGATTTCCTCTTTCAACGAATCGGACATCATACTTCTTCTGCGTCCCATCGTTTTCAGCTCCTTTTGCCTCACTTAGCTACGACAAGCTTAGTATGTGATGAGCACTTTTTTTCATTCCGGCATATGTATGTAGAGCTGGTAACTGTTTCTAGGGTAAAACTAAGTTTATTTCGTAAAATAAGAAAAGCAGTAACCTCAAGAAGGGTTACTGCTCCATAGCCATCGTCGATAGGTCGTCGAAGTTTAATTCAACTGTTTCTGTGAGTACATCTGCATAACTATAAGATACACGTTCGAAAGCATTTTCTTCTTGGTCTAATTCAACAATAAAAACGGCTGGATACGTTTCCGCAAGAACACCGGAACGCTCAATCGTCTTTCGACGGCCGCCGTTTGCTTTTAATGTTAAACGCTTTCCAATTTGCCCTTCAAGGGATTGCTTGATTTCTACTAACGTTTTAGCCACTACACTCCACCTCACTATTAAAAATATAACACGATTTACGGACAAAGTCAAATAAAATATTTAATTATACCAGTATGGTAAATTCAATGTCAACACAATGATCTGTAAAATTCGTTATTGTTTATCATATCCAAATTAAGGGAAAGTATGTGTTATTGGTTAGTGAATGAGTAAAAAAGGTGCAGAATCACCATTCAGCACCTTTTTTAAAGTCGCTCTTCAGCATCTTTTGAGTAAGGAATTCCAATTCTTAATAAACCACGCGTTTCTACTCCGCCCATTCCTTTCTCCCCACTGATTGTATTTCGAATGACCTCCCAAATGTTGATGTGGTCCACGAACGATGTGTAGGCTATACGTGCAGCAACATAAACTGGGTCAATGGCATGAATGTTTACCCTTGCTGGTGAACTGGCAAAATTAGCTCCGGCCTTTATTAACGATTCAAAATGTGACTGACAGGCTCCCGCGAAAATAACTAGCTGGTCAAAGTGAGGGTATTTTTGGCGGATATTCCTTACAGATTCAACAAAATAACGCGAATTACGATATGAATCCAGCTCACGAGCTGAACCCTTTGTCTTAGAATAAGAATCATGCCCCGTGATCACGACAATTTCTGGCTGAATCTTCTCCACTAAAGCTAAAACCTTCTCCGGCATTTCTTTTTCTTGTAAATACTGCCCATGAACTTGTAACCCTAGCTGCTCATACAATTGAATACATTTCTTTAAAAACAATGGGTCTCCGTCAATATGAAGAATACGCGGAGGTATTTGGAAGTAACTTGGTTCCTCAGTGCTGTCACCATAGCCGCTCCCAGCCTCTGCCTCCCTTTTTTCCCTCAAGAGGCGATAATCCTGCCGAAACAAGCGATAGGAATAGGCCTCTTGTTTATCAATATGAGACTTACGCTTGTGATATTCGGTTCCCGATACTTTTTGTAAATCATTCAATGGGGCATCCGCCTCTAAGCGAATATCCTCCCCCATTAACTTGATCAGATTACCATTCATTGATTTGACACGAAATAAAATATCATGATTGTAAGATTTTCTTGTCACAAGATCTCCATTGGTTAGCATTTATTTCCCCACCTCACAGCTAGCACTACGTTAGTGTATGTGGGGAGTTAGATCGTGTGACTTTAGCTAAGATGGCGGGCTAGCAACCCGAACTCTTCTATGGACAAAGATTCACCACGACGTGTAGGGTTGATCCCCGCCTTTTCCAGACACCCTAGAATGTCTGACTTCTCCATTTTTCCTTTAAAGTGGCGGGCTAAGTTATTAATTAGTGTTTTTCTCCGCTGGCCAAAAGAAGCTTTCACTACATCGAAGAAAAAGTCTTCATTGTCCACATTCACGGGCGGCTCTGCTCTCATTTGTAAATGAAGGACGGACGAATCGACATTCGGCTGTGGCATAAACACGGTCTTAGGTACATTCATAGCCACCTGGGCTACCGTATAATACTGAACCGCAATCGATAAGGATCCGTAGCTTTTCGTATTAGGCACTGCTGCCATCCGATCGGCGACTTCCTTTTGAATCATCACAGTTATACTGTCGATCGGCAGGCGATCCATCAACAGCTTCATTAGGATAGGAGTAGTAATATAGTAAGGAAGGTTGGCAACCACTTTCACCTTCTGATCCGAGCTGAAATTCTCTTCAATGACCTGTTTTACGTTAGCCTTTAAAATGTCTTGATTAATAACTTCTACATTATCATAAGGGGAAAGGCTTTCACCTAAGATCGGTAACAAACGCTGATCGATTTCAAAGGCCACGACCTTGCCTGCATGCTGAGCCAGCTGCTCGGTTAAAGCTCCAATCCCCGGTCCTATTTCAATGGCGCCGGCATGTTGATCGATTTCCGCATGTTCTATAATGTTCTTCAATATATTGACATCAATAATGAAATTTTGACCCAAGCTCTTTTTAAAAGAAAAACCATGTGTGTTAAGGATTTCTTTTGTACGAGTTGGTGTAGCTACAGCTTTATTGTTCATTCTTTTCCTCCTGGATAATCTGATTCATGGCCGTACTAAGCTGGTCTTTCGTAATATGAAACATGTTAAGGCGGCGCAAAAGTTGCTTTCCATTTGTCTTTCCTATGTGAAGCCGGTCCCCTAACTTCTCCCGCCTTCTACTGGCAGCAGGACCACCTATTAATCCAAATGCAATCAAGTCATCTTTCTCGACCTCACTTAGCGCTGGGTCACTAAGCTCATATACTAATGATAATGCCTGTCTTATATGTTCAAGGGAAGCGTGCTCAATCCCGATACCACGATCCTTTTTTGCTCTTGCATGTTCTTTAGGCAGAAAAGCATGCTTACACCCCTTCACGTGCTGATCCACAATATGTCTGATTCTCTCCCCGGGGTAATCCGGGTCGGTGAAAATAATGACACCACGTTTCTCCTTAGCATGCCTTATTTGTTCAATTACATAGTTATCTATAGCGGAACCATTCGTTTCAATGGTGTCCGCATTAACAGCCTGACGAACCTTTGCTGTATCGTCTTTTCCTTCTACGACAATAACTTCTTTTATCCTCAAAAGCTATCTTCCTCCAGTTGGTTCTCCATATAATCTTACTTAGCATACCACGAGTATAAAATAGAAAAAAGCAGAGGAGACCCCCTCTGCTTCCTGGCTTTTATTCCAATATTTTAACCTGTACGGTACGATGTCCAAAACTGCTGGCTCTACTTTTCGAAGGGATAAAAACATCGATCTCGTTCCCTTGAATAGCTCCACCTGTATCCCCTGCTACTGCATAACCATATCCTTCCACCCAAACGCGGCTTCCCAAAGGAATGACACTCGGGTCTACGGCTATCACTTTTTTATCAGGGTTCGCCTTCAGATTAATCCCTGTAGCTGTGAGACCTGAGCAACCAGGACAGTTCGCAGAATAGGCGGTCGCTTTCATATGAAGCGTTTTTGCCCTGCTACCGCTGCTTCTCGATGGAGTCGGTGACGTATCAGAAGATGCACTCGTTGCTACGACATTTGTTTCCGCTGGCTCTTGAGAAGACTTAGCTTTGTCAGCAGAGGCTGTCACACGCTTTGTTTCCACCTTTGGTGCTTCTACCTTTGTTCCTAGGGCAACAATTTGATCCTGACTTTCCTTCTGTACCGTTTCCCTTACTAACTTGCGATTTGTTTCTTCACCGTTCGTAATAGTAACCTGATATTCTTTAGTGACTAAACCCACTTCTCCATCGGAAATAATACGCTCTTCCCCTTCAGGAATAGAATCATCTTTGCGGGTAATCACCGTGTATTCAACTTCTTCCTCAACCACGTCTTTTACTTTTTCAATCCGTGTGATCGATATAGGAATCTCAGCATGAACTTTATCCGTTTTAGACACATTTAACTGATCTAATTCATCTATCGTAACGTCCTGTTTGCTTAAAAATTCTTCAACAGTAGAAGCAGTAGTCCAAATCTTTTGCTTCTCGCCGCCGTCATTAAACGTTACTTGAATAGCTTTTTTCACTTCAAGCTTCATTCCGTCTTTAATGAATGAATCCATGTCGTGTGATATGTAATCCCGTTCCTTAAGTTCCAATTGCTGGGCATTAAGAAATTCACCAACTGTCGCTGCAGTCGTATGAAACCGGTTTGCCTTCTTATCAATAGTTAGGTTAATAGATTTAGATTCAGTATATTCTACATCCATACCATATGTAATAGGTTGTGATAATTCGTGTGATAGTCGATCATGAGGCTCTAAGGTTACATGAAGATCTGCCAGTAATTCTTTGACCGTATCGGCATGAGTACGAACCAGTTGCTGCTCGCCATTCTTTGTAATCTGTACCGAAGCCTTTGTTGCTTCAAACATAACGAACCCTAAAAAAGTGATACTCAAGGTTGAAATTACAAATGTCCAAACCAGAGCTGAGCTCAGTACTGATTTAACGTTTTTCATTCTCCCCTTCCTCCTTCTTTAAGCACGCGTTGAATTATAATGAATATGACAAAATGATGTCAAAGAAAAGTATTCTAATAAAAAAGAAGCCAGCTAATAGTAGCTGACTCTTAACATTATGCACTTGTACCTAGGAAATTAACATAACAAACATGTTACAATTCCCATACATTTTCACCGTTTATTTGTAATATTAATCTGAAAGTCCTCTATATCATGACTGAATTCGGAAGAAATCGAGGGCATTCTTCGTTGTCTGTTGACTAACCTCTTCGTAAGTCAGTCCCTTTAATTCGGCAATCTGCTCCGCTACAAGCTTGACATAAGCCGGTTCATTACGTTTTCCTCGATTCGGATGCGGCGCAAGGAATGGACAATCTGTTTCGACAAGTAAATGGTCAAGGTCAATAGCTTTAGCCACTTCTTTTGGCAGTTTGGCGTTCTTAAATGTAACCGGTCCGCCTAAGGAGATCATAAAGTTCATATCAATACATGCTCTGGCTGTTTCCACTGGGCCACTATAGCAATGCATAATTCCTCCGACCTCTGCAGCATTCTCCTCTCGTAAGATCTCAACAATATCGTCAGTCGCTTCCCGATTATGAATGATAATCGGCATGTTTACTTTTTTCGCTAATTGGATTTGTTTGCGAAAAACCTCTTTTTGTGTTTCTGCCGGAGACTTATCCCAGTGATAATCAAGCCCCATTTCTCCAATAGCGACCACCTTAGGATGGGCGGAAAGCTTCTCAATCCAGGCAAGATCTTCATCTGTCATATCAATCGCATCAACTGGATGCCAGCCAACCGCTGCATACATGTGATCATGATCTTCGGCAATCTTAATCGCCGCTGGTATCGTTTTTCGATCGAAGCCCACTCCAGTCATGTAAGTAACTCCTGCTTTCCTCGCCCGTGTGATTGTCTCTTCAAGATCCTCCGTAAATTGGTCTGCATTCAAATGCACATGTGTATCAAACAACATCATCAATACCTCCTTTATTACCTGAAAAAACAAAGGGGAAGCTCACTTTCCTGCTCCCCCTCCGCTTCTTATACTTTCTTCCCTGCTACTTAACTTTTGTACCGTTTTCAATGGTTTGATCGATCGAAGCTAGAGCAAGTTTTCCTTGCTCATCTTCTCCAGCCAGAATCATACCTTGCGACAGTTCGCCACGAAGCTTAACAGGCTTTAAGTTTGTAATACAAATAACCTTTCTGCCTGTGAGTTCATCTTCCTTGTAATGTTCGGCAATGCCTGACACCACCTGGCGTTTCTCCCCGCCAAGATCTAATTGTAGCTTGAGCAATTTATCAGCTTTCTTTACTTTTTCCGCCTTTAAGACTTCGGCAACACGAAAATCCAGTTTCATAAAGTCATCCATCGTTATTTCTTCAGGCTGGTCCTGCTCGTCTTGTTTCTCTTCCTTCTGTTCAACTTTTTCTGCAACTGGCTTTTTCATCATATCCTTAATAGCTTGAATTTCTTCCTCTGCATCTAGCCGAGGGAAAATTGGTTCATCCTTCTGTACAATAGTACCTTGAGGGAGACCTTTAAATTCAGTAATGCTGCTCCATTGCTTCCATTCACCTTGAGCTAAGCCTAATTGCTTAAAGATTCTTTCAGGCGTATGGGTCAAGAATGGCTGAAGCATGACACCAATATGTCGTAAAGACTCAGCTAAATGGGCCATCACATTCCCTAAGCGAGCTCTTTTATTTTCATCTTTAGCCAAAATCCAAGGCTGCGTTTCATCGATGTACTTGTTTGTTCGGCTGACAAGTTTCCACAAATCAGCCAAAGCAACAGAGAACTCCATATTTTCTAATGATTGTTCCACAGAGACTCTGGTCTCTTCGGCTAATTGCTCAAGGTTGGCATCAAACTCATCTTCTGAAAGTGTAAGACTTGGAATCTCACCGTTAAAGTACTTAGTGATCATCGCCACCGTACGGTTTAACAGGTTGCCCAGGTCGTTAGCTAAATCATAGTTTGTCCGTTCCACAAACGCCTCTGGCGTGAAGACCCCATCAGAACCAAATGGTACTTCACGGAGTAAATAATAACGAAGTGCATCAAGTCCGTAACGCTCGCTCAATTGAACAGGGTCGACAACATTCCCTTTTGATTTAGACATTTTCCCATCTTTCATTAATATCCAACCATGAGCAAATACTTTCTTCGGCAGGGGCAGATCTAGTGCCATCAGCATAATCGGCCAATAAATCGTATGGAAGCGAACAATTTCTTTTCCAACCAGGTGCACATCTGCCGGCCAGAATTTCTTATACAACTCATCATCATCACTTCCAAAGCCAAGTGCTGAAATATAGTTACTTAATGCATCAATCCATACATAAATCACGTGCTTCTCATTACCCGGCACTTGTATGCCCCAATCAAATGTTGTCCTTGATACAGCAAGGTCCTCAAGACCAGGTTTAATAAAGTTGTTAATCATTTCATTCTTACGGCTTTCGGGCTGAATAAATGTAGGGTTCTCCTCATAAAACTCAAGAAGCTGGTCAACATATTTACTCATCCTGAAGAAATACGATTCTTCTTTTACCTTTTCAACAGGGCCGCCACAATCTGGACAGTGTCCTTCATCAAGCTGCCGTTCAGTAAAGAACGATTCACACGGGGTACAATACCATCCTTCATATTCATCAAGGTAGATGTCCCCTTTTTCCATAAGATAATCGAAGATTTTTGCCACTACGATCTTATGACGCTCTTGTGTAGTACGGATAAAATCATCATATGAAATATCTAGCTTGTCCCAGAGGTCCTTAATCCCACTTACAATCTCGTCTACATAAGCCTGGGAACTGACCCCTTTCTCTTCTGCTTTACGCTGGATTTTCTGACCATGTTCATCTGTGCCGGTTAAATACATGACATCATAGCCTTGCAAACGCTTATATCTAGCCATAGCATCACCAGCTACTGTCGTATAGGCATGACCTATATGCAAGTTTCCGCTTGGATAATAAATTGGTGTACTAATATAAAATGTCTTTTTGTTTTCAGACATCTTACTCCCTCCTCTATTTCACAGCCATATTGGCATCATTTCGACATGTATAATGTGTATTGTATCATTTTTTTCGTATATTTTCTGTATTTCCATTCCTAGCCTCCAAATATACCGAATGAATTGATAAATTGTCAAAAAACAGAAAGGCTCTCTTTTTTGTTGTTTCACATTAATCATGACTTTGGTACAATGTAATTAATTCTTAATTTGGATATTAAATCCATTTTTGGAATATGAATTTCTCAATTTGTACATGAATAGGTTGATCTAGCAGAGTTTATGGTTATTTTTTCCGCATTACGTATGGAAATAGGACAAAATATTCAGAATTGACATGTTTGGGAATCGTTGGTATTATATACTGCGAGACATATGTCGAAATATGACGAATAACTTTTGAGTGAGGGGAGCCAAAAAATGAAATCTACAGGTATTGTACGTAAAGTAGACGAGCTGGGTCGTGTCGTAATTCCAATCGAACTTCGCCGCACCCTTGGAATTAACGAGAAGGATGCGCTAGAGATCTATGTGGATGATGATCGTATCGTTCTTAAGAAATATAAGCCTAACATGACTTGTCACGTTACAGGGGAAGTTTCCGATGACAACATGAAACTTGCAAATGGTAACTTAGTGCTGAGCCAAGAAGGTGCACAAATGTTACTTAAAGAAATTCAAAGCCATATCAACAAATAAACAAAGAGATAAGCAGACAACTGGCATGTAACAAACTTTTAATAAAAAATGGCATATGCTCAATAAAAAAACCCTAACTGAAACAGGCCTGACAGTTAGGGTCTTTATTATTTCTCTACATGGTATACTTGGTAGACTTCTCGTTTTGGAAGTTTGCGGTCTACAGAAGTTTGTTTAATCGCTTCCTTACTTTTCAAGGCTTTTTCCTGAATATAGTACTCTACATGCTCATTAATAGATAAATGACTCCACCAAAATGGATCCACTACCTCATTTTCCGTAGTGCCTTCAACAACGACACAAAACTCACCACGTATCTCTGAACGGTTAGCCCACTCCCATAATTCTTTCAATGTTCCGCGTACATACTCTTCATAACGTTTCGTTAACTCCCGAGCAAGCACCGCCCTGCGGTTTCCAAACTGCTCATGAACGTGGGCCAGCATATCCTTTAAACGGTGTGGAGATTCGTAGAAAATAATAGTCGATTTCTGATTTTGCAATAATTCTAACTCTGCTAATCGATCTTTCTTTTTGCGAGGTAAAAAACCGTAATAATAAAAGCTGTCAGTAGGCAGACCAGACCCTACTAAAGCAGGTATGGCGGCGTTAGCTCCAGGCAGGACAATAACAGGGATATCCTCATCAAGAGCTAACTTAACTAAATCAGAGCCTGGATCAGATATACCTGGCATTCCAGCATCACTCACGACAGCAATCATTTCCTCGTTTTTCAACCGATCAATAAGTTGAGGTCCTCGCGTCATTTTATTGTGTTCGTGATAGCTGATCAAGGAGGTATGAAGATCAAAGTGGTTGAGCAATTTCTTAGTATTTCTTGTATCTTCTGCAGCAATCACATTTACCTTGCTTAATACTGCAACTGCCCGATAAGTCATATCATCTAAATTTCCAATTGGCGTCGGGACGACATAAAGTTCGCCGGCCTGTCTATCATGTCCGAAGCTTTTTTGTATATTCATCCAGCATTCCCCCTTGATGATTTGCAATCCACGCTTCCTTCTCAACTCTAGACATTTTCTTAATTTTATATTCCATCTGCATCGCTTTTGTTTTTGAATCATAGGATTGGCAGTAGACTAAAGTAAATGGCCCCCTGCCCCTCGTGTACTTGGCTCCTTTGCCAGCAGAATGCTTTTCAATCCGTGACTTTAAATGATTTGTATATCCTGTATAAAGCGTGTCGTCATTACAACGAAGCATGTAGACAAAATGGTTATTTTCCATAAAGAATCTCCCTGAATTCCCGACTATATTCTCCATTTTCATTATGGGTGTACAACGGCGGAAGAATTTTTAAATCGGGTTTGCCATCACGCGCCGCTTCAATTAACAAAACATTTGCTTCTTTCCCTTTTTTAGGATAAACAAGCTGAATCCGTTTCGGTTCTAAACGATACTTTCGGAAGAGGGAAATCAAATCAATCATTCTGCCGGGACGATGGACGATTGAGACCTTGCCGCCAGATTTACACAGACGGCTGCAGGCTTTTATAACATCTTCTAGTGAACAGTAAATTTCATGTCTGGCAATGGCTAAGTGTTCATTTATATTTCTTTTATCCGTTACAGGAGTAGGAAAATAGGGAGGGTTACACGTAATTTGATCAAATTTCCCATTCCCTAATATCGCTGGCATATCCTTTAAATCTCCGTGGATCATTTCAAGTTGGTTTTCAAGGTCGTTGAGCTGGATATTTCTAACGGCCATGTCGTATAAACGTGCCTGAATTTCCACGCCGGTTATTTTCACTTGGGACCTTCGGCTAAGAAATAAAGGGATCACACCGTTACCGGTACATAAGTCCAGGATTTTTCCTCTTGTAATAGGGACAGAGGTAAACCGAGCTAATAGGACAGCATCTATTGAAAAAGCAAACACTTCTTTACTTTGGATAATCCTCATATTTTCTTCTGCCAGCAGAAAGTCAATTCGTTCATCACCTTTTAGCACAACCATATATGTAATCCTTTCTATTGTGAAAAATACAAGTCGCATACTTGTTAAGATATCGTAAAAAGTTAAAGGAAGTAAGGGAATAATGGAAGTTCGGCTAAAACCGAAACATCCTGTTTCAACACCGAACTACCCCACGTCCTGCGGGGTCAAAAATAGGGCCTTTCCTCGCGTGAAGCAAGGAAAGGCCTGGACCGAAATTATTTCTTCTTGTTCAAAAAAGACAGACAAAACAAGCAATCTTCCTCACGCGGACTGCCAAAATGCAGATTACAAATATGAAAACCTTCTTCATACAGCCTGGCTAGATTATCATAACCTTCACCCACAACTGTCCCTTTCGCATGACTTGAATTCCGTGTAGCTTGTTCAGTTTGCTCACTTTCTTTATCCAAACGTTGCCTTAAATGATGGTTTTCAAGCGATAAGTGCTGGTTTTCTTCTAGTAAGTAAGCAAGTTGGGCCTTTAAGTCACCTAATTGCTCATAAAGCTCGCCAATTTGTGACTCAAAATGTGATACTTGTTCAAAAATAGCTTTTTTGTTCACGCTTGATTCCACCTCATTATTCTGTGGCTTCGGTTTGAACGACTCCTTCATCGATCAGTTCCTGCAGGGAATACTCAAGTACACGTTCTTGTTCTTTATATTCAACTTGAACGATTCGCTCCAGCATATTTAACCCTACAACCTTCCCTTTACCTAAGGAAGTAGCAATACTTCTACCTATGTCAGGAAGTTCCTTCTTAGCAGCTTCATAGTCATCATTCTCATATTTCAAACAGCACATAAGGCGACCGCATAGACCAGAAATCTTTGCTGGATTCAGCGACAAATTTTGATCCTTGGCCATTTTAATAGACACTGGTTCAAAATCACCTAAAAAGGTTGAGCAGCAAAGCATACGTCCGCAAGGCCCGATACCGCCAAGCATTTTGGCCTCATCCCTGACTCCAATTTGGCGCAGTTCAATTCGTGTTTTAAATACTGATGCCAAATCTTTTACTAACGTTCGGAAATCTACTCTTCCATCTGCTGTGAAATAGAAAATAACTTTTTTACGGTCAAACGTATATTCAACTTCTACTAAGTTCATGTCCAATTTATGTTCACGTATCTTCATCTCACATACACGGTAAGCCTCTTGAGAATTGTCATGGTTCTCATCTACAGTCAATTTATCTTTTTCATCAGCGATTCGGATCACTTTTTTCAAAGGTAAAACAATATCTTCCTCATCGACTGACCGGTTAGAGATAACCACTTTACCAAATTCAATTCCCCGAACTGTTTCGACAATGACGTAATCTTCTGTCGTCATCGTTAAATCCCCCGGGTCAAAATAATAGATCTTTCCCGCTTGTTTGAATCGGACACCTACAACTTCGATCACTTGATAATCACCTCTGCAGTTGAAGTGTAAGCTGTTCCATCACTAAAGTAGGATGGACATTCTGATTTATCTTTCGTTTAGCCTCAAGAATGAACGACAAGGATTGCACAGCGGATTGACGTGACCACCTTAAAGCAGCCTGGTTTCTTTTCTCTTTCTCTTGCACAAAAACAATGGCATCTTCCCGGTCCAAATCATAATGAATTAAATCGTGAAACCATAGCATGAGCACGTCCAACCCCATCTGAAGCTGTTGACGCTCCTTAAAATGAGACATCCACTGATGGTTGATAAATAAAAGTCCTTCATTTGGTTTATTTAGAAGCACTTCAATTAATTGTATCACTAATTTTCGCACATTAGCAAACCACTCATCGTCATTTAACTCCTGGGCAACAGACAAATTATTCGTAAGTTCTGAAAGCAATTTGGCATTCGACTGAGAGACTCCTTGATCCACCAGCTTTTCTGCAATTCTTAACTGATTGAGGGGCTGGAAGGAAAGGAGTTGACAACGTGACCTAATGGTATCCAGCATCGCCTGGCTATTTTCTGTTAACAGCATCGCCGTAGTCTGCTGACTAGGTTCCTCGAGAAACTTGAGCAAACGGTTTGAAGCATTGACCGTCATTTTGTCTGCATCGACGATGATGTACACTTTACGATTTGATTCTAAGCCTGTATACGTAAATTCTTTTTGTAAATTAAGGATTTGTTCTTTTTTTATAGATTGACCATCAGGCTCTACCCAATGAAGATCTGGGTGGTTTCCTGAATCAATTCGTATGCAATCCCTGCATTCAAGACATGGATGAACTCCCTTACGGTGCTTACAAAAAATGTTTTTGGCAAAAAGCACACTCATTTCACGCTTACCTGTACCTTTATTTCCATGGAACAAGTATGCGTGCGAAATACGCCCTTTGTTAAAACTATTCATAAGCATTTGACTTACTAGCGGTTGAACTTCTTTCATTTCTCCCCATGTCTGCATAGTGATTCCGTCCTTAAGTATATAAATTAATTAATAATCCTTTAATTTCACCGATGAGACCCAAAATATCAATGGACTGCTTCTCTTGATCCATAACGGATTCAGTTAATTCAGCCAGCTTCTGATCAATTGATTCCACTATGGTCAATTTTCGACTACGGCCCCGCCAATCAAAACTATGACTATGCTTTAAGCTCATCCCATACTGAACAGATTCCTCAACAAAACCTTTGACCAACCGCTTATATTTAGCAAGGTCACGAAACGAACGAAACCTTGCTATTCGCTCTCCCTGGGCAGAAATATTTTTCAACAGCTTGTTAAGTTGGTTTTGCTGTAATTGCTGGGTTTGAGTTTGCACGATTTGATTAAAGCTTGTATTCCCGCTCATTTGCTGAGGAGTCTGCTTTTTAGCTGCATCGAGCTGGGTGAAAATATCCTGGGTAATCTTCATTTCGATAACCCCTTTCCCTTAAAACTGAAAGAAAGAATCAACTGGGAGGATAAATACAGTTGCACCGCCAACCTCTACCTTCACAGGCTTAGGAATATATGAATCTGCATTCCCGCCCATTGGTGAAATCGGGGCGACCATCTGATCACGCTGACTGCAATTTCTCTTAATAATATTTAAAGCATCATCAACCTGCTCATCATCACAACCAATCATAAATGTGGTATTTCCTTCTCTTAGGAACCCACCCGTTGTCGATAGCTTCGTCGTTTTAAATTGATTTTCCGCCAATGCATCATTTAAACGATTACTGTCTTTATCCTGAACGACCGCAATAATCATTTTCATAAAAATGCATCCTCCCATTACCGTTTTTACTTATTATAGCAGAATCCTTTTACCTTTTATGACAAAAATAGTTCAAGCTCCTGCATCGCATCCTGCTTCACCTGTTTGACTGTTTGTTCAGCATTTATGTGTTTCATTCGATCCGGATTTTGCTCAAGGAGCATGTGATAAGCTTGATACACCTTTTCATGAAACTCGAGCTCCTCAAGGTCCAGTCGATTTTTCTCTCGTTCCTTATTCTTAGCAATCCGCTTTAACCCCTGGTCTGGTTTGATATCAAAGAATAGGGTCAGATCGGGCATACATCCGGCGATAGCAAATTCGTTTATTTTCCATACTTCATCTATTCCTAATCCCCTGGCGGCGCCTTGATACGCCAGGCTTGAATCAACGAAGCGATCACACAACACAATGGTTCCAGCCTCCATGGCTGGCAGAACTTTTTCTACTAAGTGCTGGCGCCGGGCAGCGGCATAAAGCAGCGCTTCTGTTCTCGCATCCATCATCGTATGACGTGTATTTAAAATGATGTCCCGTATTCTTTCGGCTATTTGTATGCCGCCTGGCTCTCTTGTTTCCAGCACAGAATATCCCTTTGCTGTCAGTTCCTCTCCAATGATTTTAAGTATGGTCGATTTTCCGGCTCCCTCGCCGCCTTCAAATGTAATAAAAAGTCCCTTCACCAACAATTCTCCTTTAAAATACCCAGATTCCACGTTCAACATGCACATTCTGAAAACTTGTCCCTTGACGAAGTAACGATTTCACACCAGTTTCCTGTTCCTTTGAGACACGTTCCCCTTTCAAAATAAATGGAATGCCTGGAGGGTATGGCACCACAGCCTCTGCACAAATTCGGTTTACGGCATCTTTCCAGTCCACAAATTCTGCGGGTTTTAAAGACATGTCCGCATAGTCGATGTCTAAAGTTTGAAACCTTGGATACGGTGGTTGATCTATATTTATTGTAGCACTTATCGGCTGTTTTTTTAATCGGCAATTTACCTCCTCCAAGCGTTCTTGCAACTTGTCCAGGTTAACAGTTGGTGCCAGCCCGGTTGTTAATAAAACCTGCTTTTCAGTAGCAAGTTCTGGATACATATGTTGAGCCTCAAGTACTTCTGCTAATTGAAACCCTGACAAACCACCACGGGCCTCTAACGTAAGTTTTAGTGGGTCGTCCCAATATCCGGTCGGTAACAACCGCCAATAACCAGAAGCGTCTGACCAAACTTGTCGAAGACCGTCAATGTAAGTTAACAAGTTACCTTTATCAGCTTGTTCAAAGGAAGCAAGATAATGTCTGGCTAAATCCAGACTGGCCATCAGCGGATAAGACGGACTGCTAGATTGAAAAACTTGCAGATAATATCTGAGACGTGATTGGTCCACCCTATCTCCCTTCACATGAAGATAGGAAGCCATTGTCATGGCAGGAGCCATTTTGTGTGCCGACTGAATAATTAAATCCCCGCCTAAGTCTATCGATGAAGCAGGAAATGGCGTTCCTAGTTTAAAGTGAACACCATGAGCCTCATCCACAACAACTGGAATCTTATAGTTATGTACAGCTTCACATACCTTTTTTATATCAAAAACACGGCCAAAGTAATCTGGATAAGTAAGAAAGACAGCTCTGGTATCTGGATACTGTTTCAATGCTTCATTGACTAATTCGGCAGTTACCCCACTGTAACGCCCCGTATTTTCTTCATAATCAGGCAGCAAAAACACGGGCTTAGCTCCGGCTAGTTCTAAGCCATGAAGAATAGATTTATGACAATTTCGCTGAACAATAACTGTTTCTCCCTGGCGACAAACAGACATAACTGCGGCTAAAATTCCTGAAGTTGTCCCATTGACTAAAAAATAAGTATTGTCGCTTTCGAAAAACTGACTTGCCAATTCCTGAGCTTCTTTAATTACACCTTTAGCTGCATGTAAATCATCCAGTCCTGTGATTTCCGTAGCATCCATTTCTAAAGTGGATTGAAACAGCACTTTTCCCCTCTCTGAAAATACTTTGCCAAATTTGTGACCCGGAACGTGAAAGGAATAAGGACTTTTCTCCTTCAATTTGAGTAAAGCACTATAAAGAGGCGTTTTATCTTGACTTGTATTCATACGATTCCCCCCTCTTATCCTATCTGTATCATACTCTCTATTAATCATAGAAAAAAGCCACTCTACCCATTTAGAGTGGCCTAAATACTAGGATACAATGACTGAACGATGAGCCTTATTCATTTGTTGTACAAAATACTGATATTTAGGGTCATCAGTAGGAGTATTTATCATTTCTTTTTCACACGAACGGCAAATATAGACTTGTAACAAATGAATCCCATCGTCAGTCTTCTTGGAACAAATACTGCAGCTTTCAGTAGATTTCATATTGGGCGCCCTCCTCAAAGTGTTCTCTGCCCTGAGAACAATCTTTAATTTACCCTTAGTATCTCCGAATCTATTAATAGTATACCTATTTTTTTAAAAAAATTTAGATTAATAAGGTTTCTTGGATTTTATCAATGATTATAATTGTAGCCTGTTTAGGCATCATCCATTATTCCTTTATACACTATGATAAGACGAGGTGAAGCGTTCCTTTGAATGGAATGAAGGATTAGCGCTGCTCTGTTACTTCACACAAAAAAAGCCTTGGAAAATTCCAAGACTTTTTAGATTGACGTGGCCGCGTCCTACTCTCACGGGGATCGACCCGACTACCATCGGCGCTGAAGAGCTTAACTGCTGTGTTCGGCATGGGAACAGGTGTGACCTCTTCGCTGTCGCCACCACATCATTCTGTTAGGAAGGGCGAACCTTCAAAACTGGATAAGAGGGGCAAGACAAACATCATGTTTACGTTTAATAATCTAGCTTTGACTCCCATAAAGGTCGTCTCCGCTTTTTGATATAGTTAAGTCATCGATTGATTAGTATCCGTCAGCTCCACGTGTCACCACGCTTCCACCTCGGACCTATCGACCTCATCGTCTCTGAGGAATCTTACTTACTTGGCGTAAGGGGAAATCTCATCTCAAGGGGGGCTTCATGCTTAGATGCTTTCAGCACTTATCCCGTCCACACGTAGCTACCCAGCCATGCTCCTGGCGGAACAACTGGTACACCAGCGGTGTGTCCATCCCGGTCCTCTCGTACTAAGGACAGCTCCTTTCAGATTTCCAACGCCCACGACGGATAGGGACCGAACTGTCTCACGACGTTCTGAACCCAGCTCGCGTACCGCTTTAATGGGCGAACAGCCCAACCCTTGGGACCGACTACAGCCCCAGGATGCGATGAGCCGACATCGAGGTGCCAAACCTCCCCGTCGATGTGGACTCTTGGGGGAGATAAGCCTGTTATCCCCGGGGTAGCTTTTATCCGTTGAGCGACGGCCCTTCCATACGGTACCGCCGGATCACTAAGCCCGACTTTCGTCCCTGCTCGACTTGTAAGTCTCGCAGTCAAGCTCCCTTGTGCCTTTACACTCTGCGAATGATTTCCAACCATTCTGAGGGAACCTTTGGGCGCCTCCGTTACTCTTTAGGAGGCGACCGCCCCAGTCAAACTGCCCACCTGACACTGTCTCCGAACCGGATCACGGTCCTGGGTTAGAATGTCCGTACAGCCAGGGTGGTATCCCACCAGCGCCTCCACCGAAGCTAGCGCTCCGGTTTCTCAGGCTCCCACCTATCCTGTACAAGCTGTACCAACATTCAATATCAGGCTACAGTAAAGCTCCACGGGGTCTTTCCGTCCTGTCGCGGGTAATGCGCATCTTCACGCATAGTATAATTTCACCGGGTCTCTCGTTGAGACAGTGCCCAAGTCGTTGCACCTTTCGTGCGGGTCGGAACTTACCCGACAAGGAATTTCGCTACCTTAGGACCGTTATAGTTACGGCCGCCGTTTACTGGGGCTTCGGTTCAACGCTTCGCGCCAAAAGCGCTAACGCATCCCCTTAACCTTCCAGCACCGGGCAGGTGTCAGCCCCTATACTTCGCCTTACGGCTTCGCAGAGACCTGTGTTTTTGGTAAACAGTCGCTTGGGCCTTTTCACTGCGGCTCCTCGGCAGAGGAGCACCCCTTCTCCCGAAGTTACGGGGTCATTTTGCCGAGTTCCTTAACGAGAGTTCTCCCGCTCACCTTAGGATTCTCTCCTCGCCTACCTGTGTTGGTTTGCGGTACGGGCGCCTCTTTCCTCACTAGAGGATTTTCTTGGCAGTGTGAAATCAGGAGCTTCGGTACTTTAGTTCCCTCCCCATCACAGCTTGACGTTGCCGAGTGGATTTACCTGCCTCGACCGTCTTACTGCTTGGACGCACACATCCAATGGTGCGCTCTCCTTATCCTCCTGCGTCCCCCCGTCGTTCAAACGGAAAGGAGGCGGTACAGGAATATCAACCTGTTGTCCATCGCCTACGCCTTTCGGCCTCGGCTTAGGTCCCGACTAACCCTGAGAGGACGAGCCTTCCTCAGGAAACCTTGGGCTTTCGGTGAAAGAGATTCTCACTCTTTTTTCGCTACTCATACCGGCATTCTCACTTCTAAGCGCTCCACCAGTCCTTACGGTCTGACTTCGCAGCCCTTAGAACGCTCTCCTACCACTGATCCGTTCGGATCAATCCGCAGCTTCGGTGGTGTGTTTAGCCCCGGTACATTTTCGGCGCAGAGTCACTCGACCAGTGAGCTATTACGCACTCTTTCAATGATGGCTGCTTCTAAGCCAACATCCTGGTTGTCTAAGCAACTCCACATCCTTTTCCACTTAACACACACTTAGGGACCTTAGCTGGCGGTCTGGGCTGTTTCCCTCTCGACCATGAACCTTATCACCCATGGTCTGACTCCCAGAACAAAGTCGTTGGCATTCGGAGTTTGACTGAATTCGGTAACCCGGTAGGGGCCCCTCGTCCAATCAGTGCTCTACCTCCAAGACTTTCTATTCTGAGGCTAGCCCTAAAGCTATTTCGGAGAGAACCAGCTATCTCCGTGTTCGATTGGCATTTCACCCCTACCCACACCTCATCCCCGCAATTTTCAACTTGCGTGGGTTCGGGCCTCCAGTCAGTGTTACCTGACCTTCACCCTGGACATGGGTAGATCACACGGTTTCGGGTCTACGACCGCATACTCACGCGCCCTGTTCAGACTCGCTTTCGCTGCGGCTCCGCTTCTGATGCTTAACCTTGCATACAGTCGTAACTCGCCGGTTCATTCTACAAAAGGCACGCCGTCACCCATCAATGGGCTCCGACTACTTGTAGGCACACGGTTTCAGGTTCTCTTTCACTCCCCTTCCGGGGTGCTTTTCACCTTTCCCTCACGGTACTGGTTCACTATCGGTCACTAGGGAGTATTTAGCCTTGGGAGATGGTCCTCCCGGATTCCGACGGAATTCCTCGTGTTCCGCCGTACTCAGGATCCACTCCGGAGAAAAGAAGATGTCGATTACAGGGCTCTTACCCGCTCTGGCTGATCGTTCCAGATCGATTCATCTATCTTCTTTTTTGGTAACTCCAATGGAGTGTCCTACAACCCCAGAAAGCAAGCTTTCTGGTTTGGGCTGATTCCGTTTCGCTCGCCGCTACTCGGGAAATCGCGTTTGCTTTCTCTTCCTCCGGGTACTGAGATGTTTCAGTTCCCCGGGTCTGCCTTCGTTTACCTATGAATTCAGTAAACGATCCTACTCCATTACGAGCAGGGGGTTTCCCCATTCGGAAATCTTCGGTGCACAGCCTACTTACGGCTTCCCAAAGCATATCGGTGTTAGTCCCGTCCTTCATCAGCTCCTAGTACCAAGGCATCCACCGTGCGCCCTTATTCACTTAACTATCTGTGAAAAGACGTTTAAAAATTGATGTTTGATGTCTTGTCATCCCGTGTTGATCTTGCGATCAAACACGTTCTGAAATATCTTATCCAGTTTTCAAGGTTCACATTGAGAAGATCGTTTGATCTCTCAAAACTGAACAACCAACCAGTGCGTCTTCCGTATGGATCAGCATCCATCAACCCGAAGGTTGTGTCCGCCTTCCATAGTTCCTTAGAAAGGAGGTGATCCAGCCGCACCTTCCGATACGGCTACCTTGTTACGACTTCACCCCAATCATTGGCCCCACCTTCGGCGGCTGGCTCACATAATGTGTTACCTCACCGACTTCGGGTGTTGCCAACTCTCGTGGTGTGACGGGCGGTGTGTACAAGGCCCGGGAACGTATTCACCGCGGCATGCTGATCCGCGATTACTAGCGATTCCGGCTTCATGCAGGCGAGTTGCAGCCTGCAATCCGAACTGAGAATGGTTTTATGGGATTTGCTACACCTTGCGGCTTCGCTGCCCTTTGTACCATCCATTGTAGCACGTGTGTAGCCCAGGTCATAAGGGGCATGATGATTTGACGTCATCCCCGCCTTCCTCCGGTTTGTCACCGGCAGTCACCTTAGAGTGCCCAACTGAATGCTGGCAACTAAGATTAGGGGTTGCGCTCGTTGCGGGACTTAACCCAACATCTCACGACACGAGCTGACGACAACCATGCACCACCTGTCACTTGGTCCCCGAAGGGAAAACCCTATCTCTAGGGCGGTCCAAGGATGTCAAGACCTGGTAAGGTTCTTCGCGTTGCTTCGAATTAAACCACATGCTCCACCGCTTGTGCGGGCCCCCGTCAATTCCTTTGAGTTTCAGCCTTGCGGCCGTACTCCCCAGGCGGAGTGCTTAATGCGTTAACTTCAGCACTAAGGGGTGGAAGCCCCCTAACACCTAGCACTCATCGTTTACGGCGTGGACTACCAGGGTATCTAATCCTGTTTGCTACCCACGCTTTCGCACCTCAGCGTCAGAAACAGACCAGAGAGTCGCCTTCGCCACTGGTGTTCCTCCACATATCTACGCATTTCACCGCTACACGTGGAATTCCACTCTCCTCTTCTGTCCTCAAGTTCCCCAGTTTCCAATGACCCTCCACGGTTGAGCCGTGGGCTTTCACATCAGACTTAAGAAACCGCCTGCGCGCGCTTTACGCCCAATAATTCCGGACAACGCTTGCCCCCTACGTATTACCGCGGCTGCTGGCACGTAGTTAGCCGGGGCTTCCTCGTTAGGTACCGTCAAGGTACCGCTCTATTCGCACGGTACTTGTTCTTCCCTAACAACAGAACTTTACGATCCGAAGACCTTCATCGTTCACGCGGCGTTGCTCCGTCAGACTTTCGTCCATTGCGGAAGATTCCCTACTGCTGCCTCCCGTAGGAGTCTGGGCCGTGTCTCAGTCCCAGTGTGGCCGATCACCCTCTCAGGTCGGCTACGCATCGTCGCCTTGGTGAGCTATTACCTCACCAACTAGCTAATGCGCCGCGGGCCCATCTGTAAGTGATAGCCAAAGGCCATCTTTTACTTCTCCCTCATGCGAGGGAAAAGATTACCCGGCATTAGCCCCGGTTTCCCGGAGTTATTCCGATCTTACAGGCAGGTTGCCCACGTGTTACTCACCCGTCCGCCGCTCATTCCACAGGCATCACCCCCGAAGGGGATCTGCCTGCTTCCTGCGCTCGACTTGCATGTATTAGGCACGCCGCCAGCGTTCGTCCTGAGCCAGGATCAAACTCTCCATAAAAGTTAAGTTTGCTTGTGCACGGATGCACTGCCTTCAACGTTGCAACAGGACGTTGCGAACCTAGTTGAAGATCCTTTGACTCTTTGCACACCGAATGTGCTTGTTTGTATTCCCTCTATATAATAGAAAGAATATGTTGACGTACTGGTTGGTTCGTTCAGTTTTCAAAGATCAAAATGTTGAGTGCCGCTTCAAAACAGCGACCTAATTAATATATCATGGTTAGTAAGTTAAGTCAATAACTTTTTTTAATGATATTTTCATAACTTGTGATAACCCGTCGCGCTTTCTTTAATGCGACAAGTAATAATATATCATGCTAGAAATTTAAATGCAATAGTCTTTTAAAAAGAATTATAGAATATCAGTTCATATGCGATGAAACAAAAAAAGAAACGGATAAGAGAATCTCTCCTCTCCGTTTCTACAGCACCCATAAATGTATAGCTGTTAACGAAATCACTCCGGGTATTCCTAACAGAGCAGAGATAACAGCGGTAAATCCGTTAATAGGCACATGCAATCCGAATTGTGCACCAAATAAGTTCACAAAAAACAAAAGAACCACTGCAATGACTACTCTCATTAATGCTTGTCCAACCCATTTAACAGGGGAAGAAGGTAAACCAACGATCAGTAACAGTGGAATGGATAACCCTACTATTAAAATCACGAACACCGGATCCATAATGAAACCTCCTGTGTAAAATACTTGGTTAAGACAAGTTATGTTTATCTACAGGAGGATATACCATTATTTCAAGACAAGGCATTTAAATTCCGTTTCCTTGCCTCTCTTAATAAATAGAAGTATTTTGCCTTCGCTACCGATAAATCTAGTAACCCTTCCTCACTTGGATCAACACTATGCTCAATTATTCGCTCCAGTGTTTCCCAATCTCGTTTCAACTTTTGAATGTCTGCCAGTAATTGTTGATCAAGTTCCTTTTTTTTCTTCGTTTTCTTTTTACTAAAAATGGCGACCACCCACTTTACAGTTCTCTTCGACCTTCAAGTGCTTTAGACAGGGTAACTTCATCAGCATATTCTAAGTCTCCGCCAACAGGCAGGCCGTGGGCAATCCTTGTCATCCGGATCCCTGATGGCTTAACCAGCCTTGATATATACATGGCTGTGGCTTCTCCCTCCACGTTGGGGTTTGTAGCGAGGATTAGTTCTTCTACACCTTCATCCTTCAGGCGGTTGATTAGGCTGGATACATTAATATCCTCTGGCCCAATTCCATCCATTGGAGATATGGCTCCATGAAGAACGTGATACTTCCCGCTGAACTCCTTCATCTTCTCCATGGCAATCACATCCTTAGGGTCTTGCACCACACAGATCACAGATGAATCACGTGAATCATCCTGGCATATGGAACATGGGTCATTGTCTGTAATTTGTCCGCAGACCGAGCAATGGGTAAGCTCTCTTTTCGCACTGACAAGTGATTTAGCAAAATCAAGCACGTCGTCCTCTTCCATTTCAAGGACGAAAAAAGCCAGGCGGACAGCCGTCTTAGGGCCGATCCCTGGCAGCTTCGTAAAACTGTCAATTAACTTAGAAATAGGTTCCGGGTAATACATGAAAATTCCTCCTAGAACATTCCTCCAGGCATACCTTTCGTGAATTGTCCCATAGTATCATTTGTTTTGTCTTCAACTTGCTTGAGTACATCATTTGTCGCTGCAATAATTAAGTCCTGAAGCATTTCTACATCATCAGGGTCGACAACTTCTTCATCAATCTCTACATCTGTTACTTCCTTTTTCCCGTTAGCTACAACTTTAACCATACCTCCGCCTGCTGTTGCTTCGAAAGTCTCTTCATGAAGCTCTTCTTGAGCCTTCATCATTTTCTTTTGCATCTTCTGCATTTGTTTCATCATATTGTTCATATTTCCTCCACCACGCATGGTAATTCCTCCTTTAAATCTATCCATTTAGTCATGAATTTCAATGATATTATCGCCAGCTAGCTTTCTTGCTTCGGATATAAGCGGGTCATCTTCTTCCTTTACCTCAGACTCATCCCCGTCTTCATCCTCATTGGTGTTCTTTTGTTTTCTAACGTATTCCTCCCGCAGCTCTTTCCAATTCGCTTGAGGAATCGGAATAATCACCAGCGGTTTTCCTGTAAATTCTGTCAGCAATGGTTCAATCGTTTTTTGATGTTCAAGAGCCAGCGAACAATGAATATCATATCGAAAAGCTAGAATCAGGGCCTTTGATGAAGCGGCACTTGGTTTACTGTTAAGTAATGTTGCGTGTGCTGGTGCGTTGGTCTGCTTCAATCTTTCCATAAAATCAGCCCATTGCCCTTGCACTTTCTTCAATTCTTCTTTAGAAGCTTCATTAAGTACCATTCTAATTCGGTCATATGGTACATTATAACCGTTTCGTCCAGTTCTTGCAGGGGCTCGCTTTTGTGACTTTTGGGGCTGTCCCCCTTGACTGGCTGCTGCAGGAGGATTTGCTTTGATCTGGGCCAGTTCTTTTTCCATTTGTTCAAGTTTATGAGTCAATTGCTTAACAGCTGTCGAATCAGCAGTGTTGGGGGCAGCTTCCTGTGTCCCTGCAATATTAAGCAAAGCAATTTCAATAAACACTTTTGGACTCGTCGTCCATTTCATTTCCTGCTGGCATTTGTTTAACTCGCGAATCGTACGTTGAATCCAAACCGCGTTCAATTCTTCGGATAGCTGCCGGAAAAAGTCATCAGGAATGGCACGCTCCAGGTTATGCTGTAAATCAGGAGCACTTTGGAATAAAAGAATGTCCCGCAAGTAGTATATCAAATCAAAAACAAACCGGCCGGGGTCTTTTCCTTGCTGAATCAAGTGATCGACAGTTTCCAGTGCTTCTCTTATTTCCTTCTTATCAAGTGCCTGAATTACCTCTGCCAATGTCGCTTGTGATACCGACCCTGTTACAGCCAGGACATCATCTATTGTAACTTCTTCCTCACTGTAGGAAATAGCCTGATCCAGTAAACTCAGGGCATCTCGCATGCCGCCTTCAGCCGTTAAGGCGACAACTTCAAGAGCTTCGTGTGCAATACTTAACCCCTCAGCGGATGTGATTTTTTCCATCCTTTCAACCATTGCCTGCTGGGTGATTCGTTTAAAGTCGAAGCGTTGACATCTAGAAATAATGGTCAAAGGAATCTTATGAGGTTCCGTTGTTGCCAGAATAAAAATAACATGTCGAGGGGGTTCTTCTAACGTCTTTAAAAGGGCGTTAAATGCACCCATTGAGAGCATATGCACCTCGTCAATAATATACACCTTATATGAAACCGCACTGGGAGCATATTTGACCTTGTCTCGAATTTCACGAATTTGCTCAACACCATTGTTTGAGGCTGCATCAATTTCAATGACATCCGAAATAGATCCATCCTGGATACCAAGGCAGGCTGAGCATTCATTACATGGCTCTTTAACTGGGGCATGCTCACAGTTTACGGCCTTTGCAAAAATTTTCGCAGCACTGGTCTTCCCTGTTCCTCGTGGTCCCGAAAACAGATACGCATGAGAAAACTTGTCTTGCTCAATTGCATTTTGCAGTGTGCGTGTAATATGAGTTTGTCCAACGACATCCTCAAAATTTCTTGGGCGCCAGACTCGATATAGTGCCTGATAGCTCATACAACCGTTCTCCCTTTTTAGTCTCTACTTTATTATACCCGAATGAGGGATCTGATGTGAACCTTCGAGTCGAACATCATAACATCTATTTATAACCATTCTGTTCTCCCTATAGAAAAAGAGCCGTTATGATCATTCATAACGACTCTGGACTTAAACTTATGTAACCGTGCACCCGCCTTCGATAGCCTGACCCCAAGCGCTACTCATGTTCATGGCTCGACCCAGGCGCTCCCGCGGCACACGAGAGAGTCAGCTTACTGCTGCTTCCTTCCGGATCTGACAGGGTTCACTGGTTCTCGTTGCGCAGGACCTGAGTGTCAACACCACTCCCATAAGTCTGACCTTGAGATCAAACTACCTCGGGTGGGAATTCGGCCTCGCTATAGCGGATTGCGAGTACAGGGCACCGCTACCTCCCCGCTTAGCACGGTATTTCCAAGTATAGCGACTTTTATTATAAAATGCAATGGAAAAGCCTAGTTAATTTTCGCCAGATTTGCTCCGTTTCTTTTTTTCACGAAGCTCTCGAAAAAAATCCTTCAGCAGCTTGCCGCATTCTTCTTCCATAATACCACCAATAACGTCAGATTGATGGTTAAAGCGATCTTCTTGAAGTAAGTTCATCAGTGTCCCCGCGCAGCCTGCCTTAGGGTCGGGGGCTCCGTATACGACTCTCGGAACTCTGGATTGGACTATTGCTCCAGCGCACATCGGGCAAGGTTCTAAGGTGACATACAGCGTGCATTTTTCTAACCGCCAGCTTCCTATTATCTCATTTGCTTTCTCTATCGAAATAATTTCCGCATGGGAAGAGGCAAGCTGTGAGGTTTCCCGTTGGTTATACCCTGACGCAATGACCTCCTCCTGATAAACAATTACCGCTCCAATTGGAACCTCGCCTAGTGCTCTTGCTCGCTTCGCCTGCTCAATGGCTAACTGCATATAATGTTCGTCTTTAACCAAATGTAGTCCCCCTTTCATAATAATGTAAGAATAAAATGATTCATTACCCTCATACATTGATAATAGCCGAGGAAGGAGTGTATATATGCAAATTCATGTCGTAAATCAAGGTGATTCGGTCTACTCGATTGCAGCATTATATGGAAGTACACCTAGTGCGATTATAGAGGCAAATGAATTAGAAACACCAGGGAATCTTGTAGTGGGCCAGGCTCTCGTTATTCCTGGCGAAGGCCAATTTTATTTTGTCCAGCCAGGTGATAGTTTATATTCGATTGCTAATCAATTTGGTATAACTATAGAGACACTTATCCAAGTAAACCAATTACAACCCAACCAGATACTTCCAATTGGGTACAGACTCTATATACCCCAGGGGCCTTCTCCACAAATCACGACAAATGCCTATATCGAACCAACGGGCGGGGAAGTATCAGATGTACTTCGTAGTTCAGCGGAACAACGTGCACCTTTATTAAGTTATTTGGCTCCATTTAGTTATGAGGTACAAGAGGACGGTTCCCTTCAGGCTCCCCCGCTTGATAACTTCAAAGCAATCGCTGAAGCCAATAACGCCTCTTTAATGATGGTGGTAACCAACTTAGCAGAAGATGGATTTAGTCAGGAACTGGGACGAGCGATTTTAACGAATGAACAACTCCAAAACACACTGCTTGATAATATCGTACAGACTGCACAGTCGGTAGGGTTTCAGGATATTCATTTTGATTTTGAATTTTTACCTCCCGAAACCAAAGAAAATTACAATCAGTTTCTACGGAAAGCCAAGCAACGCTTTTCTGAGGAAGGACTGCTTTTATCAACAGCCCTTGCACCAAAGACCAGCGCCGAACAAGAAGGAGCCTGGTACGAAGCGCATGATTATCAAGCCCATGGTGAGATTGTTGATTTCGTCGTGTTGATGACCTATGAGTGGGGATACAGCGGAGGCCCGCCTAGAGCCGTGTCACCGATCGGACCCGTTACAGAAGTCGTTAATTATGCGCTGACTGTTATGCCTGCAGATAAAATTTTGCTCGGTCAGAATTTATATGGCTATGACTGGACGCTTCCATATGAACCCGGCGGGGAGATTGCCGAGGCAGTGAGTCCCCAGCAGGCGATCCAAATTGCCCGTGAAAATAACGCGGCCATCTCCTACGATGAAGAAGCACAAGCCCCTTTCTTTATGTACACCGATTCAGAAGGTAATCAACACGAGGTATGGTTTGAAGATGCTCGATCCATTCAGGCAAAATTTGATTTGATCAAGCGGTTAAATTTAAAAGGAATCAGTTATTGGAAGTTAGGGCTCTCATTTCCTCAAAACTGGCTGTTATTAAGCAATCAATTTACAATTGCTAAGAATCAGTAGCATGAAACCGCTCCGGACAGCCATTATTCCCTTATGGCTGTCTGTAACGGTTCAAATTACAGGGAAGGGACAAATGTGACGGTTCGCTCGCATAGTTGTGCTTGGTCAAATGCATTCCTTAACCCAACTCCCTCGATTCCCTTCCGTTGTACAATTCGGTATGGGATTGCCACCTGGAAAGTCGTTTCAAACGGGAAAGGATCCAATACTACATGCTCTTTGTCTTGCCAATAGGGCATGATGCCATCTGGCGCAATATCAAACGACTGTCTAAATCCATCCTTAAACCAAGATAACTCGTTCGCTTTGGAGACCCCTGGCTCTTGCATGCAGATATAAAGAGATAGGTCATCACAGAACTGAAGTCTTTCAAAATGAGTATGATACAAATCTTTAGGTACCTCCACTTTCATCGCTTCCCTAAGCTGTTCACGACGCCTCTCTTCATTATCAATGAATGCATGTATGCGCTGATCTTCACTATCTTTCGAGAAAAAAGATTGATAGTGTAAGCTGCATAACATTCCTGCATACTTTGATTCGACGGCAACTTCCTCGATTCCTCGTTGATAGGCAGCCAGTTTTTCTTCTAAAGGGTAATCGATAAATGTATAGGGCTGCTGCTTTTCTTCATTCCACGTTGGTCTTTCATCCAGTGGAATCCAGGCCCGGTCATGTTGGCCTATTGCCCAGTCTGCTTCCTCTCTAAGTTTGGATCGCAATAAGTATTTCTGCTTCCATTGTAAAGCTAACTCCCCGGAAATCTGTGCATGATCGTGCTGCTTCATCATAAGGAATTGATTTCCTTGTTGTTGAACGATCATATCATTCCCTCCTCTATGTAGTAACATTTGGTTTACTTATTGTCACGATTATTGCCATCCCGATGCTCTGGGCACTCGTTTATCATGAAGTAACTGATCGTCATTTTCGAATCGTATTCGGGCCTATAAAGAAGAATATTCCATTATATGATATTAAAAAGGTTCACTATTCCTATAATCCTTTATCAAGCCCAGCCTGGACATTTAAACGACTTGAAATCTCATATTCTCATTATAATTCAATTTTAGCTTCAACTCCAAAAAACGAATCCGCGTGCCGGGAATTACTAAAGGAAATATGTCCCCATGTCCAAAATTGAGATTTAATTCAACTAAACATAGAAGGAGCCACGAAGAAATCTCTTCGTGGCTCCCGCTAATTATTAAATGGATTGTATTACTTTAACAGTTTACTTGCTTCGTGGTTAAAAGCAGGAATGTCATCAGGCTGACGACTTGTTACTAATTGATCCTGACAAACAACGACTTCTTGATCTTTATAATCAACTCCAGCATATTCCATGTCAACAGCAATGGATTTGAAGCCTGTAGCTGTACGACCTTCTAATGATTTAGCTGTGATCAATAACTGTGGCCCATGACATATGGCAAATACAGGTTTCTTCTCATCCATAAAGTGTTTAGCAAATTGTACGAACTTTTCATCACCCCGAAGCTGATCAGGAGAAAAGCCGCCAGGAATAAATAGAGCATCAAAGTCAGTAGGCTTTACATCATTGATAGACTTATCAATCGTAGCGGTTGCCTCGCCCTGTTTACCTGTAACTTCTTTGCCACCTTCCCATTCAATCGTGGTCACTTCATGTCCTTCTTTTGCAAAAGCATCAACAGGCTGCGTGTACTCTACATCTTCAAACATAGACGTCATAACACATGCGATCTTACTCATATCGTAATCACTCCTTAATGCTTTTAATTTAATTACGATTGTCATGTTCCCTTAGTTTTTTCTAATTAAACGTTTCAGGGAGCTGATTATTCTTTGAACTCTTTCATAGAAAAAGTCTGAAAGCTGGGATTTCGTTGATTTTTATAGATGTCCTTGCCTGCAATCGTATTAATAATCTCAACATTACGATGAACAGCCAGACCAAGATTAGTAGCCCCTGCCCCGTGTGAATATGTTAAATCAGTCAACGTAAAAAAGTGATGGCCACGTTGATCTGAAAATTCAAGCCGGTAATCTCGGGTAACACGATAATGTTTTTGATCTTCCCATTTAATTTTCTCTTCAAAGCGATTGTAAAACCAGTCAGGGATATGTGGTTTATAACCAGTCGCCAAGATTACTTTTTCCGTATGAAAACGATAATCTATTTCCTCCTGCCACTGCCGGCACTGCAAATCATAGCCGCCCTTATCAGATGGAGAAATTGACTTCACCTCTGTCATTGGATTGATTAACACATAATCTTTTTCCCCGCCAGCAGTTTTATGGTAAAGATCGGAGTAAAGCCGGGTCAACGTGTCAGGGTCAATTCCCTTTCTTAGGGGTCCAAGAGTGTCAAGATTCTCTATTCGTTGTTCATAACTTAAAGAATGAAAGTAATCAACATAAGCAGGGGTGAAGAATTCCTGAGCAAACTTCGCCTGATCCAGTTGAAACAGCCCTCCTGTTCTAGTAAGAAGGCTAAGTTTCATGTCGTTGTGCCTTTGTTCTTCCAACAAGTCAAGAAAGACCTCTATAGCACTTTGACCCGAGCCAACCACTGTAACATGAGCCGCTTTCAATAAATTTTCTTTTTCATATAAATATCGGCTTGTATGTAATACGTCACCATCAGGAAGACCTTTCATCCCATCTATGATCAGTGGTTCGCTACCTGTGCCCATTACAACATGTTTCGCCAGGAAGTGATGATGTTTTCCAGTTTCCGCCTCCAGTGCTATGACTTCGTAGTGAGGATTGTCAGCCTCGTTCCAATCAATCACATCAACAATGGAATGGCCAAAATACAAATCGTCTAATTGATTAGCTGCCCATTGCAAATAATGATTGTATTCCTGCCGCGGCACTTTCGTCTGATTATGAAAAAAGAAAGGAAACATCCGATCTTGTTCATATAAGTAGTTCATGAACGTGTACGGACTTTTTGGGTCAGCAAAAGTAGCTAAGTCCGCTAAAAAAGGTACTTGAAGATCCATTTTTTCAATTAACATCCCGGGGTGCCAGGCAAATGAAGGCGATTTTTCAAAAAAAGCACCGCTTAGTTCTGTTTTTTCAAGCAAAGCTGCCAACCCTAAATTATAAGGTCCGATACCAATACCAATCACATCGTACATTTGCTTAGTCATCATAACCACTTCCTTATTTTTTACACATTATTTGACTTTGAGGCTCCAGGCACTTCCTTCCAAAGTTGTTCTAACAGAATTACAAGGACAGTACCGACCAACAGTCCATTACTTAGCAAATTCTGGGCAATTGAAGGCATTCCTTGAAAAACTTCAGCAGGAAGGAACATGATTCCGATTCCTAGCAGAAACGAGATCCCCAGGATGGTTAACCTGCGCTCATTTAATTCCTCACTGGCCATATTCGATATCCCAAGTCCCATTAATTGTACGAAGGTAGCCAGTAAAGCTGCGTTCGCGATAGGAGCAGGAATGGCGGAAATAAAAGCTACAACTGGCGGAAAAAATGCGACAGCTACAAGTAATAAAGAAGCATATAAAAAGGGCCGTTTGCTTTTTTGACCGGTCAAGTTAATAAAACCAGATGAGGAAGCCAAAGAAACATTTGCAACGGAAGAAAACATCGCTGAAATCACATGGTTTATGCCAAGGAAACTGCTGCCTCTGTTCAATTGGCTGTATCCATAGGAAGGCTTCCCGTAGATTGAATGACTGACAGCAACGACGGAAGCTACTAAATTTGACAATAAGATCACAGCTGTAATAAATGCCAGGGGGATGACGCTCCACTCGAAGTTAGGATGCCCCCAAACCCATAAATCAGGCACATTAAATCCATCTGAAACCAATAAAGAGTCCACTGGTCTACTTCCAATCCATGCCACATACAGCACCCAGCCGACCACAATTCCTATCAGGACAGCATAGCCCTTCAACCAGCCTTTGCCGAAAAAGGACAACCCGATCACTAAAAAGAAGGTTAAAAAAGCTAAAATAGTCTTATCAACCTGAATAGCTTCAGCTTGCTGCTGGACTCCTATCATGCCCTTGAGGAAAGTCCCGCTTAATTGTACGGTTATTAAAAATAAAAAAGCTCCGGTCACGAGCGGAGTAAATACAAACAGCACACGGTGTGCAAGGCGAAAAATACCAAAGATAAACAAGAAAACCCCTGTCCATATCATCGCTGCTTCAAGCGTTTGTAATGTTTCTATGTAGCTTTTTCCAGCCGCTACCTCTGAGTAGGCCATAACAGCGAATATACTGATCCAGAGTCCAGCCGGACCTTCCATGATTGGTAAACGGTGGCCAAATATACCTTGTAAAACAGAAGTAATGCCAACAGCAAAAAAGGTTCGCTGCATCAGACCCGCAACTTCTGTAAAATTCAAATCAAAAATAGCCCCAATCACGATAGGTAACGTTACGGCACTGGCTAATAGAAAAACAAACCACTGAACCGTTTCTAACGTTACCTTCGACCATGACTTTTTACTATTATTCATTATTGTCATCTACAAACCACCTATATTTATTTACACAAACAGCATATCTAATTTGTTTCACGTGTAACAATTTCATTATAGACAAAGAGAGCGCACAGTCTCAAGCTGTGCGCTCTCTTTCTTATTCTTCTAAAGTGGATGTATCTCCGGTAGGCAACCCTAGTTCCCAAGATTTTAATAAACGGCGCATTATTTTACCACTTCGTGTTTTCGGAATAGTATCTGTGATTTCAATTTCCCTTGGTGCAGCATGGGCGCTGAGGCCTTTTTTAACAAATTGGCGGATATCTTCGAGTAATTCATCCGATTTTTCATATCCTTCCCTCAATGTAATAAAGGCTTTAATAATCTCGCCACGCTCAGGATCCGGCTTGCCAATGACCCCTGCCTCTGCTACTGCATCATGTTCAATTAGTTTACTTTCCACTTCAAACGGTCCAACTCTCTCGCCTGAAGTATTAATTACGTCATCCAGGCGGCCTTGAAACCAAAAATATCCATCCCCATCTTTGTAGGCACTATCCCCTGAAACGTACCAGCCTTTGACAAAATAACTTTCGTATTTGCCTGGGTTGTTCCAAATAGCACGCATCATCGATGGCCAGCCTTGTTTAATAGCCAGGTTTCCCATCTGATTGGCCGGCAGTTCGTTCCCATCGTTATCAACGATAGATGCTTCAATACCTGGAAGTGGTTTACCCATAGAACCGGGCCTCATCTCCATGGTTGGATAGTTACAGATCAGCATCGCACCAGTTTCTGTCATCCACCACGTATCGTGAATTCGTAAGTCAAAGGCTTCTAGTCCCCAAGTGATCACTTCAGGATTTAAAGGTTCTCCCACACTTAATACATGGCGTAAAGAAGAAAGGTCGTGCTTTTTAGCTACATCTGCTCCAGCACTCAGCAGTTTTCGGAAAGCCGTTGGGGCCGAATACCAAACGGAAACCTTCTGCTCAGCAATGGTGCCATACCAATCATCCGGGCTAAACCTGCCTCCGCGGATAACGTTTGTAACCCCATTCAGCCACGGTGCAAAGATTCCATAACTCGTACCTGTTACCCATCCAGGGTCAGCTGTACACCAATAAACATCGTCTTCTTTCAGATCAAGGACCCATTTCCCTGTCTGATAATGTTGCAACATTGCATTATGAACGTGATACACACCTTTAGGTTTTCCTGTTGACCCAGACGTATAATGAAGCAGCATTCCATCTTCTAAATCCACCCATTCAATCTCAAAATCTTCGGAAGCGAACTTCATCTCTTTCTCAAAACTAATATGTGAACCTGACTCATCTCCCCCTACAAGAATGATCTTTTCAAGATGAGGAAGCTTATCAACAGGGACACGATCCAATAACTCAGGGGTAGTAATTAACATTTTTGCTTCACTATCTTCTAAACGGTCGCGAACCGCCTGCTCCATAAATGCTTCAAACAATGGACCGGCAATTGCCCCGAGTTTTAGAATCCCAAGGAATGATGCATAAAACTCCGGACTCCTATGCATGAAAAGGAATACTCGATCTCTTTTTTTAATGTTATGATTCTTCAACACATTTGCAAATTGATTACTTTTTTTCTTAAGTTCCTCAAAGGTTAGTTTCTCTTCTCGGTCAGGAGATGTATAAATAAGCGCAGCCTGATTCTTTTTCTCCGGGTCCTCTGCGTGCTTATCAATCGTTTCATAGGCGATGTTTACTTTGCCCGTCTTACTCCATGTGAAATTTTCTTTCACTTCATCCCAATTAAAATTTTTGTACGTCTGCTGGTAATCTTGTAAGTTATGTTTTCCCGATCTTGCTGGAATGGTTTTCATGTCCATAAAATCACCTCATTAGAATGAATTTTGTAACCGATTTCCTAATTCTTTTTTAATAAAGCTCTGCTTTATAAATGGAACAGAGCCTATACATTATCTAAATATTTCGTTAATTATTTACTATTTTAGATGAAATGAATGGATTTTTAAAGTGAAACGTCTAAATAGTTACAGAATGGATAGCAGACCACCCTGCGTTGACAATCACCCCTCCCCTATATATAATGAGAAAGCATTTGAGACTAGAAGAGGTTCTTAGCTAAAAACCCTCTATAAAAAACTAAGGTTGAAGCGATTCTAGCTGCGCACCCTTAGAGGTGGGCTTTTTTAAATTTGGCTGTTTTCTAAAAGGTTGTTGTTTTTGAAGCAAAACTATAAACTGCATCTTAACTTACGGCTTCGGAATATACTACGCTTTCCGCGGGCTTGAGCTGGGCCTCCTCGCTCGCAAAAAAACGCTCACTGTGGGGCCGCGGAAAGCGACTGCCCGAAGTGGATATCAACCTTGCTGTTGGGACGAAAGTTTTATCAACTGCGAGGATTAAAGAGCAATAAAATTTACGAAAAGAGCCCTTAATTTAAATCAAACCAAGAGTGTTAGGAGGATTTTAAAGTGACTGGACGCAATGACAACGATTTAACTGAGTTATCTCTACTCGGTAATCAAGGAACATCTTACTCCTTTGAATACAATAAAAGTGTATTAGAAACATTCGATAATCAGCACCCTAATCGTGATTATTTTGTAAAATTTAATTGTCCAGAGTTTACAACGCTCTGTCCCAAAACGGGGCAGCCGGATTTTGCCACGATTTATATCAGTTATATTCCTGACATTAAAATGGTAGAAAGTAAGTCTCTGAAACTCTACTTATTCAGCTTTAGAAATCACGGTGATTTTCACGAAGACAGCGTGAACACGATTATGAACGATTTAATTGAACTTATGGCCCCGCGATACATTGAGGTATGGGGCAAATTTACTCCACGTGGCGGTATTTCCATCGATCCGTTCTGTAATTACGGGAAGCCTGGAACGAAATTTGAGCAAATAGCTGCCCACCGTTTAATGAATCATGACCTTTACCCTGAAAAAATCGATAACAGATAAGCCACGTAAACAGGAAACGGCAATGGGCCGAGCGGATTTCCGGCTGCTACCTATTACTAAGTCCGTTGATTTGATGCCAATAGGTTAAAAAGGAAAGGCTCCCTTTCAGCGGGGAGCCTTTTATTTACTGTTTCTTTTGTTTATATTGCATATAAACTACTTGTGTGACAAGAAAATCTTCCATACCATGCTTGCCATCTGCCCCGCCAAGACCGGATTTCCGCATCCCAGCATGATAACCTTGCACGGCCTCAAAGTTTTCACGATTCACATACGTCTCTCCAAACTTCAGTTCATTGACGACTCTCATCGCTTCATTCAGATCCTCTGTATAAACGGAAGAGGACAAGCCAAACTCTGTATCATTTCCTTTTTCTATCGCTTCATCTAAAGTACTAAACGTCGTTATAGGGATAACAGGACCAAATATCTCTTCTTGCATAACGGTGGAGTCATGATCGACACCGGTTAAAATGGTCGGTTTATAGAAATAACCCTGTTCCACGTCCGCACGCTCACCGCCAATAACGACTTTTGCACCGTCGACTTCTGCATCATTCACCATCGTAGATACCGCTTCTAAGCGCTCTTCACTAACTAGAGGTCCTACATCTGCTCCCTTATCAGATCGCGGATCGCCTAATGAGGTTTGAGCAAATGAAGCTTTGAGCTTGTCAATTAGTTCAGCAGCCACACTTTCATGGACATAGACACGCTCAGCATTGGTACAGGCTTGTCCATTATTAGCTAACCTTGACGTTGTAATACTTTCTGCCGCTACATCTAAGTCGGCGTTTTGGGTCACAATGGCTGGAGCCTTACCGCCTAACTCGAGATTTACCTTCGTAATGTTTTGCGCGGCAGCCTCCATAACCTTCGTTCCAGCTGGTACACTTCCAGTCATCGTAATCATTTGAACACCTTCGTGTTTAGCCAGGGCATTCCCGATCTCAGAGCCTGTCCCTGTAATTAGATTGTAAACACCTTTTGGAATGTCTTCCATGGAATCTATAATTTTAGTAAACTCCATGGCAGTATTTGGTGTTTGCTGGCTCGGCTTCAATACAATCGTACAACCGGTAACAAGGGCTGTAGCTACCTTCCTGGCCAAAATAAACACCGGAAAATTCCATGGTACAATTCCAGCTACAACGCCAATTGGCTTTTTATAAATATAAATATTTTCATTTGCTCGATCGCTCGGTACAATTTCACCTTCAATTCGCCGCGCCCATTCAGACATATACCTAAAGTAATCGATGGCAAGCTCTACTTCACCTGTTGCCAACTCATAATCCTTACCTTGTTCTTCTTGAAGCAAATCGATAAATGTATCCTTATTCTCTTCTATTTTATTACCAAGCTGACGAACGATTTTCCCTCGTTCTATATTAGGAGTCATCTCCCATTTCTTTTGGGCCTGAGATGCAGCATGAACCGCCCGATCCACATCTTCAACTGTGCCTTTTGGGGTTCTGGAGATGACTTCTTCCGTAGCAGGATTAACAATATCTATCCATTCGTCTTTCGATGATTCAGTATATTCACCATTTATATACAAACTGTGCGTTTTCATATTAAGACCTCCTTTAAAAGGTTCTACATTCTTCATTCCTCCCCCATCCAAATTCCAAACATGAAGACTGATCCATTCATTTTCCATAAAAATTCGTTATACTGAGGGACAAGTAAGATTAAGGAAAGGAACGATCGCCATTATGAAAAAAGAAAACCAAATGTTAATTATACTCGGAAGTATTGGATTAGCCTGTATAATCATTGCTTTCGTATTATTTTCCACAATAGCGGATCCTATGGTCCCTGTTGTCATCTTGGCTTCAGGTATCCTTCTCATTATTGGAGGGATTGCTGATCGCAAAGACCGTATAAAAAAAAGAAAGAGGAGCCCATAACTCCTTTTTCTTTATGTTTACCATTCGAGAATGTATCCCTTCACTTGCTTCGCTTTCCCATTATCTTTTTGTTCAGCAATAAAGTGTGGATGATCATTATTAAGCTCGTACTTAAGTGATTCAGGTTCTAAGTATAACTTGTACTCTAAGTCCGTGATTTTGTGAAGAGAAAGGTTTGCGACTGTGGACTGGTTTTGCTCTTCATCAATTAGCAGGATATCAATTTGGTCATAGCCATGGCTAATTAAATGTTCCTTTAAATCCATTAAAAATTCCTCCAAAAGACTACTTAAATTAATCTGTTTTTCCTATACCCTTTTTCATATAGTTAAAACCAAAATTAAGAAATCCTGACTATAAACATCACATTCCATAGGAATTCGTCTCATTATAAGTTTACCCACAAATACATAAAATCCCCAATTCCTTAATACAGCAAAAAAGCGGGGGGAGACCCCGCCTTAGGTTAAATTAATAACCACCGTATCCGTAACCGCCATAAGAGGCACCGATAATAATCAAAAGAATAAACAACACAACTAATAGCGCAAATCCGCCACCGTATCCTCCGCTCATGTCATTCCCCCCTCTCATCACTTACTTTATTACCTTATGCCATAATGCTTGAGAGGTAAGGGCTAATGCGGAGTTCTGCCTTTTTTGTTATTTAGGAGCACACTGTATTAAGTAAGGAACACCTTTTTTAAGGATAACCAGGCCAAATATAAAGATTGAGCGAAAAAGAATACCCCCCATACAGGAGCAGGGATAAATTTCACAGCTTGCGCGAGGTTCCAGGCATCCCCCGCTTGACTCGGGGCAACAAAACTAATCCTCATCACCCAAAAAGCACTCATAACAGCTTCCACTACAACGAGACAGGCCACAAAGATAAGGACGTATTGAACAATAGATTGAGGACCGGTCTTGAGTAAATAAATAAACCCTGCACCAAATGTAACAAGCCAAAAAACACCATAGATATTCCTGACCCAGAAAAGGAGATTGATAGCTAAAAAACCAATTAAGATGAATATCATGACACGATAATGACCTTTAACGATTAAATGGAAGAATAATAAACCGGCTAGTGAGGAAAACAAATAACCTGATAAACTAGTTAAAACGTGGCTGAACCATGATGTATGGCCTGTCATGGTTACCCCGGAGGTATTAGGAAACAATGATATATTCCTTACCTCTCCACCTGTGAATAGGGCCATTAGAGAGTGACCACTTTCATGTATCATGGTATTGATCATAGCAAAATACTTTCCAATTACCGGTGATTGAGTTAGCAACAGAGCCAAAATTAAACTAATAAGAATTTGAAGTTTCATAGCTGCCCCTTTCTATTATCCCCAGAAATGTATTCATTGTTATGATTTATTTTACTTAAAATTCATCCCTGCGTATAATCTTAAGTAATCATCACACATAGGAGCATCGCCACATGCAGAGAAAATTAATAATACTCTTTCTAGGATTAGTCTTAGCTTTGTTTGCTGGATGCAGTAACACTCCGGGGCAAGAGCAGGATACGACAGAACTTACCATTTCAGCAGCATCTAGCTTAACTGACGCTATGAAAGAAATAAAAACAACGTACGAAAGTCAAAATAAGGACGTAACACTTACATTTAATTTTGCCGGTTCAGGTAAATTGGCGCAGCAGATTCAACAGGGAGCCCCCCTGGATGTTTTTTTATCCGCAAATCAAAAATGGATGGACAAACTAGAAAAGCAGCAATTCATCTTAAAAGAGACCAGGTTTAGTTTTACCGGAAACTCTCTCGTATTGATTACAAAGCAAAACCGGCATTTTGATTTTTCTTCTATCCAATCAATCCAGCTTTCTGACGAGGAGCAACTCGCCTTAGGCGACCCTGCCAGCGTTCCTGGAGGAATGTACACGAAACAAGCGTTACAATCCATTAACAAATGGGAAGATTTAAAAGCTCAAATGGTATATGCAAGAGATGTCCGCCAAGTGCTTACATATGTAGAATCAGGAAACGTTGCTCTAGGATTTGTGTATGCAAGTGATGCGCTTATCTCAGACCGCGTGAAGATAATTAGCCAAGTCGACCAAAGCCTGCATCAATCAATCATCTATCCGGCTGCTGTCTTAACAGCCAGCGCCAACACTAAAGAAGCAAAAGCATTTTTAGATTATCTTAAGACGGAGGAAGCACAAGAAATTCTAGAGTCCTATGGCTTTGAGAAAAAACAACCTTAGGGCTTAGTTTGGCTTGAAGGGTCTGAGCTGAATAGGTCAGACTTTTTTAAAGGTACAATGAAAGCTATTTATTTTTTGTAATAGATGTAATTAGCCCATGGCCTATAGAATCTATTGAATGAAAGTTGGTTAATTATGAACTCTCCTCTTTTTCTTTCTTTAAAGATAGCCACCATCGCTACTTTAATTGTTTTCATTTTTGGCGTTTTCTTCGCAAGAATAATCGCTAGAAAAAAATTTCCCGGGAAAAGTTTCGTTGAGTCCGTGATTTTGCTTCCTCTTGTCCTCCCGCCAACGGTCGTAGGATTTGGACTCCTTTATTTGTTCGGTAAAAATGGACCCTTAGGCAGTTTCCTGCTTCAATCCTTTGATATTCAGGTTGTTTTTTCATGGATTGGTGCCGTAGTTGCTGCAGTTGTTGTATCTTTTCCCTTAATGTATCAAAGTGCATCAGCAGCTTTTCAAAATTATAACCAAAATGTTGAAAATGCCGCTTTAACAATGGGTGCGTCTAAATGGAAAGTTTTTTTCACTATCTCATTTCCTTTAGCCTGGCCTGGGCTTCTGGCGGGCTTAGTTCTAAGTTTTGCACGTGCTCTCGGAGAATTCGGAGCCACGCTCATGATAGCCGGCTATATTCCGGGAGAAACCAATACCATCCCTCTAGCTATCTATTTCGCTGTAGAGTCTGGCCATATGGAGCAAGCCCGCTTCTGGGTCTTGATTATTGTTTCTCTTGGATTTAGTTCTGTGCTTTGGCTCAATTGGTGGAGTAAACGTAATATCCTTAAGTTTAATCAGTAAATGGAGGTGTCATATGCTATCGTTATCGATTACTAAAGAACTCCCACATTTTACTTTAAACGCATCCTTTAAAGTTGGAAATGAGACCGTTATTTTGTATGGACCATCCGGATCTGGTAAAACGACAATTCTTAATTGTATCGCTGGGCTTACTCATCCTGATAAGGGAGAAATCACCTTAAATAAAAGCATATTATTTCAAACAAACTATAAGCCCCTCCCTGTTCAAAAACGTAACATCGGTTATTTATTCCAAGATTATGCCCTATTTCCTCATATGACGATCTATAAAAATATATCGTATGGCGCTACGAATGACCAACTCGTTAACAAGCTATTAGAAGTTGTCGGCATCAGCCATCTAGCCTCCAAATATCCAAAGCAAATATCTGGCGGTGAAAAACAACGTGTCGCTTTAGCCCGTGCTTTAGCAACAGAACCTGACCTATTGCTATTAGATGAACCATTCTCCTCTCTGGACCAAGACACAAAGAACCAGTGTCATCAAGAACTATTACGGCTGCGTCAATTGTGGGAAATCCCAATTATATTAGTTACTCATGACCGAAACGAAGCAGAGAAATTAGCGGACCGTATTCTTCCGATCGAAAATGGCCTAGTGCCTTTTCACTCCAGAAACTGGTCAGATTAGAGAAAAGGTTGCGCCGGAGTTGAAAGCATTGAAGGCAATGGGGCAAACTTCCCTATAAATATCAAAATTGGAACCGCTTGCTTTCTTATTTGTTTTATATCGATCATGACCGTAATCGGCTTAATTGTTGCCTTCTTGTTTATTGATGATAAGATTCCAAGACGTTAGCGACTGAGAAATAACATGAACCCGGAGGGGCTCCGGGTTCTGCTGATTTATTATACTACTCGTACATACGTTTCATTAGCCGTTACGTAATAAACCGCTCCCTGAGAGTTTTCCACCTTATACTGCGGAGAACCTTCTACAATGACTCGATCAAGAATAGTAGGAAAACCATAACCATATTGCAAATAACCTGCAACTGCTGAGTCTGCCCATGAAGGTTGATTGTAAAATCGTAAATCTCCCTGAAAAATGGACTCTACTCTTCGGCCGATATACCATTCATTCCCTCCATTCTCCGGCACATATGCGACGTCGAAGTAATCACAAATCCCCTTAGCATGTTCCATAGCAACCTCTTTTTGAAACTCTGGATCAATCATTAATAAAGCCTCGTCAGGGTGATCCATAAAACCATTTTCCGTTAATACAGCAATCATAGCTGTCTCACGCAATACGTGAAAATTCGCTTCTTTTATGCCCCGAAACTCTTGTGGAGTTCCTTTCTTTAAATAATTAGCTATACTCTTCGCCAGCATGCCTGCTTCCCGGTTTAAGTGACCAGGGTAAACGTAAAGTTCAATCCCACTCGGGTTTGACCCCTCAAAACTTCCATCAAATGCATTATAGTGAACGGAAATATAAGCGTCCGCTCCTGCTCGGTTTGCCTGATTTGTCCTCGTAGCCAGCGATGTATCAACATCAGTCGGAGCTACTAACAACGTGTTAAAGCCACTGCGCTGCAACTCTTCATCAAGGAAGGAAACCACTGCTCGATTAAATTCATTTTCTTTAATAGACCTTCCAAGACTATTAATATAAGGGGTACGTTTACCAGGGGTCTCCATTCCATGCCCATCATCAAGTGCGATTAAATAAGCCATACAATCATTCTCTCCTTTGCTAAAATTGTTATCAAAACTGAAAACTATTGTATGAACAGTTTGGCCATGCCATTCATGAATTTGCGCGTTACGCGTAACGTTAATGTTTATTTTAAATGCGCATTTCGCGTAAGTCAATAATTAAATAAACATATTGCGCAAAATATTGCGCGAAATGTTTATTTAATAGTATCCTTTTATTATGAAAGAAAATAAAATCACTCGAGGATGAATGGTATGGGTTCATTAGGTGGAAGATTAAGAGAAGCACGGGAATACAAAGGTTGGTCACAAACTCTTGTTTGTGAAAAACTAGAAATCTCTAATTCAAGGTTATCCGGTTATGAGAGAAATTATAGAGAACCGGACACCAAAATGCTGTCTACACTCGCCAGACTCTATGATGTCTCCATTGATTGGCTTATGGGGATGACAGAAGACTCCAAAATGGGGGAAACAGAGGGGGACATGGACGCCTTTATCCATGATCCAGAGCTTCAACGCTGGTATGCAGACCTTCCAAAATCAGACTTAGAAGATTTGAAAAAGCTAAGAAAAATGTGGGAAATTATTAAAAGTGAATAGTGTACTGCCATAGTAGACTAGGAAAATTCTCAAATGTGTATTAAGATGAATTTAAACAGCCCGTAACAGGAGGGCTTTTCTTTTACCTAAAATTCGAACGTATGTTCTATAAGGGTGGAATTTATGTATCAATACACAACTCTTGAAAGTCATATATACGATCTTCTAATCTCACTCTCCATACGAATACCAAACCAGCTAACGATTGACCGTATTGCAGAACAACTAAATATACGGGTTTATGACTGGGAGCATAGTAGCGAAGCCGTTATCTATAAAGGAATAAGTCGAATCTTCCTTCAAAAACAGTTATCTAAAGAAGAACGTTGGCAGACATTCGGCCATGAGCTTGGCCATATATTGCTGCACAGCGGTTCCCAGCTTAACCTGCCTGTACGCTTTGTTGAATACCAAGAATGGAAAGCAGATAACTTTGCTTTGCATTTCTGTGTCCCTACTTTTATGCTGCTGCAAATGAACCTTCCGTTTAAAAAGTCGCAAGCCATTTACGAAGTGGTTTCCACTTTTGGAGTTACTCCAGAATTTGCATCCCGTCGCTTACAACATTTGGAGAATCAATATCTCGGTCTCTTGTTGGATCAAAACTTCGCTCAGACAGTATACAGAGGATATCAGGTAAGCGAAAAGTTCGAGAATTACGAGTAATATATCCTAAAATGCTGAGCTCCCTGTCTGCCCAGAACCTCAGCATTTTATCTATAATAGGTCGCCCCAGTGATGTAGTCCCAAGAATACCCTCCGCCACTTTGACTTATTTTAGACCTTTTTGCGTAGTTGTTGTTAAGCTAACCGATACAAAAGGTTTAGGAGCTGCCCCATCTATCCCGCTGTTTCTTCAGTGTTCCTTCTTTTCGAGGCCGGTGGATCCAAGCTTACAACAATATCTCCTTGTTCACCTTTGACCTGTCCTTCGTGTGTTGAAAACTCAATTTTTCCGGATGATTTTAAAATAAATAATATCAGGCTTTGTTCACTACGCTCTTTAACACATTGGGCAAAGCTTTTTTTGGTTAACTTCGTTGTGTTGAAATGGAAGCCGCGTTCGACGCGATCATTCAGTTCATGCCACGAAATATTTTCTTTTGTTAAAATGCGTTTGTCGTATTTATCGACGAGGTCCGTAAGGCTTTCCCCGTGTTCATTATGCAGACTATAGATATTATTTCGGCCCATTTCCTGAACAAAGGATCTACAAACTAAGGCATTATAAGAGTTCACTATAGATGCAGCAACCATATATTCATACGGTGTTAGATCCAATTCATGATCGTAGAGTTCAGACAATATTTCGCCATGATAGGTTTCGATATCCGTCTCTCGAGCAGCCTCTAGTCGCTGCTGTGAAGAATCTGCCAACAATACAGGAATATTTAGTTCTATCATCACTTTTGCCATACTGATACTGAATGAATTACTGCCAACAATCAGGACACCGGGTTGGCTATTGACCGCGAGACCGAGTTTCTCCGCCACCCATCGGATTGAAAATCCATGTGCAACCACCGTTGAAAAAACGAGACCAAGCGTCATTGGTATGACGAGATTTGCATCGGTATATCCAGTATCTAACAGGACCTGGGCAAAGTAACCAGAAACGGTTAACGCTACGATCCCTCGTGGCGCTATCCAGCCGACCAACGTTTTCTCCTGTTTCGTTATATCCGTATTGATTGTTGAAAGCCAGATCGATAAAGGACGAACAAGGAAGATCATTAAGAGGATATACCCGATGATATTCCAATTTAATATGTCCAGCAGTGTTTCTCTTGTGACTCCTGCTGTTATCATGATATAGACTGCTGACATGAGCAGGACGGACATATTTTCCTTAAAGTGACGCATATCACTAAACGATGAAATATTCATGTTAGCAAGTTTGATTCCCATCGCAGTGACTGCTAGTAAACCTGTTTCATGTTTAATCTCATCGGCTACCATAAAGCAAGCTGTGACCATAGATAAGACAACGGGCGATCGTAAAAATTCAGGAACATGACCTTTTTCGAACATCCAACCTACTATAACTCCTGTCAACCAACCGATAAAAGCTGCAAGTATAGACCAAAAGAAAAATAGGAGTAGTTTTGTTACTGCAACTTCCTCAGATGTAAGAAAAAGAATGATTTCAAATGCAAAAACAGCAAGTAACGCCCCAAGCGGGTCAACAATAATACCTTCCCATTTTAAAATAGATGCGGGCCGCTGTTTCAATTTTGCTTGACGCAAAATAGGCAAAATGACAGTTGGACCGGTAACGATAAAAAGTCCACCAATGACAAAAGCAACAGCCCATGAAAGCCCGGCTACATAGTGTGCGGCAAATGAACCCAAGATCCATGCAATAAACGCACCTAATGTTATGATTCGCACGATGGGGCGAGCAAGCCCCCGAATTTCCTTAAAATTTAGGTTTAGGCTGCCTTCAAATAAAATAATCGCCACCGCAATTGAAATAAACGTCTGAAAGATATCACCAAATGTTTCCTTTGGGTTCAAAACCCCGAAAATCGGTCCGGCAAGCAACCCGGCCAGGGACATGGCAACAATGGCTGGAACGCGAAAATTCCAGGCTAACCATTGGGCGCCGATGCCAATAACTCCTATCATGACCACTTGAAACAATAACGAATCAACCATAATTAAATCTCCTAAATCATCTAGTTTTTTTGTTAGTATGTTCTATACGGATTTTCAGTGTTAAGTTTTAGTGTGCATTTTTTCCAAGATTTTATTAATGGCTGTGCTAGAAGGAACTTATAGCTGCGAACAGTTTCGGGCAGCAGATATTTGGAGATCCAAAACAAAAATGGCACGTTTTCAAATCAATTTAGCCAAAACTTTGGCCAAAGATTCAAAAACGTGCCATTTTATCATTGAGGTGTGTAGGCTGTAACCCTTGCGCCCCATTGGTTTTAATGAACGCCCCCGGCAGGATTCGAACCTGCGACACACGGTTTAGGAAACGCTATGTTATTCGGTCATTTGTCGAGTGCTTGGCGGTAGCTTAATCGAAGGCTTACCGTTGAATCACTCGGTTACGTTCGTATATAAACGTTTCTTTCCCTCGATTATATCGGACAAGCGCGGATAATACAAGCGCTTTATTTTGCATTTACTCGACCAACTATGCGGCTAACCTTTTCTAATTTCGCTGTAGGTCGATTCTCTGCATTTGAATATTAAGAAGTCGCACCACCGTAGGGGTTATATACAGAGTATATAGTTGCGGAAGATGAGAACGTTCCTTATTTGCGTTCCTGCCCGCCGTTATTGAGTTAAGCATATTCCGCCTACGCTTACTCGGTGGAATTACCTTCGGAAGCTTCCGATGTGGCCTGTTCGGAATGTTCTTCGGCATGTTCCGGCCTCTCTTCTATTGGAACATTCTTCGGCACATACGGGCGAGGACTATTCGTTTCGCTATTCGCTCTCTAGACGTAACTGGATTCGGGCTTGTATTATGTACGCTGATAACATCGGCTATAAAAGCGAGTAAAAAGCGCAGCTACCATTTCGGCAACTACGCTCGACATTATTTCGAATATGTTTTGTAGATTTCGTGTTCCGTATAATTATCGGTAACTTCCGGAAACTGGTCGAAAGAAATACCGTCAATTACGCCCGCCTCGTAATCCGCCTTCGTTAGCGACATTCCGAGCGCCAGGTCATCGACTGAATCAATACCGAATGAGTTAATCCACTCGATTCTTACGTTATCCACCGCATAGTTTTCGAAGGTTTGCGCGAATAGCTTTTTATTTCGATCTAACCAACTGTTCACACGCTTTTTAATTTGTGGCGTGTCGGGTCCAGCTAGTATTTTATAGGTAACGGTACCGTCAGCTACCTCTATGCCGATTACGCTTTCTCGATTGTTACGCCCCTCGGCTTGGATTTCCTTATGGATAAATTCCGTCATTTCCGATTTAATAGTAGATGCGTCAGCAGGCAACTTCTCTACCTCCTCTTTATTTTCAGAGTTTGCGCTCGAATCCGTATCTGCGCCACTCTCTACATTCGCTACCTCAGTAGTTTCCGTATCCTTTGCTTGTGTAGTTTCCTTTTTCTCTCCATCTTCCCCGCTTACAACCGCTAATGTAAGTCCACCTGCAATAACTACTGCACCGATCCCAGCTAACCATTTCTTCATATAACCAAACCCCTTTACGTTTGTTAGATAGCTTATCTACGTATAAGTATACCCGAGGTTTCATAATTTTTAAATACTTTTCCAAAACAGGAAAAAGAGGGAAGGCCACCAGAAGGCAGCCCGCTACTGTTTATAGTTTACTCGTATATCTCCGGTTTGGTTTTGTCGGACAAACGTAATGACTCCACCTTGTTCGTGAAGCCACTTAGTAAAGATTACATATTCGTTTGGATCATAAAAACAAATTGTTCTTTCCATTAAAACCGCCCCTTTGTTGGTTAGTACGTGCCTCCGATATGACTCTGTACAAATAACCTCGTAACAACCGTTGCATTTACCCTCGCCAGGTCATCCGGTGTAATTTCGATAGTTGCCCACCGGTTACGTTGAATCCGCCCGCCGCTATCTTTTGATAGGTACGGAGTTAGGTCCACGTTTTCCGCGCTTAAAGATGATGAGGCTACCGTATTACCGTCTACTTTGATATTTAGCGAGCTAGGCAACGTTGAGTCCTCGTAAATTCCGTAAATTTGCGGGTGTGAGTGATCTGGAATATTGATTGCCGGAATCTCAACTTCAAAATCATGCGTGTGGTCGGATACGGTGTGAGAGTGATCGGATACGGAGTGTGTATGATCTGATACGCTATGACTGTGTGCGCTCTGGGAAACTTGGTGAGTGTGATCGCCTGATCCGCCGGCAGTCCATATATCGCCGGTAGTGCTTGTCTCGACGTCGATTGCAATATTGTAGCCCGATGTTCCACTAGAGCGCGTGTAGTATCGGCTTGGCGTCATTTGAGACGTATCATTACCGCTGTACGACATAACTAAATGTTTATGATCGCCACCTGCCGCGCTCGTAGTCGTAAACCCTCCGCCTGCTGTAGTTGTTTGACCGCCCCCTGCCGAAGTAGTCTGCCCACCTCCGGCGCTAGTCGTTTGGCCTCCACCGCCTGCGGTACTTCTCGATTGAACCGTACTCGATTTAATGTAAGAACCGCCCGCTTTCGATCCTCGCGTATAGCCTCGGAAATTAGACGTTTCATACGTTAGATGCATAGCGTTAATGTTCACTACGTCCGGCGCTATCCAGAGACGGAAGGTTACGGGATGATCGGGGTCACAATTCTCCGCCTGACTCTCCGTCATAATGTTCGTCGCCCCTTGCGAATAGGCTTCGTTTACCTGTTGCTTACGTTCTACATCGGCTTGTATATCCGCAATATCGTCCAGTTTGTTCGCAATAGTATAGTCAACGTCGTACTCTTTCGACAAGTCCGGTATATTTACCCCGATAATTCTCGCGGAATAAACCTCGCCATCTACGACCACATTAACCACGTCATTCAACGCAACTTCCTCGTGTGCATATTCCGGTAAAATTGACAGATCAACTGCGTCTGTATCGAAAGAGAATTTTGGATCCTTCCATTGATTGAGCAGCGATGCTCCGGAAGCCTTTAGCGATTCGGCAACCTCAAAGCGACGATCTATCCATATATAAGGTTTCTTACCCCACTTGTCGATAGACGCCTGATCTTTCAGATAGGAAAGCCCGCCGTTGACGTCCTTAATCGTAAGCTGATTTACTCCCTCTCCATAGCCTCGCGGAATAATCCAGTTAACTATTTCCGTCGGATCCGATACATCTTTAAACGATTGAATGTTCTTACCCCAGCGAATTTCTCCCTTTACTGAGTTATTAGGTCTTACTAAATTAATTGTCCACGGGTAATTTTCGGTATCAAACGTCCACTCGAACGGTTCATCGAACGGCTGTGGAATCGAAAGAATGGGCGCAAGCAAGCCGTTCTCATTTTCGAACTTATAATGGAAGTAACGTGTAAAATCTACCGTACCGAGCTGCCAATGTGCCTCGTCTTGGAGTGATAGAATGAACTCGAGCACATCCGTTGTCGTATAGTTCGTATATTGGTGATAACCTTCCATTACACTGTCCAGCAACGTAGCGAGAACGTGCTCACATTCGTAAGTTATCGAACCTCCGCCATCGCTTCGGCTTGTTTCCGTTGGCATTATACGGTATAACCCGTAATATCTTCCGGTTTCATCGCCGTACACTTCCACAAAGTTAAAATGCTCACAATGCTCGTTTTTCGGATCATCTATCGGCAATGAAAAAGAAGCGCCCCATACTTGGTTAGTGCGCTTCTGTACCGATACATCATATGCGTTTTCTAAGATGGCCAGGCGTTGGCGATCCCTATTTAGAATATGAATCATCTATTACCTAACCCCCTTTTGTCGCTTAGTACCCTTGATTTCCTTACCCAGTTCCGTTGCAATTTTCTTAATATCTGCCTCTTCACGAACGTTGAATACGGCGCCATCGAGTAAGCCTTGATTATAAACGTTCGTATCGCCAGCTTCCGCTGCTTGCGTTTGTGATCCGCCTGAGTTTCGTCTCAAATTGCCGTAGCTTCGTCCACTAACTCCGAACGCAAACTCCGTGTTCATTCTGCTAAACGGGCGTTGAACTGCGTCAACTACGCCTTGTGCCGCTCGTTCTGCCGGTGATTTCATGCGTTGCATTCCGATTACTAGTCCTTCGCCAATGAAACCGCCGAGCTTCATCGTTACTCTGGAAGGTGAACGAATTCCGAGAGGTTTCGCGATCCAATCGGGAATTTTCTCCGCTAGGCCACTAATGACGGAGCCTAAATTGATTGACTGAATACCATCGATAAGCCCTTCGATAATGTTTCCGCCTATTCTAAATAGATTGATATTCTCTAAGAAGGATTCAGCTTTCCCCCATATCTCCTCGATCTTTTTCCAAGCTGCTTCCATTTTTTCTTTGATTGAGTTTTTCATTTCATTGAACTTATCTCGCACCATTTTTGCTATAGCCTTAACCATTGCAAACTTCAATCGAATCTCGTGCCAGGTATTAATGAGAAAACTCTTCACTTTTCCGAATATTTCTTTCGTTTTAGCCCATATCGTATCCCAATTACTGATAATCTTCGTAGCGAGTAAGATAACGATTGATATAATAATTCCGATAGGTCCGGACAATCTCGTGATAAAGGAACCTACACGTAAAATCGTCGGTAGTATCTTCGTAAATGATCCTTTCAATTTGCCGAACCACTTCCACGCTTTTTGAACGATAGGCCATAAGAATTTAAATGCACTGATCGCACCGCTTATGAGAGGCGTCAATATACGGAAGGCCCCATAAATAATCGGAATTAAGCCCGCAATAATGCCTAGCCACTTCTCGTTCTTCAATAGTTCGCTCGCCCACGCGAAGAACTTGTTCGCTAGGTTTAACACTTGTTCACCTAACGGAGCCATCGCAATCCCTAAATTAACAAGGAATTTCGTTATGTTTCCGATTAGCGACATCACCGTCGGCGTGTTTTCGCTAACAAACTTCATAAACTTTTGAAACGCTTTGTTTTCCGATAATGTTTTAGTCCACTTCCGGAATTTCTCCGACATGTCTAAGAACCCGTCGCCGAACGACTTAGCCAATGGATCGAACGCTACCGCCATATTAAAAATACCTTGGATGAAATTTCCGACGCCCTTAGTTAGCTTCTCTAAGTTCGGTCCCGCTGTTTTTCCGAGCCAGTCGAAAAAGGATTTAACATCCTCCGTTTTAAGCGATTTATTAAAGCTATCCATTAAACGGTCAACCGCATCAACCGTCGATTCTATCGCTGGCTTCGATAACTCTAAAACGGTCTTAGTCGCCTTTAATGCATTGTTAAAGATGTGAAGTACGTCCGGCTCGAATTGCTTCGTAAATTGCGAAAAGAACGATGTAAAGTCGCGTAACGCTTTAATGGAGTACCTTTGGGATTCGGTTAGTCCGTTCTGTAGCTTCGTTAGCTTCTTCACCGCCGCGGCTCTTTCCTCCGGATTACTTGCGTTTTCTACTGCCTGCTGTGCGGCTTTTAGATTTTTATTCGCTTGTATGACGCCGGAGATTGCCGGAATAGCGACCGTTGCAAATCCTGCCGCGCCTATCCCTGCGGACGTGAAAGCCGATCCAATCGCACCTATTCCGCCGGCTGCTACGCCTAATATCGGAACTAACGCGGGTAACGCCATGAACATACCGCCCTTCGCGATTCCGCTCGATAGTTCCTCGAAAGTTCGCATAGACTGCGCTATCCGGTCCATTCGGTTAAGAAAATCCTTGTTCGACAATTCAATATGGGTCACGATTCTCCGCGGGAGGCTGTCCGTTTTCCTTTTAACCTTATCGAGATCTTCTTCGGCCTTCTTCGTTTTAGCATCAATTTTCGGAGTAATTTGCATGTTGTCTAACTTCTCCGATGTCCTCTTGAACGATTCAAGCTGACCTTGCATGCGACGGAGTGGCTTGGTCATGCGATCGGTAATTCCAACCTTGTACATAACCGTTTGCTTAATGGCCATTTACGTCACCCTCGCCGTCTACAATCCCTAATGCGCCCATTGCCTCGTCTAGGTGCTCGATTGCCCGCTCGCCGCTTTCTGCGTCTTCATACTCGATAAAGTAAATGAATGATGTAAGTGCCGCTTGTACGTGTGGCTTTGCTGAACGCAACTCCGGTGATAGCTTCCGTTCCTTAATAGTTCCTAGTTTCGTTTCAATCGCCTGGAATGTTTTAAGGTGCTGACGCCTAGCTGCCGATAGGTCGGTTGCATCAAACTCCCCGGCTAAACGAGAAACACGATCAATTACTTTGTAGAATTTACGTGTGTCTGCATTTGGCTTTTTCATGATTTCCCTCTCCTTTTTGCATTAAAAATAGCCCCTCCGGCAATTAGCCATCATCGGGGCGTCGTCATTTTTATAAAGAGTCATTTGTCAGTCTTTTAGCGTTTTCTCGCTTTCCTTTCTTATTAGGTTGCTTCTTCTCTTCCGCCTCGAGCTCATTGTTTTGCAACTCTTCCATAAGGTGTTCCGTCCACCCCTTCGAGTCGTTCATCCGTTTCCTTTTTCGAGAATCGGCAAGTGACCGTAAGCTCTGGTTCTTCTGTTTTCGTCCCATTAATTAAACCTCTTCCTTTCCACATAATACTTCTGTAATTGAGATTCTTCTTTGTATACTGTCTTCTGCCAATAGTTTCGGCTCGGAGAAGGATTCATGGTAAGACTGTGTACGGAAATACACACGCTCAGGAAATGCAGCCTTAAAGGACTTCTTCATTTGAAAGTCACATAATCGGATATGTGCGTTATCATCATCCTCTAGTAGCCCGTAAACATGGCCACCTACCGCACAAAATATATCTCGGTGACTGAGTTGTCGGTCATAGTAGAGGGAAGCAATATAAATCGACTCTTTTCCAACGTGTTCAGCGATACCTATACCGGTTTCTGATTCGCCTTTAATTCTGAACGCTTTAAATCTGCGCTTATTCATCCGTCTCCCCCTCGCTACGCTCCGCCTTTTTACGCTTCTGCTCCGCGAGTTGTTCTCGCCGGATTGCTTTTTTATATCGCTTGTTTCGTTCGTTTTTAATCATTACCGGCAAGGCGCGGCGTATCGTTTCTCTAGTCGCAATAGGTGAAAATTCGAATTTAAACGGATCCTCACTTTCCGCCTTTACCGTGACCATAGCAGCCGTTTCCGTACGCTTAACCTTTGCATGTAGCTTCGCCAGTTTCGCTCACCTCGTTTATACTGCGTATACAGCGTATTTTCGTCTAAATTTATGGGGGTAGCCCCGCATTTCTGAGGTACTTGTCCTGCTACAGGTGTCGTAGGTATGCTCGACGCATTGACCTCGAAAAACCCCGCGCTGCTCTTTATTTTTTATATAGTCGAATCTGCTCCTTATCAGCGTATCCTTCTACCGCGATTACCGTACCGTCTTCGTCCTCATGAGCAAGAGTAATGGTTTCAACCCTAGCCAATATACTTTTTATATGCGGTGGGTACGTACTATGAACCGCCCACGTATTACTAACAGGATCGTAGGCGTATAGAGTTTCTTGTTCTTCCCGCGGATAGTAACTCATTCTGAAGCCCCCGATTCTTTCCACGAAAAAAGACCGGCGATTAACCGGCCTTCCTTGTAAACTTCTGCGATAATCTCATATTTATTGTCAGATTGAAGTTTTTCTATTACTCCTCGTTTGTCGCTGTATATGCTTTTATTCATCGGTTGTACTAAACCCCCATCCGGCCAGTTTCGGCGTCGATAACTACGTCTTCCGGAAGGCTGTCAGGATCGTTAAGATATCCTGTAAATTCCTTCCCGAACAATTCCTCTGCGTTGGTTAAGGCTACGGGGCTAAATAGCTTCGATTCATATAGCTGTTTGGATAGTTCATTGATTTCTTTTGCTTCTCGCTGTTCATGAGAAAGTGATTGGTTGTTAATATAATCAAATGTATTATCTAAGCTCTTCTTAAGTTTTAATGTCGATTGGCTGTCAGGTGCACTAGAAAGGATCGGATTAATTACGGAACTGAATTCCTCTTTTAATCTACCTGCAAAGTAAGGCTCATCTTTAATACCGTCTACAAACTGCGCGAGCTGTTTTTCGGATTTCCCAGGATCAGTTGAAAGCATTAATCGGGTTTTTAAGTCATTAAGTTGAGATTCAAACTGCCTTAAATTCTCGTCGTTTGGTTTCTTTGCTTCCTTTTTTAATAATTTTTCTGATTCCGCTTGAGCTTTTGAAACTTCGCTTTGGAACTCTTTTTTAATTTCTTTAGCGAACTCAATAGTTTTCAGTGCGTATTTTTCCCGGAGTTTTTGTGCCTTCTTTCGTCTACCCTCCGGGGATAAGTCAGTATCTGTTTTTGCTAAAGAAATTTCTCGAGCTGCCTCTTCTCTGATTTCTATATATTTTTTATTTACGCTGCTTTCAATTTCTCTTGCTTTTTCGATGTGTTGTTCCATATCTAAATCTCTCCTTCAAATTTTTTTGTTTAGTTAGACTTCTTGTATTCGCCGCTTTGGAACATGTCTACTATTTCCCATACTTTCATTTTCTTTTCACTTCTCATAAATGTGTCTCTCATTAAGACGTCAAGTGATTCTTCGGTTGCGTAGTCCGTCACGGGCCTGTTGTGCTTATTGGTGTTACATAGATGGTGACAAATAACGATATTGGCGAATGTGTTAGGGCCGTGCTTTGACATAGGAATGACGTGGTCCAAACTAAAGGAATTATCTTCTATCTCCTCTCCGCAGTACGGACACCCCCGCGCTTTCGAAACTCGGTACGCTTCCCGTAATTCGTCCATCGTCAAGTCGTCAAAAACCCCGTTCCTTTTCGCACTACCTTTCGCCTGGTGAAAGGCTCGCACTAACCGCCCTTCCGGAGTTTTACGGTACTCTGCGTTGGAATTACGTTGGCACGGCCGACACGCGTTTCTAAGACCGTCCTTATTCGACTTTTTGACGTTGTACTCCGATAGGGGCTTTTCCGTTTGGCAGATGCGGCAATTCTTAGTAGCGTTCATCTGCGCCACCTCCAGCCGTACGCTCGTCGATGCGATCCACTTTCGAATCTATATAATCAACCTTTTCCTCAATCCTTTGTAGACTTGCTACAATTTCCTCGTAAATACTCAGGTAATCGCTAATTGGTTGCTTGTTCATTTCAGATCATTTCCTTTCATTTCGAGTTTTGTTTTACTTGTCCATTCGTAACTCACGTTTTAGAATCTCGATAACGTCCATAATCTCATGATTGACGTGTGTTTTTCCGGTGTTTTGGAGAAGCGCCAACGCAACAAGGTACGTAGCCAATGCGTTTGTTTCCTTCATTTCATTTCACCTCATTTCGGTAAGTAATTGCGTTGATTATGCGCCAAACTCTTGTTTAATCTTAAAAACTGTTTTAGCCGATATTGGTTTAGTTCCGATTTCCATAAACGAAATGTAAGATTGATGGAAACCCAAGCGCCTAGCAAACTCTTTTTGACTCAGCCCCGTTTCAAACCTTATTCGGCGTAATTCTTTCCCTTCCACATCCTCACCCCCTTAAAATCACTCTTGACTTCCATATCCTGTTGACATATAATTAAAATGGGTAATTATAGCGTAAAATAATAAAAACTAAAAATTAATTAATAGTGTACTCGTTGTAATCCTTTTTGATCTTTACTAACTTCTCGTTATCTAGGCCAAACACATTAACAACTTTATCGCGGACATTCCCAGTTACCGGCTCCCTGCCTTTTTCAATTTGATTTACGTACGACTGTGATATATTCAAATAGTCAGCCATTTCTTTCATTGAAAGCCGGTGAATTTTTCTAATTACATAAAATGTTTGATTATCAATAATTAATCTCATTCCTTGATCCTCCTAAATTATTTATTACTGCTTAAAAGGGCAGTATCAAAGCATAAAAAACTGTCCGAAGCCTTCCCATATATAGTTAGATGACTAAAGCTAAAAGTTTACTAGTGTTTCTTTATCGTCCGTATCGTCTCCCGTCCTGTAAATAGCTTATGTTCGCCGTACTCTTCGATTAGATACGCCTTAACTTCCTCCGGATCTATCTTCGTCGTTATGACTTCGCCGGGCTTTCGCGCTTCCTTATTTTCTACGAATCTAACGTTAACGCGGTGGTCCGTTCCTGCGCCTTTTTCATCGCCTTGATAACTCGACGTGTATTTCGGCGTTTTCTTACCGCCCATGCTCTCCTTACGATGTTTCGCCGCAGCTATCTGCTCGATTTTCTTGTCGTCGAATACCGTTTCTCTATTATCGAAATACTTCAGCATCTCGCGTTCGTTAATCCAGAAATCGTAACCATCCGGAGCTTTGACGTAATAAATATCCTTCTTCGTAGGCTTGGGCGGTTTGGCGGTACGGCGTTTACGTGTTCGGTTTATCACCTTACGGGCCTCTCTGCATTCATGCGAGCAAACCTTAGCGTTATTCGGGCGTGTGTTGTCCTTATAGTGGTATCCGCAATAATTGCACCTTTTAATTCGCTTGTCCGTGGAGTCGTGGAGTTCTCCGTTTAATAGCGAGTTGATTACAGATAATGCTTCGAGCTCGTCCAGCCCTTGTACATATTCACGAGCGAATTCGATAGCGCCTGTTCCTGGATCGCGGTAGTTATTCATTTAATTATTTCCCCTTTTGTTGGTGTTTTTGTTGGAGGCTGCCGGCCCTGAAAACCTTTCTTTCTTTTTCAGCCCTCTTTTTCTTTCTTTGGAAAGTTCTTTTATTCGATAAGATCTATTAGTTAATCCCTTTCCGCTCGGTCTTATATTCGATTATTCTTTTGCGTATATAATAGTTGGCATGTTCTTTCGTAAGAAAGGTTATGCGGAAACAATGAAGTGAGCTTGCGAACGAATTAGTTTCCTTTCTTTTGAACTTTCTTTTCCGTTTATACTCGTAATGTTTTTAAATCTTGTTATAAATCTAGTTAGTAAATCTAGTTATACGGTAAAATCGGTACTTTTTTTGGAAGCTATTTTACCGGTGGGTTGGTATCAAAATTACCGTTCTAACCAACCAGTCCGCTTTTTCTCCTCTGTCTCAGCTTGTATAAATTCGTTGTAACTTTTTGATGCTTCCGGACACCTTTTAAATAGCTCCGCCTGTGTTAGAGGTTTGTACGGCACATAGACTTTATTTGCGCGTGGCTTGACTATTTTAATCAACCCGACCCTTTCTAGGAATCTCAAATGCTCTCGTATCGTCTTAACCGCCTTAACTCCGTAACGCCTCGATAGCTGATACTCTGTCGGATATGCATAACCCATATCAGCGTTATAAAAGTCGACTAGTATCGTATAGAGGTAGTTAAATTGCGGTTTATAACCTGGTACGTGGACGTAATTCATTAGATCTGACGGCATTTTAACGAAGTAATCACTTTCTGCCTTGTTCGTTTTGTCGAATACTTTATCGGTCCCTTTTATTACTGGTTTTTGTTGGCTCATAGTATGGAATCCCCCTTAGAATCCTTTTTCTGTAATATCTTTTAATGCTTCCGAAAACTCTGGAGTATTTTGAAATATAAAAACCGCACGCCCCTTTACTCTTGTACTTGGCTTAACCTCGATAACTGAAAACCCTTTTTTTATTAAACGGTTTGCGACGTGTACATTAAGAATCACTTTCCTCTCGAACATTTGCCCTCACCTCCTTTATCGTTTTGATGCCGTTAACCGCGGAAAGCGCTAATTCCTCTCCGTACCCATGCCCCATGTTTGCGCGGAACACATCTATACATAACGCCGCCTTGGCTACCGTCTTATTAGGCGCCTTAACAGTGATGACGTATGTTCCCCAATCAGGTACGAGTGTTGTTTCCTCCATATTCCGAATATCAAATTCGTTATACGGGTTAATAACTCTAAAAGCCCACTTTATTTTAGGCTCGTAGGTTATCTCGTAATTTTTCATTCTTTGCATTTAATCCACTCCCTCATTAACTAAATAAGTAATTAGTAAAAGCCTAAATAAAAATTTCCTCTCACTCTTTAGCCCCAAGGTTTTGGGGTCTTTTACACGGTTGAATGACTATTTTTCTTATTTTTCTCAAATCAAGGGCTGATTTTAACCCCTATACTTTCTATTCACGCGCCAACTGGCAATCGTGCGCCTTACCCTACAAACTTTTTAAGTATTCAAGAGATAATACGCACCCGCTCATAATTTCGTACAAAAAAGGCCGCAAGTTGCCGCTTGCCGCCTTGTACTTCGTTTATATTTCGTGTAACTGCCGTCGACCTTGTAGGATCGATATATTTAAAACCGCGGTGGAGAATCTGCTTTACAACGTAATTGCGAAGAACAGGAACGATAAACCTGCGACAAATAGAGCTACATATATTTCCGAAAGGTGAGCGTTTATAGCTTCGTCTATATTTCGTAAGTTCCGTTTAATCATTACGCTTCTCCGAGGCTTTGTTGCGTCATATTAATTCCGGCCCTTATCCAGTCGGTCAACGAAGCCCCGTCCTGTATTAATTCGGATAGTTTTTCGTACATTTCCTCGTCGCCCGTGGTGTACGTAAAGCCGAATAGTCGGTTATTCTCCGCGTACACATGAACGGTATCGTCGATCCTTCCGTCATATTCGTAGAAAGTCACGTCATCGGATGAAGTCATAACTACGATACCGGCCGTTATAATCCGGCCCTGTGACGTATATACAACCGGCTCGCCTAGGTCGTTGTACGTATGGTACTTAACGTTGACATTGAGCGCCTCTACTGTACGCATGGTTGCACCGCCTTCAACTTATCGATCATAAATTCGATGTCTGAGTCGTTAAAGTCCGCTTGCTTAAAGATGTTCGCGATAAATTCGTCCGTGCCTTCCATTTCGAGATAAGCGTCGATGATCCCGTCTTGATAATCGGATAGTAAATCGATGTTGCCCGGTTGCTGCCGGCTGTCCTCCCGATAGTTTTCGATTAGTTCTAAAACATTTTCCATATTATCGCTCCTCCGTTTGTTTTAATTACGTTTAGCGTAACCGTTAGTTATACTATAATTCCGTTTACCGTAATTGTCAACAATAAAATTACATTTAACGCAATAAGTCTCGTTATACTATGGTAAAATGGACGTAGTTAATCGGTGAAGGAGCGACTAAACAATGGCTAAGACAATCGAAATACACTTAAAGGAACGTTTAAAAGAAAAAGACTGCGGACAGAAACAGCTTGCGGAAATGACCGGGCTTACTGAACGTACAATTAGCGAACTTGTAAACGGTAAGACAAAGCGTTATCCGAAACAGGCGTTAGAGGCCATAGCAACCGCGTTAGACCTTAAGGATATAAACGAGCTGCTTACGTTAGAGGACGAAGGATCCTGATCGGATCTTGCGGGAGATTTCGAAGGTCTAAAATTTTGCCGGAAATTTTTACGGGTAGGGACGTTACCTTATATAATAATATGACTAACTTATTCAATGCTGCGCTAATTCCGCAGGCACTCGGCAGCACCGCTCAAAACCGAGGTACCCCCGCCGTCAAGCATTTCCACTTTACATACGAACGTTCGTGCGTACTAATAGCGTATGTATAACGTATGCAGCGATATACAGTCCGAAGGTAGCTCGCAGGTAAGGCGGAGGCAGGCGATAAACGACCGCTGTTCCCCTCGTAATACCTTGTGCACCAACGGTTACAGCGATTTATACGAACGCTAGGTTACATAATCTATATTATAGTACGTCATTCTGTAAGCCCCGTCATGCCTGCGTTTATAAGAGACGTATATGACCGCATAAATACTGCGACGAATCGTCCGTAAATATACTGTATAAAATCGTGTATAAACTCCGCTCAGTCCAGCGCTAAGTATTCGCAATTGTACGTACATTCGTGAATATTCCGACTGCTTTCCCGTCCACGCTCGCCGACCCCTCGAAAGTTTCGCGGCCCTCTGTCTCGTGAAAGCCGCGCCTGGTTTTTTGCCTACCGTTGCCCTCCGAATATTCCGGATATGTTAGCGAACGTTACGTCGTATTACACTAGATATAGCGCTATTTTCCGAGTTTCTTCCTATATATATAGTATGCGGAGCCTTCCGATGTAATGCGGTTAACATGGCGCCCTTTCCGAAAACGTTCCGGAGGGCGCGCGTCGGAGGCCTGCGCCTGCAAAAAAGTCGCCAAATGTTACGTTTTGTAACACCCCTTATACGATAAAATCTCCCGCCTGTAGCAGCTTAATTGCGGAATCAACGTCGCCCGCAATAGCCATCGTTGCAAGCGTCTCACCTTTCGGAAACTTTTCCCGTAAATACTTACGCATGACTTTATCCTTCTCGCGCTGATAGTCCTTCCGTTGTTCCCATCGATAAAGAGTCATCCGGCATACTCCGACTTGTTCAGCGATTTCCTCACGGTTTAACCAATGACCCGCAATAGGTCGCGTAGACAAATACATCGCCAGGTAATGCTCATCGCTCAATGACGGTACCTGTGACGGCTGTTTACTTCGCTTCTTTTTCCGTGGCATTACGTACACCTCCTTCGTAATATTCGCTTAATTCTCGCCATTTAATCGCCCGCGTACACTTCGCCCAAGCACGATAAAGATATGCGGATAGGTTGCGTACGTGACCGCTTTTATAGCGTCTCACACACGCCAGAAACGCGTCTATATACTCCGCATGGTCTTCCGCCTTAATAGTTCGGTCTATGGACGCTTTGGCACGATATAAGACGCCTACGATCTCATATAGCTCCTCTGCGTTGAAGAACGGAGCCATTGCGTTATATATTTCCGCAGGTATGGACGCCTTCAATGTTCTCGTATCTAATAATGTATAGGTCTTGTTTATAGAAAATAACGGTTCAAATTCGTCGTTGGCCTGTTTACCGCTTGTCCACGTAGGCTTCTCGGCTTCCTCACGGTGTATCGGCTGCGGTGTATCGTCCAAACTGTCAGACGTCGTATATTTAGTTATTACGTACATATTCGCACCATTTCCGCCATTAATCGATCTCATTACGGACACCTTCTCAACGATGCCAGCGTTAACTAGCTTCGCCATATTCCGGATAACAGTTATACGAGACTTGCCGATCGCCTTCGCTATTGTCGCGTGCTTAAGAAACGCAACGCCTGGATATTTTACGGCGTAACGTGATAACAGGCGTAGTATTTCGATGGCAGTATCGTTCAAGTCGGCGCCATGCTCCGAGATATGTAGCTTAATAGATTCGTCCATTTCCGATTTACTGGCGAATGGTTGACGATCAATTGCTAAACTAACGTAATTCATTTCTTGGCCTCCCGATTAGAGGCGCAATGACAGGAACACATGTTCGGATAAAAACGCATAACAAATACACTTGCGCTATCTCCGATTTTTTGATATGCTTTCATTAGTCGATGAGTGCATATCGGGATTCGTTCCCGGTTGCGCTTTTTTTGTCTACAATTCCGTTTACATTCGATCGTATCAGCTTTTTCGGTACTTACGTCGTAGCTTTGTAATAGGGCTATATTGAGCGTGCTGTTTCTGTAAGTCTTCCGTAGTAAACTGGATATACTTCCGCGTGGTGCTTATACTAGCGTGACCTGCTATACGTTGTAGCGAAAATAAATCCCCGCCATTTAGAATATAGTCACGACAAAACTGATGCCGGAGTGAATGAGCGCTTAATGGCTTCTCTATACCTGCTCGCGTCTTGTAAATATGCACCCTCCGCCTAAAACTCGTCGGACTGTACGGCTCTCCAAAGTTAGAAACAAATACATAATCTGTCTCGAAATTCGCTTTAACCTCAGTAATTAATTCCATAAGTAGCCGTAGTACCTGATTTGATAACGGCAAGACCCTGGGCTTACGGTTCTTCGTTTTTCTCCCCGGTAAATAGATAGCCCGGCTTTTAAAGTCCAAGTCCGCCATTTCTAAGCTGAATAATTCCGATACCCGAATTCCTGTGTCTAAGGTTAGAAAAATGGCACATAGGTCGCGAAACTGTGCGTATTCCTTGACGTCCGGCGCCTTAAGTAGTCGGTCGATTTCCTTCTCCGTTAAGGGCGTGAATTTGTCCTCGTCCACCTTTAGCAACTTAACGCCTTTCATCGGGTTTTTGTCGATAATCTCCTCGGAGTGTAAGACGCTAAAGAATGTTTTTAGCTGGCGTATTCTGATATTCACCGTATAAGGCGATAACCCGAGCTCACCCGTCCGTTTATTAACGCGTTCTTCCGATAAATAAATGATGTACTGCCGGATAACTCCGCTAGTAACATCGTTCACTTGCTCTACGTCCGGATAAAATTCAGCCGCCCACTCGATAAAGTAAACGAATAAGTTGCGGTGATCCGATAATGTCCGCTCTCTTAAACCTTCCGATTGCTTAAACGCATAAACATATTCCAGCGCATCCTCCAACGACAAATTAATCGTGTTGTCCGTAAATACCTGACGTAAGTTCTGCGGTGCCGTCCGTCGTTTAACGATCGCCTTTCCTTTCCGGTTAGACTTCGCCTTAACCACGCAAAAAAGCCCCCTCCCGCGTCTAATTAAAGAAACGGAAGAGGGCGAAATTAGGGCTCCGGCCTCTTACTATATACGAATAATAACCGTGTGCTTGCCGAGTAGCTTATCGGATGAATCACTGGACAAATACCGCGGTATAATAACGTTGAACGCCCCCGGCAGGATTCGAACCTGCGACACACGGTTTAGGAAACCGATGCTCTATCCCCTGAGCTACGGGGGCAAATAAATCACGTGCCTCATATTATACAAAATTTCCCCACAATTGAAAAGTATTTTCCTTTAAAAATTACTACAGACTTATGACTTCAGTCCACCCGGTGTGGTAAAATACTATTTGTCTGTCTAATCGTATCGAATTTTGTTTTGATCTAGGAGGAAAAGAGATGGGACAATTACCTTTCATTGCTGTTGAAGGGCCCATTGGGGTCGGTAAAACGTCTCTGTCTAAAAAACTCGCTTCCCAGTTTGATTTTCATTTGCTAAAGGAAATCGTTGAGGAGAATCCGTTTTTAGGCAAGTTTTACGATGATATTGAAGAATGGAGTTTCCAAACGGAAATGTTCTTCCTCTGCAATCGTTTTAAGCAGCTTGAAGACCTCAATAAAGATTATTTACAGCATGGAAAACCTGTCATAGCTGATTATCATATAGCTAAAAATATGATCTTTGCACGCCGGACGCTAAAGGAAGATCACTTTAATAAATATTCACAAATCTTTGATCTGTTAACAAATGATATGCCCAAACCTAATATGGTTATTTACTTACATGCCAGTCTCGAAACATTGCTTGAGAGAATTCGCATGCGTAACCGTGATGTCGAAGCGAATATTCAAGCTTCCTACTTAGAACAGCTATCACAGGATTACGAATATTTTATGAATCATTTCGAAGCCACACATCCAGAGATTCCTGTCATCCGTTTAAACGGTGATCATCTAGACTTTGTGAAGCATCAGGCTGATCTGCAACACATTGTTCACCAGGTCCAGCATCATATGAAAAAAGGAGAAGGAATTAAATGAATGCACGCGAACGCTACGGAATACCACACGATAGTGTGATCACAATTGCAGGAACCGTTGGGGTTGGAAAGTCAACAATGACCAATGCTTTAGCCCAAGCCCTTAACTTCCGCACTTCATTTGAAAAAGTAGACAAAAACCCTTACCTCGATAAATTTTATAACGATTTTGAACGATGGAGTTTTCATCTGCAAATCTATTTCCTTGCCGAACGCTTCAAAGAACAAAAGAAAATTTTTGAGTACGGCGGCGGTTTTATTCAGGATCGATCGATTTATGAAGATACAGGGATCTTTGCCAGAATGCATTATGAAAAAGGCACCATGTCAGAAACTGATTATGAAACTTATACGAATCTGTTTGATGCTATGGTGATGACCCCATACTTCCCACATCCTGACCTGCTCATTTATTTAGAGGGATCTTTTGATGATATTATCACTCGTATTAAAGACCGTGGACGCCCGATGGAGCAACAGACTCCGATTGAATACTGGGAAGAAATGTTTAAACGATATGAGAATTGGATAGATAGTTTTAATTCTTGTCCTGTCTTACGTTTGAATATTGCTGATTATGACATTCTTAATAATTCATCAAGTATTGATCCTGTTTTAGAAAAAATCGGCCATTTTATTCAACAATCCCGTAAATGGCGCTCAAGCCATTTGCTCACATAAAGTAAAAGAAACCCCAGAACGCCGATGTAGCGATCTGGGGTTTCTCTTATGTTACGATAAAATGTTCTGTCCAAATAAAAAATCGTTACACTAAGTAACGATTTCTGGTTTATTAATCTCCAATATTTATGCGCTATTGTTGATATAAATGGCGGAGGAGGAGGGATTCGAACCCCCGCGGGCCGTGAAGCCCCTGTCGGTTTTCAAGACCGATCCCTTCAGCCGGACTTGGGTACTCCTCCGTGTGACCGACAATAAATACTATATCATGCCTGTCCTTAACTCGTCAACAAAATCCGAGAATTTTTTTATATAGGGAAAGAAGCTGCGGGAGAGCACAGCTTCTTTTCTTTTTACTTCATCACTTTTTTGCCACCCATATAAGGACGCAGCACCTCTGGAATCACTACAGACCCATCCTCTTGCTGATAATTTTCTAAAATAGCAGCTACCGTACGGCCCAGAGCTAAGCCAGAACCATTCAACGTATGCACAAACTCAGGTTTTCCTTTTTCTTCACGCCGGAAACGAATCCCCGCTCTGCGTGCCTGGAAATCCTCAAAGTTTGAACAAGAGCTAATTTCACGGTATGTGTTATAGCTGGGAATCCAAACCTCAATATCGTATTTCTTCGCAGCTGTAAAGCCTAAATCACCTGTACACATGTTCATAACACGATATGGCAGTTTAAGCAGCTGCAGTACCTTCTCAGCGTTTCCTGTAATCTCTTCTAAGCGATTGTAAGAATCCTCAGGAGCAGCTAGCTGAACGAGTTCCACTTTATTAAATTGATGCTGCCGAATAAGCCCTCTTGTATCGCGGCCGGCTGAACCCGCTTCAGATCGAAAGTTCGTGCTAAAGGCCACAAATTTTTTCGGAAGGACATCGGCGGATAAGATTTCTTCACGATGGTAATTCGTCACAGGTACCTCTGCTGTCGGAATAAGGAAATAATCCCAATCCTCAATTTTAAAAGCATCCTCTTCAAACTTCGGCAGCTGTCCGGTTCCCGTCATAGATGTTCGGTTGACAAGCTGAGGAGGAAGCATTTCTTGATATCCATGTTCATCAGCATGTAAATCCATCATGAAGTTCAACAGTGCCCGCTCCAAACGAGCCCCTAGCCCTTTATAGAATACAAAACGGCTGCCTGTCACTTTAGAAGCACGCTCAAAATCTAAAATATCAAGATCTGTAGCCACATCCCAATGAGCCTTCGCTTCAAATGCAAAACACGGGATTTCTCCCCATGTTTTGGCCTCTACATTATCATCTTCATCCTCTCCAACGGGAACACTTTCATGAGGGATATTGGGGATAGATAACAGCAAAGTCTCAAGCTGTTCTTCTACTTGTTTTAATTCTTGATCGAGCTCTTTAACCCGATCGCCAACTTGGCGCATTTCCTTAATTTTATCGTTTGCATCTTGCTTTTCCTTTTTTAACACGGAGATTTCTTTAGATACATCGTTACGGCGTGCTTTTAACTCTTCTGCTTCTTGAATTAATTCGCGTCGACGGCTGTCTAAGTCCCCAAAAGTGTCGAGGTCAGAAAGGTCCTCTCCTCTATGCTTAAGCTTGGCTTTGACTTCATCAAAATTCTGACGTAAGTATTTCATGTCTAACATGTCCATCCACTCCTTTTTATTTAAAATATAAAAAAGCCCCCGCCCCTTTTAGAAAAAGGGACGAGAGCTTTAAATACAAATTCCCGCGATACCACCCTGGTTGAGGATAACTATACAATGCTTATCCTCCAGCTTAGCTCGTAACGGTGAGCGCCGGCTCATCTTACTATAGTTCAGATGAGCAACTCAAGGATGGATTCACAGTGCTCTAACGCCAGTTCTCACCAGCCACTGGCTCTCTAATCGAAAGAGATACTGCTACTGCTTCCTGTCATCGCGTTCTTTATATCAACATGTTTGAAAGTGATATCTTTCAAATTATAATAGCGGATTCCCCGTTAAGATGCAAGGGATTTTTTAGACTCTTCCACCATTTCAACAAAATATTCCGTAATTCTATGATCATCCGTAAGTTCAGGATGGAAGGAACATGCTAAATAGTGACCCTGCTGGGCAGCTACGATATGTCCGTCATAAGTTGATAAAACATCGGTATCTTCTCCGACTCCTTCAATATAAGGTGCTCGAATAAAGACAGCATTATACCCTTCGGCAACGCCCTCAATGGTTAGATCAGCTTCGAAACTTTCGCGCTGACGGCCAAATGCGTTACGGCGCACCCGAATATCCATTAATCCTAAATGAACATCGTAAGAACCATCAATTTCTGAAGCTAGCAAAATGAGTCCGGCACACGTACCAAACATCGGTTTGCCTTGCTTCCCAAACTGTCTCAGCGGCTCAAGAAAATCATATTTGTCAATCAGACGTCTTATCGTTGTACTTTCGCCTCCTGGAATAATTAGCCCATCAACCTTATCCAGCTGTTCTTTTTTCTTTACGACAACAGCTGTGGCACCAGAGGCTTCAACAGAGCGAACATGTTCACGAAAAGCGCCTTGAAGGCCTAATACACCAATTGTAGTCATGATGTCGTTCTCCTTTGTTTATTGGCTGCGGTCTTGCATACGCTGTTCTGGAGTAAGGGTGGACATTTCCATTCCTTTCATTGCTGTACCAAGACCTTTAGACAATTCACCAATTAATTTGTAATCATCATAATGAGTAGTAGCTTCAACAATAGCACGAGCAAACTTTTCAGGACTATTAGATTTAAAAATACCTGATCCGACAAACACCCCGTCTGCTCCTAATTGCATCATAAGAGATGCATCGGCTGGAGTAGCAATTCCACCTGCTGCAAAGTTAACTACTGGCAAACGGCCAGCTTCACGAATTTCTAGTAAAAGATCAAATGGTGCCCCATTTTCTTTTGCATAGACCATTACTTCATCATCAGACATTCCGCGGAGGTGACGGATTTGGGATTGCACCTGACGCATGTGGCTGACAGCTTCTACAATATTTCCTGTCCCCGGCTCTCCCTTCGTACGCAACATGGAGGCCCCTTCACGGATACGTCTTGCCGCCTCGCCAAGGTTACGGCAGCCACAAACAAACGGTACCGTATATTCATCTTTTTTAATGTGATAAATATCATCAGCTGGTGTTAGTACTTCACTTTCATCGATATAGTCTACACCCATCGCTTCAAGCACACGTGCCTCTGTAATATGCCCTATACGTGCTTTTGCCATTACTGGAATAGATACAGCATTCATAACCTCTTCAGTAATCGTTGGATCAGCCATTCGGGCTACTCCACCTGCTGCACGAATATCTGCTGGTACACGCTCAAGAGCCATTACGGCTACAGCCCCAGCCTCTTCTGCAATTTTAGCCTGTTCAGCATTTACGACGTCCATAATAACGCCGCCTTTTTGCATTTCTGCCATTCCTCGTTTAACGCGATCAGTACCTGTTTGTGACATGATAATTCCTCCCTGTTTAATTCTATAATGGTCGCCCATTAAATCCTTTATATACTCGAATCCTGCCTTCTATTGTAACGTATTGTCGCCATAAATCCTACTATATAAATTGGAATTTAGAACTAGAACCAGCCTTTCACCATATCTACAGCGCTAGTGAAAATATCACTGAAGAAGTCACCGACACTTCCTATCATCAACATAAACCAGTTTGATTTCTCAACAGATGAAGTTGTAACAAGATCAACGGTCGTTTTTTGAGACTCCCCAGTAACTACGTTCTTATAATTTTCTTCACCATTGTATACAAGTTCAACCGTTCCAATTTTTTCCCCTTTTTCAATTGGAGCCACAAGATTACCATCCTTATCCAGGTGTTCTTCAGATATGTTATATTTCACTTTATACATATCTTCTTCACCTTTTTTGAAGGTTGCTTTAATCGCCTTGGCGGTTTCTACCTCAACTGAATCTTCTTTCCCTTTTGCTACAGGGATTTCAGATTCACCTTCAATTTGATATCCTTCAGGAAACAATTCTTTCTGTTCAAATTGTTTAAAACCATAATCCATAAGTTTTCTCGTTTCCTGGAATCTTGCTTCTATACTATCAGTTTTCATTACTACAGAGATAAAACGCTGTCCATCGCGTTCTGCTACACCAGTAAAACAGTAGCCCGCAAGATCCGTAAATCCTGTCTTAAGACCTTTCATTCCTTTATAGCCATAAGCGGACAAATATCCTGGCATATCAGGAAGCATCCAGTTCCAGTTCTTAATTTGCTTACCCTCAAATTCAGTTGTAGTTATACTAGAGTAATCAAGTGCTTGAGGAAAATCATTAATAAGGTGATAAGCTAGTAAAGCAGCTGAACGGGCAGATAATAAGTTATGTGCATCAGGTTTAGTACCTTCTGGGTAGTTTTCGCCCAAAGCACTATTTGGTAATCCTGTTGAATTCACAAATTGATAATCCGGCAAGCCTAATTCGGCTGCTTTTTTATTCATCATTTCTACAAATTTGCCTTCAGAGCCGGCAACCAATTGAGCTAATGCTATGGTTGTGGCATTATCTGAGTTTACTGCCATGGCTGTATACAATTCCTTGACCGTATAATCCTTATTCTGAGTCAAACCCGTCCCTGAAAAGGAGGTATCTGCGGAAATACTATATGGATAATCGCCAATCTGAGTAGTGGTATCCCAGCTAATATCCCCATTTTTGATAGCCTCAAGAACGAGGTATTCGGTCATCATTTTGGTCATACTAGCAGGAGGTAGTGTTAAATCAGCCTTTTTTTCGTATAAGATCTTTCCTGTATCTGCATCTACTAAAATAGCTGACTCCGCTTCCAGATCAACAGTGGCTGCGTATGTAAGCTCCGGGTTGCCAAAAATCACGATCATACTTAAAACAAGAGCCATCCCCACGGCCAATGATGCTTGTAGTCTTTGTTTCAACTTTCTCAACCTCCACGAATAAATTATGCATCTTTGTTATTCTATCACACGGGCATGCAAAAAAATAGACAGGGAAAAGTCCCTGTCTAAAGATTTTTTAACGGGTCAAATGGAGTAGTTTGGGGCTTCTTTTGTAATTTGAACGTCATGTGGATGACTTTCACGTAGACCTGCTCCAGTAATCCTGGTGAATTTAGCATCATTGCGCAATGATTCGACAGTTGATGTCCCACAATAGCCCATGCCAGAACGCAAGCCTCCAAGTAATTGATGGATCGAGTCTGCAAGTGGACCTTTATATGGCATCCGGCCTTCTATACCTTCTGGAACAAGTTTCTTCGACTCTTGTTCACTTTGGAAGTAGCGATCTTTAGAGCCAGATTCCATCGCTCCAACTGATCCCATTCCACGATAGACCTTAAATCGGCGCCCTTGGAAAATTTCTGTTTCTCCAGGGCTTTCACTCACTCCGGCCAGCAGGCTGCCTAGCATGACCGCATGCCCTCCAGCAGCAAGTGCTTTCACAATGTCACCTGAGAACTTAATGCCACCATCAGCAATTACTGGAATATCATATTTGGAAGCCTCCATGGCACAATCGTTTACAGCTGTAATTTGGGGAACTCCTACACCTGCTACCACGCGTGTTGTGCAAATTGATCCAGGTCCAATCCCAACTTTTATCACATTTGCTCCAGCCTCTATTAATTCTCTCGTAGCGTCTGGTGTCGCTACATTCCCTGCAATAATATTAATATCCGGGTATTTACCGCGAATACGCTGTACTTGTTCGATAACACCTTGAGAATGACCATGTGCTGTATCGACGACCAAAGCATCTACACCTGCTTCAATCAGTTTATCAATCCGTGTCATTGCATCAGCCGTAACCCCGACTGCTGCTGCAACAAGTAAACGACCTTGTTCATCTTTTGCAGAGTTAGGAAATTCAATCACTTTTTCGATATCTTTAATTGTGATTAACCCTTTTAATGTTCCTTGACTGTCAACCATTGGAAGCTTCTCAATCTTATATTTCTGCAAAATTTTCTCAGCTTCAGCTAGAGTCGTTCCTACCGGTGCTGTTACCAAATTTTCATGAGTCATCACTTCGGAAATTTCAATTGAATAATTATCAATGAATTTCAGGTCACGGTTTGTAATAATACCTACCAGTTTAAGATCCTTTTCGTTATTTACAATAGGAACTCCTGAAATGCGATATTTTCCCATTAAATGCTCAGCATCAAACACTTGATGTTCAGGTGTCAAAAAGAACGGATTAGAAATGACCCCGCTCTCTGATCGTTTCACTCGATCAACATGCTCAGCCTGTGCTTCGATCGACATATTTTTATGAACAACACCTAGACCTCCCTGGCGAGCCATCCCTATCGCCATTGGTGCTTCTGTTACGGTGTCCATCCCTGCACTAATGATGGGCATATTTAACCTTAATGTCGGTGACAATTCTGTTGCCAGTGAAACATCACGCGGCAGTACATCAGACTTTGCCGGCAACAGAAGGACATCATCAAACGTAAGCCCTTCCTTCGTAAACTTGTCCTCACGCATGCTTGATCCTCTCCTTAAATAGTTTTGGGTAAATGTGGGTAAAATAATTGGACTATTGTTCAACGCAAGCTGCCTAATTCCAGAATTCTTGCGATTTTCTTATTGTTATTTACAATACGACAATGATTCAGCTTTTTCAAGCATAAAAATATGGCACTTATCCCTGTTATTAAAGGAAGGAATCGATTTATGACAGATGAACAAACAACGTGGCTGACCTATTTACAAGTCACAGCCCATACGAGACCTTTTTTACTAAAATGTTACGAACGGCTGGATAGTAAAAAAGCTAAAGAACATGCTTACTATAATGCAGAACGCTTCATTTATGGGATCAAGCTTGGGGAAGAATACTTAACTTCTGCTGTCCATACCCCTCTCAGTGTCCAGCCATTGCTTTATTATTATAGCTTGACTCATTTTTTGAAAAGCTGCCTCCTCACAGTAGATCCTGGGTATCCGGCTACAGCAAAGGTTTTAGCTCATGGACTCTCGACAAGAAAACGAAAGAAAATGCACTATCGATTTTTAGAGGATGATGTCCGTATTCAACCCAACGGATTATTCCCCTATGCAGCTAAACATTTATTTCATCAAGATATAGAGGCTAAAAAGCTATCAATGGATGAACTGCTTCGGCCATTATCCTTTATGGAACCTATTTATTCGTTAAAGGGAAAAGCAAAAGCTGATGCTAAGTTTCCAGAGCTGCTTGCCCAATTTGCTATTTTATACAACCTCAGTATGCTTGTTCGTTATGAAGGAGAATGGTGGGGCGAGATGGAACAACTGCGTGACCGGGAGGACTATGTCTTTATCATTCACTTTCTCCAGTATGCGCCAAAACAAATTCCATCATTAATTTCAGCATGGCTAAAAGATCAGAACACAGCTTCCATGGAGTAAGGAGTTCAAGCTTTTTTTAATCGACAACTTCTTCAATATGAATGTCGGGATGAACTTGCATGGACTTCACCTCTTTATTTGGTATAAAAAATCCGCCTGTCGCATAAACGACAGGCGGATTTTAAGATGTCTTAACAAACTATTCTTCAGATAAGTCTTCCTCTGTATCTTCTGATTCCCGCTCTTGTTTTATTTCTTCTTCTTCAAGAGCCTCTTCTATTAATTCCTCTTCGGCTTTTTCAGACTCAACACGAGCAACAGTTGCAACTTCCTCATGCTCCTGAAGACGAATTAAGCGCACACCTTGAGTGTTTCGACCTGTTTCACTAATACTTCCAACAGGCATACGAATCAACACACCGCTTGCTGTAATAATCATGACATCCTCTTCATCGCCGGATACGGCTTTGGTCGCTACGACATGGCCATTTTTCTCTGTTAAGTTACACGTTATGATACCTTTACCGCCACGATTTGTAATTCGGTAATCTTCAGCTGGGGTACGCTTACCGAATCCTTTGCTCGTTACCGTTAACACTTGTAAGTCGTTATCAATGATTTCCATTGATACAACTTTATCATCTTCACGAAGAGATATTCCTTTGACACCAGCAGCTGTACGACCCATGGAACGGATTTGATCCTCATTGAAGCGAATCACGTAGCCATTTTGCGTCCCGATCATAATATCCTTGTTTCCGTCAGTAAGTCTAACAGAAATAAGCTCATCATCTTCACGGAGACCCAGCGCAATCAAACCGCCTTTGCGGATATTGGCAAATTGTGAAATGCTGGTTCGTTTAGTAATGCCATTTCTTGTTGTGAAAATGAAATACCAGTCATCTACAAAATCTTCAACCGCAATGACTGCATTGATCCATTCATCACGCTCTATTTCGAGCATGTTAATGATAGGAATTCCCTTAGCGGTACGGCTGAATTCAGGAACCTCATACCCTTTTGCCTTATAAACCTTCCCTTTGTTAGAGAAGAACAGCAACGTGTTATGAGTAGAGGTCGATAATAAGTGCTCTACGAAATCCTCTTCATGGGTACCCATCCCTTGGACGCCACGGCCTCCACGGCGCTGAGAACGATATGTGCTGGCAGGCAGGCGCTTCACATATCCTTGATGAGTCAACGTAATAATGACCGTTTCTTCAGGGATTAAGTCTTCATCCTCAATAAAGTCTGTCCCGCCTAAAATGATTTCAGTACGTCTTTCGTCATTGAAGCGTTCTTTCAGCTCTAGCAGTTCCTCACGGATGATTTCCAGTACTTTTTCTTCGTCAGCCAAAATAGCGCGAAGTTCCGCAATGTGTTTAATGAGTCCCTGGTATTCTTCTTCAATCTTCTCTCGTTCCAGACCAGTTAATCGTTGTAAGCGCATATCTAAGATGGCTTGAGCTTGTTTTTCAGATAATCCAAACCGCTCCATTAGCCCAGTTCGGGCAATTTCTGTCGTTTGGGAGTCTCTAATAAGTTTGATAACTTCATCTAAATGATCCAAAGCGACTCGAAGACCTTCTAAAATATGAGCACGAGCTTCTGCTTTTCGAAGTTCATAGGCAGTTCTCCGCTTTATGACTACTTTTTGGTGCTCTAAATAATGCTCTAAACATTGCTTTAACGTTAAAACCTTAGGCTGGCCATCAACTAAGGCAAGCATATTGATACCGAAGGTCGTTTGTAAAGCAGTCATTTTATACAAGTTATTAAGAAGTACATTCGGATTGGCATCACGACGTAATTCTATCACGACACGCATGCCATTACGGTCAGATTCATCGCGAAGATCAGTTATACCATCAATTTTTTTATCGCGAGCCAGTTCAGCAATTTTTTCAACAAGCCTAGCTTTGTTCACCTGGTAAGGCAGCTCCGTGACAAGCAAGCGTGCCTTACCATTAGCTTGTTCCTCTATATCTACTTTAGCTCGAATGGTAATAGAACCTTTCCCAGTTTCATAGGCTTTTCTTATACCGCTTAATCCAAGAATCTGCCCATGGGTCGGGAAATCAGGTCCATAGATATAATCTTCCATTAATTCCTGAATCGTAATTTCAGGATCTTTACTTAGAGCCAGCACACCATCAATGACCTCACCCAACTGATGGGGAGGGATGTTCGTTGCCATGCCAACAGCAATCCCCGATCCCCCATTAACAAGTAGATTCGGAAAACGTGCCGGCAGTACAACTGGCTCCTTCTCTGAACCATCGTAGTTGTCGGTATAATCTATTGTATCTTTGTTGATATCACGGAGAAGCTCCATGGATATCTTAGACATTCTTGCTTCGGTATAACGCATGGCTGCAGCAGAATCTCCATCTACCGAACCAAAGTTACCGTGTCCATCAACAAGCATATTACGGTATGCAAAATCCTGTGCCATACGGACCATTGTATCGTAAACGGCGGAATCACCATGTGGGTGATACTTACCAATTACCTCACCAACAATACGTGCTGACTTCTTATATGCCTTATCAGAATGCATACCTAAATCGTGCATCGCATATAAAATTCGACGGTGGACCGGCTTTAAGCCATCACGTACATCAGGAAGGGCACGAGCCACAATTACACTCATTGCATAATCAAGAAACGATGTTCTCATTTCGTGATTAATATTTACTTCCTGAACACTTGGGCGTTCGGGTTGATCAACCATTCTATTTACCTCCTAATAACCTGTGAGGAAAAGAAACGGCTTAAAAGCCGCTCTAGCATATTCCCATAGACAGGGGATCTTTTCACTCTTAAATATCTAAATTCTTAACATATTGCGCATTTTCTTGGATAAAATTGCGGCGCGGCTCAACTTTATCCCCCATTAGGATATCAAATGTTTCATCAGCACCGATGGCGTCCTCAAGGCCCACTTGGAGCATGGTTCTTGTTTCCGGATCCATTGTTGTTTCCCACAATTGTTCCGGATTCATCTCACCGAGACCCTTATAACGCTGTACGCCCGGTTTTGGAGAACTTGGAAGTTTAGCCATGATTTCATCAAGCTGTCTATCACTATACGTGTAATAAATCGCTTTCCCCTGTTGAATTTTATACAATGGTGGTTGAGCAATATAGATATAACCTTTTTCAATCAGCGGGCGCATGTAACGATAGAAGAACGTTAATAGTAACGTACGAATATGAGCTCCATCTACGTCCGCATCAGTCATGATTACAACTTTGTGATATCGTGCTTTTGAGATGTCAAATTCTTCTCCAATACCAGTGCCGAGTGCTGTGATTATGGTTCTAATTTCATTATTGGAAAGGATTTTATCTAAGCGGGCTTTCTCTACATTAATAATCTTTCCGCGCAGTGGCAGAATGGCCTGGAAATGACGATCCCGTCCTTGCTTAGCCGAACCTCCGGCAGAATCACCCTCTACGATATAGAGTTCAGAAATGTTGGCATCTTTTGAAGAACAATCAGCCAGTTTTCCGGGAAGATTCGAAACTTCTAGTGCATTTTTTCGTCGTGTTAATTCTCTGGCCTTCTTGGCAGCCATACGTGCTCTGGAAGCCATTAGCCCCTTTTCCACGACGACCTTAGCCATGTCAGGATTCTCAAATAAGAACTTGGATAAACCCTCAGAAAATAAAGCATCGGTAATTGTTCGAGCTTCACTATTCCCAAGCTTTGTTTTTGTTTGCCCTTCGAATTGTGGATCCGGATGCTTAATCGAAATAATCGCTGTTAACCCTTCACGCACATCATCACCAGTGAGGTTAGGATCCGTTTCTTTAAACATGTTATTTTTTCGGGCGTAATCATTAATCACACGTGTCAGACCTGTTTTAAAGCCTGATTCGTGGGTACCGCCTTCATAGGTATGAATATTGTTGGCATAAGAATAAATATTACTTGCAAACCCGTCATTATACTGCATAGCAATTTCTATTGAAATTTCATCCTGTTCGTCCTCAATAAAAAATGGCTCATGCAACGCCTCGCGAGTACGGTTTAAGTGTTCTACATAGGAGACAATGCCTCCTTCGTAGTAATAGTGCTGTGGTTCTTCATCGGTACGTTTATCTTCAATCGTAATCGTCAATCCTTTATTCAAGAAAGCGAGTTCACGAATACGACTTGCCAGTACTTCATATTGATACTCTTGAGTTTCAGAGAAAATTTCAGGGTCTGGCTTGAATCGGATTCGTGTTCCTGTAATATCGGTATCGTCAATTACTTTCAAGTCTTCCTGTGGCACACCTCGCTGGTACTCTTGATAATGCACCTTCCCGTCACGGTGCACGTAAATTTCCAGCTTTGAAGACAATGCGTTTACAACAGAAGCACCAACACCATGCAAACCACCAGAGACTTTGTAGCCGCCGCCGCCAAACTTCCCACCGGCATGTAAGACGGTCATAATGACTTCAACAGCTGGGCGTCCTGCTTTTTCATGCATTCCTACTGGGACTCCTCGTCCATTATCGATCACCGTAATGCTATTATCTTCTTCTATTACTACCTGGATATGATCGCAGTAGCCTGCCATTGCCTCATCGATACTGTTATCGACTATTTCCCAAACTAAATGATGAAGCCCCTTTTCATTTGTAGAACCGATATACATACCTGGCCGCTTTCGAACCGCCTCTAATCCTTCTAGCACCTGTATTTGATTTTCATCATAGGACTGTTGTTCTTCTAGTATTTCTTCCTTCATGGTACTCACCTACATTCCTCAAGTGGTTTAGCATATGCTATTGATTGAAACAAGACTAGATTCCCTGTTCTTCTGAGTAATCTTCCAATTTATTTAGAGTGGTCATCATATTGGCACGTTTTTTTAACGTGTAAACTGATAAAGGACTAAAATAAATATAGTCTTTCGTAACCACAATTGATTTAGCATGATTCTCTTCTGTTTCAACCACTTGTTTATTCTTTCGCTGATTAAAAATCATTTCCTCAATAATAGAGGAAGAAGCCATGAGACTGTAATCAATGATGGTCACAACATCTTTAGATTGAATAACATGATCATCACCAATGTGAATAAACAACTTGTCACCTCATTTCTGGTTCTCTACCGTTCCATCGAGAACACGAAAAATTTCCGCTTCTTTAAGGGCATCGTGTTCAATTCCATCAATACTCGTTGTAGAGACAAATGTCTGAACTTTGCCCTGTATTGTATGAAGTAAGTGTGATTGTCTAAAATCATCAAGTTCACTTAGGACGTCATCTAGGAGCAGGATTGGATATTCGCCTACTTCGCTATGAATCAACTCAATTTCTGCAAGCTTCAAGGATAAAGCTGTTGTCCGCTGCTGCCCCTGTGAACCGTATGTTTGTACATCTTTACCATTCACATAAAAAATAAGGTCATCACGGTGAGGACCAACTAAAGTTGTGCCCCGCTCTATTTCTTTAGATTCTATTTCTTTAAATTTTTCTTCATAGTTTATCTTTATTGTTGCCAAATCCATATCTTCTGATACTTTTACACTAGAATCATAAGTGATTTCAAGGTTTTCTAGTTTCCGGCTGATTCCTTCATGAATAGGTGCTGCCCACGAACGCAGCAATTGAAGGAATTTAAAACGACGGTCTACTAATGTCACGGCATGCTCAATCAGCTGATCTGTTAATACTCCTAACATCGTGCGATCAGCTGAAGGTTTTCGCTGCAGTTCTTTCAGTAAATGATTTCGTTGACGCAAAACCTTTTGATACTGTCCTAAATGATAAATATATCTAGGCTGAATCTGGCCTATTTCCATGTCGATAAACCTACGACGCACCTGAGGACTACCTTTTACCAGGTGTAAATCCTCAGGTGCAAACATAACAACATTTAAAGCACCAATATAATCACTAAGTCTTTTTTGCTCAATATGGTTTAACTTCGCCTTCTTCCCTTTTTTTGAAAAAATAATTTCCAGTGGGAAACGGCGGTTTCGTTTATAGATACTCCCTTTTATTTTAGCATACTCTGCATCCCAATGTATCAATTCTTTATCCCGGGGCGTGCGATGAGAACGAGTAAAAGCTAATGTATAAATAGCTTCCATTAAATTGGTCTTACCCTGGGCATTTTCGCCAATTATGACATTAATTGTATGATCGAATGTTAATGAAAGTTGTTCGTAATTTCGAAAAGACCTTAAAGACAATTCATGAATATACATAGTTTATCTCCAGCTATTCTTCACGAACGACTTCATAGACACCGAATTCGGGAATATCAACGACGTCTCCCAGGTATAACTTTCTTCCACGCCGATGTTCCGGCTCTTCATTTACAAATACTTCGAATTCAGATAGAAACACCTTAACCATGCCACCCGATTCAACAACGTTACTCAGCTTTAAAAATTGGCCCAGCTGAATATATTCTGTAGATATTTCAATACGTTCTCTCATATATTCACCCTATTTATGTTGGTTTGTCTTATCTTTCTATTTTACTAAAAATAAGTCATTAAGAAAAGCAAACAGTAGAATATAACATAATTTAGCTATTTTGTATGCAATTTCGTTACAAAAATAAAAAAACCGTTACGGTATTTATCCATAACGGTATTTATCACCTGATCAATTAATAGGTGCGTACAGGTAGAATCAGTTGTAATATTTGCTCATCATCTACGGGACGAATGAGAAATGGACGCATCGCTCCAGTAAATTCAACTTTAACTTGATCATAACCGACAGCTTTTAAAGCATCCATCATATATTTTGCACTAAAAGAAATCTTCAGATCCTCTCCTTCAATAGAATCAGCTATAACTTCCTCTACCACATTTCCTACCTCAGGTGAGTTTCCGTAAATTTCAATTTGATTGTCTTCCTTGGTAATTAAACGAACTACATTGTTACGATTTTCTTTTGCCAGTAAAGAAGCACGGTCAACTGATTGTAATAATTCCTTTGTATCTATTTTGACAATGGTTTTGCTTTCATCAGGGATTAAACGGGAGGTTTCTGGATAATTTCCATCTAAAAGCCGTGATAGGAAATACAAATGTTTCGTTCTAAATAAAACCTGGTTTTCCGTCACACTTATTTCAATCGTATCTTCTGAATCAGCGAGAATTTTATTAAGTTCCGTTAAACTTTTTCCTGGAATCACAACAGATGGCAAATCAGTTTTAGTTTCTAAAGGAATTTTTCTAGAAGCAAGACGATGACTATCTGTTGCTGTAAAGTGAAGTTCTTCTCCTTGAGTGTTTACATGGACACCTGTAAGGATTGGACGCGTTTCCGATATGGAGACAGCAAATACAGTTTGACGAATTAAGTTCTTCAACAGATCAATTGGAAGTTCAAAACTATCCTCAGTATGCAATTGAGGAAGCTGAGGGTATTCTTCTGCGTCTTGGCCATTTAAATGAAATTCCGCTTTCCCGGAGCGAATTGTAATATTTCTACGATTATCGCTTTCAATGTCTACTGTTTTTTGGGGAAGTTTTCGTACAATG